>JANQQF010000167.1 GCA_028285035.1 Phycisphaerae bacterium
TGCAGCTGCATCCAATGAACCACGCTCAACAACGCCCCAGAAAGAAGAGTCGCCAGGTGCTTCGTGTGTGGCTAACCCAAAGACCAAGCCGCTTTGGGCAACTTGAGCTGGGGCACTGCTGCTGCCACTATCACTAAGGAAGGCAGAGGCTGCATCTGCACTGGGCACGCATAATTTTTGACCCACTTCGATAACGTCTGGGTTATCAATCGCGGCGTAGCTGTCATCACCAGTTGAAGCAGCGTTTGTTGCTTCAACGATAGCAGGGAAAGCTAAAGCATCACCATAAACTTTGTCAGCAACTTTTGACAGCCAGTCATCTGCTTGAACAACAACATCTTGATCACAGGCTAAATCTTGCCCGTGGACTGCTCCCGGTACAAGACCGATTGCAACTACCAAAATTAAGAGAATACTGAAAAACTTCTTCACGATATACTCCTCCATGAATTAAATAAATTTGTTTGAATAGACTTTTGGGCTGAACTACTAAATGGATGGTTAATCTTCAGATCAAATACCTCCCTCTGTGATAATGAAATACTTACATCACCTCATCAAAAAATAATGGGTGTGAGGCTACAAAACAATGATGGTACAGGATATGGGAGAATAAGATCAGCGATTGGGTTTACCCCGTCACAAAATGTAGCAAGGTTTGGGGTAGATGTCAGACTTTTCTTAGATGTGGGTGAGGAAACCCATTTTAATCTAAGCTGTGATGTTGCGGCGGTCTTTAGAAAATCAACATTGATCGCGGTCACAAACTCCTCCGTTGGAGAGCAAAGCTTGAACTGGGTCAAGTTTGCTTACAATTCATTGCACACGTGTGCACATATCTGGGTCGAATATACCATGCTATGATTTATTCGTCAAATGTGTTTATTTCTTTTAAGAATTTGTCAAATTTTTGATTAAAGCAGGACTTATGCAGAATGCGGATAAACTGTCGGTTGAGCCTACGGAAACCAGACATTTCTTTCCTGAAAACATTACTTTTGATAGGCTCAATCAACATTTTGCGTAAACCCTATAAAGGTTAGTCAGATCCCTCACTCACCATCGGCAAGTCGACCTGGTTTGCATCCCAATCTGCTTTGATCCATCCAAAGGCTGGATCATCAAAGGGGGGTGTCGCTCGCTTCTCATCCAACAACTCACCAGCCAGAAAGTTAAGGAAATAAAGGTTGCAGTTTGGAGCCGCCGATGTTGAGTGGAAGCCCTGGGTTACTAAGACAAGGTCGCCATTTGTGACAGGAAGCACTTCGTCAAAATCATTGTCAACCCGATAGTTACGGTGCATAGCAAAGCCGTAATCGGGATTAGTGCGGAAGTAGTAGGTCTCCTCTAAATAGGGTGATCCCTCGTACCCATCGTGGCAATGGGGGGGCCAGCCAGACCAGGAACCGCCGGGGACATACACCTCAAACAAAATCAGACGCTCGGCAGGGAGGGGATGTGACAGAATGTGACACACCTGTCGCTTCGCAGCCGGACCACCCCCCCGCACTTCATTTTTCATCTCACCTGGCTTGAAGAGGCGAAGGGGATATTTCCCTTCGGCGGGTGCCCCACCAAGAGCGAACTCAAAATCAGTTTCGGCACTGACTGTAATTTCGTGGCTGGGAGGCACATACAACACATACGGCATTTCCTCAAATACATTGCTTCTTGTCAGGCTGAACTCTTGACCAGCAACTTGTGCGGACCCTTTCCCTTGTAGCGGAACAATCGCTACCTCATTACCCCCTGATTGATCTGTGAAATTTTCCCCAGCTTTGAGAGAAACGATTTTAAAGCTTAGATAATCCCACTTCGCTGACTCAGGAGTAACATCAATTTGTACTTGCGCTTCTTTATTCGGTCTAATTAAGTGTTCCATAATATGACTCTTTTATAATGTAGTATGTATTTTGTAGAACAGGCATCTTGTCTGTGTTATTCTGATACCAATATTGCTACTGACCCGGACCTGAAAAACTAAACAAGATTCTTTATTCTATGGACCAGCTTGAAAAGTTTAGAAAGTTACGTCTGGGTCAGTAAATCTTTTGCATCTCCCACGTTAATGGGACGCTCCTCCTGTTGCGATTGAGCCGCAGCCAAACTGATTTGCAGAGAGACACGAGCATCATGTGCTCCGGCACTGGGGGGCTGATCGTTTTGTAAGCAGGTGATAAAATGATCGAGTTGGGCATTGTAGGCGGGAGTGAAGCGCTCATCAAACCAAGGCACAATATCGTGTGTGGCTCCCTGCCGGGTCAACGCCAGAACCGGGGTATCTTGTAAGAGTCCTGCTTGGAGCGTTCCCTCGGTTCCGCGGATTTCGCACCGAATATCATAACCATAGGTGCTATTACGGCAGGCATCAACCATGCCCAGCCCGCCTTGGCTAAAACGGAGGTTGATGAAGGCACTGTCAATGTCATCAACGCTTGCCAAATCAGGGCAGGTGAGTAACCCGCCTTCAGCAAATACCCTTTCAACTTCATCGCCCATCAACCAGCGAATTAAATCAAAATCGTGAATGGCCAAATCGAGAATCATACCACCGCTACTGGCGGGTTTAGCCCACTCGGGATCAGGACAACCTGGATCACGGCTGACGCTGGTAATGGCCACAGGTGTGCCAATGTCTCCCGCTTCAATCCGTCGTTTCGCTTCAGCAAAGCCTCGGTCGAAACGACGCATAAAGCCGACCTGGAACATCACCCCCGCTTTGTCTACTGCAGCCAACATTCGGTCTGTCTCTGCCAGAGTCAAAGCAATCGGTTTTTCACAAAAAATAGCTTTGCCCGCCTCAGCCGCTGCAATCACAATATCGTGATGCGTATGGGTCAGGGTGGCGATGATCACGCCGTCGATTTCGGGATCGGCCAATAAATCATGATAATCTTGATAAATAGTAATATTGTGCCCTTTTTGGGCGACTTGTTTCGCTACATCAGGGTTTCGACTGGAGACTGCGGCGAGGCGTCCCCCTTCTGTATGTGCAGCGAGGTGACGGCTAAAAATACGCCCCATTCGCCCTAACCCTACAACCCCTAAGTTTATGGTTGCCACAATTTGTTCCTCGATGTTTTAGAGATGGTGTATTCAGTCGATTATGCGAATTCGAAGTTACGTTTCAAAATGTCATGCCCGAATGATTTTGTCGGGCATCCACTGGTTTGCTAGCGATGGATTCTGGCTATGGAACCCATCGCACAAAAACACGCGGGAATATGCATAATCAGCTATTTGCTTTTCATTTGTTTATAAAAATTTGTCACACGAGCCGTTGAGAGCAGATTGCCAGTCTCAACGTGAAAGATATCAATTTGGTGAACGGCCAAAGATCGAGATCGGCGAACTAATTTGCCCACGGCCCGAACCGTCCCCTCAGATGCGGCCCGTAAATGGGAGCCATTGATCTCGATGCCAACAGGCGCAACCTCCGCCAAATTAATGCCCCAAGCGGCGTGTAAACTCGCCGCAGACTCAGCCAAGACCATACTCACGCCACCGTGTAGTTGACCGAGCGGTTGTCGAGCGGCATTGGTGATGGGCATTGTGATGATGACTTGCTCATCATCAATCGCCTCAATCTCTGCACCGAGTGCTTCCAAAGCTGTATTCTTTTTCAACGGTCTTACATCCTCAAGAGAGGTTAGGCGAAGCTCATTTTGTTGAGACATATGATCTCCCTTTATTAAGCTTGATACATCTGAGTTGAGCCACGCACAACCAACTCACAGGGCAAAACTAGATTTTGTACTGTCTTTTCATTCAACAAATCAAGGGCCATCTCCATCGCCCGCTTGCCTAAACGTAGGCTAGGTTGATGGATGGTTGTTAAGGGCGGTGAGACATATTGAGACGCGTCAATGTCATCAAATCCAATAACGCTGAGTTGGCTAGGAACCGAGATGCCCTGCTGAAAACAAGCCGATAACAACCCAACAGCGGTCAAATCATTGTAACAGAATGTAGCGGTTGCGTTGGCCGCTAACAAAGGCTCTAAACTTGCTTGGCCTCGATTGAAATCGCCACGTAGAGAAGACTCAATCACCAATTTTGGGTCATAGGGAACACCGACTGACTCAAGCATCGTTCGATAGGTGGTCAATCTTTGGCGACTGGATTTGGGACGATTGTGTGAGGCAGTATTGACATAGCCAACTCGACGGTGCCCCAGCTCAATGAGATATTCCATGGCAAGTTTAGGGCCTTGCTCATCATCAACCATTACGGAATGTAGATACTTACCTTCACCTTGATTGTTAATTAACACGATCGGTACTTGAATTTGGTCAAGCTGAGAGGTATACAAGCTACCTATTCGAGACGAGGTCACGATAATCGCATCGACACGACGACGGTGTAAGGTCTTCACCACCTCTATCTCACGATCTGGGTCATTGCCTGATGTGGTGAGAAAAACGCTGTAGCCTGCCTGATGCGCAATTTGTTCAACCCCTTCTACCACACGGGCGATAAATGGGTCAGCAATGCTGGTGACAACCATTCCAATCGTTTTTGTATGACGAGAGAGGAGGCTTTGGGCGACGGCACTCGGGGTATATCCCATCTGTTGAGCCAACTCGCGGATACGGTCAGCCGTTTTAGCACTAATTGCGGGATTACCGTTAAGAGCCCTTGAGACGGTGGTGTGAGAAACCCCAGCCGCTTTAGCAATATCTTTAATCGTAACAGCCACACTCTCCCCCATTGGAGTAGTTTTGTGTTATGCACACGTGAACATTGATGGCGCGATTATACAGGAGGGGAGGATCGGTGTCAATTTAGGTGTGTTTAGGAAGATGACTTGCAGAATGAAAGAACTCATTTTGTCCAAAGAATTGGATTTGGAAGAATGGAAGCTTGGAAGGGTGGGAAGGGGTAAAACTGGTTAACGCCACTCAGGCCAATGCTCTGCGTGGGCACGTCTTGGACCCCAACGCAGAGCATTGGAGCCAAGTGTGGAGTCGGGCTGGTCTATCTTTCGATGTGAATAAACCCCTGATCAGGGCCTAACTGATCGAATTGAGACTTGAGCATATCACGCTCAACCCGTTTGCGGGCCAATTTTTGGTTGAGTTCAGTGGCCATTTCCTCAATCAAATCTCGCCCCTTTTGTTGGGCTGATTTGACAGCCAAACTCAGCTCAACACTGGCCCGTTGCGATATGCCACGCATCTCTCTATCGATAGTTTGTAAGCGGCGCTGGCAGCGCTGGTGCTCCTTTTCCAAGGCAGCTATTAGCTGAGCTTCTGTTTGTTTTTGTGCCGCTCGACGTGTTTGAATAAAGGGCACTTCCTCTTGTGATAAGGCAATTAACTCAACTAAACTGCGGGCAGCATACGCATCGTTAATCGCGGCCATCTTTTGGGTACGATAGACCCGTTCCCTGTCATCTGTCGCCAAGTCTGGGTGAAACCGGCGGGCCAATTGACGATAGATTTTTTTGATTTCAGCTTCGTCTGTCGGTGGTAAGGGCTCTGTCGGTGGCATTGGGGCATCGGTGTGGGGAACCCCCCAGGTCCGGCGATATTGATCAGCCACCGAGAGGTAGGCATTGCCAAAAATTTGTTTGTTGCGGGCCATCTGAATGTGGTCGTTGTAGCGCTGGATCTCTTTTGCCACACTCTCTAGTTCGTTGTAGAGATGACCCAATCTGGCCTCGACAGCAAACTCAAAGGCGTGAATCTCAGCCAGCCGATCAGCTAACTCTGCTTCAGCCTCAATCAGCTTGATGTGAATTTCAGCCAGTTGGTGTCGTAATTCATTTAATCGATCAGCCATTGTTGATGATGTTCTCGGCTTGTTGCAGGGCTAATTGTTTTTCTTGCTCAACGCGTTCAGCTTCGGCTTGGACAACATTGGCCCGATAGGCTTGGGCGTACAACCCCGCCACAACGGCAAAATACTCCCGATAGGTGTCCCAATTTTGATCCAAATCGGTCGGCTTATCCTCAGTAGCTTCCACCGCTTTTCTGCGGCGGAGGCGACCAATCGCACGAGCGACACGTTTAGGGCTTCTGACAATTTGACGCGCCAGGTGGTGTAGCGGGCCAATGGGGGTGTTGTTGATCACCTTCCACATGGCCAATCGGGCCATCTGCGCCGACTGCTCATCTTGTAAGTGACCTTGTTGAAGCATTTGGTCAATTAAAAAAGCCTGATGCCAATACAAGCTCAACTGATCTGCCGCTTCCTTGACGGTTAAAAAATAGAGGATTTTTTTCGAGATTCGTTTGAGCAGCCAAAAAATCAGAATAACGGGGAGAAAGAGGCAGGTTAGCCACCAACTCTGCTCTTCACCGCGATTAAACTCTTTCTTCACCGCTGGCGATAAGGTTTGCTCCCGTCGTTTGGCGATAACGGTCAACATTCGCCGCCGGAAGAATTGCTCAAAGAGCCAATCAATAATTGGAATAGGGATCAGAACAGATAGCCCGGCCGAGGTAGCATCAACGTAGACGCCCCAGTCAAAGGGATATTGCGGTTTTTTATCTTGATTCATTACTCAGCTATTGCAGTGGTTTGGGCTAAAATGGATTGAATAATTCGTTTGGTTTTTTGAGCATTGAAGATTTTTTTTAATAATTTTATAAAATCTTCCTCTGAGTGAGCTGTGATGTCATTATACCTTGTTTGCCCTGGTTCAACCTGAGATTTTAATTCATTGTCTAAAAATATATGAACAGGATACAAATCAATATCATATGAAATCGTAAATAACTTATAGTGATAATTCTCTAATGATGGAGCAAAAAAATAGAATATGTAAGTAAAAGGCTGTAAAACTTCTCCAAAAACTGCCTCGAAGGTTATATCATCAACATCTGGAACATACACTTCCACTGTTGCCTCTAGCCTACTATTAGTTTTCTTCCCAAGTAGCGTAGCTTGCGCTTTTAATATTGAAACAGGCGTCGTTATGTCACTTGTTTCTTCAGTAATGTCATTAGGCCATAAATCGAGCATTATTTACCTCCTTCAATCCGCATACCAAAAGACAACTTAAATAAAATTGGATAGTGATCCGAGTAATCATTACTTGGCAAACCTTTACTGGACAGAGAATGCTTGCCATCCGTCGTTAAAATCTCTAAATCATTGTCATCAAAAAAAGGTAAAAGTTCAGGGCGCAATAACACTTGGTCAAACATATTCCAAAAAAATAATTTTGGCTCAGCAGACTTGCCATAATAATACGTTCCCGGTGGCCCAAGTGTTCTGTCCCCAAACAAATTCCACATTGGATTATAAAAGAATGGATAGGTTTTTGATTGTACGGTATGAACTTCTTTCTGGGCAATGGTTCGGCTCATAACCCCGTGTAACCCATTTGCTACGACTACTCCAGTTTCAAATGGATTAACATTTAGATCACCTATCAAAATAGTCCGAGTATGCCCCACTTCGTGCTCTTGGCGTCTTATCTGGTAAGCCAGTTCAATCAGGTTTGAATTTTGACTATCCTCACTCAAATATAACTTACTAGGCAGGTGTGCTGCCACCAAGAGAATGGGCTGGACATCAGGCAATTTTAGATGTCGCATTGTAACTCTATCATCATCGTAGACGGGTTGCAAAAACGTGTTTGAAAATCGGCTATAGATTTCGATTTTTGTGGGGACGATACTGGGAGCGTAATAAAAGTCTGGAATGTTTTTCTGGCGTAACTCACTCAATAATGTCTCTGCTTTAAACGTACATTCAGCCAGGATTACCAAGTCAATATTTTGCTGTGCAACCAAATTTGCAATTGAAGATTGTAATGGTTTGTTGTTTAAGTTCCAAAATAAGAATGTAATCATTAAGTCGCTGCCCCATATAGAGTTCACAAATATTTTTTACTGGGTGAGACATTATAACATTCTGCTGAAATAGTATCAAACCATTAGAAACCTCATAGTGTATTCACTCTACCTTACCCAATTTTCAATTTTAAGATCTTGAAAGTCTGAAAAATCGCTTTCATTTGCCGTGACCAAAATGAGATCATTGGTCTTGGCAATTGCCGCGATTTGACCATCGACAAAGGGGGGAGTACGCCCTTGCCCCATCAATCTGGCCCGTTCCTGCGCGTGCCAATCTGCCGCCCGAATATCATAAGGCAAAATCGGGACGGTGGGGGCAATGACCATATTGATGTATTGTTCGACGGCGGTACGTTTGGCCGAGGTGGGCAAACGATGTAGGCCAAAAAGCAGTTCGTGCCATACGACGGAGGCAATAGCGATTTCTGCTTGGTGCCGTTGTAGTTTATTCATTACTTGCGGGGTCGGCTCAGGTCGGAGCGGCTCGGAGATGATGTTTGTATCTAAAAGATAAAATAGGCTCACCAACCAACCTCACGCCCAGGTGATGTGGGTCGCACATTTGCAAATATGTCGGATGCAACCTGCGCTTGCTTGAGATCGACTTGTTGTTTAAAGGCGGTATAAGCTTCCCAGAAGTTGATGTGTGGGGTGGAGAGGCGATTGTACTCATTGATTGAGAGCAAGACCGCCACAGGCTTGCCTCGGCGAGTGAGTTGTATAGCTGATTCTTGTTCAACATCACGAACCAGCATGGTGAAGTGGTTGCGTGCTTCGGCGATTGAATACTGCTTTGTCATAGGATACCTCCTAATTGAGATGGCCATCTAGATGGTCATTTTAGATAGAATGTGAAAAAATGTCAACTTCCAGCTAAATTTTCACCCGATTCCTCAGCCTCGCCCAACCATGTTATACTTTGCTAAATCGATTTATGTGAGGGAATTATGGACCAAATCACTGAAGGTAGCTTACTGTGGGAGCCATCGGCTGAGGTGATTGCTGATGCGAATGTCACCCAATATATGACTTGGCTAAAAGAAAATCGCGATTTAGATTTTCAAACATATCGCGAGTTGTGGACCTGGTCTGTGACCGAAATTGAAGACTTTTGGGCCACTGTTTGGGACTATTTTGAGGTCAAAGCATCAAAACCTTATGAAACCGTTCTTGAAGAACGAAAAATGCCTGGGGCCAAATGGTTTGTCGGGGCTGAGCTAAATTACACCGAAAACTTCTTTGCCAAATTGACCCAAGACCGAGCACCCATCCTTTATAAAGACGAACTCGGCTCGCTGACCGAAGTTGGCTACGAGGAAATTTACGAAAAAACGGCCAAAATGGCTCAAGTATTAAAGAGGATCGGGGTTAAGCGTGGGGACCGAGTGGTGGCTTATATGCCAAATGTTCCTGAAACAATGATTGCTTGTCTGGCGGCAGCTAGTGTTGGGGCCATTTGGTCAAGCTGTTCCCCCGACTTTGGTAGTCAAAGTGTGTTGGACCGCTTTACCC
The DNA here is from genome assembly GCA_028285035.1 of Phycisphaerae bacterium. The sequence continues at coordinate 9,321 of JANQQF010000167.1, forward strand.
AAATTGAACCAACGGTTTTGATTGCCGTTGATGGTTATGTGTGGAATGGTAAAACCTTTGATCGCCGAGATGTGGTGGCGGAACTTCAGGCCAATCTGCCTAGCCTAGAACGAACGGTTTTAGTCACGCTTGTCACTGATGGGGTGACGGATGATTTAGTTGATACTGTTTTGTGGGATGAAGTGATCGCTGCGGCTGAGGCAGTCCCCCTGGCCTACGAACAAGTCCCATTTGATCACCCCCTGTGGGTCCTTTACTCCTCTGGCACGACCGGTCTCCCCAAACCGATTGTTCATTCCCAAGGTGGGGTTATCCTTGAACATCTCAAAGTCGCTCATTTTAATATGAATATCAAGCCCAAAGATAACTTCTATTGGTACACCAGCACGGGCTGGATGATGTGGAATTATTTGATGGGCTGTCTCCTGAGTCGATGCGCCATTGTCATGTATAACGGTAGTCCTGCCTACCCAGATATCAGCGCCACCTGGGCTTTGGCTGAAGCGGCCAAGGTGACATATTTTGGGACGAGCGCCGCGTTTATCAGTGCTTCGATGAAAGCGGATGTACATCCCAAACGCGATTTCGATTTGAGCAGCATCAAGGCCATCGGCTCAACTGGCTCTCCTCTGGCCGTGACCGGATTCCAATGGATCTATGATGAAGTGGGCCATTTGGCGCTGGAGTCCTTCAGCGGTGGAACAGATTTATGCACCGGTTTTGTGGGCGGTATTCGGACCCAGCCGATTTATGCGGGTGAAATTCAGGGGGCTTCTCTGGGGGCTAAAGTGTTAGCCTTCAATGATGATGGTGAGGCGGTGATTGATGAGGTTGGCGAGTTGGTTATCACTGAGCCGATGCCCTCAATGCCTATCTATTTCTGGAATGATAAAGACAACATTCGTTACAATGACAGCTACTTTGAGATGTTCCCAGGTATCTGGCGACACGGCGATTGGATCAAATTCAATGAGCGTGGTGGTTGTATTATCTACGGTCGTTCGGACTCAACGATCAATCGGCAAGGTATTCGCATGGGCACCAGCGAAATCTATCAGGCTGTCGAAAGTCTGGATGAAATTGTAGATAGCTTAATCATCGACCTGGAGATGTTGGGCAAGGAATCATACATGCCGCTCTTCCTGGTTTTGCGTGAGGGTGCGGTCTTAACCGAAGATTTAGAAAAGCGGCTCAAAGCCAAAATCCGGGTAGATATTTCGCCCCGTCACGTACCCAATGAGATTTTTGTGATTAATGAAGTGCCTTACACGTTAAGTGGCAAGAAGATGGAAGTGCCTGTGCGAAAAATTTTGTTGGGCCATCCGGTTGAAAAGGCTGCCAACACGGGAGCCATGCGTAATCCGGATGCAATTGATTATTTTGTGACGCTGGCCGATCAATTGCAGGCTCGAAATTCACCAAGTGAAGCGTGAGATGTTTACAAAAATGGTGTAATTCGTTATAAATGAATTACACCATAAGGACCCAAATCTATCATATGATTAAACGCCACTCAAAACTATTCTATATTTTTGCCTTGGTACTCATTGCAATCCTCCCCATCATTGGTCGAGTTTTTCTGGCTGGGGAGGGATTTCCTCCAGACTTTTTAGCAATGCCCTTTCCCAAGGATCCAAACCCTAAGCCGGGCTACAATCTTTTTGTATTCCTCGCAATCTTAATCCCCGGATTAATTGTTTCGGCTATTTTTCTGTTCCCCGCTTGGTTTGGTTTTAAGAAAACGTCCAAGCATACAAAAAATTATCCTGTCAAAAACGGTAAGTACCCTTTCTGGTTTTGGATTGGGGTCCCCTTGGTTTTGATTGGCTGGATTGTGATGTGGGGCCAATTCTCTTGGCTAGGTCGGGCGGTTCATTACACTTTTGTGCCGATGGCCTGGGGTGTTATTTTGACCAATGACGGCTTTGTTTACAAGCGGACTGGGGGTAATTCGTTATTGGGGGCTCGTCCCCATCTGCTCTTTGCCATTGCGCTCCTGTCAGTGCCGGGTTGGTATATCTTCCAATATATGAATTACTTCCTCATGAAAAATTGGTACTATCCTGTGGAGGGTGTTTTTTCGCCTTTGGGCTACCACGTTTGGCACCAGTTGGGCAATACAACTGTGATCACTGGTGTGATTGAGTGGTACTGTTTACTGGGCAGCTTTGATGGCTTGCGCAATCGATACGCAGAAGGCCCAAAAGTCAGCTTAGCCAAATATGGCACCGCCTTCTTTATCATCGGGATCGTCACCACAGTCGCGATCAGTATTTGGCCCATTCCCCTTTTCTGGAGTGTTTGGTTAGGCCCAAGTTTTATCATCGGTGGGGCCTTGTTGGTGGCAGGTGCCTGGACGCCTTTGAACCCAATGCTCAATGGTGACTGGACTGCTTTTATGCTGGCTTGTTTGGCGGGAGTCTGTACCTGGTTGCCGTGGGAGTTTTGGAACGGCGGTAGTTTTCCCGCCAATCCATCGTTCTGGGCCTATGATATTCCCTTCATAGAATGGATGCCTAAAATTGGTGAGATGCCCTTACTTGGCTTTTTCGGTTATCTCCCCTTTGGGTTGCATTGCATCGTTTGGTTCATGATCTGCGCCCACATTTTCAATTTATCCCCCAAATTGTTGCCAGATATTGAGCAGTAAGCAAAGTTTCAAAGTAACAGCGGTGTAAGGGTGCACGAATCTGTTGTTGCGATCTTACACCCTGACTGGGCGTCAAACGTCAGTTCCATCGCCAAATAATTTAATCGTAAATCATCAATCTGAAATCAAAAATCAAGATGATTTTTTCAGGAGAAGAGCCCTATGTGTCAGTACATTGCCTCAACTGCAGGTTTTTCCTTTTGTCTTAATTTTGCCAGTGCTCTCGTGCCACTCGTTTTGAGCTTTTTCCTCTTTCGGTTTTGGAAGCATCGCAATATTGTGTGGTGGGTTGTGGCCTTTGTGTGGTTTGCCTTCTTACCGACTGCACCCTACACAATGACTGATGTTATTCATCTAATTGCCACTATTCGCAAGCAGCCACCTCTATCGCTTGTAATCATTTTGAGCATCATCCCGCTTTACGGCTTGTATTGGTTCATCTGTGTCCAATCTTACACTATTTCATTATTGATGCTCGATAATTATTTGACCAAGCTGAACCTGAAACGATTTATTCTGCCTATCGAAATATTGGTTCATATGGCGTGTGCCATTGGAATTTATCTGGGGCGTTTCCCGCCGTATCTCTTTAGCTGGGATTTAGTGACGAAGCCTTTATTAGTTTTACAAACACTCTTACGCGTTTTCCAACAACCTATATTCTTACTGTATATTCTTGCGTTTTTTGTGGTGGTGGCCTTTGTCTACTACATGCTAAAAATTGCGGACATTGCCCTTTGGGAAACCTATCTCAAATCGCGTTTTGGTAAAAAAAGTGAGACATAAACACTTATTTCTATTTCACTATCCACCAACGCCGAACCACTCTTTTTCATCGGAGGGAAAATGATTACTTTAACTGATTATCACGTTGATCAATTGATTTATGAAGGCAAAAACTCGATTGTTTATCAAGGATGCCGGAAATCCGATGAACAACCTGTCATCATTAAAACCTTAAAAGATACCTACCCCCCGCCCTCAACCCTGGCTCGTTTTGAGCGGGAATTTGACGTATCTCACGGACTTAATCCCTCAACAACCCCCGATGAAGCCTTGCAAAATGTGATCGCGACCTATGCGATGGAGCAAGATAACCAAACTTGGTTTATTGTTTTTGAAGATTTCGGCGGGCAGTCGTTACGTTCGCTAGAGATTGCAGGCAACCTGTCCCTCACTGAATTCTTGGCGTTGGCGGTCGATATTGTTGATGTTGTTGGCCAGGTGCACCAGAAACACGTCATTCACAAAGATATTAATCCAGCCAATATTGTTTGGAACAAAGACACCAATCAGGTTAAGCTCATTGACTTTGGAATCTCTACCAGACTTTCTCGTGAAATTACCACCTTTCGTAATCCGAATGTTCTGGAGGGGACGCTGGCTTACATCTCCCCAGAACAAACGGGGCGAATGAATCGTGCTATTGATTATCGCACAGATTTCTATTCACTCGGGGTGACTTTGTATGAATTATTGACCGGTCGTCTGCCGTTTGAGGATGAAGATTTTATGGCCCTCATTCACGCTCAGATTGCCAAGCAGCCTGCCCCCCCCGTTGCGTTGATGTCTAAGGCTAATGCTGAAGAGGAGGCGCTCGCCCAAATTGCTTCCAACATTATTATGAAGCTGATGGCTAAAAATGCCGAAGCACGTTATCAATCCGCCTACGGTCTCAAATCGGATTTGGAACAACTCCTGCAAACGGTACGTGGTGAAGCCAGGGCAGAGCAATTGACCCTCGGCAGTCGTGACATCTCCGATCAGTTTCAAACCTCGCAAAAGCTGTATGGTCGTGATACCGAGGTTGAGACCCTCCTCAATGGGTTTGAGCGAACCAAGATGCAGAGCGAATTGATGTTGGTGGCAGGGTATTCGGGTATTGGGAAATCGGTTTTGGTGCAAGAGGTCTATAAACCGATTACGGCCCAAAACGGCTACTTTATTTCTGGAAAGTTTGACCAATTTCAGCGTGACATCCCTTACGCTTCAATGTTGCAAGCCTTTCAGTCATTAATCCAGCAACTGTTGACCGAAAGTGCTGAGCAGTTGGCGGTTTGGCGAGAAAAGCTGAGCCAAGCACTGGGGAGCAATGGTCGAGTAATGACCGATGTTATTCCCGAACTCAGCCTCATTATCGGTGAGCAGACTGCTGTTTCTGAACTGCCTCCGGCTGAAGCCCAGAATCGTTTCAACTTTACCTTGCAAAACTTTATCAAGGTGTTTACCCAACCAGAACATCCACTGGTGATCTTTTTGGATGATTTGCAATGGGCCGATGGCGCCTCACTCAATTTGATTAAATTGTTGATGACTGCCCCTGATAGCCAGCATTTGTATTTGTTGGGAGCCTACCGGGATAACGAGGTGACGGAAGCGCATCCATTGATGTTGACCATTGCGGCGATCAAAGAAACTGAGGCGGCGGTGGAACAAATTACATTAGCCCCGCTCGAATTGGCCCACATCGCTGATTTGACCGCCGATACGCTTAATCAAGCGCCGAGTAAAGTGCAACCTCTGGCTGAGTTGGTCCTCACTAAAACAAATGGGAATCCCTTCTTTATCAATGAGTTTTTAAAATCGCTGCATCAGCAAAAATTGATTACCTTTGATTATGAAGCGGGGAGTTGGCGATGGGATTTACAGGCCATTCAAAGTCAAAATATGACCGATAACGTCGTCGAGTTGATGACCGACAAAATTGGCCAATTGCCCGCCCCAACCCAGTCGCTTTTGCAATTGGCAGCCTGTATTGGGAACCGATTTGATCTGGAAACTTTGGCTATCGTCTCAGAAACATCGCCTCAAACGGCGGCTTCGGATTTGTGGGCCAGTATTGAGGAAGGATTTGTGCTCCCCCTAAGCGATGATTACCAACTCGCCAGCTTGGACGTGGAGAATCTGCTCACCGATGTGACGATTGACTATAAATTCGCTCACGACCGGATGCAACAGGCAGTCTACACGACCATTCCGGAGGCAGAGAAAGCCCAAACCCACGCTCGAATTGGGCAGCTACTTTTGGCTAACCTGACGGAAGCAGAACAAACAAGCCATATTTTCGATTTGGTTAATCATTTGAATAAAGGGCAACAGGGTGACGAGACGCAAGCAGACTTGGACCGTCTGGCTCGCTATAATTTGACGGCTGGGCAGAAGGCCAAAGCCTCAGCGGCGTATGAACCCGCCCACGCTTATTTCCAAAAAGGGCTTGAGCTGATCGGCGAAGATAGCTGGGACCGCGATTATGATCTGACCCTGGGTCTGTTTACAGAAGGGGTTGAGACAGCTTCTTTGACCGGCGATATCGAGGCGATGGAGGGTTGGGCAGACGAGGTCTTTGCTCAGGCCAAACAGCCCGTTGAGAAAGCTGCTATTGCGGACATCAAAGCCCTGAACTATATCGGACAAGGTAAGCTACTTGATGCGGTTGAACTCACCTTGGAAGCGCTGGCAATGTTGGGCATTGACATTCCTCAAAACCCCACCCAGGAAGAGATTGGGGCCAAGTTGATGGAAACCTTCCCCTTGTGGCAGGGTAAAGAAATTGCCGATTTTGTGAATTTACCAGAAATGACGGACCCTGAAAAGCGGATGGCCCTACAGATCATTTCAACGGTTTTTGCTGGAACCTACTCTGTAGCCCCCGGTCTTGTGCCGATGTTCTCCTTTACGATGACCGATTTGTCCATTAAATATGGGAACGCCCCCGCCTCCACCTTTGGCTACGCCTCCTATGCCTTGATGTTGTGTGGTGTGGTCGGCGATTATGACTCCGGTTATGAATTTGGCCAGATGGCGCTCAAACTGGTCGATAAGCTCAACGTACCGCTCTTTAAGAGCCGGGTCGATTTCTATATGGGTATTTTTGTCATCCATTGGAAACGCCACCTACGGGAGTCACTAGACCCCGCGTTGAAAGCTTACCAGATTGCCCTAGAAACGGGGGACCTCTCCAATGCGTTTTTATCAGCGATGCTACATTGCTATCACGCCTATGTGGCTGGAAATGAGCTGACTCAGTTGGCCGAAACCTTTGAGCGTTATATGGACCCGATGGCGCAAGCCAAGCAGGATTTCGCGTTGCTTTACCAAAAGTTGTGGGCTGAACCCATTTTCAGTTTGATGGGGAAATCTGAAAATATTGGGATGCCAGACTATGAAGGATATTACAATCAGATTGAGCCGGTGATGTATGAGCAGCAATTTTTCCCGGCAATCTGGTCGCTTCACCTCAATCGGGGCATTCTGGCCTATATCTTTCAAGAGTATGACTTTGCTCTGGAGCAATTTAGCAAAGCAGAGCCCTATATTGAGACCGCTGTGGGCGCAATCACTGGTGTAGTCTTCACCTTTTATAACCCGTTATTACGATTAGCCTTGTATTCGGATCAATCTGAGGCGGATAAAGAAGCAACTATGGCTGTTGTTGACGCCAGTTTGGAGAAGTATAAAACGTGGGCTGAGCACGCGCCGATGAACTTCCAGCATAAATACGATTTGATCGCTGCTGAAAAAGCCCGAGCTCTAGGTGATGTGGAAGCAGCCATTGATAGCTATGAACGCGCCATTCAAGGGGCGCGTGAGAACGATTATATTCAGGAACAGGCCTTGGCCTATGAGTTAGCCGCCCAATTTTATTTAGGGCGTGGGCTGGAAAAGATCGGACACACCTATCTCCACGAGGCGCGATATCTCTATCAACAGTGGGGGGCCTCGGTTAAGGTCAGTCATTTGGAGGAAAAGTATCCGCAATTAAGAGGTACTCAATCTGTCGTCAGTAGTGGTGGGACAACTGTTCAAATGACCACCACTGCGAGTGGTGCTTCTCAACGTATAACGAGTCAATTGGATTTGACCAGCGTCCTGAAAGCCTCGCAGACCTTGTCGGGTGAAATTGTCCTCAATAAACTGCTGGAACGAATGATGGGGATCATCATCGAAAATGCAGGTGCCCAACACGGTTTCTTGATTTTGCCCAAAGGTGATCAATGGTTTATCGAGGCTGAAGGGCACATCGACCAAGCCCCTGTGAATATTCAGTCGATTGAACTGTCAGAGAGTTCGGCGGTGTCTGCTGGTATTGTGAACTATGTGATTCGAACTCAGGGTAGTGTAGTTTTGAGTGATGCGCTGAATGACGGGGCTTTTACCGAAGATACCTATGTTGTGGCCCAAAAGCCAAAATCAATTTTATGTATGCCGTTGATCAACCAAGGTAAATTAACCAGTGTTTTGTATCTTGAAAACAATTTAACCAGCGATGCCTTCACCCAAGATCGGGTTGATTTACTCAATTTGTTGTCTTCACAGGCGGCGATCTCGATTGAGAACGCAACGCTTTACAACACCTTGGAAGAAAAGGTCATTGAACGAACCGCCCAGTTAGCTGCGGCGAATGATGAAATTACGGCCCTCAATGAGCGGCTCAAGGAAGAAAACTTGCGGTTGGAGGCTGAGCTTGATGTGGCCAAACAACTCCAGCAGATGCTCTTGCCCAAAACCGAAGAGTTAGCCCAAATTGCCCCACTCGATATCGCAGGCTTTATGGAGCCAGCCGATGAGGTGGGTGGTGATTATTACGATGTCCTGCAGCGTAATGGCCGTATCAAAATCGGCATTGGGGATGTGACGGGACACGGTTTGGAGAGTGGGGTCGTGATGCTGATGACCCAAATGGGAGTACGTACCCTGCTCAATAGCGATGAAAGCGACCCCGTGCGTTTTATGGATGTACTCAATCGAACCATCTACGAGAACGGTTTGCGGATGGAAAACCAGCGTAATTTGTCGCTGTCCTTGCTCGAATACATCCCAGCCAACAGCGGATCATTAGCGGAATTGAAGATTAGTGGGCAGCACGAAGAAGTCATTGTTATCCGCAAGGATGGCTCGTTTGAACTTTTGGACACAGCTGACTTAGGGTTCCCTGTTGGCCTTGATGATGAAATTGCAGATTTCATTGCCGAAACTTCAATCACTCTCGACAGTGGTGATGGTGTCGTGCTCTACACTGACGGCTTTACCGAAGCCGAAAATGTTGATCGCCAATTTTATGGCTTGGAGCGTGTTTGTGAGATAGCCAGCCAGAATTGGGCCAAATCGGCCAGCGAGATTCAGCAAGCCATCGTCGATGATGTCACCGCCTTTATCGGTGAGCAGACAATTTACGATGATTTGACGTTGGTGGTGATTAAGCAACATTAGGGGCTGGGCCAAAAAACGCTGCCAACTCTCCCTCAATTGACGGCTCAAACAACCCCATCTCCGTCATCCACGCGTCGTCGTAGGCGTGAGACATATACGAGTGGCCGCTGTCGCAAATGAGCAGAACGATGGTTTTGGAGGAATTGGCCAAGGCGTCATCCTGCTGGGCCAGCCTCATCGTTTGATAGAGGACTGCACCGGCAGAGTCGCCAAGGAAAAGGCCGTGGCAGCGGGCCATATAGCGGATGGTTTGAAAGACGGCGTAATCAGGTATCTGAAAATCTCTATCAACTAGGGAATGATCCAGATTTTTTGGGACGATGGCTCCAGGTGGGAAGCCTGGGCCGGACTGATAGTAAACTTTTCCTGGTTTACCAAAGCTAATTGAGCCTTCAGGTTCAACCCCATAAACTTGAATATTCGGATTGTGTTCTTTTAATCGCTTGGCAGCCCCGCAAAGCGCACTGCCCGTACCGACCGCTCCCATCAGTATATCCAATTCACCCTTTGTATCGTGCACTAATTCCTCGCCCAAGGTGTGGTAATAAAATTCAGGGTTTGCAGCGTTGTCATACTGATCCAAGCAAATGTAATCCTCATGTTCCTGACTGAGTTGCTTGGCAATCTCACGTCGTGTGTTTACCCCAACTTGCCCTGGTGGTAAGTTGCTTGTATCACAGAAATGCAAGTCTCCTCCCAAGGCCTTAACCTTAGCCAGCTTTTCTTTGGGGGCGTGGGCATCAACAATCGACATAAATTTATACCCCCGCTCAGCGGCAAGCATCGCCAGGGCAATGCCGGTATTTCCGGAGGTCGATTCTACAATGGTCATCCCCTTTTTTAGGTACCCTTCTTTTTCCGCGTGCTTTACCAACCCCAACGCCGAGCGATCTTTGATGCTGCCGCCTGGATTAAACAGCTCCATCTTGCCTAAAACAAGCCAATTTTTGTGAGAAACGGGAATTTTCAGAAGTGGGGTGCACCCAATGAAATCGCTGATTTGTTGATAATAATGCACAGGAAGCCTCCAAGATTACTTGAGCTAGTATTACTATTGATGAAAATGACAACGGATTGGGAAAAGAGTGAATAGCTAACCATTGCTTTTCACCTTGTTCCAAATCCGTTGTTGAATTGTAAAATTGTATTGAATTTTTGATGCCTATAGATGTAGATACTTACAGCAAAGTATAAAAAATTTTTGCGGATTGTAAAACTATGTAATCACTCGAAATTCTTTTACAAAGTAGGTATCGACCTAGCCTACATTCGACTCCGCTGCCAAGCCTTCACTGCCCGCCAAAAAGAAGTAATCACAATAGTTAGAGAAATTAGGATGACAAAAGGGGCAAGGGTATTGCCAAGATTGGTGATGAATGGTAACACTTGGGTTGCAATTATGGTAGGTAAAATACCCGTTTCAAGCTGGTCGATATCGGCCCAGAATGAGGGGAGCGAGTAGAGGATGACAATGAGAGACACGCCAGCTACCCCGGCTGAGAGCCAGAACGTCAGTTGATTACTGCGTTTGGAGATAAGCGCAATGTACAACTCATCGACGTGATTCAACAGGCTGGTCATGTGAGTGACATTTCGTTCGGCGTGGTTGAGAAGCACAGGGACACTGAGTTGGTCTAGGAGATGGCGGGCCTTTTCAGCCGCATACTCGGCCCGACTCCAAACCTGAGGGTTGCTTAGCGCCTGACAAATACTGACTAACCGACTCAAGTTGGCCGCACGTTCCGACAGCCGCATCAGCCGCTCGACGTCAAAACTTGTTTCCTCCTCAATAATCCCTATCCGTGTCTCTCGTGAGGTCTTAACAAATTGATCCAAAGCCCGCGCACTAGCCCGCTCGACCAATTGGGCTAACACCCGCACCTCAATAATAAACTCCAGCATCCGCTCCATCGAGTCCCAATACCACTGATACATCACTTTACTGGTCGAAGTTGGTAGGGTTGAGATAAATAGCTCGTGTTGGCTGTGGTAGCGTGAGGGGATGATAACTGCGGTGCGGGCGGTGAGAAGACATACCTCATCAATCCAGGTGGCGGTGTCCTGTTCAAACACATCATCCACATACGCCAGCCGATGTTTGGGGAAGACACGCTGGCCGGGTTTGTTTTTCTTGCGCGAGGGACGAAGTATTGCCCCTTCAATCAGTTGAATTAAGCCCCGACGAATGGGGGGCGAGCTCTCAATATATTGAGGGGTGACCAAGACCTGGGTGGTTTCGGTTGGTTCTGGCTCAGGTTCTGCCTCAGTCTGATGATGGTGTAGATAACTGGGCGGGGCTAACAATTCATCCAAATGATAAATCACATATGAATCATGCAGTGGGGTGGAGATGGTTGTATCAGGATCATACATTTTGATGGTGTCTTGATTTTTGATTTGAATTTCAAGCTGCAATTTTTTTACAAATTGTCGACAAACCTCCATCGCAATCTGCCACTGGACCGGAGCATAGCCCAACGCTGAGGCGCCATTTTTGCGTTGATTAACCCCTAACCAATCCAAAAATTTCTGAACCGACTCACGTTTCTCCTGTAACATTTCCGCATCATCGGCATACAACTCTTCGATTTTCTGTTGCCACTGCAAAGCCCCTGGTACGTCAAAAGAAACTTGCAGCCCAACAATATCTGAAGCGATACGGAGCAATGGGGTTGGTTTTTGATAATGTCGCTTGAGGGTAACGACAAACATGCCGGTCATCGTGGGGCGAATGTAAATGTCCCACTGCTGCCAAACGCTCAAAAACAGCTTCTTGAACTGAAGGTTGTCAATGGGGAGATCGGGGAATGCGATCTGCCCTTTACGAACATAGTAGCAGGGGGTAGTGTATTGCTCGAGCATTGCCTGACGAAAAATGCCCGTGACAAAGCCAACCTCTTCGGTAGACATGCGAGCTTCGGTGCCGTTTCGCCCCAGTGGTTGGTCTACGGGGACGAAGGCATTTTGTTGATCAACCTGATCGGCCCAATTGTGTCGCAGCACGTGGGTTAGGTCAGATGACCCTCGAATGCTCTCAAAAAAAGCGCGTTGTTCCGGCACAATAAATCGGCGCATATCTAGCACCAACACCACCGTCGAATGCCCCTTTGCACTAATTGTCGCTTGCATCTTCAATTCTCCTAAACCCCAAAAGTTAAGGACCCAGTTTACTGTAAGGCAGTAAAAATAAGCAAGCGGCCTTAGGCAATTCAAGCAAATAACTTGTCAATTAACCAAGAAGAAACACCCAAAAATTTAACTATCAAGCAGATGGAAGAATTGCTTAAGCTTTTGGGAAAACAAAAAACCTTTTCTGAGGATAGATGACAATAAGATTATGACTTTGACGAATTTGATTTTTAGAAAAGCCTTAACAAAAATTTCTTGATTTTCGGTAGAAAAAGTCTTGACAATCCATTAAAAATGGTGTTAAATATTCTCATTCCAAAATACAGAACTGTTCCATAATACGAAACAATAATGATACAGTCTATTGAACGTGCCTTTACAATTTTAGAGACAGTCGCCGCCAATTCCGAAGGGATTGGGGTGACGGAAATTGCGCAACAGGTGAGGCTGCCCAAAAGCACCGTGTCACGCTTGATTACGACATTGGAAGCGATTGAAATCGTCGAGCGTGAGGAGGATGGTGATGCATTTTCTATTGGGCCTGGTTTGATTGCCCTTGCCGCGCAAGCGCCCACATCACGTCATTTGCAGACGGCGGCTCGGTCGTTTTTGCTTGAATTAGCCGAAGCTACCGGCGAAACGGTCAATTTAGGGGTGCCTGATGGTGACCAGATTTTATTCGTTGATCAGGTGAACAGCCAATATCATATCCAAATTCAGGATTGGACCGGCTACCGATTTCCCTTGCATGTTACGTCAGGGGGAAAGCTGTTCCTGGCCCATCGTTCCAAGAAACGGCGCGATGCTTACCTAACCCGCTCCCTGCAGGAGTTTACTGAGGATACTATCACCGATCCGGCCGAACTGCGGCAAGAATTAATGGACATTCGTCAGCAAGGTTATGCCTGGGCCAGAGGTGAGAGCGAAGAAAAGATGGTTGGTTTGGGGGTGCCGATTTGGGACGCCGATAACAAATTGATTGCAGCCGTCAGTGTGGGAGGGCCAGCCTTCCGTTTTCCTCCAGAGGGACAGGTTGATGAAACCGTCAATCTTGTTCGGGAGATTGGACAGAAAATAACCGCTTCTCTGCGCCCTGTAGCGTAGAAAAGCTCGTAACATAAAAACTACAAAAAAGAACGAAGTTGTTTTATCGAGGAGTGGGCACTCAAGGAGTGGGTCGTAAGGCGTAACCATCTTATCTGCCTGCTCCTTCCGCTTTTTTATGAAAACAAATAGGAGATACCAACGGACCGCCAAGCCAACGGGTATCTCCTAAAGCACACGGCCTCAGCGCTAGACCTGAGCGTCTAGGCTGGACTATGCTTTTTTATTGTATGTCCAAGGTTGAGGTCGGGCAAAATATCAATAAGGCCGTGCCAAGAAAATAAATAACCAAAGACAATATCGTTTGAACAAAGACGATTTATCAGACAAGTTATAGCACGGCTTTAAAGCTTTTCTAAAAATAGGTTGGTTAAACATCAAGCTGCTGTAAGTTCAAGAATCTTGGCCCAGTTTATTTCTTGGAAAAGCCTAATTCAATTATAAGAAATATTTTTTGGAGCAGAAAATGAGTGCGATTTCAACAACCTTATCCCAAAAACTTAATCTAAAAAATCCCGTTATATATGGCTGGACAATGGCGTTCGTGACCATTTTGGCTTTCAGTTTTCAACCAACATTTTCAAAGATTATTCTAAATGCAGGGCTAGGACCCACCCCTCAAATTTTTCTGCGATTTTTGTTGGCTACCATTTTGTTTGTAGTTGTTATTGCTGTTAAAAACCCGCAGCGACTACGAATTGATTGGCGCGGTGGCCTGATTTGTATGGGGGCGGGTGTGGCCTTCAGTCTAGGTGCCCAATCTTTCACCATCTCCTTAACTCTGCTGGATTCATCGGTCGCTGCGATGACGTTCGCGGTTTATCCCTTGTTCGTGCTGGCTACGATGGCGTTTCGTGGCGAAAAATTTACCTATCGTAATGGCATTCGCCTCACACTTGGTCTGATGGGTGTATTTTTGTTGATTGGTCCTGGTGGACAAGTTAACCCAATCGGTATTTTGTACGTGTTGGGGGCGTGTGTGGTCTTTTCGATGTACATCATTGTTATCCAGTACCTGAAGGATTACCATCCGCAAACCATTCTGTTGTATGTGATGTTGACGACGACTGTTTTTCAGGGCGGTCTGTGGACGGCCCAAGGTGGGCATTGGGAGTGGCCTGCGTGGCAAGCGTGGTTGGGCTTGGCTTTGCTGGTTATTGTCTGCACCTATTTTGCCCAACAAGCCCTTTTTGCGGCGGTGCAGAATATTGGTAGCAGTCAAATGGCTCTGCTCAATCCGCTAGAGCCATTCCTGACGGTGCTATGGTCATCTTTGCTCCTGCAAGAGTATTTATCACCCATTCAATGGATTGGTAGTGGCTTCATCTTGTTTAGCATGATGCTCGCGATTGAGCGCATTGGCCAAGCTCGTACCATCACTTGGCGGCCTCGCTTGCGTTTGCGGGTGTGATGATTTTTGACGTGATGCGTGATACGTGAAGGTTTAACAAGACTGTCACGCATTACGCATCACGAAGATATACAGAATCTTCTTTGAATATTGTAATTAACGGAGAATTCCAATGAGTTTACTCTCAACAACTCTGCCAAAAAAGAATATCATTACCAACGGCTGGATGATGGCAATAATTACCACCCTGTTTTTCAGCGTTGGTCCGATTGCTGCCAAATTTACCTTAGATAGTGGCCTCGCCCCCGCAACGATGATGATGTTACGTTATGTGTTGGCGACTGTGCTTCTTTTTCTGACGATTGGGCTGACAACGCCAAAACTTTTACGCATTGATTTCAAAGGGTTGCGGATTTGTATCGCTGCTGGTTTGATCTTTGGACTTTCTTTTTATCTATTTTCAATGTCGCTGACTCGAATTAGTGCCTCAATCGCTTCGATGATTATTGCGGTTTATCCGGTGATGCTATTAGGGGTTTTGGCCTTTCGTGGTGAGAGGCTAACCCAACGCAGTATGGTACGGGTTGCCCTAGGCTTGCTTGGCGTCTATTTTCTCATTGGGGCTGGGGGACAATTGGACGGCTGGGGTGTCTTAATGGCTTTGGGCACGTGTGCCACCTATGTCGCGTACTTGTTGGTCATCCAGGCCCTCAAGGCGTATGATGGTCAAACTGTGATGCTGTACATTTTTGCTACTATTGCCCTGCTATCCGTTGGGCTGTGGGTGGCCGAGGGCGCACAATGGCAAACCCCATCTTGGTCTAGCTGGTTCGGGGTTGGCGTACTTGTTATTTTCACCTCTTACATTGCTCAGATTTGTTTATTTGCCGCCGTGCGTACCATTGGCAGTGGTCAAATGGCTCAATTTTATCCCGTCGAAGTATTGCTCACCATCTTTTGGGCTGGTCTCGTTTTGCGGGAACAGATGACCCCACTACAATGGGTTGGCGGCATCCTGATTCTATCGAGTATGCTGCTTGCGATCGAGCGTATTGGTCAAGCCCGTCAATGGCAACGTCGTCTACGCTTACGGTTTCGAATGTAGACCAAGACCATTTACGATTTGTGATTTAGCATTGACGATAAAAAGCTGACAGGCTATGTCAATCTAAAATCTAAAATCTGAAATCGTAAATCAGTATGGGGAATCAAAGATGACAAGACAGAAGCCTAACAAAAGACCACAATCTGTCACCGACATTGTGCAAAATGGTCTGTGTATTGGCTGTGGTTTATGTCAAAGTGTGGCTGGGTCGGATAAAATTCAATTGGTTATGACCCCAGAAGGGCGCGAGCGTCCGATGGAGATCATTCCTCTAACGGCTAAAGTGGTCGAGCAGATTGAGGCGACTTGTCCCGGTACCCAGATTGCTGGTTTACCCGAGCGTCTGATTGACCCTGAGGCGACGATCGATCCGGTCTGGGGGCCGACTCTGCGCATAGCCCGAGGTTATGCGACCGATCCTGAGGTACGATTTCGAGGCGCCACAGGTGGCGTGTTGACTGCGCTGGGGATGTATCTGCTTGACACCAAACAGGTCGACTTTGTCCTACACGTAGCGGCTTCCAAAGAAAAACCAATGCGCTCAGTGCGACAAATCAGTTTTGATCAAACGCAGGTACTTCAATCCGCCGGATCACGGTACGGCCCTGCTGCACCCCTCATCGATTTCACTGATATTTTAGATCGACAACAGCCCTTCGCCTTCATCGGCAAACCTTGTGACATAGGGGCTGTGCGCAATTTAGCCCGCCTTGATCCTCGGGTGGATGAATATTGCAAATATCTGCTGACCCTCGTCTGTGGTGGGGCCTCGGAGTTGGGGAAATCGCAAGATGTGCTGACCCAATTTGGCGTGGACGAAGATGAGTTGACCCTATTTCGCTACCGAGGCTACGGCAATCCGGGCCGTACGCGGTTAGAGACCAAAGACGGTCGAGCCTTTGAGTTGACCTATCAGCAATTATGGGAAGAGGAATCGACTTGGCGATTGCAATTTCGTTGTAAAATCTGCCCCGATGCCATCGGCGAGTCAGCCGATATCGCAGCCTCCGATGTGTGGCCGGGCGGTGCCCCCACAGGCGAAGATGCGGGCTTCAACGGCATCCTGGCCCGCACTCGCAAGGGGCTTGATTTGCTAGAAGCCGCTGTTCGCGATGGGGCGCTGACTGTCGACCAAGAGCTTACCCCTCGTGATATGGATGAATTTCAACCTCACCAAGTTCGTAAGAAAAAGTCTGTTTGGGCCAGATACCTCGGCCTTCAGCGGGCGGGCCAACGCACCCCCGATGTCTCCGGCCTTCGCATTCGAGAACTGGCTGCCGAAAATTCGGTCGCCCAAAATCTAGATGAGGCCCACGGTACGCTGAGGCGAGCGGCTGAAGGTCGTACGACCGAGCCTGCTGCACGACCGGAGTGAAGTTTTGATTTCGATATCAAGTTGTATTGTTTTTGATGATAAGTTGTGCTATGATTTTGATACTATGATTAAGAATGTTTTAACCCAACTTAGTTTTATTTTTGGTGACTTTCGCCCAAAAAATGAAGTCGAGCGACGGCGATTAGCCATTGTAACATACAGTCTAATCACTCTATCAATTATTACAATAATTGCTATTGAACTATTAATTCGAATAGCGTAATCACAATCCAACCAACACCCGCACAAATTAGTAGTGATAGTGGTATGGCATAAAACAACCCAACAAGCGGTGAACCTTCCTCATCACTTTTCGGGCCGTCGAAGAAAATCCGTTTACGATACTCATCTGGTAAAATCATCGTCATCACATATACCAACCCAACAAGCATTGTAAATACCCCAGCTTGAAACATTCGAATTGGTGACACCTTAAATAAGGCCGCGAGAGCCAATCCAGCCAAAAAGTACAGAACCACAAAAATCAGAAATCCAGTCATAATTAGCTATTCCAGAAGAAAATTAGTCTTACATTTCTGATTATATAGATATTATCATAGTTAATAAAATATCTTGATGTCTTGTGAACGGGATATTGCAGGGTTAAAAATTTTGCGACTAATTGTGTTTTCCTTGAAGACTGAGGGACGACTTATATCCCTTTGATGCAGAGTTTTACAGGATCTATCGCCCCTGCCAAACCGGATCACGTTTCTCTGCAAACGCTCTTGGCCCTTCTTGCGCATCCTCTGAGGTGAGCATTTTGTCATAGATAGGCAGTGTACCGCTACGGAGCAGGGCGTAGCTCTCCTCGACGGTGAGGGCACTGGTGGCACGGGTTACCTCCTTAACCGCTGCAATCGAGAGGGGGGCGGCCTGAATAATCAACTCGGCATACTCACGGGCTTTGGTCATTATTCTTTCGGTGGGTACAACCGAATTCACCAGCCCCCAACGGGCTGCCTCTGTGGCATCCATTCGGCGGCCTGTCAGCAACAGCTCCATCGCGATGTGATGAGGCAGGCGTTTGGGTAGGCGAAATGAGGCCGCATCGGCCAGAATGCCGACGAAGATTTCGGGCAGGAAGAACTGGGCATGCTCAGCGGCTACAATCAGGTCGCAGGAGAGGGCTAGCTCAAAACCACCACCGACGGCCATCCCATTGACGGCGGCAATGATCGGTTTGTTGAGATCGTGCAGTTCGGTGATGCCCGCAAAGCCACCCGCGCCGTAGTCACCTTCAATCTCGGCCCCCTCAGCCGCCGCGTTCAAATCCCAGCCCGCCGAAAAGAATCGCTCACCGCCCCCTGTCAAAATCGCCACGCGGAGTTCGGAATCATCTCGAAATTCCGAAAAGACCTCGCCCATCAACTGACTGGTTGGGTTGTCGATCGCGTTGGCTTTGGGCCGATCAAGGGTAACTTCTAAAATTTGTCCATTTCGAGTTACTTTTAATGAATCACTCATTGGGTTTTCTCCGTAGATAGTTCATAGAGTTTATAGGGTTTGTAGAGTTTGTGGAGTTCTTAGAGTAGAAACCTATTAATCCTAAAGTTTGTAAAGCCCGATCTAAAATCTAACTCTACAAACCCCAAGAACCCTATAACCTCTACAAACGCCTCACAACCGCATCCACTGCCAATACGCCATCTGGTAACACAAACAGTGGGTTGATGTCTACTTCAATCAAATCAGCCGCGTGATCTTCGGCAAAACGAGCCAAATTCAGCACGGCCTCGATAATCGCGGCTTTATCAGCTGGGGGCTGTCCCCGATAGCCGTTGAGTAGCGGCGCAATTTTTAGGCCGTCGATCGCCGTCTCGACCTCCGTTCGACTGATAGGAAACAACAGTGTTTTGCTATCCTGAAATAGCTCTACCAAAATGCCGCCCGCGCCGATTACTAAGGCTAGCCCAAATTGGGAATCGCGGGTGATACCTAGGATGAGCTCAGTGATAGGCTTGGGGGCCATCTGCTCAATAAGAAATCGGTCGCTCAATGAGGCCATTTTCTTAGTGGCTTGCTCCACCGCTTCGGGCGAGTTGATACCAAGCTGTACCCCACCGACATCCGATTTATGCACAATGTCTTCGGACAGCACCTTGATGACCACCGGAAAGTCAATTTGTTGGGCCACCTCAACTGCATTGTTCGCAGTGCATTCTGTCGCTGTTGGGACGGGCAAGCCATATGTTTTGAGCAACGATTTGCTCTCTATTTCATCCAACGTGTGCGGTTCCCCTCTATTCATCTGAGGTGAAGCCAATGGCTGAATTGTATCTGTTTGCTGTTGCTTGGCATAAATCGCTGCTGCGCCTCGAATGGCAATCAGAGTTTCCTCCAATCCCAGCATTGGGGCAATACCTTCTTCTAACAATGCTTCGCTAACATCGTCCGGTAAATTTTCTTGGAGGGTGGCGACCACGGCTGCTGACATTTGTCGCGCTTGGGCCGCTTTAACAAACGCCTTGCCAGTATTAACCCAAGTGGTTGGGTCACAAATGTCAGGGCGTGGATAGTCCAAAATTTTAAGGGTGACACTTTGTGGCCCACGCATCATGGCCTCAAAACAGTTATATTGGGCGGTTTCATCGCCCCAAATGTAGGTGTGATAATCCAGCGGGTTGGCCAAAGCCACACGCTCGCCCAACACCTCAGCCAACGGCTCTAATTGGGCCGGAGTTAAAGCTGGTAGTGATAATCCAAGCCGCTCAACCATATCCGCAATCAAAGCAGCCTCCCCACCAGAGGAGCTAATCGAGGCAATTTGTGTATTGGGTAACGGCCCAACCACAGACAAAAACTTCAACGCTTCCATAAACTCAGGGAGCGTTTTGACCCGTAAGACGCCAAATCGCTCAAACAGGGCATCATACAGGCTATCGGCTCCGGCGAGTGAACTCGTATGGCTCAGGGTCAGTTGCTGCCCCAAATCTGAGGCCCCCGATTTGATGACAACGATGGGGACTCGTTTTTTAAGGGCCTTATGTGCCGCTTGTGAAAAGGCCACAACATCGCTGAGTCCTTCCAGATGGATGCCGATGGCGGTAACCCGCTCGTCTTCTAGTAAAGCTTCGATATATTCGGCGATAGTGATGCCGGCTTGATTGCCCGTTGAAATCACATAAGCCAACGGCACCGAGCGTTGTTGCATCGAGAGGCTGATGCTGATGTTGCCGCTTTGGGCGATGATCGCTACGCCTTTATCAAGTCGCTTGCCGCCCTGCTCATCGGGCCACAAGGTCACACCGTCCAGGTAATTCAAAACACCGTAGCAGTTTGGCCCAACCACCGCGAGATCGCCCATCGCAGCTTGCAGTCGAGCTTGCAGCGCGATGCCGTCACCACCTATTTCGGCAAATCCCGAAGCGTAACAAACCGCACCCCCTGCACCCCGTTCAGCTAAGGCCTCAATAGACGCAATAGTATCTTCAGTGGGCACAGCAATGAATGAGGCATCTGGACCCGCTGGTAGTGAGGCGATGTCAGGGTAACAAGGTCGGCCCCCCATCTCAGCCCGTTTAGGATTGACGGGCCAGATATCACCCTCAAAGCCGATTAAATCACACTGCTTGATCACTGCCGCCGCAAAGCGACCCCCAATTACGGCGATGCTTTTGGGGCGGAGTAACCGTTTGATTGAGGCCAGCGGGGTCATTTTAGCGATTCTCGTAGGGGCGTAGCAAGGCCCGGGAGATGATGTGTCGTTGAATTTCGCTGGTGCCATCCCAGATGCGCTCGACGCGGGCATCTCGCCAGAAACGAACTACTGGATTTTCCTCAGCCAGACCCATTCCACCAAAAATTTGTACCGCCTCATCGGTGACCATCGCTAGCATTTCGCTGGCGTGCAGCTTGGCCATCGCGTAATCTTCGTCCTTGGCCGTGCCTTTGTCTGTGCGCCAGGCCGCATCCAAGGTGAGCCATTCAGAGGCCCGGATTTGGGTGGCCATATCGGCTAATTTGAAAGAAACGCCCTGATTTTTGCCAATGGGCTTGCCAAATTGGACCCGAGTGGTGGCCCAATCCTGGCAAAGCTCTAAGGTACGTTGGGCTCGACCCACACAGAAGGCGGCCACAGTCAGACGGGTGGCGCCGAGCCACGTTCCAGCCACATCGAAGCCTTTATGCTCTTCGCCTAAAATGTTGGCAGCGGGGACCCGACAATTATCAAATTCGAGGATACAGTTGTGGTAACCCCGATGGGAGACGACGTCGTAACCACGTTGGACAGTGAAGCCGGGGGTGTCCATATCGACGAGGAAGGAGGTGATTTTTTTGCGAATGCCGCGGGGCGTTTCCATCTCGCCGGTGGCCGCGAAGAGGATGACAAAATCGGCAACATCAGCGTGGCTAATGAAGTGTTTGGTGCCATTGATGATGTAGTTGTCACCATCGCGTTCGGCTCGACACTCCATTCCGCGCAAATCAGAACCGGCATTTGGCTCGGACATCGCTAAACAGTCGTGCCGTTTGCCTTGAATGGACGGGATCAAATAGCGCTCGATTTGCTCCCCCTGACAAGCCCGGAGGATGTTGCTCGGGCGGACGACGAAGTGTTGCAGCGCAAAGCTAGTCCGCCCCAACTCCCGCTCCATCAAAGCCAGAGATACTGCATCCAAATCGGCCCCACCATACTCCTCGGGCATATTGGCCGCATAAAGCCCATATTGCAGGGCCTTGTCCATAATCTGTTGGGCTAACTCAGGTCGCACGTCATTGTCGCGCTCGACTTCATCCTCATACGGAATCAATTCATTGTCGACAAATGATCGGACTGTGTCAACAATCATTTTTTGTTCTTCATTGAGATCAAGAAACATGAAAACACCTCTGTTTAGGGATTATCTTTTAGTTATTGATAACGTCGTTCCGAACAGTGGAACTGACTTGTTGAACGGAACAGCGCGATATTAACACAAGCCTAAACAGGAGTCAATCTTTTAACCCCGCCCAATAAATGGCATCTTTGTGGCCATCACGGTCATAAATTGAACGTTGGCGTTAAGGGGGAGATTGGCCATATAGACGATGGCTTGCGCGACGTGCTCGACATCCATCAGTGGCTCACTGACAACCTCCCCATTCGCTTGCCGAGCGCCCTTAGCGATTGGGGAGGCCATCTCCGTGGTCGCGTTCCCGATGTCAATTTGACCGCAGGCGATCTCATATTTCCGACCATCCAGCGATGTCGATTTGGTGAGGCCGGTCACTGCGTGCTTAGTGGCGGTGTAGGGTGCGGTGTTGGGGCGAGGAACGTGCGCTGAAATGGAGCCATTGTTGATGATTCGTCCCCCGCGTGGGCTTTGGGCCTTCATCACCCGAAAGGCTGCTTGAGTACATAAAAACGCACCGGTCAGGTTCACATCGACCACCAGCTTCCATTGTTCGAAGGTCAAATCCTCCAGCGGGATGGCCGGGGCACCCACCCCAGCATTGTTGAATAATAGATCAAGCCGCCCAAACGTGTCAACGGTTTTGGTAAATAGAGCCTCCACTGAGGCTGGATCAACTACATCTGTCGGCACAACCAGCGTTTTGGTATCATCGCCAATCGTTTGGGCCGTTGCCTCTAGCGGCTCCAGGCGCCGCCCAGCTAATACGACCACATAGCCTTCTTTGGCTAAAGCAATAGCCGAGGCTTTGCCAATCCCTGTACCCGCCCCGGTGATGAGGGCGACTTTAGGTGTCTCATTCATTGGATATTTTCCTTTTAAGGTAGAATTGGGCCAAAATCATTTGAGGAGAAATTTACACTATACTTTTTTATTCAACAACCCTTTCAAGCGGACAAATGAAAAAGCACCTTTGTTACTTTTCACGAAGGTGCTTTTTCAGAAATCAACTTTCCAGATAGATCAAAACAACCAAAAATATTCCCGCTGCTCCCAATCGGTGACATCGGCCAAGAAGCGGGACAGTTCAAACTCCTTGAGGGTGAGGATGTAATCGACAAATTGATCGCCGAGCTGGGTACGGAATAGGGCATTCTCCCGTAGAGCAGTCAAGGCATCAAGCAAGCTGCTGGGGAGCTTGAGGGCTTCGGTGTCGTAGGGTTGGTCGGTCAGCGGCGGTGGTGCCAGTTGGCGCTCAATGCCGTCGAGACCGGAGATGATTTGGGAGGCCAAATAGAGGTAGGGGTTGGCGGTGGGATCCCCCACCCGATTTTCGATGCGAGTGGCGGGGTCGCCCATCCCGCCCAAAATCCGTATCATCGCTCCCTTATTATCGCGACTCCACAGCACCCGATCCGGAGCCAATTGGTAGGGACGATACCGTTTGTAGCCGTTGATCGTTGGCGTAGTGAAGACACAGGCGGCAGCGGCATGTTCTAATATTCCCGCCACAAACTGTTGTCCTAACGGTGAGATGGCATCCGACTCTTGTGCTGGCGTCAGGATATTTTCGCCCGTTTGGCGATCAACCAGCGATTGATGGAGATGCCAGCCGCTGGAAAAGATGTTGGGTAACCCAGGGCGGCACATAAACGTGGCGTGGTAGCCGTGTCGTTGGCAAATCTGCTTGACCGCGCTGCGGAAGAGTACCATATTATCCGCCGACTCCAGATCTGGTCGGGCAGCAAAAGTGAACTCGACTTGACTGGGGCCAAACTCGACTTCGATGGAGCGCAGGGGCAAATTTAACGGGCGTAACTCGCGGCGCAAAATCTCTAGGACCGGCTCCAACTCATCCATCCGATTATCGGTCAAATATTGAAAGCCGTGGCCGAGCAAGCTGACCTCAGGTGGTTGAGCGGGCCAGCCCGATTGTTCGAAGCGTAAATTTGGGTCTTCTAGCTTGAAAAGGTGACACTCCACTTCCAGCCCCGTGATGTAATCCCAGCCTCGGTCGGTCAGCTGTTGCAAAGCGTTCTGGGCCTGATGACGGGTGGAAAAGGGCACAGGTCGGCCATCTGGTAGATAGATATCACATAACATCCAGCCTGTTTTCTTTGCCCAAGGCAAGACGCGGAAAGTGGCCGGATCGGGAATCATGATAAAATTCCCGGCCCCTTCCATTTCCGGCATATCCAACCCGGCCCCTTCACGCCACACTGGATAGACCGTGCGGTGGGAGGTGTCTTTGAGCAGCAAGGTACTGGTCATCGTGCAACCGTTCCGCATCGTTGAGGACAGGGCCTCGGCGTAGATCGTTTTGCCTCGCAGAATGCCGTGTTGATCGGCAAAGGAGAGTCGGACGACCTCTAAGTCGTCTGCTTTGAGCCGAGCTTCAATCTCGTGAGCTGCCTCGATTTGGGTTGGGGTCCAAAGGTTGTTTTGTTCGACAAAAGTTGCTTGCGAGTCGGTCATTTGGCCGCCCACTCCGAACCCTGGCGGCGTTTCGCATCCCACTCGCGCCAGGAATTTTCCCAGGCCCCAACCTTGCCAAAAGCATCAACAGCTTCCGGCCCCCAAATTTTGGCCGCATCTTCCGCACCGAGTACCAGCTTTGGCGGAAGGCCATCCTGCACTTGAGCAATGGCCTCCCGCAACAGCTTGCGATAGGTGATGATGCCAATGTCGGAGCGGGCTAAATGCTCTTTGGTCCGGTCCTGGATTGCGCCTTGCGATTCCACCGCCCATTGGTCGTGAACATTGATGTCCTCGCCCATCCCCGTGTAGGTTTGGGTCTTTTGCTCAGCCGGATCAAAGCCGTAGTTGTTGGATTTGTTCATGCGGGGCATATAGTCGGGCAGGGTGTACAGTTCAAGCCGTTGCTCGCGCATCAATTCTTTATTAACGGGATCACCAAAGCTGGTGAAAATCGCATACCAGTAGCTGTGCGTATCATCGACGGGCACATGCCACTGGGTGATGGTCATCTCCTTGCTCATCGGAATGGTGATGCCGTGGGGAAAGATCATATTGGTTACCCGGACGTGAACATCCTCGGGATTGACTTGGCGCAGGGTAATTAACCGCATCCCAAAGTCGGTGGTCTCAGCAATGATTTCAGGGCGATAATATTCGCGTAGCAACTTTGTGATCGGCATTCCGGAGTCGGCCGCTTCATCCCGAAACTGTTTGCCGTACTGCTCGGCTGGATCTTCATCCTCGAAAAAGCGGTGTAAAAACGAAGCGTGTGAGGGATCGATACCAACCTCAAGGATTTGGAGCCAGTTGCAATCGACAAAGCCTTTGAAAGCAAAGGTATATTCATCCGGTGCGGCAAAGCAATCGAAGGCGGGGAAGGCGGGAGGACGCCCTGGCCCCATATAGGCAAAGATGATGCCGTTTCGCTCCTCGCAGGGGTAAGATGTCTGCTCGATCTTTTGGAAATATTTGCTGCCGAGTGGTTCCGGCGGTTGTTCCAGACATTTGCCATTAGCATCAAACAGCCAGCCGTGAAAGGTGCAGCGCAAGCCACCACACTCCAAGCGACCGTAGCTCAAATCGGCCCCGCGATGGGCACAGTGCTGATCGATCAAGCCATATTGGCCCTGTTCATTACGAAAAAGAACCAAATCCTCACCCAGTAAGCGCACCGCTTTGATGGGACGTTCCTCTGGCAGTTCATCGACCAAGGCAGCCGGCTGCCAATAGCGGCGCATAAACTCCCCAGCCGGTGTGCTCGGCCCTACACGGGTGATTTCGTCATTTTGTTCGGCGGTCATCATTGTCTACGCTCCTTTGAAAGAACCCTCACCCCCTAGCCCCCTATGCTTGCAGAGACACTCTCCCCAATTTTGGGAGAGGGGGAGGCCCCACGACGTAGGGTGGGGATGAGGGCCGTATTTTCATTCTCCTCTGTCGTTTCGTCGAGGAAGTTAGTTGGTATGGCCCAATTATATCAAGAAGCCCAATCTCAGTGAAGGACAAAATGGCGAAATTTACCCGAAAAATATATCAATTTGCGAGGTATTGAGCCAGTTTGTGGAAAATGTATCGGGAAAAAGTGAAAAATTCAACCACTGACTTAACCTTACTCCCCCGGCAACGCATCCCGACTGAGCGAATTGTGTTCGATTAGGGTGGTCATCACAATCAAGGTGGTTACAGTATATTGTCTGGCTAAGTTTAGCGTGATTTTTTGTAAGTGAGGTAGTGAGGTCGCGGCTACTTTGGCAATGAGATCATCATCACCAGTGACCCAGTGACAGGCCAAAACCTCAGAGATGGAGCGTAATACAACTTTGACGTGTTCGGTGCTGCCAGCGGGCACCCGAATGCGAATAAAGGCGACGACCGGGAATCCAGCTGCTGGTAAATTGACCTCAGCGCGGTACCCAGTGATGATACCCGCCTCTTCCAGTCGCTTGACCCGTTCTGTGACCGCCGAGCGAGACAGCCCGACCCGCTGGCCGAGTTCGGTGGTTGAGATTCGGGCATCCTCTTGCAGGATTTCGAGGATGTGCCAGCCCGTTTCATCAAGCAGTGATGCGGATTTATTGTTCATTTGATAGACTCCCAGCCAATGATAATGTGGCTAAACCGGATGAGGCAAATTTACAAAATATGATGTTTGCCCCCCCATCTTCTCAATGGTAAACTCGCCCTACACCACTACAACTCAGGAGCAATCTACCGATGGAATCCTCAAAATTGGGGGTGAAAACCCTGGCCATTCACGCGGGCGAACGGCCCGATCCTGTCACGAAAGCAGCATCACCCAACCTGGTGATGTCCACCACCTACACCACCACGGCGGACATCGCCTTTTCGGTGGAAGGGGCGGGTGAGGATGATCCCTACGTTTACACCCGCTGGTCCAATCCAACAATTGATCAGTTGGAAGAGAAGCTGGCGATCTTGGAGGGGGCCGAGGCGTGTGTTTGTTTTGCCAGTGGAATGGCGGCGATTAGCGCGCTGTTCCTGCATTTTCTGGGCAATGGTGATCGCTTGGTAATGAGCGATGTCGCGTATGCCGGAGCCTCGGAGTTGACCAACGAGATTTTACCCAAGATGGGCATCGACATCGTCAAGG
This sequence comes from Phycisphaerae bacterium, assembly GCA_028285035.1. The sequence goes on from JANQQF010000167.1 coordinate 36,169, forward strand.
TAGATATGACCGATCTCGAAGCCTTGGCTGAGGCCATCACCCCCACGACCAAGTTGGTCTATCTTGAAACCCCAGCCAATCCAATTTCTCGGTTGACCGACATCAAGGCGGCGGCAGAGATCGCTCGTGAAGCGGGTGTTCCTGTCGCCGTGGATTCGACCTTTGCTACACCGATTGCCACCCAACCCATCGCCCTCGGGGCCGATTTTGTGGTCCACTCTCTGACCAAGTACATCGGTGGGCACGGTGACGCGCTGGGTGGGGCGATTCTCGGCCCGAAAGATGTGTTGGGCGATCTGCGGCGCATCATCAATGTGCGGATTGGGGGCGTGCTGAGTCCGTTTAATGCTTGGTTGATTTTGCGGGGCGTGGCGACGCTGCCCATTCGAATGAAGGCGCACGAGGAAAATGCCTTGCATGTGGCCCAATTTTTAGAGAACCACCCCGCCATCAAGCGCATGATTTACCCCGGCCTGCCCTCTCATCCCCAACACGACTTGGCCCGCCAACAGATGGCGAACTTCTCCGGAATGATGACTTTTCAGGTGGAAGATGGACCCCATACCGCCCACGCTTTAGCCGAACATCTCAAAATCTGGCACTACGCCGTTTCCCTGGGCCATCATCGAAGCTTACTTTTCTACCTGGGCACCAGCGATTTGCTGGAAACCTCCTTTCCCTTGGATGAAGCCCAGCGTGAGAGCTATCGCAATTTTGCTGGCGATGGTGTATTCCGGGTGTCCGTCGGTTTGGAAGATGCCGATGATTTGTGCGCTGATTTGGATCAGGCGTTGGCGAAGGTGTAAGTTTGACCTAGCTGGAGCAGAGTTATGCGAAAAGCAACACTAGAAGATAAAGAATATGTGGCTGACTGCTTCATTAAGATTACTCTTTTCATTAAGTCACGCGCCCAATCATCGGATATTTATGCTAGGGGATTACCTGATGTGGTTGATGAAAATCTGCTAAAACTTGCCGCGTCTTATATTACAGATGAGGAAGCCATTACTTTAATTGAAGAGCGCGATAATCAGCGCGTGGCCTGTATAGCCGGAAGAGTTGAAGATACATCCTTTCCAGCAAGCAGGATTGGTCGTGTGGGGAATATCGCGATATGCTGGGTATCATCAGCCTATCGGGGACAGAATATAGCTACCGAACTCGTCACTGAAGTTGAATGTTGGTTCAAAAATCAAGGAATAACCGTTGTTGAGCTTTCATACTTAGCAGAGAACACGCTGGCTGAAAAGGCTTGGCGGAATATTGGCTATACTCCATTTAGAGTGTTTTCCTATAAAAATCTCTAACAAAACCATCGATGAATATCAAGCAAGCAGTTGCACGGATCTTGAATATCGAGGCTGGGGAAGGGCGATTGCTCTTTCTGATTCTAATCCAAGCCTTCCTGCAAAATGTGTCCCTCAACTTTTTGTATTCCGCAGCGTTTGCCCTCTTTTTGACCGAATTTAGTGCACAGACTCTGCCCATTCTCTACCTCGTCAATGCCGTATTGGTAAGCCTTATTGCTTTTGCCTATCTTAAAATTGGTGAACGAATTTCATTCTCCAATTTATTGTGGCTCAATTTTTGCTTTCAAGTGTTGGTGGTCGGCGGATTTTATCTGGGGCTCCTCTTTAATCGGGCGGCGTGGCTTGTCTTTGCCCTAGCCGTGGTCTATGAGGTGATGGCAAATATTGGCTCACTGTCCACGTGGTCATTGGCGGGGCGCGTCTTTAATGTGCGGCAAGGTAAGCGTGTTTTTGGTACGATCGGGATCAGCGAATGGGGGGGGACCATTGCGACTGGATTTGTTATCAGCCTGATTATTTTATGGCTGGGCATTGAAAATGTGATCCTGCTCGCGGCCTTGACAGGTGGGGGAATGTTGGTTGTCATGTTTTATCTGCAACGGCAATTTTCTCATCTCCTCAATACCGAAGAGGTTACCACGACCCAAAGCGCCCCTGCGGCGGCATCGATGCTTGACCTACTAAAGCAACGCTATGTGCTTCTCATTATAGGGTTGGTCTTCTTATGGTACTTGGCCTTCTACTTTTTAGATAATATTTTCTTTGCCTACAGCAGCCTGCAATATCCTGATGAAGATGCCTTGGCTGGTTTTTTCGGGATTTTCTGGTCGATTGTTGGGATCATTGCGGTGCTCGGTAACTTTTTTGCAGGCCGGGTTCTTAATCAGCAAGGCATTCGGTCAGTACTGCGGTATTTACCCATCCTGCTAATTCTTTTAGGGGGAGTGGGACTTGCTCTGAGTATCATCGATGTTCAGGTCATCATTTTGTTTGCGGTAGTCACACTTATGCGTTTGGCGATGTCGGGGCTGGGGATGTCGATCGATAAACGGGCCCAAGACATCTTGTACCAACCCTTACCGATCAATGAACGGGGGCGTATCTTGACGGTGGCCGAGGGCATTATTCGACCTGGGGCGAATGGTGCGGCTGGCGCAGTCCTACTATTGTTAGGTTTTCTTTTCGCCGATAACTTGAATATCCTGATGATCGGTTTTCTGCTGATTGTTGGCCTGTGGCTCGCCGTGGCCTTTATGTTTGGGCAGGATTATCCTAAAGCTGTCGCCCAAGCTTTACATAAACGCTTCTTTGGTCAAGACCAAGCGTTGGATTTAAAGGATCGGCGTATTATCAAGGAGCTTCAAGCTGGCCTGGAAAGCTCACATCCTGAAATTGTAATTTACTCATTGGATTTACTGACGCAAGCCGACCCAGAGCTTGTTCAGACCAAATTGCTTGATTTATTGAGTTATCCCGTTTCCGAAGTACGACAAGAGGTTCTAGAACGGCTGATACAGTTGGGTACGGTTAATGATTTGGAGCCTATTCGGTCCGTAATCCTCACGGATCAAGATGTGAATGTGCGAGCTAAGGCAGTGGATGCTTTGGCGACCTTGGGGCAGACAGCCGTCTTTTCTGATTTGGTAAGTTATCTTGATGATCAAGAGTCGCCCGTTCAGGTTCAGGCGATGAGCGGATTGATCCGACACGGTGGGCTTGAGGGGATGTTGTTGGCTGGACAACGTTTGTTGCAGGCAATTGATTCCCCCGTTGCTGCTGATCGGGTTTTTGCGGCAGAGGTGTTGGGGCAAGTGGGGATTACGACCTTCTATCAACCGTTGCTCAAATTGCTGAATGACTCAAAACTTGAGGTGCAACAAGCCGCGCTTCGGGCGTCAGGACAGGTCGTTAGCAAGGACGTGTGGGCGGTCCTACTGGCTCAATTAGATCATCCGGCCAATCGTATGCTTGCGGTGCAGGCCTTGACTCAACAGGGCGAGGCAGTTGTTCCACACCTGGCCGACTATCTGGCTGATCAAAAAAAATCAATTGACAGCCGCAGTGCGACCACTCAAATTTTGGCGCGGATTGGCACCGCTGTGGCGATTGATAGTTTGTCTGACCATCTTAATGATGTTCAACCACATGTTCGCTCTCAAGTGTTGGCAGCTTTACGACGATGTAACTATCAGGCCAGTGATACAAGCCAACAAGATGTAGTGAAACAACAAATCCGGGCGGAAGTGGCTGATGCGACCTGGATATTAGCCCTATCGATAGAACCTGATACGCCTGAAGTCGACCCGCAAATTGTGGGTATATTTAATGAGGCTTTGGCTGAACAGATTGACCAAATCGTTGGTCATTTATTCACGTTGTTGACCTTTTTATTTGAGCCAGCCCTAATCCAGCAAGCACAACTAAACCATCAACTACCATCTGCGGAGAAGCGGGCTTACGCGCTTGAAACAATCGATATTGCAGTTAAGGATGTAGAGCTTAAGCGCACATTTTTACCCCTCATAAAAGATGCGGAGTTGGCTCAAAAAAGAGCCGATTTACAGCGTCTGTTCCCTCAACCCAGTTACACAATGGTGACGAGTGTGCAGACCATTCTGACTACGACGGACACTCCGCTAACGGATTGGATTAAGGCGTGTGCGATTGAACTTGTCGGACTTTACAAGTTAACTGATTTGGTCTCTGAGTTGGACCCTTATCGCGCATCATCAATTCCGTTGCTGCAAAAGGCGGTCGTGTATTCCGAGCATCGTTTGGCCACACCAATGTCATCACCCAACAGTGAGAATGGAGATACCCCTATGCTCTCAATTATTGAGAAAGTGCTGATTTTGAAGACCGTTGATATCTTTACCAACACCCCTTCTTCTATCTTGGCCAGTATGGCCGAACTATTGGTGGAAGTTAATGTCACCGAAAATGAAACCATTTTTGAGATGGGCGATGTTGGGGATAGTTTGTATATCGTCGTGACGGGCAAGGTCAAGGTTCATAATGAAGGGGTACTGCTAAATTATTTGGAGCCAGGCCAGGTTTTTGGGGAGATGGCCTTGCTGGACGCCGAGGCTCGCTCAGCCTCCGTGACTGCTGTTGAGTCGAGCCTGTTGCTCAAGCTCGACCAAGCCCCGTTCTATGAGTTGATGGCTGACCACCACGATATATCACGTGGTATTATTCAAGTGCTGTCTCGTCATCTACGAAATCGGGTGCACGATTTAAATGAAGCCCGTCACCGTATCCGTGAGTTGGAGGGAGAGCAAGCGTAGGCTCATCAACTTTGCCAAGCGGTGGCCTGCTCAACGTGAATGCGGTCGTGACCGACAATGTAAGTGCGGACGAACTTCTCTAGGCTTTGTGCCCCACTTGCCACGTGAGTGACTTCGATATCCCACTGTTCACCGGGAATTAAGTTGATGGCATCCTGAACGGTTTGGTAGCTGGCAATCAAATTCTGTTGAATTTGAGTCTGACTATCACGGCCGTGATCCTCAATCGTTTGCAATCGTCGCTCGTTATCCAGCGTACGTCCTACCGTTCGTGCCCCTTCCGTCACAATCCTATTGATCTCCCCGGCAAAGAACGTACGCGCTTCGACCATATGAATTAGAACCTCAGCCAAGGTCCAGCCGTCATCATCCATGGCTTGATACAGATTATTTTCGTAGGCTTGGTTGATAATGCCCAGAAACGCGTGTTGGGTCTGTTCAATTTGCTCAAGAATTTTGCGTTTAATCGTGTCGGTCATTTGGATTGCTCCCTTACTGACTAAGAACCCGAAAGTGCACTTTCGGGTTCCTTCTTCCTAATTTGATAAATTCGAGTGAAGCCTAACACGACCGAAAATAAAAGCAAATCAAAGGATCTATGGATTGGGTCAAATCTATGGATTGGCCCAATCAATTGGCCCCTCATCAAAACGCTTTTGCAGCCGAGGCAACACAACCTCAAGCCAGGCGCTGGTGAAGTATTCAAAAGCCTGATCCCACTCACCACCATCACCCCAACCATCATGGCGAAGCGAAACCTTGGTTTGACTATCATCAATCGCGGCGAAGCGAACAATGACGTGAGTCATCTGACCCCGAACACTGGGCAATGATGGCGGGGCATTCCAAGTGAAAGAGAGCATCTGTTTAGGCTGATAGGCCAGAATAATCATTCCTTCGCCCCCCTGCAACCCTGGCTCTGCTGAAAGGTCAAACAACATTTCATAAGGCCCACCAACGGTCAACTCAACATTGCATTCGCTGGCAAAAAAAGTTTTTGCCCCTTCCGCAGTTGTCCAAGCTTCCCATACATCGTCCAACATACCATTGACAATCACTTCTCCATAAATGCTACGCTCATCGCTCATGTTTTATAGCCCCTTTCATCTAATAATAAACAAAAATACAATTAATATTTTAGAACAAATGTTTTGTTGTGGCAAGAATTACAGGATTGAGAAATCTCTGATATAATTGGGTGAGGAATATGACCTAAAAAATTCACCAAAATATTTAACATTTTAGAGAGAAAGTAAACCAATGTCTTCTGGGGAAAAAGGCTCAACACAGCGGATGAATGTGCCCGTTGATCCGGATCAATCTGGGGCGACTTGCCCCTATTGCAAAAAACCGTTGGAAACACCAGAAGATCGAATTTGCCCTCACTGCAACCTGCCCATTAAACGACGGCGGCGGCGGCAGGTTACCACCCAAACGGGGCCCGTCGCTCGACTCGTGCTGCATCGCTCTGATGCCGCCAACAAAGAATACTCCCTTCTAAAACAAATCATCACCATCGGCCGGAACACAGACAATACTATTCAGATCGACTCGCCCTTTATTTCCAACCATCACGCCAAAATCGAATATACGCCAGAAGGCCATACGATTGTTGATCTGAGCAGCACAAATGGGACACGCGTCAACGGTCAATCCCTAAAAGCGGATAAGCCCCAAGCCCTGACCGATCAAGATATCATTCGTTTTAATGATGGCCGTGGGAATTCAATTCAGCTAACCTATTTGGCCGCAACCTCATATAATCGGGTTGATGAAAGCAAGGCGGGCCGGACTTACCAACTAGACGCTGGGGAGAATTTTGTGGGGCGTGGTTTTGATGCACACATTGTGCTCTCCCACCCAGCGGTGTCATGGTATCACGCCAAAATTACGGTGGAGGCTGATCAATATCTGCTTGAGGATATGAGCACCCACGGTGATACGATGCTCAATGGTAACCAACTGCTTGAGCCGAGCGAATTGCGGCAAGGTGACGTGATTGGGGTGGGGCCGTTCAACTTGATTTACCAAGGGGAGGGTGTGCTTTCTTCCTTTGTGGCGGGCCGAAACTTTAACGTTGAGGTGGCCGATTTAGAGAAGACGGTGTATGGTGTCAGCTGGTTGGGATTGCCTGATCCCGCGCAGTCCAAGCAGATTTTGCGTGACATCGATCTTGACATCAATCCACGTGAGTTTGTGGCCTTGGTTGGTGGCAGTGGTAGTGGCAAAAGCACCTTGCTCAAGGCGCTCATCGGCCTCAGCCCAGCTACAGGCGGCCAGGTGTTGATCAATGGTCATAACCTGTATGAACATCTGATGGTCTACCGCCATCTAATTGGCTATGTGCCGCAAGATGACATCATTCATCTGGATTTGTCGGTGCGGCAGGCTCTCGAATATTCGCTTCATCTTCGAGTACCTGAGCAAGACCCCACCGAGCGCGAGCGGGTAATTGATGATGTGCTTGACAAGATGGGGTTGACAACTCACGCAACGACGATTGTGGGAGATTTGAGTGGGGGGCAGCGAAAACGGGTCAGTATTGCCGCTGAACTGCTGGGCGATCCTTGGATTTTCTTTCTGGATGAGCCGACCTCGGGGCTGGATCCGGGCCTTGAAAAATTGATGATGGATACCCTACGGCAATTGGCTGATGAGGGGCGGACCATCATTTTGATTACCCACGCCATCAACCACATCGTCGATCATTGTGATCAGGTGATTTTCTTGAGCCAAGGTGAACTCGCTTACTTTGGTCCACCCAACCAAGCGATGGATTACTTCGATGTAGACAACTTCCCCGACATTTACACGGTGTTGTCAAACCCACCCGCTAGTGTAGGGGAAGAGCCAGTGGACGAGGCAGCCAGTTGGGGGGAACAGTATCGTCAGTCGGAGTTGTACCAGACCTTTATAAAACACCGTAAAGGGGGCGAAACGGTCTCCTACTTGCCCCAGCCTGACAAATCCTTGGCGCATCGCCGTCAGCGATTTCGCCAACAGTTCCGCATTCTCAGCCGCCGCTATTTGGATTTGATCAAGGCGGATCGATTTAGCCTGTGGTTGCTGTTTGCCGTGATGCCAATCGTGGCTATCTTTCTCCTATTGATTGGTGATGCTCGGGCTTTTGTTGGTCATACTGCCGCTGAAATTATGTCAATTTTGGAAGAGACAGGCCGCTATACCATCGCGGCGGAAACACAAACCCTGCTGTTTATTATGGCCTTGGCGACGGCTCTGATTGGCATTTTTAGTGCGGGATATGAGTACATCAAGGAAGCAGCCATTTATCGGCGTGAGCGCATGATTACCTTGCGAATCACCTCCTATTTTTCATCAAAGATGGCCGTGTTGGGCGGGTTTATCGCCATCCAACTCTTGGCTTTTCTCATCATTTTGGCCTTCAAATTTAGCTTCCCCCAACAGGGACTGCTTATTTGGCCCCCATTGGAAATTTTCTTCACATTGCTGCTGACGGGGTTAGCTAGCTTAGCGCTCGGCCTCTTTATCTCCACGATTGCCACCTCAAAGGATATGGTCACCTATTTGATCTTGCTGGTGATTCTCATTCAAATTCTCTTTTCCGGGGCCATCTTCGAACTAACCATCATGACAGAACTGCTTTCTTTTGTGACCGTGACTCGCTGGGCTTTGGAAGCCTTAGCTTTGAGTGTTGATTTGGAAGCTTTGAATGCGTTGGGTCAGGTGCGCGTAGAAAATACACTCGAAACGGGGCGGGGCCTACAGACATTGCTGCAAGATGTGGCTGCGACCACAGAATTTTACAACAACTACAACGCTAGTCCGTTGGGCCTCGTTGCGCGATGGCTGCTTTTGATCGGACACATTTTAATTTGGAGCCAATTAGCCATGTGGCAACTGCGCCGCAAAGATCAGGTGTGATATGCAAAAATCAAATTCAGGATACATTCGAATCGTCATCATCGGTATCGTGCTTTTAGCCGGAATTGGAGCATACATTTTTTCGCAAACCAGCGAACCTGCTGTCGAATCAACTGAGCTGGCTCCAGCAACTGAGGAGGCCCCGGTCGTTGAGGCGGGCCAGGTTGAGTTGGAGCCGCCTGAGTCATTGGCGGACATTGCCAGTGAGGTAGCGGAAGAGTATCCCGACTTAGCTGAGCTACTCAACAACCCCGAACTGGAGTCGGTCTACAAAGATTTTTATGTGACCTACTTTAATTTGGGCGAAGAGGTGGCCTTGAATATGGCGCGACAACGGGGCCTGCTCAATGAGAATGATGATGTGGTGATGACGCTGGTTTTGGATGACCCAACGCAGGCCGAAGCGATTGTGACGCAGTTGGAAGCGGAAGGCATTATCGTGGTCGGTTACTATCAAGAGTTGATGGACATCGTCATCCCCACTGACCTGATTTTGGCCCAAATTGAGGCTGAGGAGCCGGAACTACTTCTGGAACGGCTGGCTGAGTTAGACCATATCATTGGCCTCAGAATGCCGCAGCAGTTGTTGATCCAAAATCAGGTGGGCCTTGGTGAAGGGGTCTCCGTCACTTTGGCGGATGAATGGCACACCGCCGGAATTACGGGGCAGGGCGTAAAAGTCGGTGTCCTCGATTTAGGCTTTGCGGGTTATGCAGGGCTGTTGGGGAGCGAACTCCCGGCCAATGTCACGGTTCAAACGTTTGGCAATCCAGTCTATATGGATACCCAAGTGCACGGAACAGCCGTGGCTGAAATTGTGCACGAGATGGCTCCCGGTGCCCAGATTTTTCTGGCCTACTTTGATGGTAGTCCGGTGACGATGGGGCAGGCCGTTGATTGGCTCATTAGCCAGGGCGTGGACATCATTTCGAATTCGACCAGCATTAGCGGGGTGACCGCGATGGATGGCACAGGGATTGTGGCTGAAATGGTGAATCGGGCTGATGCGGCCGGGGTGATGTGGGTCAGCGCCGCTGGTAATCGGGCCGATGAACATTATCGGGGCGTGTTCACCGACAGCGATGGCGACACCCTCCACGAATTTGCCCCCGGTGTCACGGGGATCCCTTTTACGATGAAGGCGATTGCGACCAACATCATCCTCACCTGGAATGATTGGGGGGCGGTTAATCAGGATTACGATCTGATTTTGTATGATAGTGCGGGTAATCTCCTGGCCAAAGTGGAAAACTTGCAAACGGGTCAGCCAGGACAGTCACCCTTTGAAGTCTTGACCTATCGGTTTCCAATAGCTGGCACCTATTTGGTTTCCATTCAAAATCGAGATGGACAAGCTCGGGGCGATGCTACCCTCGATCTGTTTATCTACAATGGGGTGCTCCCGCCCGAATTTTTGGTGGCCGAGGGGAGCTTAGGCACGCCCGCCGATGCGTTTGCGTCTCTGACTGTCGGGGCCGTACATTGGTCTACGGATGCCCTCGAACCTTATAGTTCACAGGGTCCTACCAACGATGGCCGCATCAAGCCCGATATGGTTGGTCCGTCGGCGGTCAAAAATGCCTCATACGCGCCCAGTATCTTTGACGGTACCTCAGCCGCAACCCCGCATGTGGCTGGAGCCGCTGCCCTCATCATGCAAGCCCAGCCCGATCTCTCCCCCGCTCAGGTAGCAGAGTTGTTGAAAAGTCGGGCTGTGCCGTTGGGTGATGTTGTACCAAGTAATCAATTTGGGGTGGGGCGTTTGAATCTGGGGGATTTACCTTAATTTGAACTCAGTTAGCAAAGATAACACAGAGTACACAAAGCAGTCGCAAAGCTCACAAAGTTTCTTTGAGGGCTTTGTGTTTTATCTTTTTTGGCGTCGCCAAATCATCGCTTGAAAATGAATGCGATCGGATCGGTTTTCCAAGGGAACGATCTGAAACTCAACTAACTCGAAATATTCTCCAACAATCTCCCGAATGCCCGTATCAGTGTGAAATGAGAAGAAGCGCTTGGGCCGTTGGGGGTCTTGCTCTCGAATACCTTCAAAATCGATGCCCCCGTACACCCCATAAAAGAAGAGCCCACCGGGCTTGAGGAGACGTTGCAAATTGCCTAAAACCTCAGGCAATGTTTGTTTGGGCACATGGAGCAGACAGTTCAAAGCGAACAGGGCGTCGAATGAGCTCTCAGGAAAATCTAAGTTTAGAAAATCCCTCACATAAGCTGTCAATCCCTTGGCCCGACACAGGCGTACCATCTCTGGTGAAAGATCAGTACAAATGACATCTAGCCCGTTATCCTGAAAAAACTTGCCAAAATGTCCCGGCCCAGCCCCGATTTCCAATAGCTTTGTTTTCTTTTCCTTTTGCAACAACGTTAAAAAATGCTGGCGTAAGTCCTGTTTCCAAATCGATATTTCGCTAGCCTCACGCTCTGGAGCGTTACGATCATAAGCTTTCTCTAAATCTTGGCTGATGTCATCGTACATTAAGTTTGTTCTCCACCCTGCGATGACTTGTTCATCCAAGGCAAAGTAATTTTGTATGCCCTCAATATGTCCGAATTAAACAGCCAAAAAAGACCAATGAGCGGTTGGAATAATGGGAAGAAGCCATAATCAATGCCAAAGTAGCGCCATACCGTGCGTCCGATTAGGTCTGGGCTGGTGATGCTGAGGGTACCGATGAGGAAAGTCATCGTGGTTTCAAATCCCAATACACCAACTGAGAGCCACCAGGCCCATTTTTTCCGATAGAAAAAGCCAATGGTTGCCGTGAGATAACACAGGGCAGCGGTTGCACTGAGCGCTGGGGGAAGATAGTCGACGACATCTGACTTGAAGAAAAGTTGGAATACAGCTCGGCCCCCGGTTGAAAATGCCAAAATAGGATATGACAAACCGAGCACAAGCCCTGCAGCATAGGTGAAATCGGACATTTGACGTGTTGGGTCGGCCTCAACTTCAGCTTTGATTTCTTCGTTGATTTTATGCATTGCATGTAACCTCCTGAAGTAATAAAAAACGGCGGGATGATTGTACAATCATCCCGCCACGTTGTCTATTTCTTTGTTGGGAGTAAGCGTAATTTAGATTTCAAGCAGATAGGGTAAAAATTGCATTGTAGATTACTAACCTCAATGAGGATGTCTCAAATCTACGGTAGAAATCTTTCCCATCCACCCCATTACTTTTTCGGGCGACGAGAACGTCGTTCGCGGCGACCACCACCTTCTGTACTACCTTCTTCACTCGGCGCACGATTGGCCTGAATCCAGGCCAGACAGTTCTGGTCATGACCCATAAAGACATCCGCAGCCATAATTGAGTCTTTGATGTCTTTCTCGATGGGATTAGTGATGGCGCTGGTCAAGCCGTTCGCTATCGCCATCGCCAGGAAGGCCCCGTTGAGTACCGGGCGATTGGGCAGACCAAAGGAGACATTTGAGGCTCCACACGTGGTGTTTACGCCAAGCTCATCTCGACAGCGATTGAGGATTTTGAAGGCTGATTGGCCGGCACTGGCCATCGCGCCAATGGGCATCACGAGAGGATCGATGATGACGTCTGACCGAGGAATACCGTGATCTTCGGCCCGCTCAACAATTTTTTTAGCTACGGCAAAGCGCACATCGGGGTCTTCGCTAATGCCCGTCTCGTCGTTGCTGATGCCAATGAAGGCACAGCCATATTTTTTCACCAAGGGTAACAATACTTCCAACCGCTCATCTTCCCCGGTGATTGAATTGAGAATGGGTTTCCCTTCGGTCACTTCCAGACCTCGCTCTAGGGCCTCAACAATAGATGAATCGATTGAAATTGGCACGTCAGTAATGCTTTGTACGAGCTGAATGGCCTCGGCCAGAATGGCTGGCTCATCAGCCAGTGGAATACCCGCATTAACGTCGAGCATATGCGCCCCGGCCTCAACTTGAGCGATGGCATCACTTTTGACGCGATCGTAGTTGCCCTCTTTCATTTCTGCAGCTAATAATTTACGGCCTGTTGGATTGATACGCTCGCCGATAATCACAAAAGGATGACCGGCGCCAATGACGATTTCTTTTGTTTTTGAACTGATAATGGTATCTACCACAATGTGCTCCTGAACACCAAAATTGATATATAACTGATATATTGTTTGAAAAAATAATAACCTATGAAGTAGGTCATTAAGGCCCCTATCATAAGGAAAAGCCTAACATTGTCAAACCATTTCTTATCAAATATGACGGTAAAATTGTATTGCTGATGTGCTGTAGGGATGTTATAATTCCCTCTTGCGTTTTGAATGAAGGAAGCTGGTTCAATATTACGAAAGAGCTATACGGGAACAGTGATGAAACCGGCGTAGGAGATAATATAATGAAAAAGATGCAATGGAGATATCTATTTGTGCTGGTCCCATTTATGTTGGCCTGCGCATTTTTGGATCGTACAGCCAGTGAGGAGCAACCTGCTCCAACCAGCACCCTTGATTTAGAGGTGGCGGTATTTGCGACGCAGGGTGTGACCCCGACAGTGTTGCCGACCGATATCCCCCCTACAAATACACCGACTGCCGTGGTTGGTAGTGGGAATGTCAGTGCCACCACTGAACCCACGCCATCCTTGCCTGGAAGTGGGGGGAATACCAAATCGGATTTTGGTCGACCAGATAATGTAAATCCATTAACGGGCTTGATTGTTGATAATCCCGATCTCTTAAATGTTCGACCATTTTTGGTGCGGATTGGCAATGATCCGGAAGCACGTCCCCAAATTGGCATTGGGCAGGCCGATATCGTCTATGAAGAATTAACCGAATGGTGGATCACCCGGTTTACAGCGATTTATTGGGGGACCGAGTTAGAGATGATTGCGCCAGTACGGTCGGCTCGTCTCATCAGTTTGCAGATGGCCCCTCAATATCAGGGTGCCCTGATCAGCACGGGTGGGTCCGACGGGGTTCGACTTGAGTTGTCCCAATCCAGCATCATTGATTTGGACCAACTTTATGTCCCGGAAATCTATTTCTATCGTGAGAACGAAGGCTGGCAAACTCGGACAGCCTTTGATCCTCAGTTGGGCCGAACCTATTTAAAAGAGAATGAACTGGATGTTGATCCCAACTTACGAGGCTTTATCTTCCACGAGAACCCTGATCTAAGTGGGTATCCTGACACAACGGTTTATCAGGCTGATGAGGTCATCATTCCCTATCCCAACAACACCAGCGAGGCCACATGGACCTATGATCCGGCAGGGGGACACTATCTCCGTTCCATCGCTGGTAGTCCGTTTATCGATGCTGATGGTAGCCAGATTACGACTGAAAATGTTATTGTTTATTTTGCCGAGCATCAGGAGACGGACATTATAGAAGATGTTGGGGGAGCGACATCTGTTCGCATTATTCTAAATGGCCGTGGCCCTGCGTGGCTGTTGCGTGATGGACAAATCCTCAAAGGTAATTGGGAAACAGATGGCTCTGTTACGCCCCATTTTACTTTTGATGACGGCCAGCCCATGCCGCTTAAACCAGGCCAAACCTGGATACAGGTGGTGCCGTTAACCTACAATATTATTGTAGACGGCGTGGAGGAAGGGTTGTAACGCTTATTAACATATCATTTGATTGCCCCTCTTTCTGAGGCGTGTTATAATTTGGCCTTGAGACGACGTGGTCTTATGTCACCTTTGTCACCTTTATGGCGAATAAACGGCCCCGTTCGCTCAAGACTCGCCCTCGAAAAACCCACGGAGAAGAAGATGGAATTGTTTACAAACTTGTTGTTGTATATTATTTTGGCTTTGGGCGTCGGCTTGATATTAGGTCGATTTCGCGATGCTGATGGATTACCAGCCCTAAAATGGTATATCAACGGCCTCATCATTGGTGGTGTCTGTGGAATTGTGAATGCAATTCTTGTTTCAAGCGGCACACTGTTTGGTGGTGCCTTTAACCTGGATGTTGTTGTTGGTGGCTTTATTGGTGGCTTGGGAACAGGCTTATTAATCGGTATTCCAATTGGCCTGATCACTGCCTTTGATATGTCCAAGCGATTTACCTTTATCGATGGCTGGCTACTCTTCTTTAAAATCATCATTATCTTTACTGTGATTGGTGGTACGATTTCCTCTCTCTCTGTGCCAAAATATACCAGCGAACAGTGGTTTGACTTTCTGATGTTCGGGCTGGCTCAAGGCAGTATTTATGCCCTGATCGCGCTCGGCTACACACTGGTCTATGGTATCCTCTTTATGATCAACTTTGCCCACGGCGAGATTTTTATGGCCGGGGCTTTTACCGGCTTTTTCGTGGCCCGATCCTTGGCTGAGGCGGGGCCAAATGGTGAGGCGGCAATGCTGGACGCTAATCCGCTGATGGCCCTATTGCTCGTTTTTCTCACTTCGATTGTGACTTCAATTGTGCTTGCTGTCGCTTTAGAGCGCATTGCTTATCGGCCCTTGCGACGGGCACCACGTCTGGTCCCTCTGATCACTGCGATCGGTGCCTCCTTCTTTTTGCAATATAGCTTCCGAGGGCTGTATGGCTCTGGGGTTGAAGCCTATCCCCAAGTCAAAGTTTTGGTTGGTGATGTCACCATCAGCGATCTGATGCTAACTCTGGGCTTATTTATTTTTACGGCTGTTGCGATTTTTGCTATTCGTCCGCTCAACAAACAATTGCGAAATGTGTTACCCGGCAGCATTGCCGAATGGGGTGCTTTGACGATCAGTAGTTTAGTCGTCATTGCCGTTGGCTGGGTGGTGGTGCCTCTTCTCCACAACGTCCTTAATTTAGTTGTGACCTCGATTTGGCCACTGGCTGCAGAGACAGCCGCTGCCCTAGAAATTAGCAACCGAATTGAGTACACCATCAACGTTTCAAAAATTCAATTTGTGGTGATCCTCTCCTCGGTTCTGCTGATGGTTGCCCTGTATAACTTGGTCCAGCACACGAAGCTTGGCAAGGCAATGCGGGCTGTATCTGAGGATAAAGATGTGGCTGCTTTAATGGGGATTGACGTGGATCGGGTGATCACCTCAACGTTTGCCTTGGGGGCAGCGCTGGCCGGGGCTGCGGGTGTGCTCTACGCTTTGATCTTCCGCCAGGTGAACTTCTTTATGGGTTTCTTTCCGGGCCTAAAAGCCTTTACTGCAGCGGTACTTGGCGGGATTGGTAATGTGCCGGGAGCGATGTTAGGTGGGCTGTTCCTGGGCGTGTTCGAGTCGCTGGGGCCAAGTCTCTTTTTGGAAGGGTTGGGCATTCCGGCGGCATATCAGCTAAAGGACGTTATTGCCTTTACGATGTTGGTGCTTGTATTGATCTTCCGACCGACCGGTATTATGGGTGTCGAACTGGACAAGAAGAAGGCCTAGGAGAGAACAATTATGGCAAAGAACGATGTAAAATTCACTTGGCAAACTATTATTCAATATGGCCTGATCAGTGGTGTCGCCGCCCTTTACTTCTGCTTGGTAGGAATGGTTGAAACTTTCCACGAGCGAGATGTGATTTTTGAAACGGTATCTTTAGGGCGTTCTCTGTTGTTGATTATCGTGGTCGGGATGGGTTACTTCGTTGCCTTAAAAACCTCGGATGGAAATGTTGGTAAGGCCATTTTAGGTGGGGCTGTTGTTGGTTTGGTTAGTGGTTTGATGACGGCTGTCCTTGTTCTTGTTAGTGAGCCACTTAATATGCGCGAGATGTTCGTCAATGCCTCACCTGCCCTGAATGAAATCTTGACCTTTGCTGATGTTCCGGCCCTGGAAGGGATTAGTCAATCAACCGGAGTTTTACTGCTCATTGCAGCGTTTGTTGTGCTTCATATTTTGGCAGCATTGATCTATATTCTGCCACCCTTGGCTCGCCGTTTTATCTTCGCGGGTCTGAGTGCAGTCTTGCTGATCGGAATGTTGCAGGATTTGCTCGAGGTCATTTTATCCCAAGTTGATGGTAACCTGGCTGACCTATTTGAATTCTTCTTCTTGGGCGCTGTCGCCAGCTTTATCCAGCCTATCATTAAATTTGTAACCGATTTGCTGATTGACAATTTATTTGCAAAAAGCGGTTTGTCAGGAACCGGGGCCATTATCGTTTTTGTGGTCTTAGGTGGGTTGAGTACCCTATGGGCTTGGCAAGGGGAGCGGGTGCAAACCACAGTTTCCAATTTGCCCAACACCCAACGACGGGCCGTCAACTGGGTCTTTCTCTCGCTCGGTATCATTCTTCTCTTATTATTGCCACAGCTTGTTGGTTCTTATATCAGTCAAATCCTAGTTTTAGTCGGTCTATTTATTTTGATGGGTCTCGGCTTGAACATTGAAATTGGTCTGGCTGGGTTACTCGATTTAGGATTTGTCGGCTTTTATGCGATCGGGGCCTACATCGTGGCCTTGGCTACCTCAACAGCCGATGGCCCTGCATTCACCAACTTCTGGATCGTTATTCCCTTCGCAGTGTTAGTCTCAGCCCTGTCTGGTATATTCTTAGGAATTCCTGTTCTTCGAATGCGGGGTGACTATCTGGCGATTGTGACCCTTGGTCTGGCCGAAATCATTCGTATTTTGGTGCTTTCGAATTTCCTTCAGCCACTTCTGGGTGGGGCGCAAGGCATTCTCAGTATTCCAAAACCTGAAATCCCATTTGTTGATTTTATCGTCAAAGATCCCGGTCATTTTTATTACCTCATTCTGATTGGCTGTGTGATTATTGGTTACATTGCCTGGAAGTTGCAACACGCTCGTATTGGGCGAAGTTGGATGGCTTTGCGGGAAGATGAGGATGTGGCCGAAGCGATGGGGATCAATCTGGTGACCACCAAACTGCTGGCTTTTGGGATTGGTGCAGCCTTTGCTGGATTAGCGGGGGCAATTTTTGCCGCCCAGGTCGGCTCCATCTTCCCTCACAGCTTCCAGCTGTTGATCTCAGTCAACGTGGTCAGCTTGGTGATTATCGGTGGTGTGGGCAGTATTCCCGGGGTGATTGTCGGAGCCTTGGTGTTAGTCGGGCTACCGGAACTGCTTCGTGAGTTTGCCGAGTTCCGCCTCCTTATCTACGGGGCGCTGTTGGTAGTGATGATGTTGGTGCGGCCTGAAGGCTTGTGGCCTTCGGAAGTGACTCGCCGCGAGATGGCCGATGATGATGATATTGCTCCGGCTGCGGCCCCGGCTGGCAAATAAGGGGGTAAACCATAAATGGCTTCTATTTTATCTGCACAAAATGTCACCAAGCGCTTTGGTGGGTTAATTGCGGTCAACAAAGTTAATGTTGAGGTTGAGGAACGCTCAATCCACGCGGTAATCGGCCCGAACGGCGCTGGTAAGACAACATTTTTCAACTGTATCACTGGCTTCTACAAAATCGATGATGGCCGTGTTATTTTCGATGGTCGTCCCTTGGTTGAAGTTCCGCCGGATCAAATTACCCGCCGGGGAATTTCCCGAACCTACCAAAATATTCGATTATTTTCAAACATGACCGCCATCGAAAATGTTTTGGTTGGGCAAGAACCACATCTTAAATCATCTTGGGTTGGCGCTCTCTTTAGTTTGCCAAATGTGCGCCGGGAAGAGGCTGCGGCTAATGAGGAGGCCAAGCGGCTGCTTCAGTTTATCGGGTTGCGTGGGAAGGGTGATTTTATCGCCAAAAACCTGCCGTATGGTGATCAACGTCGTTTGGAGATTGCTCGGGCTTTAGCCAGTAAACCAAAGCTATTGTTGCTCGATGAGCCAACGGCTGGGATGAACCCAAATGAGACGGCTGAATTGACCGAGTTCATCTATCGTATTCGAGATGAGCTGGGTATCACCATCATCCTCATCGAGCACGATATGCGGGTGATTATGGGAATTTCGGAAAAAATTACGGTGCTCGATTATGGTCAAAAGATTGCCGAGGGCGGCCCTGCCGAAATTCAGCAGAATCCCAAAGTGATTGAAGCCTATCTGGGTCGTCAAGCCACAACTGTACCGAACCGTAACGAACAAGCACAAGAGGACGTTACCGCATAACCTAAAATAAACCCACATCTGTAGGAATATTCGAATGGCATTATTAGAAGTTAAAGATGTACACAGTTATTATGGAAATATTCATGCCTTGAAGGGAATCTCACTTGAGGTTGATGAAGGTGAGGTCGTAACCCTGATTGGTACCAATGGGGCGGGCAAAAGCACCACCCTGAAAACCATCAGCGGGATTGTGCGCCCCCGCCAAGGGAGCGTTCATCTGAACGGTGAAGACTTGGCCGACTTTCCGGCCCATGACATCGTCTCCAAAGGCTTGTCACAAGTGCCTGAAGGGCGCGGCGTATTTGCTCGATTGAGTGTGTTTGAAAACCTCGAAATGGGCGCCTATATCCACAATGATGCCCAGCAAATTGCCGGTGATTTGGAGCGTATCTTTGAAATGTTCCCCCGTTTGAAAGAGCGTCGTAAGCAAATGGCGGGCACGTTGAGTGGTGGGGAGCAACAGATGTTGGCGATGGGCCGGGCCTTGATGACCCGCCCCAAAGTATTGCTCTTGGATGAACCTTCAATGGGATTGGCTCCGATTTTGGTAGAAGGTATTTTTGAGACGATCGAAAATATCAACCAAACCGAGGGCACAACAATTTTGCTGGTTGAGCAGAACGCCTTGATGGCCCTCCAAGTCGCCCATCGTGGCTATGTGATCCAAACGGGCGAAATTGTCTTGCAAGATGATGCCAAAGCCCTGCAAACTAATGAGATGGTTCAGAAGGCTTATTTAGGGATTGACTAAGCCCTAACCAATGGGATTTTTGTCTTTGAATTAAGGAATATATATTTTGACCCTTTTGATCTCTAATTTATCTAGGTTAGGGACCATTCAGGAGAAATCTCCTACCTTAAGATGATCGAGCGTATGGTTTCCGTAGTGTAAACGTGCGGCAAGCTGAAAAAAAACGTGATATTTTATAGATGTAAAGTAAAGTATGTTCATCTTCTCCTCCTTTTTAGGAAGCCCGCCAATTTGGCGGGCTTCTTTTTTGTTTCGAAAATGCGATTGCCTCACATAATACGCATTACATTTTTTCTCAACCCCATAACCCCACAAAAGTAGTGATCAAGAGCAGGTTGCAACAAAATCACAACAACGAATGATCACTAGTTTTACTTGTTCATTTCCCCAATTTGTTGCTGTAAGGCGCTCAAATTCAACCGCAATATGTCTTCAAAAATCCATCATTCTACCACCCTCAATATTATGTTACCAACTTTATGTCTAATTGTTGCATTTATTATTAAGAGTCTATATAATTTTTATGTAAATTTTAAATTGAAGCCCAAACGTGGGCTGCTGGTGCCATTATGGCATTCAAGAACAAAAAAGGAGTGTAGATGTGAGAAAATTGTTGATGATGGTGGCGACCGTGGTCACAGTGCAACTGATGATTGTCTCCGTCAGTTTAGCGGCCCCGTTGACCGGAGGGGAGCCAGGTCGAGGCACGCCAGGTGGGTGTGGAAGTTACCACACCATTCAATATGGAGAAACATTGTACAGCTTGGGACGTCACTACGGTGTTAGTCCCCACGCGATCTCCGAAGCGAATGGCTTGGTCAATCCAGACTATATCTATGCCGGACAAATTTTATACATCCCCTGCTCGACAGGCGGTGGCTACCACAACCCAGGTCATCACAACCCTGGGCACGGCCACCAATATCCAGGCTACGGGCAATATCCAACAGTAGGCTATGGCTACGATTTTACGGGATACTATTATGAAACGTACTATCCCAACTATCAGCGCTACAGCTACACCTGTGGTTACCATTTTAATTGTTATTAACGCGTTCGACTTAACACAAAAAAGCGAGGTCAATTCATTGGTCTCGCTTTTTTCTTTTTCCGTCCCAAAACAAACGTGATTCAAACGCAACTATGTTAAACTCTTAACAGAATTCGAGATTATTCAATCATTCAACATAACAATTTATTAGATTAGATCTAAATCAATCAAGTTAGGAACAAGACATTATGCGTAATCTTACGAGATCTTCCGAAAGAATGAGACAATATACATTTCAAGTGCTAGAGCACTGCCCCGCGAGTAAAACCCCCCAAATTCGGGATGATCAGCAAGATTTTTCCCTCAATGATACAGAAGTCACTTGGTGGCATTGCCCCGTCTGCCAAGGTTGGCACGTTGCTATGGTTGATCGAAAAACTGACTAATTTATTAATAGAATTTAATAAGATTTACTTAGTCTCAAACCTAATTCAAACTTTCTTATGGTACAATGGTCTTGACTATTAATTAATTTTTATTCAATCATTGAAACGTACTACTTTTTAACCTATTCGGTAATTTCCAGAAAAATTTTTAAATTTTCTTGAGAATTACCGAATTTTTTTGCAAAAAATGAAATTGCGAAAAAAATGACCGTCCCAGAAATAAAAACCTAAACCAAAGCTCTTGCTTCATAGACCCACTTTAAAGAAAGTTATAACTGGGGTAGTCATGTGCCCCCTTAGAGAGGATGAATTATGTATTGTAAATTTAGATTGCCATTTGTACTTACCTTATTTTTAGTTGTAAATATGATGCTCTCCCCACAAGCACAAGCTGACCCGAGCGACACGGCTTTCCAGGGCTTTGAAGGGAACAACCCCAGTAATGAATGGGCCTATACCGTTAATCCAGCTACATATAACAATGAGGCTACGGGTGATGTCCAGGAAGTTAATGGCGATCAAGATGTGTGGGCCATCATCAAAGAATTTACGGGAGATATAGATACCCCTTCAGAAGGAACGTTTTTCTGGGGGATGCAAGATTTGGACAATTCCAATGGTGGGGGCAGTAGTGACCACACGCTGGCGTTTGCTACAGTTGATACCTCAACTTTGACAGATGTGCAAGTCACCTTTGATCATTTCAGTATCGGTTTCGACAGCACGGATACTTTGCGTTACCAACTCTTTTTCGATACGGTTGGGCAAGGTGAGGTAGCCTTGGCTAAAGATACGGGTGGGGCTTGGCTAACAACATCAGTTAATGTCCCAGATACCGTCAATCAGGTTTCTCTCATATTATATGCTTTTCAGAATGGCGGAACCGATTATGCAGGTTGGGATAATGTTCGTCTATTTGAAGCATCCGCAGACACCACTGAGCCGCTGACTAGCAGTTTTACCCCCGTTGATGATGCCACAAATGTAGCCGTTGATACCAACCTCCTGCTTCAATTAAATGAAAATGTACAGTTTGGTACAACAGGTAACATCACCCTCAAAAAGACCTCTGATGACTCTGTCATCGAAACCTTTGACGTAAGCACCTCTTCCCAATTATCTGTTAGCGGTGATACCATCACCATCGATCCCACCAGTGATCTGGATAACGCGACTGAATACTATGTCATCATCGATAATGGAGCAATAGAAGATTTAGCTGGAAATCCTTACCAAGGCTTCTCCGGCGTCACCGTCTGGAGCTTCACCACAATCGCCGCAGCTTCTGGGGGCTGGGTGATCAATGAAGTCAACGCCGACCCTGATGCTACGAATGGCGATGCTAATGGGGATGGCACGGTTAATACCACCCAGGATGAGTTTGTTGAAATTGTGAATAATACAGGTGGGGCGGTTGATATTTCCGGCTGGACCCTATCTGATGGGGTTGGGGTGCGTCACACCTTCCCTGCAACAACGGTGATTGCTGACCAATGTGCGGTGCTTGTCTTTGCTGGAGGGACGCCAACAGGTGCTTTTGGCGGAGCGACGGTACAAGCGGCCAGCGAAGGGCAGTTGGGTCTAAATAATACAGGTGATACGGTCACTCTCAATGATGGAATAATTGATCAAGCTACAGCAACGTATACGGGGGCAGGGGGGAATGATCAATCTCTCACTTTGGATCCTGACATTACAGGTGCTTCTTTTGTGCAACACACCAGCGCCACTGGAGCGAGTGGCTCCCTCTTTTCGCCTGGTACACAAATTGATGGAACCCCGTTCTCTGGCTGTACGGTATCGGTTGAACCCGCGTTGACTCTGGATAAAGTAGCTAGCCCGACTACCAATGTATTAGCTGGTGATGTAGTCACCTATACCCTAACTTTGGAAAATGTTGGCACAGGGGATGAACCAACGGCTTTGTTAACCGATACTCTGCCTACTGAAGTAGATTTCGCCTATTGGATCGACCAGCCAGCCGGGGCGACTGAAACAAGTGATGAAATTACGTGGAACGGTTCGATTCTAGCCAGCAATCAACTTATTGTTCGCTTCGCCGTGACCAACTTGGCCAGTAGCGGTGATGTGGTCAACACCGCCGAATTTGAGGGTACGACGACGAGTGGAACTGATGATGCGACTTACACGGCCAGCGATGGGGCCAGCAGTGGTGGGTTGGTGATTACCGAGATTATGTACAACCCCCAAAGTGGTGAACCGGCTTGGGAGTGGATTGAGATTTACAACAATAGTGCTGCTCCAATTGATCTGGCAAACTACTTTTTTGATGATAATTCAGGGACAGCCTTAACCGCCGCTAATGTTGGGACCAGTGGCGGGCCATACAATATTCCGGTCCAGGGTACGGCTGTTCTTTATCATGATAACCTAACCATTACCGATTTTGAGGCAGCTTGGGGAAATGTCCCCCTCTTGATTCCGGTGACAAACTGGCCTTCTTTAAATAATGGCGGCGATCAAATTGGTCTGTGGGAGAGTCTGGTCAGTTATGACAGCCGCAACTTTGCAAATGCGATTGAAACGGTTACTTATGCTGCTAGTGGAGCCTGGCCCACTGATGATGGGGATGCCTCAATCTATTTAACAAACTTGAATGCTGATAATACTGATGGCAACAATTGGGCCTTGAGTGCAAATGGAGCCACTACGCCCTTATTTGATGCGTATATTAGTTTGGCTCAAGGTAGCAACAGTGGTAGTGATATTGGCTCACCAGGCACAGCCCCAACCGTGCCGGCCCAACCACTTCTGTTAACCGAAATTGTAGTCACGCCAACCGCAGGTGAGTTCATCGAAATCTATAACCCGAACAGCTCTACCGTTGATCTAAGTGACATCTACCTGACGGATGCCACCTATGATGGCTCGGCTGGGGGGAGTGCCGCATACTACTACAATATTGTCATTGGACTTAACGCGGGTGGTGGTAGTTTTGGCGACTTTCACGCCCGTTTCCCCGCTGGGGCTAGCATTGGGGGTGGTGAATATCAAACTATTGCTATTGCTGGCTCAGATGACTTCTTGACCGAATATGGGGTTGACCCGACCTATGAATTGTACGAGGATGGTGGCTCTACGGATAGCATCCCCGATATGCGGGAAGCCATTGCTGGCTCAATCAACAATCAAGGTGGTTTGACGAACGGTGGTGAAGTTGTCATTCTTTATACTTGGGATGGTCTGAGTGATCTGGTTACTGATTTGGATTATGCGGTTTGGGGTGATAAAGCGGAAGCCGTGGATAAAGCAAGTGTGTCAATTGATGGCCCCGATGCGGATAGTGATACGAGCAGCTATCAAAATGACACAAGCATCGCCAGCCAGGCGGTGATTGATACAAGCAATCATTCTAATGACAAATCTTGGCAACGTGAAGATTTCTCTGAAGGAGCGGAAACTAAAACAGGGGGTAACGGGGCAGAGGGGCACGATGAAACCTCAGAGGATTTGGATAATACCATTTGTGAGGGTGACCCAACCCCGAATGCAGCGACCGTTTGTGGTGTAACTGACATATTCGTCACTGTTCAACCTAGCACCCTCAACGGGTGGAGCTTTTTTGAAGAGGTTGCCACTGGGAATGGTGATTTTGTCGTCGGCCCAGCTACGGCCCCCTTGGGTCGTGGTAGTGCCGAATTCTCTATCGATGCTACAGGCCGACTATTGCTAGGTACGGTGGATTACGCTGGCTTGCGGCTCGACGAAATTGTCAGCCTTTCTTATGATACCTACCGCAGCGCCCCAGATGGGTCAGTCTTTGCCCCGACCCTTCAATTTAATATCGACTACGACTTGACCGACAGTGATACCACCACCTGGCAAGGCCGTTTAGTCTTTGAACCTTATCTGACCTCTGGTAACACCGTATTGGATGATACTTGGCAAACCTGGGATCCATTGGCAGGTGAGTGGTGGAGCAGTGGCGCGCCTGGGAATACAGTTTGCCCTCAAGGCAATCCCTGTACCTGGAATGAAGTACTAACTAACTTCCCGAATGCGGGTATTTGGCCGAATGATAACCCGTTTGACACCAGTACGCCATTGGGTACGACACAGTTCAAGGCTGGTGGCCCTTGGTCGCCAGATTTTGTCGGTAACGTTGATAACTTCATGATCCGGGTCGATGATATCCGAACCACCTACGACTTTGAGCCGGACCCACAAATGGTCAAAATCCACGAGGTACAAGGTTCCGGCAGTAGCGTCACCAATTCCGGCATAATCGTCACGGTTGAAGGGGTGGTTATCGGTGATTACCAAGGCAGTGACGAGTTAGACGGCTTCTTCATTCAGGAAGAAACCACCGATGAAGACAGTAACCCAGCCACCTCTGAAGGTATCTTTGTCTACTGTGGTAACGATTGTGGCTCATTCCCAGTGAGTGAAGGCCAGATTGTCGAAGTGACAGGGTTACAAGAAGAGTTTCAAGATATGAGTCAGCTTGATGTGACGGGGGCAGGTACATCAGTTACGGTTACAAATGCTGGTAATAATTTAGGCTTGGTCACGGCCGCTTCGGTTGATCTGCCTGCCCCGGCTGGCACGGACCAAGAAGCGACCTTCGAAAGCGTTGAAGGGATGTTGGTCACTTTTGTTGACAAATTGACCGTGACTGAGTTCTTCCAGATGGGCCGCTTTGGTCAGATCGTTCTCTCTGAGGGTGGCAAGTTACGCCAGTTCACCGATCAGAATGTCCCGGATGCAACGGGCTACGCGGCGTACCTAGAGGACATCGCCAAGCGACGCATCATTTTAGATGACACCAGCAATATCGAAAACGGCTCAGCCAATGTCTATCACCCCCAACCTGGTGGTTTTGCGGTTGATAACTTCATCCGCGGTGGCTACACGGTTGATAGCTTGACCGGGGTGATGCACTGGTCTTGGGCTGGTGACTCTGGTACCGATGCCTGGCGCATCCGTCCGCAAATTACCGACCACGTGAGCTTCAACGCGGATAACCCCCGCCAAGCCACACCAACGGATGTTGGTGGTGATATCAAGGTCGCAACCTTGAACGTGTTAAACTACTTCACCACAATTGATGAAGGTAGTAATACCTGTGGTCCTAACAACCTCGGTTGTCGCGGGGCGCATAGTCAGGCTGAGTTGGTTCGCCAAACGCAAAAGCTGACCTCGGCCCTGTTGGCCATCGATGCTGACATCTTCGCCGTGGTCGAGATCGAAAATAATGAAACGGCGTCATTGCAAGCCATTGTTGATGCCTTGAACAGCGCGACGGGCGGCACCAACTACGCCTATGTCAACACGGGCTTCATCGGAGGCGACGCGATCAAGGTTGGTTATATCTACAAACCAGCCCTGGTTGGTACCTCTGGTAACGCCGCAGTGCTTGATACGCCAGCCTTTGTTGAACCCAACACCCCAGGTGATCCAAAGAACCGCCCAGCCTTGGCTCAAACCTTTGAAGTAGTCGATAGCAACAACAACAGCTTTGGTGAGAAGTTCACCGCTGTGGTCAATCACCTCAAATCAAAAGGATCTAGCTGTGGGGCTGGTGATGATGACATCACGATGGGGCAAGGTAACTGTAACGATACCCGAACCAAGGCCGCCCAGGCATTGATGGATTGGCTGGCCACAGACCCGACCAGCAGCGGCGATCCTGACTTCATGATTTTGGGTGACCTCAACGCTTATGCGATGGAGGATCCGATCAAGGCGGTTGAAGTGGGTGCTGATGACACGGCTAACACATCTGACGACTTTGTCAACCTGATCAAGCAGTTCAACGGTTCAAATGCCTACAGCTTCGTCTTCGACGGACAGTGGGGTTATCTGGATCACGCCTTGGCCAATGCGTCATTGACCGCCCAGGTCACTGGTTTGACTGAGTGGCACATCAACTCGGATGAAGTCAATCTGTTGGACTACAATGATAAAGTTCTGGATGCGGCTGAAGAAAGCTTTGAAGCCAAGCCAGGCACAAACACCCTGTTTGCGCCGGATCTGTATCGTGTCTCTGACCATGATCCGGTCATCATTGGCTTGAGCTTGTACACACCGCAGCCACAGGTCAGCATCACCAAGGAAACGAGCACACCGAACCTCACCCTGGGTGAGACTGCTGAGTTCACTATCACGGTTGAAAACACGGGCGACTTTGCCCTGACCAACGTTGCGGTGGTCGATGACCTGGCTCCAGACTGTGCGAACCCAGCCATTGGCGAGCTAGCGGTTGATGCAGAAGTTAGCTACACCTGTAGCATGGCGAACGTCCAAACCACCTTCACCAACGTGGCCACAGCCACAGCAGACTCAGAAGCAGGTAGCGTTCAAGATGTAGACAGCACAACCATTACCCTTGATGAAGTTAAACTCGGTTTGACGGCTGAGTGTCGTGTGGGTGATACGCTCTACTGGCGTGTTACTGGCGATGACATCACCAACGGCGTGGACTTCAACTGGAACCATCTGCCCAGCAGTGACAATGGCTCGGGGCAGGTGAATGCAACGGGTCGACAATACTTCACGACAACCTGGGTTGAGGGTGACTCAAATACAGTTGTTATGAAATGGATTGATCCTAAAACCAGTAGTGAGAAGCAAAAACCACAGGCTCACAACAACCAGCCGTGTGTCTATCACGTTTCCTTTGAGAAAATGTGGACTGGGGCTGATGCACCTGACTTAGATGGGGTGACCTTGTTGACCGCTGAGAGCAGTGTGGCGACAGCAACGTGTACCAGCGACGACGGTGCGCTGACCTGTACCTACACACGAACGAGCGACAATGGCTCCTTGAATGATCTGCACGTGCCGTTTGGTGAGACCTATGATGTGACGGAGAACTCGCCCATTGGCTGGATTGTGACAAGTGGCGCAGGCACAGGCTACACTGGCATTGATGGCTTTGATGATAGCCAAATTCCTAATGATCTGGTCTATGATGTGAACGAAAACCGTTACTGCGAGTCGAACCCAGATGCAGAGTTCCCGCTCAACTTAGAGAAGTTCTGTACCCACACGGTTGAGAACGAGAGCGAAGCACCAGGTATCATCACCATCGTTAAGACAGCTAATCCGGCTGACACTGGCGAGCAGTTCAGCTTCACCGGTAACTTAGGGGGCTTCAGCCTGCAGGCCAGTGATGTACAATCGTTCACTGTGTTCGCTGGCTCATACGACGTGACTGAGATCGAGATTCCTGCCTTCTGGACCTTGCTCACCGTTCAGTGTGGTGATCAGTTCTTACCAATCACGGACAGCGTTGACCCGCTTGGTCGTCAAGTGACCATCAAGGTAGAAGCGGGCGAAGAGCTCACTTGTACCTTCCACAACGAGCGCGTCAACTATGAAGCGCCTGTTGAGGATGACAATAAAGGCAACAAGATTTATCTACCCTTTATTGTTAAGTGATTTTGATTGAGTAAGTTGTACTAACCCAAAACGGGGGGCGAACTTCGCCTCCCCGTTTTTTGTTTTTGTCGTCCGAAATGTAGGGCATCCCTTGTGGGTACCCAATTTCGTTGTCGCCCGATTTTGGGCAAGGATAAGGCATTGCCCCTACATTGGTCTAAACATTTTCTAAACAGCATCTCCATATGATCTAAACATTTTCTGAACATGTCCCTCGTATAGTGGAGGCATAACGCGTGGTTTGCGATGTTCCATAAAAACATAATATAAGGAGGCGTTTACAGACGACGGACCCCGACACGTAACACAACTTGAAAAATTCGATTGGTTGAACTGGATTTTTATAGACTCATAGAGGAAACACGTAATGAAAAAGATTACCTTTATCACGACAACGACAAAAACAATTTTGATCCTGACGATATTTTTATCCCTTGGTCTTGGCTTGGGTTTTGCTCAAGAGGCCACCCCCCCGGTTAATGTTTGTACAGCGGGGGCGGGCTGGATGGCCGAGTACAATCTCATTACCATTGAGGATCTCTCGACAAGCTCGGATGTTGAGGGGAAAACCTTTATGGGCGGGGATTTAACCAGTAGCACTTCTGCTAATTTTGCTAATCAGCTGAGCAGTATCTCTGCCATTTCGCCAACGTTGGAAATTGCGGGTATCGTGCAAAGCGGGAACCCGATCAATGTGAACAATGGCAGTGTGTTGGTTGATAATGACAATACGGTTGTCTTTGCCTCGCCTAATGTGGGGTACGATATCAATGACCGTCGTTTTAATGTGAATGATGGCAATGACGGAGCTACGGCTGCAACCGATAGCACCTTGTCCAGCAAGGCTGCCCAAATCAAGAGCGATTTAGAAGATTGGTCCAGTGCCTTGTCGGCGTTGACGGCCAACAACAGTGTGACCCCACCCTCCGGCTCACCCGGCCCCTTTAACTTTAATGTCGATAACAAAGATGCCAACGGCGTGGCTGTGTTCAACATTGCCGACACTGATCTATTTGAAAACAGCAATGTCCAACAAATTGAGATCATCAACACCATTGATGCTGAGGTGATCATTATTAACGTTTCAGGCATCAGCGTCGATTGGAACTATAGCAATATGGTTGGCTCGTGGCTGACAGGGATCGATGGCCGCTCAAAAACAATCTGGAACTTCTACGAAGCAACCGCGATTGATTTGAATGCCAGAAACTTTATGGGCGCGCTGTTAGCCCCCTTCGCCTCAGTTAAAGCCCAAGCCAACATCGATGGGGCCACGGCGGTTAAAAGTCTGACCACCACCTCTGAGGTGCATTTGCCGCTCCTGGATTTCGATTGTGATGAGACTCCGACCCCAACACCAACCCCAACGGAGACCGCCACCCACACCCCAACCCCAACCGACACCCCGACGGCAACACCAACATCAACTCATACGCCGACTCCAACGGCCACACCAGATAACCCCGGTGAAATTACAATCATCAAGCGCACCAACCCGAGCGGAAAATCTGGTTTTGTTTTTGGCGGGCGGTTAGGCGACTTCACCTTGTCTGATGGTGGGTCCATCACCTTCAAGAATCTGGGTGAGGACGTGTATTCAGTTTATGAGGATAGCACATCCTTCCCCGATAGCTTCTGGAGCCTGCTGTATGTAATGTGTGAGGTTGAAGGCGGAAACACCTTCTTTCCCCCCGTGACCCAAACCAATGAGACGATTGGGGTGGATATTCCCCTGGTCGCTGGTCAAGAGTTGACTTGTACCTTCCAAAATGAGCGGGTGAATCACAGCGAAGGGGTTAACGAAACGGGCAGCAAGGTGTACCTGCCGATTCTAGTGAAGTAAGATTTGTTTGAGTAAGTTGTTGTAACCCAATGCGGGGGGACGATGGTCGTCTCTCCGCTTTTTGTTTCTCCCTGATGCTGGGATTTATCCTTGTGGTCACCTAAAGCCGGGTAAGCACAAGGCTTTCCCCTACAAATGCCCAAAAATGTAGGAACATCCTTTGTGGGTGCCCAACCTGGGATTTACAAAATCGCCTCTAACCCACGAGCATATTTTGATAGCTGACTGGGCGTGATTTGGGTAGGGAATAAAGCTTTAAGGTCGGTTGAGAGCTGGGCCAAGATTGCCTCTGATGACTGATCACCTTTTGTTTCTATCTCGATCTCCGTGAAGGGGTTGCTGTTTTCTCCGGTGGAGTAAATCACATTATCAATGGACAACTCGGCGACAACATTGTCATTCGTATCGTAGATCAAGCGAACAGTGCGCTGATTTTTGGCGGCAAACA
This sequence comes from Phycisphaerae bacterium, assembly GCA_028285035.1. The sequence goes on from JANQQF010000167.1 coordinate 66,555, forward strand.
GTTTGAGAAACCCCCAACTGGTGAAGACGCCCTCCACGCCAACGCGTAGCAGGTCGATGTCATCAAATCCCGCAGTATGTAACTTCTGGCTGGCCAGCGTTTGCCAAATCTGCTTGAGCAAATCATTGGTCGGCTCCCCTTCAAGCTCAATGCGTTTGAAAGTGCCATCAGTTTCGGCGGCTACGCCTTTTTTCAATTTCAGGGTCACTAGATAGTCGGTGTCATTCACCAGCCGGGTGCGCAGGCCCCCTTTGATTGCTTCCAAGTCGCGTTGGTCGGTGTCAAAGTAGGTGTCGAGGTTGATGACTTGTTTTGCTGACCCTAGCTTGAAATCCCCTAGCGAGTTGAGGGAGGTCAGGGTCTCGATGACTGTTTTGACCTCATCTTGAATAATTTCAAATTTGGCTTCGATTTCGGTGATTGTCATTGTTTGTCCTTAGGTGCTGTAATTAATGCAGAAATGTATTTCGCCTAGGTACATCTTCAACCGACACGTTTGATAGGACACGGAAAGTAGGGGAATCAGGGAAAATGTAACTCCGTGTCTTCCGTGTTTTCCGCGTACAAAAGCTGTTTCCGTATACCCGTAGTCTGGATTAATACCGCCCTACCTCAATGGGCGTTTCTTCTGAGATGTGGCGTAATCGATCTGCGTAACGGGTCAATTGTGCTGCACGCTCCTCATTGCTCATTCGGGTGGGACCATAAACGATCTGTGGGGCGAGCACCTCAAACCCGACGAACTCCAACATGCCTCGGTGGATGGGGCGCAAAATGCCAGCGATATCGCCGTTGTTGCCATCGGCCAGATAGGTTACCTCTGGCCCACCCGTAGTCAATGATAATAGGGCGCGTTTGCCTTTAAAGACGCCGGTATCATACACTCGTCCACCGCCGTAGGTACGGCCCATCGCAAAGACCCGATCCACCCAGCCTTTGAGCGCTGCGGGTAGGCCAAACCACCACAGTGGGAATTGCCAGATCATCAGATCGCACCATTCAATTTTCTGAATCTCCGCTTCAATATCTGCCACAAAACCATTCATTTCGGTGGCGTGCATTTCTTCAAGCTGCGGTTTGAAGTAATCGGCATCTTTGACCGTGGTAAAGGTTTTACGACTGGAAACAGGATCAAATTGCATTGCCTGTAAATCAGACTGTTTGACCTCGTGCCCAGCCTCGCGGAAGGTTTCGCTCGCGGTGTGGAACATTGCCCCGTTAAAACTTTTTGGCTCGGGATGCCAATAGACAATAAATATTTTCATAAAATCTCCTGCAAACTTATTTGGTCAGGACTGACGCAAAACGTTGATTGAGCCTGTCGAAATCAATGTTGGCGGGGTAAAATGTCTGGTTTCGACAAGCTCAACCGAGATTTTGCCTGTATTCTGCGTAGACCCTGTGCTGGTTTTAAAGATCTTTTATACCCTTAATTCTGACAACACAAGATTCCGAGTCTCGGCTGAAGGTGTCACCGTAATCTGATACATCCTGAGCGACCCGGTTTAGCCCTGTTTCATAATCTCGGTCAGATAATGCAATAAAATGTGACGTGCGGTAGCGTTGCTGGGCAAATTCTAGAAAGGCCTTGATTGGTTCTTTTGTTGCGCGGCGCTGGTGCTCGACTTGAATATTTTGATAGCCAATTTGTTGCATCAAGGCTTGAAATTCTGGTACGGGAATAAAATCTTGATGATCCATCGCTTGGGCTTCGGGGAAGTAGTGATAGAGAATCCAGTTGGGCATCGACCAGGGATCAATGTTGGTCATCACAAATTGACCACCGGGCTTGAGCACGCGATACACCTCGGCGACCATCTGCTCTTTTTGCTGGATATGGGGGTAGGAAAATTGATTGGTGGCGTAGTTGATACAATTTGATGGAAGGGGCAATTTAGCGCCATCACCTTGTGTCCAATTGATGGCAGGATTACGGTGGTGGGCTTCTCGTAACATTCCGCCAAACAAATCGATGCCAAGCATTTGTATTTCGGGAAATTGATTTCGATTGGCGTGCAACTGTTTGCCCGTCCCGCACCCTACATCGAGCACGGTGAAATCAGATTGTGCATTCTCAGACAAAGTCTCGAAATAGGCGATCAAATTAGCATCAACCTGATGGTCTCGGGCTGGTTCATCATACAAATGGGCAATTTGATCGTAGTTGACTCTTTGCATAATTGCCCCTCTTCTATTTTCGCCACTGATTGGCCCGAATGTTATCTTGGGCCAAACGAGCTGTTTCCTCAACGCGTTTGGCTCGGGTGGGGGCACGTTTGGCGTTGGCAATCCACTCCAAAATGCCCCGTTTGACCGAACGTGGAAAAGCCTCAAAATTTTGTTGAGCGTCGCTGTAAGCCGCGAAGGCCCCAGCCAAATCATCGGGGATTTCCAGATTTTCGATGGCATCGAGCGCACTCCACGAGCCATCAGCCTTGGCTGCTTCGATTTTAGTCAAGCCCGCTTCGGTCATCAGGCCTGCTGCCATCATCTTCTCGATGCGTTCCTTGTTCACCCTCGACCAGCCGCTGCCTGTCTTGCGCGGTGCCATCCACAACATCGTGCGATCGTCATCCAGCCGACGGGGCAGGCTGTCAATCCAACCAAAACAGATCGCTTCCTCAACCACCTCATCGTAGGAAACATATTTATCCCCACAATGCTTTTTGAAGGTAACCAGCCAAATACCCTCATCTCGCTGGTGATTGGTTTCTAGCCAAGCCCGCCACTCACTGCGCTTTTCGATTTGAACCTGTTCTTTGTCTTTAGCCATTGTGTTAAACCTGCTTCTAAGAAATACCAATGTAATACAGGCTTCTAGCCTGTCAATGCGCAGGCAAGGATGCCTACGTTACACTATTATTCTAGTTATTGATATATTTCGCGAACAGGCCTAAATTTTAATCCAACAAAATATCACGGTCAAACTAATGCTGGTACGCCCTGCATTCAACCCCTCCATTCTTCCAATCTTTCACCCTTCCAAACTCTTCCAAAATTGGGGGTTGACTCTAAAGCAACTTTAGAGTGTATACTAGGGCCATCAAATCAAGATGATGTAAATGAGGTAAACAAAATGTTCAGAATTGGTGAGTTTTCAAAAATCGCCCAGACACCAATTAGCCAATTACGATACTACGATCAAATCGGCCTGTTCCAACCAGCCCATACCGATCAGTTCACCAGCTATCGCTACTACAGTGTCGATCAACTGCCCGACCTGAATCGGATTTTAGCCCTGAAAGAGTTGGGTCTGACCTTGGACCAGATCAAGCGGATGGTGCTGGATAATGTCACTGCCGAGGAAATTCGGGGAATGCTGGCCTTGCAAAAAGCTCAAGCCGAACAGGCGGTGCGGGATGAGATCAATCGGCTACGGATTATTGAAGCGCGGCTGCAACAAGTTGAGCAGCAAGGGACGATGAGCCAGGATGACGTTATTTTGAAATCAGTGCCCGCCCAGCCCTTCTATTCTGTCCGCAATACCCTACCCAATTTGTTTGACGGGGTGATGGTGATGGGCGAGTTGATGCAATTTGTCCCGACTCACGTCGGCCAGAAGCGAATGGGACACCTCGCTGTTGTTGTGCACGGAGACGCCTTTCGGATCGAAAAAGCTGATATCGAAATGGGCTTTTTCCTCAATGACGCCGTCGATGCCCCACTGATGTTACCGAGCGGGAATGAAGCGAAGATGCGTATTCTGCCTGCTGAAGAGCAGGTCATCTCAGCCGTACGGATTGGGCCTTTTGAAAACGGGTACAACAGTTATGCCCAGTTGGGCCGCTGGGTCGAGGCCAATGGCTTTCAATTCACTGGCCCCGCCCGTGAGATTTTTATCGAGCCACCCCGCCCAGACGATCAATCAAACACGGTCTGTGAAATCCAATTTCCGGTGGCAACTGCCCAGCCTTCAATTGCGGCGTAGTCAATCACGTAAACTTCCTGGGATAACGGCCGTATCCAGAGTTTTTCCAAACAAGATACAATCAAATATTACTGTAAAAATAACCAATTTAGTTATGGAGGTATTTCTTATGTCTATCGAAGCAACACTGATCGAAAAATCTATGGTAAATGCATCTGCCGACGCTGTATGGGACATTGTTGGCCCGGGCTATGGCGACTACGAACGATGGGCCTCATTGTTGGACAGTACAGATGCGTCAATGACTGAGGATGGCGTCGGCTCAACCCGGGTCTGTAGCACCTCACTTGGTGACTTTAATGAAACGGTATTGGCCTACAATGAAGCGGCACGACACATCGCTTATCAAGCTGAGGGGCTTCCCCCGATTGTGACCAAGGCTGTGAACAACTGGATTGTCACTCCGGAGGGTGAAAACCAAAGTTCGGTTCAAATTCGCTTTGAGTTAGAGTTTGTCGATGCGGCCCCAGCAGAAGCTCAGGAGCAGGTTAAAGCCCAATTTGGCGGAGCTTTGAAGATGAGCCTTGAAGAATTGGTTCACTTTGCCGAAACAGGTGAACCCCATCCCCGTAAAGTTGCAGCAATGCAAGCTGCTTAGTCTAATAAAAAATAACTTAATTAAATTATTATTGAAAGGATTTTAAAATGGACGTTATTCGAAAAATTACAATCAATGCCTCTGCTGAGAGAATGTGGAAAATTTTGGCGGACGATTATGACAAAGTGGGCGAGTGGACCAGCCAGATTGAACAGTCCACCTCTAATCCAGACCTACCTGTTGGTGAGGGACGGGTATGTACTACCCCCGGCTTTGGTGATGTCAAGGAAACAATTACCCAGTTTGATGAAACCCGCCGGATGTTTAGCTACGCCGCCGATATTCAGAAGATGCCATTTTTTGTCCGAGCGATGGGCAACACCTGGCAGGTTGAGCCAAAAGGCCCGAACCAATCAATCGTGCATATGCACCTTGAAGGCAAGCTCCTTCCTGTTTTTGCCCAGCTGATGGGACCATTGATGAAAAAGCAGATGGTCAAAACCGTCGATATCCTCTTGGAAGAGCTGAAGTATTACGCCGAGACTGACAAAATTCATCCTCGCAAGCTGGAGCAGTTGAGCCAACTTAACGCCAAACCGTTGGCGGCGTAATTACAGGTATGTGGATAATCAGGCAGTTCCTAAACGGGCTGCCTGTTCCAAAAATATTCAAATCAAATCAATTCAACTTATCTAATAGGAGACAAATTATGCCTACAATTAAAGTAACTATTCCAAAGGATGCCTGGTCAAAAGAAGAAAAGGGCAAAATTGCCGTTAAATTGACGGATGCCCTCAATGAAGTGGCCCAGGAAGTGGGTAAGGGTGATCTTAAGCAGTACATCAACACTCACATTGAGGAAACGGCTGAAGGCGGCTATGCCGTCGGTGGCAATGTAGTCGGCTAAATAAAAGCTTGGGCCTACCGGGGACAACGTCCTCGGTAGGCCATTTTTAATGGGGTGTGATAGAAGCAGGCTTCGATAACAAGCGATGAAAATGTATCGTAGGCAGGAGTCTCTGTCTCGGCATCCCTGCCTGCGAACGGATAGGCTAGAAGCCTGTGTTATAACGCTATTTTTGATGGAGGTATATGATGAAACGTATTTTGGATAACATCACCACTCAAGTTGCGCAATTGGTTGAGAAAACGGAGCCGGGACTCCATCACGTCACCATTGATGGGTTTCAAATGACCTATCGGGACATTCATACTGATGACACGCCAGTTGGTGAGCGACTGCCAATACTAATCGGCCTACACGGACACGGCATCCACGAGCGACAGATGGCGACGTTGGTCGGCCTTGAATTGGATCAGCCTTTTATTTATGTGGCCCTGCGCGGTTTTCATCAACTAGAAGATGGCAGTTATAGCTGGTTCCCCTTTGAAATTCAGGACACAGAGATTACTGCGGATGAAACCGTGGTGATGCAGACTCTGGAGCGATTGGCCAAATTTATTCCGGTGGTAGTTGAGGCCAAACAGGCCGACCCCGATCAGGTTTACATCGTCGGCTACAGTATGGGTTCGGGAATGAGCCAATCCTTTATGCTCACCTACCCCGATTTGATTGCTGGGGTGGTGGCGATGGCTGGCCGATATTTTCCCGAAATTGTCCCCCACATTGCCGAGCCAACTCGCCTAAAAAACAAGCCGATGTTTATCGGCCACGGTTTGAAGGATCTATTTATTTCGGCCAGTGAGATGGAACAGATTGTCACCTACTATGCCGATTTAGGGTTGGATGTCACCTACAAAACCTACCAAATTCCGCACGTGGTCTCTCAAGCCGAGCGGCAGGATGTGCAGACGTGGTTAATGGCGCGACTGGGATAAATTTTATTTTCGCTTTAAGACCACACCGCCCTGTTGCCACAGCCCCACAGCGAAGGCCGATAATAGGAGAAAACCTGGAATGATACAAAATCCAGCGGTGATGACCCCGACCCACAGACCCCCATTCACTTGAGCCACGATGACAGCCTGTTGAGGGAAAGTAGGGCTGTAGGTAACAAGAATATCGCTATCCACAGGGTAGGTGTCCAAGAGGGTTTGCAATTCATCCCTGCTGGGGCCGATAATCTGCTCAAAAAACCAAAGCCGTTTGCTTGTATATGCCTGGCCGTCAACCTCGTAGCGATAGGTGAAGTCACTCCAGTGACGGCCTCCGCGTGTTCGATAAATAGCCCTATTGTTTTCGATGACGGTGCCCATCGTCGTTTCCCACCACGGATGGGCGATGGCCCCCCAAACTTCAAGCACGTTTACAAAAATGAGGCCGATGACCCCAATCGCGATCATTATTGATACGGCTCGGAGGGCGAAGGATTTGAGAATCTTGGTCAATTGATGGATCATAAGAAAATATTACCACCGCCAGGTGATAAACCCTTCTTTATCAAACTGGGGCCAGCTAATTGAATACGGCTGACCATCCTTTAACATAATTTTCCACCGCCCCTTTGTCAGGGTATCAACATCCGCCTCGGTGACCCCCCGCCGCGCCAACTCGGCGAAGTAGGCTTTGTCATCCGCTTCGACTGAGCCACGGTCTTCACTCGTTTCCACCCAAATCAAAAATTCACACGCCGCAATGAGGCGGGCGTGCTGTGTTTCGTTTGCTGGTTCAAACATTCCCTCAGCCCAAGGCGTGGCGTACTGGTAGGTGACGATGGTGCCAATGAAATCATCGTTTAAGGATAACTCCATTGGGGCTTTGTTGGGCATTAAATGTCTCCAATAAAAATAGCTTTGAGTTAGGCATCCGAAAGTGCACCTTCGGATGCCTTATGTTCATCACCTTGGTGATGTGCGAAGCTCGTGAAAACTTCTATGTTAATCATTATCATTCTCGCCAATTTGACAAATATGTAACCTAGATTATGATTTAATAAAAATGATTTATTAAATAACTAGGCATTGTTCGTGCTCGCTTTGAATGGTAGCAATATTGTCCAAGTGAAGAGCCATAATCGGCAAGCAATTTTGTTGCAACTCCTGCATCATCCGCTTTCCCGGGTAGAGCTGGCAGACACGCTTGGGCTTTCGGCAATGACGGTCACCAACCTGATCAACGAGCTTTTGGCTGAAGGGTGGGTGGTTTCGAATGAGACCTCAGACAGCGATACTTTTAGCAAAAGAGGCCGAGGCCGACCCCGTATTTGTATGCGCATTAATCCACAGGCAGGGTATGTGATTGGAGTCCAAATTGGCATCGGCACCTACCGAGTGGCTCAGCTTGATCTGCTCGGTTTGCTCATCAACAGCATTGAAAATAATTTTGATATTCAACAGGCTGGCGAGAATGTGTTAGCTGAGATTGGCCAAACGATCAAGGTGTTGATCGATCAGGCTGGCTTACGTCACGATAAAATCGTGGGTATCGGGGTTGGTGCTTCTGGTTTGGTCGATGTGGCGCAGGGCATCAACATCTACGCGCCAAGTTTAGGCTGGCAAAATCTGCCGATTGCGGCGTTATTGAGCCACCAAACCAATCTGCCTGTCGTCGTTGAAAACAATGTACGGGCGATGACCTTGGCCGAGGTCTACTTTGGGCAAGGCCGCGAGGGACAGTCGCTGGCTTTTATTTTTGGCCGGATTGGCGTGGCGGCTGGCTTGGCTATTCAAGGGCGGGTTGTGCGTGGTGCTCAGTTTGGGGCGGGTGAGATTGGTCATACGACTATTCTGCCCTCGGGTGGGGCGCAGTGTCGTTGTGGGCGATACGGCTGCTTGGAAACCTTGGTGGCCCAGCCCAGTCTGTTGCAGAGTGCTGGTTCGTTGCCGGTGGTGGCTCAGGCGTGGGCCGATGCCAAAATCGAGACCACGGTGGAGCAGCTCGAAACGGTTTTTGAACTCGCCCGAGCGGGTGAAGCGCAAGTGGTTCACGAGGTTGAACAAGTGGCCCACTACTTGGGTATTGCTTTGAGTAATTTGGTAAACACCATCAATCCCGAACGAATGGTCCTTGGCGGGATGTATGCCCAAGGGGCGGATTTATTTTTACCATTGCTCCGCGAGCGTGTGGCCGAGGTTGGGTTTGGCGGCTTGGGCGAGCAAGTTCACATCGAAGCGACGACGTTTGGGCTTGATGCTGGTGTCATTGGGGCCGGAAGTGTGGCTTTGGCGAGCTTGTTTTATGAAGCGGATCGTCTCCCCAATCATTCAACAATTCAACAATTCAACAATTAATCGCATTAATTTTTTATTTTGACGTAGAAAAAATCATTATCAAAAGAAAAGGAAATACTGATGATTGAAATTCGTTCACCTCATTTAACTGGTGCAGAAGTTTCGTGGTTTGCGCCGATTTGTAGCGATGATTACGAGTATCTGGCTGTTCCGGAAAATCGATTAAAGTCGAACTTTGAACATACGTCCGAAATTTTACTGACGGCCGACAAGCTGGGCTTTCGCAACATTCTTTGCCCTTCCTCCTATCAGGTCGGTCAGGATGTTTGGACCTTTGCCTCGGCGGTGGCCAGTCAAACTGAGCAGATCAATATGTTGGCGGCGATTCGCACAGGTGAGTTGTGGCCACCGATGCTGGCTCGCTCTATTGCGACTCTCGACCATATCCTGAAAGGGCGACTGACGATCAATATCATTTCCTCCAACCGCCCCGGCGAAAATCTTGACTCACGCTCACGCTATCAACGTTCTCGCGAGGTGATCGAAATTCTTAAGCAAGCCTGGACGCAAGATTACATCGATTATGAAGGTGAGTTTTACCAAATCAAATTGGAGACCACCGACCCCGTGAAGCCATATCAGCAAAATGGTGGTCCGCTGCTTTACTTTGGTGGCTACTCACCAGATGGAAAAGACTTATGTGCCCAGCATTGTGATGTCTATCTGATGTGGCCCGATACCGAAGAAAATTTACGCGGGCATATGGAAGATTTGACCACCAAGGCGCAGGCGTATGATCGTAAACTTGACTATGGATTGCGGGTGCATATGATTGTGCGGGAGACTGAGGACGAAGCGCGTGTTGCTGCGCAAAAGTTGGTTTCAAAATTAGACGATGAGTTTGGTACTGAGATCCGCAATCGTGCTCAGGATGCGAAAACGTTAGGGGTTGCCTTGCAGGCCGAGGCCCGCGAGCGATCTGATGCTGAGGGATTTGTGGAGCCGCACCTATGGACCGGCGTGGGACGGGCGCGTTCAGGTTGTGGGGCTGCGCTGGTCGGCGATCCCGATCAGATTGTGGCCAAAATCAAGCGCTATATGGATATGGGCATTCGGGCTTTCATCTTCTCGGGCTACCCACACTTGAGCGAAGCTAAACTGTTCGCCGAGTATGTCCTGCCCCAGCTTGAAACGGTTTCAATGCCGCAGGAGCAAGGTCGTATTCCCCAAGCAATGCCGCTTACTCCGCTGGGGGCGGGTGAGCGTCGGTAGAGAAATATATAGTCAAGGAAAGTGAATAGCTCATGTTGGTAAATAGTATTTTTCTCTTGGGGCATCGATTACAAAATTACCACTTACTAATTACACCAATAACATAGATGGGGAGAGTGAGATAATTTTTACTAGCCACTATCCACCAATTACTAACCACTATTTTTAAGGGAGCATATCATTGAATACCTATCGAATTCCCAACACTGATCTGGAGGTGAGCCGTCTGGCTTATGGCACTTGGCATATGGGTGGTTCCTGGGATGACACGCCGTTGTCGGATGATTTACGAGAGCGGGCCAACCAATTGATTTTGGCTGCGGTTGAGGGCGGCATCAATCACATCGATCTGGCCGACATTTACACGCTGGGCAAGTCTGATGAGTGTGTGGGCTATGCCTTGCAGCAGAATCCGGGGCTGCGGGAGAAGTTGGTTTTACAAGCTAAAGTGGGTATCGTGATCCCAAGCGGTGACGATCCTGGGTACTACAATTTTGATTATGACCACATCGTTGGGGCTGTTGAAGGAACTCTGCAGCGGTTAGGCACCGACTATGTTGATTTGTTGGCTTTGCATCGCCCGGATGCCTTGGTTGAGCCAGAAGAAGTGGCCCGAGCCTTGGACCACCTCCATAGCAGCGGCAAGGTTCGCTACTTTGGGGTGAGCAATCATAATGCCTCACAAATCGCGCTGCTACAAAAGTATGTCAATCAGCCGCTCGTGCTCAATCAGCTTGAGCTAAACCTGTTGCACCACTATCTTATCAGCGATGGCTTGATCGTGAACACCACCGATGCGCCGTACACAGCAGGCACAGGCACGCTGGAATTCTGTCGCTTGCATGATATGATGATCCAGGCGTGGTCACCCGTTGCAGGGGGGCGATTGTTTAACCCAGAGGCCGAGAATGAGAATGAGCGCAATGTGGCTATTCTCATCAATGAACTCGCTGCAAAATATGAGACAACACCTGAAGCGATTGCGATTGGTTGGTTGTTGCGTCATCCTGCTCCCGTTCAACCCATTATCGGCACGCTCAAAGTCGAACGACTGCAGCAAACAATGCCCGGCGACCAAGTCTCACTCACCCGTATTGAATGGTACAAATTGCTTGCTGCGGCTCGTGGCGTAGGGGTGCCTTAAATTATTCTAAGGGGTTGAGAATGAAGTTGAGTCTTAATCCCTTAGCCCTAATCACTATCCACTAATTACTAATCACTGAATTAAGGAGATCATCCAATGTCTGAAAAAAGTGAACGCGATATCGAAAAAGTGTATTCCATTAAAGAATTTGTAGCTAAGCTCCGTCGGTTGGCCGATGCGCTTGAGAATGACGATCGATTTTCTATTCAGATCGCTGGCGAACGGATCTATGTGCCCAAGCACGCCACCATCAGCCTTGAGCACGAACGATCTGACGACAGCGAAGAGATCGAATTTCAGTTAAAGTGGGATTTGAAAAGCAAAGACGATTAGTCAAACAGAACTTACGCACTCAGGCATTCGGACGAATGCTCTACGTTGGTCTGAAGGGCCTGATGCAGAGCGTCACGCCAAATATGAGAGGTTGAATTTTAATTGAAGTGGGATTGGGAGATTTACGATGGACTGTATCATCACAGCCCATCGTAAATCGTAAATTGCAACTATTTTGCCCCTGGATCATCATCCGGTTTAAAGAACAACTTGCCTTGGTCATACAGCGTTTGCCAATCGCTCAAGGCTTGTGGCCCGGCTCGTAGCAAGCCTGCGAGCCGTTTTTCTTTGTCAACATCACGATAATCGAGACGCTCGACCTTGAAGGGGGCCAGTTTTTCTCGATTGCGACGGCGGTCAAGGACATCCAGATAGTAAATGACAGCGTTCTCCGCGCTTTTTGCATCAGTCCAGTCGGATTTATAAAGGGGCATTCCACTTCGGTTAAAAATCCAGGTCATATTGGCTAAGGCTCCAAAGCGACGATGGCAAGCCCCATCAAGGGCATCAAGATAAATGGTTCGCGAAACCCCGTCCCGCTCCTGCAAGGCTCTGGCAGCACGCAATTTATCCTCCATCGATTGATGATGACGATAATTTTCGCCTGGATGGGCTTCGTGGGTGTAGAGAAATATCGAACCAACACCCTGATCTTGGTATTGATCTGCGACTGCATTCATGGATAGCGACGCCATCCCACAATACGGTCAGGTGAAGCTGCCAAACTCAACGACGGTCAATTTGTTCTGCTTCAAAATCGTCAATAGGGTCGTCTCCACCAATGGGTTTTCTTTATCATCGGTGACTTGCCACAGGGGAAAATCAGGTGCTTTTTTGCCAAGCTGAGGGACATCTGCAAAAAACTGCCGAGCAAAAATAAACCACTCCTCGGTAAAGTCTGCATAATTGTATCGTTTTATCATTTCCTGTTGGTTCATTAAGATTTCCTTTCTGAATTATATTTAGTGATAGGATTTCACCACAATTGACTTTTCTTGTTAGTACGTAATTGGTAGAGCATATTTAGATTGTTGCTACATTCTACCCTTGTACGTAAGCCTTTGAATGGCTCCAATATACGATTGACGAACGTGCGTGTCCAAAATTTTCATTTACCCAATCGTAAATCTGAAATCGTCAACCCTTAATCGACGTTATCTGCATCACGATACATCACGCGATGTCGTTTATTTTTGACCCAATCGTCAATATCATCAGTGGTCCAATAATTCTCCATATTAAATGTATTCCAATTCATAATCTCGGGGAGTTCTCGTTTCCAGCGCTTGTACGAAGGCTTGAGTGGGGGACCAAAGCACATAATGTCGATAATTGATAAATCATCGGGGACACCGAGGAGGGGTTTGTACTGGCTTTGGATTTCCTCCTGCCCGATGGCTGTCACCCACCACACCGCATACCCCAAGGAGGCAGCGGCCAAGTGAGCCGACATGACCGAGGCAGCTACACTTTGTAGCAAAATGCGCTCGGCGTTGACTTTGTAGAGCTTATCTAATTCGGAGTCATCATTGAGCACAGGAAAGGCACGAATAAAACGGAAATCGGCGGCGACCAAAATCAGCCCTGGAGCTGTGCCCATTCCCTTGTAGTTTGGCGTCGGAAACTTCATCCCTAATTTTGCCCGACGTTGCTGTTCCGCTAAAAAGGTATCCGCTAACTTTTGCTTCATCTCCGGCTCAGTGATCACAATGTAATGCCACGGCTGAGCATTCGCCCCCGAGGGTCCGTGACGCGCCGCATCCAGAATCATTTCAAAATGCTTACGGGGCACTTTGTAATTGGGATCAAACGCCCGATTTGTTAGGCGATTGCTCACGACATCCATCAACGCATTGTATCGATCGACCTGATTGAATTTGTTGTCATCACTCATTGATAACTCCTTATTATTGATTTGAGACTAATAGGTGAATACCTGATAGTATACAATCAATTTAGTTATGAAGATAGAGACTAATTTGATTGATTTTGGCACTTTTAGGAACTGCCTCGATATTGCCAGATTATACAATTTGAACCATCCAAGCATAACACTTCAAACCGACAAGCCAATGAATAAGGGGTAATTGACAAAATTTTTTTGGCACTTTAAACTAAACACCTTGCTTTAGGATGTAGGAGGATTGAAAATTGTCAAACAAACAAAACAAGATCCCCTTGCACCAATTTTATGTACCCGAGCGCGATACCTCGATCCCATTTGAGATCAGCCGTATCGAGGATAAACCCATCATCGCTCGCTCCCCAGAGCCAAATCGTCACACTTTCTACGAGCTGTTTTATTTAACAGCGGGTTCAGGCCTGCATTACATTGACTTCAAAGGCTACCCCATCCAACCCTATACCTTTTATGCGGTGACACCGGGTCAGATTCACTATTGGGATATTGATCAACCTGTGACCGGATATGCCCTGATTTTTCTAGATGAATTTCTGAGCCTGAATCAATTGAATACTGAGCCACTTCGTGATTTTGATTTTTATCATCGGATTGATCGAGTCCCGATCATATCGCTCGTCCCACAGCAAGTACCCTCGTTTCAAGCAATTATAGATCTTCTTCTGGACGAATTCCAAAGGCAACAATCTGGTCGAGCAGAAGCCATTCAGGCCCAACTGCGTTATCTACTGATTTGTTTGCAACGTCACTATGAGACAGCGTACGAGACAGGCTCATCTTCATCGGAAGCAATTATGGTCGAGCAATTTCAACGGTTGATTGACAAAAATTTTGTCACCCTTCGTACTGTGCAAGCCTATGCGGATTTGATGGGTATCACCTCGCGCTATTTGACAATGGTGACAACTCAGGTGACAGGCCAACCGGCGGGTGTTTTAATTCGTAATCGGCTTGCTATCGAGGCCAAACGCCTTTTAGCCTATACTAATCTCACGGTTGGAGAGATTTGTCGGACCTTGCACTTTGCTGATCAATCTTACTTTGGCCGCTTCTTCAAACGCGAGACGGGCCAAAGCCCTTTAACCTTTCGCTCCTCATTTCGAAAAAACACCAAATTCTAGGATTACCATTTACGATTTTAGATTTACGACGCATCCATTTGAAATACTTTCTTTACAACACCATCGAACCGAGCTAGACTAGAGAAAATGTTTGGCTCGAGGGGTAGGTGAAATAAATGGCTCAAAAGCTTGAAGGTAATGTAGCCTTGGTAACAGGCGGGGCGGCAGGGATTGGTCGATCCACGGCCATGATGTTTGCGCGTGAAGGAGCCAAGGTTGTGGTAGCTGATGTCAATCGTGAGGGTGGTGAGGAAACGGTTCAATTGATTGCAGAGGCTGAGGGTGAGGCCATTTTTGTGAAGGCCGATGTCACTCAATCAGTTGAGGTCCAGGCGATCGTCGAGCAATGTGTGCAAACATATGGTCGACTCGATTACGCCTTTAACAACGCAGGCGTGGCCCCGGCAGAACTCAAACCCATCGCCGATTATCCTGAAGATGATTGGGATCGGGTGATCAACATCAACCTCAAAAGTGTGTTTCTTTGTCTCAAATATGAGTTGCAACAGATGCGACAGCAAAACAGCGGAGCTATCGTTAATGTGGCTTCGATCTTTGGGCAAGTCTCGATTGGAGCTGGCTCGGCCTCGTACACGGCCTCCAAGCACGGCGTCGTTGGTCTGACCAAGGCAGCCGCTTTGGAAAACGCCACCAACGGCATTCGGGTTAATGCCGTGTGCCCTGGTGTGATTGAGACCAATTTGGGTGTCGGTCGGCTGCAAGATCCAGAATGGCGGGTGGCCTTACAGAACCGACATCCAATGGGCCGATTTGGTACCCCAGACGAGGTGGCTGAGGCTGTGATCTGGCTCTGCTCAGATGCCGCCTCGTTTGTGACCGGGCAGACCTTGACGATGGATGGCGGGTATGTGGCGCAGTGAGGGGGCGCTGATATGTTGTCGGTTGGTTTATGTCACGCCCGAATGGTTTTGTCGGGCGTCCACTGGTGTGTAAACAATAGATGCTAGCTATGGAAACCATATCACAATATCCTACGGAATAACACACAACTTCTGGCTGTTGTGAAAATAACATTGTAACACAGGCTTCTAGCCTACCCGTTTGTGGGCAGGGATGCCTACGGTACATTTTCATTGTTTGGTGTCGTCTCGTAGCGACTGCCTAACTGTTAAATAAATAAAAATGATTTTTATTGCAACGGAGGAGTAAAATCGTGAGTGAACAAACTGCCAACTTAGAAGCCGACTTCAACGCGTTTGATATGCGTGACCCCTTCCCGGCGCTGGCGCTGGCCCGCGAGCAGCAACCAGTTTTCTATAGTGCGGAGACCGATTACTGGGTGGTGAGCCAGTATGAAGATATCAAAAATATCCTTTCTGATTGGGAGACCTACGGTTCAGACAACACGGCTACGCCACTGATGCCATTATGCCCGATGGCCAAAGAAATCATTCAAAAGAACGTTCACATTGGCACCGCGATTATGCCCAGCGACCCTCCTTTACACACCCGTCTTCGTCGCCACTTGAACAAGTTTTTCACCTTCCAGGCTCTAGAAAAGTGGGAGCCGTTAATTTACCAATTGACCAATGATGCCATCGACGACTTTATTGATAAGAGGGAGGCTGATTTGGTTTCCCAGCTTTTTTATGATCTTCCCGCCTTGGTGATATTTGAGATGATGGGCGTGCCTAAAGAAGATGTAGATAAGATCAAGGAGTGGGCCAAAAATCGCTTGACCTTTGTTTGGGGCAATCCTGATGAAGCTCGGCAAATTGAGGAGGCCCATCACATTGCCGCCTATTGGAAATATTGTCACGACTTGATCCACCGCCAGATGGCAGAGCCGGTTGACTCGCTCGTTAGTGAAATCATTGCGATGCGGGATGGGGATGACTCCATCATCTCAGTGGAAGAGATGATTAACTTTGGTCACGCCTTGCTCTTCGCTGGACATGAAACGACCACCAATCAATTATCTAATGCCCTTCATTTGTTGCTCTCTAAACGATCCTATTGGGAGGCACTGGTTGACAATCCTGAAATGATCCCCGACGCAGTTGAAGAAATTATGCGGCACAGCCCGTCGATTATGGCTTGGCGGAGACGAACGCGTAAACCCGTTAACATTCAAGGAGTTGATATTCCAGAGGGGGCCAAGTTGCTGATCCATTTTGGTTCAGCCAATCGTGATGAGGCGATGTTTGTCGATAGTGACACGGTTGATTTTAGGCGTAAGAATGCCAAGAAAAATTTGTCCTTTGGCTATGGCCGACATTTCTGCATCGGGGCACCATTGGCCCGGCTGGAAATACGTATCGTTCTGGAGGAGTTGGTGCGCCGACTCCCGGAGATGCGTTTGGTTGAAGATCAGGAATTCACCTACGTTAGTAATGTGGCTTTTCGCGGTCCCGCTGAGCTTCATGTGACGTGGTAGGCCAAAAAATTTTCATTCTGTATGCACTTGCGAAGTTTTGCAACGGTGTTTGCTATTGAATTCTATATTTGACAGCGATTCAAAATTTCATATACTGCTGACTTCAATAGTAGGGCAAAAATTATTTTTGATGAAAAGTAGAAAAATTTAGTGTTATCTTACAAGGTCCGAGCCGCTGAATCTAATAGCATCAATATCAACACAAACAATGTTTGTTGTCTGTGTTGCGTTTGTTGTTGTCAAGATTTTCTGTCGAGCTCGGTGGTAAATAGGTATTGTTGCTGACCTGTATTTATTAACCCTAAGGTTGTTTGTCAAAGCCCCATCGAGTAATCTCGATGGGGCTTTTTTATTTTCCAACGTGGAGGAACGATGACTGAGCAAACAGTTTCATGGAAAGTAGTCTTGGCGGATCGAATTGAGCCAGATTTGGCGGAGCAAATTGATTCTTTTGAGACCCAAATGGAGTTACGCCAACAGAATAAAGTTGAAGAAAAAGTGTTTGCTGAACTTAGGCTGCGACGTGGCGCCTATGGCCAACGATACGACAACGGACGTCGACACGATGGCGAGACATCACAAACTATTCCATTTCCTAACCCTGACCTGACCAAAGGCCCCGATACCCTGTGGGAAGCCCCAGGGATGCAGCGGATCAAAATTCCGTTTGGCGGTGTGACTGCGGCGCAGATGGAGATGCTGGCTGATGTGGCTGAGGAGTATTCCGACTCGATTTTGCATATCACCACCCGTCAGGATGTCCAACTGCATTTTGTTTCGCTGGAGGATACGCCCGATTTGCAGCGACGTTTGGCGGCGGTCGGTATCACCACCCAGGAGGCGTGTGGGAACTCGGTGCGAAATGTGACGGCCTGTCCTTTGGCGGGCGTCTGTCGCGATGAGCAATTTGATGTGACAGGCTATGCAAATGAAACCGCCCAGTATTTCTTGGGCCATCGTGATGTACAAGATTTTGGCCGCAAGTTCAAAGTTGCCTTTTCTGGCTGTGCTCAACATCCATGTGGACTAACCTCAATGCATGATTTGGGGATGATTGCCAAGACCCGTGTGGTGGATGGCGTTGAGCAGCAGGGCTTTGAGATGTATGTTGGTGGTGGTTTGGGGGCCGTACCGCATCTGGCTAAACTGTTTGACGAATTTGTTCCCGCCGAGGAACTCCTGCCGCTGTCACAGGCGATTGCCCGCATCTTCGCTCGCTTTGGTGAGAAGAAAAATCGTAACAAAGCGCGGGTTAAGTTTTTAGTTAGCAAGCTAGGGATTGAAGAGTTTCGTCGCTTGGTTTGGGAGGAGCGCAAAGCTTTTGATGATGATCCAAATTGGACGACTTGGTTGGAAAATATTGCCTTCTATGAAGAGGCGGCCTTGCCCGAACCCGTGTCTGGTGAAATATTTGAGCTTGATGAAGTCTATCAGCAGTGGTATGACACAAATATTTATGCCCAACGTCAGGCTGGCTTTGCGACGGTGACCATCGCCCTACCCTTGGGGGATCTGACGGCCCAGCAGGCACGCGGTTTGGCTGATATCACCCGCCGCTTCACCCGTGACACCGCCCGTACCACCGTTGAGCAAAATATCGTTCTCCGTTGGATTCACGAGGCTGATTTACCGGCGCTCTATCAAGATCTCAAGGCGATCAATCTGCACCAGCCTGGTGCCCAATCGATTGTGGATATAACGGCTTGCCCTGGCACCGATACGTGTAAGTTGGGCATTGCCAGCTCCCGTGGCTTGGCGGGTGAGTTGCGCAATCGGTTGATTACCAAAGGGGTACAATATGACGAGGCGGTGCGAAATATTCGCATCAAAATCAGCGGCTGTTTTAACTCTTGTAGCCAACACACGGTGGCTGAGATTGGCTTCTACGGGGCCAGCCGCAATGTAAACGGCTATCGGGTGCCACACTTCCAGTTGGTGCTTGGTGGCGAGTGGGATAACAACGCGGCCAATTATGGGCAATCCATCGGCGCGTTCCCCTCAAAGCGGGTGCCAGAAATCGTTGATTTTTTGATCGATAGCTATATGACCCAGCGTGAAGCCGGTGAAAAGTTCCGTAATTATATTGTACGGGTCGGCAAAAAGGCCCTGAAAGCATCGCTCAAACCCTTCTCAAGCATTCCCACCCACGAAGAGGATGCATCCTACTACGTCGATTGGGCCGATGCTCGTGAATTTACCATTGGTGACATCGGTATCGGCGAGTGTGCAGGCGAGGTGGTCACACTGACTGATTTTGGTATTGCGACCGCTGAGGGGCTGCACTTTGATGCGCAGGTAGCCCTTGAAGAAGGGACTGATCAACTGTGCGTGGAAAAGGCAGCTACCTTAGCGTTTGAAGCAATGGTGAGTGGGGCGCAGGCATTGATCAAAGTGCAGAATGTTGATATCAGTGATGACGCTACCACTATCGTCAATGAGTTTAAAGAACGCTTCTATGACACCAAACTGTTCTTCGACCCTTACGCCAAAGGTAAGTTTGCCAACTATCTCTTTGAGGCATATCAACAGCGTGAGGCACCAAAAAATATCGATACTGCGCTGCGACTGATTGAAGAGGCAGGCTTATTCATTGAGGCAGCACACGCCTGTAACACGCGTTTGCTTGAAGCCCAGGCAACTGCACCGATCAATCCATTCGAGCAACTTTTGACACAGCCTATTGAGATTAAGGTGAATAGGAATTAGGTTTCGTTTTTTCAAACTGTAGCCGAGATTTCCACTCTCGTTGTTGAGAGATTGAGTGAGATTGGAAATCTTGGCTACAAAGAATGAACTGCCGTACAAGTTTATTTTCAAAGGAGATTCTGATGAGTTTTGAACGATTTTCGATAAAATTTTTGGCCAAACCGGATAGCGAGATTGATGACGCAATCTTAATTGACATTTTCCACGAGTGGATTCGCACTCAGAAATTAGGTGGGGTCTTGCTTGATGTCGCTGACTATCGGCATGTGCCCCACGGACCAGGGGTGATGCTGTTGACCCACGATATCAACTACAGTCTTGATTATGGGGGTGGACGATTGGGCTTGCTGGCCCAACGGAAGCGAGGCAGCGGCATCACCTTACACGAACGTATTGCCGGGCTGATCCAATCGACATTGGTCTTTGGAGCGTTGTTGGAGGCTGACCCCCGGCTTGCGGGACAACTATCTTTAGACGCTGGGACATTTGAGTTTAAATCGCATGATCGTCTCTTAGCCCCAAATACAGTAGAAACCTTCGCAGAAGTTGTGCCGACTTTGATTGAGGCAACAAATCTGTTATATCAAACTCACAGTGTCACCGTAGATCGGGTGGAAAATGACGAACGAGAAGCATTTACGGTGGTGATTGATACCGAACAATCGTTTGCAATGCAGACCCTGCTGGAACAAACACGTGTGGTGGCCTAATGGCAGAGGCGCAGACATCTTCACCAATTGTAGACCAAGCCCGTTTCGAGGAAGCCCTCGCTCGATTTGATGCGGCCAATGCCGAAGATCCAAATATGGAGATGGTCGATGGCGAGCTGGTGCCGAAAGAGCTGATCTACGGTCGGCGGATGACCGCTTGGCTGAATAAGTTTCGACCTGATGCCCCAGAGGTGGTGCAGTTGGCGGCGCGAGCGCAGCACATTCGGCGCTGGACCGTGCCTCGCAGCGATTATCCGATGGACCGGAATGGTTACAAGCGATGGCGGTCAGGGCTGTACAAGTTTCACGCCGAAACAGCCGCTGACATTTTGGCTGAGGTGGGATATGAGCCGGAGGTGATTGATCGGGTCAAGATATTGTTGCAGAAAAAACAGCTCAAACGTGATCCCGATGTTCAACTACTGGAGGATGTAATTTGCTTGGTCTTTATGGATCACTACTTTGCCGATTTTGCCAAAAAGCATGATGAAGCAAAGCTGATCGGCATTGTCCAGAAGACCTGGCGCAAGATGTCGCTGGATGGGCACGAAGCCGCTTTGACCTTGGATTTTCCGCCGGATTTGGGTCAATTGGTCGGTAAGGCGTTGTCGGATGTGTGATTGATCTTTGTTGGAGGGTTGAAACAATGAACAACAAAACAACAACTATTGACAACCAAATACAGTTTTATGTTGACTCACCGTTCAACGCTGAAACGGACTTTTCAAACCTTAATCAATACTTTGCTACAAATTCATTGGAAGTGCGCTTGCAGTGGAGCCTGGAAACCTTTAGTGACCAGGTGGCTCAAGTGACCAGCTTTGGGCCGACGGGTATGGTCATTTTGGCGCATCTGGCTCGTTTGGCTCCTGGCAGTCGGGTGATTACCATCGACACAGAGCTATTGTTTGAGGAAACATACGCCTTATGGGAGACCGTCCAAGAACGATTTCCCATCCATCTCGACATTCGTCAGACCCCGTTGACTCTGAAAGGACAGGCTGAGTTGTATAGCCCCAATTTGTGGCAGACCAACCCCGATTTGTGTTGTCATTTGCGGAAGGTGATCCCGCAGCAAGTGCTTTTGGCCGGGCTGGATGGCTGGATTACCGGTTTGCGCCGCGACCAATCTCCGACCCGAGCCAAACTTCCGTTTATCGAGTGGGATAAGCGTAGCGGGTTGGTTAAGCTCAACCCGCTGGCCGATTGGAGCCGAGGGCAGGTGTGGAAATATATTTTAGAATACAATCTGCCCTACAATCCCTTGCACGATCAAGGCTACGCCAGCATCGGCTGCACCCCCTGCACCCGACCGACAACTAACGAATCTGACGAACGTTCCGGGCGATGGCAAGGCTCGCAAAAAACCGAGTGTGGAATTCATCTGTAACAAAGTAACAAGGTAGCAGAGTAGCAAGGTCACAAGAGAAAGAGCTGTTACCCTGCTACTTTGTTATTGGTCGTTGGTCCTTCTACTTCAAATTGACTGATGTTTGTAAACGAACATAAACACGGAGACACATATGAAAACCTATCCAGTTAATCTGGTGTTAAATGATCGATTGGTTGTCCTCGTTGGGGCAGGAAATGAGATTTCGCGGAAGATTGCAGGCTTGTTGGAGGTGAATGCCCGAATTCGGGTGATCGCACCTGAGGCTCACCCTATTATCCAAAATGCCACTCAAGCCGGACAGCTTGAGTGGCTACAGCGTAAATTTCAGCCGGGAGATTTGACCGGTGCCTTTATGATCATTACAGCCACGGGAGACCCTAAGGTGAATGATGCGGTGTGGATCGAGTCGCAGCAGAATGGGCAGCTGTGCAATGTGATGGATGTCATTCCGCAATGTAACTTTTATGCGGCCTCGGTCGTACGACAAGGCCTACTCACCCTGGCGATTGGCACAGGCGGTGCGGCTCCCGCTTTAGCGGCGACCCTCCGTAAACGGTTCGAAAAAGGCTTTGGCCCTGAGTACGCCGAGTTTCTGGAGTACGCTCAATCTATCCGCCCCATCGTTGCTGCGCGTATCCCTACTTTCAAGCTGCGGGCCGAGTTTTGGTATGAACTGATTGAAGGCAATGCCGTTGTCCTTCTTCGGGCTGGTCAGCGGGCATTGTTTGAGGCCAAGGTTGAGGTGCTGCTGGCGCATTACGAGGCCGAGGGAAAGAAGGAAATAGTTTTAGTGTAATGGTTGTTTGGAAGGATGGAAGATTGGAAGGCTAGAAAATGGGGTTACATCGACTTTCTGATCTTTCATCCGTAGCTGTAAGCTTGGTTTAGTACAAAAAATCTTGGCTGTCCCCACAAATTGTAAGAACCTCTCTATTTTCTTATACTACAACTCATTCTTTGGTAACAAAGTAAGATAACACTTCATGATAAGAGGTGATCTTTGTCTACAAACTTACCGGCCCCCCTTAATCCATTTCCCGTTTTTGTCCCATATACTGTCCGAAGCGATCTCTATCAACTCGGCAAACCGGCGTATGGACAGGTGGAGGATACAGTTTTTCGCATCGACTCCGAGTATCCGATCGACACAGCCGAGCGGTTGCGTATTCTGCAAGAGCACCCAGAACACAGTCGACTCTATCTCACCGATGATTTGGAAAATCTGATTGAATGTTTGTGGGACTTAGCGGCTTATATTGCGATAGATCAGCCGCAGTATGCTGTATTTGCTGATGGTCGGTTTCAATCGAAATTGTTGGGAATATCATTAGGACAAGATTATCGGCTTTCCTTTGCCCCTAATCAAGCAAAATTTCCTGATCTGGGCGAACGATGTTATGTGCATCTCGAATCGCTCACGACCTTTGAGCGTTTGAGCGACTTACTGACTCTCAGTGTGCAAGAGGATTTATTTATCGGGAAAGTGTTGGATGAGGCACCGAAGGATGGTCAAGCGGGAGATATTATGGAATGGATGTTGGTTGCGTTTCCCAGCCACTGGAGCCCGCAAAGTAAGATTGGCTTGAGCTTTGCTGGGGTGCACGCGCCGATCCCCAATAATGAACGATTGATTGGGGCGGCCAATAAATTGGTCAAAGCGATGTCCACCAGAGGGCCATTTATGCGTTACAACTGGACCTTTTCTACGCACCACCTCAGCCGAAATCCAGCCTTGACCGAACGGTATGCTGCAGACGCCAGTTATCTCTTTGATACGCCGGATCGAGAAACCTTTATGGATCGCCTCTACTTTCGCACCGAGCGACAAACCTTTGTGCCCTTCCCCAGATATCAACGCTACCTCTTCACCATTCATACCTATCTCAACCAAATTCACCAGGCCTTAAACACGCCAGAACGGTGGGACACGATGATGGCAGCGATGGAGACCGTTCCAGCAAACGTGCTTGAACATCGGCGTAACCTAGGTAAAATCATTGCCACCCTGTCGTGGTGGAATGAGCAACACAATCGATCAGAGCCTACTTAAAAGGTATAAATCGTCCATAGATCGAGACAGATTACCACAGATAAAATCAAAAATAAATATCTATCTCTAAACATCTGTGTGAATCTATGGATGAAGGAAGTTTTTAATTATTTTTAGGCCGCAAACAAAATCAGGTGGAGGTGATACTTATGGGAAATGAAAATCCATTTGCGGGTGGCTGTGCTTGGATTGAAGGGGAGTATGTGCCTATTCAGGAGGCTCGTATTCCCATTTTAGATATGGGCTTCTTGCGGTCAGATGTCACGTACGACGTAGTAGGTACCTGGAGTGGCAACTTCTTCCGGCTGGATGAGCATATGGCTCGGTTTCAGCGGAGTTGGGAAAAGCTGTACATGAGTCCACCGCTATCACCAGAAGAGATGCGCGACGTATTGTTTGAGTGTGTGCGCCGCTCCGAGTTACAAAATGCGTATGTCTGTATGATCGTTTCACGAGGGATTGCCCCGAAAGGATCGCGTGATCCACGCCTCTTCAACAATCGTTTTTATGCTTTCGCCATTCCGTTTATGTGGATTTTGCCTTTTGACCAGCACGAAGAAGGACTTCATCTCATTTTAGCAGAACATACTATTCGTATTCCGAGTAATGCTGTTGATCCAACGGTGAAAAATTTTCACTGGGGTGATTTGATTCGTGGTTTATACGAAGCCTATGACTTGGGTGGACAAAATGTTATTTTGTGTGATGTTGAGGGTAATGTGACCGAGGGGGCAGGCTTTAATATCTTTGCTTTACACAATGGTGAACTCTACACACCAGAGGCTGGTGTTTTGGAGGGTATAACACGGCAAACAACAATCGACTTGGCGAAAGAGATGGGGGTCGCGACCTATAAAATTACAATGAAGCCTGAGTTTTTGTTTGCAGCCGAGGAACTCTTTCTCACGACTACAGCTGGGGGGATTGTGCCCGTCACAAAATTAAATGATCACGTTGTTGGAAATGGCCGGGCCGGTGAACTGACGATGCAACTGCATCGGCAATATTGGGCCGAACACGAGAGTGGGCGATGGGCGACGCCGATTGAGTATTAAGTATGACTGGAAAAATTGTCGGTTTTCATCATCCCGGCTTGGTTGTGCCTGATTTAGAACAGGCTCGCACCTTTTATTGCGAGGTCTTTGAATTTGAGGTGCTGAAATATATTGGTTGGGATGGAACTGAGGTGGAGTGGCCGGATAAAATTATTGGCCTACCTAATTCGGTGGCCAAGGGGGTCCAACTCAAAGGGAAGAATGGCTTTTTGGAGCTGTTTGAATATCAACAGCCCCCACCCACCGATAATCCTGCTCAGCGACAAGCCAGCGATTTTGGCATTCGTCATTTGGCCTTTCAAGTGATTGACATCCAAGCAATTTATGATCGCTTTCTTGCTGCTGGGGGTACCTCCCACAGTAAGCCATTCCCCGTTGGTCAGGCCATCGCCCTCTACTGCCGCGATCCGTTTGGCAATATCATCGAGTTGCTCGAGTTTATCGAAGATAAAGCTGGGTTTGATTTATATTACCAGAAGCTCCTGAGATAGATTATCCTCAATTAGTGATTGCTGTTGGCCTGAACTACCGTAGTCACTCCGGCTCTGCGGGCGCGGCTGCACCTGGTTTGTTTGCCAAATTCCCTAGTTCGTTAACAGGCCCGGACGCGCCAATTTGGATGTTTCCTGATGCAACTGATCTTCACTACGAAGGTGAGTTGGTGGTGGTGACGGGGAAACAGGCCCAGAATATCTCGATTGACGAAGCACCCAATTACATTTTGGGAGTAACTGCGGGGAATGATGTTACAGAACGGGTGTGGCAACGCTCTGACTTGCAATGGATTCGAGGGAAGGCCTCCGACAGCTTTGCCCCAGCTGGCCCGTATATTGCTACTGGACTGAATTACAATGATTTATTGGTGGAAACGCGGGTGAATGGCGAGACTCGCCAATCCGAAAGGACGGCCAGTTTGATCCACAGTGTTGACGACATCGTCAGTTATGTCAGCCAATATATCACCCTTGAACCCGGCGATCTCATCTATACGGGCACCCCCGGCAGCACCCAAGCGATGGAGGTCGGGGATGTGGTTGAAGTTGAGGGTGTGGGAATTTTGCGTAATACGGTGACTGAGCGAGGGCAATAGATGTTTAGGACTGCTTGAATAGTTTGTCAGCTAGTTTATTCCCTTCATCCCCTAGCCCCTTCTTGTCACACGTCAATAGAACGTGTGCGAGTTAGTAACAAAAGCATCAATAGATTGTGTTGAACCTTAACAAATAAAGCA
>JANQQF010000171.1 GCA_028285035.1 Phycisphaerae bacterium
ATAGACAAACCATTTTAAACCCGTAAAATCGATGCTTGTCATTCCCGCGTGCTTTTGGCGGGAATCCACCGCTACAACGCCTTGTGGATGCCCGACAAAACCATTCGGGCATGACACAACGTCTTTCATTTTCCGGTGTTTATCTGACTTATCTATTAGAATTTTCGAAAA
Source organism: Phycisphaerae bacterium (assembly GCA_028285035.1). The sequence goes on from JANQQF010000171.1 coordinate 172, forward strand.
ATAAGGTGAGCTTTGGTAAAAGTATAGTCAAAACCTTTTAGAGGCTCGTTACATAAATGTAGGTTGGGTTGAATGACAAGAAAATGAGGGTTTGTGGCCCAATGCGTTGGGTTTCACAATTTGTTCTTCACCATTGACAAAAAATGAAACCCACTTTCCCGACTCTACCCAACCCACCTCTAAAACTCTATATTCGGGCTATTAGCTGAATTTAAAGAAATTTTTAAGATTTAAAAGAGGAAATGTTTATATTATCATAGAAATTTTACTTGAATATAAGTTTAGGAATGTGACAAATTTTAAAGGCTGAGCTAAATTACGACCCTATTGTATCGGGAAAAGAAATATTTAATTTAATTTGCCTAACAATGAAATCGGATTAAGTAAAGGATTTTTTGTAGCAACGATATAAAAGATATAACTGCTATTAATTTCACTCCGTTAACATAATATTTTTATACCTAATTCTCGATGTGATTCATATATCTCTGACAGAATTTTCTTGTAAGACATTAAATTAGCTCGAAAAGGCTGACCATATAAACTTTGAGGAGAGAGCAAATGTCGTTTGTGACCCTTGACTATGTTGTGCGATTGTTAACTGTTGTATCAATGGTATTTTCACCAATATCGACGGTGATTATTCATACTACACCTTTGGCCCGACCTGCACCAAGAGCGGCGGCCTTCCAGGTGACCCCGGAGGGAACCGTTGAGGCCACCCCAACCTTGACCACAACCGTGGTGGTCGCCCCGAGTGCAGTGCCGACCACACCAACCGAAACAGTGACAGCTACTGTAACAATCACCCCAACCACGACCACAACCCCAACAACAGTCATTGCCCCCAGCCCGACCGTCACGCCCACAGCCACGGTTACCCCCACGGTCACCGTAACGCCAACCGTGGCCGTCACCACGACCACGCCGGTGACGCCGACCGTCACGGCCACGCCCAGCCCAACCTTGACCCTGACGGTCGCCCCAACGCCAACCATCACCGTCACGGCCACTCCAACTAGCACGCCCGTGATTACAACACCAGTGGCCCCGATTGCTCTGGACCTAACGATGGGGATTGAGCCGGTGATTGCATCGCCTGGGCAAGCGATCACGATGACCTTGACGCTGTCCAATGTGGCTGAAGTGGAGATTGCCAATTTGGTGGTGAGTTTGACCCTGCCAGCCGAGATCAACTACAACACCGCGTTGGGCAGCGTTGTACCAAATTACAATCCACTCCTCAAATTGTTAACGTGGAATATTCCCAGCGATGTCAGCCAACAAGCCAATCTCAGTAGATCACAGATTGAGGGTTGAGATGAGTAGGAATAGCCATAACAACGCCATAAATAGCTTCAATAGAACGAATAAGAAAGCGAGAAAAACGA
>JANQQF010000182.1 GCA_028285035.1 Phycisphaerae bacterium
GAGAGGGGACTTTAGTCTCCTTTTACCTATGATAGCGTGACGGCTTTAGTCCCACGTGAAGGTTGGGAGCAGGCGTGCCCCCAAACAGAAATGCACCCGCAAATGATCTAGCCAAAGTGTTTGTCTAATTGTTGATGCAACACAGGGTAATCTATTTTTGCGTTATGCCTTTTATCAACAGGGATATGTTTCCACAGCAGAATTTGATCTAAATTAGCCCAGTCTAAGGATCGGTGTAATTTTGATGCATCCACCTGATAACCTCGTTCAGCTTCAATGAGTAGTCGTCGTTTTCCCCGATGGGAAACTACAGCTGAACCTTTTACTCCCGGCCAATTTGAGGCTACACTTTCCACGGCGAAGGGATAAATCGTGCCCTGCGTATCGTCGATGCGGGCAGCACATCGGCCCAATAGCCATAATCGGCTTTGGTCATCAAGATACCCTGCGTCGCCTGTCCGATGCCAAATTTGGCCATCGACCACAAATTTTGTCATCTCATTACTGTGCCCTCGTAAGTACCCGGTCAAAACGTGATCCCCCGAAACAATAATCTCCCCAGGTTGACCAGCCTCACATTGAATTTGGCTAAACTCAGAGGCATTGAGTGGACCAATTGGTGTCCCCCATTGATCCATAATTATCTTTAATTTAATTTGCTCAACTGGCTTGCCAACCAGGATTCCCTGGCCAGACAAAGTCGCCTCAAAATCACAGGGCTTGATTTCATCATCTGCCACCCTAGCAATCGGCTCAGCCTCGGTCGAACCATAGACTCCAAACACAGCTGCATTTGGGGCAATTTGAGCCAGTCGTTCCAACAACCAAGGTGATACGGGGCCACCGCCTGTAAAAATGTGCTGCATCGTTGGAAGGGTTAGGTCTTCCTGAAGACAATAAGTTGCCAACCGCTCAAGTAGGGCAGGCGAAGCAACAGTTCGTGTGACTTGCTCCCGTTGGATTTGCTTAACGAGTGAGGATGGTTTGATCTGTCCTGGATAACGTAAATCGGCGGAAGGGATGACACAGGTGCCGCCCGTAATTAACGTGGTTAGGGTGACGACAGGCATTGTAGCTAAATCCATCTGTCCTGCCTGTAAATCGAGACACTCAACGAGCGCATCATACTGCGCCTTCAGAAAATTGTGGGTTCGTAGCACCGCTTTCGGTTGATCTGTGCTACCACTGGTAAACGTCAGCAGGGCTGGAATATCGGCTTGGGTATCGTAGATAGTTTCAAGCGGCGGCATCCGTCTGACTATCTGCCACGAGGTAACCCCAGGCAGCCACGGTCCCACCACAAATTGGTGAGGAATACGACGTAAAGTCGATGAGATCATCCGCAGCAAATGGGCTTTTGATGAGCCAATAAAGGCTTTCGGTGGCTGTATCACGCAACATCGCTCAAGATATGCTCGACCATGAGCGGGATCAACAAACATCGCAATCAAGCCGACCTGAAAAATCGCAGCCAGAATGACGTACAACTCCGCCGACATCGGCTGGAAGACAAGCACGGTATCACCTGACCGTAGTCCCGTCCGATGAAATAAAGTGGCTAATCGTTGAGCATCAAGCGAGAGTTGAGCAAATGTGGTCACCCGACGGGGTGAGGCATCGATAATGGCTGGAGCATTGGGCCGTTGCGCGACCTGCTCTTGGAAAAGTCGAAGCATATTCATGCGCCCATTATAGAAGGAGGGGGTGAATATGTCACCTATCGAAAGGAGGGGAGGGTTGTAAATATGTAATTGACATCTTCACAATTCACATTTAGTTGTTATGCTATTTATAAATGACCTATTTCTATAATTACAATATTCTCGCAAATAGAACGAAAGATTTAGTACTCTATGCGTCATTTTCTTATGCGTCGTTTTGAGAAAATCGGGATACCTAGAACATTTACTCAAATGTTTGTAGAAACAGGTATTTTTATGGTCGGAGGTTTTTTCTTTGTCACGGGTTGTATTGTCTTAATGCTTTTGAATACGACCGTTCAACTCACACCAGAGCCACTCAAATATGAAGTTGTTGAATTTTCATCTTGTAGTGGCTTGAATGATTTTGGGTTACAAAAAGAAAAACAAATTTTTCATCCTAATGAACCTATCTTCACCTGCGGTTATCTAGATATAAACCAACCTTCTATTTTAATAACCATATACTGGAACCATGAAGGTCAAGATATTCATAGAGATGTAATATGAGGTGTAAAAGACCAATTCATTAGCGAATTACCACCCATTCTAGGGACAAATTTTCCAACAGGTGATTATAAAATCCGACTGGTTATTGGTAGCAAAACTGTGGAAGAAGTAACATTTCAAGTCCAATAGGTGGGGGAGATTGAGCAGGGGAAATTATACTTCTTTACCAAACAATGAATACCTCCGAATAATCTCACCACCAAAACGATGGCTAATTTTCCGAGAGGTATTTTTCTCGTGCATCAGGGCGTGAATGGCGCGGCGGAAGCCCAGGGTGTGAGCGGCCTGGTGACATTTCGCAACCAAAATGGTGCCTAGGCCATACATCCGATAAGTGGGGTCAATCGCCAGAGTTTTGACGATGACAGTATCAACTAGGTATTGACGCTGGGCTTGCACCAGACTCGGGATGGCAAACAAAAACCCGATGGGGTGATCGTTCTTTTCGGCGATGAAACACAGGTCAGGCTGAATGTAAGGTTTGATGGGGAGGTATTGGGCTAGAAAAGTGGGTTTTGGCAGGGATGTGTACAGGAAGTTCCGGCTGAAGCTCATCACAGCTAACTCATAAACCCGATCAAGTTCGGCCTCAAATTGAGCCATATCCAATGAGCGAAATGAAATGCCTCGTTGAATTGCTCGATCAATTACGCGAGAGAAGTTTGGGGGTTGATAGGTTAAATCAGGCACTAACGTAGAGTAATAGTTCGCCAAAGGCACAAAGCCATTCGCACTAAAGTGATTGGGCCAAGCTGGAGGGTGGCGTGGCTCAGAAAAAAATAGTGGCTGGGCTGAACCCTCGGTGATAAAGCGATAGGATTGCCAGGTACTCCCATCCATCGGCCCGATTGCTATTGTACACCCGTACTGGGCTAATTCCCCTGTCGCTAAATCCAATAACTGACGACCAACTTCATCATTCTTCGCGGCATAATGCCCAATCAAGCCCACCTGCTGGTCAGGCATCTCTGGCGTCGCCGTCCACCACAAAGAGCATCGCCCCACGCGCTCATCATTTTCATCAAAAATAATCCAATAGACATCAGCCTGCTGTTGACGCACTAAGTCAGGATTTAAGGATGGAAAAGGGGGAATGTCACAAAATTCTGAAGCAAGGGTCTCAGGGTCAATTGGCTGGAGATGGTATGATGACATTTTGGTCCTTTTTCACAAAATCAAGGCGTCCGGTCAACACAAAATATTTCAAGTTTTCCCAACGAAATAATCGAAACTTAATAAAAAAGCCGATGAGATAAATCAGGGCCAAGATTTCGATGACATAGACTTGGGGGTAGCGAGTGATAATATCGACGTAAATATTAAACATTGCGTCCGGCGTGTTCATCGGCTTGAAGGACCAAAATGTATTCCAACCAAACACAGGCCACCAAAAACTCTCGGTGTGGTTCCACATCCGATCGGCAATAAGATGAATATTTGTGGCGACAATATAGGGCAAGGCTTGACGCCAAGCCAATAACCCGAATACCAGCAAGATCAAATGCGGAAATAAGCTATGCCCGATTAATTGACTCGATTGGGCTTCTGTAAAAACAAACAAGGCCAGTGGCTTATCAATAAGATCAGGGGCCATCGCACTCAAGGCCAATAAGCGATAATCGAGTTGGGTTGTGTCAAATTTATCCCGTTTGAGTAACCCGGTAATCCCCCAGGTAAACGCAACGTGTCCGGGTGGCATCATTTTTTCTGTGTTCCTTCTCAAGAAGATACTCGTCGAGATTGTAAGAAATATCATCTGGTAGGCAAGCTGACTTGATTATTACACGGGTGTCGGATTCTGGATAGACAAACTATAATTTTTATAAGATGCTAGCTCAAAAAATCAATCTAAATTTAACCCTCATACATTCAAATTATACTGAAATTTCAAAAATAAGCGCAACATCCCAAAATTTCTAAACCAAAAATAAGACCCTTTGCAGGATGGTTAAATCGATGTATAATGGCTCCAGCGGTAATTGTTCAAAATTCCACAAACAAAATTAATGGTCATTGTTATCCCAAATCCAACCCTTAAACAAGGAGGTTATGTATGAGCGCAATGAGTGTTGGTATTGTCAGATTAACCCAATCCTCAATCGGTAAAAAAGTGATTATGGCTATCACAGGTCTCATTTGGATCGGGTTTGTTGCTGGACACATGTATGGCAATCTGAAAGTATTTGGCGGTCCTGTATATTTCAATGAATATGCGGAGGGCTTGCGTGAATTAGGCCACCCGCTGTTTGGTCGTCTGCATTTGTTAACGGTTGCCCGAGTTACTCTGTTAGCTGCGTTAGCCCTGCACTTTTGGGCATTCATCAGCTTGACCAAACAGTCACAAACTGCTCGGAAAACAAATTACGCGAAAACAAAACGGTTACGTACAAGCTCAGCTTCGCTGTACATGCGCTATGGGGGAATTTATATTCTGTTCTTCATCATCTTCCATTTAGCCCATTTAACGTGGGGTGTGCCGGGCGTCCACCCTGATTTTCATCACGGAGATGCCTACAACAACCTTGTTATTGGCTTCCAATCTTATGGTTATGCTACAACTGTCATCTACTTTATTGCCCTCATTGCTTTAGCGATGCATCTCTACCACGGAATGTGGAGTGTTTTCCAAACATTAGGTTTAAATAATAAAGATTATGATCAAATGATACGAATGTTGGCCATTGGCGTAGCCGTTGTTCTTCCGCTTGGCTTCGCCGTTGTGCCGCTGGCCGTCATCTTTGGTATTCTCACTGTATAGTTAGGACGAGGTAAAAAATGGCAAGTACAGATATGCAAGTTAATACCCTGACGTTCACCGAAGCGACACTGGACGCAGGCATTCCTGATGGACCGATTGCAGAAAAATGGACGAAGCATCAATTTGAGATGAAGTTGATCAATCCAGCTAACAAGCGAAAATTTAATGTGATTGTGGTTGGCTCTGGTTTAGCTGGGGCCTCAGCCTCGGCCACAATGGGCGAGCTAGGCTACAATGTGCAATGTTTCTGTTATCAAGATAGCCCCCGCCGCGCCCACAGTGTTGCCGCGCAAGGTGGGATCAACGCCGCGAAGAATTATCAGAATGATGGTGACAGTGTTTTTCGATTGTTCTATGACACTGTCAAAGGGGGCGACTATCGCTCGCGAGAAGCCAATGTTTATCGGTTAGCCGAATTGAGTACGGTGATTATCGATCAATGTGCGGCGCAAGGTGTGCCCTTTGCCCGTGAGTATGGTGGCTTGCTGGCCAACCGCTCATTTGGTGGCGCACAGGTCTCTCGAACATTTTACGCTCGCGGTCAAACTGGTCAGCAGTTGCTCTTGGGTGCCTACCAAGCCCTTGAGCGCCAAATTCATACGGGCAAGGTCAAGATGTATCCCCGTACGGAAATGCTTGACTTAGTTGTGATTGACGGTAAAGCGCGAGGCATCATCACCCGTGATATGGTCACAGGTAAGATCGAGTCACATTTAGCCGATGCGGTTGTCATCGCCACGGGCGGATATGGCAACGCTTTCTACCTGTCAACTAACGCCAAAGGATGTAATGGGACCGCGATTTGGCGGGCTTACAAGCACGGGGCCTTCTTCGCCAATCCTTGCTATACCCAAATCCACCCAACTTGTATTCCACCCGCAGGTGAACATCAATCAAAGCTGACATTGATGAGCGAGTCGCTGCGAAACGATGGACGCATCTGGGTGCCGCGAAACAAAGGTGAAAGCCGCCCAGCCAGTCAGATTCCTGAAGAAGATCGAAACTACTTTCTCGAAGAAAAGTACCCCAGCTTTGGGAACCTTGTCCCCCGCGATGTAGCCTCGCGTAATGCCAAGACTGTAGTTGATGACGGTTATGGGGTGGGTGAATTGAAAAATGGGGTATACCTTGACTTTGAGGAAGCGATTGGCCGCTTGGGAGAAAATGTTGTCCGAGATCGTTACGGTAACTTGTTTGATATGTATCAAAGTATCACCGGCGAGAATCCATCGGAAGTGCCAATGCGTATCTATCCCGCTGTTCACTACACAATGGGTGGCCTCTGGGTTGATTACAATCTAATGAGTACCATTCCTGGCCTTTTTGTGATCGGCGAAGCCAACTTCTCTGACCACGGGGCAAACCGTTTAGGGGCAAGTGCTTTGATGCAGGGGTTGGCCGACGGCTACTTTGTGCTACCCTACACCATCGGCAATTACTTAGCTCAAACTGAATTAGTGAATGTTGATACAAACCACGCCTCATTCCAACAAGGCGAAGCCTTCGTTAAAGATCGAAACACTAAATTGTTGAACATCAATGGGAAACGTACTGTTGATGATTTCCATCGTGAGCTGGGTAAAGTGGTTTGGGAGTATTGCGGCATGGCTCGAAATGATGCTGGGCTGCGAAAAGCTCTTGAGCGTATACCTGAAATTCGCGCTGAGTTTTGGGAAGATGTGCGAGTGCTAGGCACTGAAAATAGCCTCAATCAAAGTCTAGAAAAGGCAGGACGTGTCGCCGACTTCTTGGAGATGGCTGAGTTGATGTGTATCGATGCCCTTGACCGCACCGAGTCTTGTGGTGGGCACTTCCGCGAAGAAAGCCAAACGGAAGAAGGGGAAGCCCTGCGAGATGATGAAAATTTCGCCTATGTTGCCGCTTGGCAATATGCGGGCGAGGAAGCAGCCCCCATCTTGAATAAAGAAGCCTTATCATTTGAGTACGTCAAATTGGCCCAACGAAGCTATAAATAATTAACGGATGCGGGTCAAAAAATTTTTTGACCGCACACGGAGTAAGGATAATGAAGCTAAAATTAGAGATTTGGCGTCAGGAGCAAAAAGATGCTGCTGGCCACTTTAAAGAATATTTTCTAGATGATGTCAGTGAAGACTCCTCATTTTTGGAGATGCTGGATTTACTAAATGAAGATTTGATTACAAAAGGTGAGGATCCCGTCGCATTTGACCACGATTGCCGAGAAGGTATCTGTGGCACTTGTAGCTTGATGATTAATGGGGTAGCCCACGGCCAGGATCGAGAAGCGGTAAAGCAAGTTACCGTTTGTCAGCTTCACATGCGTAACTTTGATGATGGGGAAACCATTGTCATTGAGCCTTGGCGCGCCCAAGCTTTTCCTGTTCTCAAAGATTTGGTCGTTGATCGAGCAGCCTTTGACCGAATTATTCAGGCTGGGGGCTATGTCTCCGTTTCAACCGGGAGTGCCCCTGATGCAAACGCTATTCCGATTGCTAAAAGGGATGCAGACCGAGCCATGGATGCGGCAGCGTGTATTGGCTGTGGCGCTTGTGTTGCCGCCTGCCCCAATGCTTCGGCAATGTTGTTCACCTCTGCCAAGGTGTCACATCTGAATGCCCTGCCCCAAGGTCAGGCAGAACGCAGCCAACGGGTTGTTGATATGGTTGCTCAAATGGATAGTGAAATCTTTGGTAGTTGTACCAACCACGGTGAGTGTGAGGCAGTTTGCCCCAAAGAAATTAGTCTCGATTTTATTGCTAGTATGAATCGAGACTTATGGGTTGCTAGTCTCAAAGGGGTTACCCCGACGGTTAATGGTAGCTCATAATTCTTAAAATTGTCTCTTTCAAAAGCCTCTACTTTGGTTGAAGTAGAGGCTTTTTTATTCTGTGTCTCTCGTAATCTTGACATCACTCCGAAAGGACGATAAACTATACATAATTAAACATTATGGTAAGTTAAGTAGACGAGTAGGCGTTCTTAACAAACAAAAAGCGAATCACTTAATGACCATTCGGAAGAAAAAAGGCAAAGCAAAATCAAGATCAGTTCCAAAAAATCCACCGATTTTGGAACAACTTACTGATCGACTTAGACCCTATCAGCGTGAGATTACTGGGGGTCTGATTTTATTTATTACGATCATCACCCTGCTCGGCCTGCTCTCTCTAAGTGGAGGCACGCTCAGCCAGTGGTGGGCCGACGTTTTCAGCCAATTATTTGGTTGGGGCGCTATTCCAGCCACAATTCTGCTTGGCATTTTTGGTGGGCTACTTTTATTTGGCCGCCTAAAAGAAGAAGATCACGAACTCCCTCTCGATATTATCATCGGCGTGGAGTTACTTTTTGTCATTGGCTTGACAATGACCCATCTCTTTGCCGCGAGTGACCCGGACTCGGCTTTGTTAATGGCCCGCAATGGACAGGGTGGTGGTTTTGTGGGCTGGGGTATTAGTACTTTTTTCAAAGATTTGATCGGTATCCCCATGACGACAGTTGTCTTGTTAATTATTGGATTCGCGGCGCTAGGTCTCATGTTTCAGATGACAGTTCACGAAGCGATGAACTGGGCTGAACAGGCGACGGAATGGGCCCAACAACGAACAACACGGTTGGTAGAGGATCCATACGATTACGACGAAGAATTTTTAGAAGACAAAATCGAGCCCGAAGTAGAGGAAGTAGCGCCACCCCCAGCGAAGCCACGCAAGAAGCGTAAGGCCCAACCAACTTTACAGCCTGCGACCCAATCTCAGGCCCTGGAGTCACCCATCTTACAGCCTGAAGTAGCTGTTACTGAAGTATCGAAAAGTCGCCGAAAACTTCCTCCCTTAAAATTATTAGCACCCGCCTCCAAAAAAATTAACCAAAACGCCAATGCCCGTTATCAAGCCCAAATTATTGAAGAAACATTGCAGGGATTTGGTATTCCTGTAGAAGTCGTCGAAATCAATCAGGGGCCAACCGTCGTTCAGTTTGGTCTCCGATTAGGTACGGTTGAACGAAAAATGTCCGACGGGACAATTGTGCAGCAACGCATCCGGGTGAATAAAATCGTGGCACTGTCCAATGATTTGGCGCTGGCATTATCTGCTGCGCCAATCCGCATTGAAGCGCCTGTTCCTGGTCGCCCACTTGTCGGTATAGAGGTGCCTAGTCAGGAAAAGACGATGGTATCACTCCGATCAATTATGGAGACCTCAAGCTTTAAAGAAGGTAAGGGCGCTTTACAGGTTGCTTTGGGTAAGAATGTATCCGGACAAGCCATCTCTGCCTCCTTATCAGAAATGCCTCATCTTCTTATTGCGGGGGCAACCGGTTCAGGGAAATCAGTCTGCTTGAACACACTGATCACAACACTTTTAATGACTCATACCCCGGAACAATTACGTTTCTTAATGATTGATCCAAAAATGGTTGAGCTAACCAGTTTCAATGGTATTCCACACTTGGTCGCCCCAGTCGTGACTGATTTTGAGCAAGTTGTCGGCGCGTTAGCTTGGGTCACTCGGGAGATGGATCGACGTTATCAACTCTTCGCCACAGCTCGGGCACGCAGTCTACATACCTACAACCAAAAAGTGGGGGCAAAAGGGGATAAATTACCTCATATGGTTGTTATCATTGACGAGTTGGCTGATTTAATGATGATGGCTCCCGATGATGTTGAGCGCTCAATTTGTCGTATCGCCCAAATGGCACGCGCCACCGGCATCCATCTGATCATCGCTACCCAGCGCCCCTCAACAGATGTTGTCACGGGGCTTATCAAGGCGAACTTCCCCACCCGCATCGCCTTCGCGGTGAGTAGCCAAATCGACTCACGGGTCATTTTGGATACAAATGGGGCCGAAAAATTGCTTGGGAAGGGTGATATGTTGTATATGGCCGCTGACTCGCCAAAACTGGCACGGTTGCAAGGCTGTTTTGTCTCCGACAATGAAATCAAAAATATAGTTGATTTTTGGCGCGTAAACCAACCCAGCCCAACTCGCCCCAATCCTGATGATTTAGCCGATTTGAAACAGGCTGAACTCCCTTGGGCTGACATTTTGGCCGCAGCGGACAAAGATGATTTGTTGGAAGAAGCAATAAAGCTTGTTATCGACTCAAATCGCGCTTCCACAAGCCTGCTCCAACGCCGTTTAGGGATCGGATATCCCCGTGCTTCACGACTAATGGATCAGTTGGAAGAAGAAGGCGTCATTGGCCCAGCCGAGGGCAGCAAGCCTCGTGAAGTTCGCTGGAACCAAAATAAAGATGAAGCTGATTACGACGAGTTTGAAAAAGATGTCGCCAGCGATGAGTTGCCCCCCGAGTAATCCCCACGCTGTCCCATTTGTATTCCCCCACAGTTAAGTACACGCCGTGGCTTTATCTGTAAAAACTTTTTTGTAAATCCCTATATATGGTATAATTGAAAGGATTTATAACTCAGGAAAATTAAGCCACACATTCGTGTGCCATATTATCAACAGGATCACTTAACGTGTCCCAATTTTTAAGCAGCGACCTCTTAATCTTTTCTCACAATATCTTAACCTTAGCCAGCATTATTATCGGTGTCGTGATTGCCTGGAGTCAGTGGCAACGAAGTGACTCATTTCGCGCCCGCCGGTTGATTATCGCCTTTGGTGGTTTAATAATCCTACGTTTAATGCTCATTTTTGTTGTGATTGTTAGCAACAATATTGACCCAGAAGCCCCTTGGGTTCCCCCCTTTGAACGAGTCATGGCAATTGTTGGTATAGGCTTCTTATTATGGGGCTTCACACCATTTCTACGCGAAAAAAGCGTCGAAGGAATGGTCTTACTTACCCTCAATACAGTTCTTGCATTTGGGGCTTATGTTGCTGCTTTCATTATCTGGGAAGGGCAAGATTTTAACCAAAGTAGTTGGGAAGTGTTCTTTGTATTATGGCAGGTTGGGTTAGTTCTTTTTGGTGCCGTGAGTTGCAGTTTCCGGCTGGATGATGAACGCACATTTGCCTTGTATGGGTTTGTGGCTCTCTTTTTAGGTTACATGGCTCATATTTTTCTCGGATCAGCTTACACCCGGCCCGACATTCCGGTCTGGGTTCGTCTCTCAGAGATCGTAGCTTACCCAATGTTTGCTATAGCCATTTATCAAGGGGCCATTACCTCTCTCAGCGCCCGCAGTGAGGCCCTACAAAAGCTTAGCGACAAATCATTCGATGAAATCCAAAGTCTGATTGCCATTTTTCAGGCCACTCAACGCATTAGCTCTTCATTAGAGTTGGAAAGTGTCTTAGATGGAGCGACAGAAAGCACGGCCAAGGCGCTTGGGGCTGATTTAGCAGCAATAGCTCTGCCTGAAGATGATAGCCAGGATCTCTCCCAACTTCGTCTGATCTCAATCTTCAATCCGAATCGTAAAGGACGAGGCGAAGCCGTGACCTTCCCCGTCAATGAACAACAGGTTATCAAACACGCTATCAAGCGAAAATATCAGGTTCAAGTCGATGAGTATCAAGATAATAACCAAATTCGCTTGCTTTTCACCTTAATGGGCGCAAAAGAAGTTGGTCCATTATTGGTGCAGCCGTTGTTGCAGGATGAAGAGCCAAACGGGATTTTACTCATTGGCAATCCATTTACTAAACGCGTTTTTACAGAAAGTGAAGAGCAGCTAGGTCGAACTTTGGCTGATCAAATATCTGTGGCCATCTCACATGCTCGGATTTATAAAAATGTCTCGGATCAATCTCAGCAGTTATCTTGGACATTACGTAACCAAGAGCTGGAATTAGGTAAGCGTCAAGCAGCAATGGAAACAGAATTAAAAAAGAGCCGCGAAGAGGTTACCATTTTTGCTCAACGATTGCACGAGCTTGAGTCTTCATCCGAGTCTGACAAGAATGCTCTCAAACAGGCAAATGACCGCATTACTAAACTGGATCGCGCCCTCGGGTTAGCAAAAACAGAAGTTGAGAAATCCCGTCAAAAGGATAAACAACTAGAGAGTTTATCAGCAAAAGGCAGCGCATTTGAGCAACAAATTGCTGAACTAGAAACTGAGCGCCAGAAGTTTCAGGAGAAAGTCGAGGAATTAGAGCAGGATGTTGCTGAAGTTGAACGGCTCAAAGATAGTTTGGAGAAAAGTAATCAACGTAGTCGGAAACTAGCTCGAGCGCTCAAACGAGCCCGATCGAGAACTCAGCAAGTTGCCCCTGTCCCCACGGCTTTAGCCGCTGCGGAGGCCGGTACCAAGCTGGAAGATTTAAGTTGTGGGGTCATTATCGGCGATGCAAAGGGCAAGATCAATCAAGTGAATGCGGCGGCCAGTCATATGTTAGCCCGTCCCAATAACCATTTGGTTAATGAAGAGTTGGTCGCCCTCTCGGAAGATAAGCGTTGGTCCGAAGCGATTGACCAATTACAGTCTGGTCAAGAACCAATGATCACGACAACGCTCACTGTCGGTGAAAATGTACTACGAGCGACAATCAGTCCAATGGCCTCAGAAAATGGCGAACGGGGTACGGTAACAATCCTGTATGACGTTACGGCTGAAGCAGAAAGTCAACAAGCTCGTGATGAGTTTGTTGCTTCTCTCTCGCAAGAGTTGCGAACGCCAATGACATCGATTACGGGCTACACAGATTTACTTTTAGGTGAGTCCGTCGGCATCATTGGTGAAATGCAGCGTAAATTCTTACAACGGATCAAAGCCAACATTGAACGAATGGGCAGTATGCTCAATGATTTAATTGGGGTTACTGCCATTGATGCAGGACAATTGGAAATTCGACCCGCAGTGATTGATATGGCTGAGGTCATCGAGGATACAATTATCAACGCCCGTGCCCAAATCGATGAAAATGAGTTAACCCTCAATGTGGATCTCGCCGAAGATATGCCACTTGTTGAAGTGGACCCTGATGCAATTCGCCAAATCTTAAGTAATCTTGTCGGCAATGCGATTCAAGCAACGCCACCAGGAAATAGTATCACCATTTCAACTGAAACATATGAAGCGCTTGATGATGTCAATGATGAGATGAAAGCCTACGTCAAAATATCGGTCCAGGATGCTGGTGGGGGAATTGCCCAAAAGGATATTGAGCGCGTATTTGAACGATTCTATCGGGCTGAGCGGCCTCTCATTGAAGGTTTGGGTGAAACAGGTGTTGGCTTGGCAATTGCTAAATCATTGGTAGAGGCCCACAATGGACGAATTTGGGTTGAAAGTGAAATTGGGGAGGGTTCGACCTTTCACTTCCTATTATCTGTCAGCGAACAAGCTAATAACCCCTGGCTTGAAGTTGATATTCCCCCGCTTGACCTAAATAGCGATCCCCCAGACTCTATTTAATTTCCTCCCAAAGGAGCGTAATCAATGTCTAGTTCAGAACCACCGAGTGAGTATCAAACAAACGGGTCGAACTTGCAACGGCTTGCTATCGGAGCAGGTACCCTACTTGTTGTCATTTTAACGGTGGTTATTGCCATTTTTCTGACGATTCAGGATTTACCCGAGCCTACACCTACAGCTATTGCTATTTCTACCTCAACACCTACTAGCACCAATGCTTCCGATCAAATTCCTCCAACCGCATCACCGACAAACACACCAACAGAGGAGGTCGTTGTTGCTACTGAGGAGACAGCGCCCCATACAGCCACACCACTCCCTGAAGCCACTTCTACGCCTGAACAGATTGCTCCAACTGACACACCTGTTACCGTACCAGAAAATACCTCAACACCCACAAATACAACTGCCCCAGTTCCTGAAGTAGCCACGGCTACGCCGATATCAGTAGAAAATGGGTCTTGTCAGAAACCGCCAGATTGGATCGAATATACAGCCCAGATCGGTGATACATACAATTCATTAGCAGAGCGTACCAACGTTTCTGTGGTTGAATTACTTGAAGTCAATTGCCCAGAGATTCAAACCATTCGAGAGGGTGATCTTATCTACCTCCCCATTGTCCCATCTCCTATAACTGAAACAGCAACACCATTACCAGCAGCAGATCCATCAACGCCTGAGGTTCTTACGCCAGAAATCACGAGTGTCACCGCAAGCAATGTTCCTGATGCCGATGCTGACTTTACCCTAACCATAATAGGAAGAAATTTCCAAGCGCAGTCCGCGAACTTCAAAGTTGAGTTACGGGGAGTCCAAGATGTTTCTTTAGAGGTTGACCGATCAGGTGGTGTTCCCAGTAGCGATACAAATTTTGATGCGATTGTACCCGCCAATTTACCCGAAGGGAGCTATGATCTCGTTGTCACAAATATCAATGGTAAATCTGGTATATTCAAAAATGCTTTGTTCGTGGGGCCAACTCCAACCCCAACATCTACCCCTACTGTAACATCAACACCTACCCCATAGTGATAATAAAAGAAAAAAGAGCAGAGATTAAATTTCTAAGTCTCTGCTCTTTTTATATACAATCTTTATCACATTTATAGTATATCAAGGTAAAATTTCAACTGCATCGACCTGAGTTGGGTCATCTGCTCCCCCGCTGGGAGATGAAAACCGTATGAAACGATACAAATCCGGGGGAGCAAATGGGTCAACATCGATCGCTATCCCTGTTGTATAGGGGAAAGTGCCAGATAGAAATGTTGTAAATATTAACTCATTGTCATTTTCTTCAGTATCTGGAGGGTTAGTGGCAGGACCAAAGCCAGACTGGCCAATATTTGTATTCGTATCAGTTATGGCATCCCCCCAATAAAATACCTGATACCAAGGCCCTGTAATATCTGGCGCAATTTCAACGATAGTCCAATCCAAGAAAATCTGGGTTGTTGTCGTCGGTGGATTCGGCTGACCACGTTCATAATAAACAAAATCAAAATCAGCATCAACACTTGTCGAGTCTATTGGTGTCCCCATTAAATCTACGATGATTGCTGACCCACAACCAACTTCGGCGAAAACTCCATCGGGCATTCCAATATTAGGTTCAGAAGGTACGTCTATCCCATTACATCCATCACTATCACTGCCATCACTAGTAATTGTTAATGTCGCTGTTATTAAGCCCAAAAGGGCGTTAACAGGGTTTTTCAAAGTTAAAAGTGCAGTTTCCTCTCCCTCAATCAAGGTATCATCCAAGGTTGTAATCGTGTATGTTAAAACTGTCTGTCCTGGGGTGAAAGTCAGCACCCCCGTAGAAGTAATATAATCGGCACCAGCTGTAGCACTTAAATCAGCACTATCATAATCTACCGAAACTGTTAAGGCTGAGGCCGGGGTCAATGTTGTTGTAATTACCGCAGGACCACTACTTTCTAAAACATCATAATTCGCGGCGTCATATTGTACGACAGGGAAGGCATCATCATTTGTAATGATCAAAGTAGCGGTTGCAGGCGTTCCCAAACTGGCATTAATCGGCGAGCTTAAATTTAATGTTAGCTGCTCATCAAGTTCATAAATATTATCATCTGTAACAGTCACTGTAAATGTAACCACAGTTTGACCAGGACTAAAATTAGCTGTGTTGGTGGTAGAAATATAATCATCACTCGATAATGCTGTATCATCTTGTGTATTATAATCAACAGCCACATTAAAAGTGGAGGCAGTACTCAACGTTAATGTTATAGGTGTAGTGCCAACGTCTTCAGAGGTTTGCTGAAGCGCTGTGCCAAATTGAACCGTTGGGGGATCATCATCGTCAAGAATGGTTAGAATGGCCGAACTAGGTGTGCCTAATTCAGCATTTGAACTTACCCCACTCAGGGTTAGATTAACTGTTTCATCATTTTCATCCAGAGTGTCAGGTAAAATTGGGATATCAACAGTGGTAAAGAGGGTGGTACCAAGAATAGTCACAATCGTAGAAACAGATGAGTAATCTACACCACCCAAAGCTGAACCATCACTAGTTGAGAATATCACAGTGATATCGTCTGTAATTACCTTATCTAACATTATCGTAATCGTAGCAACCCCATCTGACTCGGTAACTGTATAGTTTGCTAAATTAAAAAATACTTTTGGTGGTTCCGGGGTCGGTTCCGGGGTGGGCGGCTCTGAAGTTGGCGTCGGAACATCAGTCGCTGTCGCAATAGATGTAGGTGAAGCTAAAGTTGTTGGGGAAGCAACCACTGTTGGGACTGTTGTCGGTGAAGCAGCTACCGTTGGGGCAGTTGTTGGGGAAGCAACCACTGTTGGGGCTGTTGTTGGCGAGGCAACTACCGTTGGAGGCAGCGGTAATGTTGGCTCTGGGGTAGGTAAGGGTGTTGGAACTGAAGTAGGCGGACTAACTGTTGGCAATGCGGTTGGTAGTGCAGTCGGTGTAACAGGTTCCGGTACGGGTGAGGAGGGAACTGGGGTAGGTGAAGGTGTTAGAGTCGGGGGAGCCAAGGCAATAAGAGTTGGCGAAGGGGGTGTAGGCGGCGTGGGTGTGGGCAAGACAGGCAAGGGAACAGGGGCTAGGCTATCCTCAGCTTCAATTGTCCCACCAACAAGAGAAGGTTCGCTTGTAATTGTCGCAATAATTGCATCAGGATTTATTTTTGGGAACACAATGCGGGGATCTGGTCCATAGTCGGCTTCACTCCCAGCTGCAATTGACGCGGGGATCTGGGTACGATTAATCAAAGACAAAGCCGTCTGAGCAGAACAAAATACACAGATAAAACTCAACAATAAGACCAATAGGGCTAATAGAATAGAGTCTCTGCGATCATCACTATGTTTGCGTTGCAACACATTTTCTGAGTCAGTTTCAGTAGACATGCTGGGTTAGTAACCACCTCTACTGACATGTTAAGGCAACGCTTCTACAGAGTCAACATTTGGACTATCTCCATCTAGAGGGGCATAAATACGAATATAAGGATAGACATTAGCCGGAGCTTGAGCATCGACATCAATCGTAATTCCTGTCGCCAGAGTCGGCGCAAGTGGTGAGGCATATAAATCAGAAAAAGGAATAACCTGATTATCAACTTCGACTGGACCATAGCCAGCCAAACCAATGTTAGTATTACTATCCAAAACCCCATCCCCCCAATAAAAGACTGTGTACCAAGGCCCACTTAACGTTGTACCGACTTGAACAACCACTTGGTCAAGATAAATATTACCAGGTAGAGGTGGTGCATTACCCTCAATTTCATAGTAGGCCAAATCAAAGTTTGCGTTACCACTGGTACTAATTGGCGTCGTCAATGTTATGACTAACGTCGTACCACAGTCTAATTCTGAAAAGATCGTATTGGGGGCTCCTTCATTTGGTTCACCGGGAAGAACTCCAATCCCAGTACAAGGTGAGGCTGTTGTATCATCGTCAACAATCGTAATTGCTGAATTTGAGGTACCAAGTGTGGCATTGACAGGATTAGACAACTGTAGATTCACAGTTTCAGTGGTCTCTGCCGCAGTATCGTTGATCACAACAACATCAAAGTTATTGCTGAGTTGGTTCGCTGGGATAGTGAGAGTGCCACCAAAATTGTTATAATCGCTACCACTCGTAGCCGTTCCTCCACCTGGGTCTGAATAGTCTATCATTATTGGTTGAGCTGAAAGAGCACTCAGCTCAACCCCGATTGATACATTAACAAAACCGCTCCCACCATCATCACTTTCACTTATACTCGAATTTGTTGTTACAAAATTGACAGTAGGTAATGGATCATCGTCGTTAATTGTATAGGTGGCAGGATTAGTGGTGCCCAGTATAGCATTGTTTGGATTACTTAACGTCAAGGCAATAGTTTCGCTACCCTCATTCGTAACATTGTCATTGAGAATGGATAAGGTAAACGTGACAACTGTTTGGCTTGGTGGGAAGGTTAAGGTGCCTGTGGTCGTTGAATAGTCCTGTCCCGCTGTCGCCAATAGGTCACTTGTTGTGTAATCAACAGTGACAGGGAAGAGCGAAGGGGCATCCAAAGTTACCGTAATTAGAGCTGTTCCAGCATCTTCATTACCCGCGAAGGTTGATTGCAAAAATTGTACAAACGGTTGATTCTCTTCAATGATGCGTAATTGAGCAGGATTATTTGTACCTACGGTAGCATTTGTCGGGTTACTTAATGCGAGTTCAAGGTCTTCATTTGGTTCAATTAATACATCATCTGTGATAATCACAGTAAATGTTTGTACAACTTGGCCTGGTGGAAAGGTTAAAGAGCCGGTGGCTGCCAAATAATCACTGCCGGCTAGAGCAGTGATATTTCCACTTGTGTAATTGACTGTTACGGTCAAGCTACTAGCACTACTTAGGGTAGTGGTAATTAAAGCAGGACTATTATTTTCTAGAATAGAATAGGTCAATCGATCAAATTCTACCTGTGGTGTAGCTTCATTATCAATAATTGTTAACACTGCACTTGCTGGCGTGCCCAACGTAGCATTACTTACTGGTGCAACAAGACTTACATCAACAATTTCATCTAATTCGGCAACTAGATCATCCGTAATCGGTATCGTAAAGGTTTGTAAAGCATTACCTGGTGGAAACGTTAAGGTACCAAAAACATCTGAATAGTCTGCACTGGCACTTGCTGAGTTTTCACTTGATTGGAAATTCGCAGTTACCGTAAATACAGATAAATTACTCAATGTTGCGGTAATTAAAGCAGGACCGGCATTCTCACCAACATTATAAGTGGTACTCAAAAATTGTACTGTTGGTTGAAAGTCATCGTCTACAATAGCCAATGTAGCATTATCTAAACCCAGGGTTGCGTTTACTGGATTAGATAACGCTAATGATAGAAATTCGGAACCCTCAAAGATTGTATCGAAATTAACAGGAATTGTAATAGTTTGAGTCAGTTGACCAGGCACAAAAATTAGGGTGGATAATGTACTCGTAAAATCATCAGGGCTAATGGCTGTCCCATCAGTTGTCTCTAAATCAGCTGAAACAGTGTTAGCTGACGCAACACTTAAAATAGCAGTAATTGTAGCTAACCCATCACTTTCCCCAGCAGTATAAGATGAGGCAGAAAAATTGATGGTGGGGATCACGGGTTCAGGCGTATCAGTTGGATCAGGTTCGACTGTTGGCGAGTCCGCAGTTGGGACCGCAGTTGGCGGAGTCGTTGGGACAACTGTCGATGGCAACGTTGGTGCAACCGTAGGGGGCACGGCTGTTGGAGCAATTTCAGTTGCTGGTGGAGGAACTGTTGGTTGTAGCGTCGCAGGTACAGATGTGGCGGGCACAGATGTTTCGGTTGCATCAGACGAAATGGGTGTAGGTGTAAACGTCGGTGTCAAGGTTGGTACAAAAGTAGGCGTTGGTGTTAATGTAGGAAGTGCGACAACAACAGTTGGAGCTGGCGTTGGCGTAGGTATGGCTGGTAACGGTAAAGGTACCAACCCGCCTTCTACCAAGGCTTCAGATGGATCAGGTTCGGCTAAATCAATCTCATCTTGTTCTGCTTCAGCTCTAATTTTATCGGCGTCAAGTATTGGGAAAAATGTCAGTGGATAAGGGGCATCAGGCAGATAACTGGCACTTCGCTCGGATAACATCCTTGCCTCAACCTCATTTCGATCAATTGCCCATAAAGCCCCTTGAGATGAGCAAAAAACACAGAGAAAGCTTAAAAGTAAAAAAAATAAGGCAAGTGGGAGCTTCCTTAGTTCGTCATTTCTATTTGGGTGCTTATCAGTTGGGTGTACAGATTGAGACATGGTGTGGCATTATGATGTTTATTTAGCTAGGGAAAGAACAATGTATCTTATGTGACAATTATCTGTATAAATCTTAATTAGGATTGGTTGATACTAATAAGACCATCAACTTATCCAAAAGATACGGTCACACTATTACAATTCTGATTGCTCAATTTGAGATGGTTCAAAATAATCGACAGGATCTTCTTCTTCAACTTCATCAAAGGGGTCATCGATTGTAGGAACGGTAAAATAAAATACACTACCTTGATGAAGATCACTCTCAACACCCATCTGTCCGCCATGGGCTTCAATAATGGCTTTGCTCATGTACAAGCCCAAGCCTGCCCCACTAACTTCGTGGATTTCTTCACCGTGATCCTCATGAACTGCACGATAAAAGCGCGTAAACAGAAATTTTTGATCTTCTTTAGCAATACCAACCCCAGTGTCTGTTACCATAATCTTCACTGAGGTTTCATCTTGACTCATCGCTAAGGTCACCTGGCCCTCTGGCATGGTGTAATCATTGGCATTTTTGAGTAAATGGTAAACAACACGAGTTAAACGTCCCCAATCGCCTTCAACCCAAATCGGTTCAGACGGAAGCTGAGTCTCAAAGGCCAGTTCTTTCATATCCATCTTATCAGCCCAATTACTCGCTTCTTTAGCAACTAAATCTGTAAAGTCAAGGGGTTCTCGATCAATACCAAGGGTTTGCGCATCAATCTGAGATAAGTCAAGAACACCCTGAATTAAGTTCAAAAGATCCCCAACGTTTTGATCAATATACTCTATAAAACCAACCTGACGTTCATTAAGTTGAGCTTGGGCTGTCATTCGCAACAAGTCATTATAGCCCTTAATCGCGGTCAGAGGCGTACGCAACTCATGCGACATACTCGTAATAAAATCATCCTTCAACCGCTCAGACTCAACCTCGCGCGAAATATCACGTAACACGACCACTAAGCCAAGTTGTTCATCATCAGAGCCTAATACAGGGGCCGAAATTGCACTGACAACACGACGCCCTACTTCAAACCTTTGGGCCTGATGAAACTGTAATCCAGTTAATTCATTAAGCAGCGGAATATCAAGATCATTTACATTAATTTGTAATTCTTTGTCCATGAGATGTTGCTGAAGTTGCTGCAAATCGCCCCCAACGGCCTCTAAGATTTGTCGGGCCGCTGGATTCATTCGAATAATATTTCCAGCCATGTCCTGTACCATCACACCATCAGCAATACTACTCAAAATCGCATTAAGTTTACTGGCCTCTTCCTCCAATTCGTTTGTCTTTTTCTGGAGTTCAGAGGTCATATTATCAAAAGTCGCCGCCAGGATGCCAATTTCATCCTCTAGTTGCAAACCAGTTCGTTTACTCAAATCCCCTTTTGCGATTAATTGTGATGTATTAACAAGCTGTAAAATGGGCTGAATGATCCGATTTGAGATCATATAGCCGACCCCAAATACGGCAACAACACCCAGCGAGAACAATAAAATGAGTGTATTACGATTATCAGTATCACTACTCGTAATAAAATTGGTAGGGAGTGCTACCGAATATACCCCATGAATAGTGCCACGCAATACAAAAGGGGCGTAGGCCATTCGATAATTATCCTCTTGAACCGTAATTTCATCCAATAGGGTAACATCTTCGTTAGTTAATACCTCTTGATATCGTGCCGGGGAAAATACAGAAAAAACATTGTCATATTGCTCGTCTTCACCAATGACAAAAGTTGTATCAATGACCTGGCTACGATTATCAAAGAGGGTGATGTCTGCTAAGGCTAAACTTCGTAGAGCACCTAGCTCACGAGTTAAATAAGTTCCCACCAAAACTGCCCCGACAACTCCATCATCAGTACGAACAGGCCCCACAGTATAAATAATGAGTTCATTTGTAGTAGAGTCCTGTCCCAATTGAATCTCTTTTGATCCATCGGGGTTCGCCAGAACTCTTGACACGGCAGGCCAATTAATATAACTGACACCACTCTCTAGCGTGGTTTCAACGACTGCATTAGGGTCAGGGGAGCTTCTTTGTAAACGCAGTAACTCGTTACCCTGAGTATCAACGACTATAATGCTATCGACATCCTTCTCATTGGCCATAAACGGTGATACAAGCTGATTTAGTTGACTTACATCACGACTGACGATTGTATCTGGAACATCCTCCGTATTCGCCACAAATCTTTCAATTTCCAGCCGAAGTTCCTCACGATTAACAACTTCTTCGCTTACCACACGTCCAGCATTGATAAGCTGGTTTTTAAGTCGATCCTCTAAGCTCACAACAACCAAACGCGTAACAACAAATACGCCAAAGGCGGCAAATAATAAAGTTAAAACAGCATAAGGCGTAATAATCCGATTTCGGATACTAGAGGAAAAATATTTTCTTATTGCAGTCAGCCATCGGACTGGATTCATAATGTTTCAAATAATTTTAAAGATAATGAGTTATTTAAGGGCTGTCTATAAAAGTAAATTCTTGATTTCTATTCGTTAAATCTTACCAGTTTACCAACAAAAGATAAAGAAAACTGCTTACAAAACAGGCAAATCTATTAACATTTTTCGGTTTGGAATAGCGCGAACGAGGTTTATATTGAATAGTTTTATATGTTGTGTGGAGCCTGTCAATTTGTTCAGATTGTTGGCAGTATTTACACTTTCTCAGCATTGAGCTTATACTATAACCTTGTGATCAAAAAAGCTGATTTAGGCTATCATTAAATAAAATTTTGACATAACATTGGAAAATTTATGTACAGTGTAGATGATACCATAGCCGCTATTGCCACGTCAATAGGCCAAAACGGTATAGGCATTATCAAAATTAGTGGCCCTGAAGCCCACCCTATTGCAAGCCAAATATTCCATTTTGCAAAACAAAAAATATCATTTCAGCCCCATCGTCTCCATTATGGTCATATCATTGATCCAAACTCGCAAACGCTGATTGATGAGGTCATGGCTGTCTATATGCCAGCCCCTAATAGTTATACGCGCCAGGATGTAATTGAAATTCATGCCCACGGGGGAACTGTTCCATTACAGCGAATTTTACAGCTTATTCTCAAACTGGGGGCTCGCCCTGCAGAAGCAGGCGAGATGACATTACGGGCATTTTTAAATGGACGCTTAGATTTGGCTCAAGCTGAGGCAATCCTAGATATTATTGAAGCAAAAACGGAGGCAGGGCTACGAATAGCCACCGAACAACTTGACGGAAAATTATCTAGCCAGGTCCAAAATGTACGTGTCGCTCTTCTCGACATTTTAGCCTTTTTAGAGGCCAGTATCGATTTTGTAGAAGATGAGATCCCATATCAAGATATAATTTCTCCGCTTAACGGTATTATCGTACAGCTCAAAAAAACATTAAAAACTGCCAATCAAGGGTTAATTTATCGACAAGGCATCCACGCTGCAATCGTTGGTCGACCCAATGTTGGCAAAAGTAGCTTACTTAACGCATTAATTCGAGGAGATCGAGCGATTGTCACAGATATTCCAGGTACTACCCGAGATACATTGGAGGAAACGGTCAATATCAATGGAATTCCTCTCGTTTTGGTGGATACAGCAGGCATCCGTTCAGAGACAGCCGATGAGGTTGAGCGCATTGGCGTAGAGCGCAGCCAAGCCGCTATTGAGCGAGCCGATATAACCCTGATGGTTATTGACAGCGATCGTCCCCTGGAAGAGGGAGATTGGAGGATTGCCCAATTAGTAAAAGGGAAGCCATGTCTACTTATCATCAATAAAATTGATCTTATTGACGAACAGAAGCCAGCATTACCCTCTGATTTTCTACCTAAAGTTCCTCAGGTTCACATTTCCGCGAAGACCCAAGCTGGTCTTGATGTGTTAGAAACAGCCATTTTTGAATTGGTTATGGGGGGAGAGGTGACTTTGTCCGATGATCCACTTGTTAGTAATCCGCGCCATAAAGCGCTGTTGGAACAGGCTCTGGCATTTACAGAAAGTGCAATCACAGCCCAGCAACAGGGATTAACCCCTGATTTAGTCTCAATTGACGTGAAAGGGGCAGTGGAAGCCCTGGGGAAAATTACCGGAGAAACCGTGACAGAGGACTTACTCGATACGATTTTTAGCAAGTTTTGTATCGGGAAGTAACTCTAGAATTTAGCGAGATTACTCAAGGCAAGACGCACTTTTTCTTCAACGGACTCACTTTGGGCTGATTTGGGAAGCTGTTGTAATGCAGTTTGGGCCTCAACGACACTGTAGCCAAGGGTGGTCAAAGCAGCAATGACTTCGCTGTCAGTATCGGAAATGGGTGTACCAGTAACAAAGACATCATCCAGACCAACTTTGTCTTTAAGTTGAAAGACAATTTGTTTAGCTTTTTTAGGCCCAATACCTGGTACTCTGGCCAGTAAAGCAGCCTCTTCGCGTGCGACAGCTTGGCGCAAAGTTTCAATGGGTAAATGAGAGAGGATGGCCAAGGCAACCTTGGGCCCAATCCCTTGCACTTTTAGTAAAGATCGGAATAGTTCGAGTTCTTCTTTGTCGGTAAATCCAAATAGTGTTAGCTCTTGCTCACGTACGTGCAAATGCGTAAAGATTTGCGTTGACATCCCTACAGTCAAGGCGTCTAGAAGCGTTGTCGGGGCAAAAAGGACATACCCTACCCCACCTACTTCAATCATGCAGCCATCTTCGGTTTTATCGATAATTTCACCCCGTAACGAGCCAATCATGAGGCCCCCAACAACCGAAGACGTGCGGAGTGTAAATGGCAGATAGCAATCGCTAACGCATCAGCGGCGTCATCTGGACGGGGAATATCCTCCAAGCGAAGTAATAGTTTCACCATTTGTTGCATTTGACGTTTATCTGCCCCACCGTGCCCTGTAATGGCCTGCTTAACCTCAAGTGGTTTATATTCGGCAATGGGTAACTCAGCATTAGCCAAAGCTAACATCGCGACACCACGACCGTGCCCTACCGCTAAAGCTGTTTTTGCATTCTTACTAAAAAACAATTCTTCAATTGCGGAGCTCTCTGGCTGCCAAGCAGTAATAACTTCTCCAAGTTTTTGATAAATTTGCTGTAGTCTTTGAGGAAGTGGCATTCCAGCAGGAGTAGTCACTACACCATGGGCAATCATTGATATATCCTGACCGTCACCATCAACAACACCCCAGCCGGTAATTGCAGTACCTGGATCTATACCAATAACGCGCATTTTTAGGCTACATCCATTGTGGCTAAAATCTCATCACTAATATTCAGGCCTGAAAAAACTTGTTGCACATCATCTAGTTCTTCAAGGGTATCAATAATCCCCATGACTTGGAGCGTCTCTTTTTCTCCTAAATCAATTGCATTTTTCGGGAACTGCGCCAACTGCACCTCGCCTACTTTAAGCCCTTGATCACTCAGATTACTACTGACTGCATGAAGCTCATCAGACGAAGTATAAATCTCAATGACATCATCACTGATTTCGACATCATCAGCCCCTGCATCTACAGCTGTCATAAACAATTCATCCGCATCCATATCATCACTACGCTCAAGGGTGATATATCCTTTAGTATCAAACATCCAACTCACGGCCCCCGCCTCAGCCATATTACCACCATGACGATTGAAGGTCTTGCGTACATCCGCCAGTGTACGATTTCGATTATCAGTTAAGCATTGAATCAGGATGGGTATGCCGTGTGGACCATAGGCTTCATATGTAATTTCTTCAAGATCACCACCCGCTAATTCACCCGTTCCCTTTTTGATGGCCCGCTCTATATTATCTTTTGGCATATTAGCCGCCCGTGCCTTGTCCACAGCAGAGCGTAGCGCTGGATTTGCGGCAGGATCCCCACCACTCTTGGCCGCAACCATAATGTCTCTAGCTAAGCGAGTAAAAATCTTGCCTCTCTTTGCGTCTTCCGCACCTTTACGTCGTTTAATTGTGCTCCATTTATTGTGACCTGCCATATCTCACCTCATTCGCATAATTTTGGATGTAAGGATAAATGAGTTACAATTTATCAGATGTTGTCTAGATTAATGGAGATATTATATCATTAAGCCAAAAATCTTGCCAGCATTTTATGTATTGAGTTTCTAGTATGAACGTGTTATACTAGAGGGGTATATTTTTTCCAAAATGGATTTTTCTTAACTATGACCACAGACTTAACAGGGCAAACTTTAGGGCAGTATAAACTAGTAAAACTGGCTGGTGAAGGCGGGATTGCAACAGTTTATAAAGCCTATCAAGAAAGCCTTAATCGCTGGGCCGCTATTAAAGTCTTACATAATACAGATGAAAATGTTCTCGCCCGATTTGAGCGAGAAGCAAAATCTGCTGCTCAATTACGACATCGCAATATCTTGATGGTTTATGAGTATGGCCTGGATGAATATCCTTATATTGCCATGGAATTTATCGAAGAGGGTACCCTTGAAGATCGTCTAAATGGCAAACCAATGTTTTGGGGTCGGGTTGTTCATCTTTCTATCCACATGGCTGAGGCACTAAGTTATGCCCACCAGCATGGCCTAGTACATCGTGACGTCAAACCTTCTAATATTATGATGCCTCAAGAAGATTGGCCGCTTCTGGCAGATTTTGGGCTGGTCAAAGTGACAGATGCTGATGAGGCGCTCACAGTAGCAGGAACGATTATGGGAACTCCTGCGTACATCGCCCCTGAGCAAGCCCGTGGAGATGATATTACACCGCATGTTGATATGTACGCGCTTGGTGTCATCATGTTTGAAATGATTGCGGGGCGCTTACCATTTGACTACGAGAACCCGAATCTTCTTATGTTGGCCCATATCCAAGAAGAGCCACCTTCTCCTCGAGAATTTAATCCAGCTTGTCCACCAGAACTTGAAGCAATTATCCTAAAAGCCATTGAAAAAGATCCTGAGGATCGCTTTGCTGACTTGCAAGAGATGATTGCGGATTTACGGAAGGTCATCGGAAATTCAACCATGGATTTCTCTGCGTCCTCGACTGTTCAAGTTGCAAATAGTCACTCGACAACGGAACTGGTGCCAAAAGGAGAAACTTCTTCTTTAGACCCGGCAACCTCTGCAACATCTGTACCGTCACAAGCTCGAATATTAATCCCTGATCGCAATACATCTGTTCCGCTCTCAGAGCCTAATGAGAAGGGGCTTATTCTCGGCCGCACTCACGGGAATCATGAAGCTGACGTTGATCTTGGCCCCTATGGAGCTGTGGAAAATGGTATTTCCCGCCGTCATTCACGTTTAACAAAAAATGGGGATGATTGGTATATTGATGATTTGGGAAGTATGAATGGCACAAATGTAAACAATGTTCGGGTCACCCCAGGAACGCCAGTTGCCATTAAAAACGGAGATATTATTCATTGTGGCCGAATGTATCTCGTTTTTCTAACCTCTGCTGAATAAGACCAGATAAATTTGGTAAGCTTAATTTTCCCCTTGAAGGAAATCAAGTCTTAGACGATAGGCTGTATTGAGATTCCAGGTTCTTTCCCCTCTAGCCGCTACTTCATCAGTTCCCTGGTATCGAATCACATAATTGTATGTATTAGGAGGGATTTCTAGAACCTCAGTATCGTTCGCTGGAATATTCCAGGTCTGCCCGAGCTGTTCTAGCTCCAATGTTACAGGCTCGTCACTATCATTAAAAACAACAACTAGTGTTTCGCTAACAGGGGTTGGTGTCACAGTCGGAATAGGTGTTGGGGTTGGGGCTGGCGTAGGGGTTCCGTATTCAGGGCGACCAGCAACCTGACTTCGCTCAACCTCAAATTCAATCTCACCATCCTGAACAATCAGACTTGATACATCAATCGGGCTTCGATTAAAAGATTCTTCGATACCGTTATTGATACCCTGCGATATGTTATTAGCAATGATAAACAAAGGAATATCATTAAACTCGGTCACATTGATTCGTGGCTTTTTATCACCCATTCGAACATTTGTAGCCAAGTGCACCGGAAAATTTTGCCAGTTACCTTGAATATTCATATGATCTGGTGCAGTCACCTCAACGGATATATCATCAAAATATAACCCCGCCGCATTAGTAAATGTCTCTGTTAAAAATTCCTCATCATATACATTTTTGCCATCTAACTCCAAGGCATAAAAATCCCAATTAACACTACCAAGAGTCTGTTCAATAAAAAGGCCAGCCACATAAGAGCCACCAATTCCCAGTAACAACAGTAAAACGACGGCCACAATCAAAAACTGTAATGTACCACGAGCCAATTGAGCACCGACTCTTCGAAGCCGTCGCCGAAAGATGTTGGGTAAAATCAATTTCAGAAATTTTTCCAGGGCATCTTTTCGATCTTTACCTTGATCGATAGCTTGAGAAGCCGCTTGGGCTAAATCATTACGATTAATCAGGGAAAACCATCTTTCAAATGCCCCTGTAGATAAATACTCCTCGGCCTCTCGCCGATTCTGTTCGCATAAATCAACCAACTCGGGAATCGTCTCTGCTGACTGGCCATTTCTAAAGGTATAAAGATAAAGGATTTGTGTCCCGGAAATAATAGCTTCAAGTTGCTGCTGCAATTGTAAAGCTGTTGGACGCTGGTCTGAGTCTGCGTCTGTTGCCTGTTCAATGATTTTTTCTAGGCTTTCGGGTAGCTCAGGGTTGACCGTTCGAAGCGGGATAAGATCACCATGCAATTCCTGAATCTTTTGGATATGATACTGTCCATCGAAGGCATCAAGAGGGTTAATCCCAGTCACAAGATTATGTAGAGTCACACCAAGAGCATAAATGTCTGATGCCGGAATAGCCTGACCAATCCACTGTTCAAGGGGTGTAAAACCAAAACTACCAGAAGCTTGAGTGACCGACTGATTTACTGAAGTTGTATCAACAGGATCAGCTTTAGCTAAACCAAAATCTACAACCCAAACACGACCATCATCCCCTAGTTGGATATTGGCAGGTTTGACATCACGATGCATGACGGGCTCATCACCGCGATGGTGCATATAGTGAAGGGCGCTACAAACGTCAATCGTATAACGTACTGCATCTTGCCAATCTAAACGCCCATCAGGCACACTAGACATGACTTCTTTGAGGTTTTTACCCTCAATATATTTCATAACCAAATAATTCCCAGAGTCAATCACAAAGTAATCATAAATCTCAGGAATATTGGGATGGCCAGGCTCATTTAATTCAACTAGAAGACTCGCTTCTCGTTCAAAATTAACCTGATGCATCTCAATTTCTTTTGGCGACTTGCCTACAGTGAGCATCTGCTTTACAACGCATCGTCGCCCCAACTTTGTATCCTCAGCTAAATATACTGCGCCAAATCCACCACGTCCCAAAATTTCAGTTAACTGATAACGATCTTGCACCTTCACAGCATGCTTAAGATTAGGATTCGTTTTTGTTTGTCTTGATCTAACACGGCGGGTTAGGCCTGAAGAAGAAGCTTCATCAGGCTTAGGCAGAGGTATATTACGTGTTGCTCCTTCATCATCCGGGGCTGATAACTGAACCGTTCCACCATCGAGAATCTCCCGTTCAGCCACATCACCAATCGTTTCATCCTGCCCTGTAGAAATCATACTTGTTTCTTCAGGGTGGGTAGGGGCTGTTTTTGACTCGGTTGGTCCTTGTTCCAAACGCGAGGCGGGAACTGTTTCAGAAAGAGTCTGGGTTAATCCATCTTCCTCCTCAAAAGCGTCTATTGGATTCAGAAATGCTGTATTCTCTTCATCTGGAATATGAATGGGTTCTTGTGTAAGAAAGGCGGTATGTTCTTCTTCACCAACGGGAATGCCTCCGGTCATACCCTCATCTAGGTTAGCAATCGGAGGTGATTGTAAGTAGGCTGTGTCACCGTCATCTGGGGTTAAGAGTGGCCCTGTTGCGCCATCATCAATGCTGATTGGCTCTGGCTCTGACAAAAAGGCTGTACTATCTTCATCAGGGTCTGGTAAGGGGGGTGTTTGCGGCAAAAATGCAGTGCGCTCTTCTTCACTTTCAAAAGTAAGCGCACTTGTAGCTCCTTCTTCAGCAAATAATTTTGCTTTTGGGATTTGGATTGTTTGTCCACCACGTTCAAGGGTAATAACCCCTTGGGTTTTTGGTGGCGTCTTTGAGGTTGGCTCCGGGTCAGGCGAGCGCGTTGGCACATCCTCTTGATAACCTGGTTGAGAATGTGGCTCCTGAGTTTGATCAGGCAATGGACCTGTATCACCATCATCCGCCTCAAAATCACTCAGAAAGTCATCCACAGCTTGCTCTGGATTTTCATCACCCGCATTATGTGTCTCTAGTTCGTCAAACATAGGAATACTATCGTCAAGTCTAACGATAATTTTCTCGCCACAGACCTCACACAATTCGGATGTATCGCTTAAACCAGTTGCTCCACAGTTCAAACAACGCAATGACATAGGATGCCTCTAAAATAAACCTCTCTCATTATTCCCAGACGACTACGGCACTTCATAAGCCCCACTCTCCACAGCACTACCGGATGGTCGAGCTAACCCACGTTGGTCGATATTTGGAGGAGGCACAAATGAAATGATAGGCTCACTAAACGTAATAACAGGGCTACCCGTTACTACGGCGTGAGTTTCAGTTTGTCCAGGTGCATTAAGACGTAAGTTGTCAAGTAAGGGGTCAATAGAGTTCTGATCACCAACCGCAATAAACGTACCACAAGTTGCGTCACTACTAAAATTATACCCTAAAGAAGTGATTGTGCCAGCCCCGCTACAGTTGTCGCCTTGGCTATAAGCGATTATTGAGTGATCTATGGTCAGTGTCCCAGCATCAGCTCTAACTCCACCACCACTTGCGACGGCAGCCGTATTACTACTAATCGTTGTAAAACTTAGCGTTACCGTACCATCTAACATCAAGACTCCACCACCTAGTGTACCAGCCGTATTGGTGCTGATTGTTGTATTTTCTAGGGCCATTGTCGCCCCAGCCATACTTTGCCATAAACCGCCACCTGTTCCACTGGTGGCTTGATTACGCTTGATGGTGCTAAATTGAATAATAACCTGTCCATCCTGATTGGCCAATCCCCCTGCGTCGCTGATCACACTATTGCCACTAATTGTACTTGTCATCACTGTGGCAGAACTACCTACATCAAAATTACCAATTCCCCCACCTATTTGGCCGGTACTATTACCATTTATAGTGCTTAATGTTATAGATAATACGCCCCCACCTTGATTATGAATTCCACCACTATTTATGGTTGATGTATTACTACTAATAACCGTACTCATAATCGACACAGCGCCTGTATCAATATAAATACCACCACCATTGGTAATCGTTGTATTATTATGAATGGTACTGCTCAAAACTCCCATAACAGCGGAACCACTATTAAATACTCCCCCACCATTTCCCGATGTTGAGCTATTGTTAGCTATCGTACTACTATTCACAGCTAATGAGGTTGCAGCACCGCTATTATACAGTCCTCCGGCATCTATTGAGGCTGTATTACTCAAAATTTGGCTCGCCGATATGTCAACGGTGTTATTATTCTGGTTGTAAATGCCACCACCAGTTGTGGCTAAGTTTTGTTGGACCACAACACCTGTCAGCGAAGCAATTGCGCCATCCGCATTAAATATCCCCCCACCATTATTCGTTGATGTAACAGTGGGTGAATTATCAACAATTGTTGAGTCTGTAATTGTGATAGCCCCGCTATTCCATATCCCAGCCCCATTATTAACCACTTGATTGGCTTGAATAGTACTGGTGAAAATGGCGATATCACTCACATTTCGAACGCCACCCCCCTCAAGAGTTGTGTTGGTACTGACAGTTGAAAAGCTAAGTTGCGTTCCGGTCCCTAAATTTTGTACCCCTCCAGCATTGAAGGCAATCAAATTCCCTGTATTTGAGGTAGTACCACCAATCAAGTTATTTACTGTAGTTGCTTCTAAATTTACACCCCAAGCGCCATTGCCTAGATTGGCAGTTCCGGTTGTATCTAGACCAATATAATTCCCGAAAATTTCATTGTTATTGGACCCATTAGCAATCGATATCCCTTGTTGACTATTGCCTGAAATCAGATTACGGGCGGCTGTACTATCACCACCGACTGTGTTACTTGCCCCTTGATCTATCAGTAAACCATGTTGACCATTACCCACACTACCTGTACCACTAACATTCAAGCCGATGTAATTTCCAGTGAGTGTATTTGTTGTTGTAGATGTCCCTGATAATTGAACGCCATCAGTATCATTACCTGAAATTAAGTTACAAGATCCTGTACAAACCCCACCAACACTCACCCCTGTCATTCCACCAATTGTATTACTTGCCCCATCTTGAACTATGACACCACTTGCACCATTTCCCAAATCAACTGCTCCAGTGGTATCTGTACCAATAAAATTTCCCTGAATGACATTGTTATTCGTTTGCAAAGAAATACCATTTCCGCCATTTTGAGAAATCACATTTCTCTCGCTACTGGTTGTTCCACCAATAATCGTATTTGTAGCGCCATTGGCCACAAGGATTCCATCTAAAACATTGCCTAACCCGGCTGTCGTTCCACTTACATCTAATCCAATAAAATTCCCTTGAACTGTATTACTTATTGCCGTGCTCCCACTTATTGAAACACCATTTTGAGAGTGGCCCGAAATCAAATTACAACTGCCCGCACAAGCGAGTCCTGGGGTCGTACTAGTCAATCCCCCAATTGTATTTGTCGGGGCATTCTCGATAAAGACACCTTGTTGTCCATTGGCTAAAACTGCTGCTCCATTCACATCTGTTCCAATAAAATTTCCTTGAATGACATTTCCTGATGTTGTACTATCTGTCAATCGTACCCCATCCGTAACATTCCCAGAAATCAAATTGCGCGCAATTGATGTTGTCCCACCAATAATATTTCCTGTGGACCCACCAGAAATAAGAATTCCATTATCTCCGTTAGCAAGTACACCTGTCCCAGTTGTGTTTGTTCCGACGTAGTTGCCGTAGATTTGATTACTACTCGAACCGTTCGCTATTTGAATTCCTTGCAATCCATTGCCACTAATCAGATTTCGGGCCGCGACAGCGGATGATCCGACAAAATTACTAGTTGCTCCATTCGTGAAATTTATACCATTATCTCCATTTGCCAACACGGATGTTCCGCTTATATCAAGCCCAATAAAGTTACCTTGAATCTGATTATTTGTTGCAGTCCCGCCATTGACTTGAATCCCATCGTCGGTATTTCCAGAGATAATATTACAAGGTCCTGTACAACTTCCCCCCAAACTTATTCCTGTCGACCCACCAATTAGATTGACTCCAGCACCACTGATAAATACACCGTGACTACCATTTGCTAAAACAGCGTTACCATTTATGGTCGTCCCAATATAATTCCCCTGAATCACATTGAGGGTGCTACTACTACTCTCAAAAGCTAACCCACTCGCACTATTTCCTGAGATAATGTTGCCTTCATTTGTTCCACTCCCGCCGATTGTATTGCTATTCGCTCCATTAGCAATGCCAATCCCATTGTCCCCATTTCCTACAGCTAATAGTCCCGTTTTATCTGTACCTACATAATTGGCCTGAACCACATTTCCGCTAACACCACTGTCTTGTAAACGAATTCCTTGGATGACATTACCAGATACTAAATTACCTAATCCACCCGTAGGGCTACCAACGGTATTATTTGCGGCACTCGCGCCCAGAAAAATACCGTGTTGTCCATTTCCGGCCGCTGTATCTCCGTCAACGTTCGTTCCAACAAAATTACAAAGTACCCGATTACTGTTGCTGATAATAAAAATACCACTACCATCAAATTGATTAATCACAAAGCCTTGAATGATTACACCACCACCATTCAAATCGAATCCATTTGTTCCAACACCCGAGCCAGAGCCGTCCAATTCAATCTGAAGCGTAGGTGGCCACACGCTACAATCAGACCCGGGTTGGGTAGACGCATCAACCAGAACATCCTGAGTAAAACCAGGCAGAGGACTCCCTGGTTGGATTGTAAATGGACCAGTACCAGGAATACCAAACTCGATAGTTACATTTGTAGAAGCAGGTTCACCATTTGAACGATCAATTGCTTCGCGCAAACTACAATGGGTTATTGTACAGTCACCATCATCCGTATCATCTGATGTATTCACAATCAAAGTCAGATTATCATCATCATCAGTCTCAAAATCATCTGGGATGGGGGTAGGGGCAACCGTCGGCGCAGTGGTAGCTGGAGCAGATGTTGGAACTTCCGTAGCAACTGGTGGCACTGTCGGAGCGATTACAGGAGTATCCTCTGGCTCAGGTGTATCTTCGGGTTCTTCTTCTTCAAAAAATGGTGGGGTGGGTGTGGGGATTACCCCACCGCCTGTACCAGTTGCACTAAAGGTTGGGGTTGGCGTTAAAGTTAAAGTTGTCCCTGGTAAAACAGCCACAGGCAAGGCGGGTGTAGAGGTTGATACTCCACCGGCAGTAATAATCCTAGTTGGGGTCAAGGTCGGTGTAAATGTTGACGTAGGCGTAGGTCTTGGAGTCAGGATAATTGAGTCGTTAATTAACTCTTCGACAGTCTCATCATCAATAACCGCAATGGCTGTTTGAATGTCATCAGGTTGATCAGGGCCAGGCAAATTACAGGCCAGACCAACCAATAAGGCTAGAGCAAAGCTCCACAACCAAACAACACCCCTCATTACTGCTCACTCCTCATTATGGTCAGCTCTCCTGTGGTAAATTTGAGTATCCAAGCCATTTTAATAAAATCGGTCCAAATAGTGGGACACCAAACAACCACGGTATCGTTAGTGTATGCATCACTGGCCAGTAATAGCTTGTAGCTAACAACCCCAGATTATTCCAAGACCAATGACGTAACCACCATCGCCAAACAACAAAGTAATTAATGATTGACAGCTCTGCCATCAAGCTAAATAACATCGTCCGCCAAAACGTAGCTGATGTCAAATACAAGGCAGCCAGTGGTATTAACCATGTCGGATACCATATCCGAAAGGTACGGCCTAACATTAATTGCGCAAAATAGGCTAGAAAGGCTGCAGCAACAAGGTCTAGTTTTTTTCGCCACAATTGAATTAATAAACCAGCATAAAACAGAAAAAATATATTTCGGGCCATCGTCCGTGGCATATTTTCCGCAACTTGGCAGGGAATTATTTGCGATGCAAGCAGGCTCAAAGTTTCCGAGCCTTGACAAGGGATAATTTGTTGTAGCGTTGATACACCCCATACCTCTTCAGCCGTAAGAGTAGCCTCCGCCCCACGAGGCAAAACCTCACGCAAAATCATGCGTAGTTCTGAAGCAATCGCAAAACCACGTCGAGTTGTTAACATTTCCGACACACCACGCAATGTATCAGAAACAGGTCCAAACACGGAGTATACCAAATAGGCTGTAACCAAACCAATCAGCACCATACCGATACCTTTTATGATACACTGAGACCAATTTCTCTGTTGACGCATTACAACAACCGCAAAAAGGGGTATTATGAGTAATGCCGGAGCTTTGGCTAAGACTGATAGGGTCAAAAATAGCGTAGCAAGAATCCAATTTTGACGTTGAAAAAAGATAATTCCAATGACCATCAACAACATAAAGACCATATCATTATGACCATTCCCTAGAATTTGAATCAAAATTAACGGATTCCAAGCAAAAAACGTTAATGCAGCAAGAGATGAGCTCCTTTCTGGAACAGCTACCCAGCCTAAAAGAATGGCGCATAAGATGAAACATACCCACACCACAAATTTTAGAGAGACCGTTCCCCAAACCATTTCCGTAGCCCCTAGCTGCAATGGGCCCTGCACGACAATCTCCCACAATGGGCCATAACCAGACACCCAATCACCAAATTCGCCAGCAAAGGCAATATACGGATCATTTGGAAAGGTGTTAGGTGGAACTAGCATTGGGCTTTCCCCATATACAGTCCAAATCCGGCCCCGTAATACATAGCGAAAGATATCATTTGCTGTAATTGGATAAAGCCAAATGAGGGTAAAGCTGAATAGCGAGCCAAAACCTAGAATAAACCACTTCAATGTGTCAACGGGACTTACTGCACGCAATCGGTTAGTCAGCAGAGGGAGGTCAGATGTATCCTGGGAGAAAGATGATGCTTGCATAACTAACAGCATCACCCGCCAAAAAATAAAATACACGACCAAAATGCCCAGCGTATAAATCGGGGCAAACCAACGAAAATCTCGCATCAAAATTTCCAAATCGGCAGCTGGTCCGCCCGCTTGAGTATTTGAAATCAATGGAAAGGCAACAATGTAAATTATGTAGATTACTTGGGTGATAAGGCCGAATGTCAGGAGGGACAAAAATGTATTTAATAGCCCAGTCGCCTTGGGTAGTGATTCTGTATTCGATTCTTGAGACGATGCTCTTATCATTTCCATAGAAATTATCCAAAAATTATTTTTATTGTACGGCACTCCGTTAAAGCTGGGCAAATCTAAGAAGAACATCATCCGCTCCAAAAGCAGTGAGACGCATCAAGTTGAATACCCTATTTATCAAATGTTTGCTAAACTATTAGTTGTGTGATAACATCGTGGGTCGAGTCGGGTTGAATTTTAGACCCCTATTACCCTTCACAATATAGTCAGGTAAACCTAACGGTTGGGCCTCATCTCCGCCAACGACGCGGAGCTTTTTTTGTCCCACAATGAAAGGAACAAACGATACGATCAGTAGAATTGGGTGATGATCGTTATCTTGTCTCATAATTGACCCACCTCAACTGCCTTAATACTTTTGGAGTGGCTGGGTTTATGCCTGTGACAAGATTGCTGCTTTGATTTTGGATGAGTAATTGCAACGGCTGGCGCCGAAGTTGATAACAAACAAAAATTTTATCAAAATGAGTTAAGTTTTTAGGAGAAAGTGTTGTGACTGTTGCTGTAACGGGCTCTATGGCCTTTGATTATATTATGTCTTTTCCTGGTCAATTTGCAGATCATATTCTTCCTGATCAAATTGATCGCCTCTCTGTCAGTTTTTTGGTCGACTCAATGCGGCGCGAGCGTGGCGGGACCGCCGGGAATATGTGCTACAATCTAGCGTTACTTGACCAACCTTGTTTATTGATGGCTACGGTAGGACAAGATGCCCCTGAGTACATCGCTGGGCTGCGCTCACGTGGCGTAGATACCAGCGGCGTCTTACAACTTCCTACTGATTTTACAGCATCGTTCTTTGTTAGTACTGATCAGGTGAACAACCAGATTGCCAGCTTCTATACTGGGGCAATGGCAAAAGCTGGGCAAATTAGTTTTGCTGATCAAGATCATCAAGCCATCTCAATGGCCATTATTTCTCCAAATGATCCAGGAGCTATGGTCAAATATGTAAGAGAATGTCAAAATCTGAACATTTCTTATATCTACGACCCAAGCCAACAAATTCCCCGCCTTGAGGCCCAAGATTTAATTAATGGAATTCAGGGAGCTAAAATTTTGATCGTCAATGATTACGAATATGAGATGATCAAAAAACAAACACAACTGACCGACTCTAAGATTCAGGACATGGTTGAAACCATCATTATCACACAAGGGGCAGATGGCTCCTTGATACGTACCCGCCCTGATAATGATTCGTCTGTTGAAGAATATGATATTCCATCTGCTCCACCCAGTCGAGTGGCGGATCCAACGGGGGTAGGTGATGCCTATCGGGCTGGCTTAATGGCGGCAATGATGCAAGGCTATTCGTGGGATGTGTGTGGCCGTTTAGGGGCCATTGCTGCAACATATGTCCTTGAACAACACGGCACGCAACGCCACAGTTACAATCGTAGCCAAATCGCTGATCGTTATCGCGAATTGTTTGGTGATAATGAAGCACTCAATGACTTTGTTAAATAACTTTATGCATTTGACAAATACAGTGAATTAATAAATAAATTATGAAAAAATGGCTAGTCACTACGTTGGAAGCATATTCCTAAAAATAGGTTACTTTCCTGTCTACTAGCCCTCACTACCTTAAGGAGACTTCATGAGTACGAAAGAGTTTGACATCAAAGATATCAATCTAGCAGAGCAAGGCCGCTGGCGTATTGAATGGGCCTTGAAGGAAATGCCTGTATTACGTTCATTGATGGATCGTTTTTCCAAAGAGAAGCCACTGGAAGGCGTAAAAATGAGTGGCTGTCTCCACATTACTACTGAAACGGCAAACTTGGCCCGCGCCCTCCAGATGGCAGGTGCTGATCTGGTTTTGACAGCTAGCAATCCTTTAAGTACTCAGGATGATACTGCCGCCGCCTTAGTTTCTGCCTTTGAAATTCCTACCTTTGCTATTAAAGGGGAAGACAACGATACCTATTATCAACACCTAAATGCCGCCTTGGATCATCGCCCAAATCTGACAATGGATGATGGGGCTGACTTAGTCAGCATATTGCACAGTGAGCGTACCGACCAAATTCCTGAAATTGTTGGAAGTACCGAAGAAACAACAACAGGTATCATTCGCTTACGGGCGATGGCTGCCGATGGCGCATTAAAGTTTCCTGTAATGGCCGTTAATGATGCCGATACAAAACACCTCTTTGATAATCGTTATGGAACGGGGCAGAGTACCTTAGATGGAATCATTCGTGCTACCAACATTCTAATCGCTGGAAAGACTTTTGTTGTGGCAGGTTATGGCTGGTGTAGCCGAGGCATTGCCATGCGAGCCCGAGGATTGGGTGCGAATGTCATTGTTACTGAAATTGATCCAACCAAAGCCCTGGAAGCCGTAATGGATGGTTTCCGAGTTATGCCGATGATGGAAGCTGCTCCACAAGCTGACTTTATTTGTTCCGCGACCGGCAATAAGCACGTCATTGACAAGCACCATTTTGAAGTAATGAAAGATGGCTGTTGTGTCTCTAATTCAGGTCACTTCAATGTTGAAATCAATATCCCATCTCTACGCGAGATGGCCGTCGAAGTACGAGAGCCACGCGCTTTTGTTGAAGAATTTGAATTGCCTGATGGGCGTAACATTCGTTTGCTGGGCGATGGACGTCTGATTAACCTGGCAGCTGCCGAAGGACACCCTGCAGCGGTCATGGATATGAGCTTCGCCAACCAAGCGCTAGCCGCCGTTTATGTTTACCAAAACGGAAAAGATTTGGAAAACAAAGTTTATCGTATTCCTGAGGAAATTGATCGGGAAATTGCTCGCTACAAGCTTGAGTCAATGGGTGTCAATATTGATGCCTTAACCGAAGAGCAAGACCTGTATCTAAACACCTGGACAGAAGGGACATAGGCCCCGAATGACTGATCATCTTGACGATCAAGAGCCTGTCTCAGATTTGATGATTCCGGTTCCAGATACAACAGAAGGCACCGCTGCATCTAGCTCCATTTGGCAGGGAAATAATACTGACTTGATGGCTCTAGTTGGTGTTACCATTAGTGGTATGATTTTGTTTTACTGTGGGACATTAGGAATAGGGGCATACTGTATCCCCATTATCCCTATTATCCTCGGAATCATTGGTTTGGTAAATTCAAAGGATGCGCTCAATCCCGAACGAACAAAAACAATGTCTTGGATTAGTATTGGGGTTGGTGCAGCTTTCATCCTATTACTCGTCTTGGTAATTGCTGCTTATTTTGCCTTTATTGCTTATTTAGTCAGTATTGGTGAGTTTTAATTTATATCAAGAAGATAAAAGTCATAATAAATTCTTGAACCTGATGAATTTAATGCTTTGCAAATTTGGTAGAAACTAGGTTACATTGTGAAAATTTCCTAGCCCCTTCTAAAAAGTTATCATCAGGTTATAAGATTGCAAGATAGTTAATGAAGGCGATTTTTGCCAAGATGGTCGCCAAAAAATGAATCTGTAGGAGATTTTGTTTATGAGTACAACGTTCATGACCTCACCGAGCTTGCTATTTACAAGCGAGTCGGTTTCAGAGGGGCATCCCGACAAAATGTGTGATCAAATCAGCGATGCAGTATTGGATGCAATTTTTGCCCAAGACCCCAATGCTCGTGTTGCCTGTGAAACTGCAATAAAAACTGGCTTTGTCCTTTTGTTGGGGGAAATCACCACCTCAGCCTTTGTTGATTTTGACAAACTTGTTCGTGAGGTTGTCAACGATATCGGTTTTGATGATAGTGCCAAAGGGTTTGACGGCAACACCTGTGGTGTTCAGGTAGCCATTGCCGCGCAAAGTCCAGACATTGCAATGGGTGTGGACAAAGCAAAAGAGGCAAAAGAAGGCCATATGAGTGAAGAAGAAATTGAGGCCGTTGGGGCTGGCGACCAAGGTATGATGTTTGGTTACGCCTGCAACGAGACCGAAACCCTGATGCCAATGCCCATCTTCTACGCTCACAAGCTAGTCAAGCACATGGCTGATTTACGTAAAGATGGTACCCTGCCCTGGTTACGCCCTGATAATAAGAGCCAAGTAACCGTTGAGTATCAATATGGCCAGCCAAAGAAAATCCACACAGGTCTCATCAGCACCCAACACGCGCCAGATATCAGCCAAGAAGATATTCGGGAAGCTCTGATTGAACATGTTTTCAAGCCAGTGTTACCTGCGGATATGGTTACAGATGACATGCGCATCTTCACCAACCCGACTGGACGATTTGTTGTCGGGGGACCAATGGGAGATGCTGGTTTAACTGGCCGTAAAATTATTGTAGACACATATGGGGGAATGGGCCGTCACGGTGGTGGGGCCTTCAGCGGTAAAGATTGTACCAAGGTCGACCGCAGTGCGGCTTATGCAGCCCGCTGGGTGGCCAAAAATGTTGTCGCAGCGGGTCTGGCTGAGCGTTGTGAAGTGCAGCTGGCTTACGCAATTGGGGTGGCTCGTCCATTGAGTATCAACGTTGAGACATTTGGCACAGGCAAGATTGATGACGAAAAAATTGCCAAACTGATTGATGTTCATTTCGATTTACGTCCAGGAGCGATTATCCGTGATCTTGACTTACGACGACCAATTTATCGCCAAACAGCCGCTTATGGTCATTTTGGCCGTACTGACATTGAATTACCGTGGGAACAGACAAGTAAAGCTGAAGCTTTAAAGGATGCCGCAGGCGTCTAGTCTAAGGAATATATCAATAGTAATTCAAAATAAAAAACTCCTGTAGAAAATTTCTACGGGAGTTTTTTGTGCTTAAGCATTTGGCAAAAAGTTCTAGCAAATAAAGGATTACCCAAAGACCAAAAACAGTCTCAAATATGGTCAATTTCGCGCCAGATTTAGAAGTAACCGGCCAAATTGATCTTATTTTGAACAGAAATTGCTAGTTGATATTTATCATTTTTCCTAAAAGTTCTTGCTGGTTACCTAAATCATAAACCGTAATCGAGCCATAAAATCGCCAAGTTCTTTGAGTTTTCGAGCGCTACTCAAATCATTACGCGCTCGGAATTGCTCAACCATTGCCTCTAGCTCGGCAAAAAATACACCATCACATTGGCTAACATTATTACTCACAATCCGCTGCAATTCATCCTTATCCTTAGCTTCCACAATTTTCTTAAGCAATGCCTTCGCCTCTTGATGAGTCATTCTCAAACTCCATAGTTAGGTTGTGGACTCATCATAACATGAGCCTAAGGTCGAGTCAACGCAATAATATACGATCTCTTCACAATCATTTCCTAGAAAGGTATGGCATTTTATTATTTCCAATTCACAATTTATGACTGATTTGTGGTAAAATGCGAATTATGTTGAAAGAGCTTATTAAACGCGGCGCGGGACAAACGATTGCTTTTATGCCAAATCCAGAATCTGAGCTTCTAGCGGAGACAATGGTTGCTTTTGCAAATACAGATGGTGGCACGGTATTTATTGGTCTGGATGATAAAGGCAAGGTTGTAGATTATCTCGCCAGCGATATGGCGGAGACCAGTTTAGTCAAAGCCCTAGTGATGTGTCGTCCCCCAGTTGTCACCAGTTGGGAACAACATGAAATGCCGGGTGGCGTAGTTGTGGCCTTGAAAGTGGCTCGCAGCCCTGAGTTGCATGCTCTGGCTGATGGTCGGGTTTTGGTCCGAACAGGTAAAGAAAATCGGCCAATGGGTGGCGAGGCCATCCGCCATTTAGCTGCAACAAAATCTAGTGCTGATTTTGAAAGCGAGGCTGTAGCTGGGGCAACCTTAGTTGACCTTGACAAAGATATTCTTGATGAGTATATGAAGCGTCGCAGCGAGCGTGGCGTAGCTCTCTCCCCAGGTACACTCCAAGATCATCTTGTAGAAATTGGAGCAATGCTTGAAGATGGCACCCCTACGGTAGCAGGAATGCTGCTCTTCGGGAAAACGCCTCAAACCTTTCTTCCACAAAGTGGTCTCATTTTTGTAAAATTTCCTGGGAATGATGCGCGTGGCCGGGATGGTTTGGCCGGTTATGGCCGTCGGGTCGAAATCCAAGGCCCTATTGCCCGGGTGATTGAACGCGCTTGGAATGTTGTTAATGAGGAGATGCGGGTTGAGGCAGTAGTCACTGGCCTAAAACGCCAAGAGATGCCGGAGTACCCTAGCTTTGCAGTACGGGAAGCTCTAGTTAATGCAGTCTGCCATCGCGATTATCGCCTGAGTGGTCGCAAGGTCGAAATTCGGCAGTATGATAATCGCTTGGAGGTTATCAGCCCCGGAGGCCTACCTGGCTACATCACTCTCGACAATATCGTGGAAGAGCATTTCTCCCGAAATCCCCGGGTTGTCGCTGGCTTGTTTCAATGGGGGTATATCGAAGAGTTAGGATTGGGTATCGACCGAATGATTGAAGAGATGCTAGAGCACGGTCATCCGGCACCAGACTTTGAAGCCAAACCCTACTCCTTTACAGTGCGTCTGCATAATACCTTGGAACGCAAACCTGCTGTACGCTGGTCAACCAATATGAATGAGCGACAGATGCGGGCGATGAATTATGTAGAGCAACAAGGC
Organism: Phycisphaerae bacterium; assembly: GCA_028285035.1. Next base: position 42,608 of record JANQQF010000182.1, read on the forward strand.
CGCATTACAAACCGTGAATATCGCCAGATTTGCGCTGATGTTAATCCCGAAACTCTTCGATTGGATTTAGTTGACCTCGTTGAAAAGGGATTGTTGTTAAAAATTGGTGACAAAAAAGGCACCTACTATATCTTAAAATGAGATGCCTCCAATTATCCTCTCTACCGGCTCACTCTACAATCTTGATATCGGTACGATTATGGCAACAGCTGCCGATGTCGGTTTTGCAGGCATCGAGCTGGTTATAGATTGGCGTTGGGAAACCCATCGGCTGCAACATCTTGAACGCCTCATTGAACGTCATGATCTCCCGATCCTAGCTATTCATAGCCCCTTTATTAATGTAGCAATTCAAGGTTGGCCCCAAGACCCAATCAAACGCATCAAGCAAAGTGTATCCTTAGCTGAAGATTTGGGGGCACGCACAGTCGTAGTTCACCCACCGGAAAGATGGATTCGTTTCCAAGCAATGGTTGTGGCCCCTCAGTGGGATCAAAAAATTTCCCTCCCACTACCATTTGGTCGATTAGGCTCGCATGGACAATGGCTACGCGAATACCTGCCCGATTATCAAAAAAAGATATCGGCGAAAGTTGCTGTAGAAAATATGCCTTGTCGCCCATTCGGCCCCATTAAGCTAGAACCTCACCACTTTTACACCCCAACACATCTAAGCCAATTTCAGTACCTTACACTCGACACTACTCATGTCGGAACCCGCAGCGCTAACCTCCTCAAATTTTATAACCAACTCAAATCCAAAATTATTCATATTCACCTCTCAAACTACAATGGTCGTGAGCATCGGTTGCTTGATGATGGTTATTTACCACTGCACCAACTCTTAAACCAACTACAGCAAGACCAATTTGTTGGGATGATTTCGCTAGAGCTTAATACAATTGATCTGCAAAGCGACGATCTGGCAAAACTCGCCCACAATCTGCGTCAGAACTTGGAATTTTGTCAGCAAGGCTTAAATTCGTCTCAATGAAACTTAAATTAACCTCTCCCTGGCTCATATTCTCAGCATTTGTCTGTTTCTCGCTAGGCTTAACATTTCCCTTAATCCTCTCTCCTTTCACACACATTCCCCAAGGCAGTGAGCCAGTTGGTACCGTTCCACTCTTTAATTTATGGACTTTGCAGTGGAACATCGATCAAATGTTGGCAGGGTATCCGAACTACTGGAATGCTCCCATATTTGCCCCGCTCCAAGGCACCTTTGCCTTTTCAGAAACGCAGCCATTGAGCGCTCTGTTAGCAACCCCAGTTTGGCTCGGATTCCAATCGCCCGCCCTGGCTTACAATTTCGTAATCTGGGCATTCCTAAGCCTGAATGGCTGGTTTGCTTATTGGCTTATGCGAGGATGGGGGGTATCAACTTTTGCTGCATTTGGGACAGGTTTGTTAATGCAAGCATTGCCCTTTGTTGCTCAAGAGATGGGGGTATTACAACTCATTGCTCTATTCGGGATATTATGGTCCCTCCGTTTTCTACAACAGTGGTCAACTTGTCCAACAAATCGTAATCGAGCAATGATAGGGGTTGCCTTAGGTACACCTATCACTTTTTTTACCTGTGGGTACTATGGATTATTTAGCCTTTTCTTTCTACCACTTGCCTTACTAACACAAACACAAAAGCGACGAATCGCCCCTCAATTCTTTGTGCATTTGTTAGTAATTAGCCTACTAACGATCCTGCTAACTGGTCCATTTTTATGGTCACAACAGCAACAGCTCGCTAACTTTGGCTTCAATCGATCGCCACAAACCATTGAAAATAACTCAGCCAAACCAATTTTTTATACCTACACTCTTGACTACAATCTGATATATGGTCAACTTTTTGGACGAGAGCCACAGCCGGGCCAACGTCTATTCCCAGGTTTAGGGCTGCTATTCTTAGCTGGGTTAGGCTTATTTGGTATTCGTGGATATCGGGCAAAAATCTATCTCATATTGGCCATAAGCCTCGCCCTTCTATTATCGTTTGGACTTCGATTTGAAATCGGTGAAATACAACCCTATCAATGGACTCGAGATTATGTCCCTGGATTTGCCCAATTGCGCAGTCCGTTCCGTTTTGCAGTCTTCGCCCAACTGCATCTAGTCCTGTTAGCTGGATTTGGGCTGCACAATCTCAATCAGTGGCCAGGCGTTCGACATAGCCCTATGTTTTTGTTCCTTCTAGGGTTTGGGATTATTGAGGCCTTAGCGCTGCCGCTTCCCCTACATCCTGTGGCACAAACACGAGTCCCACAAGCTTGGCAAGTATGGTTGAATGAAGAGAGTCCCGAGGCTCGCATCGTAATGTTGCCATTTGCACCAGAAAGTGGCGTTGCTCATTTTGAGCAAACCACACGTTGGATGCTCACCAACCATCACCTGACCGGGGCAATGGTCAACGGTTACTCTGGCTTTTTCCCACCGGATCATCGTCAACTAAGAGCACAGATGCTCGCTTTTCCGAGCAAAGAAAGCATCGAATTTCTCCGACGAAAAGCCATCAATTTTGTTGTTATTGATGAAACAGCACTCTCTGCACCCTCTTCCCTCGACGTTAACATTTTTCTGAGGCAGGTTTATGAAGACAAGCAAAATCAAATCAGCGTGTATCAAGTTGATTCTAAATAGTCACAAACTTTATGTTAACACATAAATTATTCATTTTTTAAGATTTTGTGGTAAAATAAATAAGGAAAACTTTAGTTCTAACAGTAATCTACCAACGACTAGTCAGGACATAAGAAGGTAGAATTATGTCAGATATAGAAGACAAACAAGAGTTAATCAACCTTATCCAAACCTCACCTTATCTGGATGATTTTCGGGAGGCATTTCCTAATCCCGAACAAGACATTCCTCAATTTGCCAGTCGTGCCCAGATATCATATTACGATTTATCTGGGTATCAATTGATGCGTCAGGGTGAAATTGGGCGTGAGTTCTTTTTGATCATGAGTGGCCAAACGCGGGCTGTCGATATGACAGATTCCGAAAACCCATCATTGGTTGCTTATATGACAAGAGGGCATTTCACAGGATTAGGCGCAATGATGGGGGATAATCGTACTCGAAGCGCCACAGTTGAGGTCGTGACAAAAGCCAAAGTTGCCATGTTCAACGAGTCTGATTGGCATTGGTTAATGAACAAAAACTCCATTTTTCGTGATGTTTTTACTAACTTGCAGAACAATCGATTTATGCAAGCCAAAATGGATTTTCCTGGCCGTCAGCCTGATGAGGTAGTCATTGTAGCAACAAAACGCCATTTTGTCGCTTTCATCGCGACCCTACCCCTACCACTAACGCTACTGATTGCCCCCATCATTTTTTTCCTGATTGCAGAGATATTTCAAATTCAATTTTTAGATGTTATTACCTATTGGTTAGCCCTGCTTGCCACCCTACCATTTGTCATTGTGGCCGCGCTTCTAACCGCCTACAACTACTTTGATTGGCGTAACGATGATTTGATTGTGACCACCAAACGGGTGGTGCATATTGAACGGATTCTATTTTATGGGGAACAACGACGAGATGCCCCGCTGGCCCGTATTCAGGACGTCACAACTGATTCTGATATCTTTGATCTTTTGTTTGATGCTGATAATTTAAAGATCACAACGGCTGGAGTCGGTAGTATCGAAATTCACCATATTATGAAGGCAGATGAGGTGCGACAGGCCATTATTGAGCAGGCAGACCAAGCCAAAGCCAGAGTAACTGAAGCGGATGTGAGTGCACTTCAACACCGCATCGCCCGTCAACTTGATTGGGAAGATAAATTGCCCAACAATGTATTGCCGCCCGCTGAAGAAGAATGGAACGACCAAGTTGAACAACCCCGAACTCGTCATTATGGGCGAATAATTGATTATTTTATCCCTCGGGTCAAAGAGGTCGATGATGTTGATGGGAGCACAGTGATTACTTGGCGTAAACATCGTTATATTCTATTTGTGAATATTATTCTTCCTACCGTGCTGCTCATCGGTGCGATCTATCTTTCCTTCTTTGTCGGACCAATCTTCCCCTTGCAAGTTATTCTAGGCATCGCAATTTTGGCGAGCTTCGGTTGGTACATATGGGCGTATGATGATTGGCATAAAGACCTATATCAAGTAACTGACTCACAAATCATTGATATCGATAGTTCCGCGTTTCGTCTGCGACGTACCCGCCGAGATGGTAGCTTTGATAGCATCCAAAACGTCTACACTGAAGTCCCCAATCTCTTTTACAAATTGCTCAACATGGGGCATGTGATTATTGAAACGGCTGGGTCGGAAGAAACATTCACCTTCCGTAATGTATTTAATCCAACCTCAGTGAATAAAGAAATTTTCAATCGTTGGTCGCTCTATCAACAGCGTCAGCGTGAACAATCACGCGAGTCGACCACTAAACAGGTGCTTGAGGTGTTAAAAGAGTACCACAATTTATCACAGAAGTTACAGTAATCACTATCTCAATCTTTCTGTCTGAATAACAAAAGCCGCTCAGTCTGGTTGAGCGGCTTTTTTATTTTATTTGGAGATGGATATTCTCAAGCTGTCGTCGTCTCAGTCATTCCCCGCTTCCACCGCCACCGAATTAATCGATACAGGCCATACAATGGTAGCAAGACCACAACCAACAAAGGCAATAAAAAGATCAAGAACCAAATCAACACGTTAGCTAGACCTTGTAAGGCCGCAACGAGTGATTGCAAGGCTTCACGAGCTACCCCTTGCGGCTCCCAGCCACCAATTTGAACGGGTTGGTAAAGAACATCAGGAGTGAGATTAATCGTAATCGTTGATAAAGCGGCTTGATCTGCCAAAAAGCGCAGGCGGCCTTCAATTTGTTCAATCTGCCCACGAATTGTTGTTAATTCGCGATGAACTTCCAAGATATCGCCTGTTGTTCCCAAACGTTCACGCTTTTCCAACAGGTCCTGTAAGGCTGCTTCGGTAAACTCCAAATTACTTTTATGGGCCTGTAGATCAGTGAATTCCTCGGTGATATCCTGAGTATTTGAACTCTCTCGTTCCACACGCAGAGCTAGATCTCGCAAGGCGGCCAACGTCTCTTCATATCGATTCGCAGCCACCCGAACCGTAATACTGCCTCGTGGTACATTATTCGACTCATAAATATTCGAGCCTGAAACATAACCTCCCATATCAGTCACCAACGCCGTAATCATCGCCACTGCCTCATTGGTGTCTTTGACAACAAGTGACATATCACCTGTATAAATAATCAGTCGGTCTTGTTGTTGTGTTCGACTTCGATCATTGGCAGAAGCCCCCGTCAATGTATCATCAATCGCAACGTCATTTCCAGTAAAGGTGATATTGGCAATTTCACCAGAGGAATCCATCAAAATTGATTGTTCAAATGAACCATCCAAAAGTTGCTGATTAGCGACAGCAAGAGGGGCTTCTCCTCCCCGAGATAGACTAGATTGTTGAGACAAACTAACAAAGACTGAGCCAAAAATCATCAAAAAAACTACAATGACTCCTACCCAAGTGAATGGGTATTGTTTAACATTTGCCATTAATTTATTGATTGTTTGTTTCATCGATCTTTCTCCCAATTCTGGTTATTTCCATTCCTCTTTCAATAAGTCGTCATTTTCATCAAAATTGTAACAACAAACTTTCTATGATTTACATTACCCTCGTCCAGTAATACGCAGTCCACCGGCAACGACAATCAAAATGATGCCAATCACGCCACAAAATAGCCCCATCATCAATGTTGAAATGGGCTGGGAAACGGATCGGAAATTTACATACGCGTCAGGCGTGCCAGCATAGAGATTTTGAGCAATAAAGCGATTGTTACCTTCCCAACTCCCCTCTAATGTTAAGGTCTGGCCAGGCAAATAACCGACCGTACGTCGTTCAGTCTGAGTTGTACCATCGCTCTCACCTGTACTTTCAATTTGTTCGGCATTGTAGAATGTGGCAGCAGAAGAAATTTGTACATCCAAATTTGTACCATCACTCAATTGCATTGTCTCTGAAAGAGGCGCGTCTTGGGTCTTTTCCCATTGAGTTGTACTACTTTCAGGTGTCCCAGTTGTTGGGGTAGCAGTAGTTGTGCGAGTTTCCACATAAAAAAGAGCTAAACCGTGTGTTTCTTCAACAGTCATTTGGGGCAGTTGCGCCGCAAGCAGCATTACTGTTCCCGCAGAGGTACCTTGTAATTCAGCAGGGCTTGGTTGAGGCAGGGTCGCAACCTGCGTTGCTTGGTATAAGCTAAAGGGAACACCAATAAAAACCATTCCACAGCCACCGATAGCGCCCATTATGCCAAATATAAAAAGAAATATAGATAAGCCAGTCTGACGGCGACGACGGCGAACTCCTAATAAACGACCCAATAAAAGCATCATAATCCCTCATCTGATTTATGAAATTTTTGTCATATGTAGACTTGTAAAGCTGAAGATTTTTCAATCTTTAGTTCTAAATAGACAGGACGAATTGATTTTGAGCTTGGTTCCAAATAAAAACGCCCACATCAAGCGATGCGGGCGTTTGAGAATAGACTAATCAGAAAAGAATTTACCAGCCAAAGGCCAGCCGATTCCAGAGGCGAGCAGGAAAATTATGCGCTTTCATTTTTAGCTGGGTTTCACTAACAGGGTAGGTGATCCGACGGTGCTCAAAACTATTCGTCTCGGTATCCAAAATTCCATAGGCGGCCCTGGCATCACCATCGCGCGGCTGTCCAACGCTACCAGGATTGATAATTAGACGGGGATCAGCCAATGTAAATGGATCACTGTTAAAATCAGGCTCAATCATCTCACACATTTCCCCTGAGGAGGGTGCCTCTTGAAATATTACGGGACTGTGAGTATGTCCAACAAAACAGTAGGGGGTATCAAACTGCTTAAAGTTTGGTTGGGCAACGGCTGGATAAAGAATATACTCCCATATTGGGTGGCGAGGGCTACCGTGAACCAATGTGTAAATATCTTCTTCAATAAGAGCGATGGGCAAGCCCTCAAGGTATTCCCGAACCCCATCCGTCAGCTGTTCACGGGTCCACAAACTGGCAAAGCGAGCATCGGGATTAAAGTCATCAACATCTAACTTTCCTAAAACGGCCCAGTCGTGATTACCCGCAATGCAAAGATGATCAAGCGTGAGGAGCAATTCCACACACTCATTAGGGTCTGGGCCATAACCAACCATATCACCCAAACACCAAACTTTATCATAGTCTCCTTTTGCATCTTCTAGCACCGTCTCAAAGGCGGCTAGATTTGCGTGAATATCGGAGATTAAAAGATAGCGCATACAAACCTCAAATTTCAGCTCGTCTGGACAATGAAAAAGCCCTGGATAAGGGCTCCATACTAGATCACAGACCATTGAATGCTGATAGCAAATTTAAGATTGATCATACCACAACATCCTCAAATCCGTCAAAGCCTTTGTCCCTCTCTTGCAACCGAGGTATAATGCGCGGTGGAAAGGTAAATGATGTCCCCATTACTCAAACAAGGCGCATTAGATTTTATTAGCCATAGCGAAGCACAAACCCTCCGTCTGGGGGCGCGTTTAGGTCCCCTATTACAGGCAGGAGACGTAATTGCGTTGATTGGTGAGCTAGGTACAGGAAAAACACGTTGGGTCCAGGGTATTTGCCAGGGCTTGGGTGTTGATGTGCCAGTCGTATCACCAACATTTACCCTCGTAAACGAATATGAAGGGCCATTGCCAATCTATCATATCGATTTATATCGTCTCGCCGACCAAGCAGAAATTGGCACGATTGGGATTGACGATTACCTGTATGGCCCCGGTGTCTCTTTAGTGGAGTGGGCTAACCGAACAGGAGACGCACTGGCCGACGATTTTCTGACTGTTGAGCTATTTCATCTCGAAGATACCAAGCGTCGGATTTCTATCTCTGCCAAGGGTGAACGATCACGCACCTTACTCCAAACTTACAATAAAGTGGCTTTTGCCCAGCCTGCTCATAAGACCTCATGATTTTAGCCATTGACACTGCAACCCAATATGCCAGCCTCGCTTTATATCGTTCAAACGGCATCTTTGCCGAGGACTCCTGGTTTTCTGGTCGCAAACATACTCAGGAACTAACGCCACGCATCACCAGAATGTTAACGTTAGCCGAATTGGAGGTGGCTGATCTTGATGCTTTAGCCGTTGCCTTAGGACCAGGTTCGTTCACAGGGTTGCGCATCGGGTTAGCCGTAGCCAAAGGAATGGCCCTTCCCCATAAACTTCCGGTCATCGGAGTCCCCACCCTTGATATTCTAGCCCATCCCTTCAAGGATTTTGGTCTACCTGTTTGGACAATTGCTGAGGCAGGTCGAGGCCGAATTTTGGCCACCTGTTACAATCATGTCGAAGATCAATGGCAAGCGTTGATAGACCCTTATGTGACCAACTTCAGCGAGTTAGCCCTAAAAATTGATACTCACGCCTTATGTGTCGGCGAAATCGACACCGAAGCCGCCCAACTCTTGCAACGCCAATCCAACCAAAACGCATATGTCGTCCCTCCTGCGGCCCGCTTACGACGTGCTGGCTATTTGGCCGAAATTGCCGCCCACCGACTTGAGGCCAGCTACGAAGATGATCCTGATACCCTTGTTCCGATTTACACATCAACGCCTTAGCCACAACTCAGTAATTAGCAAATGAAAATTAGGTCAACTACCTCACACTCATTTCCTTTCACGATTGAGCCAATGCAATTGTCTGACCTTAAGGCGGTCGATCAATTAGAAGCCGCCGCGTATGGGGTACATCAGCCCCAAAGTAATTACAAACACGATTTACAACAAAATCAATTATCTCATCACTTTGTCTTGAAATTATCAGCTCCCAAAATCATTATTGGGCACGCGGCCCTATGGCTTCTGGCTGATGAAATTCATATCAGTTCCATTGCGGTTAATCCTGATTGGCAACGGCTTGGTTTGAGCGAATGGCTACTTTTAACCTTGCTTGACAAGGGAGAACAGCTTGGCGGTGTTGTTGCCACGCTGGAGGTCCGTCCGTCCAATCAACCCGCGCTTGGTTTATATGAGAAGTATCAATTTGAGGAAATTGGTCGCCGCCCCCATTACTATCGAGACAATGATGAGGATGCTCTAATTTTAACAACACCCGCCGTCAATACCCCGACATATCAAGACTTGCTCTCACAAAATCGAGACACTTTAAAGAATCGCCTTATTGAAATTGTAGACAAAATCAATCAGTTTGACTAAAATATTGCTATCCCCGACATAAGGTTATCAATATGACCAATCCATTCATTGAATTCCAAAGTCAGATTGAAGCGGTAAAAACTCGCTGCTCCAGTGGCGAAATTGATGAGGCTGAGCGAGATAAAATTTTGCGGGGGATGCAGCTAACCGACCCAACTTGGGGTGATGTTTGGATGTTAAGCCCCAATAATATTTGGTTTCGTAAGGCCAAAGGCAGCAAAAGCTGGATCGCTGATTATCCGATTGAGTTAGTCGATCCCACCACTTTACCTGACATCTCAGAGATGACCCTACCACAGGTGGCCCACGCGGTACACGATTGTGCTCGCTGTAGTCTCCATCAAGAACGAAATCGAGCTGTGCTTGGTGAAGGACCAACGCCAGCGGATATTATGTTGATCGGTGAGGGGCCAGGGTTTAATGAGGACAAGCAGGCCCGTCCGTTTGTCGGGGCGGCGGGTCGCTTTTTGGAGGAGTTGTTAGGCAGCATCAACTACAAACGTACCGATGTCTTTATCACTAATGTGGTCAAATGCCGTCCTCCCAACAATCGGGATCCTCAGCCAGATGAACTCAGCGCATGTCAAGATTACCTTGAACGACAAATCGAGCTTGTTGACCCAAAAGTGATTGTCACCCTTGGTCGATTCTCGATGTACCGTTATTTCCCCGGTGCCTCTATCACCCGCATCCACGGCCAGCCCAAACGCGTCGATAACCGCCTAATCGTGCCAATGTTTCATCCGGCTGCTGCCTTGCATCAAGCCCGCTGGAAACCGCTCATTGAGGAAGATTTCAAACGATTGCCTGAATTTATTGCGCAGGCCACCTCTTTTGGGGAAGAGGCCGAGGTCAATGATACCAATGAGGATGAAGACGCAGAGCAATTGAGTTTATTCTAGGATTATGTTAATATTTGGATATGGATTGTGGTTGTAAAAGAGGTAAGTCCGATGACATCATCACTCATTTTGAATAGTTTAGAGATCAAGAATTTCCGCGCATTTCGCCATTTGCAAATCGAGCGATTAGGACGAGTGAATTTGATTGTGGGTAAGAATAATGTGGGGAAGACGTCGCTGTTGGAGGCGTTGCAACTGTATGCTACTGCAGGAAATCAAAGAATCATAGAGGATTTACTTGCAGGTCGAAAAGAAGATATTTACACTCACCAAGCCAAACTTTCAGCAAGAGATCGCCAAGTATTGACTATTAAAAATCTTTTATCTGGACGTAAGCCTATTACTGATGAGCTTATTGATCCCATTCAAATTGGTGATTTTAACTCAAATCGAGATTTATTATCTCTTCAGGTTTCATTAGATCCAAACACCGTTAAAATTTCATCCAGCACCTCAGATACACATCATTATATTTTTATCGCTGCAACAGGCTTACACGATCAAATTATTCGCCAGCTTTGGGATAACATTGCTCTAACAAATCTTGAAACAGATATTCTGGCTGCTCTACAGATTATTGCACCATTTATAGAACGGATTAATCTAATTGGGTCTCAACGTACACCAATTGCCAGAGCAACAAATTTTGATGACCCAGTTCCCCTAGGCAGTCTTGGCGAAGGGATGAATCGAATCTTCGGGGTTGTTCTAGCATTGGTTAACGCAAAAGATGGCTTTTTACTAATCGATGAAATTGACAGCGGCTTACACTATTCAGTGCAAACCAAGCTATGGCGATTGATTTTTGAGGTAGCACGACGACTGAATGTGCAAGTGTTTGCTACAACACACAGTTGGGATTGTATTGAAGCCTTTCAAGAAGCAGCCCGCGAGGATGAGGCAGAAGGACTGCTGATTAGTTTACGCCGTAAGCAACCGGATGAAGATGATATTGTGGCCATCATCATCGATGAGAGTGAATTGGATGTTGTCACTCGTGAACAAATCGAGGTTCGCTAACAATGTCTGATAACAACTTATTATTTGTTGAAGGCCGCGATGATGAACACGTCTTTAAACAGCTTCTTGGGCATTATCAAGTTCCTGAAGGATTCAAAATTCAAGACAAACAAGGTATTGATAAATTACTTGCTACACTCCCTACAACTCTGAGGGTGAATAGTGAATTAGATCGACTTGGCATTGTAATCGATGCTGACCTCAATCTTGGAGCCCGCTGGGATGCACTAAAAACATCTGACAGAAGGCAGGTAACGTTCAAAATCTACCAGATACACCAAACCCCGAGGGCACAATCATAACTATTGAGAAACCTGATAAAGTCATTACTGTTGGGGTCTGGCTAATGCCAAATAATACCTTACCTGGAATGCTAGAAGACTTTGTCAGCTATCTCGTCCCACAAAATGACACCCTCTGGCAAAAGGCAGATCATTGTCTTGATCAAATTTCAGATGAAGAGCAATGATTTCCCAGAGAACATCGAATCAAAGCTCGACTTTATACATGGTTGGCTTGGCAAAAAGAGCCGGGCAAGCCATTTGGATTAGCCATAAAAGCCAAATATTTGGATGCTAACTCGCCCGAAGCTGAGAAATTTATCACTTGGATAAAACGGTTATTTGATTTGTAATCTCGTTTGCCACAGTGCCACAACCCCTTATAATAAGCCCAAATTTTGCACGCAAAACTAAATCACCGTACAAAGGAGTAATATGATGCAAGGTTTAATGATGGATTACCCCCTAACCATCGACCGTATCCTGGAATTCGCCAATCGGATGTTTCCTCGCAAACAAATTATCACCCGAATGCCTGATGGGTCCACTCATCGTTATAGCTACAACGACCTGTATAAACGCGTAAAAAAGTTAGCCAATGTCCTAGGCCTGCTTGGTGTGCAGCCCGGTGACCGAGTTGGCACGTTTGCGTGGAATAATTATCAACATCTTGAACTTTACTACGCCATCCCCTGTAGCGGCGCGGTATGCCACACCTTAAATATTCGTCTCTCTCCCGATCAACTGGCCTACATCGTTAATCATGCCGAAGATAAAGTTGTTTTTGTTGATGGCACTTTATTACCTCTTTTTGAAAAAGTCGTCAATGATTTAACCACAGTCGAAAAATATGTTCTGTTCAACGTTGATAAAGATGTTGAAACCAGCTTGCCAAATGTTTTATATTATGAAGATTTACTGGCCGAAGCTGATGATGAGTATGAGTGGAACATTACCGATGAAAATATGGCTTCGGGGATGTGCTACACCAGTGGCACAACAGGTAATCCAAAGGGGGCGCTATACAGCCATCGATCAACCTACTTGCACGCGATGGGCACGAATCTTGCCTCCAGTTTAGGGTTTACCGAAGCCGATACTGCATTATTGATTGTTCCTCAATTCCACGTTATGGCCTGGGGCTTCCCTTACTCGGCCTTATTTGCTGGAGCAAATGTTGTCATGCCAGGTCAGCATCTCCAACCGGGTCCATTGATTGAAATGTTGACAGAGGAGAAAGTAACCGTTGCCAATGGTGTGCCCACCATCTGGACAGGCGTTTTGCAAGAACTTCGAGCTAATCCGCGTGATATTTCATCAGTTCGAGCTTTAGTCATTGGCGGTTCGGCCCTCCCCCGGGGGATGATTGAAGGCTATGAAAAAGAGTTTGGTATCCCCACCTTACACGCTTGGGGAATGACTGAAATGTCGCCTTTAGGCACTGTCTCCAAATTGCAACAGCATCACCTTAAGCTTTCGCCCAAGGAACAAATGGATATCCGGGCTAAGCAAGGTTATGCCCTGAACATTGTGGAAATGCGCACGGTAGGCGACGATGGGCAAGAGTTGCCACGGGATGGCAAGACAATGGGCGAAATTCAGGTCAAAGGACCCTGCATCATTCAAAGTTACTACCGCGCTGAAGCTGATACCTTCACCGAGGATGGTTGGTTCCGTACTGGCGATGTTGGAATTATCGATGAAGACGGCTACATGCAAATCACTGATCGCACGAAAGATTTGATCAAGAGTGGTGGGGAGTGGATTTCCAGCGTCGATCTAGAGAATATGCTGATGGGGCATCCCGATATTCTCGAGGCGGCTGTTATCGCTATTCCTGATGCCAAATGGGATGAGCGCCCACTGGCCGCCATCGTTCTCACCGATAAATCTGAAGGTATAACCGAAGAGAAGCTACGAGATTATCTCGCCCCCAACTTCGCTAAATTCCAGTTGCCCGACAAATTTATTTTTATCGATGAGGTCCCAAAAACCAGTACTGGTAAATTTGATAAAAAAGTATTACGTGGTCAATATGCTGAAGGAGCTTTAGGATAATGAAGGCCATTCTTTGCAATGATTGGGGAAAGCCTGATGATTTAGTGTTAGCTGATGTACCTAGCCCGGTCCCTGGTCCGGGTGAAATTCTCCTTGGCATCCACGCCTGCGGCATCAATTTTGCTGACACGGTGATGATTGCCGGACAATATCAAGTCCGCCCCCCCCATCCTTTTAGCCCAGGATTGGAAGTGGCGGGTGAGGTGCTTGAAGTGGGCGAGGGTGTCACGCAAGTTAAGCTAGGTGATCGAGTTATGGCCGTCTGTGGGTATGGTGGCTATGCCGAAGAGCTAGTTATTCCAGCCAGTTTAGCAGTGCCTATTCCTGACTCAATGGATTATGCGACCGCCGCTAGTTTTGCTGTGGCCTACGGAACATCGCACATCGCCCTCACGCATCGTGGCCAGTTGCAAGCCGGCGAAGTGCTGCTTGTCCACGGAGCCGCAGGGGGCGTTGGTTTAACGGCGGTCGAATTAGGCAAACTTCTAGGCGCAACAGTCATCGCCACGGCTAGTACCCAAGCTAAACTTGATTTGGTGGCCAAATATGGGGCCGACCATCTCATCAATTATAAGGAAGAGGATTTTCGGACACGGGTCAAAGAGTTAACTAATGGCAAGGGGGCTGATGTCATTTATGATCCAGTGGGCGGTGATGTGTTTGCCCAATCATTACGGTGTATCAACTGGCGAGGCCGTTTACTGGTAATTGGATTTGCTGGCGGGCAGATCCCGCAGGCTCCAGCCAATATTCTACTAGTCAAAAATATTAGTGTTGTGGGGGTCCATTGGGGGGCTTATCTCGACCGTGAGCCTGAGGTCATGCAATCTTCTCTCGCTCAGCTCGTTGAATGGCACGCTGCTGGCAAGCTTTCACCTCACATTTCTCATCGATTGCCTCTAGAAGAGGCGAGCACTGCATTAAACATGCTAATTAATCGTCAAGCGACTGGAAAAATTGTCTTGGACATCCGAGCTTAAATCAAATGATACAGGGTTCAAATTGAACCCTGTGTTTATTTATGAAAAGATATGATGAATATTTCCGATATTGATATTATGCGTGATGGGGGAACCATCATCTTCACGATTACAGATGATGGGTGGATTACGGACTATAGTTTACAAAGTCCATTCCTTGGTGAGCCGCGTCCCATTTTTTTGGGGAGGAAGCAATTAGGGTTCGACTCATCTGAGGAAAAAGAGCTTTTGACTACATTAAAAGCTTGGTATGCCACAGAGGTTGATGAGACATTAGCCGCTGCCATTACAGAATTGGAAAATCCGCCATTTGAATTCAAACGCACAGAAATTCATCAACAAGCTAGGCCTTATTTTTTGATAAAGACGGTCATTGATTGTTTGTCAAAGCGACAAACTGACTAAGGACAACGATCCTTACTTCACAACTTGAGTTTGCTGCGCGCGCTGCAATAAAATTTTTGTATGCTTGAGCAAAACATCAATAGCAAAGGTCTTACTTAAATAATCATTTGCCCCTAAATCCATAGCTTTGATAATATCTTCTTCACTGTCTTTGGCAGTCAACATCAAGATAGGCGTATCAGCCAATTCTCGAATACGTTGACACACCTGAAATCCATCTAAATAAGGCATCATTACATCAAGAATCACGAGGTCTGGTCGATGTTCATAAAAAGCGCGTAAAGCAGCTTTTCCATCATTGGCAATGACGACATCGTAGCCGGCGTTTCCCAAAGCCCGCTTCATCATCCCCGCCAAATCAACATCATCATCAACCAATAAAATTTTGTCACTCACAGCAGTCTCTCCTCCTCTGGTGATGTTGCGTACATGTACTACAAATATACGGCAACAGTCTCAAATACAAGTTTTTGTACAATCAGTACGAACTTTTGTTTATCAGTTAAATTAGACTAACCCCTATCATTCCTTAACATTGTAAATTCTGATAGCTTTCCATTGACAAAGCCGCAAGCTTTTCGTCAGATATACGTCAGGTTTATGACAAGAAATTTTGATCCATCTCTATTAAACTATATCCAATCTCACATTTTAAGCTTGTTAATGTTTACAGCCGGAACCTTACTTTATACCCACTCGTCATACCTGATGTGAGAGGGAAAACGTATCAATCAATTATGGATGATAAAAATTTATCACTAATAAATATGGAGGATGTATCAAATGAAAATACGTAATTCTACTCCCATTGTTGTTCAAGATGTAGATTGGTCTGATGTTCTAGCTTCAATTTCTGACAAAGATTTAGACTTATTGATTTCGGCGAATACAAAAATGGGGAATAAAGAAGCGGTCCTTACACGGCAAGAACTTGAGGCCTTTGTTCGCTGGCAGCCTCATCTCGACTCAGTTTCTATAGGATCACAATCCTAATGCTCAAGTTGATCAACCGTGCTTGGATCCATCAGGCAAAATAGCACCCTTGATGCTTTTTGCCTGATTTAATTGTTCCTCCGATACTTTCGCCCCATTCAAATTCGCCCGAACAAAATTCGCGCCTTGCAGATTTCCCCCACGTAAATTGGCAATCGTTAAGCCTGCCCCACTAAATACACTTTCAATCAACTTGGCCCAGCTTAAATTAGCTTCTGAAAGATTAGCATTACGCAGATTGGCATTCAACAGGCTAACCCCTTCAAGATTAGCTTCACGTAAGTCTGCGCCTAACAGTTGAGCATTATCAAGCTTGGCACTCACTAAATTCGCTCGAACTAAATTCGCGCCTGTCAGATCGGCACCCCCCAAATTTACCCCAACCAATTGGGCATTCCGGAGGTTGGCATATCGCAAATCGACGCGGCTCAAATTTGCACCAACCAAGTTAATTCCAGACAAATCCAAATTACGCAAATCAGGCGTTTCACCTATGCTTCGAGCACTTGCAATTCTTTCCATAACATCTGCTTGTTTCATAACACTCTATCTTCTGTCAGGGGTGATCTTTTCAATGCGTATTTATGTTTCAAATGATGGTCGATAGTCTCACAACTCTAGGTTATGTGAATAATTTATTGGAAATTCAGTAAAGATCAATACATTTGCAGAAGCAGCGGAACACTGCTCAACTGTATCAGTATAACATCAATGTCAGATTAACAACAAAAAAGGTTGTGACTCGATCAATCACAACCCTTTTATTGAAAACCACTTGTAGGAGACGTCGATTTAGTCCATTTATCCCCAATTCAAATCATTACTCAAATCGGCCAAAGAACGTTGCCCAGTCTTCTTCTTGCCCTTCATCTTCTCGGCCCCTTTTTTAGCTACGATTCGTTTGGCAATCATATCAGCCAAAACCTTATCAGGCATTTCTTTTGGCTGTTTCTTTTGCCATTCAACAGCATCCTGACCAGGCTCACAAATATCAAGATATGGACAGTACCCGTGTCCCCAGTGATCACGTGGCAGAATGTCGTCTTCAGGCAATTCATCCATAGCTAAACCATCGAGCATTCGACGAATGCGGTAAAGCAAGTCCTCCATCATCACTGGATCTGGATAAACTTCGTAGGCTAAATGCTCCAAATTATCTCGATTCTCATAATAGATGATCGCCCCTTTGAGCGGAATTGTATGTTCATAATACTCACCAATACCCCATAAATAAATCTGAGCCTGTCGTACGTGCTCTTCTTTTGGAATTTTGGCTGCCTTCAATTTATCAAATTCACTCGCAGCCGTTGTTTTGAATTCTAAGGCCCAAAATCCAACGGCCCCAGGATCAACAGTTGCAGTGGGGGGAATATGTAAAATCCCGTCACAAAAGCCGTGAATACGGTACTCAGGCACCTCAAAAAATACTTCCTGGGCTAAACAAGTACGGGCTAAATCTCGTTGTAATCGCTCGTGGCTGTTTGTTCCCACGGAGAGTATACGGCCGATACGAGCATCAAGTGGGGGCTTTCGATGTCCTTGTAACTCAAAGGCTACATAAAGCATACACCCTTTGGCCAAGGAAGAGGGCTTAATATAAGTTTCTTTCTTTTTTCCATAGCGATCTTCTTGTAACCAGTTTAGGGCATAAGTCGCAGCTGTTGTCTTCTTCTTTCTAGGCATTGTCCTACTCCGTCTGTTTATCTAAAGAAGTATCGCGTTTCACCTGCGGTATTAATCCCGCTCAACGGGTCAACCTTGAACATAAAGGGGTATTGCGCGGTCACTCGTCCAACGGCCAGGGCATGTTTTTGGCGAAGACGGCGCACAAATGCAGCCATCGTCTCGTAATCAGTGGCCGCCCCCCGTGAAACATGGCGAACATCATCATCGAAGGGAATCCGCAACAAAAATAAATTATCCGCTTGACGCAAAATTGTCTCATCCAGCCCGTGAATCATATTCGTCACAAAAAAACTGGTGATCCCCAAATGACGCGCCCGAGTGACAATGTAGTCAATGCTCTGACGCGATACATAAAGGTGTGCTTCCTCGAAAAACATAAAGGGATAACGATGGGTCTCGTTATCGATCTCTTGGATGCACAGTTCCTTAACCAACTCGATGATCGCCTGCACAAATCCTTCACGGGCTAAGTTGGATAAGGCAGAAACATCAATCACCAAGGCCCCACCGTTACGAATTTTTTGAAATGCTTTGCTTAATGAGGCTCCTTCTTGAGCATTTCGAGAAAAAATCCGGGTATTTTTGAGTGCTTCCAACCGTGAACGAATCGCTTGATTAACAACTAAAGAGTTCCCTCCACTGCCAAATTCATTTGATTCAGCCATTTGAATGAGTTGATCCAAGCCAATGTAGGGGGCCTCACCCTGTTCCTGCTCCATCATCCGGGCTTCGTGCCACAGACGAATCAAACGGTTTTCAAAGTAGAGGGCAGAAACTTCGGGAAGACCAAAACGCTGGAGTAGGGTCATCAGAGGGGCCAGACCAAATTGGCGAACGCTCAAGCGAAAATTACCGCCTGCCTCTAAATGAATGATGCCAGGTTGAGTAACTTCGCCTGTTTCAGGATCAGTTTGAAGTTTGGGAAGATGAATATATTCACGATTGATATCAAAAACAATGCAGGGGGCACCGTTGCTAATGAGTTGTAACAGAATTACCTTTGAAAGATGGCTTTTGCCACTCCCTTTCACACCTGTCACAACATTAACCTTCTCTAAATCCTGTCCTTCAATAAAGAACTCTTGACCTGAGAGCGTATGCCCTAAGAATAAAGGGTGTCCCTGATCACGGGTAGCATTTGAAACGACCTCCTCATCGGAGGTCCGTACCACCTCTACATCACGTGTGGGGATCCACCCATCCCACTCTTCCCAATCAGTCGTTATTAGGCCGCCTGTTCGGCCATTGATTTGGGTTGCGTCCATTGAGCGACCTTTCTAATTTTGGCAATCGCCAATTTGAAATTACTCATCTCCGACAATCCATCTTGGGAAAGTGCTGGCAACCCAAGTTCTTCTTCTGTAGGTAATTCTGAGATTAATTCCATCATCTCATTTAGGAGTGAGGGATAATTAATGGAACGAAATTCAATGACCTGAACAATCACACCTCGATCACTCCCCTTTTCGCGAAGCGTTAAATTTTCTCCGACTCGCAAATCCACTTCTTTGGGGTTAAAGAGTAACTCAACGATATCTCCCTTAATTTGTCTAATTTGGATATTCATCTGGGTAATCCTCCTGTTCGGCATTCTGATTTGTAAAAATCAATAACTGCCTTTGTGTTGAGTAATCAAGTCAAGATATTTTACAAAAAAAGAGATCAACTTACCTCTATTATTTTGACAAATGAAATATAACACAATTGTGTTGACTTGTCAAGTCAAGTTTTGATTGAGTAAAAAAGGCTCTGTTAAAAGAGCCTAGTACCAAACTTTTTTCACCCAAATGTTCTTATTGTTTAGCCTTTAATTGATTAATATAACTAACATCTGCCTCAGCAATAGCGCGGTCGATCTTTCGCTCATACACCAGACACACTTCCATCAATGTTTGAGCAAAATCAGGGTCGGTGTCAGCATAAAGACGTCCCAAATTCCACGATAATGAAGCCTCTTCTCGTTCAAAGCCAGCAGCTTTAGCAATTTCGAGCGCTTGATGATAGGCATCTTTAGCTCGCGCAATCTGTCCAATTGTTGAGTATAACTGTCCTTGTCCAATAAGTCGATGTATCGCTTGGCGTTGATCGTGAGTTGAGAGGGATTGACTGGGATAGAGTTGCCCATTCGGGGCCACATACAGGCGCCCCATTGCTTCAAGCCGAATACGCAGGGCAGTAATTGATACCCTAAATTGATCTCGTAATTGATAAAGAGTCGGCCAATGAAACAGGTTAATGTCTTCAATCGTTGGCAATAAGAGAGACTCCGGCATCAACAGATAACTAGCGAACCGCTCGGCCTGCCACTCACGGCGGTCCTTGGCACTTTGCTTATAACGGCAAATATAATTCTGGTCAGAGGCATCCTCCCCTTCAGCCAAATGCAAATGATAATGACCAATTTCGTGCGCAATCGTATACTCATAGACACCTGGAAATCGATCAAAGTAATCCATCCGACGTTCATTCAGGCGAATGGTCTGAGTACTAGGTAAAAGATAAGCCAAAATCGGCTCATCCTCAGTATCAGGGATGCCCAACCATTCGATATTTAACTCAAGCAAAAAATCGGCGATTTTTTCCACTGGTACAGGTGGCTCAAATATAGGCTCAATCTCTTGTTCATATTGATCAAGTAAGGACTCGGCTAACTCTTCCAAATCGGCGTCGGAGAAAAAGGGAACTTGTGGATTAATTTTCATAATCGTTTACCTTATAAGATCTATACTTACTCAGTCTCATCAAGAAACTTTTGGAGTTGTTTTTGGCTTATTTTCCGCGATTGGAGACGACGCAGAAGCACGCCAGCTTCAGGAATCTCAGCTACAACTTCTTGCAAGGCTCGCTGGTCAAACTTCCCAGCTAAATCCAACAAGGCTTCAGGGTCTGTTTCAAGCAATTTTGCCAAACCACGAATCAATGGCTCACTTGGCAAAATTTCGAGACGATCATTCTCGATTTTGCTAATGTATGTAAAATCTGCCTTCAAACCAGTCGCTTGCAATTTCTCGGCCAAATCTCGCTGAGTTAACCGTTGCATTCGACGTAATTTACGAATTGTTTGTCCAAAGGTTAAAGTACTCTCCTCTGAAACGTGTCCACTCATTTAACCAACTCCTAACCAGGTTCTTTGTAGATGGTCAATTCTCACAATCAACATTTAGTAGTCAAATTGTAAACTGGGGCTATTTAACCACTAGATGTAGTAAAGATTTGTGATTTCCCGTCTGTATTTCTAGTGTATTCGTTTTGTGTTGAGTTGTCAAGTCAAGTTCGCCACTTTAACGAAATTTGTTTATTTCTTAATCTTCCTTTCATAAATCGTTAACACATTTCTAATGTTGGCACCATACAATATAACCATTCAGGCAGGGACAACTGCAACAAAACAAAAAAGGGTTGTGCATAGAATTTGAGTAAAATTCGCCGCCCTTATCTTTACCATCAGCGACCCTATGCTTGATGTCAAACACCCCTTACAAATGAGGGGTGTTTTTTTATGAACCACATTTAGATCACATATGATACTTTTTTGCCACATTGGGGAGTATGCTACAATATGCACCATCATATTCCAACAATTGAGGAGTAAATCATGACCCGTGAAGAGACGCTAGAGTGGATCGACATTATTTTGGACTCATTGGATCAAAGTGAGATGATGGCTATTATACAGGAAAGTGCCGATCAATTTGATGGTGAATTTTTTGAGACGATTGATAGTGAAACAGAACGATACACAGCCGAAAACCAGAAAGATACAGCCGATCGTTTAACTGCGATTGCCAGAGCGATTGCAGTCGTACGTCAAAATCGTTCCGAAAATTTATAGATGCAGGATGAGGAATGAATAACGGGCATTTTCAGAATACGATGTTGGATGGATCGTTAGTTGCAAAGTTACGTTCTGAGATAGAGGATATATTTCAAGTTGATGATATTGAAATTCCTCGTCAACTTTCAACAGACCAAGGTTTAATCCCACTTTTAGCCAGACAAAAAGCTCAAGAAGGAACTGTGCCAAAAGGTGTTGCTATTTTCGTTGGCGATCTTTTGTATTCCGACAGCGAGGTAGCCTATGATTTAATTGCTGAAAGATGGCGTCCTCATGAATTTACGCCTCTGCTACGTCGTCATAAAGGCAAGGTTGGATTAGTTGCTGTAGCTGGTATTATTGAGGCTAAACCAAGTAATCCCGAAATCAATATGTGGATGGCTATCGGAACCATTATTTCGATGATCTACACAGGCGCTGTATTTCAATGTGCGTGCTTCCTCCCAGCAACTTGGGAAGCGCTAGAAGCCGGCATCCTGTTAATGTTAGCGATGATGGCGATTCTAGCTGCTCACGAATTTGGCCATTATTTTGCGGCTCGATATCACAAGGTCGATGTAACCTTACCATATTTTATCCCCCTACCATTGCTTTCCCCTGTGGGCACCTTAGGAGCAGTCATCCAGCTCAGAAGTATGTTCAAAACCAAGCGACAGTTATTTGACATTGGGGTTGCAGGCCCTTTAGGTGGCCTCATTTTTGCTATCCCCTTAACATTTATTGGGGTAGCTACCTCGACAATGAGTTCTATTTCTCGTGACGGAACAACCAGTCTAGAGGGAAACTCCATTGCCTATCTATTAATTAAATATTTTGTTCAGGGACAGCTTTTACCCAGCTTCGATGCTTACGCTGATCTATCATTTTCACAGGAATTTTTTCGACTGCTAAGTGGTTCAATTCCGGAAGGTGGGGGAACTGATATCTTAATCAATCCAATTGCAACTGCTGCTTGGTTTGGTTTATTTATCACGGCACTCAATCTGTTACCTGTCGGACAATTAGATGGTGGTCACGTTATTTATTGTTTATTAGGGGAAAAGGCTCAAGTCTTAGGTTTAATTCTAATTGGGGCAATGGTAGTAGCTGGTATTCTAATTTGGCCAGGTTGGCTTATGTGGGCCGCATTAGCTTTCTTTTTAATAGGCCCAGGCCATCCACCACCTCTTAATGATTTAGTTGACCTTGATCCAAGACGTAAATTATTAGCCTATTTTATGATTTTTTTATTCCTAATACTATTCCTAATTACACCCTTTCAACCATTGTAAAACTATTTCAACAAAAAAGGCCCCACAGTTAGTTAGCTTGTGGGGCCTTTAAAGTTTCACTTACATTTTTCAGTTGATTTAATCTTCTTCTACGGGCTGCTTAGGGATTCGATATACACAATTTGAGGCTCCGTTGGAAATACAAGCAACTTCTTCAACTTTATAAACCTTGCCCGTTGTCCAAGCCATTGCCTCGGTCAATGCACCAACTGATACATAACAACATGGTTTATCGTGCGCTGGGCGCCAGCGACAGGGGGAGTCATCTTGGACATAGTAGAAAGCATCATCTTCTTCCATCAAACTACTCGGTTGCCCGACCTTTTCGGTTGCAGCTTTAGCAACTCGTTCCAAGATGAGTTTCATCCGAGTTTTTTCTGGCAAGGCTTTGAGCGCTACACCAGCTAAACCTAGAATAGCTGGTTGGTCTTTCAAACCAAACTGGAATGTGGCCTTACCAATCCGCAAAAGAATTGCCCGCGATCCACGTGGGCCATAAAAATCTTCAACGCCTTGTTGAATTGCACCGTAGTCAGAGAATTTATAATCTTTATCTAACGATCTCTCTGGGAAATTATCAATGTACTGTGTCAATTTGGCAGCATTCAAAACTGCCTTTGTTCCATTTGCCCCCATGACCTCTTCAATCGAGTCCAACAAAATACGTATCGCTGCATTAGATATGGGGCGATCTTCTGCCATTATATTACCTCCAGGATAAGAACTAAAATAATGGCAATATTATACCACACTTTAACAGAAGGGTTAAGGTCTATTAATTTTTTCAGGGATAATAGGGAGAACTAACGTGTCCGACGTCGCCACTCTTCTTTTAGCTCTAATGCGGAGAGGTCAGTATCGACTTCGAGGAAATCTTTGAGAAGACGTTGAAATTTTGATGCTTCATCTAACATGGGAAAATGTTTTGACTCAGATAAGGCAATTGGACGAATATTAGCCCACCGATTATCTAAATCACGGATAGGGTTATTATCGATGATTTCATCTTTTTCACCATACACAGCCAAGACAACACCACCATTTTCCCCAATATCTGCAATCCGGCTAAAAAAATTCTGTTCTCTTTCGATATCTTTAAGAGAGGCTAAACTTGAATTAATCGCTTCACTTTCAGTTTTTTCAGCTTCTTTTTGTACTTCCTCGGGGGTTGAGTTCTGTCGCCAAGAAAGCATTTTCGAGACAACTGATCCAGTATTTTGACCTAACATTTTCTCATTAATACAGGTTGAACTCATTGGTAAACTAACTGAGAGTAATTTGTCGACCCGATTAGGGTACATTGCAGCATACTCAATCATGACTATAGCACCAAGCGCGTGCCCAACAATGGTTACAGGGCTGTCACTCATGCCACGATTTTCCACAAACTTGTTAATAAGTGAAACATAATCGTGAATCTTATATCGCATTTTTGATTTATCAGAGTCGCCAAATCCCCATAAATCAATGGCAAAGGTACGATTTTTATCGGAAATGGCTTCCATTGTAGACATCCAATATCGCCAAGAACCGAGCCAACCATGCAAGAAAAGCACTGGCTTTCCCCGGCCAAATGCTTCATAATGCACTAATCCACCATCAATTACAACTGCACTCATCTAAAATCCTGTACGAAGTGTTGCTAGTTATCAAGATCGGGGTTGAGGTATATTCAAAACTCACATTTTACCAAATTTTAGTAGAACTTCGTTCACACGTTGAGTTAACTCATCCGGCGCAAATGGCTTCAAAATATAAGCCTCAGCCCCAGCCTCCAAGCCAGTGCTAATTTCTGTTTCTTGCCCTTTAGCAGACAGGAAGACAACAGGAATATCTTTTGTAGAATCTTGCGCCTTAAGAGCTGCACAGGCTTCATAGCCTGTCATCTTTGGCATTCGTACATCCATCAATATCAAGTCTGGCTTTACTTCAGGAGCTTTCTTAACAGCTTCGGCCCCGTTTGGCACATCAACTACCTCAAATCCGCTAATTTGTAAGGTGAATACAATTAAATCTCGAATATCCTTTTCGTCTTCAGCAACCAAAATCAACAATTTAAATTACTCCAAAATTTATCCAGCACACCATAATATGAGTTTACGAGGAAGAAACGAGTTCAACTTCAGCCACAGGTAAGGTAAAACTAAATGTTGAACCGACATCGATCTCACTTTCTACCCAGATTTCACCACCCAACATATCTACAAAGCTTTTCGTGATTGATAAGCCTAAACCAGTGCCATCAACAACCTGTACTTCGGTACGTTCAGATCGGAAGAAGCGATCAAAAACGTATTCTAAATCCTTTTCAACAATTCCAATCCCCGTGTCAGATACATCTACTTGGATAAAGTTATCATCTCGCCGAGTAGCACGCACAGCAACATCGCCATCTTCTGGTGTATATTGCCAAGCATTACCAATTAAATTAACCAAAATCTGAATAAGTCGATTCTTATCCGCATAAACAGGTAGTAATTGATCATCTATGTCTATTGAGAAGTTCACCGACTTTTTAACAAGTTGCCCCTCAAAGGAAACAGCTACCTCTTTGATTATATCCACTATATCTAAGACCTCAAGTGATAATTCAATCCGTCCTGTCTCAATACGTGAAATCTCAAGAATATCATTCACTAGACCAGTTAACCGATTTGCGTTCGATTGAATCACTTGTATAAAACGACTTTGAGTTGGATTTAGTTCACCAACTTGAGCATTTGCAGACATCAAAAGATCAGCATACCCTTTAATAGATGTCATCGGTGTACGGAGTTCGTGTGAGACAGTTGAAATAAATTCTTTACGAATACGATCAATTTCAGCCTCACGACTAATATCTCGTAGCACAGCTACAATACTTGGTAGCTCATCTGAAGCCAAAGAAGCAGGGGCCACTGTTACAATCAAAGCTTTGGCATTAACTTCGATTCGAAACTCCGCAGAGGAACTTCCAGAGTTAATTTGCTCTAAAGCCCACATTAACTTATTGTAAAAAAGCTCCCGCAATTCATTGGCGTTATCATCAAATTCTTGAGAAATCAGTCCGGAAATCGCTTGCTTCTCAAGAGATGTTGAGTCAACCTCTAAAATTTCTGCGCCCTTAGGATTAAGCAAGACAACCTGATAATCAGAGTTGAGAACAAGCACACCATCAGTAATACTATTCAAAATTGCTTCACTCTTGGCGGCTTCGGCGGCTTCCGTTCGTAGCATCATGCCTAAACGCTTCGCTTGGTCAGTAATCAGCCGATAAAGCTCTGCATTGTTAATAGCATTGGCAACTTGTGTCCCTGCTGCTTCAACAAGCTTAACATGACTCTCAGTAAAGTAATTTTCTTCATGATGGTACAACATCAATGCACCCACCACTTCTTCACCCGAAATCAATGGGGCTGCAATCGCAGACCGTCGTTGGAGAGACCTTTTCTTTTTTGGGACCCAGTCGGGATCATTCAATAAATCTGGCACAATTCGTAATTCCCGATTCTCCATAACCATCCCAGCTAAACCATGTCCCATACGATATTCGGTTTCATAACCACCTCGAGGCAACGGTTTACCATCATCAAGGGCAGTTCGATAAACAAGTTGCTCGGTGTCCCGATCTAGCAATAGAATCGATCCGTGAGAGATCCCCACAGCTTGATTGATCAGGTGCAGGGCCTGTGTTAAAATTCGATCCAGATCAAAACTAGTCGATAATTCACGTGTAATTTGATAAAGCGTCTCAAATCGATCACGTTCCTCTTTAAAGTCCTGTAATGTTTGGGCCAATTCTTCAGTACGTTGGGCAACCCTTTGCTCCAATTCCTCGTTGAATAGATTTAGCCGATGAATCAATTGGGCATTATCAATCGCAATTGCCGCCATGCTCGCCAGGGTTGAGACGAGTTCAAGCATATTTTTGTTATCAATGATGGACTCAAGCGCCAATAATCCAATCACCCCATCCTCAGTCTTTAAAGGAACGTAGGTCACATCATTGGGCAAAGGCGAGGCATGACTAGTTGCAAAATCATTCCATTCTCGACTACCCGCAACAATCTGGATTTCCCCTGATTGAATGATTGAGGCAAACGGCTCAGAATCTATGGTAATGGAACTTTCATTGAATAATTCAACCATGAAGTCTGGAATATTTTTTGTATTCGCGATTTTTAAGGTGTTTGTATCCGGGTCGACCAACCAAATCGTACCTTGAGAAGGGCTAACTAAATCAAATACTGACTCAAGAACGAGATCAAGAACTTCACTCAGATCTAACTCCCGATTCAAAGCTTGTGCTACATCAGTCAGCGCGGCCAGTTGTCGAACTTGGTTTTTCGCCCCTTCAAAAAGAAGTGCATTTTGCATAGCTACGGCAACTTGGTTAGCAAAAGCTAAAGCAACCTGGGCCTGTTCATCGGTAAAGAAATGTTCCTGGCTGCTATCGAGAGCCATTAGACCAAGAATGTTGGTTCCATAAGTTAATGGAACCCCCAACCAACTATTAATCTCATCGTGTGGGGGGCCAAATGTATCTGGATATGCCTCTCGTGCATTTCCAATGATAAGGGGTTCCTGAGTTTCAATAACTACCCGGTTAGGATTGAATCCTTCCATCGGAAATGAAATACCAATCACTTGCTCTCTATCCTGCCAACCGAGACCACCAATAATGACAACTTGATCGTCTTGCAATTGCTGAATGGACGCACTATCAAATTCAACGACTTTGGACAGCTCTTGCAAAACAACATTTAATAATTCATCAAGGTCTAACTGGGAACTAATCGCTTCAGCTACCCCGCGTAATGTATCAGCTACACGTCGTCGGTGTTGCTCACGTTCAAATAAACGGGCGTTTTCAATCGCATTTGCAGCTTGGCTAGCAAAAATTTCTAGGGTCTGCGTTGTAGATTCGTATGGCCTTTCCCCATTGTCTGGCTCCTCTACAGTAAGCAGTCCAATAAAATTATCCTCAGTATCTTTCAATGGGACTAAAAGTAAATCACCATTTTGCCAAGGGTCCTTCTTTTCCAATCTATTCTTTGACAAGCTTAAAGCATGCTGCCCAATATATGGAAGATGCAACTTATCTTGCCAAATAGCTTTATGTTCAACTGGAATAAAATAGGTTTGACCAATCTTAAATTGATCCTGCAGAATATCTAACAAACGTGACAAGGGTTGAGCAGTCGACTGCATATTGCGAAAATCAGTTAAAGGAATTCCAGCACTTATTTCATGATAAATCCGCTGATTAGGATTAACTAAACTAATCAAAACTACCTTATAGCCAACCGACTCCAATATAGCATAGGCAATATCTTCCAAAACCTCCTTAAGGGGACGATTTGTTCGAAATGCGTTGCTGATTTCCGACAACCTTGATAGCTGCTGAACACGGCGACTGGCTTGCTCACGTTCACGTTTTTGCTCTTGAAAGGCTTGGGCATTCCCAATCGCCACAGCCGCTTGGTTAGCCAAAGCTTCCAAATAACGTAATTGATTTTTGTTGAAGAAATAGGGGCGCTTACTTTCAAGATTGATCACTCCGACCGGTTCTCCACCATAGTAAATTGGGATGACCACAATTGAGCGACTATTGCTAGATTGACCATTATAACCTGGTTCTTGAAGAATATCATCAATCAAAATTGTTCGACCTGTATGAAGAACCTGCGCCAAAATATTTGATTGCATCTCGATATCAGCTGGACTCAGGTCAAGCTCCCCCTGTTCCTCCTGAGCAACCAATGCACCTGTTGAAGCATCATATAAATTTACGGCACCGAGCTTGGCCCCAGTAACCTGCATTGCCTCTTCAAGAATCAGGCGTAGGATTTTGTCTAAATCAAGGGTACTATTTGACTCCCGGCTGACACGTTGCAATCCTGCTAATTCATCGACTCGGCTCTGTAGTTCCTGATCCGTGAGACTAAAGAGCCTGGCGTTATCCAAAGCAATATTAGCTTGATTTGCTAAAGATTGGGCCAATTGTACCTGATATTCTGTAAAATCATAAGGTTCAGGTGAAAATAGCATCAGCAACCCGGTGACTTTGTCTCTATTTACAAGAGGAATAGTTATCACTGCACCATGTTCAAGTGTCCGCAAAGTTTCAGCAATTTTTGAGTCAATGGCCTCGGTCTCATTTAGACGTAAAATAAGAGGGGTACGCGATTTAAAGGTTTCTTGCCAAGCGGGTAGTTGTATAATTGAACGAGCTAAAATTTCGCACTCAAGATAATTGGTTTCATCTTGAGTGGCATCCATTTCAGTCATCGTATATCGATGCAGCAACTTTAGGGTGGCTGTTGCTTCATCCACACTAAAAACAACACATTCATCCGCTGGAAAAGCATTTAGCATTTGACGCGATAGATTTTGTAGTAATTCATTGTAGGAAAGCGTAGAAGATAACTCACTACTTACGTCAAATAACAATGCTAATTCAGATACATTCCGTTGTGTCTCTTGAAAAAGACGAACATGATCAATTGTTATTGCTGCCTGATTGGTAATGAGTTCAAGGATCGTAATATCAAGCTCAGTATAAGCATTGGGTGCGGTAGCAAGCAACTCTAAAGTACCTAACAGTTTCAAGCCCACTTTCAAAGGAACCCCAATAACAGATTGATAGGGAAAATCTTCTGAGGCTGCCTTTGGTAGAATATCACTTTGCGAGCGCGTATCGCTAATTAAGAGAGGAGTTTGATTAGCTGCAATCCAGCCAGTGTAACCTTCGTTTAGATGATAATCATGATCATAGGCCTGAATAACAACATCATTCTCAGGAATACGTAATACACTCGTCAAAACCTTTGTTTGCGTGTCCCATAGACAAATTTCAGCGGCATCAAATACAAATAAGTCCTCCCAGGTCAAATTACTTAAAATGGATCGGCAAATTGCTTTGATGTCCATTGTGTGGAGAGACGTTGTTAACGTTTGACCAATTTGATTAATAATTGTCAAAACTTGTGGCCAGTCTTTTCTGGCAGATGGCGTAGATTTCATAATTCGTCTTATTTTAGGCTAAATGTAGGCGAATTTGGTGAGACTATTCCCATCGTTGAGAACTTACCTTGGGATAGTTACAGCAGTAATTATCAATAGATTAAAATTAAATTGATAAGGTTCAAATCAGCGATTGTTGATACATCACAGGCTTAAAAAACAAACAGGCAACTAGTTACCAGGGCAACCTGACCCACGACGACGATTTTCAGCGGCATCCTCAGTAATCTGCAAAATATCTGCAAAAGGCCCATCTGTACTGGAAACAACGCCTACAGAAATTTTCATAAAATCAGCTTCCTGCATAACACCATCAACATCCTCGTACATCACTTTACCCTTCTCGCGAATATCGAACGGATAGAAGACTTTGCTTTCCTCATTAAATCGCTCAGTTACTGTTTTACATATCGTTGCTGCGGCTTCTGGGGAGGTAATCATGATAAAGTCGTTATCAGAAGCTTGACCAATAAAATCATTAAGTGTTCCGTGAGCCTCAACTGTTTCTCGAATAATATCTGCTAGGAAAATCAAAACTTCATTAACATGACTAAACCCTACAACCTCTTTAAAAGCATCGACATGTCTGATACCAAAATATAACAATTGCCAAGGCTCTGATGCATCTTTTACTTGTTTTAGCTGATCCTCAATTAGCTTACCGGCAGGCAAATTAGTAACTGGATGGGTTAAGGCCTCACGTAATGAGCGCCGAATAGCCCCTTCAACACGTAGCTTTAACTCTTCAATATCAAATGGCTTTGTCACATAATCATCTGCCCCCAATTCAAGACCAGCGATTTTATCACTACGCTCATCTTTCTGAGTTAAGAAGATAATTGGAACATAGCTGGTGCGTGTATTACTTCTTAAATTTCGGCAGACTTCATAACCATCGATATCGGGTAATTGGATATCTAAGACAACAACATTGGGTAACTTTACTCGACATAGATCCAGAGCTTCATTACCACGATTGGCAACGAGCACCTCATATCCTTGCGAATCAAAGTAAATTCGCAGCATTTTTGAAATATCTATATCATCTTCAACAACGAGAATACGGCCTTTCCCCATACTTTACCTCTTTCTTAAGTAGCGGGTTGTACAACTAATCGTATTTGAAAATTAACCACTAGTATTCACAAAGTCATCAACTGGTACTACATTTGGTTCTTCTGTTAGAAAATCTCGATATTTAGCAACATGACCAGAGTCAGAGAACCGATGATGATCACTATCTTCATATCGAATATTTTTCGTAATCACCGTTCTATCTTGACGAACTGCAAGAACAACATCAGATTCAATTGATCGTGCGGGATAGATAACATGACCCGATCCTATTCGACAGTTATGTCCCACACATCCCCCGATAACCGGCATACCTACATTATGTAATTCTCCACGATGAGCTACTTTAATGGGTTTGTTAGGTAACATATTAAAGTCTGTAAAGGTATTACCGGCCCCAATAAATGTATCACGTCCGATCACACTAAGTTGCAAACAACTATTTTGGGCAACCATTGAATTTTCCATTAATGTTGTCATGAACAGTGCAGATCGAAACGCCAAATAGGAACCATCGCCAACAACACTTAAAAGAATTTGTACCCCTTGCATAACATTTACATTGTCACCAATCACAGATGCATTAATAACACACCCTGGGCCAATCGTCACATTATCGCCAATAATTGTAGGTCCCTGAATGACAGCTTCAGGATCAATGTGTGTATTCTTTCCAACAACAACTAATGTTGATGAGGAAAGAAACTGTTTTCTTTCTAATAAAGAACGCCACAAAACCTTCAACATCATAGAGAAATTGTCGAGTGATTTTTCGATACGTGCTCCATGGGCAAAAACCCCAAAAGGACAATTTGCCATGAAAACATGTATCCAATTCTCAATTGACAAAAAAGATTTTAAGGGGACATCAAAGCCTAGATCACCACGTTCATTGGCCATGTATGTTGGCACATGATAATACCCCATTTCGCGGGGTTCTGTATCGATAACGATGGGTTGTGGGGTGACTTGATTAAAGGTCGTTCCATCTGGGTAATAAAATAAATTTGCAATAAAAACCCCACCCTGTAAACGAATTCCTTCTTGTACAGGAAGGGCGTGATTAATAATTGCATCATCATCAGGTGAAAAAGCAATTTGAGCGGCTTGGCCTAGTTTTCGGGCCTCTGTAAGAAATGCTTCTATCAAAAACTGATCAAAAAAAAGATTATCCTGATAGATCAGTAATTCACCGGAGAGAATATGTGCGGGGAAACTTGTTATCTCGTGTAGTGTATTACACTCCAACTCTTCTTGACAATATGGACTAAGCACATCTCTCTGATAAAGCCAGAGTGGCTTATTCATAATGCGCAGATTACGCGCAGGCTCATTAAATGGGGGTATGAGCGTGTGGTCCCGAATGATAATCTTCTTCATCTGTTAGAGTTCAACCGTGAGATCTCCAATATTTTTAGAAATATCGGATTTGTAAACAAAATAAGTAAAAGCAAAAATTCAAACAACAACTTCAGATCAACAAATTCCCACTTAGTTAACACTATGTAGCAAATTCAAAGGCAAGGAATTCGGCCAGATTGGCGTTAAATGCTTGAGGTTCATCTAACATTGGAAAATGTTTTGAACCAGGCATCATTTTAATTCGAGATAATGGTGCGCTACTAGCAATAAGATCAGCTTGATTTGGGGCGACGACATTATCACCAGCGCCATAAATACCCATAACCGGTCGAGTAATTGCAGGTAAAACCGATCTCAAATCAGTTTTATGCAAAGAACGAATACTTGTAAAAAAAGATTCAAGCGTTGCTTGTGAAATATCACGGGTAATCATACTGTACCATTGAGGCCAGTCATTTACAACAAAAGGGGAAAATGCTTTAATACCGAATGATAAGGCGGTTGGCATTTGCCATACAACTGAGGCTATCCAGGGTTTTCCAGAAAGTCGTAAAAAAATATTGAGAGACTCACCAACAACTGGAGACCCTACTACAATCACTCTTTGTACACGTGAAGGTTTTGTTACTGCTAATGAGATAGCAACCGTTCCTCCCATAGAGTGGCCTACGATGGGAGCTGTATCAATACCTAGCCGATCCATAAATTGATCAACTAGGTTTACAAAATCGCTAACTTGATAACTTTTACGTTCTTTGCCAGACTCGCCAAATCCCCAAAAATCCAAGGCGTAACATCGATAATCATTTTTCAGGGCTTCCATCGTCTTGAGCCAATATCCCCACGAACCTAACCAGCCATGCAAAAGGATTACGGGTTGTCCTCGTCCGTAGGCTTCATAATGCACAATACCTTGGTCAGTAACGATCGAACTCACAAGCAAGTCTCAAGACAATTTGGATATTTCGCCAAATAAGATTAATTTCCAGAATATATCTGAGATATAAATGGAACAGCGTAATCTAAATTTGACCTAACTACATCAAATGAAAGATTAATTACGACAAGTCTAATTTGTTAAAGAAATTTATCCTTCCTCTACTTGCATTCTTTCGAGGATCGAATAGAGAAGTTCCAGAAGAACTTCTTTTACACTTTCTTTATCCTGTGCGACACAGGGTAAAACCTTGACATCTTTTTCAATCTTTAGGGCAATTCGAAGATCTTCGGGGGTCCAAGCGTCTGGCAAATCTTGTTTATTTGCTGCAACAACATAAGGCGTTGTAGCATACCCTCTAAATACTTCTAATATGTGCTTAGCTTCTCGAAATGTTTCAGGGCGAACACTGTCTACCAAGACAACAAAACCAAGCATTCCCTCAGAAAGAATTTCCCACATAAAGTCAAAACGTCGTTGACCGGGGGTACCAAACAAATATAAAACTAAATCATCATCTACGGTAATACGACCAAAGTCCATCGCTACAGTCGTATCTTCTTTTACCCGTTCGGCATCGCTAGAGATTTTACGTTCGGTTGTAACAACGTCAATCTCACTAATGCTACTAATAAAAGCTGTTTTCCCGGCACTAAAGGGACCCGTGATGACCATCTTTACGGTTTGCATCGGATCGACCTACCTCAAATTAAGACTTGTTTCATAAAATTTATCATAAACTAAATAACAGTGTATAGCGATTAGATTCGTTTAATCCTGTCAATTAGCTTTGTCACTACACTTCGTTTTTCGGCGGGTGACTGATTAGCAGCACGTCGGCCAGCACGTGTGACAGGGGCCCGCTTCTTAGTTTCCATACCTTCAGGTTTAATGATCTCAACTAGTCCAGCTTGTAGCATACCATAAACAATCTTACGAATTTGGAACTCATCCATATTATTGTTTTGAGCAATCTGCTTTACAGTATTACGAGGATGAATATGAGAAATAACTCGCCAATCATCTTGAGTAAGTTTAACATCACGAAGAGGCTTATCAGTGATCTTCAAAGCAATCTTCCCTAAATCTGGCAACTCATCCTGCAGTTTATCCAATTCTTGGATGCGTCGACTGCCTTCTAAAATGACATTATCTAAATTAAGTGGAATTGTTATGCGATCACTTGATGTAAGGACATCTTGTTCAAAATAAAAACTACCTTCAGACCAAGTAAAAAGATCATAAACTATTTCCAGCATATAATCCTTTACGCCCTGAACAATGTCATCTCGTGAAACCAACTTAGCATCCATTAAATACTTGCCGACTACTTTGTCAGATGCACTGTTTGCTTTTTGAGTTACTGAAGCCACTTGATCTTGATTGAGCTTACCCATTTTGAGCAACATACCAGTCAGGTGTCCTTCATCTGAATTTGTAGATGAATGAATCAATCTACCTTCTCTAAAGTAGAGAAATGCTTTATCCTCTTGACCATTAACAGTTAATTTCCCTGTTTTTCGGGCTAAGTTAACTAAGTTCAAAAGTTGAGTTGTGCTAAAATCTTGAAGATTTCCCTTTAACGCCATTAGTACCTACCGTAACCAAAAGGTCACTATTCAGTTCTGCAAGATGGCCTATTATACCTGTTCATGATTGTGAAGTCAACCCTGAACAGACAACCCTTAACATGACTTAAAATGCACTTAATTATAATAGAGATTGATTAATTGAGAAGTTCGCCATCTAATCAATAACATATATAAAGTATGATTTAAGATTGGCTAATCGCTTTTTAATATAACACGCGCTTTAACAAAGTCCAATAGAGCGATAGTCCCACATTATATTCTATCAACCTTTACCAAACCTTTACCAGCAAAATCAGATTAATGATAAAGAAATCTACTCACTTGGTTGGTTTACATTACACTTGGCAATCTATTAAATTCTGCTATTATAGATATACAATTATCAGCTAATGGACAACATCTTGCTCAATCACAGCAACAAACAACCATTGTGGATAGATACACCTTCTCAATTTGAGGAGTTACTAAACACACTTAAACAAGAGCCGATACTTGCTGTTGACACAGAAAGTGATAGTTTATACAGTTACTTTGAAAAAGTTTGTCTAATTCAATTTTCTACACCAACAACAGATTACTTAGTAGATCCATTAAATGTTGATATTTCTGGTCTGGATGAGATATTTAAAGATCAAGCGATTCAAAAAATATTTCACGCAGCAGAGTATGATATTTTAAGTTTGAAACGTGATTATGATTTCAGGTTTGTCAACTTATTTGACACGATGTTAGCAGCAAAAATGCTGGGATGGTCACGTTATGGCCTAGCTACAATATTACAAGACCAATTTAAGGTTAATTTAGATAAGCGTTTTCAACGGTATAATTGGGGACAACGTCCACTGAGCAAAGACGCATTACAATACGCTCATTTAGACACCCATTATTTAATAAGACTGCGAGAAATTCAATATTCCCAATTACTTCAAAAAAGCTTATTAACAGAAGCAATTGAACTATTTAATCGTCAGACCTATTTACCGCCTCTAGAAAAAACTTTTTCTGCCGATGATTTCTGGCGTATCAAAGGTAGCCGGCAATTGGAACCAAGACAACAGTCAATATTACGAGAACTATTTATTTTACGAGACGGAATTGCCCGCAAGCTTGATCGTCCACCGTTCAAAATCGTGAATGATGCTACACTTGTTAATATAGCTACTGGTCAACCCAGTACAATCACTGCTTTAAGGCACATTAAAGGGGTTGGTCATAAGTTATTAAAATACAATGGACAAGATATTCTTAAAGCGATTAAAAACGGAAAAAATACTCCACCGCCTACACCTCGCCAGAATCATCACCGTCCAGACGAAATTACGCAGCAAAGATATGAAACATTAAGACATTGGCGCAACAATCTTGCATCGAAACGTGGCATTACTCCAGATGTCATTATCACAAATGGAGCTTTAATGCTCATAGCACGTCGGAATCCTCAAAATCTCACTGCCTTAGCGGAGCTTAAAGGAATTGGGGAACAACAATGTAAAAAATATGGAAAAGATTTGCTAAAGGTCTTAAAACAAGTGGCTTAAATGAGTTATAT
Source organism: Phycisphaerae bacterium (assembly GCA_028285035.1). The sequence continues at coordinate 78,817 of JANQQF010000182.1, forward strand.
AGATGTTAAAAATCTTCATAAAGAAAAGCATCTCTTTACATTAACAAATCCAGCAATTCACTTAGTTTTCGAATTTTAAGAACATCAGCAGGTGGTTCAAGGTTATCCCGAGGGTTCATCAGTATTGGTGTAATTCCAGCTGATTGAGCACCTTGAACATCAGCAATGAGATTGTCACCAATATAAAGCGTATTTTGAGGGGAACTATTATCTCCCGCCATTTCCAACATTGCCTCAAAAACTCGCTTATCGGGTTTGTGATATCCAGCCTCTTCCGAGACTAAAGTAAAATCCACATAATCACCCAATTTATACTTCTCAATTTTGCCCCGTTGTAACGTGACAAACCCATTTGTCAAAATACCAGTGGTGAATTTCTGACTTAGTTTGGTCAAAACATCAAATGTATCGGAAAATGGTTGAGCTTCAGCCAAAACTAATTCATTCCAGGTATCCAGCATATCTTTGGCTAAATCTGTGTTTTGATCCAGGGATCTCAATGTATTGAAGTAGCTATATCTAGCAACGGTATTGCCATCAATTGCTCCGTCAACCATCATGTACCATAAATCTTCACTTTTCTTCCAGAAGATATCAAAGAATTCATTATGACTAACAGACAATAAAGACTCAGAGAACTTCTCAAATAGGGCCTCAGTTATTTGATCTAACTGCCAGGTATGTTCAATGAGTGTCCCATCCATGTCAAAGATCACAGATGTAATATGGCTATAATCAATATGATCTTGATTTGTCAATTTCAACCTCACATCCTTCAGTTGTATATTTAAATACATTCACAATTAGCCAAGTAAGGCCAATAATTAGTGTATCATACCCACATTATAGCAGCAAACTTATCTTCAAATCAGTTGTAAAATAAAACAACACCTCTGTTTTGAGAGATGTTGTTTTTAATTAACTTTGTTAGGTTACTAAGAATTTTTCTAAACTTTAACCGGATGGCTTAATGCCTGACGCAAACTATCAACATTTGAGAATGATGCATCCTGTTGAGACAAATTAACAGTTGATACTTTCATGAAAGGAACTTTTATTTGGGTATCATCTTGGCTGCGTTGCACAAATCCTGCTTCACGATCGTGAATTGGATAAAAGTAAGTCATTGCTTGATTTAGTCTATCTTCGATATGCTTCTTTAACTGATCTACTTTGTTTGGGATAGTAATAATGATAAACTGATTTTCTGCTGGATGTCCAACAAAATCATCAATACTACCTAACTCATCTACTGCACTGGTTAAAGTTAAAGCAATTGCCCGCAAAACATCATCGCGAGCAACAAACCCATAGATTTCATTGAATTTTCCTAATCCATGAATATTTACAGATAAAGCAGACCAACCCTCTCTTTCAAGCATTAAACTGAGGCGATCACTCGTTAATTTTTCGCCAGGCAATCCTGTTATTGGGTTATTTTGGCTTCCTGCCCGACGGAGTGCATTTCTAACCCGTAATCGTAGCTCCTGAACATCGAAGGGTTTGGTAATGTAGTCGATTGCACCTAATTTCAAACCAACAATTCGATCATCTCGCCCACGACGTTCGGTTACAAATATTACAGGCAATCGACTAGTGCGAACATCTTCCTGAAGTTGTTGACCGACCTCAAAGCCATCAATATCCGGTAAACGAACATCCAGTAAAACTAGGTCAGGCAATTCAGCTTGACACTGATTTAGGGCTTCAGCACCATTGGCAGCGGTCATAATACGATACCCTTGTGCCTCAAAATAAACCCGGAGCATTTCAGATGTATCTGGATCGTCTTCTACGATAAGGAGGGTATGCTTCATAGGTTACCTGAACCTAAACCGATATCAGCGTTAGTTAACGAGCTACTAAAGAACCATGCACTAATTTAGGGGTTCTTTATAGATGTGAAATACACAGTTTGGGGCACCAGCAGCAAAACATTCCATTTCTTCGACCTTAAAATCTTTGCCCCCACTTACCCAACGAAGACCTTCTTGTAAGATACCAACAGCCCCATAACATATGTTACGATCACTTTTTCGTCCCCAGCACACTGGGCAATTCTTAATGGTATATACGAAATGGTCATCCGCTTCTTCTACTTCTGTTTCCTGATCACTAAACTTAGAGAAGGTTTCGGCCATTGCTTTGAGACCGACTTTTAATTTAGTAGCCAAAGGGATAACCTTAAAGGCCAACTCGCTTGCTCCAATAACAGACCCGAACTCGCTTAACCCTTGTGCGAATGCCGCTCGACCTGCACGCAACGCTAAACCACGGCCACCACGAGGCCCATACATTTCTTCAATTGAGCCACCAATTGCACCAAAATCAGCAAAATCAAACTCTCGAGCTAAGTTATTAGCAGGATAGTTACCAATTAACTCAGGGACCTTGGCTAAGTTCAAAACGGCCTTAATTCCGTTTGCACCCATTACTTCTTCCATCGCCATTAAATATATACGTCCCATTTTGTTAGGGTAGTAGAGGTTGCTTTTTTCAACTGCCACTATCTTTACCTCCAAGGGCTAAAGTTTGAGGATAATTATCAACTAAGTGTGCTAATTGTACTATATCTTAACAATTTATTATGGCAACACGGGACTAGTATACCCTAAGCCAACGTAAAATGTCAACTGAATACGCTAGGTATCACAGCCAAAGAATTTAAGCGTTAGACAAAAATCGCTTCAAAGTTTTTAGCGTCTAATGTTTCCTCTTCTAACAGCCGTTGAGCAATTTCTTCAAGCTTTCCTTTATTCTCTCTAATCAGAGTTAACGCATTGTCATAAGCATTTTCTACAATCCGCCCAATCTCTTTATCAATTTGGCGAGCAACTTCTTCACTATAATTACGCTGCTCCCCAATCTCTTTCCCTAAGAAAACCATCTCTTCTTTTTCACCAAACATCAATGGGCCTAACGTTTCACTCATACCATACTGGGTGACCATAGCTCGGGCCATTTTAGTAGCTCGGTCTAAATCATTACTAGCTCCCGTAGTAACTTCCTCAAAGATAATCTCTTCAGCAGCACGCCCACCCATAAGGCCAACCAAATCTGCTTCAAACTTCTCTTTGTAAATAACATCACGCTCTTCTGGCAAATATAATGTATACCCACCAGCCATTCCTCGAGCAACGATGCTAACCTTATGAACAGGGTCACATTTTGGTGTCAAGCGCATGACCAGAGCATGACCAGCCTCGTGATAGGCGATGATTTCACGTTCTTTTTGAGGAATAACACGGCTTCGGCGTTCAGGACCAGCCATCACCTTCTCAATGGCATCCTGAAATTCAAGCATACTGATTTGCTTCTTATTGCGTCGGGCCGCCAAAATAGCACCTTCATTAACTAAGTTTTCCAAATCAGCTCCAACGAAGCCAGGTGTTTGTTTTGCGATAACTTCGACGTCAACGTCAGCAGAGAGAGGCTTGCCTTTAACATGAATTCGCAAAATTTTCTCACGCCCCAATCGATCAGGTCGATCTAAAATTACACGTCGATCAAAACGACCTGGACGAAGCAATGCTGGGTCCAAAATATCAGGACGGTTTGTCGCAGCCACAACAATAACATTTGTATCCGTGTCAAAACCATCCATCTCGACCAAAATCTGGTTCAGAGTTTGTTCACGTTCATCGTGGCTCCCTCCTAAACCAGCCCCTCGATGTCGTCCCACTGCATCAATCTCATCCATAAAAATGATACAAGGACTATTTCGCTTAGCCTGTTCAAACAAATCCCGAACACGACTGGCCCCAACCCCAACAAACATTTCTACAAATTCCGAACCTGAAATGCTAAAGAATGGGACCCCGGCTTCTCCTGAAATGGCCTTTGCGGTCAAAGTTTTACCACAACCAGGTGGCCCAACCATCAGAACCCCTTTCGGAATACGTGCTCCTAAGGAGATAAACTTCTCAGGTTCACGTAGAAATTCTACAATCTCCATCAACTCTTGCTTTGCTTCTTCAACCCCGGCTACATCATCAAAAGTAACTGTCGGCTTGTCGCCAGTAAACATTCTTGCCCGGCTTTTACCAAAACTCAGGGCCTGATTTCCTGCACCCTGCGCCTGACGTAATATAAAGAAGAAGAACGCACCAATCAAAATAAGCGGCAAGAGCGCTCCTAAGATACCCCACAATCCATCCCAGGCACTACGAGGGGCAATTGATATATTAACATTGGCCAGTTGATTTTGGCTCACCCCTAATAGAGCAAGGGTTTCGGTAACCCGAGTATTTGACTCAAGATATACCCTAAGTTCAGTCTCATTATTTAATGTAACTAAAAGCTCATTTTGTTCTTGCCGAATTGACTCAACCTGTTCATTTTTGATGTCATTGACCAACGTTGATAAATCTACAATTTCTGCAGAATCAGGACCTACAATAAAAAATATGTAGAGTGCAGCCAAGACAACTAAAATAAGCACTGCATAAAATGCACGTGACCATTTCATATAGTTTATACCTCAAATGCGTAATTAATATTCCAAAATATACCACGCGGCATATGGATAGTCAAGATAACTCAAAAATCGCTCGTATTACAAACACATCAAATTCATCCGTTTATTTTAAACCATTTGCCCCTTGTTTGACACGTGGTACAATCCAGCCCGCAATTGTAACTTATCAAAATTTTAGTGAGTGTAAAAATAAATATGAGTGAATCAAACTTAGAACAAGCAAAAACGCGCACAATGTCAGACTATTTTAGTTTGGTAGCACGAGGATTTGCAATGGGCGCGGCTGATGTTGTCCCTGGCGTATCAGGGGGAACTATGGCTTTCATTTTGGGCATTTATGAAGAGTTACTAAACTCAATCAAAAGGTTTGCCAGTATTGATACAATCAAAATGTTATTGGGCTTCAAGTTAAAAGAAGCTTTTGATGTATTACCGTGGCGATTCTTAGCAGCCGTAGCCTTTGGTATTGTACTTGCCATTGCAACCTTAGCCCGATTTTTGGAATGGACTTTGGAAAACCACCCTGTGTTACTTTGGTCGTTTTTCTTTGGGTTAGTCGTTGCCTCGATCATTACCGTCAGCAAACGGGTGACAGCATGGAATACCAATGCAATTATTGGCGTCATTATCGGCACAATTGTTGGTTATCTTGTTGTTGGTTTAGTTCCTGTGGAAACACCAAACGATCTTTGGTTTCTTTTTCTTAGTGGAGCTATTGCAATTTGTGCCATGATTTTGCCGGGGATATCGGGATCTTTTCTCTTGGTTTTGATGGGAAAATATGAGTATATCCTTTCTGCCGTCAGTAGCCTAGATATTGTTACAATTGCAGCTGTCGGGGCGGGGGCGGCTCTAGGACTAGTCAGTTTTGCCCAGGTATTAAGTTGGTTATTCAAGAAATATCCTAATGTAACAATAGCATTACTAATTGGCTTAATGATTGGTTCCCTACGCAAAATTTGGCCGTGGAAGGTGGATGTCCAGACTTACATAGATCGTCATGGCGAAGTCGTTCCACTTGTACAGGAAAACGTATTACCAGCAGCTTTTGACAGCACTGTTATGTTTGCCATCGTATTAGCAATTGTTGGTTTCGTGATCGTCTTTGCCTTAGACACCTGGGCATCTCGCCAAGAAGTAGCTTAAGTTCATTTAATAATCAATCTACACAAAACGTCGTTCTCAGTATTGAGAACGACGTTTTTTTTCTTAGCTGTTATCTACTCTGGAGGGGTGAAAGGTTTGGGATGAGAAGCTGGTGGTGTAGATTGAGCAGGAGGCAAATTTGGTGGTGGATAGGTGGGGGCCGACACAGAAGAATTTGCTGTAGCTGCTGTCTCCTGCCGATTCTTACGTCCTGGTGTCGTCACAATCTTAATGTCACCTCCACCAAATAGACTCCCCAAGCAACCTGGCTTCGACTGAACTGCCTTGATATCAGGCATTTCTTGGGGCTGATTTGCGGTCGTTAAAGCTTCTGAGGCAACATGCTGAGCCTGCATTATTTTGGCATCTAATTCTTGACGTAAACTCTCACGCCGCCATTCTTCTTCTTGCCCAATCTGTGTCAATCGACGTTCTACATCTAACAATCGTTGACGAAGCTGATTGTTTTCTTCCTTTAAATTAAAATTATCTTGAATTAAAACTCCGAGTAGTTCACGATTAGCTGCTTGACTATTCAATACACTTTTCTGGTTTTCGGTTAAACTAGATAAGGCGCTTGTAATAAATTCCACAGCAGACGCATCGTTTCCATTTAACGCAACCAAATGAGTTTCACTAGAAGTCTCATCATCAAATAATTCATCATCGAAATCATCATCTGGTGGAATTCTTGAAACTTTATCTGACCACACATCAAATTGGTCATTCAATCTGTCTCTGACCTGTTCATAACTCATTCCACTACTTCTCATTTCCTTGACCATCTTTAGGGTGGTTAAATCATCCTCAGTATAACGACGATGAGTTCGCCCTTGGGTTGCTCCAGCTTCAGGAGATAAATATGCTGCAAATTCATCCGACCAACGGCGTAACGTTGCTGACGAAATATCTAATTCTGTTGTCATCACTTGCGGTGTACGAAATGTTACTGACTTACTCATTCATTACATCCTACTATTTTTTATCAACCACTCTATATGGTGTATCAATAATTTCTTTCTTATTAACAACTTGCCCCAAATCAGTCTCAATTTGTCTTTGATAATATTGTACGATATGAGGTGGGCAAAGCTTGATAAAAGTTGTCAACCCCAGAAAAATAACACCAAGGTCATCCAACTGTCCAGCGACAGGAATCAACGGGATTAAATCGATAGGTGAAATTACATAAATTAATGATACTGGAATTATTGATTTAACCCAGAGTGATACACGACGATCCTGAAATAACAGCCACGCCAAACGAAATTGTTTTATAATGTTAGAGATAAAAGAGGCATTTTTAACTGTAGTTGAGACTGATTTTTCTTCTGCCATCAATAAGCTCCCTCTAAAATCTGAGCTTTTTATTTCAAAAGTGTTGAATTAGCTCATTCTGATTCTGGTCGGAGATTATAGCCTTATCATACGATTCCCGCAATTGATTTCGCTCACATCGTTAATCAAACAATCTTTTACACAAAAGATCCTGTGAGCGATTGAATTGTCTAATCGCTTTTTGGACAGAAAATAATGGTTATCGTTATAATAGGGATGATGAAAACGCTACACCAATCGCTCATAGATTATGATCTAGCTTTATTAAAAGCAATAGCCGACTGCCGAGGCATCCCCCTTGATACTGAGAGTAAGCGTGAGGCCATTACTATAATGGAAGCAGCTTTATTATCCCCAGCAGCCATTGCTATCGTCATTGATGATTTACTGGAAGAAGAGGAAGAAGCCTTTCAATTTTTACTCGACCATGATGGTCACATTGAAGGCGCTCGCTTTACTCGGCAATTTGGGGTAATTCGCCAAATGGGACCCGCCCGGCTTGCTCGAGAGCAACCGTGGCAAAAGGCGATTAATCCGGCTGAAGGCTTATGGTATAAAGGACTTATATTCAAAACCTTTCATAATACACTCCAAGGGAATAGTGAGATTGTTTACATTCCAACGGATTATCTATCTTTACTTACCCCACCATCCTTACAAATTGAGATTGATACACAAAGGCAGCCAAATCTAATTGAACAACAATCACCTGATGATGAAGCTAGTAATTCAGCCAAAATATTCAGATTCCCCGCACGTGATAAGTCATCACTTGACCAAAATTTTCAAACCGCTGAAATTACAACATCTTCACCTCAAAGTAAAAATGCTGGGAAATTACCATACCCAACTCTAACTCAAGCACCAACCCAGATTATTTCTGGTCAAGATCGCCTCCGGGAAAGCATGTTTAGTTTGCTTGTTTACCTGCAAACCCATCCTATTCGCCTCAACAATGACGGTCAATTACCCACGGAAACTCGGAATACACTCATTGCTCAATTACCTTCTGCCCCCTACTCAAACTACCTTTTATCAAATGAACTCGATTTACTGTTGCATCTTGGTGAACGTACCCAATTTCTAAATGTAAAACATGGCCGTATAAAACCCGAACGTGACTCTACTCGTATGTGGCTCCAGGCTAATGAAGCTGAACAACGACAGCATTTACAAAATACTTGGCGAGCTGACCCAACTTGGAATGATTTATGGCATGTACCAGGATTAGTTCCTCAACCAACTGGGTGGGAAAATAGCCCTCTATTGGCTCGATCCAAAATTTTGGGATATCTAGCTCAGGCTGAGGTTCCAATCGGCGCTTGGCTCTCACTTGACAGTTTTGTCGCTGCAATAAAGCGGCTTGATCCAGATTTTCAACGCCCTAATGGCGATTACACAAGTTGGTATATTTCTGATACTTCAGGTAACTCACTGATGGGCTTTGAGCATTGGGATCAAGTTGAAGGCGCATTAATTCGATACCTAATAACTCAAACTTTGTTATTCCTGGGAGTCGTTGACATTGGCACAGCATCCAAAACTGCAATGCCCAGCAGTTTCCGCCTTAATGGGGCTGGACACGCATTTTTAACTGGTACGGAGCAAGAAACCCAGCCCAAAAAACCCCTTTTCTTACGAGTTGGTCAAAACTTTAAAGTGCAAGTACCTTATCGGGTCAGCCTGTATGATCGCTTTCAATTAGCTCGATTTGCGGAGTTAGACCGTCGCGAAGAAAATCGGACAATCTACCAAATAACACAGAGCAGTATGGGACGCGCTTTACGAAATGGTGTAACAGCCGATCAAATTGTGGCATTTCTAGCTCGTGCAACCAATAATCAAACGCCACTAAAAATAGTCGAAACATTACGTGTGTGGGGGACACGTCAAGGCACAGCGTATCTAGACCGAGTAACCTTGTTACGCCTAAAGCACGAAAATCAGCTCAAAGAGATAATGAAGCACCCAACACTAAAACCATTACTTGGCGAAGTTGTAGGTCCAACAGCAATTCTTGTTCCATCAGAGAACACTTTGGAGATTCGGCGGATTCTTATTGAGTTAGGGTACTTAAATAGCGATTGATACAGATCTATAGACTCCAGGTTATCGGGGTAGCCAGTTCGACGCTATTTCCAGCAGGGTCCCGAAAGTAGAGAGAATACCCACCAGAGGGCCAGGTCACTTCTTGTTCAATCTCAACTTTATGTTGTTGCAAATGATCTCGCCAATCATCAATTTTATCTTTGGCCATTGCAAAAGAAACGTGTCCTGGTCCCTGCGCCCCATGCGTTGGTACATCACCTGGTTTAACAGTCTCGGCTGGGTTAAACAACAAAAAAACACCCTGACCGCATCGAAAAAAAACGTGTCGATTTTCAGCCCGAGAAAATTTGACCAATCCTAAAACATCTCGATAAAAGGCTTCGGCGACATCTAAATCATCAACATATAAACAAGTTTCCAGAATATGATTTACGTGCATAACATCCTTCCAAATTTCTAATAAATTTAATTAAATTATGTCAACTTGAACTTTTCAGTAACTTTACAGTTGTTCAACGGTGTGGTATACTTTTACATTACATAAATAGGCAAACTTTGTCTAATTTAGGCTAATAAATGACCAGCAAAATTGATACGACTCAATTAATTGCAAAAAAAATTCAAGATTTAGGTCTTACGGCAACAGCCGTTTTTTTACTGGAAGCTCACAAACCGTTATCATTTTTGGGTAGCCAGTTTCTGCTTGTTGCTCAACCGACACTTAATTTATTCTTACCCCATAACATCACAGCAAATACTATCAATCTATTATCAAATCCAACCGAACTGGAAACCTTGATCAAACTATTAGAAGCGCCCCAATCAAAAACTAAGTCTAACGAAATAGTAGACCCTCAACCTGAGAAAATCAATACATCAATGGCAAAGAAAGTAGGACGTTTATAGTGGACACAGTTGCTATAGCTTTTGTTTTCTTACTGATTTTTGTGGCCATTCTTATCATTGCCACATATCGAATTAGACAAGGCCGTATCCCAGAGCTAAGACAAATCCAGGCCTATCAAGATTTACAACAGTTAAGCAGTCAGGCGACTGAAACTGGCCAGCCGATACATTTGTCATTAGGTGTTGGTGGGGTTACAAATCAAACAACTGCAGATAGCTTGGCAGGCTTAACTATTCTTGATTATTTTTCGGAACAAAGCGCCGCAACGGATACCCCTCCACTTGTCTCAGTCGCTGACCCAACCTTAATGTTAATGGCCAAAAATGTAAGTCATCGAAATAATCCACAAATCAATGATGATAATGTCCAGTGGATTGCCCCTCAACCATCTGCCTACGCGGCAGGGGTAATGAATCTGGTCCATCGTGAAAAAAATGCAGCAAATGTCTTAGTCGGTCATTTTGGGGACGAATACCTTCTTATCGGGGAAGCGGCTACTCGACAAGATGGCGAGCATATTGGTGGCAGTAGCGTACCCAGCACACTCCCTTTTATTTATGCTTCGGCCAAGGAGACTTTAATTGGTGAAGAAATTTATGTAGCCGGAGCTTATCTGCAAAAAAAGCCTTTCCATTTAGCCAGTTTAATTGCCCAAGACACATTACGCTCTATAATCTTCTGGGTAATTTTGCTTGGTATTCTATTGCAAACGGTTTCGTGAATTAAATTAAATGATTGCTATGCAGCGAATTAGAATTTATATTGTTACAACGATTGCAGTCCTCATTGGCTTTCTGATGTTAGCACATCTATTTGCAACGGAAACTGGCGTCATATTGGGAAGTACTGAACTTGCTGAGCGACTTAACAATGTTGGCAGTGTATTACTGGGTACAACCCAAATCGTTGTAACGTTTGCCCTTATTCTAGGTTTTGTGAATGTCGCCAATGTACATATTGGTCGTATTCGCCAAAAAGCACCAGATTTTATATACAGCATTGTATTACTAGTTTCATTTCTTTTAACACTATTAGTCGGTCTTGGTGGACCAACGGCTGCTGGGTCACGTTTTATCTTTGAATTCATCTTACAACCGTTAGAGTCGACACTTTTTGCTTTATTAGCTTTATTTATTGCTTCGGCAGCATTCCGTGCCTTTAAAATCCATAATCTTGAGACTTTTATATTCGTTGTTTTTGCCTGGATTGTATTATTGGGCCAAGTGCCAGTATTGCTCTATCTAGGAGACCAAATTCCTCAAATTGCAGAATGGGTTTTAACTGTTCCAACTTTAGCTGGGGTTCGAGGTATCATATTAGGCGTAGCCTTAGGGACTATTGCCACTGGTCTCAGAATTTTACTTGGAGTCGAACGGCCATATGCCAGTGAGTAGGGTAAGTGTAAATGGTTAAATGCCAAAATTGCGGCACAAACAACCGAGATAATGCAACTGAATGTAGTCAATGTCAACAGCCATTGACAAAAACACCAGCCACTGTCATTGAGCAAATACCAACCTGGCTTATTATGCTTTTGGCCAAATATGGTGAAGAAGCTGGACGCATTGTTGGTCTCGAAGAAATACCCGATCCTGAAGTTGAACTCCGAACGGATGCAACCGAAGAATTTGTTGTTTCCAGCCTTTTAGACAATATGGCCGATAGTGACACATCCTCTCTCTCTGATGAAAGCTTTAGTTCGGTCGAATGGGGTTCACCTCAAGCAGATGAGGGGGGGATCGATAATATTTTGAGTGCAATGGATGTCCCTGTACCCCATCAGCGAAATCCTGCCCCCCCCCACACACAAGTTCCACAACAACCACAATATCCCGAGGCTCCTCAATATGACGAGCCTCAATACAATGAGCCTTCTTCAATCCCTGGCAATTATCCGCCTCAGTATGATGAGCCTGTTCAAGACTGGATGGGTGACAGTTACGACCCACCACCTGTTGCACAGCCAGCCTACCCACCACAGCCAGCAACGCCAGATGAGACGGTGCCAGATTGGATTAGCGATACCTTTGATCCACCTCAAGATATTCCGATGCCTACCGTTGAGTTGCCACCTCAGTCGGCTATTCCTGACGAAAGCGTTCCTGATTGGATTAGTGACACTTTTGATCCACCTCAGGATACTCCTATACCTGCAACGCCCCCCCCTCCATCGCAACAATCTGCTGTTCCCGATGAGGAGGTTCCAGACTGGTTGAGTCAAGCTCTGGATGCACCTGTTCCAGATACACCCATTGTTCAACAGCCTCCTACATCGCCAATAGCCGAAACAGATGAAGCCTTGGATTGGTTAGCAGATACAACAACCCCTGAAATCACTCCCACACATTCCGAAGCCGCTCCTGTCACTGAAGACACCAATATACCTGATTGGCTGAATGATCCAGCACCATCTGTGTCAACTGCCGCACCAAGGCCAACACCCGATACCTCAAACGTACCAGACTGGCTACAAGAATCCACTTCTGATTATGATAATAGTTTTGCATCCCCTACGACGGCAGCACCAACTCAACCAACCGGAAATGCTCCAGATTGGCTGAATGAAGGGCTTGATGATCTAAATCCAATTCAAGTCACGCCTCATACAGCTACATCCGAACCATCTACACTTGATGTTCTCCCGCCTGAGTCACTCCAGCCCACAGAACCACAGGGGGAACTGCCAAGCGACCAAAGTAATGATTGGCTATCTGGTCTACGAGCAGCCGTTCCTGATGAAGCTACCTCAGATGTTTCAGAGCCATTAACTGAACAGGATGAAGAAGTCATTGATTTTACAATCCCAGATTGGATATCAAATACACCCGATAGTCCAGTCGATGAGGTAGCAGGTGCTGAGCCATCTGACTCTCCATCTATTGATGAGACACCTACCGAAATCCCAGATTGGCTGAAATCCGATGACACCTCAGACGCACCGCTTCCTGATTTGCCTCAAACTCAATCCGAGATGCCTGACTGGCTCAATGACCCTGCTCCGGCTGAACCTGTGGCCGACTTACCCACTGAGGAGGTACCAACCCAAATCCCGGATTGGCTGAAATCCGATGACACGCCAGACGCACCGCTTCCTGATTTGCCTCAAACTCAATCTAACCTACCTGTCGATGATACTCCCACCCAAATCCCAGATTGGCTGAAATCCGATGATACTCTGGACGAGCCGCTCCCTGACCTACCTCAAACTCAATCCGAAATACCTGACTGGCTTAACGCCCCTACTCCTGCTGAACCCGTTGCTGACCTGCCCGTCGATGACACTCCTACTACAATCCCAGATTGGTTAAAATCTGACGACACTTCGGACGAGCCGCTTTCTGATTTACCTCAAACTCAATCCGAGATGCCTGACTGGCTCAATGACCCTGCTCCGGCTGAGCCTGTGGCCAACCTACCCACTGAGGAGGTACCAACCGAAATCCCGGATTGGCTGAAATCCGATGATACTCTGGACGAGCCGCCCTCTGATGCATCTCAAGTAACAGAGGCCCAATCTCCTACATCATCAAATGAGGATTCTTCAGTGTGGGTTGATGTTACTCAAATTCAGGAGCCACCTACTAACGAATTAGGTCTTACAGAGCCTGAAACTCCCGCTGCAGACATACCAGAAACAGATACCTCTGTACCATCACAACGTCGCAGCGGGTTATCTGCCAAATTAACAAAAAAACCAACTGAACAATCTGAGTCAACCCATGATTGGTTATCTGGTTTACGACAAGCTGATTCTGAAACTGAACCGCCTGCTAAGGGACAGACAGACAATCTTGAGTGGTTGACAGAGGCTTCAGATGTAGCAGAATCCGAACTAAGTGAACCTGCTAAACCGGATAGAGTGCCAGTGATTGAAGATGATGACACCCCTGAATGGTTGACAAATACGCCTTCGATTACCGGGCCACTCAAAGAAGAGGATATGCCAGATTGGTTGACTGCTCTGCCTCAGGCCCAGGATCTACCTACAACAGCAGATTTACAAATCCCCGCTTGGTTAGAAGAAGCACCTGAGTCGATTGATGATGCACTTGAGGAAACTGCAGCAATTGAACCTGAAACACCCGATTGGCTAACTGATTTACCGCAAGCAGAGGATACCTCCTCAGGTAATGAGCAACCTGATATACCGATTTGGCTGGCTGATATGTTCCCCCCTGAGGAAGATATGCCGCCTCTGGCCGAAACTGAACCAGAAGCCCCGGCTTGGCTCGCTGATTTGACATCAAGTGACAAACCAGACGAAACAGACAGCGATACCATCGAAGCAGAAGCCCCTCTTGATATACCCAATTGGTTGACAGAGACACCTAAAGATACTGAGGGGTCACTCACTGAAACAGGTGCAGACATCTCACCAGAAACTGAGATGCCTGCTTGGTTAGCTGATGTTGATGATGTTGAAGAAACTCAAACTGAACAAGAATTAATTCCTGATCCTTCATCGCAACAAGAGGATAATAATCTGGATTGGATGGCTGGTCTGCGGCAACAAGCGAGCGTGCAACCATTTGAAGAGCCTACGATCGCTGACACGCCCTCTGCCCAAGTTGAGGATGAAATCGAAATACCATCATGGCTAACCGAGACTGATTCACCCTCGACTGTATCAGTCGTGTCCGAGGCGGAAATGCCCGATACGCCCGACTGGCTCACTGACCTCCCTCCAGATCCGCACACTGGGCCACTTGACGCATCCGAGCCTGCTGCCCAAGAAACCCAAGCCGACGAAGCTTCCGATCTCCCCTCTTGGTTGGCAGAAACTGACGAAACACTGACTGAACCAACTGTGTCCGAGGCGGAAGCACCCGAGACACCAGACTGGCTCACGGACTTGCCTCAAGCTCCTCACACCGGACCGCTTGATATACCTGAGCCTGCTGCCCAAGAAAATCAGGCCGATGAAGATTCCGATACCCCCCCTTGGCTGGTGGGAACCGATGAGTCATCGCCTGAACTAGCCGTGTCTGAAACTGAAGAACCAGACACACTGGACGGGCTGACCGAGCCTGATGCACCATCGCCTGAACCAGCCGTGTCCGAGGCTGGAGCACCCGAGACACCAGACTGGCTCACGGACTTGCCTCAAGCTCCTCACACCGGGCCACTTGACGCACCCGAGCCTGCTGTCCAGGAAACCCAAGCCGACGAAGCTTCGGACCTCCCCCCTTGGTTGGCGGAGACTGATGCACCATCGCCTGAACCAGCCGTGTCCAAAACTGAAGAACCAGACACACCAGACTGGCTCACGGACTTGC
>JANQQF010000082.1 GCA_028285035.1 Phycisphaerae bacterium
CGCGTTCGCTTGATTGTCTTAGGCGCTGTTTTTCTTTATCAGTTACTCCTTCTTTATCAATTTCACAATGGCTTGCCTCTCGGTAAGGGCATCAAAGCCTTTCTTCAAGCTACCTGATTATTTATGACCAGCTCTCAGTTAGGTAAACAAATTTGGGGACATAATTACCCCCTGAGAAATTTCTCAGGGGGTAACTTGTTTGTTATATGCTAACCTAAATTCGCGTAGACATCTTTTTCGAATTGTTGGTACAGTTGCATAAACGGTGGTTCAACAAACGGTAGGGTTTGGGTCATAATTACGGCAGCGACATCACGGCTGGGGTCGAACCAATAGTGGGTATTGAGCACACCGGCCCAGCTTTGAGAACCGGCTGAACGCATATCTGGAATATCATCCTCAACACGCAAGAAGCCAAAGCTGTGAGTTTTTGCATGACCGGGGAAAAGGTCGACATCGGCTGTAATTGGGGGCGCGGCAGTAACCATTTTTCCCACACGAATATCACCAATGTGATTGGTCAGCATCTTGTCGACAGCGGCCTCGCTCAAAACACGATTTCCATCCAGCTCACCTTTGTTTAGAAACATGCGTAGAAAACGCATATAGTTGTTTGGGGTAGAGTAGAGGGCGTGTCCCATCCCGTAAAATTCAGGATTTGAGGGCGGGGCCAGTTCAAAATCAGCAAACTCACCATCTTCGCCCCGAGCTTTGACCACCGCTAAGCGATCAGCCATATGATCACGGACCTCGACATCTGTATCACCCATTCCCAATGGCTCAAAAATTTCTTCTTTACAAAAAACATCAACCCGACGTCCATCAACTGCCTCCACAACTTGGCTAAGCCAATCAATGCCAATTCCATAATCCCAACGGGTGTCCGGCTCAAAAACCATCGGGTAGTTGAGCGAGGCTTTCAGGCCAGAAATAATGGTGGGATGCCCCGTCACCTCCATATATTTGGGGATGTCAGTATTCCAGAACTCGTAAACCAACCCAGAGGTGTGGGTGGCTAGATTGCGCACGGTGGCTTTTTTCTCTGGTTTGCGGAGTTGGGGGGTATCCCCATCAAACCCTTCAAGCAATTGAATATTGGCAAAGTTAGGCAGAATGTCCTCGACCGGGGTGTCAACATTGAGCTTACCCTGATCAACCAGGATCATCGCTGCTGTCGAGCCAACCGCTTTGGTCATTGAAAAAACACGAAAAACCGTATCTTCATCGGCCGCTGCGCCAGGAGCTCGCTCCCCAGCCGCGCCTGACCAGGTGACTCCCGCAGCATTTGCCGACATTGCAACCACAAAAGGTACCGCATTTTCTGAAACAGCATTACTCAACAATGAATTTAAATCGCCCATGATTTGATGCTCCTTTGAATATAATATTTTGATGTTGCGTGAACAGTTTCCTGTTCCAAAAATAATTGGAATATGTAGAGGGGATAACCTTAACCGTGATGATAATCGAAGCAACTAGGTTTGTCAAAGCTTCGCCTCGCGACGAATGTTTGGTGAATAACATGGGCAAATTGACAACACATCTTACGCGATGTAGGATAGGCATCGTTCATCAACAATCAATGGAGGGGTCCTATGAGACAGTTTGAGGTTAAAACTTGGGGTTTGTTGTTGGTAGTCTGTGGCGTTTTGTTAGTCGGGTGTTCTGGGCCGGAATTGAGTTTCTTTGCCACACCAACGCCGACCTCTACACCCGTGCCCCCACCCACGCCGACCCCAGAAATCGTGCTCAATTGCGAGTTGACCCCCGGTCAAGCTGGCGGTGGTTTTTTGCAGGAGGGTGTGGAACCTCGGACCGAACTCGCCCCACCTGATATGCCTGGCCGGCGCATGAAAATTTCGGGCACAATTTATGCCTCAGATTGTATCACCCGACTCCCTGGTGCAGCCCTCTTCCTCCGGCATGCTGATGATGAAGGCCAATATGATAATACTGAACCGTTCGATTTAGTCGGGGTGGTTCAGGCCAATGAGATGGGTGAGTTTGAGTTCTTCTCTATTCGCCCCGGTAGTTATGTGGCCGGTGGTCAATTACGCCCCGCTCATATTCATGCCGTGATTACGGACAACGCCGGCGTTCTATTATCGACCCAGATGTTGTTTGAGGATGATCCGTTGTTGGCTGGGGCGGATGTGCCTCCAGGTTTGTTGGTTGAATGGGAAACGTTTGATGTTACAGAAGATGGGGTGTGGGTTGGTACCTTCGATGTGGTTTTGCCTGTCACCCCGCCTACGCCAGAGCCGATGTTTGACGAGGAAGATTTATAGGAGAGTCAACACCTTTTTGTAAATTGTTATGAAAAGGAGCCCAAAGCGCACTTTGGACTCCTTTTCGATTCTGTTTGGATATCTCTAAAACTACCCCTCGTAAGCCAGGACCTCACGTACTGTGAGGCGCGAGGCACTGCGAGCAGGTAGATAGCTGGAGATAATAGATAGGATGACGGCGATGATAAGCCAGAAGGTAAGACCAAACCAGGAGTAGGCGAAACTTAGGGGGCTTTCCAAAAGGAGGAGACCCAATTGATCGCTTAGAATTCGACTAAGCGGAAGGGCTAACAAGGCCCCCATCAGCCAGCTAAGCAAGCCGATAGTCACCCCTTCGATAAGTACAATCTGTAGGACCGCCCAATCCGAGGCCCCAATCGCCCGCATTACGCCAATTTCACGGACGCGCTCAAGCACATTGATGCTCATCGTACCGGAGAGACCCAGCCCACCAACTACGGCCAAGACTCCCGCCATTGAGATGAGGAAGGTCAGCAGGAAGTTGAAACCAGTTTCAGTACGGGAACGAACTTCAGTGATAGTATCAATCCGTGACACATCCAACCCGGCGCGCTCAAAGGCCAACTCTAGTCTTTGGGCGATGGCGGTGTGCTCATCCCCATCCCGGCTGGTCGTGGTAAGCTGCAAAATTTGGGCCTGATCGACCTCATTCACCAAGCGACTGTAATAGTCATAGTTGGTGAAGAGGGCTGCGCCCACCGTCGTGCCCTGGATGATACCTACTACGGTCCAGCTTGTCTCTTTTGACCCTGTTAGCTCAAGGACCAGGTTATCCCCTAGTTCGACATCAGTTTCATCTTGGAGGAAATCGGTGTTGATAACCAAGGCATTGGCATCGCTCTCTGTAAGCCACCGGCCCTGAAGGAGTTTTGGCCTTAGCATTTCAGTGTCAACAGGTACGGCGGTCAACGCGAGATTATCACTGTCTGTGCCATCGTCACGAATACGACGAACGGTCGCAAACCCCCAATTTTCTGCCTGGTCGATACCAGGGATATCAGTCAAGACTTGATCAATCCGGGTTGAACGGTAAGGTTCTTCAAAGGTGATGTTAATATCATATTGCCACAAGGCCAAAATATCATCGAGGGTAGACAATATTGAGTCGCGAACCGAGTAGATGGTGATGAACGTGGTTCCGGCTAGGGTGAGGGTGAAAAGGGTGAGACCCAGTCGCGTTTTCCGGCGGAAGGTATTGCGTAGCGAAATCATCGCCGGGCGAGAGATCCCCCGGATGCTTTGCAAAAAGCGATCAATGCGGCTGGTGCCAAAGCGCCCACGTCCCAAACCATAGTCGCTGATCGCCTCACGAACCGTGACATTCGTGCCGATGATGACCGGAACCAAGGCTGCAACAAATGGGATAAGAATGGCGATGATGGCTTGAATAATCATCACTTTGGGCGAAATCGTAAATTCACCGACCTCAACATTGAAAAATTCAGCCAGGAAGAGAGTCAGTTGCCAGCCCCCATACGCGCCAAGGGGAATAGCGACGATTAAGGCCAGTAGCCCGTAGACAAAGACGGTCACCAGATACAGCGAGATGATTTGCCCCCGCTGGGCACCGAAGGATTTCATGATGCCGATCTGACGGGTTTGTTGGGCCAGAATGGCGGAGATGATATTGACCACCAAAAAGCCGCTCAAGGCCAGGGCTAACCCGCCCAAACCAGTTAGGATGAGGAGCAGCGGTTGAAGTACGGTGTTCAGAGGGTGTTGGCCCGGTGGGGGCACGGCGATAAACAACACCTCTTGCCCATTGTTTTCGATCTTACGCCGAATGATTTCCCCCACGTCCTGAATATGATCACTGTCAAGTGGATTTTCGGCAACCACAAAAGCGAGTTGGGTAAAATCCTCCGGCTCATTGAGCCATTCCAATGTCTCACGGTTGATGTAACCACTCGGCACCCCCGTGACCGCCGCTGGAGGACCGTTTTGGTCGCGGACGATGCCTGCAATGGGCATTTCGCGGACTTTTCCATCAGCAGTTTCGATGAGAATCGTATCGCCAATTTCGGTCTCCAAATACTCCATTGACCCTAAATCGAGCAATATCTCTTTGTCGGGAGGCGGCCAGGCACCCCCTTTTGGTAGAACCTTGCTGATCTCCATCGCTTCGAAATCTGCAACATTGACCAGTTCGATGGTTTTCCATTGATCTTCTTCTGGGACATCACTGTCAGTGGTTGCCGCTCCAGGGAGTAAGTATCGCAAGTTGGCCTCACGTCGCCCTTCAGCTACGGCCACTTCCCGCAAGTTATCAATGGTTTCAACTAAATCTTCGCCAAACTGGCCATCGACAAAGACACGACCGCTGGCCGGATTGGATGACCCATAACTGTCGTTGAGGGCCTGTAGGAATACGCGCTGCGCCCCAGTGACGACCCCAATCGCAAAAATGCCGACGGCGATTGACATCACCACCAGCAGTGTGCGTGATTTATTACTCCACATATCGCGGATGACTTTACGCCAGCGCGGTGGAAATACTCTTATCATAATTTAACCTTTGTTTGGGAGATTAGAGATTGGTTATTAGAGACTGTCATCAAACACTATCTCTTTAATCTCCAAGCGCTTAATCCCTAATCTCTAATCCTGTAACCAACTCTTTCTTAATATCACTCTCAATTTCACCATCAGCAATTGTGATCGTGCGGGTACCTTGTGCGGCCAAGTCATTATCATGGGTGACCATAACGATGGTCTTGCCTGAGTCAACCAACCGTTTGAACATGCTGAACACATCGTCACTCGTTTTTG
This sequence comes from Phycisphaerae bacterium, assembly GCA_028285035.1. The sequence goes on from JANQQF010000082.1 coordinate 5,079, forward strand.
AGTCCAGGTTTCCGGTCGGCTCATCCGCGACAATGATGGGGGGATCGTTGGCCAAAGCCCGCGCAATGGCCACCCGCTGCTGCTGCCCGCCGGAGAGGGCGGTCGGTAGCTTGTAGGCGTGTTCTTCAACATCCACTTGGGCCAACAAATCCAGGGCGATTTTTTCACGTTGTGCGGTTGGGTGCACTCGACAAAAATCCATCGGTAGCATTACATTTTCAACCACGGTGAGGGTTGGTAGTAACTGGAAGAACTGGAAGACAATGCCCATATTTTTGCCCCGCCAAACGGCGACTTGTCCTTCACTCAGGGTATGGACCGCAGTGTCGCCGATAAAGACTTCGCCGGTGGTCGGTCGATCAATGCCCGTAATCATATTGATCAGGGTTGATTTCCCACTGCCTGATTTCCCGACAATGGCCACGAATTCCCCGTGATCGACCTGCAAATCAATCTCTTTTAAGGCCAGAAATTTCCCGGCAACGGTCTCATAGGCCTTGGTGATGTTTCGTAGCTCGATGAGATGTTCGCCTGGTTGACCATGACCGTTTGCTGATCCATTTTTATTCCGTCGAAAAAAATTAAACATTCGATTACCTTTTTATAAAAAAGCGTTTATATATTTTGTTGACTACCTGAGTAAATCACAAAAATAGTACGAAAAATCCGATGAACACTACGAACTTATTGCAAGAGCGGGTTGATACCACGAACATTTACACCAAGCTCATAAACCAACTCACCCCCGTTGTCCGCAGTGACGGTCAGAAAGAGAATGCCCAAAAACATCGTCCCGATAAAGGGCCAAGTGGCTCCGATATCATTGCCTTTTCGCATCCCAGAGCCGCGCCAAATCAACAGCCCGATAAAAATCAAGGTCGTGATCATTCCCAGAAATTGATGGACTTCTATTTGCTCATAAACACTTGAACCTTCATAAGGCGCGTGAGCAATTATTCCTGTAATCGTGGCAGGGATGGTGGCCAGTGCCCCAATCACAAAGGTAAGCCACGAAGCCTGTAGCCAGTCAGGTTTGGACCGAGCCATAATGCCAAGGCCAAAGCTGACAACCAATAGAGCGATGGGGAAATGCACAATAATTGGATGAGCATTCTGCCACAAGTTTGTGATAAAATTAAACACAGATATCTCCTAATGTCTCTCTTTGCTTTTTGCCAAGCCTGATCATATTCAATACGAAGATGCTTTGTAAAAGTTTCTCGGAGCAAGGTAAAGTGTACCGTAAATTTCTTAGAAACTGATAAGAGATGTTACCAAGCCTCTAATTTTCTAAACAGCTCGACATACTCAACGGTAATCTGTTCCCTCGCCTGTCGATCACGATCTTTCATCCACGCCAAGCACATATCATTTTTAGGTATTATAGAATTGTAGCTTAGATTGAATAATAGACCAATCAATTACTGACCAAATTTGATCTTTCAATTGTTAAGCTAGTCATAGGTATAGGTTTTACAAATCAAATAGTGTTTTGGGTGTTTTCCCTCTAATTTTGGAATAGAAGTGGTAATCATGACATGATTAAGCCCTAATCATGTCATGATGATAGAAAAAGCAATGGTAGTGGGCCAAAATTGGGCCAAAACTCTTCTGGTTTTTACATTCACAAGATACATATATTCTGATAAGATGGAGGATATAACTTATTCATAACATCTAATCTAACTCCAGTTTTGTCTATCATCTGAAAAGACCCTAAAGATTTTCAAAATGTATTTGATAACTTATAGACAAACCATTTTAAACCCGTAAAATCGATGCTTGTCATTCCCGCGTGCTTTTGGCGGGAATCCACCGCTACAACGCCTTGTGGATGCCCGACAAA
>JANQQF010000083.1 GCA_028285035.1 Phycisphaerae bacterium
CGCGTTCGCTTGATTGTCTTAGGCGCTGTTTTTCTTTATCAGTTACTCCTTCTTTATCAATTTCACAATGGCTTGCCTCTCGGTAAGGGCATCAAAGCCCTTCTTCAAGCTACCTGATTATTTATGACCAGCTCTCACCTAAACAACTTTTCCAATGGAGGAACAATGAATAAGCAAGTCGAATTTTTCTTTGACTACGGTAGCCCGACCACCTATCTGGCGTATACCCAACTCCCCCAAATTGCCGAGCGTACCGGGGCAACGATTATTTGGCGACCAGCTCTGCTAGGCGGCATCTTCAAAGAAACGGGCAATCGCTCTCCGGCGATGGTGCCCGCAAAAAGTGTCTGGATGAATCAGGATATGACCCGCTTTGCGAAGCGATACGGGGTGCCGTTTACGCTCAATCCCTTTTTCCCCATCAATACACTGGCTTTGATGCGCGGGGCGGTCGTAGCCCAACGGGATGGCTATCTTGATGCTTACAATGCGGTCATGTTTACTGCAATTTGGGTGGATGGTAAAAATTTGGGCGAGATTGACGTCGTTGGCGAGGTGCTGACCACGGCGGGATTGGACCCAGCGGCAATGATGGCGGCTATCCAGGAGCCTGAGGTCAAAGAAGCCCTAAAGGTCGCGACAATGGAGGCAGTAGAACGCGGTGCTTTTGGGATGCCAACGTTATTTGTGGGTGATGATATGTTTTTTGGCCAGGATCGGCTAATGTTTGTAGAAGAGGCCTTGGCGGCGATGGAATGACGTCTCGGTCATTTTTGGGGTGCACTGAGTTGACCAGTTTGGCCAACCCCTGCCACAGTTGAGGTCGGGGTGGCGTGAACTTTGCGTGCAGGCTTAGGATTTGCCTTGTCCCACCCCCTTCTGTGTTTGGCGTGCTATTCCGTGCAGCCGATACTGGTCAGGTGACGGCTGGGGGGTTGGCCGTGGGGGATGAGCTAATTTATAGCCATTATTAAATGCGTACCACATCCCGAGCCATTCCGCCATAGGGAAAAATTCGCCTGGTCGTCCGTATTGCTTGATAAATGTTTCTCTACGTTGCCTGTTCATCCTATACTTTCTTTCTTAAAATTTTTAAAAGACCGAAAGAATATTGTAACAAAAAGCCATAATTAGGGCAAGTAACGGAGCAAAGCTCCTAGAGCGGTTGCACGGTCAGTTGGCACCCCCAGAATTATGGTAGCGGTGACGACAAATCTAAAGGTGAATGCGTTGAAACCCGAATCTCCACTGGATTTGCCTCGCCCGCGTGGGCGACGATCATCCCTGGATGGCCTGCCGTTCGGGGGCATCGATCCTAGGCGAGACAATCAGTGCGAAAATACCGTTGGTCTGCGATCATCTCACCCGATTGCCATCGCCCCTCCGAAAATATCCATCGCCGATTGTGGTCTATTTTAACCTTACAATGCCCCTAACAAAATCTCCAAAATTTGGAGGGAATCGTGCGCCCACACCTAAATTACCTTTGATACTTCATTCGTCACAAATGGTTTGTTTTCATCGAATGTCAGAAGCTAGGCGTGCCCTGGTGGGCCGCGCTCATCCACGACTGGCAAAAATTCACCCCCGCCGAGTGGCGACCCTACGTGCTCACCTTTTACGGCCCATGGACTTATGATGATCGCCCCCAATGGCTGGTCGATGCCTTTGACCGGGCCTGGCTCCACCATCAACACCTCGGCCCCCACCATTGAATGCTGGCTGACTGGCGCGGGCCGAGCCATTACCGGGACCGATAATACTGCCGCGTGGTATTTGAAAAATCGGGATAAAATGCAGTTGCATCCAAATACGCGGGCGTGGGTGGAGGAGCAGTTGGACATTTTAAAGTAACTACTATAGAGGGATACGAAAAAAGGACTCGTTTCGCATAATAGGTTGCTATCCTTAATCAAAACTACTCTTCAACAAATATTGCCCCAGCCGCTTTAAAGTCAATCCCATCAGGCCAGATAGTGTTTTTATTATATTTTACCTTTCTGAGGATCGCCCCTCTGAGGATCGCCCCCCTAAGGTCTGCATCACTGAGGATCGCCCCTCTGAGGATCGTCCCCCTAAGGTCTGCATCACTGAGGTTAGCTCCTCTAAGGTCTGCATCACTGAGGTTTGTCCCCCTGAGGATCGCCTGTGTGAGGTTGGCCTTTCTGAGGATCGTCTCTCTGAGATCTGCCTTTCTGAGGATCGCTCCACTGAGGATCGCCTCACTAAGGTCCGCCCCGCTAAGGTCTGCATCACTGAGATCTGCCCCCCTAAGGATTGCCTCCCTAAGGATCGCCTCACTAAGGTCCGCCCCACTAAAGATGGCTCTCATCAGACCCGCCCTACAAAAATTGGATTTATACAGGCTCGCTTCCCTTAAATCAATGCTAGGTAGAACCATTCCTTTGAAATCAACGTCTCTCAAGTTTACCCCACTAAAATCAAAAACTCCTTTAATTGGCTTTCTACGATAGGTAGTTATCACATTAGCATCCATCAAGAAACGGAGGGCTATTTCATTATGCTTGCCATCAAGCCGATGCAAGATTGACAGAGTGAGAGTTTTTGCTACATCGCGAACAGGATCGCCTGCCGCAGACTGCAATAAGCGTTTTTCTAGCAGTAATTCCTTCATTCCGTCGATAAAGCCTTGTAAGGCCCGTTCTTTCTCTAGCTGATCAGCGATCTGACGATCAGTTTCACGCTCTCGTTCAGCAATCCCTAAATCTTGTTCCCGTTGTTCTTTGGCAATCTCGCGATCCTGGTAGCGTTGAATTCGGGAGAGGAAGAAGCCCCCCAGAGCCAGCACAATGGGCACGAGCAAAAGATCGGCTAAATCCCATAGGGTTTTATCAAATCCAGTCCATTCTGGCCAATTTGTTAATGGAAAAATTCTCCTATCATAGACTAGGGTACAAAGCAGGGTGATGAAAAGAAGGGAGAAGAAAATGCGGCGGTGTTTGGTAATCTCAACTATCCATCCCCAAACCCATTGGTAAGTTTCATCTGTTACCACAACAAGGATAGATACGACGAAAATCAAAAAAATAATCAAAAAAATTTGCATTTTCTAATGTCACCTTGAGAAATAAAAATTGGGATAGCCCTAACACGACTGACCCAACTGAACAAAATACATGCTTAACAAGGTAGGGGTGAGAATAACCCTGCATCCAACAAGACTCCCAGCTTCTCTAATGCCAGTATAACATGATTTGGTTCGAATAAAAAAGTGAATATAGTATTCTGATTTTTGCAACAAACTACTGGAAAATAGAAAATCCTTGTTGGCTACAACAAGGATTTTTGTTAGGGTTATGGTTAGAGTGGGCAAGTGTTCATTAAAGTGTCATTGACACCTGCACTCGCACCATCTCTTACATTAGCCATGCATGTTGCGTAGCAACCGTAAGAACATATGACGAGCTGTACGTAGTTGGATTACGTGTTTAATATTCCTCGTACCCCCGCAATCAACAACCCAATCAACAACCCCACAATCGGCCAAATCGGCACCGTACTGCTGGCCAGTACGCCGCCACTGTCGGGGATTGTTTCGGGTTCGGTGGCGGGTGTAGCGGTTGCTACGGTGTCGCTATTAGGCTGGGCTGTAGGTAGGAGTGAGTCGCCGGGCGTGGCGGTGGCGACGAGGGTAGCGGTGGCGGTAGGTATTGGTGTGTCCACGTTTTCTGGGAGCGGTGTGGGGATGGATGTAGCTGTGGCTTGGATGGTGGTCGAGCCACCAGTATTTTGGAGATCCTCGCACACCTGGCCGTCGTTGTCATCGTCAAGCCGGAAGACATCGCCATATCCTTCGGTGCGGCATTGCGTATAGCATAACTGGGCCTCGCTACGACCGCTAAAATCACCACAATCCAAATCAGGGCCTGTGCAGTTGCAGGTTTGGGCTAGGATTGGGGTAGGGAGTACGGTTAAACAGATCATTGTAACCACTAAAATGATTGTCAGTCTCATAAGTCTCTCCTGTATTATACGGTAAATTACTTGCCATAATAACTGAGAGGCGAACTCGTGTCAAGAGGTCAACCTTGGGGTAGGCCAATCAGGAATCAAAAAGAAGTTGGACGCAATTTTGCTCAACTTCTTCTTTATTTGAACGACATATTTTACTGAAAGCGGGTAAACCCGTTTGAATTATACCCCCGACAAGAGCCTGAATACATTCTAATCGAATATTAAATTAGGAGGCAGGTATGACAGAGCAAAACAAAGGATTAATCATTGATTTGGCTCAGAGCCAGTATGTCATTTATCAATCGGAGCCGCCTGCTTTGCTCTGGTTGGTTCTGATGATGGCCATTACCCTTGTAGTTGTGCTGGTCGGCCAGCTCGGGGTCATCCTGGCAGTCATCAATATTATTCTGGCGGCGTGGCTTGTCCTGATCCCGCTATCGATGACATTTGGAATGACCTTAACTTTGATTTATCACGAAGGGAGGTTGGCCCCATGAGGCGAAGATTTAGAAGTCAGGCAGTTGGACTTAAGGCCCAACCAGGTGAAACTATAGTTCACAATCATCCTCCAAATTATGCTTGGCCTATTCTTACTGGAATTATGGCTGTCATTGTTGGTGTGATCGGATTATGGCACGCTGCGCTTTACCTGCTCAGTGAGGCAGGCGATCCCCACCCAGAACGTACCTTATCCCTGGTGATTATTTCAGTCGTTTTACTAGTCGGCTTTGCTTTCTTGGGTAGCTGGCTGGTTGGTCAGCATTTTGATCGCTGGTCAAATCATCGCCTACAGGTATTGGATCGTGAAAATGAGGCCCTGCGCTATCGCCAGTTAATGGCTAATTCTATGACCCAAGACACTCGCACGGTTGGTCCAGACGCTCGTTTCGCTAATTTGGTCATTTTGGTAATGATTCAGGCGTTCGATGATTATGCCAGCCGACAGGGCGAGTACGCCTACAGCGACCCTCGGCCCTGGTCTCGTCGCAATGCTGCTACTTTCATTTTAGCTAATGAGAAAACGCCGGTTGGGGAGTCGATGGCGAGCCGGGTGCGCCCGTGGCTCTTAGAACGAGGGGTAATCACCTCAAATAACCAAATCAACCTCAAACGCTATCCCGATGTCGCTAGTGTTCAGCGATTATTACATCAACCGATTTTATTAACCCACGGAGGATCATAATGACAAATCGAATTATTGCTTGGTTAACAGGCCTGCTGACCTTAGCTCTAGCGGTCTTTGCCTTTGTTCTATCGTTCAACGCCTTAACCGAACTGGCTGCCCAACACGGGATCACCATCCCCATCCTCTTTCCGCTCATTGTTGAATTCGCCGTGGTCATCTTCTCATTCAATGCACTCTATCGCTCCCTGAATGGGGAGGGCATCCGAGTGCAATGGGTCTTAATTATTGGCTCAAGTCTCATTGCTGGCACGTTCAATGTTATCCACGCCAAGCCTGACTTTGTTAGCCAGACAATGGCCGCAATGCCCAGCTTATTCCTTTTGCTGTCATTTGAGACATTCCTCAGTCAAATCAAACACGCCGTTGAACGTTCAACTGTGGTCCAGAGCTTGACCGCATTGAATAGTGAATTGTCAGTTAAACAAATTGAACTAGACACGCTCCTGTCAACTAAAGAGGTTGAGTTGAACACCCTGTTAACTGAGAAACAAAATGAGATCGAGCGATTGAACATGATCGCTAAACGAGCGGAGGAAAAGGTTGAACACTTGAAGGGGCAAGTCAAGTCGTTAAAGACTGTTCAATCTAGCAGTATTGAACAAGCTCGACGTCAAAAATCGGAGCAGGATGCTGACACCCTTGAACAACGTCACGATCAAATTTTGTCAATCCTAAAAACTGAGGGTGACATCGGCCCCTCCGCTTTTGTCAAACGATTGAAAGTTAGTCGTACCACGGTGTACAACGATTTCAAAAACCTTTCAGAAGCAGGTGTCATTTTGAAGGAAGGTGACACCTGGGTAATCAGCAAAAAATCCAATTTAACCCAACCTGGTGAACAGCCCATTCAGAAAGCCTCTGATAAGGACGCCCTCAAACGAAGTGTTGAATATTTCACCAATGGGGTCGCAGCAGGGGTCTAATCAAATGAAGTTATCCAGTCTGGTGGGGTTGGTATACCCCACCACCCCACATTAAGGAAATCTCGGAGTTTGTATAGTATGCGAGGGTGCGAAGAGGGTAGGGGAGAGGAGAGGATTCAAGATTTACTATCCGAAATTTTTGATTTATGGTTGAAACTCGAATTGTAATCTGTTACAATATCGGCATTGAGCGGTCCCTCTCCGCAAGATAACGTGCGAGGGGACCGCTTTTTTTATTTGGTAGCGCCTACATATGAGCAAACACTTAATCCGAGATATCTTTAGATTTGCAAAATACATTTTGTCCAATGCTGACGGCATCGCCCCATTAATGCTGGGGGGATTTGGCGGGTCGCTCTGGGTATTTGATCGATTTGTGGTGAGTCCTATTTTTTCAGCCAGCGATGTAGCTCGTATTGCGCCACAGTGGGTATGGGCGTGGCTACTGATTGCCCCGTCGGTTGCTTCATTGGTGGGTGTTTATATTTGGCTGAACTTGCCGAAACGATATCACCTCACAGTTCATCTAATTGATGTGTCAGCGACAATCCTAAATGCAGCGATGGCTGCATTACTGATGTCGTTGTTTTGGCGGGTTAACTACCGCACCACTGCGTTACCCGTTGTCGCGGTCTTGTTTCTGGTGTCGATTGCTGCATTCTCGATCGTGCAGAGTCGCCGACCGCTGTGGTCGTTCCCTTTCTTTGGGAGGGCAAAATCGTGATTGTTCACGTGATATTACCAGGTGGAATTGGTGTGTTCTCGGCCTATGTCACATCATATTTTATTTATCAGAACAATAATGTGGCCGTACCGTTTTGGACTATTCTTGTGTTTTCGGTTGCGGTAGCCGTCTCTTTATTGATGACCTACATCCTGGGGCAGCAAATGGAGCGGTCGGGCGATGTTGTCCGCACCGATATTCAGGGGTTGCGTGAGGAGCTACGTAGTACACGTGAGCAGCTCAACGAGTCGATGCGGCGCAATATTGAGTTGTCTGCTGAATTGAAGGCAGCGAAGAAAAATGAGTAGCGAATTAGCAACTGATAACTACTTCGACCTAGCGAAAAAAATGGGGGAAGGTCATCAATACGAAGATCTTCTTATCTCGGAAATTCCGGGGTTATCATCTGATCCGTATGACCGGCAAAAACAGGCGTTTTTTGCCCTGTGGTACAGGCTGTATAAAAAGATCAAAACAGTGGCGATGCGCGAATTGGTTGGGTATCCGGCCAATCTCAAAGAGTGCGCCCAGTTCCTAGGAATTAGTCGTCAGACGCTAGGGGTGTCGTGGCCTAAAACTCGTTGGTTTCAGGAGATTGTTGTACCTGATCAGCACGCCTATCGGATTAATAAGTTGTTTGATAAAGCCCTTGATCGAATCGATGAGCATTTGGATAGCGAGGACGATTGGTTGAGCCATAAGGCAGCTGGGCAAGTGCTTGAATATTATAAGGCGATTGGGCCGCAGACGCCGCTCGTGGTGAATAATATCGACAATGCCAATGTGCAACAGAACAACACCATCACCTCGGCGGACTTAGCCCAGGCCCGGCAGGATGTAAAAGAATGGGAGGCGGAGCGGTTCAAAAAAGCGGAATGACGGCAGAGCAGCGAGCTGAGTGGCTGCGTTGTGCCGAGAGTTCGCCTTATTTTATAGATCGCTACTGTCAGATTTATGACGCCACGCTCAAGCAGTGGATACCCTTTAAGTTGTGGCAGGAGCAGTATGAAACGCTGGTCGTGATTGAGGAGAATGCCAAGACGATCATCCTCAAGGCACGCCAGCTTGGCTTGACCTGGCTTTTGTTGGGGTATGTCCTGTGGTTGATGTTGTTTTACCCAGCGGCCACTGTACTCTTGTTTAGCAAGCGGGACACTGAGGCTGTTTATCTGATTGACGAACGCTTAAAAGGGATGTTTAAGCGGCTCCCTGATTGGATGTGCGAGGGGGTTACGGATTGGGTGGTCGAGAAGGACAACGATCACCAGTGGGAGCTGTCCAACGGGTCCAAGGCGCGAGCCTTTCCGACAACGGCAGGGGATAGCTATACCGCAACAGTTGCCATCGTCGATGAGGCCGACCTGGTGCCTGATTTGGCAAAATTGCTACGTTCAGTGCAGCCGACGATTGATGGTGGGGGGAAATTGATCCTCCTTAGCCGGTCGGATAAATCGGCTCCGAATAGCACCTTTAAAAATATTTACCGGGCGGCCAAGGCAAAGGCGTCAAGTTGGGCTTGTGTATTTTTGCCGTGGTGGGTGCGACCTGAGCGGGATCAGGCGTGGTACGAGCAACAGAAAGCCGATATCGAGCAAAATACCGGCAGTCTCGATGACCTACACGAGCAGTACCCGGCCACCGACAATGAGGCCTTGGCCCCGCGTACACTGGATAAGCGGATTAGTCCGCTGTGGCTCAATCAGTGCTATGTGGAGGTCGAAACAAGACAACCGTCAGGTGCCCCAGCCATTCCGGGCCTAGTTATCTACAAGGCTCCTTATCGCCGAGGGCGGTACGTGGTCGGGGGCGATCCGGCGGAAGGTAATCCTGGGAGTGATCCCAGTGCGGCCACGGTGCTGGATATCGATACGGGTGAAGAGGTGGCCAAGCTGTGGGGCCGGATTGAGCCGGATGTATTTGCTGGCCATATTAAGTCACTGAGCCAATACTTCAACAATGCCCCGGCGATGATCGAGCGCAATAACCACGGGCACGTTGTGCTGTTGTGGTTGCGAGACAACTCAAACGTCAGGCGATTGGTAGGGTTGGATGGTAAGGCGGGTTGGATGTCATCCAGTCGAGGCAAAACAGCGATGTATGACGCAGGGGCAGGGGCGTTTCGAGATAAGGAGACGACGATCCATAGCTTTGACACCCTAACCCAGCTTCAGAGCATTGAGGGGGCAACGCTTAAAGCACCAGAGGGTGATGAAGATGATTTGGCCGATAGTTACGTATTGGCCCTAATTGGGATCGAGCGCTATTCGGTGGGGGATGATCCACCGCCACCAGGGGCGCATTCATTTGAGAGTTATTAGGAGTTGATAATGTCCGCTGCTGAGTGGGGGGTCGAGCAGGCCCGCAAGAAAATACCGATTGATCAAGCCAGCGAGGAGAATAAGGCGTTTTATGAGGGCGATCATTGGCAGAAGGGTGCGGCCTGGACCGGCCCGATGGTTGGACCGAACCACGCGGAGCGTTCGACGATGGAGGCCTTAGTTAAACGGTCGTTTGTCTCAAAGAACGTTGTCGGCGAAGTGGTGGACCGACACACTAACGGCGTGCTGGGTCGAATACCTAGTCGAACGGTGACAGTTACCCGTGAGGTCAGTGAGGACGACTCGTTGACTGAGGAAGAGACAGCATTGATTGCTGAAGCAGAGGCCTTGCTGACAAGCTGGTGGAGTGGTCCCCGTGGGGTATTACACCGAGGGGATCATTTGAGCCTGGTTACCCCGCACGAGATCGGCCAACAGGCGGCGATGTGGCCGCTACTGACCCAGCGGAGTGTATTACGCTTATTTGTTGCCCCCGCCGCAGTTCAAGAGGATGAAGGGACTGATCGGGCATTTGTTCGTTTTAAGGACCCAGAGGAGGCGATGGCTCAAATATTTTGCCAAGCGATCCCCGCCGAGCAAGGGGCGATTGTGGTTGATGAGGATGATCTGTCAATGGCGGGCGTTTATGTTTACAAACGTGGTGATCACGACGAGGCCGAGATTGTCTACCTGGACGAGAATAAACAAACGGTATGGCGGATCGTTCAGAGGGACCAAAGTAAAACAGTATCCGTAGATCTAAAGGGGCGCTTGACGATGTACAGCGTTGAACGCCAGCCGATTATTACCGAAACGGTGCGTCGGATGCAAAAGAGCCTGAACGTGACCAAGACGATGTCCAGTCGTAATATTGTAGCTGGTGGGGCCTTGGAGCGTTGGATACTCAACGCCCAAATGCCCGGCAAGTGGGTAGAAGACGCCTCGACGACCACTGGGAAACGGTTTGAGCCAGATCCCATAAAGCTGGGGGCAGGGGTTACAAATTTTATTGGGGGGCAGGTTATTGAGGATGAAAATGGTAAAAAGACCCTGGCCAGCCCAAGTGTTGTTTATCGTGACCCTGTTAGCTCTCAAACCTTCATTGAGGCCGAGCGCAATGAGTACCTCGGAATTTTAGCCGAGGTTGATCAATTGCACGCAGCTATCTCTGGCGACGCGATAGCCAGTGGTGAGAGCAGGGTGCAGGCGAAAGGGGATTTTCGGGCCAGCCTGCTACCAACTAAAGCCAAGATCGATGTTGCTTTATCGTGGCTCTGTGAGACTGTGCTGGCAATGGCGGCCAGTCTAAGTGGGCAAGCTGGAAGATATGATACGTTGCGGGTCTCGGTAGAGTGCCAAATCGATACCGGGACATTGACCGCAGGCGAAATCACCAATGCTGTTACGGTGTACGAGGCGGGTCTGGTTAGTCGACAGACAACGATGGCTCGCTTACGGGTGGAGAACCCTGAAGATGAGGCTGACCTGCTCCAGGCTGAAGCGGAGCAAATGCTGACGCAATTAAAATTGAAGGCTGAGATCATCAACCAGCTTACCACAGCTGGGGCTTCGATTGGGGCGGCGGCTGAGATTGCTGGATTAAGTGACGAGCAGGTGACGGCGTTGGCTGCAATTGAGGTGTTCGATGACAGGCGTATTGACCTTGACGACACGGGGGGGGCGGGTAGTAGTGCAACACCCGAGAATATCGCGGCTGATAAAGGGTTAAATGGTGCTCAAATTAAGGCCGCTATTGATTTATTGGAGCGAGTTACACTGGGGACAATGGTTGGTCAAGTTGCCGTTGAACTGTTGTTGGCGTTAGGTATCGAACAGGAAAGAGCACAACGAATGATCGATCAGACCGAAAGTGGTGTTAGTCCGACCGATATATTAGGAGTAGAGAATGGCACGCAAGCCACTAGGTAGACCATTGTCATTAACAGATGAAGATCTAGATCAATTGGCCAATGTAACCGAGCAGGATATTTTACAGGCCCAACAGTTAATTACCGCTGATTTAGATGAGCAGTATCAGAATTTGTTGCTTGCCGAGGAGGACGATGATCTTGAAAGGGGTGATGGCTAATAATGCCAAATATACCAAACCTTCAACCTGACCCGGTTTTGCCTCAATATCGTTGGAACGCTAAAACCCGGCAATATATCGACCAAAGGGGACGATTTGTTGGCCGGGCGGTAATTCGGCAACAGCTTGACCGGGCCATCGACCGCTCGGCAGATCGGATGGTGGGTCTAGCCCAACAACTTCGTGATGGGGCGATCACCCTAGCCGATTGGCAGGTGTCAATGATGAAAGAGATTAAAGCTGTCAACATTGCCGGGGCTCTGCTTGAGCGCGGCGGGTGGTTTCAAATGACAACTGCTGATTTTGGTCGAGTAGGTCGGATTATCCGAGGTGAGTACGAGTTTTTACGGAATTTTGCTCAACAGCTCGCCAGCGGCAAGCAGAAGCCCGACGGGACGGTCATTCGGCGGGCGCGAGCCTATGCAGGGGCGGCGAGATCGACGTATTACAGGTTTGTCCAGAATGCCTGGGCGGCCAAGGGATTTGATTTAGAGCGATCGATCCTGACGCCTGCCGACCACTGTGACGATTGCGTGGCCGAGGATAAAAGGGGGTACCAGCCGATAGGAGAGGTAACCCCAGTGGGAAGCAGACAATGTTTAACAAATTGTCGTTGTAGGATGGGTTATAAGTCATCAGCGACAGGTGAGGAAGTTATAGTATGAGGCCGCTTCCGGAAGGTGTGAATTGGGCCAGATTAGCGGCCAGGGTAGCCCAACATAAACGGCATTGCTCCAGCACCCGTCACGCGAACGGGCACGGCCTGTGCTTTCTTGCGGCGGGACATTTGGGGCAATGTTATCATCCGATTTACGGTCGATGGGAGAAACCGATAACAATGGATAAAACAACATTAATGGTCGTTCGTCGTACTCTAATTCAACTACTCAACGCTTTAGATGATGCGTTGGACTTACCGCGCACCATTCCCTCAAAATCCCAGCGACGGATGGAACGAAAAAAACAGGAATTGCAACTGAACGAGAATTAGGTATAATAGTTGCAAGTTTAGGATATTGTTGTTGATATTCTATCTGGTCCTGGTTTTGGAGAAGCCGCCTTGGTTCTTGGCGGAGCGTCGGGCGGCTTTTCAGGAAATAAAAATACAAACAAACACCTATCAGGTTGTGTAAACCCCAGCGGTGTCAAAGGCAAAGTGCCTCTGACACCGCTTTTTTGTTTTCTATTCATTTCGCCGACAAGGATCGGCCCATTAGCTCAAGGAGCAAGTAGATGCTTATCAATCGATCAAGGTTTTTATTTAACGCCAACAGCGGGGGCAACAACGGCAACGGTGGCCCACCACCGACCCCAACACCCGCCCCGGCTCCACAGCCACCGCCCTCGCCAACGCAGGGCTTTGCCAATGGTTTAGCCCGACACAATGGGGATGCGGGCCAGTTTGCCGAGCGGTTGTATGACGAAAATTTCCAGCTCCGCGAAACGCGGCGGCAATTGGAGTCGCAACTAGAGACGCTGCGGGGTCAAGTGCCCGCCGAGAGCGCGGTCATCCTGACCGGCGATCAGGCCGCAGCATGGGCTGCGTATCAAGAGCTGGGGACGCCCGACGAGCTGAAGCAGCAGGGCACACAGCTAAACCAGATGACGCGCCAGCAGCAGATTGCTAAAGCCGCTGAAGCAAGTGGTTACAAAGCCAGTGTATTAAGCACGTTGATCGGCGAGGCCGAGATCGAGATGAGGCAAGTGACGCAGGACGGGCAACAGGTGGATGTTGCCTACATCAAAGCGGGCGACGGTGAGGCCGTCAGCCTGACGGAGCACGCACAAGGGGCGTGGGCCGATTTTATGCCGGCTTTGACGGCAGCGGGCCAGGGTGCCCCGCCACAAGGCCAGCAATTTATCAGACAAACACCCGGTGCACCGCAACCAAAGAAGGATGCAGTTGATAACTTCTTAAGTGAGAAACAGGAAGGGCGGGGCACCAACCCTTTAATCCCTTCATAGGAGAATTCAATGGGACGAACAAAGTATTATGGCGGAGTGCCCGGCTTTATCGCCGATGAGAACTCTGTCTCGCGTCATCCCGGCGCGCAAATCGACTGGGACTTGATCCCAGACAAATATCGGACGACGGCCATTACTGTCAAGCTCAATGGGGCTGCCGCTCAGGGCGCGACCAGTTTAACGGTTGATGCGCTGGCGGGTAAGGTTCCAAACGGGGCATTGCTACACTTTGGCGAGTCGGGTGAGATGGCCAAAGTCACGGCCACAGCCGACGTGGGTGACACCACGATTTCGGTTGAGGCGCTACCTAATGCCCTTGAGGATGACGATGAAGCCATTCTTGGCGGAACTGGCCCCAAGCAGTTACCGGCGGGTAAGGCAATGGTACAGGTCACCAGTGGAAAATTGGCGACCCGGACGGATCGACCGGGCTCTGAAACGGCTTTTGGCTTTTTGTGGTCAGCGATGTCCAGCGACGACAAGAGTGCTGCCATCAATGGGGTGGCGGTTATTCTCGACGGGACGATTTTTGAGCAGCTTTGTGCTGATGTTAATCACGCTGATTGGGCCACCATCAAGGGCGAGTTTGCCACGGCAAACAAGATGCTCTTTGTTAAGTATGCAGATGATCGGGGGTAATGAACGATGAATGTTAACTTTGCGCACGTAGTAGAAGAGCTTGGTCCTGATGCGACATTCCGAGTGGCCAACGAGGCCCGCCCCCCAGCCGATTATCTTTTTGAGACGTTGTTACCAGAGATGCCCAGCCCCAGCTATACGGTCGAAAGCGGAACGATGACCGTGCGAGCGACAATGGCGGGCTTGGCCGGGATGGATGCGGATTACCCGCCATCCGGTGTGATTGAGATGTCGGACTTCTTGGAGAAAACGGCCAAGATTGCCAACCGGGCCACGATGACCGAGGCTGCCTTGCGTCAGTTGCAAAACCTGGTGATGCAGGCGATGGTCTCTGGTAATACAAATCCTAATTTTTTGGTCCGTGAGGCGTTGAACTTCCTAGACAAGGTCATTGTCCAGGGACACCTCGATAGTATGGAGTATTTGCGAGGACAGGCTTTGGTTGAGGGTCAAATCGACTGGACATTTGGCGATCAACACATCGTCATCAGTTATGGTATCCCAACGGCCAATATCTTAACCCAACGCACGAGTACCAGTGCCTGGGATGGCACGGCTAGTAAGTTCTGGGACGATATTCGGCTTTTGCAATCGGCCTTGCGGTACAACGTTCGGGCCTTCATTGTTCATAAGGATACACTTTACGCCATCCTAAACAACGATGTGAACAAGGCCGAGATTTTGCGCCAGGATGGGATGGCATTCACGATCCGTCGCTTGATTGGTAACAATGAGCGACCGGCCAGCGATTCCCGCGATACGATCACCCTGATTGCCTACGACAAAGAGGGTGAGCTGATCGATCTCTCTAACCCCGGTAAGACCACAAAAGTGCCCTTTATGCCAAAAAAGAAAATTTTGGCTGTAGCCAACAACATCCAGTCTGGGTATCGGGTCGGACAAGGTTCCACCAATGATCCAGTGTTGGATCAGGCTTTGGGCTACACCCACCTCGCCCCAACGGTTGAGGGTGGCGGGCGGCCCGGCCGCTGGGCACGGCTCTACACGCCGGAAGGGCGACCGATGCAACTACGGGGCGAGGGCGTAAGTAATTCCCTCCCCGTTGTTGAAGTACCAGAAAAATTGGCGATTGCTAGTAGTGAGATTGGCGGTAGCTAGAAACTAGTTTGTTAGTGTGGGCCGAGGTAACTCGGCCCGCTTTAGTGCGATGGATACGAAAGGATAAAACCAATGGCAGATCAAGATATTGCTGTCCAGACCTTGGATGCAAACGAAGGTAGCGCAGTCACCTTTACCTCGGCACAGGCAGCCGACAATTACCTCTATGTCAACAGCGGCAAAGAACGGGTTTTGGTTAATAACGATAGCGGCGGGTCGATTGACCTCGTTTTTGTTACAACTAAAACGGTGGAGGGGCTACCTGTGCCTGATCGGACGATCACTATCCCTGACGGTGAGATTCGCGAGATCCCACCTCGCGCAGCCGATGTGTACAACGATGGCGATAGCAAGGTCTCGATGTCGCCCTCAGCCAATAACCTCAAGATTGCGGTGATTAAGCACTAATGGCGATTACCACCGACCTCAGTACCCCTGTGGGTAAGGTCCGCTTCGAGATTGGTGACGATAACGACGCTGCGGTTACGACGGACGCAGGGGTGAAGCCCGACGGCTCAAATTACACTGACGATCAGATCAAGTATTTTTTGAGTGAGGCGTCGCAGAATTTTTTGATTGCAGCAGCTCTGGCCTGTGAGAATTTACGAACGCTCTGGGCGGCTGAGAGCGAGAAAATAAAAATTCGTGATTACACCGTCGACACCACTAAAAAAGTTAATGACTATAAAGCGCTCGCTATCCGGCTACGCCAGCGGGCCGCTGAACAGGCCGAGTCCAATGTGGCGGGCAGTGCTACCCAACTGGGGGGGAGTGTCAGCAACACGTTTGTATTTTGAGACAGTGTAAGCACTTTTAGGAGTTTACGATGCAATTAACCAACTATGGGGCCACCCAGATGGCCGATGTATTTTTTCGCGGCGCGACCCCGCCCGCCAACTTTTATTTAGCCTATGTCACCTCGGCGGTTGCGCCAACGGCTATTTTGGAGAACTTTAGCAGCTTTACCGAAATCGCTGCCGGGAATGGTTACCCTACCGGGGGGATCAGCGTGGCTCGTAATA
Organism: Phycisphaerae bacterium; assembly: GCA_028285035.1. The sequence goes on from JANQQF010000083.1 coordinate 15,961, forward strand.
GCACCGATTTTGATAGCCTGATCCAAAACAATACCGATAACCGGTTCGAGCTACAAATGAAAGACCTTACGGCTACAGCCAGCGGCGGCTCGATCCCGACCAGCGGCGACGGGGCACGGTACGGACTATTGCTCGACGACAACGCCACGGTCTCCAGCCGTAAGGTAATCGGCTACTTTGATTTGGGGGCAGATCGAGTGGTCAGTGATGGTCAACCGTTGACCGTTCAGAATGCGGAGTTACGCGGAGCGAACTAGGCCCAATGGCTAACGAATTTTATAACGTTGACCGAACCACATATCACGACACCCTGCAAGATGCTCACGATAACGCTACGGCGTTGGATACGATTGAGCTTGTCTTTGATGGGGTATTGTACGATGTCACCGCCAGCTTGACTAAGGCGTTGACGATCAGGGCGGGGGCAGAGCGGTCCCCGATCCTTTCGGCGGCGTTCCTCCCCGCCTCTCTCCCCGCCTGGACTAGCATTGGGGTAGAGGGTATCTATGATGTTTATCGAGCTAACATCACCTACGCTGACATTTCATCCAATCAGATTGTGTGTATCGTCAATGGTGAACGATATCACACCTATCCCTATAACGATGCCCCAAGCCGATTTACAGGGCAGCCTAACATCGGTTTTACTTACAAGACCGGGGGTAAGGGCATTTTTTACGATGTAGACAACGAGCGTGACCCCACCACCTCTTATACCTACTTGGCCGTGCCATCGGGGTTTGATCCCAACACGGCCACGATTGAGATTTCTCGATACCGTTATTGTATCGAGATTGCTTCAGGGGCTATTACCTCGACCGGGGGGCTGGGGCTGAGTGGCATCGGGCTTGAGAATGCGGGGCAAGCTCAGATTTACGCCGGGGTGGCCTTCGATGGTCTAACCCTGCAAAGCTGCACCATTCGCCACGGAAATTATGGGATTTACATTAATGAGAATGTGTCCAATATCCTGGTGTCAGGTTGCGTCATTGAGGACGTGATGGATGCGAGCCAGTGGAACTGGAGCTGGGGGGCGGTTAAGGGCTACTTACTAAGAAAGTGGATGGAAGCCATTGCACTGAAGCTCATCAAGGGGACAGACATTCGGGTGACGGATACGATCATTCGTGGTTGGTTTGATGGGGTCGGCATTTCAGGGCCAAGTCACCATGACGTGACCAACGTTGAGATTGATAACAATCTCTTTGATTACAACGGCGACGACTCAATTGATATTGCCCACAAAAAGGGCATTGTCAACATCCACCACAATATAGTCAAGCGAGCTTATGTTTGTGTCTCAACAAACCCCAGCGCGGATGACGGTGTTGTGTACATTCACCACAATTTCTTTGAGGCGTCGTTGGATATGGGGGATGACGGAAAGGGCGGTAATGCCACTCCCTATGTATGGAAAGGTGGGCCAAATAGTAGCCAGACAGCGACTGAGTCTCAGCACATCTACGCCTATATGAACACGATGTACTGCGCTGGGGGCACTGTCCTTAATTTTGAGGTTTCTGGTCTGAAATCCATTCGTCATTACCGGTTCATCGGCAACATCCTGTACACAACACAGGGCCGATGCTTGCAGAACTCAGGGGTGGTTGCTGACAGCAATGAATTTGAGAGCAATATCTATTTTCGAGCAGATTCGCCAACCGCTGTAATTATCCACGACTGGAATGGGGATGATTCAAATCACACGACCCTGGCCGGTGCCAGGGCGTCGTATTCCGGCTGGGAGGTCAGGGGTAAGAATGAGGACCCTAATTTTCTACCCGGCACCGATGGCCATATTGATAACACCAGTCCGGCCTATAAGGCGCTATTGCACACAGACATCCCTAGCGGCTGGCCCGACGCGCCGACCGAGACCGCCAATATTGGCTATCATCAAACTGAAGCGGCCACCCCGCCAACAGGCTCAATCCCTACCCTATACAGCGAGCAGTATCAGGTCGATGTTGGAGTTGATAATCGACAAACGTTTACGCCCTCGGCCACGATTGGCACCATTACGGGGGCGATATTTACTACTCAATGGACGGACACCTTAACTGCCCAGCGCAATCACGCCGTCTTCTCCATTGGTTTTACCGACGGGACAAACCAGGCCGCAGTGGTCAGTGGCTCACAGAACAATGTAAGCAACACCATCAATCATCGATCTGGCTGGGATAATCGCTGTTTAATTATCCCAAACATTGATGGTACAGTGCTGGGGTATGCCACCATCGTCAGCCTTGGCCCAAATGTGGTGGTGGAGTGGCAAGCAGATCCAGGCCGAGCGGCGTATATCACCGTGATCTTTATCACGGCCCCGTGCAAGGTGATGGGGAAGGCGCTACCCACGTCGGTGGGGGGTACGGTGGATTTTAACGGGCTGGACTTTACCCCAACCCAAGGCTGGTTTATTTCGGCACTGTTGAACATCCAAAATCAAAACAACATCGCTTATGGGCGTGGGTTGGGGATGTTTAGCTATGACGGCTCTACCATCAAGCAAGCAGCGCACGGCGTTTTGGAGCCAAACAACGACCCGGCCAGCAATCCCTACAGTACCCTTCGGACCGACGCCGTGGTGGTGCAGCCCCAGACCAGCGGAGCCTCGTTACATTATGCCGAGGTCACAGCGGTCGACAGTTCAGCCGTTACGCTGACTCAGCGGGGCAACTCAAGCGGCGGAGATTACGCCTACGCCTGTCTAATTGGCACCATTCCCAGCGAGGTTATCCATTATAGCACCGAAACGGACGACACTCAGGACACTGACATCACCTGGAGCAAGGGGCAACCCAATCACGTGGCCCTGGTGCAATCTGTTCTTGATGCACAAAACACCGTGGCCAACGACATCACTGCTGGGGCCGTGTCATTATCGTTGTTGCGCAACGACGCCGCTCGCAGCCACGCGACGTACATCGCTTACAGTAACGACCCAGCCAGCCAGACCGATGCCCGCGAGCGGGCGGCGGATAAAGCCGTTTTGTTGCCGGTTAACCACAGTGTAGCTGGGCTGGAGGCTGTTCATAGTTTTAATGGTAATGGATTGGCTCTTAATTGGGATACGGTATTAGGCACGCCTCGGTACGGATTTGCCCTGATGTCGATCACCGGGGGAATTACACCCGCCCCAGGAGCGATTGCCTTTAGTGGAGTCGATCCAGTCGTAGTATTAGGTTCAGTCACTTTGACACCTGTACCAAGTGTCATCGCATTCAGCGGGGTTGATCCGACGGTCGTGTTGGGAACGGTTAATGTCACCCTAACACCAGGAACGATTTCTTTTAGCGGTGTTGATCCAACGGTCGTGCAAGGACCGATCAATGTGACACCTACGCCAGGCGTAATCTCGTTCAGTGGTGTTGATCCGACCATTGTGTTGGGCGCGGTTAGCGTGACACCAACGCCCGACACCATTACGTTTAGTGGGAGTGATCCAACGGTCGTGCTGGGTGAGGTCAGTGTGATACCTGCGCTGGGCGTGATTACCTTTAGCGGGGTTAATCCAGCGGTGCCCAGCGGGGAAAGCGTGACCCCCATACCAGGTCTTCTTGTCTTCAGTGGTGTTGATCCGACCGTTGTGCTGGGCGCGGTTAGTGTGACGCCGACACCGGGCGTAATCTCGTTTAGCGGGCTAAACCCAACCGTTGTCGTCATCACCTCTGGGACGGGCAAAAGCGGCGTGCTGGGCACCCGCTTACTGAAGGGGTGGAACTATCTTTGGCGACGGCTAGAGCGCCCCTATGTGTTTGCTATTCCCCAACAAACCCCAGCGGGCACCACCTATGATGCAGGGGTGGATGCCTGGTTAGATGGCGGGGGCAACGTCGTAAATTACGAGCCGAAGGATTTGCAGTACAACATCTTGCCCGCGCTATGGGGGCGGGATGCGGCTGAGTTTGTGGAGAGCCTGGGTGGGCTGGCGACCGAGGGTGATATCGTGTTGGTTAGCCCCCATCAAAATCGGGCGTTTTTGGAGGATGTAATTATGGTCGTGACCGGCACGCTGATCGGCACCAAATACAACGTGGTTGAGCTGCAAAACGCACCCGATAGCGATAACGCCACCTTTGTGGTGGCTCGGTTGCAGCGGCGGGAGGCGTAGGAAGTGCCAATCAAGCATAACATTCAACGGGTTCGTCAGTCCGTTAAAGATGATCAGGGGCGATACAACCTACGTACAAGGGCGATGGCTCGCAAGATGGGGGCCGAGGGGCGTGATTTGATCAGAAAAAACATCAAGTCTCGTGGGGCAGGCGGGGTGTTTTCGGGATATGCAATCACTGGTGCTCTGGCTAAGGGCATTGTGTCTAGTGAACCCACCAAGCAGGGTAATGGCTGGGTGTCACGTATTCGCTTTCGGGGTAATCAAAAGACTCGTCGCTATGCCGAAATACATGAGCGTGGTGGCGTTATCCGCGCCAAGAAAGCCCCATATTTGGTTTTTTATATCCCCAATGTGGGCTGGCGCAGGGCTAAACAGGTGCGGATTAAGGCTAAACGATACTTTGCTAAAGGGATTGATCAATTGCGTAAAAATTGGACCACAGAACGCATTAGACGAGAGTTGAGAGGGTGATGGCTACATTTTACGAAATGATCCAAGCGGTGGAGAGTTTTATCGCGGGTAGTGAGGGCTTGAATGTCACCACGATTAAAGGCTACCCCGATTTTCAGCACAAGACGATTGATCCGCCTTTGGCCTCGATCTTTTATGGGGGTAGCGGGGTGTCAGCCAGTATCCGTCGGATTGGTAAGACCACCCACACCCCAGTTCTAACACTGGGTTACTATGGTGAAAATGAAATTGATTTGTTCAACAAGGCTGAGACTTTACAAGGCCTGCGAGAAAAAACGATAAAGCTGACCGCCGGAAGCGGCGACCAGGCTCAAACTATTGTGTTGCGGGTGGGGGATGACGAGCGCGACCCACCCGACGAGAACGCCCCAAAAGAAGTGAGACACGCGCTCACTTGCTTATTAACTATTATTTATGAAAGGAGCCAATAATGGCCCGTGCAAATTTACCAACGTTTGATCTATTGCCCCACTACTATTATGTCGTCGCCAAAATTGACGAGACGCCGCTGGGGCAGTTGCAGAATTTTAGCCCTAGCAGTCAGATTAACTCGACTGAGGTGGGGCGGATTGGAACCTCAACTCAAAAGACCTTACGTCAATCCAAAACCAGCACGCTGTCGATCTCGTTCTACCCTGATGAGGATTTGAGTGAGGCGTCGTACTACTTTGGGGAGACAGACGCCCCGGCGGTGGGCGAGAAGATTACGCTATCCACCGATGGCGACCCCAAGGACTTTTTAATTCTTGTTTATGATAGCGAGGATGGCTCCGCGACCGAGATCCAGCGGCATCACATCACGCAATTTGTCCCGCTACAGCTTGGTCTGTCGCTCCAGGCTAACGGCGAGCCAGCGATGACGGTATCAGGTAACATCGAGGTGTGGGATGTCGAACGAAAAGCGTAGATCCGTGAAGAGTAAAACTAACGCCGCCGCCAAAGAGGCCCGCTTTATTATGGAGGCGGGTCGAGTACAACTCACTGGAAAGCCTGAGTGGTTTCTGCGGCAATTTACCGATGATGAGCACTCAGAGGCACAGAGCGCGGGGCGAATTGCGGCGGATAACGTTCGTAGCAATCCGCGTTTAGCCAAAATTGGGGACGTTAGCCAAGAGGCCGAGCGTAAGTACGAAGGTGAGTATCTAGCCTACATCCTTCCCTTGTTGGTTGAAACGAAGGATAACAAGCCTGTCTTTGATGTCTTTGATGATCAGTCAATGGCTGAGTTCAACAAGCTCTCTAAAGATGTTTACAAGGAGCTTCACCAGGCTTTTTGGGATGCGATTTGGCCTGCCTACGCTAATGCAAAAAACGGGTAACGGCTGGGCACCGGCTCAAAATTCTGACGTGCTATAGGATGGGGGCCTGGCCGTTCCCGAATCCTCCCCACACCTTAACCGCTGCCCAAAGGCGGCTGTTGGTTGAGGTGCTATTCCCTGATAAATCTAATGACGACGAGCAAAGGCCTCGGTTCCCGAGGGAAGGGATGGCTCGAATGCCTGAGGATAAATGGGAACAAATCAAGGCGACGATTTTGGCCAATCGTGACGCCAAACAAGGTAAACAATCCCCGACTGAAGTCAGAGGGCTTTGACCCTGAATTATGTGGTCAAGGCAGTGAAGAGCCTTGACCAATTCGAGTCTATTGGCAGGTTTACGGCTGCCCGACCAAGAACAGAAATGTTCAAGGCCGCGTTATGATCCGCGTGGTCAGCGTGTCCACACGCAAGACATAGGAATTTATCTTGAGTTTTTCGATTACCTTTATCAACCGAGCCGCACTTGTGGCAAGCCTGAGAGGTGTACCGAGGGTTAACAAATACCACAGGAACACCAGCCTTTTTGGCTTTGTACTTGATAAACTCGCCCAATTGATAGAAAGACCAGCTATGTAAATCGTCACGCTGACTGCGGCGAAGCCGTATCCTATCACGAATGCCCTTCAAATCTTCAAGGGCAATTGCGCTATTCGTGTCTTTCGCAGTGTTTACGATTTGCTTGCTGATACAGTGGTTAACGTGGGTAGCGTGGCGACGTTCCTTGCCGGAAAGCCTCTTGAGTTTGCGCTTAGAGGATTTTGTACCCACAGGTTGAATATTCTTACGCTGGCGACGGCGACGGCGACGGATGTTGTTAAGGTGGTTTCCGGCGAATTTTTGACCGTCTGAGGCGGTGGCGATGTTCTTGATGCCAAGATCAACGCCCAGAGCGTCTGTGACTTCCATCGGTTCAGGGTCGTCAGTGTCGCAGGTGGCCGCAAGGTAGAATTTGCCACGGCTGTACAGTAGATCACTTTCGCCCTGTTGGTTTTTGAGTAATTCGTGCTGATGTTCGCCGCAGGCGTAGGGGACAGTAATCCGTCCGTCTAATGTCCAAATGGAAACGTAGCCATCTTTGTATGTCAGTAGGCGTAGATCGTAAGCTATGCCACCGTGGGGTTTAAAGTTGCGTTGAGTACGCTTGTCTAACTTGTAAGCGTCAACCACTTTGCCGATACAGCGGACGGTGGCTTGAGCCGACAGGCCGAAGCGTTCGCGGGTTTCGTAGTAGACAAGTTTTTGAAGTTTGAATTTTCCAAAAATCCGATTATCCCAAGCCACTTGAGAGATATAATTACAAGCGGCGTTGGCCGTTTCAAGGGTGGTGAGTAGGGTGGCGTGCTGGTTGCTATTCGGTTTCAGTTTGATTTTTGCAGTTAATTTCATCGTTATCAATTCGACTATCTATCGCTGCCTGATGTTTAGTCCGATTGAAGGGGAGACAAAGGCGTCTCCCCTATTTTTTATTCCGCCCGCTGCAACTTAACCACTTTCTTAGGCTTACCATTCTCAACTTGGTAATAGGCCAGCCAGCCGCTTAGATTGATCTGGTTTAGGGGGTTCAACTCTTCGGGGGTAATCCCGACTTCTTCTAAAACTTCATCCCATACCCGAACGCCAAATTTTTTGTATGGACCGCCTTTGATTTTCCAATAAGCTTGGCCGTCCAAGACCTCACCGACCAGCGTATCCGCCGGAAAGCTGCCCATATCGTCACCGAACGGGGCGGCAGGGGTGGCTGCAATGGGTTTTACAGGATTGTAACCAAGCTCCAATAGTTCGGCCTCGAATTTGGGGAGGACGTCAAGTAATTTATGACGGTCCTCGAATTCGGGTGTTTCCAAGGTGACGGTAAACCCGTTAGGGGTAGTGACTTCGATTTTGGCTCTCATACAGGCAACTCCCTATCAAAAGACTCATCATTGGTTAGAGGCTCAACGAGGCTAGGGTATTCGCCCATAAACGGGATGATGACATCGGAATAATCCATCAATTCCTGTTGTGACCGTTTGGCTTGCTCAGGACACTCGGACCAAGCGACAGGCTCACCATTCATCCAAACCTCGTATTCGTTGGTTTCTTCGTTGAAAAAGATGCCTTCACGGAAGTAAGTCAGTTGGGCTTCTTGTGATTGCCGGAAGGCGTCAGGGTCGGCCCCCTCGGGGACCGGCACCCAATCGCCATTTGAGAGGATGATAACGGTGGTCATTAGGCCACCGCCATCATTTGGTTATTCACTCGTGTGACCTGTTCAGCCATTGCGTTCCCGATGCGCTGTTCGGTTTCGGTAACGGTCATTCGGGCAAGTACAGCGCTGGCTCGGAAATTCCGAGTTGCCTTGCGGCTGCGGCTGCGAGATCGCTTGCGCTTGGCTGGTTTGGCGTTGGGGTCGTAATTGGCGAGGCGTTTTTGCCAGTAGGCTAGGTCTGCGCCGGGGACGATTGTGTCGATGGCTTCGGCGAGGGTTTTTCCGTTGTTGATTGCTTGGTGTAATTGTGCTATAATGCTCATTGATTTACTAAACCTTTCTCTGGTTTACCCGTTACTGGAAGTTTCTCAGGCCGACAGTAGCGGGTTTTTTTATTGGTTACTATACCCTTATTATACAAAAGTATAAGACATTTGTCAATATCACTTAACATAAACAACCTTAAAATTATACAAATGACGTTGACAATTGTATAGATTCAGTGTATAAGAAAGTTAGTTGTAACATTGTATCAAGGAGGCATTGTGGATATGGCTATGACACGGGCAATGCTAGATAAACGGCGAGGTAATAAATCTGTTGATGATTGGGCCTACGAGATCACCGAGATTGTAGGTAAAGAGCATAGAATAAAAACAGCTACCTTGCACTCTTACCTTAATGGGACAAGAAATATCACAGGGAAGGGAGCAAAATCATTAGCAGTTTATTTTTACAAGAGGGGGGACTTCGAGATGGTAGATGCCTTAACACAAGTTACCCTCGGCATCCCCTACCCTCGACCTAGTAGTTAGCATAGCCCAAAAAGATAGCCCACCACATCTACTTGACGCAGTGAGCTTTCCTACCCCTTCCTAGCCCTAACTTTGGCAAGTAAGCTAGGGAGGGGAACAAGGTTAGTATAACATACTGACTAATTTTCTTCAACGATTTTTGAGGTGATCCAATAAAATGAAATTACCAAGGGCAATCTAGCCCACAAAACCGGACAGGACGCCGCCGTGCTGCGAACACGAGCGACGCCCCTAACCAACACAATAGGAGACTCTATTATGTCAGCTAACCGCAGTATACCACCGACCCCTCCGGTCGATCAACCTCCGCCCACGGGCGATGTGAACCACCAATTAAAATTTATACGCTACACC
>JANQQF010000047.1 GCA_028285035.1 Phycisphaerae bacterium
GACCCCTCCGGTCGATCAACCTCCGCCCACGGGCGATGTGAACCACCAATTAAAATTTATACGCTACACCGCTTGGTTTCTGGACAGTGAATTGCAACGCTACTACGCCGTTAGCAAGCAACTACCACGTCTTGAAGCCGGGGTCATTGAGCAGATTATCAGCCAAGCAATCCGATAAATTAGGGGTGGATTATCGTCTCAAAAATGATATAATCGGGTGGCAACTCCACCCAATCGTGCGGATGTTGTATAAGTCCCCAGCCTTACCACCTGGGGCACCCCTTTTTTATAAAGCACCTCAGTTATTAACTAAGGTGCTTTTTGTGTTCGGATTGGTAGGGGGCGCAACGTTAGCCACCCCAGTGAACGAAAAAGGAGGTGGTCACGGTGACGGTGAGGGTGTAGGGGGGTGAGGTTGTTGGGGGTACTTCGTGATGTGTTTTAATAACTTATCAAATAGCTGGTCAAATTCTTTTTCATTCTCCCAGCCACGCCAATCGGGGATGTAATACTCTTGGATGTCTTTTCCAAAAACAAAATCATCAATATCTTGCCAAGTTTTCTCAATTTGTTCAAACTCAACTAATCGGATAGGAATAATTCGGGTTTCTTTGAGTTTCTCATCTTTCTCGATATTCTGCCTAACAAACAAATTGTGCATTATTGCCTTAGATGTTTCCTCTTTTACCCACTTGCTTTGCATACTATCCTTGCTGATAATCAACAAAAAGATGTCGTACAACCGAATTGCCTCATCAATTTGCTGGTCTAGCTTCTCGCCCCATTTCAGGTCTTTTTCATCATACCAACATCGGACACCTCTATTTTGGAGGCTATCATAGAGTTTCTCTGCGAACCCTCGATCTATTTTGTTATAGCTGATGAAACAAGGGGCCAGTTGGATGGCTTTTGTATCTTTGAGGTCATTAATCCTATAGTAAACGTCATTTAACTCTACCAATGGGAGCGTAGGGTCATAGAGTTTGACCATCTCAATTTCCCAATCACTGAAACCACAACCACGTAGGAATTTCTCAGGTATTTGACCTTGGGATTTGATCAAGGTACTCGTACTTATTGGGGAGGGGCCGATGTGCTTTATCCCTTCAAGGCCTTTGGCTTGCTGGAGGTCTAGGTCTGAGATGATCGTCTCACTGAGGTACACCCCACGGAGGTTCACCCTTTCGAGGTTTGCCCCACGGAGGTTCGCTCCGCGAAGGTTTGCCCCAGTGAGGTTCGCCCTTTCCAGGTTCGCTCTTTCGAGGTTTGCCCCACGGAGGTCCGCTCCACGGAGGTTTGCCCCAGTGAGGCTCGCCCTTTCCAGGTTCACCCTTTCGAGGTACACCTCATTGAGGTCCGCCTCAGTGAGGTTCACCCCACGGAGGTACGCCCCAGTGAGGTTTGCCCTTTCCAGATTCACCCCAATGAGGTACGCCCCAGTAAGGTACGCCCCACGGAGGTCTACCCCACGGAGCTTCGCCCCAGTAAGGTTCGCCCCAGTAAGGTTCGCCCCAGTGAGGTATACCCCACGGAGCTTCGCTCTACGGAGCTTCGCCCTTTCGAGATCCGCCTCATTGAGATCTGCATCATCGAGATTTGCCTCATCAAGATCCGCCTCATCAAGATCCGCCTCATTGAGGTCCGTCCTTTCAAGATTGGCCCCTTTGAGATTCGCCCCACGGAGGTATGCCCCACGGAGATTCGCCCTTTCGAGGTCCGCTCCACGGAGGTCCGCTCCACGAAGGTCCGCTCCACGGAGGTCCGGCCTCTGCTGCTTTTCCCTAGCCTCTTTTACGATACGTTCAACATCTTCACGAGTTAGTTTGTCTGCCATACGTCAATTATACAGCAAAAGTGGAGGATTGTTTAGGGGTTGTTAAGTTTTCAGGGCTAGACTTGCAGGTCTTCTAATAGCTTGGCAAATCCTACTTGATAAGCCTCATCATCCTGCCAGTTGCAGAAATCGCCAATGTGTCTATCCTGTTTAATTCTAGCTACCCATCCCGTTTTTACATCCATCACCGCATTATCAAGCCGAATAGGAAAGAGAACGGGTTCACCTCGTTCAACCTCAAGGTGAAGGGCATTGGTCACTTCACCCTCAACCCATTGACTCTTGATTGAATCCTCAGATAAGATGATTAACAACTTATCTTGTAAGCGAATCGACTCATCAATACTATGCAGAATTTTATCTCCAATTTTCATATCTTCTGGGGCAAACCAGCACCGAACTCCACTGTTTTGTAGGTCATCATAAAGCTTCCGGGCGAAAGGATCATCTTGGCTTGAATAGCTGATGAAACAGGAATTGAATTTGATGGCATCACCAAAACGCAGTCGGTGAAGCTCGTATGTAATTAAGGTGAATTCATCAGCATATAGATTCGGATTGTGTAGCTTCACTATCTCAATTTCAAGATCACTTAGACCACAGCCACGCAGGAATTCTATAGGAATTTGACCTTGGGACTTAACTAGGGTATTAGTGCCAATCGTTGAAGGTCCATTGTGATTTATTTGCTTAAGTCCTTTAACTTGCCGAAGGTCTAAATCTGAGATGATTGTCTCACGGAGGTATGCCCAACTGAGGTCCGCCTCACTAAGGTTCGCCTCACTAAGGTTTGCCCCACGGAGATTTACCCCACTAAGGTTCGCCTCACTAAGGTTTGCCTTACTAAGGTTTGTCTCACGGAGATTCGCCTCACGGAGATCCACCCCACTAAGGTTCGTCTCACTAAGGTTTGCCCCACGGAGGTCCGTCTCCACGAGGTTCGTCTCACTAAGGTTTGCCCCACGGAAGTCCATGAGACGAAGGTCCACCCCATTGAGATTTGGCCTCTTCCCTTTTTCTCTAGCTTCTTCTACAACACGCTCAACACCTTCGCGGCTTAGTTTGAATGTCATACGTCAATTATACAGCAAAAATGGGAGGTTGTTTAGGGGGGTGGGGTTATTTAACCAGAATTGCCTCAGCCGCTTGGGGATCAAAGCCTTCAGGCCAAGTGGTCGAAGTACTATATTTTGCCCGCTGAAGGTACGCCTCGCTTAGGTTTGCTTTAATGAGGTCCGCGTCAATCAGGTCCGCGTACTTTCTAAGCTTTTCCCGAAATCCTGCTGTAAAAAGATTTACTGCACGGAGGTTCGCACTATGAAGATATGCCCCACGGAGATCTGCTTTACCAAGATACGCCCCACGAAGATTAGCACCATCAAGGTGTGACCGACGAAGATTAGTCTCATAGAGGAATGCTCCACGGAGGTCCGCATTTCCAAGATACGCCCCACGGAGATCAGCATTATTAAGAAATGACCGACGGAGATTAGTATCATCAAGCTTTGCATTACTGAGATTTGCACCTGTGAGATTGGCATAACTAAAATCAAGTCCATAAAGAGATAAATTTCCGAAATCCACATTCTTCAGCTTTGTTAACCTAAAGGTAAATAACCCCCGCTTAATAAGCTCGGCTTCCTTCAAAAAATCTAAAACTCTTTCATTTCCTTTGCTATTGAGTTGGTATAGGGTTGATAATATTAGGTCTTTTACTACAGCACGATGCAACTCATTATTCCGAAAACTAAACAGGTTCCTAGAGGTTAATAGATCATTCATCTCTTTCCTGAAATTTTGTAGGATACGATTCTGTTCGTTTTTATCTGAGGTGGTGTTAACATTGATGTCACCTCCAGCATTATATTGATAACCTTCAACATTTTGATCCTGTTGGTCAAATCTCGATTGATTATCTGTCACGAAGCCCACCCTTTTTGTAACAAAAAAGTACTGCCAGCAATTGGCAGCACTTCGATTTATTCGTTAAGAATGAGGGCAGATGTGTTACCTCACTAGAACCTAAGTCTAGCACGTCTGCCAATTCCGCCACCGTACCCAGTTTTATGCTGAATAGTACAATAACGAAATAGTAACATCGGATTAGCGGAGAGTCAAGGACTTCACCACCACCCGCTGGCCCGGCGGCTTCGACCCCGCCGACCACGGGGCGGTGCTGGTGGAGTAGGTCGCGACGCCATTAGCCGAGGCAAAGAGGTACTCACCTCTTAATGCCCTCACCCTCCGTCACTATACAACCGCTCTACCTGCGTTCCGCTCCATTCCTCCCAAGCATCATAAAATGCGTCAAATATATCCCGATCTATCAAAAATCGGACATTGAAAAAATAATTTTGCCACTCCTCAAATTTATCAGACCCCATTGGTAATAAGGTGTCAGGTTCCCGTGAGACTTTTATTGTATCTCTAGCACAGTCGCCAATTGAGTCATCACGCTCGGTTTGAGCTTTGAGCCACCTAAAAAACCGACCTTCAGCTTTAGTCGGATACACCCTCTCAATGGTGGCATCATCAAATTCAACTGCCTTCAAAAAATCCCCTCTGTGAATATACCAATAACGCCCAATTTGAAACCCCTTTAAATCGCCACGTTTTAACATCTCGGTGACTCCCGCACGAGATACGCCTAATAGCTCCGCTATCGTGGTCGTGCTCAATAACGCGGGTAAATTTTGGAATTCTAATGGCATCTTTTTTGGCAAAATCGAAACCTCTAGCATTAGTTCACCGATAATAAAGTTAATGTCATTTTGTCGCAAATAAGTATATCAGGCTTTAATTCCTTAATCAAGTGTAAGTTTATTTATTTGACAATAAATACGTTAATTGATAATATGTATTTAGTTGCAGGTGAAATGATAGCGGAGTAGCCCACGATAATCCTTTGACCTAGATCATACGTTCTGATACAATGCCCACGTACTAAAGCATCGAGGCCAAGAAAAATGTTCAAGTTTCCGAATTGCCCATTACCAAAAGGGTCTAGAGTTTGGGGATACCTCCGCGATAGCGGGGGGGATGCTCAGGATTTGAGCGCACAGGACGCCTACTTGTTGGGCTACTGTGACCATCACAATTTAGTTTTAGAGCGTGTTTTTCGAGATGCTGCCGTTAGTGGTAAATCGACGAGTAAGCGTGATGAATTTAGCGAGATGATTTGGTTGGCTCGTCACAGCGACAAACCAAAGGTGGATGGTATCCTCTACTGGGACATAAAAAGATTCGCTAGAAGCCAATCAGACTATCACTTCTACGCCGGTGACCTTGAGCGGCTGGGGTATAAGTTGGTATCTCTTTCTGATGAAATACCTGATACGACCTTTTCGCCAGTCATTAAGGCGTTTTTGGCTTGGAAGGCTGAACAGGATTTGGTAGATTTAAGGAAAGATGTTAAACGAGGGATGGAGTACCTAGTAGGTTTGAAAGATGCTACGGGTAAGTATCTGGGCATCTTTCCAGGTGCCCCACCTACATTTTTCAAGGGGAAACCATACGATACAGGGTTAGTCAATAATGATGGAAAACCTCGCATTGTTCAACGGTTGGTTCCCGATCCCACGCTATGGCCGCTTGGCCAGCGAATGTGGCAGATGCGGGCTGAGCGGGCGAGCTATCGAGAGATTGAGGGCGAATTGGGATTATTCCCAAATAGCAAAACACCTGGCTCTACGTACAGCTACATTTTTCGTAACGAATTTTACATCGGTCGGCTTCATCGTGGTGGCCAGACATATAATGATTTTGTACCTGCTCTGGCTACCCCTAAGCAATGGGATGCAGTACAGCAATTGAATTATAAGCGCGGGCGAATATTTAAAGGGACTGCCAAAAAACATCCAAATCAAGGGCGAGGACAATTCCTTTTGTCTGGGTTGTGTGAGTGCCTATATTGCCAAGCCGTAGTTCACGCCAGTGTTAATAGGCGAAAAGAACGCAGCACCGAATGGCCGTACTACATCTGTAGTCGCAAAAAGCAACCTGGTTGTGTAGGGAAACGGGTTGCAGGTCGAAAGTTAGATGCAGCAGTGATCGAGGCGGTTTGCTCTAAGATATTGACAGTGGATTTTATTGAGGACTTAGTTGATGAGGTTAATACGCTCCTCAGCGATGGTGGTCAACATCAAATGAAATTAGAGCAAACGCAGAAGCGGCTAAGTGAGGTTAATTTGGCGATCAATAATCTGCTCAAACAGGCAGAATTTTCGCCATCACAAACCATTGCTGATCGATTGGTTGAGCGTGAAACGGAGAAACAGAGATTAGAGGCTGATTTGAACACTCTGAAGACGCAAGCAGCCTCTCAGGTGATTACAATTGACCGAAGCGTGATTAATTATCTTCTCACTAAAAAAACAGATACGCTTCAGCATGGCCAACTGCAAGCGCAGAAGGTGGTCCTGCGCGAGGCCGTACAAAAAGTAGAGTTGGGGTGGGATGTGGCCAAAATTTATTACACATTCCCGCTGTCAGGGTTATGGTTAGAGCGGGTAAGGGGACTCGAACCCCTGACATCAACCTTGGGAAGGTTGCGTTCTACCACTGAACTATACCCGCGAATTTAGCAAGCCATTATAGGCAAGGGGAGCGGTTTTGTCAAAATAGGGTAGAATCAAGTCCCACCCTTCCAATATTACGAGCGGTGGGTTGCTAAAATCTGCTCAATCGCCTCAAGCAGCCAAATGCGGAAGGGGAAAATGTCGAAAAAGCCGACGTGGCCACCGTGCGGTTGGATATCAATATGCAACTGGGGATTGAGACCAGCGAGAGGTGCAAAGTCGGCGACAGGCACAATGGAGTCGTCTCGGGCGGCAAGAATGGTGGTGGGGACGGTGAGGGTTTGTACCATTGAGGTGGTAATTGAATAGGCCTGAAAGTAGCTGAACGGGTTGGGGTGGGGGGTACATTCAGCCACAAACTGTTCATGCATCCCTAAACAGCTTGAAGCCGCCAGCGTGGCTGACCAGTCGTGTACTTGCGGATAGGTGTCCTGCTTCACTCGCATCGATTTCCGCCACTTTCGACGAAAATAATTGAGATAAACAAAGGAGCCTTTATCCAAGGCTTGCACCGAATGATAGCCGTGAATCACGGGGCAAATGGCAATGGCCTGTGTTAAGTTTGCAATCGGGGTATGGCTATGCCGGGCGGCCAAGCGCAGCGCAAAATTGCCGCCTAAGGAAACGCCGATGATATGAAGGGGAAGATCAGGGGCGATCTGCGCGATTTTCTGGGTGGCACTAAAAACCTCATCCAATTGATCGCCACGAAATGGCTCTGGATTTAAGTGATGGGTGCCACCATGGTCTCGAAGGTTGAGCCGGAAAATGGCGTAGCCCCGCTCAAAAAGACGATTGCAAATATTGATTGAATAGGGCGAATTTGCACTGCCCAACCAGCCGTGAATCATCAAAATCAAACCCTTGGCAGGTTGCTCCGTTTGGGGGGTGTAGAAGCCCTGTAGTCGGATGCCTGCCTCATCTGTAAAAATCATCTCCTGCGAACGCGCATTTAGTTGATGGCTCTGAGTTGCGCGGTACAAGATGCTGGGGAATGAGGTTTGGATGAGGGTACTCCGCACTAGGCGATGGGGCCGAAATGTAAATGGTTGATTAAATTGTTGGTTGAGTAGATTTTTAGTATTTTCCATTTTTGTTGGTATATCTTATACTTTTGTCGATATTTTAACTAAAAATTTTTGGTTTGAAAAGTTACACCTAGAGGTGATTTGATGCAAAACATGAATGATGAAGAGTATCGCAGCTTCATGACGGGCACCGTTCGAACTGGAAAGTTAGCTACAGTGCGTAAAGATGGTCGCCCACACGTTGCCCCGATTTGGTTTGATTTGGATGGCGATGATTTGGTGTTTATGACCTGGCACGAGTCGGTCAAAGGCCTCAATATCAAGCGGGATGGTCGAGTCGCCATCTGTGTTGATGAAGAACAGCCGCCCTTTGCCTTTGTGATTTTTGAGGGCGCCACCACGATAGATACGGCTCCCGACCAGCTAAAATATTGGGCCACTCGGATCGGGGGGCGTTATATGGGGCAGGATCAAGCCGAAGCCTATGGCGAACGAAATGGGGTTGAAGGGGAGTTGGTGATTCGAGTGACCCCCACCAAGATTATCGCGAAGAAGAATGTTTCGGATTAAGAGTGCAAGGTAGCAGAGTGGTAAAGTAGCAAGGGGAAAAGGGTTAGGATAACAAAAGTTATGACGTTGGTGAGAGCAATACAAAAAAAGCCGATTGTCTTGCGGCTTAATCGGGATTTGGTGCGATTGGTAAAGCGGGGGCATCCTTGGGTGTTTGCTGATGCGTTGCAGCAACAGCCAAAAGCGCCGGCGGGTAGTCAAGCGGTCTTGCTGGATCATAAAAAAGGGCGAGAAATTGCCCGAGGGTTTTATGATGCGGCCAGCCCCTTGGCCTTTCGCGTTTGTTCAATTGAGCCTGATGAACCCTTGGACACCGCTTGGGCCGAGCGGCAGATGCACCGAGCGGTTGCCGTTCGTCAAATGTTGTTTGATGACTCGACAACGGGCTATCGCTTATTTAATGGTGAGGGGGATGGTTTACCCGGCCTAATTTGTGATGTTTACGGGGATACTGCGGTCATTCAACTTGATGGGGCTGGCCCAGCCGGATTTTGGCAAGTTTCCGAATTGAGCCGGTGGTTGGTCGATGTGTTGTCACTCCGCCGGGTTTATCTGCGTCCGCAATCCCGACAAAAAGGGGAGGGTCAAGCTCTGGTCGGCGATAGCCCAATAGCCCCCATTTTCTTTTTGGAGAATAATGCACGATTTACGGTTGATGTGATTCGGGGGCAGAAAACAGGCTTCTTTCTCGATCAACGGGAAAATCGGGCCTTGGTGGGCAAAATGGCCAAGGGACGTGACGTCCTCAATGTCTTTGGCTACACCGGAGGCTTTTCGGTCCAGGCCGGCCTTGGTGGGGCCAATCAGGTAATCACCGTTGATTTGGCTGAACCTGCCTTGAAAAAATCGGATGCCCATTGGGATCTGAATGAGTTACCCACCGACCACCATCAATCTGTGAAAGCCGATGCCTTTGAATATTTGGAACGGGCAGCCAAAGCGCGTAAACAATGGGACTTTGTGATCGTTGATCCTCCCTCTTTCGCTCCCTCGAAGAGTGCCGTACCTCAAGCCCTGAAAGCCTATCAAAAACTGGTGGCGATCAGTGCCAGTGTCACCAAAAGTGATGGCCTGCTCGCCGCCTCATCCTGCTCCAGCCACGTTGATATGCCTGCCTTTTTGCAGGCCTGCGAAGAGGGCATTTCCAATGCCCGTCGCCGAGCCACTTTGCTCGGGGCCTATGGCCAATCGGCCGATCATCCCTCACCGCTGGTCTTTTCAGAATTTCGGTATTTGAAATTCGTGTTGATGCGCATTGAATAAGGATGGAAGGTTGGAAGAGTGGCAGGCTGGAGTGGTGGGGACATGAGGGTTTGATAAATCAATTGACCATAGCATTCCCAAACTTACTTTTAGTGTATTTAACCTGATTTCATCAGGTTTTATTTTTTAACGATAGAATTCACTCTATCGCATCCTTCGGAGCAAACAATGACAAAACAATATCATCTGGAAACACTGGCTGTTCACGCAGGTCAAGCGCCTGATCCCTTGACGGGGGCTGTGATCCCCCCGATTTACCAAACCTCAACCTTTGTTCAGCAGGATATGGGGGAGAATCAGGGGTATATGTACTCGCGGGCGGAAAATCCAACCCGTGAGATGCTTGAGGAGAATTTAGCAGCGCTGGAGCAAGCTAAGTTTGCCCTGGCTTACCCCTCTGGGATGGCGGCGATTGATGGGATTATGCGTGGGTTACAGGCAGGTGACCATGTCGTGGTCGGCAATGATGTTTATGGTGGAACTTTTCGTTTGCTGAACCAGATCTTGTCCGCCTCAGGTGTCACGGCAACCTTTGCCGATTTTTCTGATGTTGATGCATTTGAGCAGGCCATTCAAGCCAATACAAAACTGATTTGGCTGGAAACACCAACTAATCCGTATTTGAAGGTGGCGGATATTGCCGCGATCTCTGAACGCGCCAAAGCTCGCGGGATATCGGTCGTTGTTGATAATACCTTCGCCAGCCCTTATCTACAACAGCCGCTGTTGTTGGGTGCGGATATTGTTGTGCACAGCGCTACAAAATATTTGGGGGGCCACTCCGATGTGGTCATTGGGGCGCTGATGCTCAATGATGAGGCGCTGTATGAGCAACTCGAATTCCGACGGCGGAGCACTGGCTCTATTCCCGGCCCGCAAGATTGCTGGTTATTGATGCGAGGTATTAAGACTTTGCCGTTGCGAATGGATCGCCATTGCCAAAATGCGCTAAAGCTGGCCCAATTGCTGTCAGATCACCCAGCAATCAAACACGTGATTTATCCTGGGTTGCCCGATCACCCACAACACAAATTAAGTCAACGCCAGATGCGTGATTTTGGGGGAATGGTGTCATTTGTGCTGCACGGTGGGCTTGATGCGGCGAGACGGCTAGTCAAACGGACAAAACTCTTTCATTTGGCTGTTTCTCTCGGTGGGGTTGAGTCGTTAATCGAAATTCCGGCCGGAATGACCCACGCTACTACCGCCGACTCTGAAATTGCCGTCGATCCAGCGCTCATTCGTCTCTCTGTCGGTATCGAACATGTTGATGATTTGTGGGAGGATTTGGCGCAGGCGTTGGTAGAGTAAATGGTAAATAGCAATTGATTATGTGAGCTAATAATTGTTACATTTTAGAGTGTCATGTCCGAATGGTTTTGTCGGGCATCCACTGGTTGTGAGCAATGGACTCCCGCCAAAAGCACGCGGGAGTGACATGATCCCCCCATTTTTGGGATTGGTTATTGAGTGATTAATTACCAATTACCATTTACGAATTACCAAACCTCGCCGTCGCCTTCATTGCCAATCCCCCATTCTTATTCGCGGCCCACACTTCGGCAGTGTCACCTATTCGTTGACTGTGGATGCTGAAAGGGTGTGGGTTAAAGAGGGGGCTGCGGGCTTGATACTCGAAGCCAGTGAGGTGATCGTTGTAATGATTGATGCATAAATCGAGGAGGAGGGTAGCAATGAGTGGCCCGTGCACAACAATGTCGGGATACCCTTCTACTTCGCGACAGTAATCCGTATCGTAATGAATGCGGTGGCTGTTAAAAGTCAAGGCAGAGTAGCGGAATAGCATAATCGGGTCTGAGGTGTAGTGACTCGAAACCTCAAACTCGGTTGGGGCAGGCTTGGCCTGAATTTGAGGTTGCCCTGCTTTGGGAGCGTCCCGATAAACAATGATTTGTTCTTCGGATAGACATCTCTCGCCTTCGGTCCAAACCTCATGTTCCACAATGACAAAGCAAAGCTGACCAGAACGCCCGGTTTTAGGTGTGACTGATTTGACGGTTGATCGCTTTGCGGCTGGTTGCCCCAGATAAAGTGGGCGCTCGAAGGTGAACTTTCCGCCTGCCCACATCCGGCGAGGGAGTGGTACGGGCGGGAGAAATCCGCCCAATTTTGGATGCCCCTCGGCACCTAGCCCTGAGGCTGGCACGGGTTCGTGAAAATAAAGCCAATGCCACGCCGGAGGCAGAATATCGCCCGCCTTGAAATCAGGCTCACGATCAAGAGTCGCCGCCATTAAGTTTGCGGTTTCTGGATTGAGTTGGACCTCAATGGTGGTTTCATTTCCAATCCACGGCTCAAGCTGGGCGGTGTCTATTTGTGTCATTAGATTATACTCGCTCAGAAATTTAGTCGGGCAAGAGACTGCTAAAAGCCGACGTTGGCCGCACCCTTAAGCTGAAGCCGCTCACGAACCTCGTCGGGGGTAGCAATTTCCAGTGACAACTCTTCCAGAATATGACGGAGCTTGCGGACCTGCTGAGCATTGCTCTCGGCCAGTCTGCCCTTGCTGATGTACACGCTGTCTTCCAGCCCAACGCGAATATTGCTGCCCATCATCGCGGCGTGGGTGCAGAATGATTGCTGGAAGCGGCCTGCAGCAAAGACCGACCACTCGTGATCCTCGCCAAACAGACGAAGGGCCGTGTTTCGCATATGGATGAGATGATCAACCTCGGCCCCGATCCCGCCCAAGATGCCGAAAATGGTTTGAATGAATAAGGGGGGCTTGATTAAGCCGCGATCAACAAAGTGAGCTAAATTGTACAAGTGACCGATATCGTAACATTCAAACTCAAACCTGGTGCCGTGAGCCTCGCCCAACTCCTTGGTAATCCGAGCAATGTCAAGGAAGGTGTTGCGAAAAATGTAGTCGCGGGTCATTTCCAGAAAGCCTTCCTCCCAATCGTGCTTCCACTCTTTGCGTTTTTCCAGCGCTGGGAACAAACCAAAGTTCATCGACCCCATATTGAGCGAAGACATTTCAGGCTTGGCGGTCATTGCCGCAGCCAACCGTTCTTCGAGAGTCATCCCCAAGCCACCACCCGTGGTGATATTGATGATGGCCTCGGCTTGCTCTTTGATACGGGGCAGAAATTGCATATAAACCGCCGGGTCAGGTGAGGGCTTTCCTGTCTCCGGGTCACGGGCGTGCAGATGCAAGATCGATGCCCCTGCTGCTGAGGCTTCGATGGCCTGCTCAGCGATTTGGTCAGGTGTAATGGGTAAATATGGCGTCATACTTGGGGTGTGGATCCCCCCGGTGATAGCACATGAGATGATGACTTTACGACTCATACTTAATTCTCCTTTGAATAAATAGCGGTGAACGGTTGGTGGATAGCGGGTAGTTTACAAGCGGGCGGGATGTCGGACAAATAGTGTTAGGTGTATGCTTGGGTTACGCCTGACGATAGGTTAAGCTTTGGAGTACTTGTTCAGGGGTGGGTAGCTTTCCAAGCTCAACCGTTTCAATATAACTCAATTCAGCCAGCGTAAACATTCCCTCAGCCGCCTTTAAGACCATTCCGGTCCAAGGGCAGGCTGATGAGCCAAGGAGAACGACGCCTGGGGCGACACTTTCGGGCATCATTTCATCGTCGGCAACCTGCCGACGATAAATCCGGGTTGCCGCGACCGGGGAAATGGCGTTAACACAAATGCCGTGTGCCTTACCCTCTCCTGCCAAGCTGTTCATAAGGCCAAATTGGGCGGCCTTGCCAACGCCGTAAGCAGTAACGTCAGATCCTTCGTAAGGCTCAAGCCCATACATGGAGGCGGTTAGCACGATGCGTCCGTATTGCTGCTTTTTCATCGTGGGCCAGACCGCTCGGCATAACCAGAACGGAGCATCGATGTTAATTCGACGTAGGCGTTCCCACTCTTCATCTGTGGTCTCGGCAATTTGTTTGTAGACGACCAATCCCGCCGAATGAACGAGCACATCAAGACGCCCGCAACGGGTGAGGACATTGTCAATCAGCGCGTCACAAGCGGATTGTGTCGATAGATTTTGGGTTTCAACAAAAGCTGTTCCACCTTTGGTTTGGATCGCTTCTGCCACCGATGTGGCTGGACCTTCATCACCCGCGCTGCCGTCTCGATTAACCCCGGCATCGTGAACGATGACCGTCGCGCCTCGCTCTGCAAAAAGATGAGCATACGCCGCCCCCAGTCCACGCCCAGCCCCGGTGATCAAAACAACTTGATTTTCAAAATGAAGATTAGTCATAAAGTTCCCTCATTATCTGAGACCGCTGATGAAACTAATGATAAGAATGATGGCACAAGCCACAACAATGGCGATTGAATAACCTCGCCCTTTTCCTTTTGAGGGTCCATCCCTTGTTATTTTTTCAGAGGCAAGATCATTGAAGGCGAGCCAATCGGCTTCGTGCTCAAAAAAGGTTCTGAGGAAGATGTTGAAAACGTTGGGGGCTTGATAGAGGACCAATAAATCGGAGGTTTGTTTATATTCGCGATACATTTCCCAGCTTATTTCATTAGCAAACTGCGTGCCATTGATGTAAATGGCCTCAGGTGTAATTCTGCCGGAAATCGGTTCGTGAAAGGCGGGGGTGTATTTCCAAAGGGTTCTGGCCTGTATCCGAGGTAGCCACCACAAGACGCCCATAATTACAATCATCACCCCAATCACGGGGAGGGCCGACCAAAATAAGGCTGGCTCAGAGAAAGCGGTGACGATGGCCGCAAATACAGTCAAAATCAGGATGCCCCAAAAAATCGCATCGATTTTGGGATACCACCTTGTAAGATTTGTGCCTGAAGATAATCCGGCTCAGTAATTTGTCCTGAGAAGAGGATTTCCATTTGTCGTCCCTAATACCTATTTTTTATTGAGAAGGCGAAAGAATGTTTGCAAAATGGTCTGCAATCGACTGATAACAAAACAAATCCATTTTGCTAAAAGCATAATACTCGGTGCTTTGAATGGCCAATATTCCAAGGATGTTTTTGGTTTTTGTACGTAATGGAACAAAAAGTTCTGAAACTACAGGAGGCAGCGGACTACTTGGAAAAGGGTGAGATGGCTTTTCCTCTGCAAAGGCAAGTACCCCTTGACCTATTTGAATAGCCCTACCAACAAGCGAATCCCCATTGGCTCTAAGTTTATGCCCACGACTTATTACAATCTTAATTGCGTCTTGTGAGGCTGCCCGAAGAGTAATCCATTCACCACTATCCTCTAGTAAATAAATATTGGCTGAGTATAAATCAAAATGGCGATGAATAACTGCGACACAGATGTCTAGCAATTGATCGAAAGGGAGTGAGGTGGGTAATTGTTTGAATTCAGCGATGATTTGGGCGTGAATTGCTCGAAGATCCTCAGGAAGATCATCAATTGTTAAGGGCGAGTCGTCGTTTAGTTCGTCCATTTTAAGCCTGTAAACGGATTGTAGCACGCCATATTGTATACGACAATAGGTAGAAATGATCAAGTAACTTCGTGTATTAACATATTCCCGACTCTATAAACCCCACAAACCCTATGAACTCTACAAGTCCTAATACCCCTGCCACCAATCCTTACGTGAGCGAGGATCCATAAACGCCCCATTATCGCGAATAGCAACGCCGATTTCCTCGTTCAAGGCGACGCCGAGCGCTTGATCGTCTCGGAGGGCGGGGAGTTGCCCTGTGGCGTGAAAGCCAGCGTCATTGACTTGAGCTTGATAGAGGGCCAGGAGGTTGGGGTCAACACAGACATTTTCGAGATGAACCGCATAGCCACGGGCCATGGAGTCTTCGCGAGTATAGCCTAAGGTGAGGCGATTGGGTTCGGCGTAAAGCACCAAGGCTTTGTAGCCGCCAGGATAAATTTCGGAGCTACGATTAGGCGGGAAGAGGGCTTGCCCCGCTGTGGTGCGAAGTCCGACTAAAGTCGTTGGCCAGTCAGTGATGATATCGCCGCGACAACCACGTTCACCACAGGCCCAGTCCCAATGATGGACATGGTAGGCGCTGCTTAGACCGGGGAATTGATTGGGCACGAAAAGACCGGCCAATTGCGGAGCGTTAGGGTCAGTGTCACCCGCGTAATCTTGCAAAACAAGTGGGGCTTGAGTCGGGCTGTAACCTCGTTGGCTCAAGTTAAGATCACCATGTAGGGCCGCAGGGTGGTCGGTGGCTTGATTGAGAATGGGAATTAATTCAAATGTGGCATCAGAGGTCGTTGGGCAGCTAAATGTTTGCGGGAGAGGTGTCAGGCTTAAACTATTCCAGCGACTTTGGCCGATGTTAACATCACGGCTACTTTGGGCCGTCTCATAGCCAGCCTTTTCAGCTATGACGGTGTATGAACCAGGGGCTAAATCGTCGAAACGATAAAACCCGTTTTCATTGGTCACCAAAGATTGATTTGCGACGGAGACCGTGACATCAGCTAGTCTTTCGCCACTACTCACGTCGGTAATGAGGCCCATTAAACTACCAGTTTGTGGCTGAGGCGTAGCCGTTGGAACCGGGGTTGGGGTGGGGATATCGGTTAATGGGGATAGCTTCAGGCTGTTCCACCGCGTTTGATCAGCGACGACAACTCGGCTTCTGGACGAAGTTTGGTATCCCGTCAAGCTGGCGGTGACGAGTTGTTCACCAATAGGCACATTATCGAAACGATAAAATCCATTAGCATTTGTAGTAGTACTCTGCCCAGATACAATAATGGTCACCCCAGCCAGTCGGTCCCCTGTCGAGTCGTTTGTAATTAAGCCGATTAACGTCCCAGTCTCGGTGACTTGAGCTGATGTGGAGGGAAGGGCAAAAACTAGACTCAAAATCAAGACGGCTAAAGTAAAAAAATAAACAAGCCAACGGTTTCTGGTGCGAGTCATTGTGTCTCCGAATTTGGTGATAGAATGTTGATAAGGTGCTAGGACTCAAACAGAGCCTCTGGCTTAAGGTTATGCCAGAGGCTCTGCAAGAATTCAATGGGAAATCAGGGGGATATTAAGTGGATGACTGATTGTCAGTTTAAATTGTGACGTGAAAATCAATCGACCAGTAAAGCCGAGGGGCCAGGCTGACTAACAACGCTAGCGGCAAGTTTAACCGCAAACTCGGCTGCCTGAACGGGTGTTTTACCCTGAGAAATACCCGCCAGAGTCGCGCCACAGAAGGTGTCCCCAGCCCCTGTCGGGTCTAATTCTTTAACTGGATGTCCCACCACATGAGTCGTTTGATCACCTTCAATGACTAACGCGCCCTCTTTGTCTAACGTTATAAATAGAACAGTATTGTCACCATTACAAGCTTGTTCAACACTCCCAAACAGTCCTTTGGCTTCATTTTCATTCATGAAGAAGTAGTCAGCAGATTTTAATAATGCTCGAACTTTATCAGGTGTTCCATAGGCTAACTTGGCGTAAGTGCCCACTGAAATGCGAGGCTTGGCTTGATCACCACGTTGCGATTGGAGCGCTTGTAGAAACTCTGACTGGCGATCAGCATTGCTCAAGGCAGCAATATGAACAATATCTGCTTGTTGAAGCTCAGTAGGGATGACCGCTGGCGTCAATTCAGCTTCACCTCCCCACGAGGCATCTAACAAAGTGGCTTGACCATCACCGCGGTGCTCAATTTCCAAGCGTGGAATAGCGTGCGGGAAAATCTTTGGCCCAGCCCAAAAGATGCGCTCATCCACTACTTTGAAAGGGTGGGGCATCGGTTCTGGCTTTGGGGCAAACAGTCCAGTCTCAACGCCCGCTTTTTGAGCAGCTAATGCCGTGTATAGGCCCGCCCCGCCAGCGGTGTGAGCAGTTTGACGTGAGAAGTACAGCGTATCAAGTGAGGCTGTACCAATAACAAAAATTTTTAATGAATGTTCCATATCCTTTATCCCCCCTTCGTCTTTGAAGGGTATCTCTAAGCATTTTAACGGACTTAAGCCGATAATTCCTAATTTTTTCTCTGATACTGAAATGTCGGGATATATCTAAAAAGTATTGAGGCTTGTGATAAATTATGCACGCTTATGCTAACTTATGCAACAAAACTACGCCTATGCTAACTTATGCAACACTGATTTGTCAAATATAGTTAAATTGTACCGATTGACAAGCCTATGGTTGATTGATATAGTTGGAAGCATTACAAACTATGTTAAGAACATGAACGAAACTCTATCTCTTGCTGAATATTGGTCTTCCCTATACCCTCGTCTGGCTCGTTATTTACCACCGAGTCTATTTCAGCAACTAAGCGAGATACCCCCAGACTTTGATCAAGCTGATAAAAAATCATTGCGTCGTATTGGCCGGGAGTTTATGAAAGCGACACGTGCATTGGACCCGCTTCATCGGGTGCTAATCCAGTATATGCCTCGGTTTATGCTGGATTTGGACCCAACACCTGGTCAGCCGCATGGTGAAATGCTTCAGGGGAGTTATCTCTTTGCTGATATGACTGGTTTTACAGCGTTGACCGAGCTACTCTCTAAACAGGGGGCCGCACGTGGCCCCGAAGCAATGAATCAAATTATGAACCAGCTTTTTGAGGCGATTTTGGATCCCTTAATGGCCTCAGGTGGTGATTTGTTGATTTTTGCGGGTGATGCGGTGTTGGCCTATTTTCCAAAACAGGAAGATAACCAGGACGTTTTGCAGGCCACTCGGGCTGCCCTGCGGATGCAACGGGCTGTGGCTCCGTTTAAACAATTTGAGACGGATTATGGTCAATGTAGCCTGACCATGAGCGTTGGCGTAGATAGCGGTGAAGCGTATGCTGGTATTGTTGGCTCTACCCAACGTATGGAATTGCTAGTAAGTGGGCCTGGTATTCATGGGGCCACCCACGCTGAAGAGAGTGGTAGTCCCGGCGAAGTGATTCTTGGCGAAAAGGCTCGTCCCATTGCAGAACGTGATTTTAGGTTTGATGGGGCTAGAGTGCTGGACGATTTTGGCGATGAGTTGGGCGATTATGAAATTGTTCAGCCTAGGCGCAAGGCTGGTGGCTCGGTCTTCCTAAGCATGGAGCCTCAGGAAGTATTGCAGGGGATTGATGCCGCGCTTCAACGTGTGGAACGCTTGGCTCCATTCTTGCCCGAAGACATGCTAGCGCAAATGGTCAACACCGACCGTCATCGTAAACTGACATCTGAGCTACGGCCTGTTGCGGTGCAATTTATTAATGTGGTTGGCATTGAAGACGTGGCCGTAAAGTATGGCCCAGAGCTGGCTACAGAGATTTTTCAGCGCTACTTTGTTGAGATTCAGGATATTATAAAAAAGCACGAAGGCGTTGTTAGCCAAATCGATGCCTACAGCAAAGGCTTCTTCCTCCTAAATACCTATGGCGTACCAAAGACTCACGAAGGAACGCGACTCTACGCTGTCTCCTCAGCCCTGCAAATGGCCAAAGCTGTGGAGCAAATCAATCAGGAATTTGATATCGATATTCCTATTCAGCAACGAGGTGGAATTACATATGGTTTGATTTTTAGCGGCGAGATTGGGGCGCGATATCGACGGGAGTCTTTTGTCGGTGGTCCCGCAGTAAACCGAGCTGCTCGTCTGATGAGTAAGGCCGAGTTTGGTCAAGTTATCCTTGATTCTGATATTTGGGCGAAAACGCAAAGTGCCTTTGTGGGCGAACAATTGCCTGCTGTCCAGCTCAAAGGAATTGATGGACCTGTGGTCATCGTCAATGTCCGTGATATTCGTCGTGGCACACGTTTGCCGCCCTTGGAACGGCCGTTGGTTGGGCGCGAAAAGGAGTTAGAAACTTTGGTTGCAGGCTTGGACCAATTGGTAAGTGAACAAACCACTCATAGCGCTTGGATGGTTGAAGGGGAATCAGGGACAGGGAAGACCGCCATGATGTCTGATTTGGCTAGTCAGGCCAGACAGCGAAGTATCCGTATCCTGAATGGTCGCTGTCAACCCCACGGTAAACATATCACCTTGTTCCCCTGGATTGACTTGTTGAGCGGCTGGTTGGATATTGATGAGTATGATGATCCTGCTCAACAACGAGCGCAACTTAATCATAAACTGCAGACGTTAGACCTAACCGAATCTGAGGGAATCCTCGCTGATGTCCTTGGCTTGCCTGCCCCAGACCCACAGTCAACAATTGTTGCAAAACCCCCCGCCTCAAAAACGGGCGGGTCATTGCTGGATACCTTGAGTGGTAAACTTGAAATGCAACAAACTGTAAAGAAGGAAACAGCCATTGAAGGCGGATTGCAATCACTACTCCAGAGCCGATTGAGCGAGCGTGAAAAGCCAAAAGAGACGCTTTGGACACAGCTACAAGAGCGGATTAGTGGGCCAAGGGTAATTATTAATCTTTTGGAAAAGCTGGCCCAGACGGAACCAACTTTATTGATTCTAGAAGACATTCATTGGATTGATGAAGAGTCAGGTAGTTTGCTCAAACAACTGGTTGCTCATCTACCTTCAACCTCGTTGATGTTGGTGTTGACCGGACGCCAAAGCTATGAGGCAGAAGGGGTAACGAATCTGAAATTGGAGCCACTGTCACATGAGGCAGTTAATCAAATTGCAGTTCGAGCCTTTGGTGGTGAGGTGTTACAAGAAGATTTGGCGAAGTGGATCAATGGTCGAGCTGGCGGGAGTCCCCTTTATACGATTGAATTATGCCAAGCGTTACAGAAAAGTGATACCGTTTTTGTGGATCGTGGCGACGGAACAGTGCGATGGACTGGCGTTGAGCCAGCTTTGCCCTTGTCCCTGCGAGAGTTATTGTTGGCACGTTTTGATGAGTTGACCCCTGACCAACAAGATGTGTTGCGTTGGGGTGCAATTATCGGGGATATGTTTGATGACGAGGCCTTGGCTATTCTAGGGGAGAAACGATTAACCCCACAAGAAATACAAGATGCCCTAAGGGGAGCGATTCAGGCTTCCTTCATAGTAAAGACTGAACCCAAAATTTATCGGTCGCCCCAAACCTATCGTTTCGTTCACCCCCTCATGCAAGAAGCTATTTACGAAACAATGTCCTTTTCACAACGTCAAATGTGGCATACCCAACTTGCAGATTGGCTTGAAGAGCAACCAGACTCACCTCTGGAGGTTTTGGCACATCATTATTTGCGAGGCGATAATCTGGAGAAAGCCATTAGTTTTGGGCGACGTGTGGCAGAACGGTCTTGTGAGCTAGGAATTTATGCTGGTGCATTTGATTATTATGATCAAATATTAGGTCTGCCAGGGCTTTCAAATGAGGTGCAAATAGAGATCACTGAGGCTTTGGCTGATGTCTTAGCTCTACAAAAAGATTTCGAAGCGGCAAAGACGATGTATAGCCAAGCTATTGATTTAGGAAGTACTATCGCTAGAGAAAAACTAGTTCTGTTGTCCGGCGACTTAGATGTTTTGGGACAAACAGAATTTAGTTCGGAGTTTGAACCATGGGCTCGAGGCGCTGAAGCGTGGTTGATGGCTCAAAATGGTGACACGAAAGAAGCATTACATCATCTAGATCTCAGCTTTAAAGGGGCCAAAGGTGCGGTTCGTAGTGGCTTGAGTCAGATGAAGAAAACATTGAAAAGCGGTCAAACCCTGCCTGATTATGAGGTGTGGCTCAATCAGTTTACAGAGCAGATGGTATAATCGCTCAGTTGATCTAAAAAAATTTAGGCATTTGCACAAAATATCATGTTGCGGTAGGCTTGTAATGGACTATTCTAATGAATAAGAAAGGCGTGAGTTAAGTGTCCAAAATCGTATCTATTCACTCATTTCGTGGTGGTACAGGAAAGTCAAATTCAACGGCAAATATTGCAACCCAAGTGGCCATGCAGGGCAATCGAGTTGCTATCGTTGATACGGATATTCAATCTCCTGGTGTACACGTCCTCTTTGGTATGGATCAGGATGATGTTACGTTGTCCCTGAATGACTATCTGTGGGGAAAATGTGAGATTACCGAAGCTGTTTATAATGTGGGTTCAAAATTAATTATGCCTGATGGCCGACAAGGCCTGCCTCAAGGTGAGTTATTCTTGATCCCATCATCAATTAAGCCAAATGAGATTGCCAAGGTCCTCCGTGAAGGGTATGACGTTGGTACGCTCAGCGATGGGTTTCAGGATGCGATTGATGATCTTAATTTAGATTACTTCTTTATTGATACCCACCCAGGGCTAAATGAAGAAACATTGCTATCGATTGCTATTTCTGATGTGCTTATCTTGATTATGCGTCCTGACCGTCAAGATTTCCAGGGAACAGCGGTTACGGTTGATGTCTCCCGTAAATTGGATATTCCCAATCTCTTTTTGTTAATTAACAAGGCATTGCCAGAATATGATTTTGATGCCTTGAAATCACAGGCAGAAAACACTTACAGTACGCCTGTAGTTGGTATTTTGCCACTTTCAACAGATGTGGCTCGTTTGTCAAGCTCGGATGTATTTTCTTTGCGAGAGCCGGATAACGAATGGTCAGCCACAATTAGGAATGTCGCGGCCCAAGTTATTGCCGCTGAGTAGTGAGTTAACATGAAATGTCATAACTGTGGTAGCGATGCTACCGGTATCTGCCGCTTTTGTGGTCGGGCAGTCTGTAATGATTGCCCCAGCACAATGCCCTTTATATTATCAGTATATCTCGGTGAACATGAAACACCGAAGGCAATTGTGGTAGCGGATGCGCTTTGGTGTGGTTCTTGTAAGCCACAACCTGAGCCAATTCCGATGCCGGAGATTTATTGATGAGCAACCTTTTTGATCGTTTACAAGATGAAATAGACTCCCACAACAAACAGGATGGTATCTCTCCGATTGACCTACTTGATATGCCAGACGCGATCGCAAAGATTGTAAAGAAGATGGTACGTCGTAACGGATTAAAGTTGGAAGAGATTGCCGAAGAAGTTGACCAACCGATCGAAGAAATCCAGAAGACCCTGGATGACTTGGTAGCAAAAGGGCTGGTTCGTAAAGTGGAAGTTAAGAAAGAGATTTGGTACAAGGCCCGCTTTGCTCAGAAAAAAAATCGAACCATCTCCTCCAGTTTCTGGGCGGCCTTGGATGATATTGCTAAATCAGAGGATGACGCATCATAGCTTGGCATCCTACTCCTCTAGGTCTGATAAACAGTGTCACAGCGTTAGATATAAAAAAATTATTTTATACACAAAGACCTAGCAACTAGGTCTTTGTTAATTTATGATTTATGACAAAATTTATGATTAAACCGGGATGTTGATCATAAATAATCTGTTTGTAAATTTGTTCTTATATTATTAGCCTTGTTATGAGGACAATTACTCTAAATTCCTCACGGAGACCTTGTCGTTGCAAAGAGGTATTCGCCTACTCAGTAGACTTTTTAATATTAGAAGTAATGAATGGCCCCGCTTTCTCCTCATTTATGCGGTCTATTTCATTACCCTAACAGGTTGGCAGTGGGGGCGTCCTGTTGTTGAAGCTGCATTTTTGACAGAGGTAGGGGTTGAATTTTTACCGTGGGTTTTTGTCGTTAATGGCATTGTGACGATCATCGGCTCGGCGATTTATACCGCCTTTGCTGACCGAGTCAACAATACCAAATTGCTCGTTGCTCTATTTATTGTCAGTATTCTTGGTGTTTCAGTTGGTCTATTCTTTCTCATATCAGGCTCAACTGGGGTGATTGTCCCGTTAATTATCCTTTTTCTCGTTCTCAACGTGCCGCTCTTGGATATTTTTAACATCCACTGGCCCATCTACGTCAATAGTTTTTATAACACTCAATCAGCTAAACGAATCATTCCCTTGCTTGCTTCAGGAGCCCGCTTTGCTGGGATTGCCGCCGGTTTGAGCCTGCCTTATCTCAATCAATTTTTTCAGCCCGACCCCACAAATAGCATTGTCATTATCTGGTTATCCACCCTGATCATTGCCACAATCATTGCCGCATTGATTCCTCGTTTGTTAAGACGACAGGCAGAGGAAACGGGTGTATTTCCAATTCAAACCGTCAATGAGCCTGAAAGCGAATCGTCTTATTTAGACAACGTGAGAGAAGGCTTTCAGTTTGTTTATCAATCTCAATTTTTACGCTGGCTGGCGCTAGGTACCATCCTGACCTTCACCCTGCTACCTCTGATCAATTATCAATCTTTGCAATTATTAGATGTAAATTTGCAAAGCGAAGAAGAGATTGCCAATTTCATTGCCCTTTTGAATGTGATTGGTAACCTGATTGCGCTGCCCATTCAGCTGTTTGTACTTAATCGCCTGATCAGTCGAGTAGGTTTAGGGAATGCCAGCCTGATTTTCCCAATTGCTACCTTGGGTATTTCAGCCACTTTGAGCTTTTTCCGTACGGTTCCCGCTGCGGCGTTGGGCTACATCAACGGCTCGATTTTACGAACAACATTCCGTAATCCAGTTGATAATCTACTTTACAATGCTGTTCCATTACGAGTTAAGGGGCGAGCCCGGGCATTCATCGTGGGTTTTGTCGTGCCGATTGGTGGTTTAATCGGCGGCCTGTTGCTCTTCATTCCAGCCGTCCCAAACTCTGTGCTCCTGTTTGTCTTGATTGGTATTTTGGCCGTTGGTTTGGTTGTGACCGCCTTTATGGTGCGTAGACAATATTCGCATGCCCTGATTACGATGTTGGAGCAAGAGGACTTCTCCTTCATCTTTTCCCAACAAGGGAGCGGCTTGATTGCTGATCCCGCCACATTAGGATCCTTAAAACGTAAACTTGATGAGAGTAGTAGTCCTGAATTTGCCATTTTTATGGCGCAGTTGATTAGCCAGGTTGGGGGTAATGCTTCTGTCCAAATTTTGGCTGAGGCCATTCCAGAACAAACAGATGGTCGGGTCCGGGCCGCGATGCTTGATGTTTTGGCTGCCTCTGGAATTACCAGTCGATCTTTGCGTGATTTATATGTGGACTTTTTGGGTGATGTAGATGGACAGGCTCGCTTGGCGGCGGTGGCAGGGCTTGAGCAACTGGTTGGCCCCGAGGACGAGCAGTTTCACGCTTTAGTGGTGGATATGCTACATGATCCAGACGTTGATGTGGAACTACGGGTATTATCTGCC
Organism: Phycisphaerae bacterium; assembly: GCA_028285035.1. Next base: position 24,319 of record JANQQF010000047.1, read on the forward strand.
TTGGCGCGTTCGGGTGATTTTTACAACATTGGTCCAGCCGTTGATGTTTTGAATGAATTTTTGGGTGACAAAAATGTTGGGCGTCGAGCCCAAGCCTTACGAATTTTGGGTGAGGTTGGGGATGTTCAGGCGGTTACCCATTTGGCTGATTACATCACCGAGGATGATGATGCCGTTCGTTTGGCGGCGGTCTCTGCCCTAGAACCCCTTGTCCAGCTTCGATTACCGGAACCGCTACAGCAAACAATTGTTGAGCGAACAAAGACGTTGTTGCACGATCCCGTTGAACGTGTTCGCCAAGCTGCCTTGAATATTCTGGCACAATTAGGGGACCAAGAGACTCATCGAGCGATTGTTGGAGCTTTGACTGATCCCAGCGCTCAGGTTCGAGCAACCGCTGTTGATGCATTGGTTAAAATCGGGAGAGCTGTGATTCCGATTGTCCATCCTCAATTTGATGCAACAGACCCTCAATTACGAAAAATGGCGACAGTGGTTCTAAGTCAAGTGAACCCCAAAGAGTATGGGCCATTGGTCAATACCCATATTACCAGCAACTTGCTGACCATTTATCGTAACCACGGCTTGGTTGAAGCCCTAAGAACCTGTCAAGTTTTCCCCAGTATTGGGGTGATGCAAAACGCTTTGGCCGAGCAGAACAATCAGCTCATTGATGAAATTTTCTACTTATTGATGGCGATTCATAACGCAGAAGATGTGAGAATTGTGGCTGATTCGTTGGAAAGCCACAGCGTGCGTATGCGAGCGAATGCAACAGAGGCCTTAGAGTCGCTAACCTCACCACAAACGGCACAATTAATCGCGCCACTCTTTGAAAAACATTCTGCGCGTCAATTGATAAACTTGAGCCGGGATGTTTGGAACATGGAGACTCCCACAACGATTGACGCGGTTAAGCATCTTGTCTCAGATCCAGAGTCGCCTTGGTTCCGAGCGATAATGACCTTTGCTCTGGGGGAGATGGGAGCCGCTTTAACCCCCAAACCTGAACCAGCCACGAATGGGACTCAGGAGGAGCAACAGGCTGTTGATCAGGAAAATGCAGAGACCGACGACTCGGCGACGGGGAAGCCATCACGGCTGAGACGACGGCGACAACGAGCTGGTAATCTGCTCAATCTGCTTGATGACGCGGGCGACTCTAATGACGAAAAACAAGAGGAACCTGAAGCCGAACCTACGAAGAAGGCCGAACCTGCGAAGAAAGAAAGGCGTAAACCCCGTCGATCTTTAGTGGGCTTGCTTGGAGCGTTGGATGATGAGCCACCCAAAGAAAAGTTGGTAGACGACTCGCCTGCTCCTGAACCCAAACAAACCAAGGGGCTTTTCGACTCTTTGAAGGGTGGCGTTCTCAAGAAAATCGAAGACGAGTCCACTGAACTAGATTTATCAAAATATGTGCCATTAGCAATGTCAGATATTGAGCACTCTTTGGAGCGTTCATTTGCTGATGAAAATGCTGATGTGCGCTTAGCGGCTCGGGCTGCTAGACGTACAATAGCCGGGTTTCATATCACCGATGTGAAACAGGAGGAGGTCTTTTTGCTCTCAACAATCGAAAAAATCATCTTCTTGAAAGAAGTGCCCTTTTTCCAGGGCATGACAATTTATCAGTTGGAAGTGTTGGCTAATATTTCCGAGGAGAAATTATTTCATGAAGATGAACGTATCTTTGAAGAAAAGGATGCCGGTGGCGCATTATATGTTGTCGTTAATGGCCGGGTTGGCATTGAGCAAGAGCGCCGAAAAGGGTCGTATGCTCGCTTAGCCACCCTAGGCCCCCGCGCCTATTTTGGTGAAACAAGCCTCTTTGATAATAGCCCCCGCTCAAGCTCCGCAATCGCTATTCAGGATACCCTTACCTTACGGGTGCGGCGTGAGCCTTTGATTGCTTTGGCCCGACAATATCCTGATTTGTCTTTGGAGTTAATTAGTGTTCTTAGCCATCGGTTGCGTGATGCGAATGATCGAATTGCCGACTTAACCCGCACCCGGCCACGTGAGTTACAAAAACTATTTGATAAGTTTGATTAAATTGTATTTATGACAAACTCTATTTTTACACTTGATACGACAGATGTTAATCAGTCGGTATCCCTGCAGCCTACTTCGATTGAGGCCTTGACCGAAGCAGTGTGGCAAGGAATGGCTGATAATATTGCCAAGGAAGTGAGCCTGACCTCCTATCCGGCGCACGTCCTTGAGGAACGCTGGGCAAAAGGTCGAGCGGTTGTGGCTTTGTATAAAGAGCAAATTGTCAGTTATATTAGCTTGGTTCCTGTCCTGAATGATCCGGCACGTCGCCATATTTCTGAGATTGCTGATGTTTCGGTTGATCAATTTCCCCAGATTGACATTAATGAGTCTGCGACAGGCTGGACGCATCCTGAGTGGCGAAAAAAAGGGGTAAGTTACCAGTTGCGGCAACAGCTGCTCGGGCGTTTTGATGATTATAATTTATTCGTTACCATCGCTGTCGGCCTGGGAGCGGCCCCTGTTGTCTCCAAATTAGGCTGGCGATTAGTTGATTGGGGGGAATTTCCCTTTGTTAGTAGTTTGGTTGGTTTGCCGATTAAAGGGTTAGAGGATAAAGTGCCAGTGGGGCGTCGCTTGCCCCCAAATATGATAATTTATCGAGGTAATCATATCACCCTTGATGATGCAGACCATTCTTGGCAGAAATATTGTCATTTCTGGGTATCCAGTTTTGATACAGCCTCAACCCTAAATATACAAATCTCACAACTAATGCAGAATGACCTTCCTCGCTGGCGTGATCATTTTGCCACGTACCTTATGCAAAAGAATGATCCTCGCTGGAAACCATTTCTGTTTGATGAGGATTATGGCTGATTTAGCCTTGAAATCTTCCCCACTGCTCAAGTTGTGGTATAATTTACTAAAGATGTTTGTAATTATTAGCTACAATTTCCTACTATTAACCCCAATGAAAAACTGATATACTTTTATTAAGATTAGAGTTGTGTAAATTACCTCTACAAATATCGATATTTTACAGAGGTAGTGGGACACTCCCAAAATTAGGAATCAGTTTCTTCTTGTGATGATTTTATCTAAATGGAAATTTAATAAATCAAATAATATTCTGTTTCAGAAGAATAACGCCTGTGCTCCACAAAGATCAAGGCTAATGTTTTGTATAATTCTGGAGCACTAAATTTTTGAATACTCTTTAACTTTGTTAAGATAATTCGACTTAAGATAACCAAAACCGATTCCTGAAAAACCTAAGACTTTTTATGGGGTCTAAGGAGGATCACAAATGCCCCAATATGTTTCTCGAATATGCTTATACCTGTCACTCGCAATATTACTTTTTGCTGTACTCTTGACAGGGTGTAATTTTGCGCCAACTGAAACGGTGCTGGAACCCACATCTACCCCGCTGCCTGAGCCAACACCGTCAGGTCGAGGGGCTGGTGACACCTTGAGGCTGCTCTTTTGGCAAGCGCCAACGATTCTCAATCCACATTTGGCCACGGGTCAAAAAGACTGGGGAGCCAGCCGAATTACATATGAACCATTAGCCAGTTATAATGAGAATGACGAACTCATCCCGATTTTGGCGGCTGAAATTCCGAGCTTGGAAAATGATGATTTGGCCGAGGATGGGAAGTCAGTCACCTGGCGATTGCGCGAAGATGTGATTTGGTCAGATGGCGAACCATTTACGGCCGATGATGTGTTGTTCACCTACGAATTTATTACAAACCCGGATACGGAAGCAACAACCACCTCCGAGTATGCAGGCATTGAGCGTGTGGAAGTGATTGATGATTTCACGATAAAAATCAATTTTTTTGATGTTACACCGGCCTGGAATATTCCTTTTGTGGGGGTAAAGGGAATGATCTTGCCCCGGCATATTTTAGAGGAATTTAATGGACCCAACGCAGCAGACACCAAAGATTTACTGCCTGTGGGCACTGGGGCCTATCAAATGATTTCCTTTAAGCCTCAAGAGGTTTTGTTCCTAGGTAACCAATTGGTTGAAACCAATAAGATTGTTTATGAACCTAACCCATTTTTCCGGGAAGCTGATAAACCTTACTTTAGTAGAGTAGAGTTACGGGGCGGCGGTATTCCTGAAGAGGCAGCTCGCTCAGTTTTGGCGGCTGGTGAGGTCGATTTTGCTCTTAACTTGTTGCTTGATGCCACCACCTTGGCTACACTAGAGGCAGAAGGACAAGGGGTGATTTTGGCCCCCTTTGGCGCTTTTGTTGAGCGAATTTTGCTCAATCGCACCGACCCCAATCGGGTGACAGATGATGGCGAACGATCAAATATCAATTTCCCCAATCCGGTTTTAAGTGATTTAGCGGTTCGCCAAGCCCTAACTTACGCGATTGACCGTGATAGAATTGCCGAGTTGTATGGTCCAACTGGACGACCAACTGCGACAATGCTCGTTTCCCCATCACAGTTCCGCTCACCCAATAATACTTACGAGTTCAACTTGGAACGGGCGGCTCAGATATTGGATGATGCGGGTTGGGTCGACTCGGACGGGGATGGTACACGCGATAAAAATGGGGTAGAGATGCAGCTACTATTTCAGACCTCTGAAAATAGCCTGCGTCAACAAACCCAGCGGATTATTCAGCAAGATTTGAAGACGATTGGCATCGATATTGAGGTAAAGATTATCCCAGCCAGTATCTTCTTTAGTAATAATCCCTCTAACCCCGATACCCGATTTCACTTTTATGCCGATTTAGAGGAATTCAATACAGCCAATCGTAGCCCTGACCCTGCGGCCTATATGAAAAGTTGGACCTGTGACGAAATTTCTCAAAAATCGAATGACTGGTCTGGGGCCAATATTGAGCGGTGGTGTAATCCAGAATATGATGCTTTATACGAACAGGCTCTCACCGAACTAGATCAAGAAATACGTAACGAACTGTTTATACAGATGAATGATATGCTTATCAATGATGTTGTGATTATTCCTCTCGTGCATCGGGCCACGGTTTCAGGGGTCAGTACCACAATCGAAGGGATTGAACTGACGCCGTGGGATGCGACGACTTGGAATATCAAAGATTGGAGTCGGGTACAATGACCGCGTCAACTGCAACAAATACTTCCACTGAATCGAACGCTTCGCCTCCACGAGGATTTCTCAAAAACCTGAGTATTGGGAATAAATTAAGTCTTGGGTTTGGAATCTTGGTGATCTTAACCTTGGTTGGTGCTGCGGTCAGTTATATCGGTAGCAGCTTTGCTACCAGCCGAATTAATATCACCGAAGATGTGCGGGTGCCAACAGCCCTGGCTTCATCTGAGGCCCAGGCAAACCTGCTGCGAATGGAGGCCGATGTTCGGGGATATTTGGCCTTGGGCGAAGGAACATTTCGGGATAGTTACAACGAGTCACGCCAAGCCTTTGAGGCCGATTTGGCCATTCTGGAGCAACTAGCGCCTAACTTCAACGCCGATAATCAACAACGCTTTGAGGATTTAAAGGTTGCCTTTGCCGCTTGGTCTCAATTACCTGATAAGCTGTTTGAATTACGGGATGACCAGCTTGAACGGGAACCGGCCTATGCCTTACTCCAGACGGAAGGGATTCGGACGGCAGGACAAGCTTTGATTGATTTGCAAAGTATGATCGAAATTCAGGCAGGACGTGAACCGACGGAAGAGAACGTAGCGCTTTTGTCAGATATGGCAGAATTACAAGGCTCCTTTACCGCGATGCTGTCTGGTCTGCGGGGCTACGTAACCACCCGTAATCGAATTTATCGGGCAGAATATCAATCTAATCTCGATTTGAATGAGTTTGCTTGGGAAGCTCTCAATAGTAAGCAAAATCTACTGGATCAAAATCAACAAGCTTTGCTGGAAAGTATTACGCAAAATCGTGATACTTTCTTGGTGTTGCCTGACCAAATGTTTGAATTGTTGGAAGGGGAACGCTGGCGAGAAGATTTATTTTTGTTTAGTACAGAAGCAGTGCCTTTGGCCGCAGAGATGCGTCAACTCCTGGCCGACTTAACCTCCGACCAGCAAGCCCTGCTTGAGGCCGACCTGGGGGCTGGTCGTAGACAGCTGACCACAGCCAATCAACAAACCTTGATTGGAGGTGCCGTGGCGCTCATCCTTGGCTTGGCGATGGCTGTGATCTTCCGTGAAAATATTGCTGGCCCAGTACAACGATTAACCAATGTCGCCGAGCGAATTCGTTCCGGTGATTTGGAAGCCCAAGCGGTGGTTGAATCACGTGATGAGACAGGGACCTTGGCTGAAACGTTCAACCGAATGACGGGGCAGCTGCGCCAATCGTTATTCCAGGTGCGCAAGGAGAAAAAACGGGCTGATGATTTGCTGGACGTCGTTATCCCAATTGGGGTAGATTTGACCTCAGAGCGAAACTTCAACCGGCTTTTGGAAAAGATGATGCTGGAGGCCAAGGCCTTCTGTCACGCCGATGCTGGGGTGTTGTATCTGTTGCGCTCTGAAGACAAGAGCTTGGAATACGTGAGCGTTTCAAATGATACCCTTGATATGAATATGGGGGGGACGACCGGCAATGACATTGAACTGAAACCCTTACCGCTTTATGTTTCGGACACCAAAGCGCCAAATCACGGGACCATTGCCACCCACGTCGCTTTGACAGGCGACTCGCTCAATATCGCTAATGCCGATGCACCGGGGACACCACAATTCTCTGGCCCCAAAATTTTTGGTGATGATGTCAGCTATCGTGCTCAGTCCTATCTCAATATTCCGCTGAAAAATCACTCAGAGGAAGTGGTTGGCGTCCTACAACTCATTAATGCCCAAGACCCTGAAACTAAGCAGGTCGTGCCATTTGATCAGAATTTGCAACAGATGATGGAGTCCTTCTCTTCACTCGCAGTTGCGGCTCTTGAAGCCTACATTCGAGAAGAAAGTCTCAAGCAAGAAATCCAGCAGCTTCGCATAGAGATCGACGAGGTGAAACGACAGCAAGAAGTGAAGCGTATTGTCGACACCGAGGTCTTCCGCGATTTGAAGGCCAAAGCGCAAGACCTACGGACACGAGCGCGACGTCGTCGAGACTCATAAAATTGTCAATCATAAGCACAACAAAAAGAGTGGTTCAGCCACTCTTTTTGTTTATGGATTTACAATCTGAAAATTTGCACCATATTGGGGTGTTTTGTAAATAATCACTTCAAATCTGTACTTACCTTCGGCATAAATGTGTTGCTCTGGATCAAGTAGACTATAAAAATGGCCATTTGTTACACCACTAAGCACCTCTCTGTAAATTAGTTTATCTTCATAATACCAATTGATTGGTAATGTGATAGGGTTTTTGCTCACATCCAATTTACCACAAGCATAAATGTAAGCCTCATCTGTCGAAAAAGTTTGTGAAACCCCAATAGGAGTATTCAGGTCATCCCATCCAGTACAGGTGGGTAGGTCCGTTATTGTTACATTTAGATGTTCTTGTGAAGTACACCCCATTAGTAATGTGAATAGCATGCTTAAAAAAAGTATCTGTAAGCTGTATCTTTGCTTGAAACTGAAATTTAACGTTTTCTTACCCAAAATCAACCTTTTTAGCATTTATGCCTCTTTTATCAGCTATAAAATTTTAACTAACCCGTCCCGCCTCCCGACCCTCTTGCTCATTCACCCGCAACAATAACAATAGACCTACAATCAAGAATGCTGCAATGGACAAAATGGCGAAGCGTTGCCCGATTTGTTCGGCGAGGAGCGTGTCAGTGCCTTGGGCGGCATACCATATCGCGACCTCGGCGGCGATGATACCATAGACGATGGGGCCGATGAGGGAGGAGGTGCGGCCAACTACAGCAAACAGGCCGTAAAATTCGGCACTTTGGCCAGGAGGGCTGAGGAGACCAACCATGGTGCGGCTAACGGATTGCACACCAGTCAAGGCAAAGCCAGCTAAACCGCCAATGAAGAAGAACCCCGTTAATGATGGGTTGAAGTAGAGCCAGATAATGGCGACGATCATCAAGATCAGTGAAATGATGAGCGATCGTTTGCTGCCCCAGTGATCGGTGTAGATACCAAAAAAATAGGCCCCAGCTACACTCGTCACTTGTACTAGGATGATAAAAATGATAAGCTGTTGTTGCTCCATTCCATACAAAACTAGGCCGATAATGGCTGCAAAATCGAGGGCCATAATGATACCGTCGTTGTAAATGATGAAGGCCAACATAAATTTCAGGAATTCACGATACTTACGAGCCAACTTCATCGTTTCCCAGAGCCGTTTAAAGCTAATGCTGAGGTAGCTTTCACCGGGTGGTAGGGCTTGTTGTTTGGCTCGCTCCTGAAGCCATCTAAAGATTGGAATAGCAGAGAGGGCAAAAAAGAGAGCGGTGATGATGAGGGACAATCGAACGATGAAGGGGCCACCAATGAGGACGATTAACGGCAAGACGATCAACAGGCAGATGATGCCGCCAAGCGATCCAATCGCCCAGCCATTGCCGGAGATGCGCCCAATCTCATGTGGCTCGGCGATTTCTGGTAGGAGTGCATTGTAAAATACTTGTGCCCCTCGATAGCCAATCTCAGCCAGGATAAAAAAAAGCATCCCGAATAAAATGTCACCCTGTTGCACAAAGAATAAACAGCCTGTAAAGACACAGGCTATGGCCGTGTAGATAAAAAGGAAGCGTTTCTTTGAGGCAGAAAAATCAGCCAGTGTACCAAGGATGGGGGAGGTGATTGCGACGACAAACATCGCAATACCTAAAGATATACCCCACAACCGCGAGCCTTCGACCCCACCGACGACATTATTTTTGAAATAGGTGGAATAAATGGCTAACAAGACAACAGCCGCGTACGCTGAGTTACCAAAATCATAGAGATACCAAGCCCAACGTTCACGCGATGTCACAGGGGGGAAAGGACTCCTGGTTTGCATGATCATTCGCCTCCTTTGGCGAAAAGTAGTTTATAGGGGTATTAGAGTTAGGGGGGGTAGAGTAAAGGCAATTATTGTCTCTATGAACTCTATGAACTCAACCCCAGGGATAAACCGCGACCTCTTCCGCTGCGGCTCGGATGGCAGGATCCTGAGAGTACCAGCCATGTTGTTCTGGTGGAATAAGTTTGGCGATGTGCTGCATAATTTCATCGCCGATGTCGTTCAATTCCTGTCGCTTGGCCTTGCCTTTTGATGCAAGCTGAAACGGGCCAAATGGCTGACCAATGCGAACGGTGACTGTGGTGCGTGGTCCTTGTGGCAATGAAGAGAAAATGCCATTCATCCCGGTAATGCCAATCGGGAGAAGAGGGGCATTGGTTTGGGTGGCGAGAAACGCGGTGCCGGGCCGAGCGGGACGAAGCACCGTCGCCCAACTGCCTGCTTCAGGAAAAATGGTGACCACTCCGCCATTGCCCAGAATTGCAATGGCCGCCCGCATTGCATCCCGAGAAACTCCACCGCGATGAACAGGGTAATAGCCCCAGACACTGGGTATCCAATGGACGATGGCCGGGGCGTTCGGCATCTGAAAACCGCCCAGAAATTCAATCTGCCAGGGCATCGCCCGCATGACGGCCACGGGGTCGCCAAAGTGAAAATGGTTGGCCACAATGAGCAGCGGCCCGCTTTTTGGGATGTTTTCTTGTCCAATGACTTGAAATTTTTTTGTCAAGCTGAAAAAAGCAAGGCCAGCAATTTGGCGTAGAATAAATCGAATAAGATGACGGCGGGGATAGGGATAGCGGTCTTTTTCCTCTTTCATGCAAGCATTTTAACAGGAGCAAGGGCCTTTTTCCAAATGTTAGGCGGACATGAAAGATTTGGAAGGCTAAAACGAGTGTCTACTGTTTGGAATTGCGTAGCGTACGGATTGTACTGCCCAGACCGATGATGACAATGAGACCTAAAATCAGAGTCCAGTTGAAATTGAAACTAAATTGCAAACTTAACGCTAAAATTCCTAACAGAAGGCTTGATCCAACGACGATTGCCAAGAGGCGAATTTTTTCCTTGAAAATAATCGTAAGGTTTTCTGTATTTGTCGTGGACTCGATTTCGACTTGGAAGCGGCTCCAATCCCAAGCGGCTAAAGTTAAGACAAGACTGATGAACATCACATAAGAGGCCTCACCGTACCACATACCAATTGCGGTTAAACTAACAAATAGAACAAATAAGAATGAACCAAATTGCATCCAGCGACGATAGTCAATATAAAGCCAGATTGTGCCGCTTAAAATAGCGGCGAGTGCTGCTGGCCAACGATTGTACCAAATAAAGCCGAGGGATAGGGTGAGTGTTGTAAGAATGATTATGATGAGAGAAATATTTTTTTGATAGGTTTCTATGTCTTTTAAGTTCACGATACGATTTGCAAGATTGTACGCCCTTTTGATTATGCTATAATAGTGGTGCAATTTCTGCAATTGTAAAGCTTGTTTATGGTGGGAAGTTTTTCATGTCTCGTACTTTTCACATTGGATTTAACACTGACCGGGGAGATCCGTTCTGGATATTGGTTGAGGAGGCGATTTATCGAAAGGCTCAGCAACTTCCAGTAAATCTGGTTCGCTTTCATACAGATGACCACTTGCGTCCGCTCGCGGAAGATGAACGGATCGTTTTGGTTGAAGAGCTGCTGGCTCAACAATTTGATGTTCTCATCGGTTGGCAATGGCCTGAAGATCTAGCGTATCAAGTTTTAGAGGCTGGTCTGCCTATCGTTCATTTGAGTGAAACTGATATCAAACATCCTCTTTCAGTTTCCCCAAAAGGACTAGGTGAGGTCGCTCAGCTAGCAGGTGATTATTTAGCCCAACAATTAAATGGTCGGGGACATGTCCTCATACTTGGCGGCCAAATTCAGCCCTATATGCAGGATGATGGGCGGAGCCGTATTCAAGGTATCAAACAAGCCACTGCAACCTATCCTCACATTTCCCTTGAGCATATTCCTTGTTCTTGGGTTTATAAAGAAGCCTGTGTTGAACTTCAGGACGCAATGCAGCAACTAAAAAAACCACTAGATGCTATTATTGGGCTGTCGGACCCATTGGCTCTGGCTGGGCGTGATGTGGGACGAAACCTAAATTTAGTTGATGAAAATACCTTGGTCATCGGCATTAATGGAGATCCTCAAGCGCTCGAAGCGATTGCCGAAGGTAGTATGACCGCCACGGTAGATATTTTTCCGGATGAGCTGAGTTCGCAGGTGGTTGAATTGGCCTGTCAGGCAGCGCAAAGGAAAGAACTCCCCCCTCACTTCGAGTATAAATCGCGGCTGGTGACTCCCGAAAATGTTTCTGAGATGGCCGCTCAGAAGTTGTTTGTCTTGGCCCATCTATCAGATCGCCTGCTGGGTGTGAGTCGCCGGGAGCAACATCAACGTCTACGTCAGCTTGAAACAAATCTGGAAATAAGCCGTCGAGTTGGCTCAATCCTGACACCAGAGCAATTAGCTCATGAAGTAGCTGACTTGATTTGTGCCAACTACGATTACAATCAAGCTTACATTCTTCGTTGTATAACTGATGATGAACTTCTGGTGCTGAATCGGCCTGATGATCGCTCTTGGTATGACCAAATTAGGCTGCCTTTGGGGCAGAGTAAGGTTTTAAGTGAGGCGCTACGTCATCAAGAAGCTGTCTTTATTCCCAATATACATCGTAGTATTCGGTTTACAACCGACCGCACCTGTCCTGAGACCCTAACACGAATCGTGCTACCGATTTGGGTGGGCGATACAATTTTAGGGCTATTGGACTTGCATAGCCACAATATTGGTCAACACACACGCCAAGAATTAGCCGGACTACAAACATTAGCGAACCAGCTTGGTATTGCCCTTCGTAATGCCGAGCTTTACAGTCAGGCTGTTGAAGCTCAGGCCGCCGCTGAAAAAGCAGATCAGCTCAAAACCCGCTTGCTAGCAAACGTAAGCCATGAGCTTCGTACCCCCTTGAATGTTATTCTTGGCTACACCCAAGGCATCCTTGAAGATGTTGGCGAAAGTGAGGTGAAACAGCTCGAAGACCTGAGCGACCGTCTTGTTCCTGTGCAACACAATGCTGAGCATTTACGACGCCTCATTGATGATTTACTTGACCTCTCCCGTGCAGAAATTGATGAGCTTGAATTATCATTACAGATTATAGATCTAAGATCACTGTTAGTTGAGGTGTTTGACAGCATAAAAAGTGGTCTGAATTTCTCAGAAAGTGTGGTTTGGCAGCTTGACTTACCCAATCGTTTGCCAATGATACAAGCAGACCCGGTACGTTTACGTCAGATTTTAGCCAATCTCTTGAGCAATGCCCATAAATTCACCGAGCAAGGGGAAATTGCTCTAGGGGCAACCATCTCTCCACCACATCTGCAAATTTGGGTTCGTGATACGGGTATTGGTATCCCTCTGGACCAACAGGAGTTCATTTTTGAGCCGTTTAATCAGGCAAATGGTAACAATCGCCGCCGTGAAGGGATTGGTCTGGGATTATCGATTACACGTCGCTTGGCTGCGTTACATGGTGGTTCGATGGCTGTTGAAAGCCGACCAGGTCAGGGTAGCACTTTTCGACTGTACCTCCCGCTTCCCAGCCTGCTTGAGCAACCGGCGATGTTGCCTATATCAGCTGATCCCATCTTGTTGCTCGTGTCGTCTAGAGAGCAACCGTCATCTGAGATTGTCCACTTTAGTCGACATAAAGGATTAAATATTCACCGCGTGAGGACAAAGGATGAGATTGATGATATTTTGGCTGAGAAGCAACCGACTGCACTGGCTTGGGATTTAGCGGGGGCTGATCCTGAAACTTGGACCCTAATTGAGCAAGTACGTCTCTACCCTGCCTTACGCCAAATATCATTTCTGTTATATGGTCAGGTCATCGACCCATCATCAAGTAACTCACTTGGGGCAACAAATTTTATGATCAAACCCATATTGGGTGAAACATTACAAGAAGCGATCACTGCCCTCGGTCCAGAAGTTACTGCTGGCCCTATTCTGATTGTTGAGGATGACGCCCAATCTCGTACCTTTTATGAGAATTTGGTCCGTCAAACTTTTCCTAGCTATATGGTACAAACTGCTGAAAATGGCACCATTGCTCTGGAGATGATGCTACAGACTCCCCCTAGCTTAGTCTTGTTGGATTTGATGATGCCTGGGGTTGATGGCTTTGAGGTATTGGAGCAAATGCGTATTCGATCAGAGACTCGACAGGTGCCTGTTTTAGTCATCAGTGGACGAGCTTTGTCTGCGAATGATATTCAGCGGGTAGAGCAGCATACCTTGGTTACGCTTCAGACCAAAGATGTCTTGAAACAAGATGAAATTGCGTCGGCCATTCATCGCTCATTGTTTGGAGTAGAAATTCTACCTCCCCATACGAGCGCTTTGGTCAAAAGAGCTGTTTCCTATTTTCATCAGAACTATAACCATACCTTTACCCGTCAAGATTTGTCCCAAGCTGTTGGGGCAAGCGATAATTATCTAAGCCAAATTTTTCGGCAAGATTTGGGTCTTTCTCCTTGGGAGTACCTGAATCGCTATCGTATTAAGAAAGCTAAAGAACTGCTCCATAATACGACCGATAGCGTTACAACGATTGCCCTTCAAGTTGGCTTTAACGACCCCGCCTATTTTAGCCGAGTTTTTCGTAAACAAAGTGGTATGTCCCCTACAGCCTATCGAGCTTCCTAGTTTTAATTTCAGAAGAACGTTTTTTTGTCCAAGAGCATCGGGCCATTGTCCAAGACAGTGGCCCAATTTTTGATACACTTTGGATGTGCTGAAGTTAAGCAGACTTATCCAAAGGAGGACAAATAATGTTGAAATATAAAGCACACATATTGTTGGTTATTTTGGTTTCTTTCGCAATCATCATTGTGGGATGTCAGTCCGAGGCACCGCCTGCCGAAGCACCCGCCGAGGCAGAGACAGCCCAAGATGTCGAGACAGAGACCGAAGTGATGGAAGAAGCTGAGGAAGAACCAGCTGAGGAAGTGGAGGTCATGGAAGAAGAGGTCGAGGAAAAAACTGAGGCAATGGAAGAGGCCGAAGAAGAGACCGAAACGATGGAAGAAGTTGAAGAGGAAGCTGAAGCGATGGAAGAAGCGTCGCACGGCGATATAGATTGTATGGGGGCCTCGGCAGGGGATGAGGTAACGATGCTGTATCAATGGTCGGGGATTGAAGAGGAGAAGCTGAATGAAATTCTCAAGCCCGTGATTGACGCTTGTGGCATCACCTTGGTGCCTGAGTCGACTCGGGACCAAGCCCTGCTGGACACACGCGTTGAGGCAGGCACCCCGCCGGATATTGCCTTCTGGACCCAAGCGGCTTTGGAGCGATACCAAGATATTTTGGTGCCCATTGACCAGGCAGGCGGTAATCCCGATAACTATGCCGATTTGTGGAAAGACATCGGCACATATGGTGATAATTGGGTTGGCTTGATGGTCAAGGCTGATATCAAAAGCATTATCTGGTATAGCCCGGTGGTGTTTGATGCCTTTAGCTATGAAGTGCCTGAGACGTGGGACGAGTTGGACGCTCTGGTCGAACAGATGGTAACGGATGGCAATGTGCCCTGGTCAATGGGTTTGGAGTCTGGTGACGCGACCGGCTGGACCGGCTCAGACTTCATCCAAGATATTCTGCTCGTCACGCAAGGACCTGACTATGTCAATGGTCTAATGTCAGGTGACGTGTCCTACGACGATGCTGGGGTGAAGGAAGCGTATGAGATTTATGGTAAGTGGGCCAAATCACCTGAGTACACCGTTGGCGGGGCTGAAGGTACGATATCGACCGCTTTCATTGATGCCATTCACAAGCCCTTCTCCGATCCGCCTGAGGCGATGATGGTCAAACAATCAGGCTTTGCTGGCTCGGTGGTCCAAGAACAATTCCCAAGCCTAGAATATGGCACCGATTTCGACTTCTTCTCTGTACCTGGATTACAGGGAGTGCAAGGTGGAACTGACCTGATGATGGTCTTTGATGCGCCACCAGCGGTACAAGCCATCATCGCCTACCTGACCAGCGAGACGGGTGCTAACAAGTGGGCCGAAGTTGGCTTTGATCTGTCACCCAACAAACTGGCTGGTGCTTACACCGATCCCCAACTGGGGAAGAAAGCTGACATCTTGCTAGGAGCCACCGGGTTCACCCCTGACCTGGGTGACACCATTCCCGGTGGCTTTGGCCAAGCTGAGTGGACGGCGATTGTGGATTATCTCAATGATGCGTCTGACCTTGATGCTGCCCTCTCCGCTGCGGCTGAGGTTCAGGCCGAGGCGTTGAAGTAGACATAATCTCGCGTAGAATAGGGCGGCTCTCTTATTGGGGAGCCGTCCTTACCGCAAATACCTCCAAAAGAGGGAATGTATGGTTAAAAACAGTGATATCGTCTTGAAAATCATGAAACATGGGCAGGTTGTGCCTTGGTTATATGTTGCTCCCGCTGTCATCTTGATGACCATTTTTATCATCTATCCTGGCCTGAATACATTTTTTTTGAGCTTCAGAGATGCAGATGCCAATCAACTGGCTTCTGCGACCTGTGCTACGAGTGAGGGTTGTTGGGGTATATTTGAAAACTACCGCTATGCTTTAACCGCCCCCATTATGCGAACCGCCCTCAGAAATAATTTTCTATGGATTATCATTATGGTGGGGGGCACGGTTGGTTTGGGGCTATTGATCGCTCTTTTGGCTGACCGGGTCAAATATGAGGCTGTTTCAAAAGCCATCATCTTTATGCCTATGGCGATTTCCTTTGTTGGGGCGGGGGTCATCTGGAAATTTGTTTATGCTTACGACTCTGGTCAGGTTCAGATTGGTATCTTGAATGCGGCCATTACCTCATTGGGGTTGGAGCCTGTTTCCTGGTTAGCTAATCCAGCCTTTAACAATTTTGCTCTCATCATCGTTGGTATCTGGATATGGACTGGTTTTTGCATGACAATTTTGGCGGCGGCCTTAAAAGGTGTGCCCAGTGAATTGATAGAGGCCGCCCGTATTGATGGGGCAAACGAGTGGGTTGTATTTCATTCCATCATCATCCCATCTATTATGCCGACCATTATTATGGTCACGACTGTGATGGTCATCAATGTTCTCAAAATTTTCGACATTATCCATGTTATGACGGGTGGTAATTTTGGGACCGAAGTTATTGCCAATCGTATGTACAGTGAGATGTATGTTAGTCAACAAAGTGGACGGGCCGCTGCCATTGCGGTGATTCTAGTACTGCTCACTGTACCTTTCATGATTTGGAATATCAAGATCTTTCGGGAAGAAGAGGCCGCCCGATGAGGTTTACAAGCATCAAGCGGCTGCTAGGAGGATTACCAACCCATGTCACTCTGATCGGTTTCTGTCTTATTTGGCTTATCCCGGTTGTAGGTTTGTTGATTACCTCGATACGGCCGGTGCAGGATATCAACCAAACGGGTTGGTGGACGACCTTTTCTGAATTTAGAGGTACCAGCGACTATGTTCAATCTTGTGCTGCCTGTCATGGTTCAGATGGCCGAGCCATTGCCGCCGCTGATCTGACCGATCCAGAGTTGGTTGATCAATACTCGCGCTCGATTAAACTCCTGGCGATGCTAAAACTGGAGATTGATGGAGAGCCACACCTTAAAGATGCTCCAATTCCAGAGACACAACAATTGGCCGACATTGCCAATTACCTGAAACGTATTTCAGGGATTGAGGCTCGCCCTCGTTTTACGGTCAATAACTATGTCGATGCTTTGGTAGGCTATCGAGGGACCACGAATTATGTAGCCGATTGCAGTGCGGGCACGCAGTCAGTCAGTCTGAATTGTGATGCCAGCGACTTGGTTAATCCCCGAGGGATGGGGCGGGCTTTTTTGAACAGCCTAATCATTGCCATCCCCAGTACAATTTTGCCCATTCTATGTTCGGTCCTTGCGGCCTATGCCTTTTCCTGGCTTCATTTTCCGGGTCGGATGTGGTTATTTGTGCTGTTGGTGGCCTTACAAATTGTGCCGCTTCAGATGACATTGATTCCGATTTCTCGCTTATATGCTCAATTGGGATTAAATGGTACATTTTTAGGGGTGTGGTTATTTCATACTGGCTTCGGCCTCCCCTACTCAATTTTTCTCTTACGCAATTTTCTGTCACGACTCCCTAGAGAACTGTTTGAGTCCGCTTACTTAGATGGGGCTTCCCATTGGACCGCCTTTTATAAGCTGGCCCTGCCCTTGACCCTGCCCGCGATTGCCTCATTCGCCATCTTTCAATTTTTGTGGATTTGGAATGATTTGCTGGTCGCACTAGTCTTTTTGGGTGGACGAAATCCAGTGCTGACCTACCAAATTACCAATATGGTTAGCTCATTAGGAGCAGGCTGGCACTTGCTGACGGCAGCCGCCTTCATCTCAATGATTTTGCCGATGATTGTCTTTTTTAGTATGCAGCGTTTCTTTGTGCGAGGATTGTTGGCTGGTTCGGTGAAAGGTTAGATTTAAGAGAATTTCTGAAGGCTGCTTAAGAATATTTACACAAATTATTTTCTACGCTAATCCACAACCTACACCACTAAATTCTTTCGGGAAGTGAATGAATTTTATGATAAAACAGTATACTCACCAGACCGCTGTAGCTGGTATTGACTTTACATTTACCATTGAACTGGCCAAAGATATACCTCTTGAAATTAACACAAGTGTGGAGTCGATTGAAGGTGATCAGGACACTGTTTTGTTACATCTTGTAATTAAACAACCTCATCATATAGTATTTACTTTACGCAGTCTTTCTATTCGTTGGCAAGTGCCCGTGGTGGATATGCACGGCTTTTATGCTGGGCCCCCATCCCCAGAGGAGTTGGCCTCAGTGCCTTACTGGCGTGTACATAAACAAGTCAGTGCTAATATGGGGGTACCGTTTGTTTCTCTATTTCACCGCAATAGCGAAAATCGAGCCGCTTTTGGCCTACTTGATCAACTGACAGAAACAACCTTAGACGGTGAACTGTCCGAAATTTCACGATGCTACCA
The DNA here is from genome assembly GCA_028285035.1 of Phycisphaerae bacterium. The sequence goes on from JANQQF010000047.1 coordinate 42,380, forward strand.
CTTTCACTGGCGCAAATCTATTTCCAAAGAAATATTATCAATCAAAGGGTCTTGGACAGAAACACTCTTTATCTCCGTTGCTCACCGCCCTTGGCCAGAGATTGTAAGCCTATACCGCCAAACGATTGATCAAACATGGGCACAGCCCAAAATGCCAGTTCCAGCTCACGCCTATGACCCTGTTTTTAGCACGTGGACGGCCATTCATCACCATGTTGATCAAGAATGGATCTTACGCCACGCTCGTCTTGCTGCCGACCTGGGCTTTGGTATTTGGATTACGGATGACGGCTGGTTTAGTGAGAAATCAGTGTTTGCTGACTATCGCTATACTGGTGACTGGCAGCCTTGCCAAACTAAATTTCCTGACTTTCTCGAACATGTTCAAGCCGTACAGGAATTAGGGTTACGTTACTTGCTTTGGGTGGCACCATTTATGCTTGGCCATAACAGTCAGGCCATGACTCGCTACGCTCATCTTATTTCCCATGAACTTGATAATCTAAATGCTAGCAATCTTTCCCCCCAACAATCCGAGACAGGTGAAATTATCTTAGACCTTCTGATACGACTGGTCAATGACTATCATCTTGATGGTCTAAAACTTGATTTTCTCGATGCCATCAAGCCTGATGGAGAAAGTTCAGTTGATACAATTGGTCATCGTCAGGGGGAAAACATCTATCACATCTTGAGTCAGGTCGTTGATCGTCTGACGGCGCTCAGGCCTGACTTGCTTATCGAATTTCGTAACACCTATGCCAATTTGGCTTCACGTCGTTATAGCAACCTGTATCGTGCTTCTGATGTGCCCCTCAATTTTGCTATGAATCGCTGGCAGGTTGTGACTCTTCGTCTATTAGCCCCAGATCGGGCTGTTCATTTTGATCCTGCCTTGTGGCACCCTGATGATACAGCTGAAAATGTTGCTGTCCATCTCATAAATGCTATTATTAGTGTGCCAGTTGTCTCGATAGAGTTAGACCGCTATCCGGCCAGTCATCTAGCCCTGATTCGTTACTGGATTGGCTTTTATAAAGAACACCGCGACACAATTATCCATGGTGAAATTATCCCCAATTTTCATCTAGGTCGAATACCTCTGATTCGTTTTGAAGGAGATCATGAATGTATCATTGGTCTCTATGATGACGTTGCCTTTGCTTTAAGTTTAAGTCATACCTCACTCTGGATTCTAAATGCATCCAGCCGTCCCCAGGTTGAACTGCTTCCTAATCACTTTAAGGGGCCACGTACAATCATTACTCGAAATAAGTTTGGTGATGTTACGAATAAAGCAATCGTCAATTTTCCAATATCACATTTAATGGTTGAGGTTGGTGGGAGTATTGAAATTTTATCCAAATGATTGGTTAATTGCCTGTTGAAATGGAATATTAACAGACCAATCCATCACCTGAATATGACTTTGTTGCAACTGTTTTAGTAGCAGATTTCTTTCAAGCTGGGCCACGCGGGTGGCTAGTCGGATTTCCTCAGAGTCATCCAGCGACTGCTTTTCAAAGTCAACTGGATTTGGGCTGATAACTAGCAGTTGATATTCTCGAGCCCGGAGGTGGGTTAAATGCTCTGTATCCTCATAAAGTAGGGGGCTGATAAAAATTAGTTGTGAGCGTGGTGGAAAGAGACGGCTTGGTAAATGATCCAAGGTAGCAAAAACCTCATTTCGACTGGGCTGGGCTTTGGCTAATGCTTCCAAGATACGTTGCCGTTGAATTTTGCCGTAACCAGGATAGGTCCAATCAAGTGAGTTCCCATAAATTAGGAGGCCAACTCGATTGTTCGTGTTTAAGAATGTGGCTGCCAAGGCAGCGGTGGCTCGTATCCCATATTCAAATAGCGAGCCTTCAGATGTGATAACATTCCCCTGTTGACGTGCATCCAAAATCAAGCCAATGTCCGCCATTCGTTCTTGTTGAAACTCGTTGACAAAGACCCGCTGATCATATCGGGCTGTCGCTCTGCTGTTGATCCAGCGCAGAGGATCTCCAGGCTGATATTCACGAAGACCAAAAAATTCTACCCCAGCTCCACCCTGCCGAGTTGGAATCAACCCTGAATAGACCCGCGTTTGACGCGGTCGCAGATCGACCTTCGGTAATTTGATAACATCCGGTGTGACCAAGACTTGTCCAGGCGCAGGGATAATTTCCTCCTGTCGAAAAAGGCCGAAATAATCTTGAGTGACCACCCGAACGCCAGGAAAATAATATGTCCCACGTTCACCACTAAAGGTGTATTGAAGTGTTGTCTGCTTGCCTTGAGGTAACCGAGTGAGCAGGTTTGATTGGCCATCGATAAGGGTAACCTTGTCCGAAAGCTGATCACTTAAGCCGACCAACTCAAGTGTGCGTCCTTGATTGGTAATATGTAAAGTGACCTCAATGGGATCGCCGGGGAAAACTTGGTGGTTGCTTAATTCTCGAACAAGATGTAGGTGAGGTTTTTGTGGTTTACGAACTAAGCCAAAGGCCCAGTACAAAATAAGAGGGAGGGCCAATACTAAAATCTGGCCTTTGCGTGTAGCCAAACCAGCGAAAATCAATAAATAAATCAGAAAAATAAGGAGTGTGTCTCGTCTCACGATTAACTAATAACCGGCACAGTAGTTTGATCAACAATGGTTTGGACAATCTCTTTGGCCGCGTTGCGTTTCATCCAAAGCGTTGGTTCCAAAATGAGGCGATGAATCAGGCCGGGAATAGCATAACGCTTGATGTCGTCTGGTAGAACATAATCTCGGCCGTCAAGAGCAGCCTGAGCTCTAACTAATTTGAGCAGCGCTAGAGAGCCACGAGGACTCGCCCCAACCGCAACCCGTTTTTCCAGTCGAGTGCCAATCACCAAATCAACAATATATCGTTCAAGATCATCATCAACATGGATGGTTTCGACGACCTGCCGCATTTTCAGCAATTCCTCTACATTGGTAATTTGATTGAGTATCACATTATCGTGCTGGCGCAGTCGCCGCCGATGCAAGATTTCTTGCTCCTCGGCTGGGGTGGGATAACCAATCGACAATTTGATGAGAAAGCGGTCAAGTTGCGCTTCAGGCAGAGGAAAGGTGCCTTCGTACTCAATGGGGTTTTGGGTGGCGATAACGATGAATGGGTCGGGCAAAGGCATTGTTTCTCCCTCTAGGGTGACCTGATACTCCTGCATCGCTTCTAAGAGGGCTGATTGGGTTTTGGGTGAGGCCCGGTTGATCTCATCAGCCAGAACAACATTGCTAAAAATGGGACCCTGCCTGAGTTCAAATTCATTTCTAGTGCGATTGTAAATATAACTTCCCGTGATATCGCTGGGGAGTAAATCGGGTGTGAATTGGATTCGACTAAAATTTAAGCCGAGAACCGTAGCAAAACTTTTGGCAACTAAGGTCTTGGCCAAACCAGGATTGTCTTCCAGAAGAATGTGTCCCCCAGCCAAAATGGCTGCCATTATTTGCTCTAAAACCAGGCGTTTGCCGACAATGCTTCGTTCAATTTCGGTAATCAGTTGTTTGCCACGCTCGGCGACTTCAGCAACCGTAAATTCTTGGCTCATAAATTGAATTTTTCCTCCAAAAAATCAGTAATTCGATCTGGCTTCATATCAAGCGGGGTCGGAGCTTTTTGCTGGGTGAGTCTTCCGCGTCGATTTGTCGTTTGGTTGCCAAATGAGGTTACACTCGCTTGTAAATAGGTTTGAATATCATCCGGGAAGTCTAAAAGCGCATCGTTGCGAAATTTTCGGCGCACCTCACTCAGAGAAAGTTGCTCGTTGTGTGCAATCGCTCTAAATGTTAGCTTGCGTAACTGTTGGGCCAATTGCCATTTGTAATAAGGCTCTCTTTCCGCCCGTTGAATCAGAGTCCGCCAACTCTCAATACGTCCGACCTGTTTTTGAGTAGGCATTGGTGGTTTTAGTGATGAACGATGTGTTGTATAGGTGTAGCGCCAGGTGATAAAGAGTGTGAGGATAATAAAGATACTCCATACAATTGTCTGTGGGATGCTGGCGTAGATAAGTTGGCTGATCCAGAACACATAAAATATGGGCAGGATGATCGCTTCGGTGATAAAGTCTTCTGTGACAAAGGCGATGATGCCGGCGATAACCAAAATCGCAATAAATGAAAGCCATTGGCGATTCATAAAGCACCTACACTCATGAGATACCCTCATTGATGAGGCCCTCATTTTCTGAGACATTTCCATAGGATCGTACGATAGCACTTAAACAGGAAATTGCTTCATTTTCCTCAACATCACTTGGTGTTGAATTTCCGTAACGAACCTTTTCAAAAAGACGAGTCAGGTGATGAATATGCTGATCGGCAAAACCAAGCTTCACCAAATGTTGCTCAAAATCGCGGGGAGTCATCCCTTGTTCACGTTGAACGCCCCGATCTTCCTGAAGAATACGGGTCATTGCTTGGTAGCAGCCCAAAACACTGTTCTTGAAATCCCCCCCTTGATGCAGCTGCTTGAGGGTAAGTTGTGCTTCTTGGGCCAGCAGAGTGAGTGGGGTGTCGGCCTCTCGTGGCGGGATAAAATGCCGTTGTTGCCAAAAATATCGAGCCAGAATCAGCGCCCCCAACAGCAGACCAAAAGTTATGATGAAAAGTAACCACTGGGGTGGCTCTGTGATAAATTGGGGGGGAGGGGGCAGAGTATCTAACGGGGATCCGTCCTCCTCAAGCTCTCCTGAAAGTGCCTCGCCAAAGAGATCGCGACCAAATTCGAATTCTCGAACATAACCTAGCATCAGATGTAGGACAAGGAGAATAATGAAATAGGTGATGATTCGACTTAACATTCTTTTGCGGGCTTTTGGTCTGAGAATGAAGGTGATAATCCATAGAGCAATGACTACAATTACAGCGAACATTACAAATAAGCCCACCGTTTCTATAAGTGAGCTGGCGGCTTGTCTTGAAGAAAGGCCGGTTGTCGACTCTGGTCGATTGGTATTAAAAAATATTTCGTAGGGGAAGGGGGCGCCAGATTCGAGCTGTAACTGTGACAAACTCAAGGTTAATAGGATAAGGGCGACCAGAGCAATCCCTAATGGAAGAAATATGTTTAGCTTGTTATCCTTGAGAAAAATCATAATCCAATCCAAATCTGTGACTTACATCCTGAGATTATACTCTGATTTGTTTCATAAAAAAATGGCATACACTCAACGCCGGAAATAAGTAGATTCAGCCTTAATCTTGAAAACATACTTGCCTGTTGTATCACTGATTTTATGGTAGAATTGAATTAAGTTTGTTTTGATCCACGAATTAGTTAAGTTACTCAATTCTAAAGAAGTAGATCCAATGAGCTCATCTAAAAGATTATCAGGAACGGCCCTGCTTGAACATTTATTAACCATTAGTCAACGCCTGACCGAAATGCGTGATTTGACCGAACTCTTGAGGTATGCCATAGATGAGGTTTTACAAATGGTTGTGGCAGAACGTGGGTATATCGTGTTGGTCAGTGAGACGGGTGCACTTGATTTTCGGGTTCAACGTAAAGCTGGAGGAAGTGAGCTGACCACTAAAACTGACCCAATTAGCCGTTCCATTCTTGATCAGGTGATCCAAACTAGCCAATCATTAATTGTGACTGATGCTATGACCGACCCTCGCTTTGCTTCTGCCGACAGCGTGATAACGATGCAACTTCGCTCTATTATGTGTGTGCCTCTCATTACCCAAAACCGAACAATTGGCGCAATTTATGTTGAAAACCACACTGGAGCCGGCCGTTTTTCAGCTAAAGATTTAACCTCGCTAGAGTTTTTTAGTAATCAAACGGCTGGGCTTATTGAAAATGCCAATTTATATAACAATTTAGAGCAGCTTGTTGAGGAACGAACTCAGGAATTGATCTCAGCCCAACGAGAAACAGAGACTTTATACCAAATTACTCAAACCTTGGCTGAACTAAATAATCAACGTGAGATGGCTGAAGCTGTTCTCCCTCAATATTTGGGGTATCTTAATTTTAAGCAGGGGGGGGTGGTCATTTTTGATGAAGCCCTAGAAAAAGGCACCCTGATTGCCATTATGCGAAATGGTAACATTGTGGAATCTGGCTTGGAAATGTTAGTTGTGGATAACCCAGCTTGGGGCAGAATGATAAAAACAAAAGCCCCCGTCATCATTGCAGATACATTGACTGACCCGATATTGGAACCACTTCGAGAGCTTGTCTATGAATTAGGCCAAAAATCGATGTTGTTGGTGCCTATTATTGTTAATCATAAGTTATTAGGGGCGTTAGGGGCTGACGCAATTAAAGATATCTATGAGTTTACCGAGCAGGAGATTAATTTGATGCAAAATGTCGCTGATAGATTAGGAATTGCCTTTGAAAATCAGCGTCTATTTGAGCAGACCCAACAAACAATATACCAGGTTGAAGAACAATCCAAACGGCTGAATCTTCTGAATCAATTAGCGATTCGACTAGGGCAAGCTAATGATGAACAGCGGGCATCTCGGATTATTGCCAGATATATCCCAGATATTTTTCAGTGTGATCGCACAAGTTTAGCCCTGTATCAGGAAAGTGATCATCAGGCAGAGATTATTGTGTTGGAAGGAATAACTGGCCGTATCCATACTGATACTCATATATCTCTAACCGAGACAGGTATCGGGTATGTATTCAATACTCGAGAAATTTTGCGAGTGCCTGATATGCGTAACAGTCGCTTCACCGATTTTGAGGCTCTGACAAAAGCTGGCTTACTATCTTGTATGATTGCTCCGTTGTGGGGCGCCCAAGGTAAAGTTTTTGGTAGTCTTAATGTGACTAGTAAACGAGTAAACAGTTATACCCTTGAGCACGAACAATTGATGATTCAAATTGCGGCTCTATTTGCGGCCTCTTTGGAAAATCGTAGTTTGGTTGATCAATTACAACTGGGATTAGCAGAAACTGAAAGATTGTATAGCGCCAGTCGTCGTCTTAATGTGGCCACGAGCCTTCAGGAGATATTACAAACAATTAGCCTCATTGTTGATGAAACGAATCGAGCCCATGCTGCGCTATGTACATTTGATTTAGATGAACAAGGCCGGCCTGAGTGGGCTGAACTGATCGCGATTTCTACCCAACCTAAAAAACCATTTGATGCGCGGTTTTATCTCCCTGACTTTTCGGCAACCAATTTATGGATCCAAGATAGTGATGCTCCTATTTTTGTCTCTGATTTTGCTTCAGATGAACGGGTAGACGCCCATTCAATGAAATTTTTTGCGAGTATCAAGACACAAGCACTTTTAGTTTTACCATTGAAGGCGAATAAAGAATGGGTTGGTGTTATCTACATTACTTGGACAGCCCCACGAGAATTTTCAGCGGAGGATGTACGTTTTATAAAAACACTGATGCCACAAGTGGGGGTCCTTGTCAGTAATCAATTGCTCTATCACGTTGCTCAACAAAATGAGGAGGAGTTGCGACTAGTTTTTGATTACGCCCCGAATGCTATCGTTTTGTTTAATATTGAGACAAAACGATTTGAATATGGAAACGCGAATGCTAGGTCACTGTTTGGTGTAAAACAAGAAAGTTTTTTAAATGTCAGCCCACTACAGGTTAGCCCTCAATTCCAACCAAATGGGCAACCATCATTTGAGGGGTTTGAGCAAATGATTCAAGCTGCGTTACGAAATGACTCATCTCAATTTGAATGGACTTACCGTAATATAGATACAGATGAAGCAATCCCTTGTGAGATACATTGGATAACCCTGCCTGGGGAACGTAGTCATTTGGTTCGAGGAAATATTTCAGATTTGCGAGAGCGAAAAGAAACGCAAGCTAAATTAGTGAGCTTATTGCAAGAAAATGAACGTCAGGCCGTCCGATTGACGATATTGAATGATTTGATGATAGGGCTGAGTCAAGTAAAAACGGCTAGGGCTGCCTTTAAGTTAGTGGCCAATAAAACAAAGCAGATTATTGGGACAGAGCGGGTGAGCGTTGCGTTGCTTAATGATCAAGGCAGGTTGGAACTGTTTGCCCTTGATGGGGTTGAAGGGGCAATGTCATTAGGCATCTCTTTTGCCACAACAGATCATATAATGCTGGGTGCTGTATTAGATAGAAATGAGCCTATCCTTGTTCGTGATACAAGTCAGAGTGACTGGATAGATGTTCAAGAACTGTATAAGATGGGACTGCAAGCAACACTTGATGTGCCGCTTGTTTCATCTGGACAAGTCATTGGTACGCTGAATACAGCAACGAGTAATGCGGATATTTATACTGAGAACTCAACCCAACTACTGCTACAAATTGCCTCGTTACTGGCAACCACGCTAGAGAATCGCAATTTATTTGAACAAGCTGTTCAAGCAAAGGAACGAGCCGAAATTGCTAATCATGCTAAGGATGCTTTTTTGGCGAGTATGAGCCACGAGCTGAGAACACCGTTGAATGGTATTTTGGGGTATACCCAAATTCTGAAACGAGACGATAATACGACAGCGAAACAGCAGGAAGGATTGGATGTTATTGAAAAAAGCGGTCATCACCTGCTGACATTAATCAATGATATTTTAGATATTGCCAAAATTGAAGCACGTAAGCTTGAGCTTGAGTTAGAAAATGTGAGTTTTAGAGCTTTACTCAATAGTGTGATTGGTCTGATGCAATTGCGGGCCCAGGAAAAGGAACTAATCTTTAGATATGAGATTGATCCTAATCTCCCCTTGGAGATTGTGGCAGATGAGAAGCGGTTACGTCAGGTTTTGATTAATCTATTAGGAAATGCAATTAAGTTTACAGATCAAGGTGAGGTGAAGCTGCAAATATTTGTTGTGAATAGCAATGCCGATCATCAATTTACAGCAAAAAGTGAACAGTCAGTAACGATTCGCTTTGAAGTGATCGATACTGGTGTTGGAATTGACGAGACAGACTTAGAAAAGATTTTTACGCCCTTTGAACAGGTAAGTGCTTCCGATAGGCGTAACGAAGGAACTGGACTTGGTTTGACGATCAGCCAGAGTCTTGTAGAGGCAATGGGCAGTAACTTGTTTGTTGAGAGTGCGCTTGGGCAGGGTAGTCGATTTTGGTTTGATCTTGATATGATTAAGGGCACAGGTGACTCTCTGGCAAAGCTAAATCACGAGCCGGGAGAAATTATTGGATATCGCGGTGAGACACGGTATAAAATTTTGGCGATTGATGATGATGCTCAAACCCGATCTCTTTTTGCTGATTTGTTGACTCCTCTGGGGTTTGAGGTATTGACAGCCAACGATGGCGAACAAGGGCTTACTATGGCCCAATCCATCTATCCCGATTTGATTTTTGTTGATTTAGTCATGCCCATTCTGGATGGCTTTGAGGTCATTCGACAGATACGTACTCTAAAAATCTTTCAAGACAAAAATCTGCCAATTATTGCTGTGTCCGCTAGTGCCTTTGATACTGATAAACAAAAAAGTATTGCGGCTGGGGCAAATTTATTTTTAGCAAAACCCTTTAAATTCCAGAAAATGATAGAACTGCTAGAAAAATATTTGAAAATTCAATGGATTCAGGCGACGGAGAATGTCTTAGTGCCGTCATTGCCAACACCTTATGAGACATTTTTGAATTTGGCTTCACCCCCAGTCGAAGAGTTGCAGATACTCTTTGATTTAGCCCGTCGCGGAAATATCTCCAGAATTCGCGAGCGGGCTGCCTATCTGGAAACCCTTGATGAGCAATATACGCCCTTCGCCAAAGCGCTTAATCGGCTTGCCCTTGAGTTTGACGATGATCAAATTTTAGAGCTTGTTCAGGCTTATTTGCAGGCAAGTGAAGATAGTTAGATAGAGTGAGTGAGTTGAAAAAGAATCTTAACCCAATGCTAACCAAATTAAAAAGAGGCATCGGATTTTAATCCGATGCCTCTTTTTTTGTAAAGTCAGTTAATAATGGAAATTAACCAGCACGCCCTGCAGCAGTTTCAATCGCACGTTTAGCGAAAACGACAGCCATCATGCGGCGGTAATCTTCACCCGCGTGCATATCGCCAAGAACATCTTCGCCGATGTCCCCGGAAATGGCTTGAGCTGCAGCAGTCATCGTGGCATCGTCTAAGGCGTTGCCAACCAAAGCTGCCTCAACAGAAGGAGCTCGCTTTGCGTTTGGTGTTAAGCCACCCATTGCCACAGTAGCCGCCGTACATTTACCACCTTCAACGGTGATTGAGGCCGCAATCCCGACCATTGCATAGCGAGAGGCTGGGTTGAACAACTTGGCGTAGGCCGAGCCAGTGTTCGCGCCTTCAGCTGGTACATCAACTGATGTAACGATTTCGCCTTCTGCCAAGGCTGTTTCAAACAGACCCGTGAAGAAGTCGGCGGCGGCGACAGAGCGGTCGCCACCACTACCAGTCACGTTCAGCGTCGCACCCAAGGCGGTCAAAACAGTGGGCAGATCTGAGGCGGGGTCAGCGTGAGCTACGTTCCCGCCGATGGTACCGCGATTGCGCACTTGCGGGTCACCGATTTGACCAGCCGCTTCTGACAAACCTTGCGGTACGTCGCCTGAAGCAGCGATCATAGCGTGGGTTGTCAGGGCACCGATGTTAGTAGAACCATTGGCGGCTGAGATGCCTTTCATATCCAAGCGACCAATGTCAACCAGCGTGCCAGGATCAGCCAAACGGAGGTTCATCGTCGGGATGAGGCTATGGCCGCCAGCCAAGAATTTTCCATCGTGTTCTGAAACCAAAGAGAGGGCTTCATCAACAGAGCTTGCGCGATAGTAATCAAATTTTGGTGGATACATTAGTTCCCTCCATTAGCAGCTTGAATAGCTGCGTGGATTTTATTTGCGGTCAATGGCATTTCCAGGTGCTTGATGCCGAGTGGTGCCAAAGCATCCATAACAGCGTTAGCTACAGTTACCGTACCAGCAATGGTTCCCATCTCACCAGCCCCTTTAACACCCAATGGGTTTGAAGGGGATGGGGTGACAACTTGATCAACTTCAATAATTGGGAAGCCATCAGCGCGTGGCATGGTGTAGTCCATCATTGATCCAGACAATAGCTGACCGTCATCATCATAAACACCGTGTTCCCACAAGGCTTGTCCAACACCCTGAGCCACACCACCAACGATCTGGCCTTTTACAATCAAGGGGTTAATTACTTTACCAACATCATCCACCGCAGCATAGCTTTGCAGTTGAACTTCGCCAGTTTCGCGGTCAATTTCAACTTGGCAGATGTGGGCGCTGTTCGGGAAGGTGAAGTTTGGCGGATCAAAGAATGAGGTTTCTTCGAGGCCTGGCTCCATTCCTTCAGGTAGGTTGTTAGCCAACCCAACGGTAGAGAAGGCTAATTCGGCAAAGGCTTTTGCTTGGTCTGGCGCACCCTTAACGTGAACCATTCCATTTTCTTGGTCATAAACCATATCTTCAACCGCAGCTTCCAATTGGTGGGCGGCGATTTTCTTCAGTTTTTCACGGATTTTTTCCGCGCTCATAACCAAAGCCCCACCACCAACGGCGGTACTTCGACTAGCGTAGGTTCCTAGACCATAGGGCACTCGACCCGTGTCACCGTGGATCAACTCGACATCCTCAATCGGTACACCCAACTCACTGGCTACAATTTGAGCCATTGTGGTTTCGTGACCCTGACCATGACTGTGGGTTCCCGTCAAGACGGTTACTTTCCCCGTCGGGTGAACCCGAATGACACCACTCTCATAAAGACCAACGGCAGCACCCAATGAGGTCACTGCGGCAGAAGGACCAGCCCCGCTGGCCTCGATACAACCGCTAATTCCGATGCCAACCAACCGACCGTCATTTCGAGCAGCGGTTTGGGCTTCGCGCATTGCTTTGTAGTCAGCCAACTCTTCAGCTTTATCAAAGACAGCGTCGTAGTTGCCACTATCGTAAACCAAAGCCACTGGTGTTTGGTAGGGGAATTCATCTGACTGGATGAAGTTTTGGCGACGAATTGCGATGGGGTCCATATTCAACTCGTGGGAAGCGATGTCAATCAAGCGCTCCAACACGTAGCTGGCTTCGGGACGACCCGCGCCGCGATACGCATCAACCGGCACAGTGTTTGTCATTGTCCCGTAGGTAATCCCGTAAATGGCTGGGGTTTTGTACAGACCGGCAAACAGGGTGTGGTACAAAGCAGTCGGGATCATCGGGGCGAACAGGGACAGGTAAGCCCCCATATTGGCCCAGTTTGTGACGTGCAAGCCAAGGAATTTACCATCTTTGTCTAAAGCCAATTTACAATCAGTGACGTGGTCTCGACCGTGTGCGTCAGTCATATGCGCTTCAGTTCGCGTAGAAACCCACTTGACTGGTCGCTTCAAATCACGAGCCGCAAACGGAACAATCAACTCTTCCGGATAGTGGAAAATTTTACTACCAAAACCACCACCAACATCAGGAGCGATGACACGCAATTTGTTTTCAGGAATTTGCATGGTAAAGGCGCTCATCAACAGGCGGATAACGTGCGGGTTCTGTGAGGTAGTCCACACGGTCATCTCTTCCATTGCATCGTCCCATTGGGCAGCACAGGCGCGAGGCTCCATGGCGTTGGGGATCAAACGCTGGTTAATGAGGTGATTGATTTCAACAACGTGATCGGCATTTGCGAAAATTTCGTTGACCGCAGCTTCATCGCCAATGGCCCAAGTGTAGCTCAAGTTGTTGGGCGTTTCCTCGTGTACTTGAGGCGCCCCATCATCCATTGCTTTTTTAGCATCGACAACAGCGTCGAGTTGTTCGTAATCAACTTCGATCAGATCAAGCGCATCGTAAGCAATGTAGGGAGATTCGGCGACAACAACGGCAACCCCGTCACCAACGTGGCGAACTTTGTCCATCGCCAAAGCGTGGTGGGGAGGCATTTTGATATCAGGTGGGGTGAACCCACAAGGAATGGGACCAACGCCACCATTTGCCAAATCTTGGCCGGTGTAAACAGCGATGACGCCATCTAATTTCAGGGCCTCTGAAGCATCAATGCCATTGATTTTTGCGTGGGCGTAGGGGCTGCGCTTAACAGCCGCGTGAGCCATATTGTGCAGTTGGAGGTTAGCAACGTATTTACCTTTCCCCTGAATAAAACGGGGATCTTCAACACGCTTCATAGATTGGCCGACGTAACTCATTATGAATCACCTCCCATATTTGTAGCTGCTTCAGCAACAGCCTTGACAATGTTATCATAACCCGTACAGCGACACATGTTACCTTCGAGGCCGTGGCGGATTTCAGACTCAGTAATGTTTGGGTTGTTTTCAACGAGTTTGGTGGCAGCCATGATCATACCAGGTGTACAGTAACCACATTGGAGACCGTGGTTGTCCCAGAATGCTTGCTGCATTGGGTGGAGATCGCCGTTGGCGAGCCCTTCAATTGTGGTGAGTGAAGAACCATCAGCCTGAACGGCTAGGGTAGTGCAAGACTTAATAGACATGCCGTCCATGTGCATCGTACACGCCCCACATTGGCTTGTGTCGCAGCCAATGTTCGTGCCAGTCATTCCGAGAACATCTCGGACAAAGTGAACCAGCAACATCCTTGGCTCTACCTCACGTTCGTAGGTAGTACCGTTTACAGTTACAGAAATTTTCTCTGCCATAGAAAACCAGCTCCTTCTTCGGAATTTAATGAACTGCTCTTGAATGTTTCTTAAAATAAAACGTATCTATTTTCCCAAATTGCAATTTGTGGATCACAAATTAATGTTCACAATTCACAATTTACAATTCATCAGTAACAAATCTTTTAGCTATAGTACCTCCTTTCGTACATCTCCTTAGCTGCTTTGCGAGCTGTGGCATTAATCCACCATTTGAGAAGTACGAGTGCAATAAATGCACCGAAGGCCCCCACTATAACGGTGGAGCGTTTTTCTGGGGGAACCATATCTTCGACCATATTTTTGGCCACACCGAGGGCAAACTCGGTTTGTGACGGGGGCTTAACTTTTGGGGGAGGGGTATCCTGAGTTGGAGTAGGTGTTGTGCCATTGGCCTCAGTTGTTACAACTGAGGTTTGTTTGGCTTTTATTTGTTGATGAAGACCATCAAGGCTCTGCCGAGTTAAGGCTTTGGCTGAACTGTCAAGCAGGCGTTGACCAACGCTGGCAATTTTCCCACCAACCTGAGCTTCACCATTATAATGCATCACAGTTGTATCCCCTTGCGCTTCTAGACGAACGTCACCGGCCCCTTTCATAAAGCCAGCCGGGCCTTTGCCATCAACTTGCATCTTGTAACTTTCAGGTTCATTCAGGTCTTCTAATTTAACATTCCCTTGAAATTTACCCTGAACTGGGCCGACTTTTATTTTTAAGGCGGCTTTATATTCATCCTGGCCAACTTCTTCCAGCTTTTCACAGCCGGGCATAATACTGGCCAACATAGCTGGGTCCATTAAGGCTTCCCAAACAGCATCACGGGGGGCATCAAAGGTATAGGTGCCTTCAAGTTTCATTTTTTGTGCTTCTCCTCAGAAAATAGCCTTGTAAAACAGAATTCTCGCCTGTTGTAGGGTGATTCCTACATTACCTAATATATACTTTTTCGGGATTTATTTCGAGCATACAAAAACATTCAATCATTGGTGTGTGAGCAATGTAAACGGGGGTGTGAAAAAAACATAACTGCGGTTAAGTCTAACTGAGGTGAGTTTTAACCACAGTTAGTTGCGAATAATAGCACAAGCTAAAACTCCCGTCAAATGAGCTTGCAAACGGCTTTGTGCTTGTCGTTCCGAAAGGTTCGACATATAATTGGAACCACCTGCCTTTCTCGTTGTGGAGAGTGCATTTTGTAGTAAACGGCTGAACCTATTCAGAAAACTAATGAATGCCAATTAGCAATTTTAGTCTAAAAACAAGCTCAATTTAGTCGTTTACTTTTAGATTTGGCACGAAGTTGATTAAACTTAAGTTAATTTTTGTTTTTGTGTTAGTCTTTTTTGCAATCATTTTCTGCCAAATACTTAACCCAAAGGAGCCTATGATGTCCCAAGAGTATAGACACGTATATCGAACCGAGTTAACCCCGGTTGATTTTCTGCGGCGAACGGCTTATGTTTTGCCAGATAAAGTGGCTGTTGTACATGGTGAGCGACGGTATACCTACCGCCAATTTGAAGAACGAGTCAATCGTCTAGCTTCACAGCTACGAGCGACAGGGATGCAAAAACATGACCGAGTCGCCTTCTTGTGCCCCAATATTCCGCCTATGCTTGAAGCCCATTATGGGGTGCCCGCTGCTGGGGGCGTTTTAGTGGCGATCAATACCCGTCTCAACTCAGCCGAAGTAGACTACATTTTGAACCATTCAGGGGCTAAATATCTCTTTGTAGATGATGAACTTTATCCAACGGTCGAGTCATTGGATTTATCATCGATGCAAGTCATCCGTGTTTCAGATACAGGGACTGCCGATGACCCATATGAAGCCTTTTTGGCCCAAGGTTCCCCAGATTTAGTGACAACTTGGTTAGAGGATGAGGAAGAGCCTATTTCAATGAACTACACCTCTGGCACCACAGGCCAACCCAAGGGGGTGCTTTATAGTCATCGTGGAACGTATCTCAATGCAATGGGTGAGGTCATTGAGACTGGAATGACCTTCGATACCGTCTATCTCTGGACCTTACCGATGTTCCATTGTAACGGCTGGTGCTTTACCTGGGGCGTGACCGCGGTGGCGGGTACACACGTTTGTTTGCGCAAAGTAGATCCAAGCCTAATCTGGGATTTGCTCAAAAATGAAGGGGTCACGCATTACAATGGTGCGCCTACAGTGCAGATTATGCTGATTAACCATCCTAAGGCTGAACGGCTGGATCGTTCAGTCACTGTGACGATCGCTGGTGCCCCACCCTCGCCGACCATTCTAGGACAACTTAAAGCACTTAATTTCCGACCTCTTCATGTCTATGGCTTGACCGAGACCTACGGGCCCCATACTATCTGTGAGTGGAATCCGGCTTGGGATGAGTTGCCTGATGAGGAGCAAGCCGGTCTCTTGGCTCGTCAAGGTCAGGGGTATCTCAATTTTGATTTGGTCCGTGTTGTTGATGAGAATATGCAAGATGTGCCCAAAGATGCCCAAACAATGGGCGAGGTGGTGATGCGCGGCAACAATGTGATGCAAGGCTACTACGAGCGGCCCGAGGCGACTGCCGAGGCTTTCCGTGGCGGCTGGTTCCACTCTGGCGACATCGCGGTTTGGCATCCCGATGGCTATATCGAGCTGCGTGACCGCAAGAAAGACATTATCATCTCCGGCGGGGAAAATATCTCTACCATCGAGGTTGAGCAAACCGTGTCCAAGCACCCCGCTGTGTTAGAGTGTGCAATTATCGCCATTCCTGATGAGAAGTGGGGTGAACGCCCCAAAGCCTTTGTCACCCTAAAGGAAGGGCAAGAAGCCACCGAAACCGATATCATTGAATTTTGCCGAGAGCATCTGGCCCATTTCAAATGTCCCGCCGCTGTTGATTTTGGCCCATTACCCAAAACCTCGACAGGGAAAGTACAGAAGTATATCCTCCGCGATAAAGAGTGGGGTGATAATGAGAAACGAATCAACTAATTCAAAAATTGAACTACCGAGACCCTAAAGGGTTTTTATCGCTGTTTCATCAAAGGATATCTTGTTTTTCGAAAATATCAGGTCCTCAAACAGTGTTTGGAAATCTTTAGGGCCTTTTTTGTCAATTAACTATTAAAGGACTTTATGGACAACTTCGCCTTCATCATCCACCCGGTCAATCCCAAGCGTGACGTACAGCGGAAATTTCCGTTGCTGGGCAAAGTCCTCCCCGAACCCGCTATTAATTTTCTGTCCCGTTATTTCCCCCCCGTTTACATCTCACATATCACCGGAATTACCTCCCAGTCAACCGGCAAGGAAATCGAAGGCTGGTTTATCGCCTGTCCTCTGACCCCCCAACAAATGATGACCTTACCACCCCCAGTGGTCTACAAAAAAGTGATCCAAACTGGTAACCTGGCCCAAAAGTTGGGGGCCAAGATTTTAGGTTTGGGTGGCTTTACCTCCGTTGTCGGTGATGCTGGGGTGACCATTGCCGAATCACTCGATATTCCAGTGACGACTGGGGATAGCTACACCGTTGGCACCGCTGTAGAAGGGGTCCTGAAGGCAGCCCAGGAGATGCGGATTGAACCAACCAATGCTACCGCCGCTGTGGTTGGTGCAACCGGAGCGATTGGCAAGGTCTGTGCCCAAATTCTGGGGCCGCAGGTCGGCGAGATGCTGTTGTTAGGGAAACGGCAAGAGGCCCTGCAAAAGGTCAAGACTGCCGTGGAGCAGCAAGGCCAGCTAAATGTTCAAATTAGCACCAATATGCTTGATCTGCGCCGAGCCGACATCGTTTTGACCGTAACTAACGCCATTGACACCATCATTGAGTCCACCCACCTCAAGCGGGGCTGTGTTGTTTGCGATGTGGCTAGACCCCGCGATGTCTCCCAGCAGGTCCTCGATGCTCGTGATGACATCCTCGTCATCGAGGGTGGCATGATTAAGGTGCCCGGCCCTGTCAACTTTAACTTTGATTTTGGCTTCCCCCCTGGAATGGCCTTCGCCTGTATGGCCGAAACCATCGCCCTCTCCCTCGATGGTCGCTTCGAGAACTACACCTTGGGCAAGAACATTGCCCTCAATCAGGTTGAGACAATGATGCAAATCGCCACCCAGCACGGCTTCGAAGTCAGTGGTTACCGCCGTTTTGAGCAGGCGGTCAGTGCGGAGATCGTCGAACAGATAGTCGATGGGGCGGGGTAAATTTATTTCAATCGATAACTAGAATGGACATTATCATGTTACAAGGTGAACGCCTGTTACTCCGGGCGATGACTCGGGCTGATTTAGAACGACTCTGTCAATTTAATAATGATGTCGAGGTTGAGGTAGCCGGGGGTGGTGATCCGCCGCTGCCGCAGTCGTTGGCTCGGTTAGAGGCCGAGTTTGAGGCGAAGGTTGGGGAGGGTGATCGTGATGGTACAAACTTTGCCATTGAGGCTGATCAAAAGTTTATTGGTCATTGTGCCCTGTTCCAATTTGATTCAGTCGCCCGTACCTGTGAGTTGGGAATTACCATCGGTGATAAAGATTACTGGGGACAGGGTTATGGGCGCGAGGCAGTGACGCTTTTACTGGACTACGGCTTTCGTTATCACAACTTACATCGGGTCTATCTATCTGTCAATGGCAACAATGAGCGAGCCATTCGGGCTTATCAGGCCTGTGGTTTTCAGGAGGAAGGGCGATTGCGCTTCCACATCTGGAGCGATGGTGCTTATATCGATCTTGTCTATATGGGCATTCTACGGGATGAATGGGAAAATTTGGGATAGCCTCAGTGAAAATTAATGGATATGATCTCAAACCCAAAGCCAACTTAAGCCGGGCCAGTTTGAGAGGCGCTAACCTGCAAGACGTCGATTTAACTGGGGCTGACCTTCGTGGCGCCAAGTTGAGCAACACCGATCTGAGTCGGGCTAATCTATCTGGGGCTGATTTAAGCCAAGTCGCCTTGGATGACAATTTTGGGACAAACTTAAATAGCTGGGCTGATCTACGAGGGGCCACCCTGTACCAAGCCAACCTGAGCGGAGCCAATCTCTATGTAGCTGATCTGCGTGAGGCTGATCTACATCAGGCCGATCTCAGCGGGGCCAATCTCGATAGTGTGGATTGGCGGGGCGTACAGTTAGAGGGGGCCAATCTGTGTGGAGCAAATTTGGCTCATTTAGATTTTACTCAGATTAGTTTGCTGCGGATGAAAATAGATGAGACCACCCAACTCCCTGAAAAGTGGTGGTGGGTTTGGACCATTCTCAATGACCCAATTGAAGGCAAAGACTTACATGGGTTGGATCTCACTGGCGTGAATTTGGCTGAGGCCAATTTGATACGAGGGGACTTTACCCGGGCCAACCTCAGTCAGACCAATCTGAGTGGCGCAAACCTGCACGGTTCTAAATAGTGCTTTTTCATTCACAATTCACAATTTACCATTCACCATTCACTATTAAAACAGTTGCATCCCCTGTGTTTCCACATAGACCGCATACACCGATTGGCTGGCGGTGATAAAGAGGCGGTTGCGCTTTTGTCCCCCAAAGCATAGATTAGAGACCACCTCGGGCAGATGAATCTTGCCAATCAGATCACCATCAGGCGCAATGACATAGACCCCATCGTGCCCTTCGCCCGCCCAGCCAGAGCTGGTCCAGATGTTGCCATCGATGTCACAACGAAACCCGTCCGACATTGACGGGGCCATATCAAAAAAGACGCGACCATTGGCCAAACGGGCGTTGTCGACTACATCATAAACCGTAATGTGATGAGGATGACCTGGTTTGTGTGATGCTCCCGTATCGCTGATGTAGAGCTTGCTATAATCGGGCGAGAAGCAGAGGCCATTCGGCTTTTCTAGATCAGATGTCGCGACTGTAGCCTCGCCGGTCTCTGGGTTGAGTCGATAGACATTGGTTGGCAACTCAAAGTCAGCCTTGTGCCCCTCATAATTCATCAAAATGCCATAGCCCGGATCGGTAAACCAGATGTGTCCATCGGGGTGAACGACGATGTCATTGGGCGCATTTAGTCGTTTACCCTCAAATTGGTCCATCAAAACGGTGATGGTGCCATCAAACTCCGTTCGGGTGACCCGCCGAGCATCGTGCTCGCAGGACAACAGCCGCCCCTGTTGATCGCGTGTGTTACCATTAGTGTTATTCGAGGGCTGGCGGAAGGTGGTCACCGTGCCCGTCTCTTCCACCCAACGCATGATCCGGTTGTTGGGAATATCACTAAACAACAAGTAGCGGCCATCGCCAAACCAGACGGGGCCTTCGGTCCAGCGCGCTCCCGTGTAGATGCGCTCTACAGCTGCACTACCCAACGCATATTGCTGAAACCGTGGATCGATGACCTCTACCGCTGGCTCTGGGTAGCGGACGACTCCATTTTCCCAATCTCTGTCCATTTGTCTTTTCATTATTCTGCCTCCTCAAATCTGCTTCCATCTCATGAGATCAATCACTTAGTCCAACACCTCTATTGCATCGCCCTTCTTGAGTATTCCTTCAACCAAAACGGCACAATAAACCCCAGCAAGATTATCATGTGATTGAGCGACCTTACGTAAAACGTTTGGGTTATGTTCGCCTGTGTCTGGGTCGAGCGAAATCATTTTACAACGCGGATCTTGTTCTAGAACCATAATCTCTGCCTTTGAACCGATACGCAACCTGCGCCCAACGAACTCATCCTCAGCAAAACCGTCCCCCGATGTGAGATCAAGATAGACATTTGCCCGAAAGCGTCGCTTATCAAGGGGAATGCCCAACTCGGCTTCTATCTGTTGGACAGTTTGTAGGCTAATCAATGAAACCGGACGGCAGTCGGTCAGGGCGCGATCTGAACGGACTAGGGTGAGGTGATTTTCGCCACGCAGTCCTTCGGTAAGCAGGTCTAACAACGTTGGATCATCAATAGCGACGACCTCATCTGATGGTGTAACGACATCCAATACTAGGTCGTTCGGTTCGCCATTGGCCGGGGTGACACCGGGCGCGATGCTCATCGCTTCAGCGAGATTTGGCGGTTTCACCGCTCTTTCAGGGTAACGAAACTGGGGGCGATAGCACAGCATTCGCTCTTGGACTGGTGCGTTTAGATAAGGAAATCCTTTGCGTGCGGATGAATTCCTAAAGGCGAAGCAGCGGTCGCCGTAAAAGCCGGAAAACCCCATAAACGCCTCAGGTATCTCCTCTCCACGCATACTCTTAACTGGATAACGCCACAAGCTTTCGATAACTCCAATCGTTGTCACATCACGACTCCTTTTATTTTTTGTGCTACTTAACCCAAGTTTTGAGTTAGTCAGACCCTAAGGGGGCCTTTGGGAATTATGAATTTGACGAAAAGTGAGGATGTTATTTCGATGATGAAGGAGGCCGTGTCAATGACACGCGAAATCTTCTAGGTCGGGCTAGTATCATAACCGACCTAGAAGATTTCTCACCCTAAAGGGTTCGAAATAACATATTATCTCATCACCTACTATTGAGCCACCACCAACAAAAGTTCTTCTCTTATGGACTACCGTTCAAATTTCAGAGAATTATATCTGGGTCAGTGATTCAACGCCAACTTATTTTAAGTGCCAGCGTATCCCTATAAACTTTTTGCCTTTGCCATTTTCATCAAATTGGTGTTCAGCCGCAAGTCCTTTGGTTACATTATCAGCCTGCCCCTCATCTTGATCTGCCATCTGGCTGATGTGTTGGCTGTAACCTAAGATTTTTTGAGCTAAGCTGGAGCTAATTTTACCTTGATTGTTCTTTTGAGTTGTCATTATTTTATCCTTATTTGTATTGATTGATAACTACTGAAACATAGCTGGGAGATAAATGATATATTCATCATCCTCTTCTTCTTCGCCTTCTTCAACGATAAGGAGTGCAGATTCGACTGCCCCAATATCACAGTTTGCGCCGGAGCGTGACTGATTTCGTTGATCTACACCGTTCACGGGTGGATTGGCACAGGCGGTTGTGTCGGCGACGCCATAGGCTGGACTGGCAGGCGTAATAAAGTGAACAAACGTCTCTTCGTGGGACTTGACTGAATTGAGCTGAGGATCAACATTGATCAGGTCCGAAGCTTGATTGGCTGCAAAACACGTGTCATCCGAGACAAGATTGTGCCCCAGTGAAACTAAGGGGGGCGTGTCGTGGCTGGTCACACAAACACTTTCGCCGGCTGGGGCAGCCAGGATTGAATTGATAACGGTCGGGAAAATGCTTCCCGTTTGGGCAAAAATCGTTGAGCCAGCGTTCGACTCGTTGTGGCTCATCGTCACATTGATCAACTGAACCTGAACGGTCTCCGAATTACCTTGTACATGTAACCCTGCGCCGTGTCCTAACGTGGTCTTGTTGCTACTCACGGTGCTATTCGCCATGAGGAGGTTGCTGTCAAATATGTAGATACCTGCACCGCTTGTGGACGTGTTACTAACAATACTGCTTTGGGTTACGGTCATCGAAGCTTGAGAGGTTATATGAAGGCCTCGACCGTTGTTGCGGACACTCGTTTGCTCCAGCGTTGTTTGGCCCCCTTCCGTGCGCAGGCCGGTGCTCCCATTTTCAAAGATATCGCTTTGTGTTAGTCGCAAGACGCCCTGATTCACAATCGCTGGTTTTGCACTATGTTGCGTGACCTCAACCGCTGTCAGATCCATTGAGCCTATGGTATTAAAAATTCCTGCACCGGTTCCCTGGGCTGAATTGTCCTGTAACTGAACACTGTTGCCACTCACTTTCCCATTGGTGTTGTAAATACCACCTCCATCCCCATCAGTGCTATTGAGGTTGATTAAATTGGGTGTGCTCCCTTCTTCGAAGATGATAGCCCCATTAACATTGTAAATGCCTCCACCGTTATCAGTCGCGTGATTATCATTGATCGAAACCGCCTGTAAGGTTAAGGTTGAGAAAAAACCGTTGCTATAAATACCACCCCCACGTCGACCACCAAGCCCAAGGTCTGTATCTTCATTTTGGGTAATCTCGACTTGGGTGAGGGTGACGTGACCATCAAAATTAGCAATGCCGCCGCCACGACGCCCCGTGTTGAAGGCTATCAGGCCGTTGCTCATCGTAAGGGTGCCTTCATCGTTCCGAATGCCACCGCCTGAAGTAATCACCTCGCCGTTGATGAAGTGGATATTTTGTATGTCGACTTTGGCCTGATCAATATGAAGGACACGGTCATCAATCAAATCTGCATCAATAACCGCTGGGTTCTTGCCATTCGTCGTGATTTGAACGTCAATGCTATCAAAAGGTAAGTTGTTGGTTAGAATATCAAGGTCGCCAGTTTGGGCATCATCTTCATCGGCCCCATTAATGGAGAGGTTGTAAGTTTCCCCATTCTGCAACACAATCTGATCGGTTTGGCTATTGCTGCCGTGGGCGCATTCCCCGGCAATGATCAGCCCCACCGGGTTACTGTTGGCACTGATAATCGCTTCCCGTAAGGAACAAAGCCCGTCACCGTTGTTGATGACATCACTCGTTGTGTTTACGGTGATGATGTTGACGGTGGCCTTTGGTCGATCGTCGACCTGATAACCACGGTCGTTGGGTACGGATGGAAGCGCCTCCTCTGCCTGAGCCGGTTGCCAGAAGAATAGCATTGCCCCGAGCACGATACTCCATAACAAAAGGTTGATTAGAGCATTCTGTAAATTCCATTTTTGTGCCATTTTGATACACTCCTTCAAAATAAGTGGTCTAATCTTTGAAAATTGGCTATACTTGAGATGTCGGCAGCACTATAACAAGCTATCGTCGCAAAATCGTAGCAAAGAACGTTACAAATGAATGATGGATCGTCTCAAATTAACGCTATTTGGCCCATTTGAGGCCAGGCTCAATGAGAAACGAATTACAGAATTTGCCACTGACAAGGTGCGGGCCCTGCTGGTTTATTTGGCTTTGGAGGGGAATCGCCCCCACCGCCGGGAGACGTTGGCCACCCTGTTATGGGGCGATTGGCCCCACGCCGTGGCCCTGCGCAACCTACGTCAGTCGCTCCATCGGCTACGTCAAACCCTCGACCAACACCAATCCGATTTAAGCAACGACCTTCTGACCATTACCCGCCAAACCGTCCAACTCAATCCCGAATATCTTGATCTAGATGTTACGCATTTTCAACAGTTGGCGCGTGAGATAGAGCAGCACTCCCACGACAATGTGCAATCGTGTGAGGCGTGTTTGGCGATCTTGGCCGATGCGGTGGCTTTGTATCAGGGAGAGCTGATGACAGGATTTTCGCTGCCCGATGCCCCGGATTTTGAAAACTGGCTGCTCATTCAGCGGGAGCAATTTCATCATCAAACTTTGGCTGCCTTGGAGGATTTAGCTTTGGCAGCGGAAGCCAAAACGGACTATCAACAGGCCCAGCGTTACACCACCCGCCAACTTGGTCTAGAGCCGTGGCGTGAGGAGGCCCATCGCCAAATGATGCGGTTGCTGGCCTACGGTGGGCAGCGGAGTGAGGCGCTGGCTCAGTATGAGCTATGCCGCCAAGTGTTGGCCGAAGAGTTGGCGGTCGAGCCGAGCCTGGAGACCACGGCCCTCTATGAAACAATTCAGGCTGATGAGCTACAGAAGTTGGTTCACCACGCACCGAAACCTCCGACCACGCCAGCCCCAGCCTCATCCCCCATACGGTTATATCATTTCCCCAATCAATTAAGTCCATTTGTGGGACGACGTATTGAATTACAACAGATCACCCGCCAACTAGTCGAGCCAGACTGTCGGTTGCTCACCCTGACTGGCCCCGGTGGGGTTGGTAAAACACGTCTGGCCATCGAGACCGCCCAGCAGATCAAGGTGGAAGGGCCTGACTTTGATGATGGCATATATTTTGTCCCCCTAACTGGGGTGTCTAGCTCAGATCTGTTGGTGCCGACATTGGGCACGGCCTTGGGCCTCACCTTTAGCGAGCGCGAAACGCCCCAAGTCCAACTGCTCCAATTTTTGGCCCAGCGATCGCTCCTGTTGATCTTAGATAACTTTGAACATCTCTTAACGGGTGTTGATTTATTGTCCGAGCTGTTGCAGGAGGCCTCTCACGTCAAACTGCTGGTCACCTCACGGGAGCCGCTCAATATGCAGCGGGAGCGACGGGTGCTTGTGGAGGGCTTGGGCTACAGCGAAACGACCGAGTTTGACCCCGCCGAGGCCACCCAACTTTTTATTCAAGCGGCCCAACACATTCAACCCGATTTTCAATTAACCCCGCAGGAACATCTGTGGGTGACCCAGATTTGTCAGCGGCTCCAAGGCATTCCCTTGGCCTTGGAGATTGCGGCCACGTGGCTGCGAATGTATGACCTGGAGAAGATCGCGCACGAGGTCATTAGCAACCTTGATTTATTGGTGACGCCGATCAGGGATTTGCCTGAGCGCCATCGCAGTCTACGGGCTGTTTTTGAGCAAACGTGGCGACTGCTCTCCGAGACGGAGCAACGGCTGCTGGCCCAAGCTACAGTGTTTCGGGGTGGCTTTGATACGACCGCTCTGCTGACCGTCACCAAGGCCCACCCCATTGATCTAGCCAGTTTGGGCGACAAGTCACTGCTCCAACTGAACAAGACGGCCCGTTACACCATCCACGAGCTACTGCGTCAGTTTGCGGCGGAAAAATTAGGCCAGTGGTCCGTGGGTGATGAGGCGTTAGAATCCGCTACCTTCGCCCAACATAGCCGCTATTACCTTGAGCTTGTTGAGCAGCGTCAGCCTGAATTGCGAAATGCGGGTGCCCAAGCGGCCCTTCGGACCCTCCAGCCCGACTTTGATAATGTGCGGGCGGCCTGGCAATGGGCGGCTGAGCAGGGGGTGGCGGGCTTACTCATTAGGGGCAACAAAGGCATCCACACCTTTTATGAGATTACCGGGCGATATGAAGAAGGCGAAGCAATGTTTCGCACCGCTGCCCACGACATCTCAGCCCGGCTCAAGGAAACCCAGCCAGACCAGCAAGCCGATTTGGCCGAGGCCCTTTGTTGGTTGTTACAACGGCAAGCCCAATTTCTGGTGCACCTGGGCCAGATCGACCGCGCCTTAGCCATTTGTGACTCGATTTTCTCACTGGCCGATCAGTTTGATTGTGTGGGCGTCCGTTATCACACCCTGATTGTCTATGGGCATATCTATCGGTTGCAGGGCGAATATGACGCCGCCGAACCCGTCCTGACCCAAGCCTTGACCTTTTTTGAGGTGGAGCAAAATGTCGAGGGGCAAGCGGGGGCCTTGTTTGAGCTAGGCTCGATCTCGTGGCAGTCGGGTCAATTTGACCGGGCCTTGAGCTACTACCAAGCTTCGCTCAACCTAAGCCACGCCCGCCAGAATCTCTACAATGTATCCAACTGTGCCGGGAATATTGGCTCGGTCTACTGGTTTGGTTATTATGACTATGAGCAAGCCCTGCATTGGTATCAAGAGGCGCTTGAGGTCAGCCAAACGCTGGGGTATCAAGCTGATACCGCCCGCTGGCTAGGGAACACGGGCTTGGTCTATTGGAAATGGGGCGATTACGAGCGCAGCCTCTCTTTTCAGCAGCAAGCCTTGGAGATGAAACAGCAGATGGGCGATAAGTTTCGCATCGCCATCGATCTGGGAAATATCGGGCTGCTGTATGCGGATATGGGGGATGATGAGCGAGCCCTCAACTACTATGATCAGGCCTTGCCGATGCACCAGCGCACCGGGGCCAAATTTTATCGGGCCGAGATTTTGCAGGCCAAAGCCGAACTCCTCTTTCGCCAAGCCGACTACAACACAGCCCAGATGGTCAATGCCGAAGCCATTCATCTGGCTGCCCAAATTCAAGGTACTGTTATTTTGTTTGAGGGGCAGCTACTGGCCGCCAAATTGACGGCGAAACTGGGTGAACCGGCCAAAGCGATCCAACATTTGCAGGCAATGCTGAGTGGTACCAAGGATGAGGCCGAACAAGCCGCCTTGCATTATGAGTTGTGGCATCTGACCCAGCAGCGGAATCATGGTCAGACCGCGCTGACGCTGTATCAACGGCTGGCCGGCTACCGGCAGGATATTCAGTTTCAAGTGCGACTACGGGAGTTGCGGGCTTCGACCCGGCGGGACGACATCGACATTCCAGCCAATCTGCCCCGCTTGAACACTCCTTTTATTGGCCGTACCAAGGAACTGGGCGAAATCAGCCATCTACTGGAAAGCCCCAACTGTCAGTTGGTAACCCTGCTGGGGCCGGGCGGTATTGGCAAAACCCGGCTGGCCTTGCAAACAGGCCTTATCGCCGTGGAGACCCGTCAATTCCGGGATGGGGTTTACTTTGTCCCCCTAAGCGGCCTGACCGCCATTGAGCGCCTCAGTGCTACCATTGCCGAAGTCCTTGGCATCTCTCTGTATGGTGATGTGGAGCCGCAGAGCAAGCTGCTGGATGATTTACGGGCTAAGGAGTTGCTGCTGATTTTGGATAATGTGGAACATCTGCTGTCCACACCTGACCAGCCCAACGAGGGCGTGACGTATCTTTTGGCCGAAATATTACAACAGGCCCCGGCGATTAAGATTCTGGTCACCTCGCGGGTACGGCTGCATGTGCCGGGGGAGTGGGTGCTGGATGTGGCCGGGCTGGCCTTTCCCCACTCCACCAACTGGCACCAGGCCACCGAGGATATCGAGAACTACAGTGCGGCCCAACTCTTTATTCAAGCGGCGTCTCGGGTGCGACCAAACTTTGTTTTGTCGGCAGAGGATCGGCAGGCGGTGGCCCGTATCTGTGACTTGGTGGAGGGACTGCCTTTAGCTCTGGAACTGGCCGCCTCGTGGTCTCGCAGCTTGAGTTGTCAAGAGATTGCCGATGAGATTGAGCAGGATTTTGAGGTATTAACCACCGCCTCCCAGACCGTGCCCGAGCGCCATCGCAGCCTGCGGGCTGTCTTTGATTATGCTTGGCGGATTCTATCCAAAGAGGAGCGGGCCGTGGTGCGGCAGTTGTCTGTCTTTCGGGGCGGCTTTTCCCGCGAGGCGGCCCAACAGGTGACTGGGACTTCACTAGGTCTGTTGGCGGTGCTGGTTGATAAATCCTTTGTTCGGCTGAGTTCCAGTGGGCGCTACTTTGTTCATGAGTTGTTACGACAATATGCCCAAAGCAAGCTAGAGGCCCAACCGGCCGAGGCGCTCCAGACCTGCAATCGGCATAGTGCCTACTTTGGCGAGTTTTTGGCCCATCACTTTATCCAACAAAAAGAAATTTTGGAAGCAGTTGACGCCGAGCTGGCGAATGTGCGGGTGGCGTGGCAATGGGCTATTGACAATCAACGGTATGAAGCCATCGTACAGGGCTTAAATGGTTTATGGGGCTATTTGGATGCGCGGGGCTATTTTCAAGAGGGCGAGACTCGGTTTGGTCAGGCCGCCGCCGCCTTTAAACACCTTATTGATCCTGATCAGCCGTTAAAAAATCAACAACACGTGGCCATTTTGGCTCGTCTGTTGTCCCGGCAGGCTTGGTTTTCCATTCGGCTTGGGTTGTACAGCGCAGCTCAACGCTTGCTCAATGAGGGCCTAGCAATGTTACAGACGCTCAACAGTCCCCAATTTTTTGTAGAAGAACTAGAGTTGCGATATATGCTGGGCTTGACGGGGTGGTTTACCGGAGACTATGAAGCGGGGCTGGCGAACCTGGAAAAAACTCTTCCGACCGCTGTTGAGGCTAACGCTCATTTGATGGTGGGTGGAATTGCCGCCGCCTTGGGCGTTATTTCCCATTCATTGGGCCGACTTGACGACGCCCAGCGCTATCATGAACAAAGTTTTGCCGCCTATCAAACTGTCAACGATTGGCGCGGCATCGCCATCGAGCAGGCCTGTTTGGGCGGAATCTACACCCTACAGGGCAAGCTAGCCCAAGCTCAAACCCTGCTAGAAGACGGACTAACGATGGCCCAAACGATGAACGCCCCCTTTGCCCTGGTGATGGGGCATTATCACATGGGTAAATGGGCCACGGCTAGCCATAACCTAACTCAAGCCCAAGCTTCGTTTCGCGAGACCGCTCGCGTGGCTAAGGGGGTGGGGGATAAACACGGCTACAGCTTAGCCCTAGTTGAGCTAGCCACCATTCACACTCAGTTAGAAGAATTTGAAGCTGCTACCACCGCCCTCCATACGGGCGTGAATTTAGCCCTGACCTATGAACTGTACCCCACTGTCTTAGAAGGCTTGGTCAATCTAGTGCAGTTGGCCAAGGCCAGCGACACCCTACCCCCGCCTCTCCAAACCCAAGCCACCCTCACCGTCGTTCTCAACCACCCCGCCAGTCGCGCCGATACTCAGCAGAAAGCCCAGCAGTTATTGGCCCAGCTTGGTCTGGAGGTTTCGGCTGAACCCGTGGCGTTAACCATCGAAGCACTAGTCGAGCAGTGGGTTGGGTAAGGCCTAGGCCTTCAAGTAAAAATCATACTTCTCCTCTCGCTCATTCTTCTCCTAAATTGTCACTTTAACGATTTTATGTTACCGTACGGGGCTGAATTTATAAGGAAGTGATGAACCTTTGGGGTGGGTTATCAGTTGGGGAACTGGGACGATTGAGAATGATGTGACTCACCCAGAGTTAAGTAGAAGTTGCGAGGTATTCAATGGCGTTTGCACAACGACGACCGTTGCCCCAACTAGAGCCGGGGCAAATTTTATTTTCAGGCCGAGAAAAAGAGATTGGGCTTTATCGGCTCCATTTTCATCGGCCTGCTGATCATCCTGAGGTGCGGCTAATTACTACGATTTCTGGCGGCGGTGGTGTTGGAAAAACGCGCTTGCTAGATGAGTTGGAGTGGTATCGGCCTTCGGAAACGATTTATTGCCGGATTAGCGAAAGTGCAGGCTTTCACCACGATGCGATGCGCTTGCTCCAGGCTATTGCCAATGGACTACATCGGGAAGGGGAGCCGATCCCAACTCCCGAATTTGATGCGTTGTTACAAAAACGACAGAATTTGTTGGAAATGGCCCTGACCCGAACTCAAGATGCCAAGCAGGTGTTACACCAATTCTATCGGCCTACCTTGCTTGGCTTGGCCGATCTCGGGTTTGATTACGAGATTCAGGCGACTCAACCCGACTTTGAACAGTTTGCCAGCCTGCGCTGGACCGATGAAGATTTAGCGTTGGCCTTTGAAAACCCCATCGGTCTGTTGACCGAGGCCTTGATTGCTGATATGAACAAGGCCGTGGTGAATGAAACAGCAGAACAGGCCCTGCAGCAGACTGAAGGAACCCAACTAGCGGTTAATAAGCCTGACGATGTAGATTCGGGGGACAATAAAGACAACCAGCCCTCGATTCTTAATCTGCAATTTCAAACGGCTACCTCCCACATTTTGGTCAAACCCCCCACCAAAATCGTTCTAATGTTTGATACCTACGAGGCCATCCACCCCGTGGTGGGCGAGTGGCTGTTGACTTATCTGTTAGGCTATGGCCGAGAGCGAATTGCCTGTGATCTGCGGTTGGTCCTGGCGGGCCGAGATGATGCGGCCCAGACTGACGAGCGTTGGCAGCAACAGTGGGGGGACTATCTTTTGCCTCTGACACTGGCCCCCTTTGATCCATGGGAGATGAGCGACTTTGCCCTCAAAAATGGCACCTTCACTGTAGCTAATCTGGCCAATGGGGCGGAACAGCAAGCCTCAGAGGGGGTGTCGCCTTTGTGGCTCAGTGTGGCTCAAGTGAGTGGGGTGGCCTTGCCGGCTGAAGAAGAGACCGTGGCTGGCATTTTGTTTGATGGCTTCTCGTCCACCCAACAAGATTGGCTAAACAAAGCAGCGTGGGCCGGGGCATTTGACCAAAAAACCCTGACAGCCTTGGTCGGGGAACAAGACGGTCTGGCGGCCTTCCAGTGGTTGGTCGGCCAAACGAGTTTGGTGCGGCCTAATGGAGTCTCGGGACAATTTGTTCTGGATCGAAGTTTTGCGGCGCGCTTACGAGAAAATTCAGGCGAACAAGGCACCACGGATCAAAAGACCTTGCGTGATTTTCTTGACCAGGAGTTGGAGAGTATCCAGCAAAGCCTGCAAAAATCAAAGACCTATCGCACCCAAATCGATTATCACAAATACATTTTGGGGCGGGTTCACCATAGCCTGAACGATCCTTCACCTCAAACGCCTCAGTTTTTGCAATCCACCTATTTGGATGCTTTGGATCAGTATCCCCCGCTAATGTTTGATGTATTGGGCACGATCAAGCGGTATGAAGTTGAACACGGCGCTGAAATTCCGACTGCCCACTATCATACACTGGCTACAGCTTGGCTGTCGGGCCATTGGGATCAGATGCAGCGGGCTTTGGCTGATTTGGCCATCGATGAGACCCTGAGCACTGGACATCGGGTGGTGGCCTACAATTGGTGGGGCTATAGCTATCAAGTGATGAATGAGCCGGAGCAGGCCATTGATATTTATAGCCAAGGATTGGAGCTATCTGAAGAGTATCTGCCCCTACGTCTAGACCGGGGGTTGGCCCACTACCGGGTTGAGAATTATCAAGAAGCGATTGACGATTTAACCTTTGCTCTGAAGAATCAGCCTGCCATAGCAAAAACACAACAAGCCGTTATCTACCACACTCGGGGTCTCGCCTGCGTCCAACAAGCCAACTACACTGAGGCAGTTGATGATTACAGCCAAGCGCTGCGGCTGGATCCAGACAATGGAGTGATTTTTCGTGATCGAGGGCAAGCCTTTGCCCAGCAAGCGAACTTTGAGCGGGCCATTGAGGATTACAGTGAGGCCATCAACCGTGATGCAGAGGATGCGATGGCCTTCTTTGCTCGGGGACAGGCCTGGATTGATTTGAATGAGCCAGAGAAGGCGATCGAGGACTATGGTCAGGCCATTATCTTGCGCCCCGTTTATAGCGAGGCCTTTCTCCATCGGGGGCTGGCTTATATGTCCAGCCAAGACACAGCGAAGGCCATTGGCGATTTTAACCGAGCTGTAGAGCTAAGTCCGCACAACGCCTTGATTTATCGGCAACGGGGGCTGGCCTATGTAACCGAGGGGCAATTTGATCGGGCTGTGGCTGATTTTGATCAAGCGATTCGGCTTGATCCAGCAGACGGGGTGTCCTATTTTAACTTGGGGGCGGCTTATCTGCGGCGAGATGACCCCAGTCAGGCCATCCGTAACTTTAACCGGGCGCTGTCTTTGGGGCAGGAGGCAAAGGAGAAGCCGGAGTTTTATCCAGCCGCTTTTGCCCAACGGGCCCTGGCTTATACGATGCCGCCATTGGAAAATTACGCCCGAGCAATTGAGGATTATGATCAAGCCATCAAATTGATGCCTGGGAATGAAACGCTTTTCGACCAACGGGGAATGGCTTATGGTCGGCGGGGTGATCACAAGCGGGCTATTCAGGATTTAGATCAGGCCCTGCACCTGAATCCTACCTTCAGTTTAGCCTTTGTCCATCGGGGTGAAATCTATAATCACCTTGAAGATTATGGCCGCGCCATTGAAGACTTTGATCAAGCCATTGAGTTGTCCGAAAAAGCAGCCGAGGGCAAAGCGCTATCATCGCCTATCTTGAGTGACGCCTATAATCAGCGTGGGTTTGCTCACTTGCGTTTGGACAAGGGGCAGGCAGCCCTCAAGGATTTTGATCAGGCCATTGCTTTGAATACAAAGAGCGTGAGCGCCTATAAAAATCGGGGTGAAGCCTATTTGACTGAGGGTGAACACGTGCGGGCTATTGAGGATTACAATCAAACCTTGACCTTAGCGGCTAATGATGTCGTAGCTTTAACTCAGAGGGGCCGGGCCTTTACCGCACAAGGCGATTATGCGCGTGCCCTTGAGGACTTTAATGCGGCGCTTAAGCTGGACAATGAGAATGATGCCGCCTTTTTCTATCGGGGTTGTGTTTATGCTGACCATACGCCGCTCGGCAGCTCGCCAGAGTCTGCCTATCAGCACGCCATTGAGGATTTTAACCAAACCATTTTTCTCAATCCGCATCATGCCCAAGCCTTTCATCGGCGCGGTTTGACGCACTTGGCTTTAGGTGATTATCGGCAGGCCATTGAGAATTTGGATCAAACCCTTGATTTCGAACTGGATACACCAACTCGTATCAGTGCCTTGCAGCATCGAGGGATGGCTTATGCCGCGCAACAGGAGTATCGGCAAGCCATCAATAACTTTAATCAGGTTGTTAACCTTGATGCGAATGTGCCAGAAGCCTATCACCAGCGCGGATTGGCGCGGGCCGCGCAAAATGATTTTCTGCGGGCCGTCGAGGATTTCAATCGTGCTTTGAAGATCAAGCCGGATGATCCGCTGGTGTTGTATGATCGGGGGCAGGCCCACAATGGTCAAAATGACTTTGATAAGGGGCTGGCTGACTTTAACCGAGCGATTGAGTTGGACGGCACCCAGGCTAGATTTTACTATCATCGGGGCGTGGCTCAGGCTGGCCGACAGCAATATTTGAAGGCCATTGAAGATTATGACAAAACTATTGAGCTAGATAGTAACGAGGCCAGAGCCTTTAATCAGCGAGGTGTGGCCTACAGCAAGCTTGGCGATGTGGGGCAAGCGATTGAGGATTACAACCAGGCCATTCGACTCAACCCCCGTGATCCTGATATCTTTTTCAATCGAGCCAACACCTTTATGGAGCAATCGAATCGGAAGTATGGTCGAGCGATTGAGGATTACAATCAAGCCATTAAACTGGACGATCAACGGGCTGATTTCTATTATAAGCGAGGCTTGGCCTATTTCTTGCAAAATGAGGAAGATGAGGCGGCCATTGCTGATTTTAGCCAGGCCGTTAATCTGAATCATCGTTTGATTGACGCCTTTAAATATCGAGGGGCGGCCTACAGTCGTCAAAACCAACCGCTCAAGGCGATTGAAGATTATAATCGGGCTATTCAACTCACCCCGAATGATGGATTGGTTTTTTATCAACGGGGGATGATTTATGCTACCTTGGAGAATCCCGGTCGGGCTCTGGCTGATTTTAATCAGGCTATCAAGCTGGTGCCCAACAACGCTGAATTTTTGGCACGGCGCGGCGAGATCCAAATGATGTTGGGAAACTTGTCGCAAGCCATTGAGGATTACACTCGTGCTTTGGAGTTGGATATCAAAAATGGCCCGGCGTATCTGAGTCGGGCACGAGCGTATCTGGCCCAGCAGAATTACGCTCAGGCCATTCAGGATTTTGACCAAGCCATTCGCTTTATCCCGAATGACGCACCGGCCCATATTGAACGTGGACAGGCACATCTGGAACTTAAACACGCGACACAGGCCATCAATGATTTTAATCGGGCCCTGGAAATTGATCCGAAAAATGAGCGAGCCTTTGCCTTGCGTGGCTTGGCTTATGCAACCCAGAACAAGCACGCTCGGGCGGTTGAAGATTACAACCAAGCCATTCGCCTCAGCCCTGGTCAAGCCCGTCTTTATGCGGAGCGAGGGATGGCATTGCATCGGCAGGGTAATCATGATCGGGCGATTCAGGACTTTGATGAAGCGATTAAGATTGGCTCCGCTGGGATTTCAGGGAATTCGAAAACACGACCTTCTAGTGTCCGTCCGCAGGCCGAGACTCAGCCGGTTTCATCATCATCCGGTGAGACCGAACCTGTGACAGTTTCTGCTGCTACCAAGCCAGACCTAGTGGAGGCTTCGGATTTGGCGCGTTTCTACTATTATCGGGGGGTAGCTCAGGCGGAAAAGGGAGATAATCGGGTAGCCTTACAAGATCTGGATCAAGCTGCATTGTTAATCCTCAAAAAATCCAGTTTGGATGAGCAGGATGTTGAGATTTTTACCCAGCGTGGTCAACTGTATATGGCTGAGGAGAATACGCCGCAAGCCATTGTTGATTTTAACCGGACCCTTGAATTTGACCCACGTAATGCTGATGCCCTGTACCAGCGGGGCCTAGCCTACGTATTGCAAGAGGATTACGATCAAGCAATCGCCGACTTTAATGAAGCGATTGTGTTGCGACCTGATGCGGCAGATATTTTCTATCAGCGTGGCCAAGCTTATGCAAAACAAGAAAATTATCGCTATGCCGTTGAAGATTATAATCAAGCTCTGTTGTTAAAACCACAAGACCCTGAAATTGTATTCCAAAAGGCCGTGGCTTATCTTGAAAGCGGGCAATTAGTTGAGGCGGTTGAGTCGTTTAATTTGACCTTACGTTTGGATCCTGCCCGAGCCGATGCCTTTTATCAACGCGGTCGGGCTTACTATCAGCAACACAACTATGCTCAGGCGATCCAAGATTTTAATCAGGCCTTGGCCTTGGACCCAGATGAATCGATTCACGCTTGGAGTTTGTACTATCGTGGATTGACCTTGACCCATCGTGGTGAGCATCTCTTGGCTGTTGAGGACTTTAGTCAAGCCCTCGATTTGGAAGCCATTGATGGCGCTTTGTTGCTCAATGAACGAGGACGGGCTTACTCTGGGGCGAAGGAGTATGATCGGGCCATCGATGACTTTAATTTGGCCATCCAGTTAGAGCCGCAAATGGTGACTACCTTTGCTAATCGTGGTTTAGTGCATAGCCGTCGCGGGGACTATGTTCGAGCCATTACAGATTATGATCAAGCCATTGATTTGGCCGCAACTGGTGAGATGCGTGATGCAGCGAGTGTAGATAATGCACGGCTCTTCCGTTATCGGGGTTTGGCTTATGTGCGAATGGAAGATTACACCAAAGCGATTGCTGACTTCAATCAGGCCTTACAACTCCACCCCAATGATGCCTTTACCCTCAATCAGCGAGGCTACGCTCAATACAAATTGAACAATCATCCGCTGGCTCTAGAAGATTTTGATGAAGCGTTGCGCTTGAATCCGAAGCAGGCTGATGCTCTACACAATCGGGGCTGTGTTTATTTAGAGCAGGGCGATTTGGTGCAGGCTGTTAAGGATTTCAACCTCTCCATTCGACTGCGGCCCCAAAATGCAGAGACCTTTTATCATCGTGGTAAAGCGTACAGTCTCGTGTCTGAAGAGTACCCTCGGGCGATCAATGACTTTACCCAGGCGATTCAACTTGATCCGGATCAGGCTGAATATTACTATCAACGCGGTCTAGTTTATGCCTATCAAAATGACAATAATCGGGCCATTGGGGATTTCCGTCAAGCTTTGGATTTGAATCCAAAAGAAGCGGAGATGTTTCATCATTTAGGGTTATCTCTTACCGCGCAAGGGCAGTATGAAGAGGCCTTAGATAATTACAATCAGGCGATTCAACTGATGCCTGATAATATTGAAATGTTACAAAATCGCGGCTTGGCCCACGCTGCGCTCCAAAATTCAGAAGAGGCCATTCAGGATTTTAGTGCTGCATTGAGTCTTGACCCCAATAATGCGGCGACGTATAGTTATCGGGGGAGTGTGTACGCCCATAACCAGGATTATGCCCCGGCCATCGAAGATTTTACGCAGGCCATTTTGCTCGACTCTCAGACTGCTGATTACTACCATAATCGTGGACGCATCTATATGTGGCAGGGGGCCATTAATGCCGCGATTGAGGATTTCAATCAGGCTATCCGGCTCAACCCAGAAGACCCGGCGATTTACACCAACTGTGGTACAGCTTATTACCGCACAGGCGATTATTTACGGGCGATTGAGGATTACAACCAAGCCCTTCGGCTTGACTCTAACAACCCGACCACCTTCAAAAATCGTGGCCTGGCGTATGATAAATTGGGCAATTTGCAACAGGCCATCAAGGATTATAGCCGGGCTTTGCGGCTCAACCCTGATGATGCGGGAGCTTACAATTATCGGGGGAGCGCCTATGATACTTTGGGTGAATATGAGCAAGCCATCAGTGATTATGATCGGGCCTTGGCCTATGAACCTGATAATGCTCGGGTGTTGAGCAATCGCGCTTTGGTTTACTACGCAATGGGTGATTATGATCACGCGCTCGCCGATTTTGATGCTGTTATTGAGCTTGATCACGAAGATATGATGGCCTTTCATAATCGTGGTCTGACTCACTACAATCAGGGTAATTATACCACTGCAATGAAAGATTTTGATCGGGCGATTCAACTCAATCCTGACGACCCAGACTCACTCTATTACAAAGCGTGCACCTTAGCCTTGCTGGGGCAAGATGACGCTTGTGTCAAATGGTTGGCCCAAGCGGTTGAACTTGACCCTGACAAACGAGAAGAGGCGCGCGAAAATCCTGATTTTGAGAATCTGTGGTATAAACCAGCCTTCCGACGGTTGTTTGGTTATCAATAAGAGACTTCTTCATTATTAAGGGGAGAACACTAGTAAGCCGACACATTTCACAAATGTAACACATTATGTTGTGTTTTCTCATTTGACAAGCAACCCTCAAACAGATATAATCTTTGATCGTGTGTGGCCTAGGTGTAACACGGGCCACACTAATTTTTTGTCAAAATATTGAAATTATTTCCATCGGAGTAGGACGATGTATGCAGTGATTGAAACAGGCGGTAAACAATATCGAGTTGAAGAAGGCGATGTTATTCATGTTGAGCTTTTGCACGAAGATGAAGGTAAGACAGTAGAAATTGAACGCGTCTTAATGGTGGCGGGTGATGATGGCGTGAAAGTAGGAACGCCTGTTGTTGACGGAGCAAAAGTTTCTGCAACCGTGCAAAAACATGGGCGTGAGAAAAAGATAATTGTGTACAAACACAAAAAGAATTATCATCTTAAGCAAGGTCATCGCCAAGAGTATACTCGGCTTCAAATTGAGAAAATTACAGGTTAAGAATATAAATTCCTAACCCTTAGTCAGCTAGGAGGGATAATATGGCACATAAAAAAGGTGGCGGTTCCAGTCGTAATGGTCGTGATAGTAACGCTAAACGACTTGGTGTAAAGCGATATGGCGGTGAAGCTGTTATCAGTGGTAACATTCTTGTTCGACAGCGTGGCACCCAGTTTTATCCAGGGGTTAACGTTGGAATGGGTAAAGATCATACGCTGTATGCAACAGCGAATGGCTATGTCTCATTTGAGTACATGACAAAAACAAAGAAACGAGTTAGTGTTCGCCCAGAACGCTAGGAAGGTATATTCGCGATGAGAGAGAACATTCATCCGACTTATTATGCAGAGTCCAAAGTTAGCTGCTCTTGTGGCCATACTTGGACCACTGGTTCAACCCAAGAGGCGCTTCGAACTGACATCTGCTCTAAATGTCACCCATTTTACACAGGTGAGCAGCGGATTGTTGATACGGCGGGACAGGTTGATCGATTTATGAAGCGTCTTGGTGAGTTTAATACACACCAAGATGCGGCAAGCCAGCGTAAAAAGAAAGCGGATAAGAAGCAAGAACAGCGCTTCCTCAAGCAACAATTGGTTGCCCTTAGTCTAGATGATCAATTCAGCCAAGTACTGCATGACAACAACGTCATCACTGTTGGTGACTTGTCAGACCGGCTGAAAGATGAGGCTGGTTTGTTGGCTTTGGAAGGCGTTAAGCAAGCGGATATTGATGACGCCAAGCGTAAAGTCGGAATGGCTCGCCAAGCTTTCTTTGCTAAATAAGTGGTAAATTTGAGGTAGTTTCTAAATAGGGCTGACTTCAAGTTGTCTGCCCTATTATTTTGTTTAAATGTTAACTGTTATGAGGGGCATCACAGAATAATGTTTCATCGGTATGACGGCGGCTGGATAGAAGTTGTATGCGGTAGTATGTTTAGTGGTAAAACTGAAGAGCTGATCCGACGCTTGGTTCGGGCAGAAATTGCTAAGCAGAAAATCCAGGTATTTAAGCCCTCTTTGGATAACCGCTATCATGTAGAAAAAGTTAGCTCCCATAGTGGTAGTCACCACGACGCAACCGTTGTTGAAACCACAGAAGAAATTGCCGCCTTAATTGAAGATGATACCGATGTGGTTGCCATTGACGAGATACAGTTTTTTGATTGGCGTGTAACAGAGCTGTGCGAACGGCTGGCAAATGAAGGACGTCGAGTGATTGTCGCTGGCTTGGATACGGATTTTCGAGGTGAGCCATTTGGGCCGATGCCCATACTGATGGCGCAAGCCGAGACAATGGATAAATTACAGGCAATTTGTATGGTGTGCGGTTCACCCGCTAGTCGGACCCAGCGTTTGATTAATGGTGAACCGGCCCACTATGACGATCCAGTGATTATGGTGGGGGCGAGTGAGGTGTATGAAGCCCGCTGCCGTAAACATCACCAAGTCCCTCGTACTTCACGTGACTCCGAATCAGAAGTTGCCCACGCAGAAATGTAACATTAAACTAATAAGTTTATTGGATGTGAAAAACCCCTTGTGAGCAGTTGCTCACAAGGGGTTTTTCGGTTTTGTTTAAGTCTTGATAACTGTGTTGTGATTTAGTTGACCGCAGATGGACGTGCGCCCAAGGTTAACTCTAGGGGTTGTTCTTCACCGCCTCGAATAATAGTTAAGGTAACTACCTTATCAACTTCGCCCTCTTTGCTGAGGAAAGCGAGTAAATCATCAAAGGCCTGAATGGGTATATTATCAATGGCAACAATGACATCGCCGCCGATTTGAATAGGCCGACCAGAGGCAAGTTGAAGCTCGCGCGTTCCGCCTCGAAGGCCTGCGTCATCGGCTGGACTGCCAGAAATGATCTCTGAGACCAATGCTCCACGCACGTTAGGTAGATCCATTGCCTCGGCAATTTCTGGTGTTATGGTATTACCCGAGAAACCAATCCACGGATGGCGATACTCACCGTCACGAATGAGACCGCCAACAACCTTCTTAACCAAGTTTGAGGGAACAGCAAAACCAACCCCAAGGAAACTTCGTTCACCACCGGTACGGTTGGGAACAATGGCGGTATTGACTCCGATAACCTCACCTTGAGAGTTTAGAAGCGGCCCGCCAGAGTTTCCTGGGTTGATGGCCGCATCAGTTTGAATAATTTCGGGAATAAGGAAAGTTCGACTTTCTGTAGGTAGGCTTCGGCCAAGGGCGCTGATAATTCCGGTGGTTAGGGTACCGTCAAGTCCAAACGGGTTTCCAATAGCGATCGCTCGCTGACCAACCAGGATGGCATCTGAGTCTCCCCAGCCAATCGGGCGAAGTGACTCGGACGGCACGTTAACCTTGATAACAGCCAAATCGCTGTCAGAGTCATTACCGATAATATCTGCTTCCACAGTTGTTCCATCGTAAAAAGTAACCTCAACTTTGTCTGCATCATTGACCACGTGGTTATTTGTAACGATGTGACCATCGCTATCAATAATAAAACCAGATCCTTGACCTTGAGCAGGGAAGGGATTATTCGGGTTGATAAAATCTTGACCGTCTACAGTGATTACAATGTTGACAACTGATGGATTAGCGCGCTGATAGAGATTGATGAGAAGTAGTTCTTCGGCATCAGCTTCAGCAATCAGTTCTGGAGGAAGTGCAGTTGGTTCTGGGGCCACAGTAGGTTGGACTTGGACAGAAATCTGGGTTTCGCGTAGAGAGCTTTCATCTGGGGAAACGGCTACTTCAGTTTCGACCGCTTCGGGCTCCTCAGACTCGATGAGAGAAGAGAGTGAAAATGAGGACGAAAGATTGCAGGCAGATAGCACTGTAATCAAAGAGAGTACAAAAAAAATACGTGCGTTAAACAATATGGCCTCCTAAGGAAATCAATTTTAGAGGGAAAATGGCAGAATAGATTGAGCCTACTCTATAATGATTAAATGGAAATTAAGCATCAATACAAAAAAAGCGCCCTGCATTCTAAAGGACGCTTTTTTATAAATGAATATTACATTACGATGCTGTTCTGCTAATCGCGTGAGCTACCCATTAGGATGAACACCCAGCGAGCTAACTCTAGAATAGCCGCTAGGGCAGCGACGAAGTAGGTCCAAGCTGCGGCGTTGAGAACACTCGTGACCCCATCCAACTCTTGACGATCTACAATGTTGTACTCGTACAACAGTTTTTTCGCTCGGTTACTGGCATCTAGCTCTACAGGGAGAGTGACCACAGTAAATAAAGCCACAATCGCATAGAGGGCGACCCCAAACCAAGCAATCATAATGCCAAACCCGCTAAGGTTAAGGAACATCTCTAGCAAAATACCACCGATAATGATGATTGGGCCGAGCCAAGTGCCAAATTGAGTGGCGGGTACCATTGCACTACGAATTTGCAGGGGGAAGTAACCTTTGGCGTGCTGTAAAGCGTGTCCTGCTTCGTGAGCAGCAACTCCAACCGCTGAAATTGATGGAGTGCCATACACCTCTGGAGACAATCGTAGGGCGCGGCTTCTAGGATCGTAGTGATCGCTAAGGAAGCCCTGTGTTTCCTCGACTGTCACATTGTGCAGGCCGTTTGTTCGTAGAATTTCACGTGCGACCTCTGCGCCAGTCATCCCACGCATTGTGCGAACTTGAGCGTACTTGTTAAAACGACGTTTAACCATCCATTGGGCCACAAATCCTAAAATCATGGCGGGCACAATGAAGATGAAAAATCCACCGAAAAACATTACAGTATACCTCCTCAAAAGGTTTTATAATTAATAATTGCGCTTAATCTACAATAATAAAATGAATTTTTAGTGAGCAATTTATGGTTATCGATTGGAATTATAACATAAAGTTTGCTTTGTTTGAAAAAAGACGACAGAGTATCTGCCGTCTTTTTTTGATTGGTCATCTATTTAGCTGATAATTTACGCTTCGCTAAATTCACCTTCTACGACATTCTCATCTTCCGGCTTGTGATGACCATTTGCGCCGTTGGTGTGGGTTCCATTACCGTTAGCGTAGCCATTGGCTGCGGCCTCAGGCTGAGCTTGGGCGTAAGCGGCTTGACCCACTTTCATCATCGTTTGCTGCAACGCTTCGGTGCTGCTGGTGATACGCTCTTTGTCATCGCCTTCTAGAGCTTGCTTGAGATCGTTAATACGGTCTTCCGCTTCAACCTTCAAGCTGCTATCGAGATTTTCGCCTGCTTCAGCGACTGCTTTTTCAGCTTGATAGATGCTGTTGTCAGCTAGGTTACGGGCCTCGATGAGTGCTTTGCGCTCTTGGTCAGCATCGGCATTCTTTTCGGCGTCCTGTACCATTCGCTCGATATCTCCATCACTCAAGTTTGTGCTGGCTGTAATGGTGATTTTTTGCTCTTTGCCTGTTGCTTTATCCATTGCCGTAACGTTGATAATTCCGTTAGCATCAATGTCGAAGGTGACCTCAACTTGAGGGACACCGCGCGGTGCCGGGGGAATGCCTTCTAGTCGGAAGCGACCCAAGGTCATGTTGTCCCCAGCCATTGAGCGTTCACCCTGCAGAACGTGAATGTCTACGGCGGTTTGGCTATCTTCAGCGGTACTGAAGACTTCGCTCTTTTTCGTTGGGATGGTAGTGTTGCGCTCGATCAAGCGAGTCATCACGCCACCCATTGTTTCGACACCGAGGCTCAGGGGTGTGACATCCAGTAAGAGGATGCCTGACACATCACCAGCCAGAACTCCACCTTGAATGGCCGCGCCAACAGCCACCACTTCATCTGGGTTAACCCCTTTGTGAGGCTCTTTCCCGCCAGCCAAAGACTTGGCCAGTTCTTGTACCATTGGCATTCGAGTTGAGCCACCAACCAAGACTAACTCTTGGATTTCAGATGCTTTTAAGCCTGCATCTTTCAAGGCTTGGTTGAAAGGCACTTTGAGACGTTCTACCAAGTCGTTGGTGATCTGCTCAAATTTACTGCGGCTTAGTTTTAGTTGCAAGTGCTTTGGCCCGTTGGCGTCTGCAGTGATGAAGGGTAGGTTAACCTCGGTTTCCATTACAGTTGACAACTCGATTTTGGCTTTCTCAGCCGCTTCTTTGAGCCGTTGCAGAGCCTGACGGTCCTGGCTCAAATCAACCCCTTGCTCTTTCTTGAATTCGGCAACGAGCCACTCAACGATGCGTTGATCCCAGTCATCGCCACCCAACTGGGTGTCCCCATTGGTTGATTGCACCTCAATCACCCCATCACCCACTTCGAGAACGCTCACATCAAACGTTCCCCCACCAAGGTCGAAGACCAAGATGGTTTCATTCTCTTTTTTGTCCAAGCCATAGGCCAAAGCGGCAGCTGTTGGCTCGTTGATAATTCGGCGGACGTTGAGACCTGCAATTTTACCTGCGTCTTTTGTCGCTTGACGCTGGCTGTCATTAAAATAAGCCGGGACAGTGATGACCGCTTCGGTCACGGGTTCGCCCAAATAGGCTTCTGCGTCGGCTTTAAGCTTTTGCAGTACCATCGCAGAGATTTCCTGTGGCGTGTAGTTTTTGTTTGTTTGCGGGATTTTTACCCGAGCATCGCCACCCTTACCTTTGCTGACCTCATAAGCCAAACGATCTAACTCGCCGGAAATTTCATCAAAAGAGTGGCCGATCAAACGTTTGACCGAATAAACAGTGTTGTCTGCGTTGGTGATGGCCTGTCGCTTTGCCGTTTGGCCGACCAATCGCTCTTGATTTTTGTTGAAGGCAACCACACTGGGGGTCGTGCGACCACCCTCGGCGTTGGGTACCACAGTTGGGTCCCCGCCTTCCATTACGGCTACGACGCTGTTGGTCGTGCCTAAGTCAATTCCGATAATTTTAGACATATCTAACCTCCTGTCACATTTCGATAATCATAAAGTGATGTCTGTGATATTACTGCTGTCAGTTTATGTTTTTGCTGTTGGAATTATACTAGAACTTTGTTAGAAGAATGCTAGAGAAGAAATCAAAGATTTGCTACAATTGCGGTACG
Organism: Phycisphaerae bacterium; assembly: GCA_028285035.1. Next base: position 85,801 of record JANQQF010000047.1, read on the forward strand.
AAAAGTTGTATGTGAAATGCTGGTAAAATATCTTTAACCTTGACTATTTCAGAGTGAGAGGTGCCTTAAATGGGTGCATTGCGGATTTTGGAGCGGACGTTTGAAAATGTAAGGATTGATAGGTAGACACTGATGAGTAGCTTATTGATTGGTTTGCTAATCATCTTTGTACTTTTACCCGTTGTAATTTTAGCTGGGACACTTTTAATAGGAACTATCTATTATTTGGTAAGCGCTGAACAGGAGTCTCAGCACGCCTGGCGGACGTTTGCCACCAAAAATAATCTAAATTGTCAGACATTTTTAGGGTTATCACCTACGCTTCGAGTCGTTGGTGAATATAGAAATCATCAGTTTGAACTTACCTCATCGTCACGGAACGTGAGTTTATATAGTTTTATCTATGATGATCAGGCCACGACAAAAATTACCCTTGAAACAAATCAACTTCTATCAGCGGATAATACCTTCAAACGACCAGTGTTATCAATCGAGACCGCAATTGACTATTTGCAAATGGGATTTAATGAGGGTGAGGCACCTGTTTTACAAATACACCCTGTCACAAATTTGATTGTTTTTGAAGAGTTAGGGGTTGTTACTGATATAGATAGGTTGCAGTATTTGTTTAATTGGTTGGCAGATTTAGCAGATGAATACGCAAATATTATTGCTGTTGGTGGTGAACTTGTGCCCAGTTTGGTGGTGATGATGAATTCAGGCACCAAACTTGAAAGACAGTTAGCCTGGTATCTTACTGCCGCAATCGGAAGCAGTACGCAGCGGGAATTACAGAAACAGGTCAAACAACTTTTGTGTATAAACTGCTATGCTCGGTGTAGTGACCACAAAGTGTCCATGATGTGGCCGCATATCACCACCTACTATGGTTGCCGGATCTGTCATCAAAGCCGGCAGTTCTATCGTTGCAAGCGGTCTATTGCCGTGTTGGATGAGCAGATGCAGATAGATGTCGCCCAAGAAGATGAAACCTTGCTCATCAACTGGCTCATATGGCGTAAGCCTTGTGACTTTGGCGCGATCCGAATTATCGACGCAACGGACGAAGATGTGGAACGGTTTGTTGTGCAAATGAGTAATGATGTTGATGTAGTCCGACGTGAACGCCTCTCTAAAATTCTGTGTCGTGTCTCGGCGACGCACACCCTGTCTGAAAATACAATGCGGATTTTGGAGCGGACGTTTGAAAATGTGAAAATTGCTTGATTATAAATTTCAAGCTTTGCACTATTTTATTGCAAATATATGATTGATCCAACTCCATTTCTTCTAATCATAATAATAAGTGCTGTGACTTTTGCTATGGGAGGTGTCACTTGGCTGTTTGCATCAAGCTCATTCAAGAGTGATGTAGATCATAAACAGAGCTGGCAGAAGTTTGCAGCCCAGAATAACCTGCGTTTTCGGTATTTGGCGGGTTTTACGCCAAGAGTGCAGCTACTGGGTGCCTATCGAGATCATCGGGTTAAACTTAAGGCAGCGGTTTTCGATAAAAGAGCAGCTGTAAAACTTATACTTTCGACAAATACTTTACAATCTACTTTATCAGAAACAAATACCAATACATTAACCCCAGATACAGTGATTGATCTAATTACGATGGAGTCGGCTGACAATGATATTGCGAGAATAAAGATTGAGCCTGCAAAAAAGCAATTGATTTATGAAGCAGATGAGATTTTAGTTAACCCCCAACGTTTACAATATATACTTGACTGGCTCTCAAATTTGGCTGAGCAATATAAAAATATCATTGCTTTGGGCGGCTCGTTAATCCCCACGTTGTCAACAATTGCTAAAGACAATGAAAGCTGGTTTGAACGGCGATTAGCCCAACACTTTATTTTTGCGATTGCTGAAGATACAAAAATAAAGTTGTCCAATCGCATCAAGGACTATATCTGTACTAATTGTTTGAGTTGGTGTGGAGCGCACAAGGCCTACTCAATTTGGCCTGAAGTAACAACCTATTACGGGTGCCGAGTCTGCCACCAAAGTCAATATTTTTACCATTGTGAAAAAGTTGTTTTGATTTTGAATCAACAAATGACCTTAGACTTAGCCCAAGACGATGATACGCTACTCATCAACTGGCTTTCCCGGCGAAAACCTTGTGATTTTGAGGAAGTGCGGATTATCGACGCAACGGACGAAGATGTGGAACGATTTGTGGTGCAAATGAGTAATGATGTTGATGTAGTCCGCCGTGAACGCCTCTCTAAAATTCCGTGTCGTGTCTCGGCGACGCACACTCTGTCTGAAAACACCTTACGAATTTTGTATCGGACGTTTAAGCAAGTCAGGGTTGGTTAATCAACAACCTTCCAATTCCCCCGATTGCGTTCCCTTTCATTTCCACTAAAATACCGTAAATCAATGTGACAACACTCAACGAAAGGCATTCCCCTTGACGATCCCTATAAAAAAAGACAGTCTCGTACTATACAAAAGTCGCCCTGCCCAAGTCACCCAACTCGGTGATAAACTCGAAATCAAGCTCGATGATGGTAAATCGGTGAAGGTGCGCTCAAAAGATGTGACGCCGCTTCACCCTGGCCCTTATCAAGGAAAAGGCTCGCTTAAATCTCCAACGGGGGATCGAGATACAGCTTGGGAACTCCTGGCCGGTGAGACAACAACCTTGGCCGAGTTGGCGGAATTGATTTATGACGAATTTACACCCGCCACGGCATGGGCCACTTGGCAGGAAATCGATGAGGGGTTGTACTTCAAGGGGACACCAGATGCGGTTGAAGTTTGTACCGCTGAGGTGGTTGAACAGGTTCAGCAGGAGCGGGCGACCAAAGCCGCTGAAAAAGCGGCGTGGCACAATTTTTTGTTGCGCGTGGATGAAGGGACGTTGCAAGAGGGAGATGATCGCTACCTGGGCGATGTAGTCCAGCTGGCTCTAGGCCAGCAAAGCAAGAGCCGAGTGTTGCGTGAGTTGGGCAAGAGCGAAACCCCCGAGGAGGCCCATACGACCCTATTGCGTCTCAAGTATTGGGATCACACCAACAATCCCTACCCTCATCGTCTCGAACTCGCGACCACCTCGCCCGAGCTTGAGTTGCCTGCCTTGCCCAACGAAGATCGGCTTGATTTAACACATCTGCCCGCCTTTGCTATTGATGATGCTGACAGCACTGACCCAGATGATGCCATCAGTCTTGAGGGAAATCGCTTGTGGGTCCATGTGGCTGATGTCGCTGCCTTGATCCCCCCAGATAGCCCGGCGGATGAAGAAGCCCGAGCACGTGGGGCCAACCTCTACTTGCCTGAAAAAACGGTTCATATGTTACCAGAGCAGGCGACTGATATTTTAGCATTGGGGTTAGCTGAGATTTCACCTGCCCTTTCCTTTGGTTTAGATGTCAATAACGATGGAACTGTTGAAAATGTGGTTGTCCAGCCTAGCTGGGTGCGCGTGGAGCGGCTGAGCTACAAAGCGGCCGAAGCCCGTTTAGGCGAGGAACCGTTGCGTAGTATAGCGGCTCTGACCGAACGATTTACAGCGCGCCGTCAGGCCAATCACGCCATTGAACTCGACCTGCCCGAAGTCAAGGTACGGGTAAAAGATGACGCGGTGGTGATTAATCCGCTGTTGAAACTGAAAAGCCGGGAAATGGTGCGTGAGGCGATGTTGATGGCTGGTGAGGCTGTGGCCAATTTTGCCATTCAAAATGAAATTCCATTTCCTTACACCACTCAGGAGCGCTCGGAAGATGTGCCGGAGCCACTCATTTTGCCAGAAACATTGTCTGGCATGTTCGCCCTGCGCCTCTCGATGCGGCCTGGGCAGGTGAAAAGCACGCCGGGTAAACACGCTGGCTTAGGGCTTGATACCTACGTACGCGTGACCAGCCCCCTCCGCCGCTATTTGGATTTGGTGGCTCATCAGCAACTGCGAGCCTATTTACGAGGTGCTCCATTGCTGGATGAGCAAACGATGCTGGTCCGGGCTGGTGCAGCTGAGGCCATCAGCGGGGCGGTTCGTTCAGCAGAACGTTCGGCCAATCAACATTGGAAGCTGGTCTATTTTATGCAAAATCCCGATTGGGAAGGCGAAGGTATTATTGTCGACCAACGGGGTCGTAACTACGTTGTTATTATTCCTGAGCTTGATTTTGAATTGCGCCTGCCTGTTAAAGGTGACCCTGCCTTGGATAGCATCGTTCCTCTTGCTCTCCGCTCCGTTAAATTACCCACGCTGGAAGCGAATTTTAGAATTCGTAGCTGATTGCGTTTAAGGTAAACCTCTTTAATTGAACATATATCTGCGTAGTTGTTGGAAGGCTGGAAGCCTAGGCCAATTTCAAACTTCCAGCCTTCCAATCTTCCAAGTTTTACATCTGCAAAAGACGCCCATTTTCTTCCATTAACTCACAACGCAATCACCCCCCCACTAAATTAGCCCTTGACTTTCAAGTGGCTTGAAGGTTTATACTAGCCGCAATAGTAAATTAATTGATGAGTCACAAAGGAGCTAAAAATGGCTAAGGTAACACGAACCGTGTGGGTTGATGCCCCGAAAGAAAAAGTGTGGAAAGTTTTGGCGGATTTTGGTAATGTTTCAGTATTTAATCCCACTGTACCTAATTCATATCTAACCTCTAATCAACAATACGGTGTTGGGACAACCCGCCACTGTGATTTGAATATCTCGGGGGCGTCGGTTGAAGAACGAGTGGTGGAATGGGTTGATGATGAGTCGATGGCTATTGAGATTTATGAAGGAAAAATGACACCGCCCTTCAAAACCGCTGTAGCCTTGATAAAAATCACTGAGATGAATGGGGGGACGCAGGTTGAAGGTACGCTGAACTACACCTTAAAGATGGGGCCATTAGGCTTGGTGATGGATAAATTTATGGTAGCTCCACAGTTTAGTAAGGCGTGGTCTGCCCTATTTGCTGGTTTGAAGCATTATGTTGAAACAGGCGAGGAAGTGCATAGCCCCAAAGGTCTTAATTTTGAACCGGTTATGGCTATAGCTTAGGAACTAAATCGAGGAAAGGAGTTATTATAATGATAAAAAGTGTTTTAATCACAGGCGCAAATGCTGGCTTGGGCAAAGAGGTAGCCCGTCAGATGGCGCTGCAAGATGGTGTGGAGAAAATCTATCTTGGTTGCCGAAATGAAGCAAAAGCCAAAGCTGCTAAACAAGACTTGGAACAAGCGACGGGGAAATCAATTTTTGAGATTATTTTGATTGATGTTTCGGATTTGGCTTCCGTTAGCTCTGCCGTTGCGTCATTGGTTGAGCCGATTGACGCCTTAGTCATGAATGCTGGGGGGTTGGGAGGAAAGACGTCTACTCAAAAAAATAAAAATGGGGTCACGAATCTGTTTGCTGTTAATGTCTTAGGGCATACCGTTTTGCTTGATGAGTTGCTCAATGCCAATAAACTAGCTCAGGTCGCCATTTATGCTGGTTCGGAAGCCGCCCGAGGGGTGCCGATGATGGGGATGAAGCGCCCCAACTTGTCCACCTCATCGGTTGATGAGTTTGCCGCGATATGTGATGGTTCGTATTTTAGTGACAACGTTGCTCCAATGACGGCCTATGGCCCGGTCAAGTACGTGGCCGCAATGTGGATGGCAGCAATAGCGCGTAAGCACCCCAACATCCGTTTTATTACGGTTAGCCCAGGAGGCACAGGTGGCACAGAATTTGCCAATGACATGCCAGCCCTGATGAGATTTTTCTTTACCCAAGTCGGTTTTCGACTGATGCCTCTGTTTGGAATGATGCACAAACTGGAGGACGGGGCCAGGCGGTACGTAGATGTTTTGACGAATGAATCATATAAGAGCGGCACTTTTTACGCCAGCAAAGAATCTGCTTTAACCGGCCCCCTGGTCGATCAAGGCACCTTCTTTGCTGATCTTAACAACAAGGTGTATCAAGATAACGCCTACGAAGCCGCCCATCGATTTATTAACTAGTGTGTATTTCAAGAAAAAGGGGTGATTCGTGTTATTTCCGTGTGCTTTTGTGTTATGGTAACCATAGCCAGAGTCCATCGCTCACGACCAGTGGATGCCCGATAAAACCATTCGGGCATGACATTCAAAAATCTCTGTATGCTTAATTCGCATAATCAGGTACTTAAGTGATGCGTCTCACTAATCTCTTTGTAGCACACGTAATATTTTTCAATCTAACCCCCTCAAATAATTATTAAAATAAGCCATTATAAAAGAATGGAGCATAACAATGGCAAGACAAGTTTGGCGCTTTGAGCCGACTGATCGGTGGGTACGCGCCACTGTACATGGTGAGACGATCGCTGACAGCAAAAAGGCGATGTTGATGAGCGAAAGTATTGGTGAACTGGATTACTACTTCCCTGAGTCCGATATTCGCATGGATTTGCTTGAAGAATCGGATTACACGGAAACTTCTGGCTATCGAGGCATACGAAAATTTTGGAATCTTCGTATCAATGGCGGAATTATTGAAAACGCCGCTTGGACGTATGAGCTAAAGGAAAAGCGTCCCGACTTTACTGGATATGTTGCGTTGAAGTGGGATGCAGTGGAGCATTGGTATGAGGAAGAAGAAGAAACGTTCTTCCATCCCCGTAATCCCTATCATCGGGTTGATATGATTCAAAGTAGTCGCCACGTCGAGGTCTTGGTTGATGGCGTGAAAGTGGCAGATACTACCCACCCCTTCCTTCTCTTTGAAACGAGCCTCCCTACCCGTTACTACATTCCGGAAGCTGATGTTGATCAGAAATATCTGACGGCAACAGATAGTCAAACAATCTGTCCCTACAAAGGCTTTGCCAGCTATTACAACGTGACTGTGAATGGTGAAACTTACGAGGATATTCTGTTTACCTATCCCGATCCTATTCCTGAGGCACCCAAGCTCAAGGGAACAGTTGCCTTTTGGCCTGAGAAAGATGAACGCATTCAGATTTTAGTCGATGGTGAGCAAAAGCACCCAGTGTTGAAGTAATGGTGCCGAAGCATTTGTTATAAAAAGTAGATGGTATTAGCGATTGCCTAGAAGAGAATTTAATACGTAATACCTAATACTATCGCAATAAACTTAAAAACAGGGAGGTCGAAGCGCACTTTGACCTCCCTGTTTTTATTAATTTCACCCTCTACCCCCCAATGATCGAGGAAATATACCACGGATTACGATTTAATAAGGTCTAGCGTGACCTTGATATTAATTAAGATCCCGCAAATCATCAATAACGACTAAAAATGCCTCTTCCTCCGTTTTCATCCTTCCTGAAATTCTTTAAACCTGCCTCCCGCCTCACTTTTAGCTAATTCTCCAAGCGTAAATCGTACATCCAAAATCGTAAATCCTTATAGTACCCCTGTCCTAATTATAACTGAATTTGTGCTTGCGACAGTCTTGCGACACTTCTGCGGCACTCCTGCGACAGTGGCCTTTTATGATGGGGCCATAAGTCAGTCGGGTCGTGGAGCACTCGCGAGCAGATTGAGGGGGTTGCCCTCAATCAGGGAATTCCCATCCAATGACCCTCCTTAAATCAAATCAATTTATTATTAAAGGAGAACATTGGAAATGTTGAAGAAACAAATTATTCGCTGGATTATTGCTGTTGTGTTGGTTGCTGGGGCAAGTGGTGGTGGAATTGTTGCTGATGAAATGGGGATGTCGGTGACCGGGCAGGCTCAGGCAAGTAATTGTAGTGGAAGCGGTGGTAACTGTTAGATAAAGCTTTCCTAGATTGAGAGAAAAGCCACAATCTAAATTAAATAGGTTGTGGCTTTTTCTTTAAATTACAAGAATGAAAACTAGTATCAGTAGGTTACATTAAAGTTAGACTGATTAAATCTTTATGATACTTTTCTCGTTTTTCTATTAAATACTGTGGTATCCTTACTTTTGCCTCTTCTAAGGTTAGCTTGTCTAATTTATCTACCCAAAACTCCGCTTGAGACTTATCTTTTTTGAAAAGATGATACTCTACTACATCTAATATAAGCTTTATTCTTCCGTCCAAATCCTTTAAATTCTTAAATGCAATCAATGAAACATCGATAAATCTTATTGCCTCTGATTGATTGTTCTGATAAAGATAATTTACACCTATGTTCCCCCAAATTTGCGCTAGACCACGTGGATTTGAAAGTTCTCTAAATATTTTTTCAGCACGTTTGAAACAGAGTTCAGCCTTTTCTATATTCTTACATTTTCGATATACAAGTCCCATAATATTTAAAATATTACCAAGCTCAGCTTCTGCTTTCACCAGTTCAGCTTGCTTTAAAGCTCTTGTTAAATAGTTAAGCGCTTCTTGCGTCGCATCACTTTCATAAAATAGCATGCCCAAATTAGTATACCCAGAAAGTAAGTTATTATTGTCATTCATTTCTTGCCATAAATGACAAGCTTTTTTGAGATGAGCTTCTGCCTTGCTTAAATTTTTTTGGCTGATGTATAAAAGCCCTAAATGATTTTCGGTATGCGCTCTCCCATGTAGACTATCCAAGTTTTCAAACATTTCAAGAGCGTAACAAGCTAATATTTCAGCACGCCACAATTGTTTGATACTATCAGTAAATAAAAATGCTAAATTTGAACAAGCTCGTGCCTCTTCAAATTGATTATTTGTACTTCGAGACAGATAAATAACGGTACGATAGAGCTTGATGGTTTCTCGAAAATGACTTTGATCTTGTCGAAGGCGGGCAAGTAAAACGGTAAGCATTATTTGCCCAGCTGTATCCTCGTGTAGCTCAGCGGCCGCAATAGCCTGGACTAAAATGTCCTGCCACGTGTCCCAGTAACCACGTCGCTCCATATAAGGGGCGAAGGACTCGATCAGCTGCCGAGCAGCGGGCCAGGCGGCTTCGGAGGCGAGGGCAAAGGAGATGGCTCGCAGGATACGTCCTTGTCGTTTTTCTAGCTGCGGGGTGTCGCTGTTGTAATCAATAACAAATTTTTGCCAGCGCTCGGTACTCTTAACGACCCGTCGTTGAAAGAAGTCACCATAGATTTGGGTTGAGGTTGGAATTACATCGATTGCCATTTGATAACCTCGTTAAGCAAAAAGGTTTCGGTTAAACGATGGATACGATAGGTTGGCTCCATTAAATCGCCCCCGACCTCTATTAAAGACAGCGTAATTAAATGCTTTAGGGCTGGACCTACCTCAGTTGGCTCAAGCTCGCTCTCTTCGACGATATCGTCAAAGTTGCCGTCCTGAGCCAGAGGCATTGACACCAGGATCTGTCGACCTTCTTCAGATAACATATCCCAGGCTTGCCAATAAATATAGGTATACAAATCCTCACTACTATCTGTATTAGCCTCTTGCAGGCTGATTAACACGTGCCCCAATGGCAGCATCGTTAGCTGACCAACGACCAATTTTAAGGCCAGTGGGTTTCCCCCAACCACATCATAAATTTTTCTAAGCTGGTCATCGCTGGCTTGTGCTAACGGGACAATGTTGCGAGTGTCGCCTTCATAACGTAGGAAATCAAAGGCATCGGTATCACTCAACCCCTTCAGACTGTGACTATGAATGCCGCGCCCCATTGTACGTAGACTAAAGCGGGTGGTAATGAGGAATTTGCTCGGGTTGGCTAGTTGTTGTAAGAGCGGAATTAGATTTTCTGAGTCTATCGCCGTTTCAAGGTTATCGACAACCACCAAATAAGGTTCAGCCTTAAGCCAGCGGCTTAAAATGGCTAGCTTTTCGTCTGGTTTTCGGGTCAAGCCCAAAGTGGGGTCAAGCTGTGTGAGTAAGGTATCCACAAAAGTTTCGGGCGTGAGGGCTGGTTGAATGATTTTGCGGAGGACACCCTCTGGTAAAAATTCTTCTTGTTTTGCACTTAACCAGGCGATGTCGTAGAAGCGATGATTGTCGAGGCTATCACGTACCAAAGCATGTGCAAGCGAGGTCTTCCCAATTCCTCCCATTCCATCCAAGCTAAGGAGCCAGGCTCGATCTTTGGCTTGTAACAACTCGCTGAGCTTGGCCTGATCAACGTCTACCCCAAAAAGGCGTTGTTCTGATAGGTGGTCTAGGCGCTGGCGGGTAAGATGTAGGTCTGGTGGTGGTGGGCTGAAATCAGTAGCTTGGGGGAAAAGGGCGACGGTTTCCGATTCGTCTAAACTGTGCCCAGCTTGTACGGCCCATATATTAGCATCTTGTGGGGTGAGCCGATCAGTAAATATTTCAATCAAGCGCACAATTGAGGGGTGGTCTGGTTGCCACACCCGGTCACCATGTTGATAAGCCCGCTCCCAGATAGAGAGCAATTGTTCGCTAACCCCAACCTCGCGTGCTAACTCACCCTGAGTAAGCCCCGCGCCTTTACGAAGTCGGCGTAAGGTTTGTCCAAACTGTTTTAGGTCCACACACTACCTCAGTTATATGTTCAGCGTAAAAGTGTCACGTTGATTAGATGTACAGAAAAGGGACGTATTATGACAGTAAAAGCTAAAGTTACTGGAGACAAGATTTATATATGTATAAACAAATACAACAAAATTTTCTTTATTGTACTTTAATTGTGTAGTTTAGAAAAAGTTTTGGAGTTAATTGTTACATTTCGAACAGAGGCTCTCAGCTTGAATTGCCGCGTGGCAATGGTCACCTTCATTATGAACCCAATCAAAGCCAGCGCAATGCGCAAGGATACAGAGGCGTCCGTACCGTTCTGGAGCAATTGGCCATGTGGTTAAATCGATGGCTCGGCCTTCAAAATGGAGGGAGATTTTTCTATTCTCATCCGGTTGTCCTAAATCATGCTCAAGTAAAGAGTCGTAAGCATCGGTCACCCGTAACTGATAAGCCCCACCCCACTCTTCGTTGACTAAGTCACGCAGATGACTCAAGGGAAGTAACATAGCGGGATGCATTAAGATGTCCTCTTCATCGAATGGTGGTGTCTCTTCTCGTTTGAAGACAATGCCGGGGGCTAAATTACCGATTAAGTGGAAGTAGGGGCAGCTATCACGCTCAATACGACATATCATTGGGCCAGCTGCCATCGTTTGTGTCTTCGTGTAGCTGTTATCGATTGAGATGTGCTGGTCTAGGAAAAGATCAGGTTTAGGACAAGCTTGGGCGACGGTTGGCGTTGGTATTACTGTGGTTGGTGCTAATGTTAGAGTTGGAATTCGGGTTGGGGTGGGGAGCGGTGTCGCTGATGGGATCGATGTTGGTTGATTGGCTTGAATTGTGGTGCAGTAAGTTAAAGATGATGAGAGGAAGAGGGTCCATAGGGCATACCGTATCAGGGAAATATTTGGGCTAGTCATATTGTCATAAGGTAGAGGTTTCAACGACTCTCATTTAAACTTACTGCCATCTGGCATTGTAGCTCCTATCATTTTATCTTGATCTGTGGGGATAGCCATCATCAAATTAGCCCCACTTAAGTTAGCATTTTCCAGGTTGGCCCCTGTCAGGTTGGCTCGTGTTAGATTAGCCCCACTAAGATTGGCCTCACTAAGATTAGCCCCGGTTAGGTTGGCGCCTGTTAAGTTCGCTCCGCTCAATTCAGCTTTTGATAAATCGGCCCCTATGAGTAATGCATTTTCCAAATCACTGCGACTGAAATTTGTCTCTTGTAAAGTTGCCCCTGTGAAATTTACATCTGATAAAAACGCATTATTCAAATCAGCCCTAGTTAAATCGATACCCGCTAAATTAATATTACTCAAATTTGTTTCACTAAGGTTGCTTTCTCTGAAATTTTGTGGCCCATCTGGCTTAGAGGCCATAAGACGAAGCAAACTTTGCCACCGTTGATCAGCTGTTTCAATCGCTGTGTCACCTAATTTGATATCTTTAAGGAGGGCATAACTAAAATTTGTTCCGGATAAAATTGAGCCTTGTAAATCGACATTTGTTAAATTAGCGCCAGTGAAATCTACCTCGCTTAAGTTCGCCTGGCTCAAATCTATGCCTGTTAAATTTTGTTGGAAATTGTCTTGTAGAATACTTTCAATAATAAATCGCCATTTGTCAGTCAGTTGTGTTTGATTGTTGATCTGTACATCTTTGAGGATGGCTTGATTTAATATTGCATCCGTTAAATTGGCATTTATGAGGTTTGTTTGGGATAGATTGGCCCCCGTTAAATCGACTCTTGTTAAGTTAGCACTGGTTAATAGGGCATCATTCAGATTAGCTTGCTGTAAATTTGAGTCGGTAAGATCCACTTGACTTAGATCAAACTCACTTAAATCCTTGCTTTCTAACTTTACCTCTATTAATTTTGCATTTTGTAGTAAATTATCTCTTAAGAGGGTTGATTGAAGATCAACTTTGTATAATAAGGCATTGCGTAAATCAACGCCCTGTAAATTTGTATTTGTTAAAATGGTTTGATCGAGTATCGTCCCAAAAAGAGTCGCATTTTGCAAATCAGCTCCAGTTAAATCAGCCCCTTTTAAGTTGGCAAAGGTCAGGTCCACATCTTTGAGGTTGGCATTTTGTAGATTGGCATCCTGTAAATTAATCAACCGTAAGTCCGAATTACTTAAATCGATATCTTGTAAATTGGCCTGTGACCAATCCTCGCCCTGGTAATCAATATTTCCCTGGTCTGCATTGATCATAACCTGTAAGCGAGGTAATATCTCTGTTTGATTATTGATTTTAACGTCCTCTAAAAGCGCACTTGATAAATTGGCATTTTGTAACATCGTGCCTAATAAAGTTGCTTGTGATAGGTTTGCGTTTGTTAAATTCGCCTCTCGTAGATCAGCCCCACTTAAATCAGCGCCACTTAAATTTGTTCCTATCAGGTTGACTCCGCGTAAGTCTGCATTTTGTAGATGAGCATCTGATAAGTTTTTATCTTGGAGGCCGGTGCGAACGGTCCTCTTGTTAACAATCTGATAAACTAACTCTGCCTCTTCAGTCAGAAACGCTTCATCAAGTGTTACCCCAACTAAATAAGCCTGATGAAGATTTTTTGCCCTGGTTAGATTTGTTTGCTGAAATAGTGAACCGGCTAAATTGGCTTTGGTAAAGTCGGTCTCGTTGGCAATCACTCGAATAAATTGTGTATTGTTGATTGTTGCATTTGATAAATTCGCTCGACTTAAATCTGCCCCTGTTAAATCAACATCTTGAAAGGTTACTTCAGTCAGGTCGGCTTCTGTTAAGTTGACCTGACTTAAATTTGTGCCTTTCAAAATGGTTTCGTTTCCTAACTTTACACCTGTTAGATTAACTGTAGAAAGGTCAGTTTGGTCGAGAACAATTTGATCCATTTGTGTGTTTTGACTCACGCGAATCCACCGCAATTGGGCCTCGCTCAAATTGGCCTGGCTTAAATCAGCTTCGCTTAAGTTAACAAAATATAGTCGGCTATGTCTTAAATCAGTTTTAATCATGGTTGCTTGACTTAGATCAACCCCAATGATAATTTGCCCTTGCAAATTTTGTCCTGAAAAATCTACTTGCGAACAATCAAAGCAGCCTAACCCCCATCGACTCCAACCCAGTGTTGTCCCGACCAACAAAATTGGACACATGAGGATGATTAAGGCTATCCAAAAGCAACCACACCCTGAACGTTTCTGATTGCTGTCACTTTCTTTGATTTCTGACGGAAGTGTATCACTTGTTGACACAAACAAACTCCACAAACTTAAATCCAAATTTAGATTTATTGACGTAACTCATCACAAGCCACATCATCCCCATCTGGGTCTAAATCGCGCTGGGGGTTCGGGACTTGTTCATTCGCTTTAAGGTAAACAGCTTGGGCTTCAATCCAGGAAGGAAAATCTGTACATTTGAGTGCTTCACCAAATGGGTCAAAGCTTCCAGTATAATCACTTAAGAAAATATTAAATGTGTTTGGCGCGGTTGCGACTTCAGGTGGCCGATAAGGATTAGTACTGACTAAAGCAACATCCCAGTAAAACTGCCCATCCCAACGATTTTCGCCGACAAATGTAGCTTTCACCGCATCCGTAGTTCTGATATCGGGGATAAGATAGCTGTAAGTATTGGTATTTGGATCACACCCAAGCAACTCTTCACTGTTAGCCGCATCATACACCCCCAAAAACGTGAAATCTGGGTCAGGACGTGTCGATTTAAGCCGTAATTCAAATCCATACCCAACTAACGGTGTGCAAGGTTCCGCCCCATCTTGTCGATCCCACTCCCAAACAAATTCAACCTGGCTGACATTTGCTGGATATCCGGCGTTTGGTCCGGGTTTTATTAATTTGATTTCCCCTGGTGGTCTGGGTCCAGGCGTGAGTTGAAATTCTTCAGTTGGGGTTGGGGCAACTGTCGGTGCCTCTGCGGGTGATGATATAAAAAAGTCTTTTTGCGGGGCAACTTTTATGACTTCATAATAGGGATCCAACCGGACATAGGCCACATCCCAATGAAACTGCCCCTGACCACTCGCCATCGCCACCCCGACCACGCTCTTTAAGTTGCCAATGACGAAACGACGACTACTATCTTTGACATCACAAGTACTTGAAATTTTATCTTGATCTTGCACCGCATCAATGACCCCCAAGGGCTCGATTGAGCCTTGTTGCCAGGCTGGAACATAAGGGTTATTCAATGCAGGCCAGATACGGATGTCAAAGCCAAATCCTTCTGGTAATTCACAAGGTCTCAATTCCTCTCCCAACCATTGCCACTTAACCTCCAACTGTTCATCCTCAGGCCCTAGCGTGTAGGCTGACTCAGGACCAATAAGCTGGATCTCATCTGTCAATGGACCTGTATATAATTCTCCCGCAGTCGTCTCTATTTCTTCAGACTCAGTCGCCACTTCACTCGTTTCTATGCCTTCAGGTGTAGCCCTTGGCGTGGGTATTGTCATGACGGTTGGGATTACTTCTGCGAGGGTAGCTGTCGCCTCAATGGTAGTGGTGATGATCGAAGTAGAAGTCGTTGGCGTGGGAGTTGTCTCACTAAGAATCGCCGCGATTGTTTCGGTCGGCGTTGGCGGGGTTAGGGTAATGTTTCCCGCTACGGTCACTACCAAATTCACCTGAAAGCCAACTCCATCGGTTGTCGGGGTTGCTGTTGGCCCAGCTTGCCCTAAGCCTGGAATAGCTGGGAGGCTACAGGCGAGGAGGATGCAGGCTAGGAATGTTAGTAAATAGCCAGACTGTTTTAGATTCAGATAAGAGAAGGAACTATTTTTAGGTAACATAGCTTTACTTGACTATCTATTTATATTGACTCCGATTACCTTAATGGCAAGGAGGACTAAAGTATGTCGATGTGCTCGGTAAGGACTCAAGTTGGTCATTGTACTTTGTCACATAATAAGCGTACCCGCAAGTCATATTAGAGTCGATGTGTGTTGTTTGTTGATGTGGCACGTCAGCAATGATCTCAAACATCGCGGTCCCCATTGGGGCTCGATATACACGGTATCCTTTTACATTTGATGGCTGAATACCCCAACTAAGATGAACTGAATTTGTTTCTACTTTGCCTTGTAAATCTGAAATTTGTGTTATCTCATTTTGTTTTTGGGTAGAAATCGGTGTGCCTGTGATAGTTGTTGCTTCGGAACTATCGGCCTTAAAAATAGTGGGAAGATACGCAGAGTAAGGCGAATTTTCTACCTGAACCAATAATGTTGCGACGGCTTGCCGAGCAACTGGACAGGCTGGTCCATCAACAGTTAACGTGATTGTGTAGGTGCCAGGTAATTTATAGATGTGTTGTGCAACTTGTCCCTCGACACTTTCTGACTCATCCCCAAAATCCCAGCTAAAGGTTGTTTGTCCATCCGCTTTTTGAACCGTTCCCGTAAATACACCCTGAATTGTTGCACTCAACGGGCTTGAAGTCATAATCGCAGCATTATCGGGCCATGAACAAGTTAAATTTCGTACCCGGAAGGGTGGACTAACAGCACTAGTGCTGGCTCTTTTTGAAGGGCCAGTTTTGTTGAGATGAGCAATAGTAATACGAAAACGAACATTATCACTAACTGTTTCTTCTCCCTGATTGTTGTTCAAATCTGATCCAGCATTCCAGGTAATAGTTCTATTACGACCTCTACACCGAGCAGTAAAGGTGCTACTTCCAGTCACATCTGCATCGTACCAAGTACCCCCTCCGTTCCAAGAGTATTGATAGTTAAGTACCTGCACTTCATCACCATTGGTAGAGTTGCAGGCTGCACGAGAACGATCGGGGTCATAAACTGTGAAACCGATATCAATTGTTAAATCCTCTAGGTCGGATGTGTCTGTTGAAAAAATATCGGTTAAACCACCCGGTGACCTAATTGAGAGGTAGGAAGGGTTTTGCGGAAGTGGCATCTCTTCAGTAAAAGTGTCATTGTCTTTTGTGTGCGGAGCCAATACATAGGTATTTTTATATACGCCATTCTTCCCATTTCCATCCTGACTAACTGCCAAATCTAAGTCACCATCATTATCCATATCACCCCAGGCGATGTCTGTAGTTTGTTGCTCCTCATCCGACTCCCAAAGGGAGATTAAATTTGGCGAACCAGCAGAACTACCTAGATTAGCATACACACGATCTTTTTCTCCATAATTACCTACAGCTAAATCAAGATGCCCATCGTTGTTCCAATCTCCCCAAGCTAAGCTTGTTGTGGGGTCATCTGTTGGTGCATTAGAAGAAAAAGGAAGTCCTGTAGGGCTTAACGTCCCATTATCATTGTTGTAGATATAATTCGGTTGATTAAAATTTCCAACCGCTAAATCCATGTCGCCATCCCCATCATAATCCCCCCAAGCTATACTGCGCGTACTTTGAACAGTAGAAGTCCAGACAGGTGTGAAGGTTTGATCACCATTGTTGCGATATACTCGGCTAGGGGCACCATCATTACCAATGGCGATATCCGGATAAAAATCATCATCGACATACCCCCAAGCTATACTACTTGTGTTATTACTTAAGTTTGAGATAGAGTTTGGGTTAGAGGTCGAACCTTGTAAACCGCTATTAAGAAAGAGGCCATTTTGACCATTATTTCCTGCAAATAAATCCAAACTCGCGTCATTACTCAAGTCGAAATCAGCCCAAGCCAATGCGTTAGTAGAAGAAGATGCTTGCCAGTGGGGGGTGTCAGTATTACCATTTAGATAGATTTGGATCTCACTTGGCGTGGCAATGGTTATGTCTAATAAATTATCTCCGTTTGCATCAATAAAGATTGCGTCATGTGGGCCAAAACCACTATTGTTTAAAGTGTGTTGCAAAACAAATGTGCCATTTGTATTGTCGTATAGTCTACTTCCTGGAAAAGTTACACCGAGGCCTGCCCCAAAAAGCAAATCATCATCACCATCTCCGTCATAATCTCCCCACGCTACACTATTAGCTCGAAAAGGATTAAAGGGGGACAGGGTCAGGGCTTGAACAGTTGGGGATAAAATTGGGGCGATGTTGGGAAAAATCTGACTTGGTAGATTTGTTCCGGCTACGACCAAATCAATATCACCGTCATTATTTTGATCCCCCCCTTTAGCTTGCCAAATTTGAGTATCAACAAAGCTTGACAATGTTTTGAATAGCGTAAACGTGCCATTAAATTGATAAACTTTAGGCGGTATATCAGAGATGATCAACTCAACTTGACCATCTCCATCAAAGTCAGCCCAATCTACACCTCTTGGTGAGCTACCACCACTTAAGGGGATCGTTTCAAATAAATCAAGGCTAATCACTCCGCCTGTATTTGTTCCACGAAAAACTTGTACTTGACCGGTATCACGGAATAGGACAGCTAGATCCAAAAGACCATCTTCGTTATAATCGCCCCAGGCCATTCCATACGCATCTTCAAGCGTTGTAGTTATTGGTAAAGTACTGGATGTACTTAAACCCCCATCATTGACTAAAACCCTCATTGCCGTGCCATTAAACTCGTTGATTGCCAAATCTAAATCGCCATCATTATCAAAATCTGCTGCGGCTAAACCAGCTGAGGTCCGATCTGCTTGTAAGCATTCAGTCACTGTATAAATATCTGTAACATCTTTTTGGTATAATTCGACCCCACAGGGGGCGTTTCCAACATTATAACTAATGGCTAGTTCGAGGTCAGCGTCATTATCATAATTACCCGGTTCGATCCGAAACCCTTGACGGGTTAAAGTGAAGGGGGTCGTTGTAAAAGACCCACTATCGTATGTATGTAAATAGGCTGGTGTATTCGACCCGGCAGTAATACCATCACCAATTGAAATGATGTCCAAATCATCATCATTATCAAAATCGCCCCAACGGGCATCAAAGGTTTGAATTGGGTGTAGCCAAAATTGCTCCAAATTTCCTTGATTATTGCGAAATACAGTTGTACTACCACCGGAAGCCAAAACTAAATCTAAATAACCGTCATTATCAAAATCACCCCAATCTATGTCGTAAACATTTCTAACTGTATCTGCACACCAACCTGCTTTATCCAATAAACCAATTGCATTATCGGGCAGGATAACTTTTGTTGAGGTCTGATTGCTAACTCCATTTCCTAACATTCCTCCTTGTTGATAATTTATAAACGCTTGGTTCTTCAAAATTACGCCCTCTGTTTCACAAGGAACCTCAATTGAAACGACAGTTTCTGTAACTGTATTTGCTTTTAACTCTGGAATAAACCAGGTGATTAAATCTGTATAAGTAATTTCTCCATCATTTCCAGAAATTCCATCTAAAAAAGGAACAGTATGAGTTATTGCATCTGGCGTACAGTTAGTACAAGTGACACTACTGGGTTCAGTATCCGTTGGGGGTGTATCAGCTAAAGTGATTTGAGTTGCATCATCAGTGAGGCTGTTATTTGTAATGGTAATGGTATAGACAATCGTTTCACCATTTAAGATAGTATCAGGACCTGATTTCGATATTGTTAAATCATTAGCTAGTGCTGTTGATCGGTTAAGCTGACTTTCACTTTGAAGCTTTGTAATCCATTCAGGTAAAGATTGGGTATGAGGTTGTAAGGTTGTCTTGATTGGCGTGGGTAAATCATCTGAGGGAAGTGGTAACCCAGATGGTGGTAAAAGTGTATGCATTGAGTCGGTAATAATTGTTTGCTGTTCCAATATTAACTTTGAGGAGGTTTTTTGTGGCACTGAGGGATTACTGGTGCTTGTGAGTTTCGCTGCTACAGTTAAAAAAGACGATCCAGTACCTAGCCACAATAAGGCTATAATCAATGCCATTATAAACTTTAAAATATTAAATTTGGGTTTAATAAGAGGCATTCGTATTCCCTATTTTTTAACAGCTTAGATGAACGAGAGCAATCAAAATATGTCGTTGAATATCTAGACTATTGTACTATCAGTTTTGATAATTAAGGGCAGGTTGAACTAAACCAACTTGTTGTACTGGTTGCTGATTCTTGAGTAGCCCCATTCACATCTTCATAAAGTGCCACTATATAATATCCTTTACCACAGGTTTGTGTTAAGGGTTCGTCAATTGTTTCTCGGGCATTTTCATCTAACACTTCCTTGATTAGAGAAAAGTCTCCCCCAGGTGGGACATCAGTGCGGTAGATACGGAAGCCCGTGATGTCACTTTGCCCAGGGACAAAACTCCAATTCCATTTAATGATGTTGCGGTCATTAGCTGACTCCTCTGTCCCCGTTACATTGAAGGGTGGGTCAGGGGGTTGGGGATTGATGACCTGAATTTGAATTTGTTGCGGGGTTGTTGAATCCCCCTCTGCATTCTCTCCCACAAGTGTATAATTAAGATTTCCCGTTGAATTTATTTCTCGGTCAACCTGCCCTACAGGAACAGTTCCAACGTCAGCTATGCCACCCGGCTCTGTAAAAATCACCTTCGTAGTGGCGTTATTTGTCCGCCATTGAAATGTAACTGTCGTTCCCTTTTGAACCTCATAGATATGGGGATTGTCGCCCCCCAAGTCAACCACTTGAGGTGCATCTGGGGATACGATGACAAATTCCGTGATTTCTGGAGGAATTGGTGTGGCAGTCGCTGTAGGCAAGGGGGTTCCGGTTGGGGTCGGCGTAGCCACATTCAGGGTCACACTTTTTCGATTACTCTTCTCCCCATTTAAGGCGATTAATGTAAAAAAGGTGCTGTTCTCATCTACAGCTACATCTAATTGCCCTTCAATATCAAGCTGACTTTGGATTACCACATTTGCACTATTGGCTAGTTGAATATCTGTTGTTTCGCCTTGAACCGTCCAGAAAAGAGTGACTGAGGTATCATCGCCCCCATCACCTACCACTAAATCTATTTTCGAGGCATTAAACTCAATGATCTCCGGTGCGGCTGGCGTGGCTGTTGCTGTTGGTGTACCTGTCGGCACATCTACAATCACCTCTCGCACTAAATTGACTGAAGGTGCTCCCTCTTTTACGGCCAACAACGTGTATAGCGTTGTCTCCTGAGGCGAGTGAGAAATTGGCCCGTCAGGGGGAACAGGACCAATGGGGTTGATGGTGACAGTGTCAGCCCCAGTGACCTGCCAATTAAGTGTAACCGGCTGGCCTTGTAAGATACGAGGTGAGCTTACTGTGAAGAACGAGGCATCGGGTGTAGGAATGGGGGTGCCAGTAGGTGTAGAGACGAGAACCGTTGCAATCGATTGTGGGGTGCCATATTGATTGGCCGCTTCTAGTCGATACACCGTATTTTCATTGGGAGATACAACGCGTTGTCCATTAGCATATTCAGTGGTTGGAATTGACTCAGGAATGTCATTACTAAATAGTGTGACATTTTCTGCTTCAGCAACACTCCACGAGAGGATAATCTCTTCACCTGTGATGATATCATTTTTGCTGGTGGTAAATTCGTTGATAAGGGGGAATATTGGATTGACCAGGACGCGTCGTGCTTCGGTTTGCTCTAAAAACGGAATGACTGCAGACAAAAGATTTTCTGCAGTCAACGTGTATTCGGTGTTTTCACTTGGCTCAACAATTATTCGCCCACTTGTATCTTCAGGGCGTTCGATAGGGTCATCTGTGTCAGTTTCCAGACGAAGTTGGCTAAAATATGAGGCCTCCCACTCCAAAGCGACCTCTTCTCCTGCCTCAATTTGGGTCGTACCCACCTGCTGATTAAGGGTAAATGTTGTGATGCTGGGACGAAGCAGTAGAACACATAGGAATAAAAAGAGCAAAGTTAATAGTAAAAGTGGGAAGAATCCCAAAAGTGGCCCTTGAGCCAACTCACCTGGTAAGGCTAATGGACCTTGTTGTCCTTGTTGCGGGGTAACACTAACAATGAATCGATGTGTTTTCTTGCGTAAGAACAAAGGTCGTGAACGAGGCGTGACCCGGATTGGAATGGTGCCAATGTTATTTGCTGCCTCGTTTGAATATGACTCAGGCTCTAATTGTAAAGGGGCTTGTTGGGTTAGAATGGTAGCTTCACCAGGCACATCAAATTCATAACTACAACTACGTTCATCGTCACGGCCTTCTAGGACAAAGCCTGCAACGCTATTACCGTGATTGATGACTGTCAAGTGAGTCATACTGTCCTGGCGAAACCAGGAAATTTTTCGCTTTTTTGGTGATAATTCATTAACCCCAAAGGTGTAATAGGGATTGATTACTAGGGTTAAACCGAGTTGACTATAACGACCCGGATAATT
Organism: Phycisphaerae bacterium; assembly: GCA_028285035.1. The sequence continues at coordinate 107,410 of JANQQF010000047.1, forward strand.
AGGTGACTCAACAATGACTGCAAAATGATGTGTGCCCGCGCGACTACTTGGCAGACGAGGGGGGGCAATTGTCAATAAAATTGTATCTTGTCCACCATCAAATAAATTGATCGAACTTGGTGGTGTTGGAACCCAGCTTGGATCAAGTCCCTCCACCCGAATGGATAAAGTCGCTACCCTGGGGCCGTGATTGGCAATGGTTAAGCGATATTCGGCGTACTCATCGACATTGATAGCCCAATCTTTCTCATCAACTGTCAACAAAATCCAATCATCCTGGTGATCAGCGGGTAATTCTGACCAGACTGGCCCAGCTGAACCGGCGGGAGCGATTGCGCCAGCAGCCGATAGACCTATCCCAGCCCCCACCCCAGCCGCAGCGAGGCCAACTCCGGCAATGGGCGTAAAATTCGTGGCTTCGGGACGGGTGGTTGGCAACGGGGTTGCTGATGTATTGGGGTGCGAAACCTGTGGCGTGATTGGCTCCGTTGGCGGTTGTTGAGTAGTTGGCAGTGTCGCTTGAAATGTAGGTTGATTGCTAGATGGAATAGGGATGGGCGCAGCAACCGGGGCTGAGGAATTAGCAATGGTTTGAGCCCCTTCAACTAAAATTAAGGTGTGCCCTTCAATTTGCAGGGCATTCCAATGATACAAGGGATAAAATTTGTGGGGAATCAAAGGGGTGCCATCTAAAATTGCGCCCGCACCATTTTCATTGAGCAGCATTAATTGATAAGGTTGCTGTCGACAATCCAACATAGCGTGAACTGGCCCGATATTTGCCCCCACCAACACAATGTCATTATCCCCATTTTGCCCAATGTTGATCATGCTTTTGGCGGGGTCTAAATCATAAAATTCAATCTGCCCATCGGCGTAAATAACTTCTAACTGATCCACCTTATCCTCTGTTTTCGTGCCCTTAAATCAGCTAATGCCGATTAAATAATTTCCGATGATTGGCAGTGTAGCTATATCCATTTGCCATATCTCGTTCACGAGATAAAGAACCATTAAAACTAAGCCAGCAATTAATGCTGCGGTCAACAACAATAGAAACCCTCGAATAATTCTGGAGAGGCCCTTTACATTTATTTCACCCTCTGTTTTTGTGATAACTGGTTCAGTTGGCTCAATAGGTCTTGAGTTGATGGTGAAAGGGTATGTCCCTCGCTGGAAAGAACGTATTGGATTAACCATTAAGGCTATAGATAAAGTGTCACCTGTTTCAACCAACGGCGTTTCTAACCATTCACTAGTTATCGTTCGTAATCTCGTGGGTTGCGGGGGGGGCTGCCTGTTTGCTGTCTCTGTTATGGTCGTAGAATTGGTTAATGGTTGCGTTGCCGTGTGAGAGATGTTTGGATTAGGCGTGGATTTAGTTTGTCCTAGAGTTTTATTATCTTGTGATCCTAGCCCTTTGGGTTGCCCTAATCCCTGTGATTGGGCCAATCCTTGCGCTTGGTTTGATATACTTTTCGCCGTATTTGTAAATCTCTGTGGTTGACGAGCAATTTGATCTACCTGACCTTGAGCCTGCCGCAAATTATTTCCCATCTGTTTCAAAGGGGTGCCAATCGCCCGAGGCAAGATGCTGCCAGCCGTATTTAGAATGCCAGCCACGCCATTGGCAACTCCCCTAAAACCACTAACTGCTTTTTTAGCTTTTTGAGCCCCCTGTTTTGTTTGCTCAATGGTTTGCTTGTGATCAAAATTTTCTGACGTTGTTCTATCTGAAGATGTAAAACTTGTCGTAGATGGAGCCTTTGACGCTCCATTTTGAGGGGTAGGTTGAAGGGGGGGAACTCCAGCCGAAGCCCGCTCAATTGATTGATGAACGATAGGTGTTGTTGTTGGAATGGGTTCTGTCCATTGTCGCTGGGGTAAAGGTTTTCCTTTAACTTGAAATTGGAAGATCAATAAATCATTTGATGTATTAGCTTTTAACTCGTAACGACTGGTAATGTTGCCAAGGTTGATAATTTCCAACGGGAACGTTCGCCGTAAACGTCGTTTTTGCCAGCCAATAATTAGCCTCAACAGCCAAAGGACAAGCCCCATCGAAATCAGACCGACAAGAATGATGAGAAGGGAAAGAACGCTTTTTATGAGTGGTGTTCGCCAATCAAAAGGCTCGGGTTGGGGTAAAAATTCAAGCGTTTGTTCTGTTTCGCCCTTTAGCCCTAAGCTGTCCTCAACGCGAATTAACAAGGTATGTATTCCCGCACTATAATCTCCACTGTTCAGGGAGAGATAGTCCGAGGGAGCCGTGCTGTCAAAGATGAGGATATTATCCAGCAAAATTTCGGTTTTAGCAATGGGAAGCGCTGAGTCGATGTTAATGTCAAGTGGTATGGTTTGCCCAAACTCAATAGCCGTGTTAGACAAACCTAAACTAACTTTGGGCGGCTGGACCACTTGAATTAATGTTGGCGAAGACATGCCCCGATTGCCAACATGATCCTCCACTTGGGCAGTAATAGTGTATGGACCAGTTTGGCTAGCACTGGGATTCCAAATATATGTGTGGGGGGCTTCGATTTGCCCAGTCTGCGGGACCCCATTGATGTAATAGGTGACTTCGGCAATCTCACCAGGTGTTTCAGCTTCGATTTCAAATGTCACAGTGTTTGTAATGAGCTGATACGCTTCAACCCCAATCAGGTCAATACTAACCGGACCAGACCGCGCCACAAAAGTGGTCTCAGTTTGACCACTGTCATCACTCGCCTCAAGGAGAATGTCTAAAACGTGCTCATTATCATCAACTGGAATTTGTGAGGTGTAGTGGATTGTGTGCCCGGAGCGTAATGGTTGAACAAGTTGTTGTATTTCGGATTGAATATCCGCAATGAGATCTAAGGTCAAGTAGCGGCCACCTGTCGTCTCAATCTGCGTTTTAATAGGTTGATCTGGCTCGACTCTTTCCCCAAATCCGATAATGTAAAAAGGGATTTCCCTTAATTGCGCTTGTTCTGTCGCTGTATCGAGAGTCGTGCCGGTGGCATTATTTTGACTGTCGGTAATCAAAATCACAGCATCCGCTGGTTTTGATGAAGCTGTATCCGAAGCCTCGGCCGTTTCAAATATCGCTTGATACAAAGCAGTTCGGTCTCCGCCAGATTCTATCGCCTGCAAGGCCTGAGTCGCTTCTGCTGGAGACATAAACGTGTCAACAGTCTCGACACTGTTACTAAATTGAATTAAGGTCAAATGATCTTGCTTGCTCAAGTTGCTAACGAATCCTGTAACTTGGTCAATCATTGCTACAAAATCATCATCATCAGGCACACTAACATCAACCCCAAGAATTAGATGAATACCGGGATCGGGGGTAATATCGCGGATTGCTGATGGTAGAATTAGCTGACCAGCCTCTGTCAACTGTAAATCCACGATTGTTAAATCGTCCACCGTTTGGTCGTTGTTAAACACTGCGACGGATACACTCATTTCTGGGAAGGTCTCGTCATTGATATCCGTAATCACAACCTCAATGATTTCATCATCATTTTCTTGGGCCAAAATCTGACCATTACCAAACCAGCCCAATAAAATTGTCGTCAATGTTAGGGTAACAGACAATCTGTAAATTTGAGGTGTTAGATTTTTGCCCAAATAGATAAAATGATGTGTAAACATAATCTGTTTATGAGATTCGCAACAGTTTTAATAGTTACAATTACTCAGATTTACATTCCATCGCTTTCAGACCACCAATCATCTGTATCGGTGGTAGCCCTTGTCTCTTTACTCACTTTTTGCTCGGTAGCTGATGATGTATTTGCTGTTGCTTTCATCTTTATGATCGGCCGGGTTTGAGATATCGTTGTATCATTTGTTTCATCCTCATCCCACCAGTCATCATCCTCTTGAGTTGCGATAGGTTTAGGTGTTGAAGGTGTAACTGATTTGACAGGTGGTATTTGGGGTGCGGGTTGAGATGGCTCAACTGGTGCCGACCACCAGTCCTCAGACTCATCAGTTTCATCGGCAGTGGAAGATGGAGCGGGTGTGTTGGTTATTTCTGATGTGTTTTCTGTTGGGAAAGCGGTGGGGGTAGTCTCAATCTCAATCTTTTCCTCTATCTCTAGAGATGGGGAAGTGGGAGGCTCAATCAAAATCTCAGACTGCGAAACAGAAGATTGTTCTTGAGGGAGTAGCGATGGTTCTGGTGATGTCGATTGGACAGGTGTTTTGATCGAGGTCGATTGCTGCACTAATGGCTCTATTTTGACTGACTCCTCCTCAACCGGTTGAGCCTCCGTTTTGATTTCTGGCTCGATCCGCTCGATTTTAACCGGCTCAATCGGATTGGCGATTGGCAACGTTTCAGGGGGCGGAGGAGCTTCAGGCTCGGCTGATTGTTTGGACTGTGCAGACACTGCTGTTTCAGGTGTTTGCGAACGGACGAACCAGCGCTGCCACCAGGATTTTTGAGCAGGCTCTGGCTTCTCAACTTGAGGAGTGGGTGCTTTGGCTGACTCTGGTTCAACCATTGGCGGCGAGACAGTTTCAATTGCCTCGGTAGGTTCAGGCTCCGCAGGGGCAGCCCACCAATCCTCATCATTAGATGAACGCGTTGGTTGTAATCGTTCAGGCTGCTCTATTTTAGGGGGACTTGGTTCCACTTTTTTGACAGGCTCAGGAGGAGTTTTAGATTGATCACTACGGTCATTATCTCCAATTAACCTGAGTTGATGGTTGTAATGTGGCAAAACCTCAATGCTTTGTGAGATCAAGGCTGGGTCTGCCGGATAATCACGGGGGGCTGAGACTTGGATAATGATCTCGTGCGTTCCAGCTAATGGTTTTGAGCCGAGATGGTGCAGCCGAAAAAACACCTCTTTTTCAGCCCCAGCTGAGAGTAAGGGGCCTGGCTCAATATCGTAGCAGTCGTCATCAAGCCCCTCTAGGTCAAGCTCAAACTGCACCCCACTACGATCTCCTATATTTTGAATGGTAATCACGCCATCTAAGGATTGATTGGGAATAAGTTGTTGTCGGGCGAGGCCTACCCTAACCCCAATTTTGCGACTACTCCCTTGTTGACCAACGGGTGTAGCGGTGGAGGTTGGGTTTTGACTGTGAAAGACCAACTTAAATTCACCGATAAAAAATTGAGCCTCATTTTCCAGAAGCTTAGCGGTTCGAGGCGCTAGAGATGGCGCGCCTTCAAATCTAATTTCGCTATCGGCCAAATTAACCAAACGATACCCGCCCTCTTGACCATTACTAGCGATCAGTTGGGCGTGCAAAGGCAAAACATCCCCTCCTTGGGCTTCACCTAACTCAACGTGATTTGTTGAGCGACTGCCCAAATAGGTGATATGTTCTGTTAGTGAATATTTTTTGCGCCAGTCATCTGGGGTGATGACCTCAAGCCAGCTTCCTTGCTCCATTGGAGTTTATGGTTTCCTATAATTTTTGCCGTGATTGGGCATAAGCCAAGATGTTGGCTCCCCATTCCATAGCTGAACGAATTTCTTCACGGGATGCGGCCCGCCCTTCACGTTGTCCCTGCCATAGCAAGCCATAGTTGTGAGTGCTAAAAATGACACCCTCACTAAAAAGTAATTTTGGGTTGCCTTGGGTGACAAAACCAGAGGGCGGTGCCGCAAAAAGATTTGGAGATATCAATAAACGATGTCCCGGTTGAATAATATCAGGGAGCATATCTTTGGTTTTTAGAAACTCCATAAAAACGGCTTCGGCCGCTTGGTCCAGACTTTCGATCAATAAAGTACCCTGCCCTTTGTAAACATAGTTGCGTAAGCCATTCATGATCCCAGCGGTTAATTCAAAGTTACCCTGCCCAACCAAGTAAACAACCGTATTGTTGACAATACCTGGCCCAACCGGAACATTATCTTCGACAAGAATATGATGGTTGCCTGAATGATTGAGGGCTTGGGCCAAATAACTGATCCCGAGGCCCTGATTTTTATCCGCGATTTGCCCTAAATAGCTAACCGCAATTCGTGTTTCACGTGGTGCCCCCACCTCTCGGCGATATCGCAGATCAAGCTCATCAAGACTTGGCTGGGCTGGATTAACCGCATCAAGAAACACAGCATTGCGACTGCTTCGCTTGACTCGGGCTAGCTCAACAGATGGTGTTGCTGGTTGTGTAGATTGAGCCGTAATCGAAAATTCATCCACAATGTAACGCGGCGCTCCCTCTTGCGCCTCACCCTTGCCTCGTCTTGGTCGACTTTCACTATGACTGAGAAGCAAATAGAGCAGTCCATCTTGATCCTGTCCAATGTCATACGCGACTGGCTGGGTAAGTACAATAATTTGCCCCGTCTCATCAACAGCGATACCTGGTGAAATATAAACCGAAGTGTCTGACGGGTCACTGGCCATCACCTGAAGTCCGGTTAAAATTCCAGTTCCCCGACTAAACAGGGTCAATAACCCTTGGCTTTGTCGATGATGTTCATGCGCTTCTTCCCAGACATCGGCTGTAACCGCCATACCATCATCCGGTTTGATTCGTCGTGTTGGAAATTTTTCTAAAAGTTCTTGCGTTTTCACAGTGATTACCTGTTGTTAAATTATGAATCTAAATTAAACCACGTCGCCGCCTGTTGCGTCAACAAATTGGCTTCACCCGTCTTTGATTGAGACGGTTTTTGCTGGATTGTCTCATCATCCAGCGAAACATATTCAAGATTGAGGGTGTAGACAGTGTGGGCTGGTTTTTGCATGTCGATAATCGATTCAATGGTTCGCCGTTGTAGCTTTTCCTGACGAACTCGCTCGGCTTTGCTTTCTGCCTCAATCTTGGGTAGTCGTAAATTGATGGTGAACGTATGTGGCACATTTCTTTTGCCCAAAGCCACCCCAAGTCCTAAGCGAGCGCCTTTGCCGATGACAAAATTATTGGAGCGTCGCTCTAAAATTTCAGCCTGTTGTCCGGTGTATAGCTCAAGATATTTGAGTAAACCCCATTTTGTGCCCCGACTACGATGTAGGGCGATTGCCCAGCGAATTAAATCACGCAGCCGCTCCTCCGGCCACGTTTGATCTAACTCTAAATCGAGCCATTTTGCTAGCCAGGGCAACATCGCATCTGGAGCCATTTTGGGATTAAAATAGTAATCGCTGTTTTCAATCTGAGACTGTAATGGTGCCCAAAAGCTTTCAAACAGCATCAGAAATCGGCCCATCAACTCATCCTGCTCATAAAGGGCTGGTAGATATTTTAAGTATTGTCCCTTGGCCCGCACGATAATAAGTGCGCCCTCGCGGCCAAGTAGGGATTGATCTGCATTGATGAGTCGGGCTTCACTCTCCAACTCCACATCTCGTGGTGTGGGTGCTACTCGCGCTTCAATTTTATACTCATAACTGCCTGGCTCAAGTCGGCCGGAGAGCGGCCAAGAAATATCGTGTTGTTGTTGGGCCTCACCAATATACGGAACAACACCGTTACTTGATATGGTTCCGTTCTGTGATGTTGTGAGGCGGTAATCAGCAACAATCAGACCTTTGGGGAGTGTAATGTGTAACGTTAAATCACTGACTGCCTCGCGAATCAGCACTCTGGCGATAAATGTGACAATTTCGCCGGGATATCGATTATAATAATCAGCGATATAGGCTACTGATGCGGGGCCGCTTTGTGTTTCTCTATAGGTATTCTTAGCCCCGGCCCCCTCTTCTCCCCACCAATTTTCTGTTGTGTCAGCGTCTTCAATCTTCGTCATCATCGTCATCCAAATCGGTGATGTTGATTTTATGGATTAAAGGACATAGTAACGTGTCAGCGGGCACTCGTAGCACTTTTTTTCGGATAGCTCTCGGCCTTGTTTGTTGATCATCATCGGCTATATCCGTATCCTCCTCAGAGTCAGGTCGTTCATGGGCAGGGTTAACAGCCCGTTGACGCAAGGTGACATTCAGGACATGCTTTACCCCCGGCACCCGTTGAATCAGCGAAAATACTTCGGCCTCAAATAAATTTCTGCCAAATGGCCACCCTTCCCAATCATCCCCCAACAGTTCATCTTTAGTCTGATGGTTGGGCGTAATATCCAAGCAACATAAAAATTGATCCAATCGCTCAATCACTTGATTGCGAACAATATCTGGTTGACTGTAGTCAGACACAACGATGTCAGCTTCAATCTGGACCCCAATATAACTCGGTTCTCGAATTTGCAGCGTTGTGGTCAATAATCGATATTTGTCCAGATGAGTCTCAACCTGTTTGAGCAAAGCCTCATCAACGTGTAATTTTGATAAATCCCGATCCCGGCCCTGCAAAGAGTCAGCGACTTGAGGCACAATCAAAATTTCGATCATCCCCGGCGGGAGGCGTCCGTTGCTGTTTTGGGGAATGTTGCATTTCACCCGCGCAATACCTTCGATGGTGTTTTGTGTTAAATCTTCATAATCCTCCGCAGTGACCGCTCGACGTTGCGCCCGTAGCTCATGCTGCGCTCGAACCTTGGCCTCATCCAGACTTTCCGAGTCTTGTCCGCCCGTCGCCCGGGTCAAATTTGTTACTCGATCAATATAAGGGATTGAGGATTTTAGTACTTGGAGTTTCCCTATGGGTACATTGCCAACAACACCTCCGCCATACCGATAATTGCTAAAGCGAATAGTGCTGTTTGCCGGGGGGACTCGGCCAAACTGCTGAACCGAGCCATCTCTTTGACGAATACTTGGCCCAAACCGAATTTCACCCGTGGTTGTTTCCAAAGTGAAATGCCGATCAAAGCGGTCAGACTTTGAAAAATCTCGAACAGACCGCCACGGCACCGGAACAAGTTCCCCATCCTGCTTTTCTTCAACCAAAACAACCTCACCAGACTGTAAACCTAAAACAGGATTGTACTCTAATTGAAATGTCTGTCCTGGATCACCACTACTACGCCCCAAGATTTCATCCTGAATGATCACTGCGTGCGTGGCTCGGGTTGCCGCGCCTAGCGCATAGGCGGTCAAGTTTCGAATTTGGGGCGACTCAGAATACATCCCCTGTTCTTTAGGGCGACGCTGCTCTAATCGACAGCGAACCCAATAGGCTGACCGGCCATACACTTGGTCGGGCTTCATCGCTAGTGGTAGGTAAAGTACCAGCTTGCCAGCGGGATTATTGAGACCACCGGTTGTGTCCTGCTCATCAGGCCGTGTGCTGGGCGAGACTTCGTACCACTCACCATTGCCCATTGAACATTCCCACACCAAGGGCGGATCATTGCGTTTGATCCCTACCCCCTCGGTCTGTTCACAAACAAACATCAATTGCAAAATATGCCCACTCAAATCCTGCTCGGAATCAAAGCCGAGATAAAAAGCATCACCAATCTGGGGCGGATTTTGAAAAGGAACAAAGCTGCGTTTACCCAGTTGAGCTGCATGATTTTTCTGGAAATCATTTTCGGGATAGAGGTAGACGAGATTGGGTGGAATAATCTCTAGACGTTCATCGGTCGTGAAGATGACCTCAGCCTCTTCCTCTGTCCGTCGGGTCGCAACTTCGGTCCCTTTAGGCACGATTGCCGTTGTTTCATCCCCCAAACTAATTGGAAAAGGCGTTGATAACCAAAAGGTCAACTCGGTTCGAGCACTACTGGCAGGATGTAGCTGCATACCAAGTAGCTCTAAGAATTTGATGTAATTCTTTTCCGGCACTTTATTTAGACGATACACAATCATCTCTGTCATCCAAGCAAACATCTCAATCAAGGTGATACCAGGATCACTCAGATTGTAGTCAGTCCACTCTGGACAGTAATGGATAATTCGACGACGTGCCTCATCGACCAAATCTTTTTGAAAGCGTAAATCATCCAAGACCGGCTCTGGCAGGGCCATAAATTATGCCTCCTCGCCCATGATGTAAAACGGATACACAATGCTGCGATCATCGTGGGTGGCTTTGATACGATATTTGATATCAACCAACCAGGTTCCTGCGTGCTGATCTTGCCCATCTGATCGGACTGCAACCTCGGTAACCTCAATGCGTGGCTCCCAGCGGCCGAGGGCCTGTTGTACGTAATAAATAAGCAGTCCCTCGGTTGTGGCGTTGCGGGGCGCAAAGATTAGCTCATGAACCCGACAGCCAAATTCAGGGCGCATGACCCGTTCCCCAGGGGCTGTACTCAAAATGATCTTGATCGACTGAGCAATATCACTTTCCCCTTTGGCTAAGGCCAACCCGCCTCTAGGGTCAACCTGAAGCGGAAAGGATAGACCCTGTCCTAAAAATTCACGATTAATTCGATTCGAGTCCACACTTACTCCTGTATCTTGAGTTAACTTATGTAACAGTCAAAATGCTCTCGGCGAAACCTGACAAACCCCGTTGGTTTACCCCTGTCATCACAAAATGATGGGTACCTGGCCCCAAAGCCGCCATGTAGGCGGCGGTGAGGGTGACCGATATCGTTAAGTTTGGCGTCGCCCACTGGCCCCCCGCTGGCGCAACAATCGCCCCTGGCGGAAGCCCATTGGTTAAATCAATATTATATTTTGCAACCCCATTCAACAGCGTCAAAATCCATTTCAAGGGAAATGGGCTGGACAAATTAAATGTCAATGGTACCACCGGGGGCAACATTGTCGTTGAGTTAAACGCCAATACCGGTGGAATGGGTAGCACAATTGGCTTAGATGTGTCTGCCATTTCTGGTGATGGTGGTGGCGCTGGTTGTCCTGGTGGTAATGGCGCGGGCGTCGTATTGTCAAATGTCTGATGAGTCTCGGTGATAATCAACGGCAAGCCCGTTAGGGTTTGGTTAAAGTCAGTTGCCAAAATCACCTTGCGGCCATTAACTGTAATGGCATTTAATCCCATCGATTTTAAGGTGTAGCCCATACATGGGCATAAAATAAAAGGGCAAGCCAATGTGCCGGTGTCGCCTTCAAGTAAAGCAAATCCACCATTGATAGACCATAATGGCATCGAAGGGATGCTGGTACCTTTTCCCCCGTGTGGACACAAAATTACGGCATTGGTGGTTAAAACTTGAGGCATAATTTATGACCCATTTATGTGATCTGCACCTGACCATTTTTTAGCGCGATACTTCTCCCACCTCCGCGCAACTCAATCGCTTGCCCTTGATTATCCAGCGTGATTGATTGAGCCCCATTCCCAGATTGAATAACCATCTTTGCATTAGCACTAACTGTAATGGTGTTTTTCGCGGTGTCGATGATGATGCTGTTATTGCCACTACTATCGACGACCTCAATTTTCTCTTGACCAGATGTGTCGTCTAACAACACTTGATGACCACTCCGCGACTGCAACACCCGATGATTGACTTTGCCATCTCCCCCAACCACTTTATTTTTGTCCCCAGGGGGCTTATCCTTACCATTCCACAGCACCCCCAAAATGTAGGGATAATGGATATCCCCGTGCTCAAAGGCCAATAAAACTTCATCATTGACTTCAGGGAGATAGTAAAACCCACCTCCTTGCCCAGCCATCGGGGCAGACATTCTGGCCCAAGTACTTTCCTCATTTGCAGCAAGCCAGGGATACTTGACTTTGACTCGTCCCAAGCCTTCGGGGTCCTTATTGTTTGTCACCAAGCCAACCACAACACCCCTACCTCGACCATTCCCATTTTGACTATGAAGTAGATCAAACAAGGTACTTGGTTGGCTTCCGGTGATGGTGAAAGCTGTTTCGTACCCCTGCTCAGCCCCATAAGTGTGGGTGGCGGAGGTAACTACATACTTTCCACTAAAGCGATTTCCTAAACCAACAATATTGACTGATTTACCCACCTGAATTCGTGAGTCGCCGAGACAAGTACCATCAGCCTGAATAAAGTTACCACTGATCTCATTGCACAAAGCCTGAGCCATCGCCTGCGCTTCATCTTGGGTAGCGATGGGATAGTTGACAACAACAGCTTGAGCCGAGCCATTAAACGCTTGTTGGGATAATTCTCCACCCGATTTTCCCAACCCTGTTTCAGGGGTGAGCTTTCCATTGCTAGCCTGTCCAACAATCTCTTTTTTACCTTTCGCATCCCATCCTCGAACGATCACCTCGTTGACCTGATTCATCACCGTGAGCCGAGGCCGAAAAATAAACATGTTTCGCCCCCACTCCAACTCTGGACCGTCTCCCTGATCTTTTTCTGTTTTATGAAAGTGGAGCGTTTTATCCTCAACATAAAGCTGAAACCCGATGCGTTTACTTCGCGCCTGCAAGAATTCAAGATTGGTTTGATTATTTTGAAAAACATACTCATAGGCGGGTGAGGTTGGGTCCGTTTCGGCTCGTAGCCCCACCTCTTGGGCGATTTTACTCACAATTTCACTATCGGCCATTTGCATAAAGGAGCGTGTTTGTTTGCCTCGCTGTAGTCGATGGGCCCGATCATACCCCCGCACAATTAAGGTAGGCTCTCCATCCATCGTAAAATCGGGTTCAAGGGCGGTAATTTCACCCTTGATCAAAACATTCTGTTGCGGCGCATCTTCATTCTGTCCCTCACCTGCCTTGGCCGAAATCTCAACCTCGTTCCCAATGTCAAGTAACTCTGAGTCAATCCATTGTAAGCCCTTATCATGCAGATGAATCATAAACATATCAGGCATATGCAAACTGTCATCAACGGTAATTTCAAACACATCTCGCATCAACGCCTCCATTTGAGGCATTGGAATCTTCTTACCATCTACCTTCAAGATGAATTGGGACAGCAGCACATCTTTTTGCCCCGTGTTCTGACCAAGCTGAGTAGCCATATCAAGCAAACCACCCAAGGCATCATCAGCGAGTGCGCCAGCGGCCCCAAGGGCATCATCCAGCAAACCCTCAGCTTGTTCCATCGCTGCTTCTGCTTGCCCGAGGGCTTCCTCTGCCGCAGCTTCGGCTTGAGCCATTGCTTCTTCCGCCGCTGCCTTGGCCTCATTCATCGCTGCTTCAGCTTGGGCAGCCGCTTCTTTAGCTGCCTGTTCAGCCTCAGCAACGGCCTCTTCTGCCGCAGCTTTAGCGTCATTCATTGCCTGTTCGGCAGCCGCTTGCGCTTCCTGAGCCGCTTGCTCCGCCTTTGCTGCTGCTTCCTGAGCCGCTTGTTCAGCCTCGGCCACGGCCTCTTCCGCCGCTGTCTGAGCTTGCTCTGCGACCTCTTGCGCGGCCTGTTCAGCCTGGGCTGCCGCCTCTTCGACTGCCTGTTGTGCCTGCCCTGCTGCCTCTTCAGCCGCTTGCTGGGCCTCAGCCACCGCTTCTTCAGCTGCCTGCTGGGCCTGTTCTGCCGCCTCCTGAGCCGCTTGCTCAACTTGTTGAGCCGTCTCCTCCGCCATCTGCTGGGCGTCTTGGGCGGCTTGTTCAGCTTGAGCAACGGCCTCTTCCGCCGCAGCTTGCGCGTCTTGAGCGGCTTGCTCTGCCGCCTCAGTTGCCTGTTCAGCAGCCTCTTCCGCCATCTGCTGAGCTTCTTGTACCGCCTCTTCCGCTGCCTGCTGGGCGTCTTGAGCCGCTTGTTCTGCCTCAGCCACCACTTCTTCGGCTGCCTGCTGGGCCTGTTCTGCCGCCTCCTGAGCCGCTTGCTCAACTTGTTGAGCCGCCTCCTCCGCCATCTGCTGCGCCTCTTGAGCGGCTTGTTCAGCCGCAGCCTGCGCCTCTTCCGCTGCTTGTTGCGCTTGTTCGGTGGCCTCTTGGGCTGCCTGCTGGGCCTGCTCTGCCGCCTCCTGCGCCGCTTGCTCAGCTTGTTGCATTGCGTCTTCAGCCGCAGCTTGTGCGTCTTGAGCGGCTTGCTCGGCTTGTTGAGCTGCGTCCTCAGCCATCTGTTGGGCGTCTTGAGCCGCTTGTTCAGTCGCAGCCTGTGCCTCTTCGGCTGCCTGTTGCGCTTGTTCGGCGGCCTCTTGGGCCATTTGTTCAGCTTGAGTCGCTGCCTCCTCGGCGGCAGCTTGCGCCTCTTGAGTAGCTTGCTCAGCTGCCTGTTGGGCTTCTTCGGCTGCCTGTTGGGCTTGTTCTGCTGCCTGTTCTGCCCCGGCTGCGGCCTCCTGAGCGGCTTGTTCGGCCGCATTTGAGGCTTGCTCAGCTGCGTTCGATGCTTGCTCGGCCGCATTTGAGGCTTGCTCGGCCGCATTTGAGGCTTGCTGACTTACAGACTCTGCGATTTGATTGATGTCAGGTAGAAAATTATCCATCAACGATACTATCTCTGTCGTTATTCATTGTCATTATGGCAAGGGCACTAGATTGAGCACTTGCCCTGGTTGTAAATCTAGTGGATCGATTAAGTTGTTTGTATCCGCAATATGTCGCCATTGAGCTGGGTCCCCATATTCCTGATAGGCAATCCAATCCAAAGTTTGCCCTTCTAGAACAACCCAAACTTTTCGGGCCGCACTCCGTGAGGTTGGGTTTTGTGGCTCAAAGATCGACTCATCTTTATATTGCTGAAAGGTCACATCAAGGGTGGCCCGAACTGGGAGACCATCGCCTAAAAATAGGGTGAATTTCTGAGAGATTTTTTTGATAACGGCGGTAAAAAAGCTGCCTTTCCCCCACTGAAATCGTACCTGTGGTGGCTCACCTTTGGCGGTGTCACTATTTACGGTTCGTTCATCCACCATCATCATATTCCACAATTTTTGTGTATCGGTTCGTACATCGGTCCCTTGTTCGCTCGTGTCGAAGAAGAGTTTGAGCTTTAGCGTCGCCGGCTGGCCACCCCCAAAATCTGGTTTGCCGATATTTGCCCCTTTTTTGGGCTTGATCGTCCATTTATTTTGCTTCATAATCGTATATTCATTGGGATTAAATTGGCAGGTGACTTCTTCATTGCTGGTTAAATTGACGATGGTTGCTTTTGGCATAATCGAACCTTATCCCTTACTCAAAACTGAGGTTGCCACCACGTGGGCGACGTTCACGTTCTATGGCAATCATTCGCTTAATGATTGGGTAAATTTGTTTGGCTAACTGATCTAAATCCGGCTGAGCCTGTTCATTTGTTTCCTCATCCCCTTCATCTGTTTCTGTTGCCTCTGCCTCAACTGTAGGTGACTCTACTGCCTCTTCAACCTGACGATCAATCCTATTCTTTGGTGCGGTCGATACTAACGGCGTCCGTTGAATTCGGTCCTCTTCGACCAACCAATTGGCAATGTCTTGCGGTACATCAGGTTGAAAAACCGTCTCTGGTTTAGTTTTGGCAACGGGTAACAGCGATTGCGAAGATTGAGGCTGAGACGTTGGTAGATTTTTGGCGATTGGCTTAGTTTGAACGTAATTAAGTATACGCTTCTCATTTGCATCAGCCTCAGCTTCATCTGCCTGGACTGCACTTGTTTTTTCAGGCAGGGCTACAGTTGAGTCCCCCTCTGGTAGATTGAGGCTGGATTGTACTTGTGGTAAGACTGTGGTTTGTCCCACAGGTTTTGTTTGGATCACGGATGATGGCTTGGCAATGGGGTGACGTGACGTTTGTTGAGCCACATGAGTTAATTCGTGCCCCAGAAGGGCCATCGATTGCGGGGTATCAAAATTAGCCTGATCGCCCTCAACATAAATATCGGTGCCCTTCGTAGCTGCCTCTATATTGAGCGGTGCCAATTGAGCGGTGTGTACTCGCACATCACCAAAATCTTGTCCCATTACCTGCTCCGCAGTGGTCCGAGGCTCCGTTGGTAACGTGCTCCCTGTATCGGTTGATCGCTCCAAATTCTCGACGGCCCGTTGTACCTGTTGCGGACTGGTCGTCTTCTCATTTGCTTTCTGTTTAAACCGCCAACCTTTGGCCTGGAGTTGAACCCGCGCTTGCTTGGGAGTGGTCGATGTTTGTGGTCGGGGTGATGGCTTTGGCGTAGATCGTGAGACATTGAGCGGTAATTGCTGTGCCTGAGTTTGACGCCGGACGAGGTGTTGGGCTAATGATGATGGTTCACCAGCCTGGTTTGGTAGATTTTGGCTGGGCCGTGGCGTTGGTTTGGGGAGATTGGGCTGAGTAGGTACTGAGGCTGATTCTGATTGCTTGGGTGATATCGGGGTTTCGCGCTGGATAGGTAATGGCTCATTTAATTGGCTTGGCTGAGTTGGCGTTGTTGACTCCGTCGCCGTGATTTCAACGGGGCCTTGGTCTGTTTCTACTAGGGAGGATGGATTGGATTGAACTGGTTTCGGAACCTCTGATACAGATTTTTTTGCCAATGGCTGACGCTCAGAAGATCCATCAGATTTTGGTGCTTGCGGATCTGCGGAGTTTTCCATCTGGCTTCTTGGCAGGGGATTATCTGTTAGCGACTGTGTGGTTGGCGGCTCTGAAGTTGTTTCCTCTGGCAAAGTAGTTTGAGGTGTATCAATTTTTGGAGTAGCAACTTGGGCCTCCGCTGTTTCTTGATCAGGCCTCTCGGGTGATGCTGTCACCGTGTTGGACACAGATGCGGTAAAATTATCCTCGTTTTCAATAGGAGGAGATGTTGGCATCATCAATGGTGATTCAGCTTCCTCACTTGATTGAGGCGTTCTCGAAGTAGTTATCGGTTTTTCTGGCGGAGCTACCTCTGGGGGAGCATGGCTGATTTTACGCTGGGCGGGTGTAGGTAGTTTGGGTGCAGAGGTTGAAGGCGATGAAGGGGGTGGTGATTTTGTTGGCTTAGTTTGTGCGGGATTTCTATCTGGTGCTGGCCGTGCGATGTCTGATTTTGGTGGTTGTGCCACGTCGGGAGAAATTGATGGTGTACCTGATGGGGTGTCAGGCTCTGGCATAGACTTACCCATATCAGACAAATATTCAACCTGTGAAAAAGCACGTAAATTACGTAAATCTGGTTTGATTTTTCTTGGTTGAGCAGGATTTTCTTGGTTTAGGGCAATATCGATAGAGGGCTTACTTGGCTCGGTTTTTTTCTCTCGTTTGGGTAACCAAGATGGCCGTCGATCTTCTTTTTTACTCATAAAGTGGGGAGGCGCAGGAGCTTGACTTTCCAGCTCTGTCCCGCGTGGTCGTGGAGCCTCTTTTGTCGCTGGTGCCGTTGGTGAAATGGCGGGTTGCGATTTTGGCAGGCTCGGCTCTGAAATGCTTTCTGAACCAGCAAGCGGTAATTCCCTCTGATCGCTAGCATTGCTTTCATCCGAACGCCCCTGATATTTTGAGGCAATTCGTTGCAAAGGAAATCGGTTTGCAACCTCCTGACTAAATTGCTCAACGATATCAGGGGTGAGGGAAATAGCCTCACTACGCCAAACCGTGCTTTCGGTTTGGGCACGCTGCACCCGATTTAAGATCGTTTGGGTAAACGATGTGCTGAGTGCTGTTGTTTTTTGAATCAAAGGTGACTCGTATGCATCTAATTGGTTGGTCGCCAAATGACGCTGTACCCACGGCGATAGAGCCATCTGGGTGGATTGGGCCCGCTGTAAAATCGACTCAGCGATTGTATTGGGTTGGCTGCTCAAATCTTGCATTCCATCCATAAAATAGCTCTGATACCTCTACATTAAAACAATCCCGTGGTGGGCGATTTCTATGGTTTCAACCGCGACCTGATTGCCATCGCTCTTTAAATCAGGCCCTTTCCATTTGACTGGATAAGCCTCTGATAAACTCCATTGACGCACTGCTTCACCCGCTAAATCAAATTGGGTAATTGTTACATTTTTACGATCCACTTGAAAGAAGCCGGTTTCTTCATCCGCCCGTTTGTAGAACCAATCCCACAATTTATTCGAGGTCGTCATCCCCCGTTTAAGCGTGACATTGCCGTACTTAATCCGGCCCGGCAGTTTGTGCTCATAGCCATTGACCCCACCCTCTTTGTAGGATTCCACCTCTCGCTCCACACTCAAACCGGTACATTCCATAAAAAAACCTTCAATAATCTGATCAATTTGAATATGAAATTTGAATGATAACATCGGGTCCGTAGACATAGACAACCTCTTTACCAGGGATGCGGCGTACGCCCCCGTCGTTCACGCTCAAGACGAGTCTCACGCTTTAGTAGCTCATAAACCTTCTTGGCTAGCTCATTTAAATCAATCTCTTGACCACTACTCTCTTCCTCGGGGAGTATCTCCTCGATAGTATCTGAGAGTTCAGAAGAGATTGCTTCCATCTCATTCGCAAGGTCAATACGTTGAATCGGTGAGAAATCCGAGTTTTCTGACTGTGATAACATACAATCTTCCTCAAAGATTGATAACTAGCTGCTAAGCCTGCGATTAATATTGGCGATTTGATCCACCCACTGCTGTCTTTCAGGATGCTCCAAATTGAGAATATCTGGAAGCGACCAGTGAAAGTGATAGGCGATGTAGGCTACCTCCTCATGCAGGCGATCGAGGGGGTAGCCTACGACTGTCCCCCCAGGTTTGCCAAATCTAGTTCAAAATTACTGTCACACTCTGGGCAAGCCACAGGTAACGTTGTTTTGCCCTCTTCATTAATCCGACGATACAGCGTTTGTAAATAGGCCAAATCTGCCGCAAATAAATTTTCAATGACCCCAGTGGTGACCTGAGGCAATGTACCCAATTGGGTGACAACCCGTGATAGCAAAACGATCACCAGATAAGCCTGATTACCCCGCACGCGTGGGTCACGCAGTGGGGCAATTTCATCCATTGCGGTGGCCAGCCGCATCGTTCCTTCTGTGTGGACATTGCCCTCGCGATCAACGTATCCCAACGGCAATGTAAACTCAAATTCAGTCTGTAAGCTCATAATAATCTATATACACCTAAGATGCCCGACGTAATCCTTCGTGAACAATGATAACTTCTTCCATTGTCACCTCATTACCCTCAGACTTCATTTGAGGCCCTCCAATTTTTTGTAGCCAGCCCCGATCGAAGTTCCAACGGGCAACCTCGGTGTGGGTTTGATCAAACATCACAATCGAGCCATTGATGCGAGCCCCATCAATCGAACCATCATCCACCTCTTTTTGCCAATCCCACAAATCCATCTCGCTGGTCACAGGCCGCTTGAGTGAAATATTTTCCCACTTCAGCCGTCCCGGAATTTTGCGGATAATTTCATTACCACGCTCATCGACGATATTTTGCTCGATGACTTCACTTTCAGAGCCGATTCCACTACATTCTGTAAAAAAGCCAGCAGCTTTTCCCCCTAATTCAAGACCATAATTAAAACCAACAAGGGGATCTTCACGGTCTGCCATGATTATTCACCTCCATTTGTAGAGTCTTTGTCTAATGGTAAATGGTAATCGACAACTCTTTGATCACCATTTACCATTTACTATTTACTATTTATCCTTAAGCTGCCTCACGGTACAGTTTTTCGTGGACAATAACCACCTCTTCAACACCGTACTCATTGCTATCAGCCTTAACTTGTGGGCCTGACACTTTGGAAGGCCAGCCGTTCTCAAAGTGCCACAAGGCAATGGGTGTCCCATCCTCAGAGCGCATGGTGACAGTGCCGCTCACACGGGCCCCATCCACATTGCCCTCTTCGATCTCTCGACGCCATTCCCAGATATCCAGATTGCTGGTGATCCCTCGCTTGAGGGTGATGTCTGTGTATTTGATGCGACCGGGTTGTTGAATGATGACGGGCACGCCCTTCTCATTGACCGCTTTTAATTCAACGGCCTCATACTCAATGTCTAGGCCCGTGCATTCTGTAAAATATCCGGTGACTTTGCCACCAATATCAAGACTATACTTAAAACCTATAAGGGGATCTTCAAATGCCATATCCGCCTGTACCTCCTTAAAAGATAGTGGTTGTGTTGTTGATCAAAACGATGAATTATGCCTCGGCGTTAGGACCAGCCCACTGACTAATGCGGAAGATGACAAACTCCGCAGGCTTGACCGGACATAAGCCGATTTCGACGATGAGTCGACCTAAATCGCGTGACTCAGGTGGGTTCAATTCATCATCACATTTGACATAGAAGGCTTCACTCGGGCTGTTGCCGAATAAGGCCCCATCTGACCACACGGTGCGGAGGAAAGCGTTGATGTCTCGCCGGACCCGCGCCCACAACATTCGATCATTTGGCTCAAAGACAACCCACTGGGTGCCTCGCTCAATTGATTTTTCAACAAAATTGAATAAACGACGCACATTGATGTATCGCCAAGAAGGATTGCTCGATAAAGTTCGTGCGCCCCACACGCGAATGCCGCGTCCAGGGAAGGCTCGGATGCAGTTTACCGCATTAGGGTTGAGCACATCTTGCTCGCCCTTGGTGGTGTTGTAGGCCAAGCCGGTTGCACCGAGCACAACTTCATTGGCCGGGGCTTTGTGAACTCCCCGTGTGTTGTCATTACGGGCCCAGATACCAGCCATATGACCACTGGGGGGAATGTTGATTGGGCGATTTTGGATGGGATCTTGCACCTGAATCCAAGGGTAATAAAGGGCCGCATAGCTGGAGTCATAGCCAGCCGTTTCCATGCGCCATTTGTTGATTTGCTGGGGCTTCATATTGGGCGGGGGGTCGATAATCGCGACTCGGTCACCCATTCGCTCACAATGCGCAATCATCATCGTTTGAACGGCTTTAACCATACCCAAATCCAATTCTTCACCAGGCATTGTGCTCATTAAATCGGGAATACAGACCATGGTGACATCGTCCAGGGCTTCAAGCCCTTCCATTCCGGTTCGATCCTCAACTTTACCTTGAAATTCAGTTGAGGTGGGCGTGCCCAATTGGGCTGACTCCATTTGCAGAGATTGCTGCTGAGTGCGTGGCTTCACTTTTGCTAAAGGCGTATCTTCAGCGGGGAGAACTAAATCAATCCATTGGGAGGGTTTGTTGTTTTGATAAACAACTTGGGTTCGTTTTTTACCTGCTTCTTCAACCTCGGTGATTTGGACATTACGCAAAACCTCTTTGACCTGCCAGCCGCCGGTTGAGGTTTCCCGTTCGACGGTCATCGTGAAACCCGGATCAGATCCATTGCTGGCTGCTGGAGCATCGGCTGCTTCTTCTTTATCATCACCAGCGTCTGCTGCTTTGGCTGCGCCTTTTTTTGTGGTGCTTTTTGGTGCTTCAGGCGCATCAATTTTTACGCGCAATCGCAGCCCATCAAAGCCAGCCTGCTTTGCTTGGGCGATAATTTGTGGCTTGCCATCAGTGCCGAGCAGTGCCGTTTGCGCTCGAGGAATGGTCCGAACGCTGACTACATAGCATCGTCCACCCCCGTTCATAAAGTAGCCATAAACGGACTGAGGTAGATAGGCCCCTTCAACAAACTCACCAAAATGTTCAACATATTGGCTCCAGTTTGTAATCAATTGAGGTTGATTGATTAAATCATTAACAATGATTTCTCCATCGATCTCCTCGACTGAGTGGGCTTTTTCTGTGAACCCAACAAAGGCGGCCATAGCCGTACCAACACCTTCAATTGGCTTTGGCCCACGATCGACTTCCTCTACATAAACACCGGGTGATAGATATTCTGGCATACTGCTCTCCTTTGAATGATTTAAGTAAACGGCAAGAAATTTTAGGAAATAAGATTTTAGCGTTAGGTCTAAACAGTCTGAAAATTGAGCAAATTTTGCCGTTTACTTTTTTAATTTGGCACAAAATTGATCACATTTGAGGCTATTTTCGATTTTTGAGCAGTCATTATTTCTCAAAACTTTTTGTCAAATACTTAGTACTAGAATATTTTTGGCATTTTATCGATGATTTGTACTCTACATCACTAGGATGCAAGCATTATCAGGTAATTACAATCAAGTTCTTTTCTATAAACACACCTCACACCTTGAGATCATAATCGGGGGATGGCACCGTGATTTGATGCTGCTTTGGTTTTTGTCCCTCAACTGTAATTTCTAAGGTATAGTCACCGGCTTTGAGATTGCCGATGGCAAAGCGCCCTTCTGGTTGAATGACTATCTCTCGACCTTGTTCAACCAAGAAGAGTTCCATTGTATCAAGTGAGTGATCACTATCGATGGTCCCGCCAATGGTCCAAAATAAATCTGGATCTTCATTGCCATTGAGACGTTGTTCTCGTGGGTCCACTACCGGCGCAATTCGTAATTCGCGGGTGCGGACCAACGGGGCCTCGATGGGAAGATAAGGATTGAGAGCCAAAGTCAGCATACAAACAATACCGGGTCGTAACTCGTTATCTAAAGCACTCCAAATATCTGAAGGGTTGTTAAGGATATCGGCCTGAGCAACCTTCAAGGGAATGGGTACAGGCTGATCTTGGAGGCGTTCAGGTAAAAGCTCGTCTGGTAATTGCGAGTATCGAAAGAGAGCCAATAAGGCTGCGGTCAACAGGCGATGCTCATCTTCTGGTTCATTTGCCCAAGCTGTGACCAAGTAGTGCAGGTCAACCCGTACGGGAGTTCGTTGTATCTTTACACCCTGATTGCCATTGGGCTGGCGTTCCCATTGCACATTCCGGAGCTTTGTGTTCTCCCGGACATCGTGCAAGAAAATATTCAACGTGGGGCGGTTGAGCCGTGCCGACCATTCGCGGGTTGGTTGATCAAAGGCAACATCAATCTCTCCGTTTTTGATGGGTATCTCTTTTATAAGAAGTTGTCGGATCACTTCATCGAGCTGATCGATCATCGTTGTTCCTGTTGCCTAAATCTCTTCCTCTAGTTCTTCCGCTTCACGCTGAATGAATTTCGCTTGCAACAAATCTTCACCTTCCTCTAACTCTTCCTCACTTTCCCGTTGAATAAACTTGCTTTGTAACAATCCCTCATCATCTTCCATTTCATCTCGTTGTACTGCCCCATCAGCCTGTGTCTGAATATCAGTCGTATCTTGATGAATGACCTGTTGGGCCACAGCATCCGCTTCTTGTTCGTAGCGATCATTAGGGTCCGTGACAGTCATCCCACTGCCCCCACCACTAACGGCCCCGCTGTTTTGCTGGACCACGTGCGTTAATTCATGGGCTAGGAGCTGTTGTCCCTCACTAGAGTTAGGATTGTATTCGCCCTGCTTGAAAAAGATGTCGTTGCCCGTGGTGAAGGCCCGCGCCTCTAAATCCTGGTTGAGGGTATCGGCTTCAGAAGAGGTATGTACCTGAACATCACTAAAATCATATCCCATGGATTGGCCCATCTGTTGTTGGGTTTGTTCACTAAGCGGTTGCCCCCCACCTCGGGCTTGATTGATCCGTTGGGTGGTTTCATCATCCAGTTCAAAAGATCCATCCCCACTACGTTGTACCATCAGGCGCTGGACAGCCTGGTTACCAACCTGTTGTTGCAAACTAAGGAGACCTGTCTTGTCGGTCGTAGGTCCAGTCTCAACTTGTTTGTCTGGAGCCTTATCCATCGACTTTGGACGCTTGACACTACTTTTTTCATCGCCAACAAATTCTTTACTCATGGTGCCTCCTCAAAAAATAAGTGCTTGGTGTTTTGTGGTTGGTGACCAGTTTTGAACGCTACAAACGCTATAAACCCTTTAAGCTCATACTGGTGCTTGCCACTCAAAATTGTTCAAGGTATCCCTGACCATATCTAAAGTGTCCCGAGCTGAGTCATCCAACGTTGAAAATTCGATAAACCATAAATCCCAATCATAACTTTCAATAAATGCTGTGATTCGTTCTGCGCAAGTTGTTACCAGCGCCTTGAATTCAGGATTGTATTGTAATCTTGATAGTTCATCTTCGCTGAGCGCGGCTTCTGCTGCAAAAACCGGTTGAGCCACACTATCGACGTCGGCTTCATCGGTCAACGGTAAAGCAGCGTTAAAATCTTGGATCGCCTCGGCCATGCTCTTGATGTTTGGCGCGGCGGCTCCTAAATCAGCGAGCGTGGAGTTTGCCCCCATATAAGCCTGTTGCATCCGAGGATAATCTGAATCGTCAAAGGATTGGGACTCATTGCCCTCGTCCGTTGTAAAATTGTTGGCTGCATTGGTGATCACTGCTTGAATCGCTGGCGGTGATGAGGCATCAAAAGAAGGAAATGTTTCTAAGCCTGCTTCCAACCCATCCTTCAGATGCTCCTCACCTTTTTTGGTACCGATGACAACGTGTCCTTGCTCATGATCGCTTAAAACATCCAGAGCCGCCCCGGTATATTCACTGGCCAACTCAATATCAAAATCGAGGGTCACATTGACTGTGATTTCGTCGTTATCCACGTAAGGCACTTTTATATCATATTTCGGTGTCGTCCAACCAGCCACGCCTGGTCTGCCATGATCTCGGGCAATATCTGCTTCGGGTTTTGAAATTTCGTTAGGCGTATTCACCGTCATCGTGACGCTGGCATCCACCCCACTACTGCTGTCTCCGGGTGCTCGACTGATGATGCCACCCTCTGTGGTCCCACCCCCAGTATTGCCGTGTCCCGGCAGCTCAACCTCCATCTCAAACTGGCTGGTATCAATCTCAGACGCATCACCGGCTCCCACCTCGGCCTCTTCCTCCTGCCGGAATATCTGACTCCAAGCCTGTGGTACAGGATGCCCCTTTTCTGGCGAAGGCTCGACCAACTGTCGTACCGCCTGATTGCCCGCTTCTCGTTGCAGAGACAGCATAGTCTCAGTCGCTGAGGAGGTGCGATCAATTGATTCATTTGCCAATTTTGCTCGTTTAGACTTTCTAAGTACGCGTTTGCGTTTGGCCCGGGTTTTCTGTTTAGTCATAAGCTTTCGTTAAGTTACACTGTAGAGAGCAATATCTGAATTTATTACACTAATGAATTATAAAAAATGATCGTGAGTCAATCGTGATTTTTTAGGGAGAAGATATGGTGGTGGCCTGAATGACCCTATCATATATGATTTGAACTATCTTGACAACCCCCATTTTAATTTAAGTGAAATCTTTATTTTATGAGGCCTCAGATTTATCTTGAGTTGTAGTTCCCATATCCTTTTTAAGGTTATCAGCCTCAGCCCTCAACACCTTACCCCACTGAATCGCCGTTTGCTCCAACTGATTGGCTAACTCAGTTAAGCTGTTCGCCCGCTCACTCGGATCACGATTGAATACATTCTCCTGTAGCTGATCCGGGAGTTGCATCATTCGTTCATTCGTCTCAATACCCGCCGCCGTAAATCGCGCCCGGACCCCATCCATCACCTCACGGGCCACCTGCTGCTCATCCGCATCGCTCGATGCTGCCCCTTCGAGCACCGTCTTCACCCCATCAAGGACTCCTCGCAGCCAATCCTCGCCCACCTGCGGATTCTCGGCCAATTCATCGGCGGTAAAGCCCAGCAATTTCTTCACCCATTCAGGATCAGCCGCTGCCTCACGTGCCTCTCGCTGCGCCGCCATCTCCTGTCGTGCCTGCGTCAATCCCATCTGTACACTCCCCAGCAGCGACTCTTTCAACTGACCAAACGCCGCCCTCGCCTGCGCCTTAATATGAGCCTTCACCTCATCTTCACCCACCTCATACTCAGCCACCGCTTGTTCATCAACGAGCCATTCATTGCCTGCCGAGTCGCGGAGGACGAAGTCGCCCGTTGGGAGGTCGAGGTCGGTGGGGATGAGGTAGTATTTTGTTTGGGTGATGTTTGTGTAAAGGTTCATGGGTAAGGTGTTAAATATATAACAATATCTGATTATCTACTGCCCATCGTTCAAGGGTAGCTTTCAAGGATTCAGGAAATTCATTATTTTGTAGATATAATCCTCGTAAACTTGTCAGTTCAAAAAGAGAGTCGGGAACTGTTTGGAGGTCATTATTGCTCATATCTAACGTGCTTAAGGATGTGCAATATCCAATTTCTTCTGGTAATTCATTGATTGAGTTGAACGACAGCAACAGATTTTTTAGCTTGGGTAACTGTAAAATACTCAGCGGCAGATGATGAAGGTTAGTTTGTGATAGGCTTACTGTTTGTAACTTTCTCGGAAACTCTATGCTGTCTAATATGTCGCCGATAAGTGAACCACTAAAATTTATGGTGTTAAGCGATACCAGTTGTTGTATCGAGGGCTGAAGTGTTATCAGAGCTGTGTCCAGCATTTCTAATGTTTCCAGATGCTTCAATCCCTTGAACGTAGTCGGAAATGTCTCAATCGGGCAATTGTGCAGAAGCAACGTTCTAAGGTGAGGCAGCCGGGTGACGCCTTCTGGGATATTTGTCAAAAGATTATTGCTGAGATCCAGATACGTCAATGTGTCTAATGCCGACATCTCTGTGGAAATATGCTGAATGCGATTATCGTTAAGCTTTAAGAATCTCAGTTGAGCAAGTCCAGAAATTGAGGCAGGGATCGAAGGCAATTTATTGTGAGACAAGTGTACATATTTAATACTACTTGGAAGCTGCGGGAATTCTTGAATTTGGTTACGAAATGCGTAAATAGTTTCCAAAGCTTGCAACTGGCTTAGACTTTTAGGTAGCGTAGTCAGTAAATTACTGTGAACGCTGAGAACTCTTAGTTGAGATAAAGCAGCAATTTCATCAGGTAATGATGTAAGCTTATTTTCAGAAAATGATAGTTCTTCAACCTGCCCTGAATCGAGGAGCTGTAATCTTAGTTCTGATAAGTTTTGCGTACTATAATTTGCCGTAGCCTCACTGTTAGGCATCTCTGGTTCAGTACTGTTTAATTCTTGTTCAAACAAATAATCTAATGTCGCCTGAATTTCTTCATTAGGATCATCACGACGCATCGCCTCAAGAGCGTCCCTTAAATGTGACAAATAAGGAGTGGCTGAAATCGCCCATAATATCGATTGTTTAAGGCCTATATTATTGCTGTTAAGTATCTCCTCTAACAATTGTGAAACTTCTGGAAAGGTGTAATCGCCTGTAAGTGTGCCCTGAATCAAATGATTAAAGGCTTGTTCCCGATCCTGTGATTTATCTTTGGCTGTCTTGATCAATTCTTCATGCGAAAACACATCAAAAAACGAGAGTAATGCGTCAGTGAGTTGCTGTTGCCAAATGGGTCGGCAATACTCAATGGCTATCTGATAACGCTTTGTGCGATCATTGCCAATAAGTTTGAGCACAACTTTCTGAGCTCTAAACGATAACGTGCGATAATCGTTATTTTGAGAGGTGTAATCATGCTCTGTAAACAATACATCTAATTTGTCGGTAAGAAAATCTTTCAGATGCAACAAATTTACCCGCAATCTATTCGGAAATTCTAAGCCGCTATATTTGGTTTTTGAAATACGAGAAATTTGAAGATCACAATTCATGTCATAATATCTATGTTGGAAGCTCAAGATGCTGTTCTATCTGTGTCATGAAACTGTTGATGATGCTTTCATCATCTTGCTCTTGATTAGCCTTAAAGTAATTGAGCAGAGCATCATTCAAGACCGGGTTATGTTGAATACTCGCTAAATCGCGGTTTGATACATTGCTATTAGTGGTTGTACTTCGACTGTTGTCACCACCCTCTGGAACCTCGGCTTGTCCTAAACGTGCGTCGTGAGGGAACTCTTTCGTGCGATTGCCCGTCGGATCGCTCCCTGGCTGGGTCATTGATGTATGTTCAAAAATACTGGTACTGTCAGAGTTGGTAATGTCATTGCCCGCTTCATCCATTCTCGTTTGTTTGGGCGATCCAGACGAGAGCGTGCTCTTCTTGTCATCGAGGAGCAGCATGTTTGTGATATGGGATACGGAGCTTCTTGCCGGTTCGGCGAGTAGAGAGGCTAAGAAGACCGTTAATTCTTGCGAGGCATTTATGCTGCCCGGGAAGCCTTCGTAAAGCGTTTTGGCTTGCTCAACATCGACCGGATTACCGGCATAATCAAATTGTCGTATCACGTCATTGGGAAGGTAAATTTTTATCTCTTGTCCGGCAACATTGCGGATAAACTTATATTCATCTGGATTATTGAGACTTCCTTTGACAAACTCAAGTTGCTGTAACTTGCCGTCAACTGAGTTGTCTGACGCCAAGTTCGCTAATCTTTCAGCGTCAGCATCTTCCCCACCGCTTGTCAAAGCATCAAGCTCAGCTTGCGCCGCATCTATTCTTGCTTGCAATGGCTCAGGTACAGCCTTTTTCTTGCTGATGAAATTATTATTAGCAGCATGTTGTAGTCCCAATAGCCTTTTTCTAGCTGTATCAACTTGCGCAGATTGCATCCGCGCATCCGCCTCTTGTTGGATGAGTTGGGGGATTGTTTTAGATATTCCAGTTGGTTTGTATTGAAACTGGGCTTCTCCATCTGCTTGTGGAACGATATAGTAGTTATCGTGGGTTTCAACAAAGAACGATCCACCACCAACTTGGAAGGTATTGTTGGGAACCATTTTAGCCTGACTAGCCCGGGCATATTGACCCTGCGCTATTGAAACTTTTTGATGAATGCTCTCGCTTTTTGCCTTCATCTGTTCTTCATGCTGTTGTTGTTGTGTGGATAAAGCAACTTGCTCCCTAGCTCTTGCATCATCAGAAAAGTCCGCTGTACTAATGTTTGTATCGCTCGCAAAATCGGCTTTGTGTTCGCCTTCATAATGCTTGTCACCAATACGTTTTAAGGCATCATAGAGGAGTTTACTGAATCGTGCTTCATCATCGTCAGTATCCAAGCCAAAGGTGATGTGATAGTCGTTAGGCGCAATTGTCACAGCAACCTTAATATCACCATCTTCCTTGCTAGCTGGCGGCGTTAAGTCAATATCGAGGTTAATCCCCGGCTCTAATTGAGGTTGATACTTTGTTTTGAGGGCTTCAGCCTCACCGAGCTTGCGTTGGTAAAGTGCATCAGGTGTCTCATTCTCGTCTGGCTCGCTGTCAAGGGTTTTCTTGATCTGCAGGCCAATCGCTTTATGCTTTTCTTCACCCTCGGCGTCGTCAATGTCATCATCACCTTTTTTCTTCTTCTTACTCCCAAGTCCGACCGCCCCCTTTGCCTTCTCAAACCCAGCCTGAGCGAGAGCCACCACCTTGCCAACGATATTCTTGATAAAGCCGACCACGGCTTGAACTGGACCAGAATTGAGCAGCCCATCGATGGCGCCGTCGACCATTCCCCGGACGGATTGGATGATCTTTTGCACCCGACTGCTGAGATCACCGATACCGAGGAGTGAGGAGAGGAAGCTGATGGCGACGGGGATGCCTTGGGCCAGGGCCCCTTCAATAAATTTGGCCGCACCACTGATATTGCCCGCCGCAATATTACCAATTGAGTCGAGCACGGCGGTTACAAGCTGGATAATGCGGCTGCCGTTATTGATAAAGAACATCACCACATCGTAAATCATCATACAGGCTTTGATGAAGGCACTGGCTGGGTTGAACAGGCTGATGACCCACTTCGCTCCAGCCACAATGACCTTCTCGGTGATCAATTCGATGATCTCACCCATGATGGTCTCTTTGAGGCTGTCGAGATACTCCTGTAACACCTCCCATAGCTGACCAAAGTTGCCGGACATCACCATTTGGATGATCTCCCACACCTTCATCAGGTGCCCCATATTCTCCTCGCCGATCAGCTTGGCTAAGCCAAACTTGATCAGCCCTTCAAAGCCCTCTTCCTGATAGATGCCGATCAACTGCTTGATCGGATCGATGATTCCCATAATGTCGATGCCAAGCACGTCGCTGAGCTTGCCCATCACATAGTTGAAGGAGAGACCTAGAATATCCATCACCAGTTGTAGGATACCAGGCAGATCAAACGTCTCAGGAATCGTGATGCCAGCGTCGGCCAGTGAGCCAGTCAGCCAGCTAATCAAGCCTTTTTTGAGGTGGGTTCCGATATTGTCAACAAACAACTCAAAACCCATCACAACCGCATCAATTAAGTTGCCCAGGAAGCCGATGGGATCATCGATAATGGTCTGAATGACACTGGCCGCCTTAGCCAGCACATTCATCAGCATATCCTTCATCTTGAGGATTGCTTTAATCACTCCGCCAATGGCATCAATGGCTCGATCAATCAGGCCCTTATTGGCTTCACGCATCTCTTCGGCGCGGGCATTGACCTGCTCCAGGCTCTCTTGATACTTATTCGCCAGCGAGTCGATCAACTCGCCCTGCTTGTCATCGATGCTCTGCTCAAGCTCGTCAAAACGACTTTGGACATCTTGGGCTGCTTCTTGACCAATCGATTGCAGATCTTCGGGCAATTGATTGACGTAATCTTGGACTTCTTGTTTGCCCTCGGCGACAGCAGCCTTAGCCTCGGCCAGACGGGTGCCGATGATGGCCACCACCTTGTCGATGACCGCATCCATCTCACTGAGATATTGCTGCACGCCACGATCAACAATCGCGTTCAATTCCTCGTTGGTTGAGAACTGATCCTCAATCCATCGCGCCCAGCCTAAGAGTCCACCGTACCGCTCCTGCTTGTAGGCTTCGGTCTCCCGATCAACATAATCTTCAAATGTTTGCCGGGCCGCTTCCGCTCCGGTATCAAAAGCTTGTGAGACCTCATTGTCAAGCTCACTGAGGATGGTTTCAACCTTGCTCTTGGTGCGCTCATAAATGCCATTGATATGATTGGCAATTTCAGCCCGTTTCTGCTCATCTTCAGATTTGGTTTCGACCTGATCGGTTGCCACTTGAGCTAATAATTCGGTCCGATCCCCTTGCATAGCCTCGGTCTGTTGTTGAGCATCGGCTGCAGCATCGGTCTGGGCCGTGTTAATCGTATCTTGTTCATCGGCACGATATTCAGCCGGGGCCTGGGCGGCGCTGGTTTGCGCCTCATCTTTGCTGGCGAGTGCGCCTTGGAATTCTGGTTCATTTGATTTTTCGAGCTGCTCATCTGTAACGTTAGCATCAGCCATTTGGTCATCAATGGACTGGCTGCCTGCTTGCAGCGGCTCTTCGATTTCGCCCTTCCCTTTAGGTTTCGGGGCAGCTTGTTCAGCCCCAATCGTGGCTGGGGCTTGGCCTGGATCTGGCTCAGTCAGGGGGGTGACGGGTTTTGGCTCGGCATTATTTGGATCAGGAGCCTCGCTACTTTTGGCCTCGAGTGACCCTTGTGAGGCTTCTTTTTCCTGAGAGACCTGTCCCTGCATCTCCCCTTTGACAGCCCCCATCTCGCCGCCTTCTTTGAACTGATCAGCATCGCCCGGTGTTTTTGGGGCTAACGCTTCAATCTGTGCCATCAATTTTGCTTTGAACGCAGCGGCATCAAAGCCTGGCGTTTCGGCCTGCTCCATCTCCCCAACCTGCACCGCTTGGGCCTGTCCCGTTAACTCGCTCGCTGGCGACTCGGCGGCGGCTTGGGCTGCATCAGCCTTAGTCGAGGCGGGTTCGTGGGTTTGCTTTTCATTAGCTATAGCTTTCCCCGCTGTAACAACAGCGAGATAAGCTGGATCTTCATTGGGAGTAGACGGAGCTTTATCTGGGGCATCCTCTGCCCCGCCAAAAACTTCTTCTGTTTTAGCCGTAGCCGCGTCGGTTGCCCCTTCAGGGCTAGCCCCTGAGCCGCCTGACCCTGCCCCAACAGCAATCTCTGTTGGTTCGGTCATTACTTCAGCTCGGGACTCAGCGTTACTCGCGGCTCCACCGTCAACGGCTTCACTGATGGCAGCTTGGGTCGCATCAGCGGCAGCAGCTTGTTGGGCTTCCCCACTCGCAACTTGAGCAGTTGCTTGTTCGGCAACGGCCGCTTGGCGGTCAGCGTTAGGAGTTTTGTTTACTGGGCCAGCCGCTTTTGAAGCTTCCGCTTCTACTTTTGGCCCTTCACCTTCGGCCTTTTTGCCCTCAGCCTCACCACTGGCCTGCTCTTTTTGGGCCTTCGCCTTATCTTTAGCTGCACCAGCCTCGCCTTTGGCAGCTTCCGCCTTGGCTAAAGCTTCGGCTTTCTCTTCTTCTGTCGGCAGGTCATCTCCAGCGGATTCTGCCGCCTCTTGCCGTTGGACAGCAGGCTGAGCTTCGCCCTGCTGGATGACATGTGTCAACTCGTGGGCTAGAAGTTGCCGTCCACTATCGGTGCCTGGCTGATATTCGCCACTATTAAAAGCAATGTCTGAGCCAACCGTGTAAGCGCGAGCATTGAGGTCTTGGGCGGTCTGGACAGCAGTGTTATCTGTATGGATGCGAACATTACTAAAATCAGCCCCAATTCGCGCTTCAAAAAAGGCTTGTTCTTCGGGGGGAAGCGTTTCTCCACCGCCAGACAAGGCCTCGATATTCGCTTCTGTTTCAGGGGATACTTCAGGGACACCCTCACTCTGCATTTGGATGGCTGGTTGTAACGATGATCTGGGTGTTAAATCGGCTGGTTCTTCATCATCGGGGGGGGGTGTAGCCAGGGCGGGCATCCGCATCACGGCTTCAGCAATTTGGTCTGCCTCTTGTTCATACTGATCATCTGGCTCATTGACATACAATTTGGGTTGGATTTTAGACTTGGTTGTGGATTTAGCAGGAGTTGTCTGGGAGCCATTCGCTTGCCCATTACTTCGAGTGGCAGCAATGACTCGTTGTAAATGTTGATTGCCCTGTCCTTGACTAATCTGGCGGGCCATGATTTGGCGTTGTACCGTCGATAGACGGGAATCAGATAATCGATCAGCTTGATCCTGAATAGCCGGCTGATCCAGCACTGCGATGGGGTTTGGCAATTCCTGAGCCAGAATCCCTTCTCCACTTAGATTTTCGGAGATAGGTTTACCTGTTTTACTTTTTTTGCTGGCCTGTGGATCGGCTGTCTGATTTTGTTTCGCCATGTTTACTGATTACTTGATATTCCATTCGCCTCGGGTGTTTGTCATCTCACCCAAAGCCTCTAAGAACGTTACATAGTGATACGGTTTAATTGTTTCACCGGCTGACATAATATCTTCATTATCGTGGACTAAAATTGCATCCTGGCCTGAAATTAGCTCTTCTGCGGTGTCAGAGTGACCGGCTTTGTCTCCAACTTGACGACCGTTATCAGGGTCTGGATATTGATCTTGTAACCCAATCATGTGGCCGAATTCGTGTCTAAGGGTTGTTTGGGAGCTATTAAAATCCTCAACCTCAATATCAACCCGACGGAAGAAACCATAAAGTGCTTCGTAATCAATGGTATTTTCTTCGCCAGTCGCTGTTGTCATTACAAACCCGTGCGGTGAGGGTGTTGTGCTAATGATGATGTTTGCTACAGCCTCCGCCCTTGCTTCGGCCAATTCCATATTATCATCTTCTTCGCCTTCTGGGCTGGCCCGCCCTGTTACACTTACCGGAAAAGGCGGCATATCTGGTCGACCTAACGTTTCACCAAATTTATTTAGGGCAGCGGTTCCGGCGGCGGACACCTCATCGCTACCTTGCTCGAAAAAGATGAATTTGGGATTATTCTTTTCAGCATCATCATACTTAGGTTGACTATCTGTCGAATCAGAAAAGCTATTAACATCTGGTTGTGTGATCCCGTTGTCAGACGATTCTTCGAAGTGAGCTGTATCCTGGTCCTCATCTTTCGCTGGATAGTCTACCTCGTCTCGCACCCCTCCATCTTGAGGCCATTTTCGAACAGTTACAACAAAGTGGGCCTTTTCCGCATCATCACCATCTGCTGGGGCATTGTGATCTACAATGACATTGACATTAACGGGTGGCAATGTTTCCCAATAAGATTTTGTAGTATGAAATGTGTATTCGTTTGACCAAAACGACTCTAGATCAGCTTTGGCATTCTGTTTCCATTGATCTGCTTCACCAGGTTGCCAGGCAAATTGGTTAGGGGTGTATGTAGCTGCATTCGTGGCTCCAACAGCATTAATCCAATCTGGATTTGTCGGATCACCCGGTTCAAATTTATAGCAGACTTTAACAGTGATGGTCATTTGGCCTGAATTGGGGTCATACTTGGCATCAAATAAGCCCGCATCGGTTGAGGGATGGAAATTTAGAATTTCGTATTCCCCGTGTTCGATAAATTGAGCTAACTCTTCTTCTGCATCAAGCCGAGCTTCATCAGGACGGCTATCTAAAGCGTCGCCGATCCTATCTGCACCATAAGTGATTGCATCATCCAACCAGTTTCGCTGTACCGTAGATAAATTGGATAAAGTAAGCAGATTGGTTTGCTGCTCATGTTGGGTACTTAGGATGCCTTGTAAATGTTGATTACCCTGTACTTGACCAATCTGCTTGGCTAGGGCTTGCTGCTGATTGATAGGTAATT
Organism: Phycisphaerae bacterium; assembly: GCA_028285035.1. The sequence continues at coordinate 141,405 of JANQQF010000047.1, forward strand.
GATTGTTATTTAAGTGAGTGACCTTGTTGTTAGTAGAAAGGTTTGAAAGCGCGTCTAGCTGTGTCAGAACTTCTGGGTTTTTTCCACTGATAACCTGAGTTCGCTCAATTTGATTGGCTGGAACTCGTGATTTTTTACCTGATTTATTTTGTTGGGGATCGGATGTCTTATTTTTTCGAGACAATCTTTTCTCCTCAATTGCTACAGGTGTGTTGATTTACTAAATATGCTTTAAGTGTATTTACAGGCTTAACCCTAGCTATATCTTCAAATCATCCTCGCCAATCAGGCGGCCCATCTTTTGCAATTCACGGCGGGTGCCGTGGAGTAGATGCTCCATAGTAACGGTTCCCCCATCAGCCGCCGCTTGATAAGCGGCGTTGATAATGATATTGCGAATGTTTCCACCAGCTAACTTGAAACGTTTGGCCAGCAATTCAAAGTTTAGATCGGGTAAACGTGGTACATCGGGTGGGAAGAGAGTTTGCCAAATATGGAGGCGGTCTTCGGGCTCGGGAAAGGGAAAGTCGACGGCGAATTGCAGGCGACGGGTGAAGGCTTCATCCAGGTTAGAACGTAAATTTGTGGCTAGAATGGTCACCCCATCATAGGCTTCCATGCGTTGTAGCAGATAACTTACTTCTATATTCGCATAGCGATCGTGTGCGTCTTTTACTTCTGACCGTTTCCCAAAAATAGCATCCGCTTCATCAAAAAAGAGGATGGCGTTACTACTTTCAGCTTCGCTAAAAACCCGCTCAAGGTTTTTTTCAGTTTCACCAATGTATTTGCTGACCATTGTAGATAAATCGATTTTGTAAAGATCGAGGCGCAGTTCCTTGGCGATCACTTCAGCGGCCATTGTTTTTCCTGTGCCTGGATCACCAGCAAATAAAACGGTGACGGCTGCACTTGAGGCCAATTTTTTTCCAATACCCCATTGTTCTAAAACTTGAGGACGCCCTCGAACGGTTGAGACAATTTCACTTAAAATGGTGCGTTGATCCTGTGGTAATACAATGTCATCCCAATCGTAACGGGGTACAATTTTTCGGGCGAGGGTAGCCAGGCGAGGGTTAGAATGGGTACGGGCCGCTAAGAAAAGGTCCTGGTTTTCGAGTTGATCACGTTCTGGCTCAGTTGTAGCACGTTGGGCCGCTAAGTCTTTGGCTGAGGCGACAATATCTTTGATTTGACCTGTAGTGAGAACAAATTGACCCGCCAGCGCTTCTAAATCAAGCTCAACGTTTACTTCATTAAGTAAGTGCTGCCACAAGGCCAACCGTTCAGGATAGCTAGGGGTTGAAAATCCTAAGGAAAAAAGATTGCGTTGGCGGTTTGCCCCCTCAATCTGCCAATTTGTTTGGCCAGTAATAATGATCATCTCTGGGAAGTTACATACCTTGGCAACCAAAGCCTGAGAAATATTTCCTTGCTTGTCAAAACAATGATCCCATCCAGTTAAGCAGGGGATGGCCTGAAGAAGCAATGCATCACGTAGAATTAAACGAATCGTTTCTGCCACATCTTGATCTTTTGGAATGGTGTCTAATGAGCCGATGAGTAAAGGTTTTCCACAAGCTTTGCTAAGTGTATCTGCAGCCATGAGTTGGCGCTGTTGATCTGCTCCGTAAAAAATGATCATTGGAGCGGGTACTGTTTGGGCTATTTTTGTCAATTGATCTTGATAGGATTGAAGAAGTAGTTTTCTCAAGCCTTGGTGAGACACCGCTGGTGAAGAAGCTGAGTTATGAATTTGGAGGTATGGTATCATTTCAGCAGCGGGCTCATACTCGCCCAAAAGCCAGTGGATCAATGTTTTATTGAGATGAAGCGATTGACCTAATACAGAAATTTGTTCAGTTTCGCCTCGGCTTAATAACCTGTTTTTGAAGAGTGGAGCACTGTCTGAAAAGTGCGTTAGCTTTTGGAGACGAGTTGACCCTGAAATTCCTAACAAATCGAGGATTAAATTAACGGTTGGTCGTTTTCGAGTGACATCATCTTGCAGATACCCATAAACTCGTTCATAGCGTAAGTCTAGATTGGGGGCCAGACAAATAAGTAAGGTATCTAAATCAAAGCGGGTTAAATGAAAAGTTGAGGCCAGATGCATTAAACCGGTTGTTTGATTTTGTTGTTGTATTGACTCTAGAAGTTGGCGGATATTTTGTTCAGCTTGACGAAGGGCTTTTGTGTAGGCTTGACCCTCTCCCTCAGTTGAGGTAACTGTGTGGCCCCAATTGTGCCCCAAAGGACGGTTGAAAAGCTGATCAATCTCTGCGTCTGCAATGTATAAACCACGAAAATTATCAGCGGGGTCTTGCCCAGCGAGGCGCCAGTGGTGGATGGCTCGCTGAATTAAAATATCCAGCCGAGCTAATTCAGCCTCAAAATGCTGTAAATTAAAATCTAGATTTGTGGTTTGGTGGTCTGCGGTACCCATACTAATCTCTTTGTCTAACCTGTTGTTTGCCAATTCTGCCAGGTGGGGGTGTTAAAGGTTAATGGGATAGAAATGGAATTTGTTTTTAATTGTGGTAAAAAAGGAGATACGTTTTTACAATAAATTGGGCTACGCTATTAAGGGCTATCACTGTTTCCAGTATAACATTCTCTAAAGAAAAGTCAATATTTTTAAGATTTGGGTTACGTAATTCGCAAAAAGTTATGGGAAATAAAAACTCATTTATTTAATAAATTTTGTTGGGTGTCGATTTTAAAGAATCCCATTCGTTGTATTAGTGACGCGTCAAAAAATAAACTCAATTATGATAAAATTATAGGAGACTCAATATGCGATACATGATGTTACTTTATGGGAATGAAGCCGCAGATGCTGATCTTAGTGATGAAGAACGAGGGGCTATGTTTGCTGAGTATGGGGCGTTTACCAATGAAGTGCGTGAGAAAAATATGATGCACAGTGGTGAGGCATTGCAGGAAACCACCACTGCCAAGACCGTTCAGGTCCGAAATGGTGAAACTGTCTCAACAGATGGTCCTTTTGCCGAAACCAAAGAGCAACTCGGCGGATTTTACATCCTTGACTGCAAAGATTGGGATGAAGCTGTGGCTACCGCAGCAAAAATTCCCGCCGCTCGTTCTGGCTCCGTTGAAATTCGACCGATTATGGAATTGGGATAATTAGTTTTGAATTGTTGGTAATTGAATAATCAAATTAGTCTTTCATAACTATAGGAGTTAAGTTGATTATTTTGTAGTGCATAGGGCATAGGAGAATTTATAAAAGCAGTGAAACCTATGCCCTATGTACGGTAGTTACCTGACAAAGCCAGTCTATAGAAAGGGGCTTAAAATGCAGTATATGTTACTTATTCATTGGGATCATCAAGCCGACTTGAATCTTTCGTCAGCTGAAGTTGAGGCTCAATTTGAGGCATATCGAAATTATACCGAAGAAGTGCGTAATCGGGGAATGATGCTTCATGCCGATGCATTAGACGAGCCTGAAGTAACGACTACTGTTCGGGTTAAAGAGGGCAAGGTGTTGGTAACCGATGGCCCATTTATCGAGACAAAAGAACAACTTGGTGGATATTATTTGCTTGAGTGTGAGAATCTTGATGAGGCGATTGAGATGGCTACTAAAATTCCCCATGCCAAATCGGGTACAATTGAAATTCGTCCGGTAAAACATTATTAAACTTCGGAAATATTCCAATGCCCAATGTTAATGAGGTGATCGAAGAGACCTTTCGGCAGGAGGCAGGTCGGGTTATTGCCACCCTGATCGGCCTTGTAAAAGATTTTGATGTGGCAGAAGATGTGCTGCAAGATGCCTGTATGATGGCCTTGGAACGGTGGCCCAAAAAAGGTATTCCGCGCAATCCAGGGGCCTGGCTGACGACAACGGCCCGTCGTAAGGCTATTGACCGTTTTCGACGTGATAAAAATTTGGCTGAAAAAACAACAATTTTGCAGCAGCTGATTGAGCTAGATCAACATACCCCCGACGTTCCCCCAATTGATACCATTGCTGATGATAGACTCAAGTTGATTTTTACCTGTTGTCATCCTGCACTATCCATGGAGGCGCAAGTTGCGCTCACCCTCAAGACTTTAGGTGGTTTGACCACGCCAGAAATTGCTAAAGCATTTTTGGTCCCCGAAAAAACAATGGCCCAGCGTCTGGTGCGGGCAAAGCGAAAAATAAAACAGGCTGGGATTCCTTATCGTGTTCCTCCCATTGAATTGCTCCCCGAACGTATGGAGGCTGTCTTAGCTGTGATCTACCTGATTTTTAACGAAGGTTATAGTGCTTCGGCTGGAGGTGGTTTGATTCGGCGTGATTTATGTGCAGAAGCTATTAGGCTGGCTCGTGTATTAATAAATTTGTTGATAGAGAGTGTTGAATTAGTAGAGCAGCCAGAAGCTTTAGGATTACTTGCTTTGATGCTACTGCACGACTCACGACGATACGCTCGCCTTGATGCCCAAGGTGGATTAGTGACACTTGAGTATCAAGATCGTTCTATATGGGATCAGGTCGCAATTCAGGAAGGGCTTTCTCTCTTGGATCGGGCACTTCAGATGCGTCAGCCTGGACCCTATCAAATTCAGGCCGCCATCAGTGGTCTACACGCGCAAGCAAAGATCGCTACCGATACAGATTGGCCTCAAATCACGTTACTGTATGGCGAATTGCTTCGTCACAACCCCTCACCTATCGTTCAACTTAATGAGGCTGTGGCTCGGGCAATGGTGCATGGCCCCACAGTTGGGCTTGAACGTATCGACCAAATTGGCATCCAACATGATTTGCAAGGCTATCATCTTTTTCACGCGGCCCGGGCCGATTTATTGCGTCGAGCTGAAGCTTGGTCTGAGGCCCGAGAGGCCTATCAGTGTGCTGCGCAACTGGCTCAGAACGATGTTGAACAAGCTTACTTACAGCGTCGGATTAAAGAGATTGAGACAAAAATGAAGTAACAGACATTCCTGTCTCTCCAAAAATAAAGAGCCATCAGCAATAGCTAATGGCTCTTTGAAATTGTTAATTTAGTAAGAAATAAATCTATTTCTTATTGACACTCTGCACACGGACACTCCATCCCACTGTCAATTTGGTTGTACGAAGCATTCCACATATGACCGTAGCGGCAAATCCAGTTGGTTTGAAAATCTCGATCAGGGGTGTTTGGCCCCAACCAACCGATTCGATGATCCTTCGCTAAATCGTGATATGCTTCGTCGGTACGGTGAGAGCGTTTATTACAGATTGGGCAACCGCCACCTTTTTGAATGTTATTGTAAGGTGCATACCAAATACAACCTTTGGGGCGGCACTGCCAACCTGTTTTGTGCATTGTGCTTCGCACTTCAGGTCCGATCCAAGAGAACCCTCGGGCCTCTGCTAAAGCATGATATGATGATGGTGGATTACGCTTAGGCATTTTCTTCTTCCTATCTTTAATACTATAAGTTTTTTTAATGTTTTTTGTTGCATAAGCTAGCTTGAATTAGTATAACTTTGCACAAGCTTTCGTTTATACTATTCACTTTTGCTGAATAGGCAAATAGTAAATTACTATTTGGTAAAACCCAATAATATACTTAGTTAATTATGAGTGTATCCAAGTCAAATGGATATGATAAAAACACGCTTGGGCCGATTTGCTGTTGTGTAATACGCTTGGTTTAGTCTCGCCTCAGATTGAGGTAGATGTAATAGTCAGTGAGGCTTTGCCTGATATTTATTTTGAACACTGCGGCATATGGCCCCGTCCAGCAGTGGCTCGTTAAAATTGCTCGGCAGAATTAGCTGGTGAAATTTAAAGTAATATCAGACCTAACCGGGTGGCCTGAACCACGGCTTCTGTTCGACTTTGGGCACCAAGTTTGCCCATAATGGCATTGACGTGGAACTTCACTGTATGATCGCTGATTTCTAGCTGATGAGCAATTGCTTTGTTAGTGAGGCCTTCAGCAAGTAGCTGGAGCACCTCTGATTCTCGTGGAGTCAGATCCTCAATTAATTCATTTTGATCAAGACGCAAGTTTGGTAAGGCGAGGGCGTTGACAAAGGCTTCGTCAAGGATTATTAAATTTTTTGCGACGGCCATCAAGGCTGCGGATAAGGTTTCAGGTGTTGCATTTCGCAATAGCAGACCTCGCAACCCTATACCCCAGGCCTCTGCTACCAAAGTCTCATCAGGTAACAGAACCACAACGGGCCACTGTGCCTCAATGACCTCAGTTGTATTGGCTAACGCCTCTTCCGCATTCCACCCCAAATCCCATAAAATCACATCAGGTTGATACACCGCCAGATTAATGAGAGCGTTTGCATCACTGCTAATTTGACCAACAATCTGGCAGCCTGATTGTGTTTCTAATAATGTGGCTAGCCCAGCTCGACTGAGTGGGTCATCTGCAATAATTAGTGTTCGTAATTCCTCTTCGGTCATTCGCCGTATTTTACCAGTCTTTGAATTGTAACATTTTAGCTAAGGGTTTCTCACAAGAAAATATTATACTAATTTGACTTGGATGTACTTAAAATAAACTAAGTAGGTTTCTAGATTTTACCAAATAGCAATTTACTATTTGCCTATTCAGCAAAAATGAATATATAATAGTATATATCAGTGCTTATACAACGTTATACTAGTTCAACTTAACTATTGCAACAAAAAAACGTTAAAAAATTTATAGTATTAAAGATAGGAAGAAGAAAATGCCTAAACGTAATCCACCAACATCATATCATGCTTTAGCTGAGGGACGAGGGTTCTCTTGGATCGGACCTGAAGTGCGAAGCACTATGCATAAAACTGGCTGGCAGTGTGTTAGTAGTCACATTTGGTACGCCCCTTATAACAATATCCAAAAAGGTGGTGGCTGTCCAATCTGTAACAAGCGCTCTCACCGCACCGATGAGGCATATCACGATTTGGCAAAGGATAATCGAATTGGTTGGTTGGGGCCAAATACACCTGAGCGTGATTTCCAAACTAACTGGATTTGCCGCTACGGTCACTCTTGGACTGCCTCGTACAATCAAATTGATAGTGGGATGGGCTGTCCAGCGTGTGAATTAGATGAAATGGGAATGACTGGATAAGTCATTCAGGAAACTTAATGAAGCCATTAGCAATCGCTAATGGCTTTTTATGTTGATATTTCATCACCAGCGTGTCGATAGGTTTGTTGATTTGATTGAAAGTATTGACGAGAGTGTTCGACGGCGACGTGATGTAACCTTTCCCGACCATGCCCCAGTTTTCGCCCGATTTAGCCTACCTGAATAGCTGATTTTGATTTTATTGCGTGTTCAAGGAAACTTAACAATGCATTTGGATATTTATGCAACACATGTTAAAATTCAGTAAAAATGTTAGTGAAAGGATGTTTACATGCCTAGACGCAATAAGCCGGACCATTATCATACAATGGCCAAGGAACGAGGGATTACTTGGTTGGAGCAAATACCCAAGAGTGTAATGCAGAAAACAGGTTGGCAGTGCCCCAAAGGCCACATTTGGTATGCGCCCTATAACAACATTCAAAAAGGTGGTGGCTGCCCAATTTGTAACAAGCGCTCACACCGCACTGACGATGCCTATCATAATTTAGCCAAAGATAAAAACCTTGGTTGGCTGGGGCCAAACACCCCTGAACGAACTTTGCCAACGAACTGGGTCTGCAGTTACGGTCATATGTGGAATGCGTCCTTTGAAGAAATCGCCGCTGATCAGCATTGCCCCATTTGTGGTGAGTAGCTGTTAGAGTATATTATAGTTGAGTAAAAACGGACCTGTTTAGTTTATTAAAAAGTCCGTTTTTACTGGTTATAAAAAATTTAAACTAACACCCCGAGAAAAGGACATACGTCCTTTTCTTTTTTTTTAGGTCGCTCTATAGTTTTGAGATTAAATAAGCTACCTGGAAGGGGATATGTCTAAATGTTTGCTATTGGGTTGACTGTTCTGATTGGAATTATTGGGGGCATTGCAGTGGGGCTGCAGTCACCTCTGGCTGGGGCGATGAGTCAACGTGTCGGCGGGGCAGCTAGTAGTTTTATCGTACATCTCAGTGGCACCATTTTATCAGCAATGCTATTATTGGCACGGGGTGGCGAACAAATCCAAAATTGGCGTAGTCTCTCCTGGCTAATGTTAGGGTCAGGTATTTTCGGCGTGATTCTTTATCTAACCATTAGTCATACCCTGCCCAGACTCGGGGCTACTTCGGCTATTGCCTTAATCATCATCGGGCAGTTAGCGATGGGGATGGTCATTGATCAATTTGGTTTGTTTGGTGTTCCTGTACGCTCAATTGATACTTGGCGGGTGATAGCCGTAATGTTTTTAGTAGTTGGTGGCTATTTGATGATTAAATAATTTTAGTGGATCAGGAGGAAGAAATGATACAAATTGCAACATCATCTTGGACCTTACACGGCACCTTGGGGCAAGTTTGGTATGAACCGGATGGGCAAGAGAGAATGATTAGTAAGGTTGGGACGCCCGATCAAGCGATGCCGCTTTTAGCCTTACCCGCTTTTGTTGCTAAGGATGGTATCAAGATTTTGGAAATCACTCATTTCCACTTTCCCCGCACCGATGACAGTTACCTGACTGAGCTTAAGGCTGCCTTGGCTGAGGCGGGTGTTGTGCTGGCTAACCTTTTGGTTGATACCGGTAACCTCTCAAGCCCCGATGATGAAGCGTGGCAGGCAGATATTGAAATGGTGAAGGGATGGCAAAATGTTGCTGCGAAGTTGGGGGCAGGTGGGGTCCGCATTGATTGTGGCTTTGAGCCGCCAACGGCTGAGTCACGCGCTCGCAGTGCCACGGCCCTACAACAACTCGCCGAATATGGGGCCGCGCTTGGGTTGACCACAACCACTGAAAATTGGAAAGCGACTAGTCAAGAGCCAGCCGACTTATTTGATATTATGAGCCAAGTTGACCATCCACTTAAGCTGTGCGTTGATTTTGGTAATGCGGCTAAAACTGCTGATAAATATGACACATTGGAAAAACTGTTGCCATACAGCAATTCCCTTCATTGTAAAGGGGTTTTTCAGGATAATGTGTTAGATCTTCAGGAGTTTCAACAATGTCTAAAGATTGTTAAAGATGCCAATTTTATCGGACATATTGCCTTGATTTATGATGGTTATGATAATGAGTGGGACAAGACTTTGACATTAAAAAGAGAGGTCGAGACATTTTTTGACCTCAATGGCAATTGATTTTACCCCACTTTATAAAACGTTTGGACTTCCTGAATAAACGAGGCTTGATCCATCTCGCTCATCCGGCGATGACTGGCCACTCGCCGGGCAAGTAACTCAGCCAGATTTGGCTCAACCGCAAAAACTTCGCGCATCATCGGAACCGTGATTTCAACCAACTCACTTTCAATGACTGCTTTGGGGGCTGGGCTGTTGGTAAATTGGCCAGTGAGCATGTTGACTTCGCCAAAGAAATGCCCATCGGCAATTTCCTTGGCCGGAAACTTTGGCCCCAGTTGAATAAATGTTTCACGCTCAAGTTCATTAGGGATGTCTGCAGCCAGAATACGATACAGATGGTAGGGATCAATCGTTTCCTTTGAAGCGGTCTTCACCAGATAATCAGCGACTGGCCCAACATACTCGGCAAATTGATGCCGGACTTGATCAAGAACCTCTGGATCCCAATAGCTTTGTAAATTGCCATTACGATAATCTTCTAATCGTGTTTCGGTCTCTAATGGGACGCTGACGATGCCCCGACGAACAATAAACATCGCGGGTTGGGCTCGCTGGTCGATATGCTCCCCCGGTGAGTAGATTAGTCGTATCGCCTGTTTTGCCAAAAGATGATAAACAGAATCTGATAACCCTGCGAGAATGGGTGTGGCGGCAAAAAGCGTGATTAAATCGGTTTCAGGCAAGAGCGTGGCCTGATGGGACCGTAGGAGTGGAACTTTAAAGCTGTCGACGCTACCTTCGATTGAGGCAGGGGCTGGAATACCAGCCCGGGCGAGGGCATACCAAACTCGCTCGAGCACCCGAGCCTGAGTTCGGTCAAATGACTCATCAATCATTGTGTAGAAGCGTAATTTGTAGTGTAGCGCGCTTTGATCAGCGGCAAATTGGTGCAGTAAAATTTCAGGTGGTTTGTGATGTAACACCTCTTTGATTTCTGAGGTTGCTTTAGAGACTGCTTCAATAACTTGATGAGGGGGCGTGTCGATAGGGGCGCTAAAATCAACGGACAGCCGAAATGGCTCCTTCGCTAAAAAGACTCGTATCGGGCTTTGCGCCAGAATATTGTTGGGCACGCTTAAAATGGTGTTATCAGTCCTGCGCACCGCAATCGCCCGCCAGGTCAGTGACTCAACGCGGCCAAAATTATCTCCAAACTCTAGCCAGTCGCCGATGGTGAAAGGTTGATGAACCTGCACAGATAATCCCTCAAACAAATTCCCCAGCGTGGCCTGTAGGGCAAAACCGATAACCGCAGTCAATAATGCAGAGGTGGTCAACAAGGCGGCGACATTAGCGTCAAGAACATAATACATATTGAGAATTAGCGTGATCCCAAAAACGAGAATGGCAATCACTAAGCGGAGTAAGTCGGAGGGAGTTTTGCCACTGAGGCGCGTAAACAACACATCAATCACCAGATAGCTAATCAGACGAACCAGTACGACGCTCCCGCTTAAAATCATAAAAAAGAGGAGGTACTGCCGCAGTTCCGGTGTGCTTAAATCGGGTCGATTGAGTATAAAGTTGTACACAAGCGCTAAAAGTGCGGTTACAACAATGAAAATTAGAGCAAGCATAGTGCTACTCCTGACGTTCGGTGATGCTTAATAATTTGTCAAGGCTGCGACGTAGACGATTGATCCCCCGCTCAAGCTGCCCAACCTCATCTTGGCGAACGGCTGGAAATTCTTCTGGACTGAGATCACCTTTGCTATAACGATCAACCGCAACGGCTAATGAATGAAGTGGCTGGATAAACATACGGCTCAATAGGATGTTAAGCGCAATTAGAGCTAGAGCAAAGACGCTGACCAGTGAAATCACGAGATTGAGCGTGCTTTCTTGGGCTCTTTGGGTGGCTAGATCTGTGGGGACAGTCATAATTTGTGCACCAACTACCTCATCCATCTGCCAGCCAAACCCGTTGTCCGAACCGTAGAGATCAATCATGCTTTGTGGGGCCGCATCTGGGGTGCTATGGCAGGCTAAACAAGCTTCATTTGTGATGCGAATAGGGCGGGCGAGATAAAACACCTCGTCGCCTCCAATCGTTCTATCCCCAGTCACCTGTTTGAGGGAGGCATCACTGATAAATTGCTGAATAACATCAACCTCCCAAGAGTTAGCTAAATCACGCGGATTGGTAGGATTGAGAGCGGCTTCACGATAGGAAAATTCGGGAAACTCTTCCTTAAAAATAAGAAATGTTTCCTGAGCAGCGTACGATGGAACAGTTTGTGGCAAAAATTCAACCTCATTTTGCTCGCTAATCAGTGGTCGCACCTGCTCGACTGTATAACTCCGGGTTGATAGGGTCAGGCTGAGTAACACTTCGGAATCCCATAACATTTGTTCGCGTGCCTGCTGAAACTCAGCGACAAAGGATAAACCTGTGGTTACCAATAGGCCTACTCCAAAAATTAGAATAAAGGCCAGATTGACTTTATAACGAAGGTTCATTGTTACCTCCCATAGATGATCCCACTTTTAATTTTTTGAGATAAATCGATTGTAACTGAGAATAGGACCAATTGATATGCCGCTTCAGTCCTAGTAAGAAAGTAGTATTTTTTTAGAGGAGTTTATCCCACCTATCCAATTAGATAAGTGGGATAATGGGGAAGTTATTTCAACGTTCTTAGGAATGGCTCGGTGACTTGACCAAACTGCTCTGGCTGTTCGTTAAAGGGGAAATGGGTGGCATCTTCGATTACGTAAAAAGTAGCGTTGGGAAACAGGTCCGCATACTTTTGGCTGGCTGTCTCGGTCTGTAAGTCTTTGCTTCCGTGGATAACCAAGACAGGCGCCTCAACCGTTTTTAATGAGGCACGATAATCGTGTCGCCGCCCCATACTCATAAACATCGCAAAGGATATCCATCCTCCCGCCTGCTCAAACTGTGGCAACTCCCGCCCAACCGCCGCTGCAAAGTAAGGCACCATTTCGTTGTTCAGCTCGACCAAATCTGCCTCTGACTTCTCAAATAACGTACCAAAATCCAGATAACGTGCACTATATTCTTGATAATCGGCCTGCATCTCAAGGGGCAGCTCTTCCCCAATTCGGTCATAAAGCCCTTTGTCAGGCAAAGGCATTACCAGCAAATCAGCCGGGGCAACTAGAATGAGGCCAGCAACATGTTCTGGGAATTCCGCTGCGTATAGCGACGCCAAGAATCCACCAAATGAGTGCCCAATGATAATAAGTTTTTCCTCGCCTAATATTTGACGGATGCGTTCAATGTCAGCCAACTGGGCACCAATACCCAAGGTATGATCTAATGTTTTGATATTTTGAACAAAGCTACCCCCTTCAAACCTGTCGATGGGGCGACTCGATTGACCACTGCCTCGCTGGTGATAGTAGTGAAACTGGTGTGAGTCAGTGAGGTCGGCCAATCCAGGCCACGCTTTAGCGTAGGGTGACCCCGGCCCTCCGTGAATGATAAGGACATTTTGGCCCGTGCCAACGGTTTCGTAATACAATTCGATATCTGCTTCCATCTGCCAGAAATTTGGCTTATTTTCCTGCTCAGGCGGTGTTAGGGACGAGCGCAGATTTGTCTCAGTCCGAACATGGCCGGGCTTGTATAGTGGTTGCTGACTCATATACCAAAACCAGCCTCCTGCAAGTAGCCCTATAACAACTAAAATACCAATAAAAATTAGTAGAAATTTCATTTTTAACTCCTGTAGAAATAGATTATTAGATTGTCAGAGCGAGAAAGGTAAAGAACCTGCCCGTCTTCTTTTGTTGATAAACCTGCTAAGATTTCTTTCAATCACTACTGCTTTTGTGTTGCTCACTAATTTGGAGCGCTTGCTTTGCCACCTGTTGCCGCACCTCATTCGGAGCGATAACCTCGGCCAAGCCGTTGAAGCCCAAGACAAGGCTAACTGCAAAATTTACATCTGGAACAATGGCTGTCACTAAGAAAGAGCCATCCATTTCTGTTGTCACCGAGGCCCATAGAACCTGGCTGTTCAGCACAACGGTTTCAGCCTCTGCCATAAATTTTAGGGTGACCTCAATTTGTGGATAAGCCAAGTCACCTCTGTTAAGATAGCTGCGTAAATCAAAGTCAGGTGGAATATTGAATGTCTCATCATTGAGAGTAAGCCCCACCATTCGGTCCACCCGAAAAACCCGATGATCAGCCCGCAAATGGCAGTAGCCTACGGTGTACCACCAGCCCCAGCGATAAGCTAGACCGTAAAAGTCAACATCGCGTTCGGTAGGTGTGGTGTGCTCGCGTCCTCGATAAATAAGATGAGTGCGTTGTTGCTCCCGAATGGCTTGTCGAAGGGTAGCGAGGATGGGCTGTAGATTGGTTTGATCAATGCGATGCATGCCTGTGGCGATCAGTTTGTGTTTGGCCCAAGTCACCTCCTGTTGTTGCTCCATTGGCAGAACATTATCTAATTTAGCTAGGGCGCCCTGCGCTGCCTCTCGATACAATGTTCCCCACATCTCTTCAACTAAACCCGTGCCCAAATAGACAGCGACTGCCTCCTCCGGAGTAAACATCAAGGGGGGCATGGTGTAACCCCGGACCAAGGAGAACCCGCCGTGTGGTCCACGCTCGGTGTAAACAGGGAGCCCCATCTCTTCAAGCATTCCCATATAGCGATGCACAGAACGGACCGATACGCCCAGCGTCTCCGCTAAATCGGCGGCCTTTTGATTGGGACGCCGTTGTAACATCATAATCAAGGTAATCAATCGGGTGGCTGTCGTTGACATTTTCAACACTTTCCTGTGACATTCATAATATAGCTTATATTTATGACAGTTTGCGTCATAAATATAAACGAATTTAATAAAGTTGTGCCAATTTATTGTTTCACTTGGCGGAAGTGCCTAGCAGTTAAATATCAAGATTTTAGGTTGATTTAATAAAGGAGATATGTTATTGTCCGAACGATAACAAACAATCGTAAATCAACAATCAAAAATCGTAAATTCAGTAGGGAGCAATTACATAATGGTAGAAAACAAAATTCGTGTTTTAAAGGCTAAAGGTACCCCTTATGAGGTAGGCTTTCAACACGGCCAAATGTATCGAGAGGATATTCGCCGTTATACTGAGGAGCGAGTGGCCTTGGTTCAGGAAGGCAAATGGACAGGTAATCAACAACTGAGTCGCGAGGATGTGCTTCGCATCGCCGAGGCTTGCGTCCCTGCACATAAAGCCTATGCGCCGGATCTGACCGAGGAGATGCGAGGTATGGCGGAGGCCACGGGTTTGACGTTGGGCGAGATGATCGTAGTCGGTGGCTTTACTGATTTCATTGACACTGTTTATCATACCCATAAACGGCAAACGCCCCTAGAACCGCAACTGGCTATCGATGACTGTACGGCCTTTATTATCCCTGACCATCAAGCTGAAGGAGCAGGTTTTTTTGGCCAAACCTGGGATATGCATGACACGGCCACGGAATTTGTGATTCTGCTAGAAGTAGAAACGGAGAACAGCCCTAAATCTTTGGTCTTCACAACGACCGGATGTGTTGGTCAAATTGGGATGAATGAGCATGGTATTGCTGTTGGCATCAACAATCTTTTGGGGGCTGATGGTCAAATTGGCGTGACCTGGCCCTTTGTAGTGCGTAAGGTGTTGCAACAAGATAACATTGAAGACGCCTTGGCTTGTATCACTGACGCCCCATTGGCTGGTGCTCACAACTATTTGCTTTTTGACAAACTAGGCAACGGCTACAACATCGAGGCAATGTCTACCCATCATGTGATCACGCCATTAAATGGAGAGGCCTTAGTCCACACGAATCACTGTCTTTTCCCAGAAAACTTAGCGCTTGCTCAAGTTCGCCAAGCCGATTCCCAAGCGCACTCTGAAAATCGCCTCAGTTTTGCCACCGATCTCATTCTGAATGAGCGGATGATTACCATTGATCATCTACAGGCCCTGACCCGCCAGGCCCCAGTGTGCACCACCTCAACCCCACCTTTCCACGTCGAGTCCTGTGGCGCTGCGATTATGCGACCCAAAACGGGTGACTTTTGGGCCGTGTGGGGCTTGCCTTCAGAAAATCAGTACGAGTATTTTAGAGTGTAAATTTGGGGGAAAATTCGGGAACTGGTTTTAGTTGTATCTAATCTGTATAACTCTTCCATTGTTCCCATGAAATTGAACGACCTGGAAAAGTAATTTGTTCAAAGGGCCAGTGCGTTTTTAACCAACTGTGAGTTGTTTGGTAAAGATCTTCATCAAGCGCTATGTGACTATCTCTGACCCACAAATATACCTCGCAATCAAACAGCGCTACAGAGGCTGGTTCAATATATACACAGCCGATGCAGGTGTCACCCGACAAAGTGAGAACTGTATAAGCAAAGGCTTCTCGTGCTTTGAACTCGCGCTCGTGCCGGGCCAGATCCGCTGTGTTGTTTTCTAACGACATATCATCCTTTGGCCAGGGTGTTTGTGCTGCGAAGATAGATCGAAGTCGTAAACGACTGCTCATCACTGCCTCATAATCAAGCTCTGTGACGCGTGGTGAAAGAATTTCAAGGCGATAATGTTTGGTGATTAAAGACTCTGGCACAACAAAACTTTCGGGAACGAATTGTTTGGTCATCTTGGTTTTACCTTGTTTAAATGCTGGGAGGAGATATCATATTCACCGTAACAGATAACGACTGCTGTGTCAAATAGAAAAAAGATGA
Organism: Phycisphaerae bacterium; assembly: GCA_028285035.1. The sequence continues at coordinate 157,321 of JANQQF010000047.1, forward strand.
TATTGTGCGGGTAGTATATCTTGATCAATCCCTAACAAAGCATTGACACAGCGTCAAACATAGCGTATACTGGGCGTGTTACATAAAATTTTTTAAGTAAACTGGATCTTAAGTCTGTTTGAATATATTTTTCATTTGTTCAAACACTCTATTTTCAAAACTCTTCTGGTTTACTCAAACTCTTGAAAGGAGGTGTGATAATGGATTGTAGAATTGTTTGTTTAGCAGTACCCAACTTATTATCACCCACCCAAGGAGTTGCGGGGGATCAATTTTAAGTCCCAGCCGTTTTTTGCGCGGTTTCGTTTGTTTGCGACCAAAAGCTACTCCTTGGCGAGTAGCTTTTTTTATTTATCCAATAGATAGTCGTAAACAATCGATGAAAATATGGAGTAGACTGTAGTGACCCGAAGAAATGATCCAGATCGTTTTGATCAATATGAAGAAATGTATGACCCGGTAAATATTGACCGGAAAGCACGCCGTAAACGAAAACCACGTAAACAACAACCGAAAAAAGATAATCAGCAGATTGTCAATGAGATTGCTGAAGTTAGAGGGCTTGAAGGTGAGTTTCAGACCACCTATCAACCAGCTCGCTATGAAAAAGGCTGGTTGCTGGAATCGCTAAAGGTCTTTTATGATGAAGAATGGATCAGCGATGTGTTGGCCAGTATCAAAGGGGGCAAAGAGGCCAGTGTCTATCGCTGTGCAGGGGTGCCTCGCTCAAAATATGATTTGATGGCCGTTAAGGTTTATCGCCCTCGCCAATTTCGAAATTTGCGAAATGACTTTATGTACCGCGAAGGGCGTGAGGTCTTGACGGGCGATGGAAAAATGGTCAAGTCCAATGAGGATCGGATTATCCGTGCGCTGGGCAAGAAAACCACCTTTGGTGCGCAGGTGCAGCATACCTCTTGGCTAATGTATGAGTACACCACCTTGGAGCAACTTCACGCGGCAGGAGCCGCCGTCCCTCAACCGGTTGCAGCGAGTGACAATGCCATTTTGATGGAATACTTTGGTGATGAACGCCGTGCGGCCCCCGCTTTGCACGAAATCAACCTTGATGAAGATGAGGCGGAGGATCTGTTCAAAGAGGTTGTTCGTAACCTTGAGATTATGTTGCAGCACGATGTCATCCACGGCGATCTCTCCGCCTTCAACATCCTCTATTGGGAGGGCGAGATTATGGTGATTGACTTTCCGCAGGTGACCAATCCCTACAGCAATAAAAACGCCTACTTCATCTTCGAGCGCGATGTTACCCGAGTGTGTGAATACTTTGCTAAGCAGGGTATCGACTGCGACCCCGAAAGCCTCACCGCTGAGCTGTGGCAGCGATTTGTCAAAATCACAGATGAGGAAAAGGCCGCAGATGAGTCGCGGATGGTTGAGATGTAAAGGGTGATTACGCGGTAAGTGTGTCAATGAAAAGATCGGCAATTTCTCGCCGATCTTTTTTGTTGTAGAATTACCGCTCTTCGTATTTACTGTTTTTCCGTTTGTTATCCTTCTTTGACAAAATTGAAGATAAGCGAGTGATCACGGTTGAATAGGCATCGACCTTTACAGAACTCCCTGACTTTCCTTTAGCTTTTAGCTTGCGAATTTCGGCGGCGCGGTGCATTTCACTAAACTCAATCGCTTCACGTAAAGTATCTGTTATTTTCTTCATATGAATTGGCTTTAAATCCCCTCTAAAGTTTCTTTAGTTGATTCGAGATTATGATAGTGCAATCTCATATTCGTCAAAATTGTATCACCCACGTTCCCCGTAATCCGTACCAAGCCACGCTTGAATTTGATCACACATTTCCAAAGCAGACAGCGAAAAATGCTCTCTCAATACCAACTCATTTGACTGTTCTTGTTTGTCAACATAATAAAGCTTAACGACGTTGATATCAAAACTCTGTTTGGGAAACCACACCCGGACCTTGCTGACAAAACATTTATTTATCGTATGTTTGGGTAGAACCGCACAGGTATAGTCATCAAAATGTTCCCCGTGCCGGAATACCAAATTTTGCTCATCAAGTAGCAGTCCGTAGTGATGCTCTCCTCTTGTTATCGCCTGTTGCATCTTTCGCCAAGCCGCCACCCTGGCCAGTGATTGCCAGCCCATCTTTAACATAAAAACGGTTATCCAAACTATCGCTCCAAATATCGTGATAATGACCAAGAATGGAAAGAGGCCTGAGGTCAGGTCTTCAATGATACGTGGCACGAGTGTTGAGTCCTGATAGATGTAGTAGGGGATGGCATAGATTATGACGAAAGCAGGGAGGATATAGATACAGCTAAAAAAGATAGCCCAAGCCACAGTGGCTGAAGATGATTTGTAGGGGAAGAATTGACCGGCAGCAGAATGAACATTGCCTGAGGTAAACTGGTCGCGGTACGGTTGAGGTAACTCCGAAAATTTACAGGGTCCGATTTTTTGCACGATCGGCTTTTGCTCCAGCCATTTAAAGATGGGGTTTTGCACAATAATTTTGCCTTATCGTGCAAGGGCATCCCAACTGTATCGGAACTTCAGGGTAAAGTCAATCATTGTGATGAGCTATGAGGGGAATGAGTATTAACGGAAAAATTTGCCCCAAATTTGTTTCTGGATTGTTGTTTGTGCTTGTTTGTAGATTGATTCGTTCACCGGAAATTATGCTGATTGCAGTCGTTCCCAATCAACCCTTTCCAAGGTATATAGCAAATCATCCCCATCCCAAACCTCCTCTGAGGCAGCGTAGGTTGTGTCGGAGCCTTTGATCTCTTCTATCGTAGGCTGGAACGCCGCTTTGAACGTCATTCCCACCTTCTCCATCACCCGCAGTGAGGCTACATTCTCTTCGTAGGTGGAAGCAACCACCCGCTGTATACCCAATTCAGAGAAGCCTTTCTGAATCAAAGCCTGAGCACCCTCGGTGGCATAGCCTTTTCCCCAAGCCGCTTTATGCAGTCGGTAGCCTATCGTGATTTCATCTTGCATTTTATCGGTCGGGCGAAAACTAAACCAGCCAATAAACGTTCCTGTTGCTTTTTCAATCGCAGCCCAGAAGCCATACGTGGGGTGCTGTGAGTCATAATCGGTGAATCGGGGAAGAATGTCATTCTCAATGATCTCGCGGGGTGTTGGCGTGCCACCGTTGATATAGCGCATCACCTCTGGATCATTGTCGAGAGCAAAGAGGTGGTTGCCATCTGCTTTTGTGAATTGTCGCAGGATGAGACGTTCAGTTTGTAATAGAATTTTCATAGAATTTCTTTGTAAGGTATGAGTTTCTTATTCTTTCAGATTAGATCAACACTCTATCTCACCTTCTCTGCCACGTCAATTATATTCATCGACCAGTCTCAAACTGTATTGCCTTAACCCTGAACCTGCGTACAATTAAGGGCCATATCCTGTTAAGGACCATATCCTGTGAGTGTGAGGTGTTGGGTGGGCGACGCGGTCGATAAATATATGCAGCAGATGCTAGAACAGCAACATATTCCTGGGATGTCGCTGGCGGTTGTGCGGGAGAACCAGCCCGTGTTTGCCAGAGGGTACGGTTTGGCACAAGTGGAATTGGATGTGCCAGCGACAGAAAATACGATCTATGAAATCGCCTCGATTACCAAGCCGTTTACAGCCACGGCGGTCATGCAGTTGGTTGAGCAAGACAAACTGACGTTAGCCGATAGAATTTCAACCCACCTACCCGATTTACCCTCAGCTTGGTCCGACGTGACCGTCCAGCATATCTTGATGCATCAATCTGGGATTCACAGCTACACCAATACCCCTGACTATTGGAAAAGTACGCGTCTTGATATTTCACGAGAAGAAATTTTGAGCTTGGTCGCTGACTTACCCCTTGATTTTGTACCAGGTGAGCGTGTAGCCTATGATAATACAGGTTACTATCTGCTCGGTATGTTGATTGAAGCGATCAGTGGGCAAAGCTATGGCGATTACCTGACCGAGCATATTTTTACCCCCCTAAACATGACCGCAACACGGATAAATGACCCTTACACCATTGTCGCTAATCGAGCGGGGGGATACACCTATCAAGATGACCGTTTGCAAAATAAGGAATACTACAGCCCATCAGGAACCTATTCCGCCGGGGTGTTGCTTTCAAGTGTGGTTGATTTGGCTAAATGGGCTGCTTCGTTCTATACAAACACCCTGCTGTCTGAAGCGAGCCGCACTCTGATGTGGACTCCTCACCCCTCAAAGGCACAGAATGAACGTGAGTTCCATTATACAATGGGGCTTGGTTGGTTTCTGGTTGATCTGAAGGGGCGTTTGATGATTGGGCATAACGGGGGTATTGTTGGTTTCACCACCTCGTTTTCACATTTTCCAGATGAGAAACTCTCGATCATTTTGTTGTGTAATCGCGGCCAGGTAGAAAATCCACACATTATTGCCCATCGAGCGGCTGCATTGCTTTAATTAGTTTTGTGGCTGAGATTTTTGATTACGTTTGATAAGATGAGATTGGAAATCTTGGCTACTTGTATAGATAGTATTTGCAAAGGAACAATCGAATGACTTATCAATTTATTGATCTAACCATTACTGACGAAATTGCCGAAATCACCCTTGATCAACCGAAGAAGCGCAACCCGCTTTCTTTTGAGATGATCGCAGAGTTGACCAATGTTTTTAAGATGATGATGTATGATAGCGAAGCGGTCGGGATTGTGTTAGCTGGAAATGGCCCTGCTTTTTGCTCTGGGCATGATTTCAATGATATGGTTGACCAAGATTTATCAACGATGCGCCGTTTGATGCATTCGTGTAGCGAGTTGATGCAATTGATTCACGCCGTGCCACAACCCGTTGTGGCGAAGGTGCATGGCCCGGCCTACGGGGCAGGGTGTCAACTGGCTTTGACTTGTGATATGGTTGTTGCAGGGAGGACGCTGTTTTTCGTACGCCCGGTGGGGTGGGCGGCTGGTTTTGTATCACCCCGATGGTCGCCTTGACGCGGGCTGTGGGGCGTAAGCGGGCCTTGGAGATGTTGATGACAGGGGATCCGATTTCAGCCACTTTGGCCGCTGAGTGGGGAATGATTAATCGGGCTGTGCCTGCCGATCGATTGAATGAGGAAACATGGCAATTGATTTGTCGGTCTACCCGAGGCAGCCGGGTGATGAAAGGCATTGGTAAACACGCATTCTATGCTCAAATCGATCTGGATGAAAGCCGAGCCTACCAATATGCCGCCGAACTGATGGCCTCGACAGGGACGATGCCCCATGCTCAAGAACGAATGCAAGCCTTCGTTGAGAAACGGAAACCTGTTTTTGAACCAAATAAAGTTGGAAAGTTTTAGTCATTTATTTGTGTTTTGGGCAATTGAAAAAATGTGATTTTAGGAGGGAACCAATGGAATACACATATTTAGGAAAAACTGGGGTTCAAGTCTCAAGTTTGTGCTTTGGTACGATGTCGTTTGGGGGTGATGCTGACGAAGAAACGTCGATCGCCATGTTCAATCGTTGTCGAGAGGCCGGAATCAACTTCTTTGATTGTGCCAATGTGTATCAAGGCGGCGTATCGGAAGGGATTTTGGGTAAGTTGATCCAAGATTGTCGTGATGAGGTGGTCATCACTAGCAAAGTTTACTTCCCAATGGGGGAGGATCGCAACGCACGTGGCTCAAGTCGTAAACATATTCAACGGGCTGTCGAAAATAGCTTACGCCGGTTGAATACGGATTACATCGACGTGTACTTCCTGCACCGTTTTGATGAGAAAACTCCCTTGGAGGAAACCCTGCGGGTGCTGGATGATTTGGTCCGACAGGGAAAAATTCTCTACCCTGCGGCGAGTAACTTTGCTGCGTGGCAAGTGGCCAAGGGGCTGGGGATTTCGACTCGGGAAGGGTTGGCCCGATTTGAATGTCTCCAGCCCATGTATAACGTGGCCAAACGGCAAGCCGAAGTTGAACTGCTACCCATGGCTGAGTCGGAACAAGTCGGCGTGATTCCCTATAACCCACTGGGTGGCGGTCTTTTGACCGGAAAGTATGGCATCAACAAGCGACCGAATGCGGGTCGAATTGTTGAAAACAAAATGTATGGCACCCGCTATGGGGATGAATTAGTGTATCAAATTGCAGATGACTTTGTGCAATTTGCCCAGGAGCGTGGCTACGATCCCGTTGCTCTTTCAGTCGCTTGGGTAGCCAGCCACCCAGCGGTGACCGCTCCTATTCTTGGGGCCCGAAATGTTGCCCAATTGGAAGGTTCGCTCAAATCAGTAGACATCGAGATGACCCCAGAACTTCGTGCTGAAATTTCTGCATTATCACCAGAGCCTCCACCCGCGACCGATCGTAATGAAGAGAGAACGTCCAATAGCTTCAAAGTAAGATGATTCAATTTACGATTATTTTGAATAGATTTTTCGTAAATCGTAAATCTGAAATCGTAAATCCTAGATAAGGACAAATCAATGCCAAATCTCATTCCATTTCATAATGTTGCTCGCTTGCCGATGCCCGATGATAACGTGGCAATTGCTACACAACGACTGGAAGTAGGCACCGAAATCAACCACCAAGACGAACAGTTTAGGCTCAATCACACCGTTCTTGAAGGGCATCGCTTTGCCATCAAGTCGATTGCGACTGGGGAGGCGTTACTCTCGTGGGGGCTACCATTTGGGCAGGCGATACAAGCCATTGAGCCAGGACATTATGTTTGTAATGCCGGAATGCTCGAAGCTTTGGCTGGCCGTCGAATCGATTTTGCTCTGCCAGCCACGGCCAACTTTGCCGATAACATTCAACCATTTGTGCTGGATGAGGCCACCTTTGTCAGTGCCCCAGCCCTGCCTCGTTATGAGCAAGAACGAACATTTCTAGGCTATCGTCGGAACGGAGGGCGTGGCGTAGGTACTCGCAATTATATCATTTTGCTGGGGACGACCTCTCGCACAGGTAGTTTTGTGAAGCAGCTAGAAACCCGGTTGAAAGATATTGCCATAGATTGTCCTAATATCGATGGGATTGTCGCCGTGGCCCACACTGAAGGGGATGTTGCCCAGCCTAACAACCGTGACTTGCTGCTGCGAACGTTGGCAGGCTTTATGACTCATCCCAATGTAGGGGCTGTGCTCGCGGTTGATTATGGATTGGAGGCCATCAATAACGAGATCTTGCGCACTTACTTACTTGAACAAGGCTATCCACTTAATCAGGTGTTGCATCATTTTCTGTCATTAAACGGTGGTTTTGAAGCGAGTTTAGCGTCGGGACAGGCTGTGGTTGAGGGGTGGCTAGATCAGGTCAACGGAATGGAACGGGCACCTGAGTCGGTGGCAAACTTGAAAATCGCGTTACAATGTGGTGGCTCAGATGCCTTTTCGGGTGTATCTGGCAATCCGTTGGCTGCTTGGGTTGCCAAAGAGGTTATCCGATATGGCGGCTCAGCCAACCTAGCCGAAACCGATGAGCTGATTGGAGCGGAACCTTACGCTTTGCAAAAAGTGCGTGACCTGCCAACCGCTAAGAAATTCTTGGGAATGATCGAACGATTCAAAGAGCGTGTGTCGTGGCACGGCACCACTGCAGAGGGTAATCCATCTGGTGGGAATAAATTTCGGGGGCTATACAATATTTCGCTAAAGTCTATTGGGGCCGCGATGAAGCGTCATCCTGATGTCCGGCTTGATGCGGCGATTGAGTATGGTGAGCCGATGACTGAACCGGGCTACTATTTTATGGATAGCCCAGGGAATGACTTGGAAAGTATTGCTGGACAAATTGCCTCGGGCTGCAACGTAATTTTCTTTGTCACGGGTAATGGTTCGATTACCAATTTCCCTTTTGCCCCAACCCTCAAAATTGTGACCACCTCACATCGTTTTGAAATGTTGGATCAGGATATGGATGTGAATGCGGGCCGTTATTTGGATGGTATGCCGATGAATGAGTTAGGGCAGGAGATGTTCGATCAAACAATTGCGGTTGCTTCGGGAACACGAAGTGTCGGTGAGCAGGCGGGCCACGCTCAGGTGCAGATTTGGCGGGATTGGGCCCAATCAAATGCCCAACAATTGGAGGTTGTGCTTGATACACCTGCCCCAAATGGTGCGAGTATCCCTATTGATCTCAGTGAGATTGCTGCGTCACCAATCCAATTTCAAGCTGTACGAACTGACCGAGGGGTTAGTCTTGATCAAGTGGGGTTGATTTTGCCCACCAGTCTCTGCTCCGGCCAAATTGCCAAAATGACTGTGAATCAACTCAACCAACAAGCCTTAGGTCAATCCCAAGGCCTGTCTCGTTTTGTTTCACTAGTGCACACAGAAGGCTGCGGCGTCGCTGGAAAAACGGCGGATATGATTTATAACCGAACATTGTTGGGCTACCTTACCCATCCTTTGGTAAAACATTGTTTGCTGCTGGAACACGGCTGCGAGAAGACGCACAATGACTATATGCGGAATCAGCTTACGGTAGCGGGTGTGGATGCCGAGCAATTTGGTTGGGCCAGTATTCAGTTGGATGGGGGCATCGAAGCCGTAATGGAGAAGATAGAAGGCTGGTTTGTCGATCAGGTCTCTCAAATGCCCTCACCCGAATTTGAAGACGTTGGTCTTGAAAATCTCAGGGTTGGGGTCATCAACGCGGGGCAGATTTCGGCCTCAGCCTCGCGGGCCTTGGCTCAATTCACCCAGATCATCGTGGGGGCTGGAGGTACGGTTGTTGTGCCACAATTGAGTGATCTTTTAGCTGATCCGGGTTTTCGAGATGTATTACAGTTAGGTAAGCAGATCCCGCCTTCTCTTACGCATAGCGAACAGTTTGTGCAATCTGGTTTTCATGTGATGGAGACACCATCTGGTCATTGGATTGAAACTTTGACCGGCATGGCCGCGACCGGCGTTGAGCTAATTGTCGCTCATCTTGGTACGCCGCCAATGCCGGGACACCCCTTGGTGCCTGTTATCCAAATCACGGCTGATGAAACCATTCAACAACGATTTGCGCCTGACCTTGATTTGATGTTAAGGGAAGATACTGATTTGTGGCCCGAACAGATTTTAGAACATTTGATTGATGTGATTGAAAAACGACATCAACCAAAATTAACACAACAAGGTAATGTCGATTTTCAAATCTCACGTGGGTTATTAGGCGTGTCGATGTAAGGTATCAGGCGTACCAATGCTCACTGTTAATTTGTTGTGGATTTGTGACGACCGTTGCAAAGGTGTAATGAGTATTTGCTCTGGAAGAAAGATTGCAATAATATTGTGATACCTAAAGTGCATAAACATTTGGAATATGTTACGTTTGTAATCAGCACCTGACTCCAATTACTACATTTCCCAAGTAATCCCCTGTCTACAAAGTCGTATTTTATAATCAAATATATTTATAACAAGGAGAGTTATCGTATGAGCAAGGAATTAGCCAAAGGAATTACCCCTAATGGTCAAGGGGAAGAGGGAACGCAGGTCCTAAACATCCTTGGACAGAAGTATTATATAAAAGCGCTTTGTGAAACGACGTTTGCTTTTGAAACCAATAGTGAACCTGGGCAATTTGTGCCTGTTCATATTCATCCAACCCAAGATGAGTTTATTCTTGTGCAAGAAGGCCGCTTGGACTTAAAGCTAGACGGCAAGTGGGTGCAGGCGAATGCAGGGGATTTGGTACGGATGCCAAAAGGAATTCCGCATGGCTACTTTAACAAATCGGATGAACCCGTCCGTGCTTTATTCTGGGTTTCCCCAACCCGTAAATTAGAAGAACTCTTTCAAAAAATTCATGATCTGACTGACCCGGAAGAAGTCGTACGAATTTCGGCTGAACACGAGGTTGAGTTCTTGCCCCCTGAGGCAAATGAGTAAAGATTAATCGATGCCCATTTATAAAAATTATGATCAAGCTGAGCTAGATGCCCAGTACAACAATCGAGCCATGGTGCCAGAATTTGCCCAGTTGGATTTATCAAAATGTGGCAGAGTATGGTGGTGACCCTCACCAAATTCATATCTCGGGACATTCGGCTGGTGGGCATATGGTGGCAATGATGATGACCACAGCTTGGCCATCACTTGGTCAGAGTTTACCAATGAATTTGGTCAAGGGCGGTTGTGCTATTAGTGGGTTGTTTGATCTTATCCCGGTTCAACGAAGTTATGTCAACGAAAACATTAGAATGGATGAAGCTACTGCTCAGCAAAATAGCCCAGTCTTAATGAGGCCCTCAACCCCTAATCCCCTAATAATTGCGGTCGGTGAGGCGGAGTCGGCTGAGTATCATGCCCAAAGTCAGGCCTTGGCTGAAGCTTGGTCTATCCAACCTAATATGATGTCGGTGCAGGTGATACCTGACGCTAATCACTTTTCGGTGTTAGAGGCGTTGGCTCAAACGGATGGGCTATTATTTCAGGCTATTTTGCGACAGATGAATGTGTGACTCTCTTGCTATGGACACCAGGCAGCAACATGAGCGATGGCCTTAAAAGGTCTGTCAGTTATCTCTGCATCTTCCGCAAAGCCAGCTTTCGCGTGCACAAAGAGACATTTCAGTCCCGGTATCCAGTGCGATTTGCAGAACTTGGTTAGCTTAGCTTAGCTTGATTGGAGTGATTTATTCAACAAACCGGTCTCTTTTGCGATAGACCGTGGCTTGACTGCGGGCGATAACTTCGCCACTTTCTTTTTCGGTTACTGTGATTTCATAGAGAGCAGTGCGGCCACCCATATGTTGCTCTTTGGCTTCGGCAATCAGATGGGCGCCAGCGTAGGTAGCCTTGAGGAAACTGATGCTAACGTTGAGAGCGACGGCGGTTTGGCCGTGGGAATTGCTGGCCGCAGCAAAAGCGATGTCACCTAAGCTGAACACGAGACCACCGTGGGTGATGTTGTGGAAGTTAAGTTGTTCTTCGGAGACAGTCAAAGACACGCGACTATAGCCTGGTTCAATTGCTTCTATTGTCGCCCCCAAATAATTCGCGTAGGCATCTTTTTTGATATGAGCTTCAATCGCTGCCTGTTGTGATGGAGGCACGGTCATTTACACATTCTCTGAGAATTGACGGGGGGATGTGCGGAGATTGTGAGCTGTGGGCAACGGTTTGCCAGCTAATAAGGCGTAGTAGACGGCCTCGATTTGTTCAATTGTGCCATTCCAAGAGTAGGAATTGATCACCCGTTGACGCAAGTAGCGCCCTAGACGCATTCGTTTGCCTGGGGTCAAATCAAGGGTGCGGGTCAATGCTCCGACGAGAGCTTCACTGGTAACTTCTGTCGCATAAATTCCGCCCCGCCCTAAAAATTCACGGCTCACCGGCATATTGAAGGCCACCGTCGGTAAACCTAGAGCCATATAATTCAGGATTTTCCCACTACCCTCAGTCGCTGAAATTTTTGGGGCAGCGGCAATATCGCCGAGCGCCAGATAACGGGGCGCTTCTTCATATGGAATTTTTCCGGTGAGCGTGACATGCTGTGCGACGCCTAAGTCTTGAGCCATCTGATGGTATTTTGCTACGGCTGGATACCCCATCAGCAACAGATGCAAATCATCACGACTTTGTGTTAAGGTTTGAACCGCCTGCAAGAGGAGGTCTACGCCTTGATACGCGGTCAACACGCCGAGGTAGACGATCAATTTTTTATCAGTCGGGATACCCAAACTAGCTTTGAGCTGAGCTTTCTCTTCGATAGAGAAGTTGTCTGGTGAGAACGTAGACGCATTGACACAATCGGGGGTGGGGTCTACTTTGCCCGCATTCACGTTGAACCGCTCGGTAAGCAAATGAGCCGCGTGGGTCGAACTGGTCAAGATAACATCGGAGGCGCGATTGATCCGCGTTTCCAACCAATGCAGAAATTTGTGAGCTAGACCATTGGGTTGTAAGAAGTTGTGGTCAATCATCTCCGAGGTGAGACTGCCCTGGAAATCAAACACGAGTGGTGCCCCAGTCAACCTGCTCAAAACCCAGCCAATCAAAGCCCCTTCGTGTAAGTGGGCGTGGATGATATCTGGTTTGTAACGGAGAACATAGAAGAAGGCCATAATGGACAGGAGGACGTCCAGGTAAATCTTGTGGCGGGAGGAGCCAACAATCACGCGGTAGTTGAAAGGGACACCCCAACAGCGACGGACATCAATCCCCTCAATATCACGCCCATTGGGGTAGGCCAGAATGGTCACCTTGTGCCCCTTGTTTTGGAGATTCCACACCTCCTCCAAAATTCGGACGTGGGCCCCATAATCAGCAAAGAACATCGTCGGTGCCAACATCAAGATGTTGAGCGGTTTGTTTGATTCAGATTGATGCGTCACAGGCTGTGCCTCTTATCACAATTAGCTAAATTGTAATGCAAGCTAAAATGAAGCGCAAGAATGGGGATGGGGGAGGGTGCGTTTCAGTTATGGGGCAAGATTTGGACTCGAGCCTCAACTGGGAATAAATCCCCAGTCTAGTTTAGGGTGAAGCCTACTGAAGCAGGCTGCTGAGGGGTTTAGCCCCTTCAATCTATCATAGCGTGGCGGCTTTAGCCCCACGCTATGGTCGGAGGCAACGTTGCCCCCAAACAGAAATGCACCCGTTGGGAGAAATAGGGTTTTTATTTTTGAGATATATTTGGAGTATTTATTCTGTATTGGTTTCTTCTTTTTGTGTGTCTGATGTTATAGGCTTTAATTTAGATACTGTAATATGCCCTAAAATAGGTATTCTTTTGATAGCTTCTATCATTAGAAGAAGAAAATTTTCCTCATTTAGATTCTGATCATTTCGTAATTGTAGAGCCCCGATAACCATTAAAGCTAATAAACTTCCAATAATTACCAGGACAAAAATATATATGGAAACGCTCATTCCAATAACTGCAATTAAGGTCATCAAGATAATAATTACAATTAGATAAAATGAACCATTAATCCAAGGATTATTTACAACACTTGTTTCAGTAACCTGGGTGATTTTAGTTGTATCGTCTATATCTTCTGGAAGTGTGCCTCCAAGTGCACGAAACTTTACCTCAGCATCCTTTAACAATTTTTCGGTTTTTGACTGCTCTGATCTGGCTTGCTCAAATTCTGTGAAAGCTTTGTTCATAGCCCTTTTTGTTCTTTGGGTTTCAGCTCTATGATTATTTGCTTTCTCTTCAGCTAAGTTGAAATCTTCTTTTGCATCCTGTAAGTCTTTTTCTAGCTGGTTTATATATTTTCGATGATTACGTAATTGTTCATTTATGTAATCTCGATGATTTACTTTCTAAACAAAGCTTTAGCCCACCGTAGGTGGATCGGTTGAAAGCCGTGTGCTTCCAGCACCTGTTTTCCTTCAGTCCGCCTTTGGCGGAAG
>JANQQF010000077.1 GCA_028285035.1 Phycisphaerae bacterium
TTACTCCTTCTTTATCAATTTCACAATGGCTTGCCTCTCGGTAAGGGCATCAAAGCCCTTCTTCAAGCTACCTGATTATTTATGACCAGCTCTCATTTAGTTAAGATTAAAGAGCACACGAAAAAAGAGACGATGTGCATCGAAACAATACCTTAATAGTTGCCTAAGTTCGGACAGTCATAAAGGTATCCCCTCTTCAATTTCAAAAACTATGTGAACGCTCACATTATACAGTGAAACCCGTATTTTTGGGAAATTTATATAGATGTATATAGATTCCACCTCTCAGCTACCTCAGTCAACCCTCAGTGAAGTCTCAGCAGCGGCTCAAGAACGTTTTTGAATTCTCTGCTAAATTAGAGACATATTCAAGCTTGAGAAAATTCAAACTCAAGTGGACAGGTGGATATCCTGCGCAGGGGGTGCGTGCCCAAAAGGCAGCACTCTGGAGATCTCCATCTACTTGCCCACCTAATCATTTTGCTTAGGGAGGCAAATAATGTCATTGAAAAAACGAATTGTAACTTTTGTAACGGGATTAGCCCTGATGGCTGCAGTAGTTGGTGCGTCTAGCGTTGTTGCTGACAACATCACGGGCGGCGGGGATGTAGGGGGCACGGCAATTGCGAATAATTGTTCTGGCTCCGGTGGATGTTAATTTAATTTAGACTAATCTGAAGGGAATTGATGGGGCCACTCTGTCAGTTTCCTTCAGATATTATTGAGACATTCTTGCATCAAAATATCAAAACGTTCTTTATCTTTTGGACTAGAGTCTTGTTTGACCAGTTCTCCTAAAGTAACACAGGTAGTTAAGGCCTTTTGATAATTCGCTTGAGCTAAATAAAATTCGACTTTATTAATTAATGCTCTTATTTTGCCATAATTGTAATCAAGTTCTTCATATGCTCGAAATGCCTGATTAAGATAGAGTTCTGCTTCTCTCCATCGCTCTTTGGAAAAATAGACAACACCCAAATTCAACCAAGCCAAAGGCAAACGTAAGAAATCCTTTGTATGTCGAAACGTAGTTTCAGCTAGCTTAGCGTAATATTCCATTTGATCAAAGTCATTATGTAACTTAAAAGCCCAACTTAGATTTAGATAAATTATCCCAAGAATAATTTTTTCACCAATCTGTTCAGCTTTTGCTTCTGCTTGTTTCATATAATACATAACCTGATCTGGTTGTTCCATTTCACTAAACAAAAATCCCAGATTAATATAGGACTGCATTAATCCGTAATGATCATTCATTGTGGGCCATAACAAACAAGCTTGTTCAAGATGAAGACGGGCTTGTTCAAGTTGTCCCCACCTTGCATATAACAGGCCAAGGTGATTGGCAGTATGCGCTCGGCCGAAGTTGCTATCAATCTTGTCAAAACTAATCATAGCGTGATGAAGTAATATTTCTGCTCGAATAAAGCAGCTTAGATGAGTATAAAGATAGCCTAAATTTGTTAACGCTCGGGCTTCATTAAATTGATCGCCAACCATACGACTGGCATAGATTAAATTCCGATAATGAGAGATTGCACCTTTAAAGTTATTTTGGCGCAAAAGCAGGCGGGCATAGAAGGCAGTCAAGCGCACTTCAATCTTGGGGTCAATCGTGCTGGCAGCGGCTACGGCGCGGATCAAGACACTGTGCCAAGTGTTGAGATGACCACGCCGTTCCATGTAGTCGGAGAAATTTTCGACCAGATCGAATAAAGACGGGGTAACAGGTGGTTGGTCCAGGCTGAGGTTGATCACATCCACGATCCGTTCCTGGGCTTCATCCAACTTGGCTACATCCTCTCGGTGATCTTGAACATACTGCTCCCAATAGCGCAGATGACGTTGCATCTGTACCTTAAAAAAATTTCGAGGCGAGAATGCGTTGGTTTGGGTCATTCCGGCGATTGCCATTTTAGAACCTCTTGTAGCAAGAAGGTCTCGGTTAAACGGTGAATGTAGTAACGTGGCTCTTCCAGCGTGCCCCGCACTTGCACCAGAGAGAGCGATACTAACTGTCTCAAGGCGGGTAAAAATATCG
This sequence comes from Phycisphaerae bacterium, assembly GCA_028285035.1. The sequence goes on from JANQQF010000077.1 coordinate 2,042, forward strand.
ATTGATCCATTTCACTGATTTCAAGCATTTGGGTCCAGGTGCTCCCATGAGAGAGCGGCATCAGCAACAAAACTTGCTGACCGGCTTGATCAAGATTTTTCCAGGCTTCCCAATAAATGTAGTTATAGAGTTGCTCGACCTCCTGACCTCGCGCTTCTTTCAAATTATTCAGGACCAAATCAAACGGTAAAAATGTCATTTGGCCAATTATCAATTTCAAGGCCAGGGGGTTTCCCCCAACGATATCATAAATTCGAGTCAGTTGTTCGAGTGAAGCAGTCTTAAGGGTCTGGTGATTTCGGCTATCCGCTTCATATCTTAAAAAAGCGATTGTATCCTCTTTCCCCAAGCCGTCCAAAGGGAAAGAGAATGTATCTGAATGCGTTTGCAAGTTATTGCGGCTGGTAATAAGGAACTTCGTGGGATTCATAAATTGACGCAAGACGGGTAAAAGTGCATTCTGATCTTCCATTGACTCTAGGTTATCAATAACGACTAAATACGGATGTTTTTTGAGCAAATCCGTTAATTGTATTCGCTTTTCGGCAGGGGGTCTGGCCAAACTCGTATTTGGCTCTAACTGTCGAAGGAGACTGTCAACCATCTGCTCAGACGTTAACGTTGCTTCATACGTAGCAATGCGGCCCTGATCTGGCAGAAATCCAGCTTGTTTTGCATTAACCCAGCCCAAATCATAAAAACGATTGCCCGCCATTAGAATTTGAACGGTATTTGTAGCCAAGGTTGTTTTCCCAATCCCGCCGATACCATTCAGAGAGACAATCCACGGTGCCTCTTCTACCTTTAACTTTAACTCTATCTCACCTTTTAGACGATCTATACCAAAAAGTTGCTCGTCTTGAAGGAGGTTTAGCCTAAGCCAATTTGCCTTTGGAGAGTCAGCTTGAGAGAGACTAAAATCTGGCCCTTTAGTTGTCGCCTCAGTAGACATCCCAGGAAAAAACTGTTCAATGTCTGTCGCCTCTAAATGATAGTCAAGCTGACTAAACCAATGCTTAGCTTGCTCAAGGGTCAAGGCTTCTGAAAAAATTTCAAGTAGCCGAAGCGCTGAATTTCGATCTGGCTTCCAAATTCGTCCGCGATTTTCATAAGCTCGCTCCCAATTTGAAATCGACTCCGAGCTAACAGGGAGCTTTTGGGCCAGCACATCCTGGGTAAAGCCATATTGTTTACGCAGGTTACGTAAAGTTTCTCCAAATCCTTTTCTGTCCATGTCTCTCCGGTCGTACGACTTTTGTACGAGTTCTGTTTTGATTAATATTTAACAAATGGTTGTATAATTGTTGCATAAGCGATCACAACAACTCAAGCAATCCTATAACCATTTATTTTGTTATACTTCTATGCGCAAAAATTTTCAGTGGCAATATTATTTAGACTTCGGATTAAACAGTAAGTACCAGCAATTACTTTGTAATTGCAAAGTTTCTATATAAAACCGACAACTATAGCCAATTATAAATAAATACGGATTTAGCTGCAAAATATGTTTAGACTATCTTGAACGAGTAGACCAATTTTTCCAAATACCAATGAAGACCATTCAAGTAAAATTTGTACAAGAGGATCACTGGACGATAAGTTTAGTCGGTGATATAGCATTTACAAACTTAAGTGAGATTGAGATTCAGGAAGTCATTAATGCCCTGGATGTAGATCAAATCACTCAGCTTATCATTGATTTAACTGGTATAGAGCGGCTTGACTCTTATGGGTTTAGAGTTTTGTTGTCCTTACATAGAGGTTTTAACAAAGTAAATATTCCAATTACTTTAGACAATCCAAATGCTCATCTTCGTCGTTTATTGCGAATTATGCAATTTGATCATCTTGTAACTATTAATTCAGAGAAAGGAAATATATTATAATGGATGAAATCTTAACTGTTAAAGAAGTAGCCGATTATCTTAAAGTAAGCAGAAGTACAGTATGGCGATGGTGCAACCAAGGTAAATTATCAGCATTTAAAGCCGGTCGAGGTTGGCGTGTCCAGAAAGAAGAAGTTGAACGATTTATGCAAAATCCGCTTGATCCCGACCTTGAATGGCAGTCAGTCTAGTAGGTGTTGATGAAAAATCCTCGTCCTGCTCGAGAATCACAAGCCACTGTAACACAATCACATAATAGTGGTATCCCAAAATTCGAAGTATTGATTTTAAATCAATACTTCGAATTTTGGTTTTGGCAATTTTGAATTAATTGAGTTTACTATATGCCTAATGTTCCATCAAGGTTAAATTGACGAATGAAGAATGTGTAATGAAATACCTAAACTGAAGCAATCCTTAAATTCTACCCATCAAGTAAGGGTTGCTTCAGGACTAAGTTGGTTATGACCAAATAGTCATGGTATACTGCAACACCTTCTCTCAAATTCGGACAATGCATTAAAGGCTAAATCATGTCTTCTTTCTCAGGCGATGAAAAATTACTCATACTTCATAAACGACGATTGCAAATTCTTAAGCAGCGTGCAGCCCAACAAGGAGTCGCGGCTGATCCGGGTGTATTAACAGAAATTGCAGATATAGAACAAACCATTGGAGAGTTGGAAGGTAAAAACGAACCAAATCCTAACGAAGTGTTACAGCCTGAGGCTGTACATCAAGCTAATCCACCTGCTGTCAATTCTAATCAAACAGAAATACTACCCCAAAATAATGAACCTCCTCTGAATGTATCTCCATCTAGAAAATCAACAGTCGTGATTGAAAACCCAAGATATATCGATTTGCCAAATGAGGCTCAAATCGTTTTGCAGGCTATTTTTTCAAATCATACTCGTATTATCATTCGCGATCAATTTGGGGATGGTTTTGGCGGAGCCAAAGTGTTACAAGTACGACCAGTTCGCTCTGATAGCCGAGCTGAACTAGCAACTGTGGTTAAAATTGGTCCCAAGGCATTGATAGAACAAGAGTGGACAGCATATCGTACAATCATTGATCAATTTTGGCCTAATGTCACCCAAGTTGTAGGGGAGCCAAACTTTCCACAAAACTGCTCCTGGGGTGGCTTACGTTATCGACTTGTCGGTGATGGCACATTTAATGAAATTGAAAGTTTGCTAAAGTATAGTCTTCAGGCCGAAACAACAGACATCCTTTTTGCCGTGCAAGAACGCCTGTTAAAAATCACTAATCAGGCATTAAAACAAAATGATTTTGAACCCGATTTCTCGTTACGTTATAGTTTTGATCCAATTCTGCCCGTCAATCTTCTCATTGAACCAATGATCCATATGACAGCTTCCTCAACAATTTCACCCAATCAACTGAATAGTCAAACACTTCAAATAGGTGACCCAGTACAGATAGAAGGCTTTATCGTCAAAAAAGTTGATAACTACCATTGCAGTGTAACCTTGGATTTACCAAATGATGGAGTCCGAGCCCAAAAATTTGGTATCCGTTTAAAGCCCGTCGAAGATCTTGCTAGATTTCAGGTAGGGGCCGTGATGCCAACGATTGTGGGGCAAGTTACGGAAACGAGACTAGAGCGACTACAACAAGAAATTTCACAAAGTACAGGCTTTACAACAACTGAGCAGCAAACAATTACCCTACCCGATGGAACAGTCTTACCTAATCCATTAGCAACACTTAATAATACTCTAAACAAAATTCAAGATATTCGAGTAGGGTATATTCATGGTGACTTGAATTTAGAAAATATTATTGTCGATCGGGTCACTAGGGACATACAACTGATTGATTTTGCCGAAGCCCGCAAGGATTATGTATTACACGATTTTTGGCGGCTTGAAGCTGGAATCATTACACGTCTTATTCCTGTCATTTTAGCCCAAACTAATTTGGGATCTGGTGCTATTGTATCAATTTTGGAGCACTTGCATACCTATTCAGTTTCTAATGATAATATAAAAGTTCAAGCCTTACCCAATTCGGTATTGGCAAAACCAATTGAAATACAGTTAGCTATTCGACAAGCTGCAAAGCCTTATTTATCTAATGTAAACAATTGGAATGAATACTACCAAGGATTAATGGTATATCTACTAGGGGCATTACGCTTCAAAAATTTAAATGAGTTGGGTCGATTACCAAAACAAGTGGCATTTTGGGGTGCAGGTGTTTTAGCTAATCTTATGCAAACACAAGCACATTCTCAACCTCAAATAACCCAAACACCATCTATATCAAATAAGTCAATACCACAGGTTCCTCCAAGTAAAATCCTCAGAGAATGTTTAGATAAAACCTTTAGTGAAGGTGATTTGCGAGATTTCATTGATGATTATTTTGAACAGGTTGGTCGTCGTCTTAACGACTCTGATCGAAAATCTTATATTATCAGACAATTGATTCGTTATTGTGAACAGCGCTATGAGACAGATAAATTGTGGGCAAGCCTAAGAATAGAAAACAGGGCGGCCTATGAGGAATTCTATCCACGGTGGCAACAAGCAAGCCAGTAGATTATTCATTGTTAATATTGATTAGCCGTTTCAGCAATAAATCACCTTCCCAAACTACTCCTTTAGTTTGGGTTTTTTATTATTTTGAGTATCAATTCCTGTAGATTTTGAAATTGGAGGATAATGTGTCTCTTGACAAAGCAATCATTAATGCGCCTGAATTCCCAAAATTCCTGGATTGGCTGAATACACCTCGCTCACTTACTTTATCTGAATTAAGAGGCAAGATTGTTTTACTTGAGTTTTGGACCTTCTGCTGAGTCAATTGCCATCATAATGTTGCGCAGTTGCGCCAACTTCAAAAGCAATTCTCTAATGAATTAGTTATTATAAGTATCCATTCAGGAAAATTCCCAAGTGAAAAAAGCACAGCAAATATACGTGAAGCTGTCATGCGACATGGAATTGATCATCCTGTCATCAACGACTCTGATTTCGAAATCTGGCAAAGTTATACAATTCGCGCTTGGCCAACAATCGTATTAATCAACCCAGATGGGAAAATTGTTGATACCCAATCTGGGGAATTTCTCGCCGAAATATACCCCGAAAAAATAAAAATCTTAATCCAAGACTTCATAGGTAATGGCTTGGATCAAGCCCCCTTTGAAATAAAGCCTAATCGGCTTACAGAACCTACCCGTATCCTCAATTATCCGTCCAAGTTACTTATTGGCCCCCAAAACACACTTTTCGTAGCTGATACAGGTCATCATCGCATTTTAAAGATTGAGCTTGATAAAACTCGCTTACAAGGGGAGGTGACCCAAGTATTTGGCACAGGGCACCCTGGTTTTGTTGATGGTACAGAAGATGTTGCACAATTTCACGATCCTCACGGAATGGCGTTGTTAGACTCTAGATTATATGTCGCTGATACGGAAAATCATGCCATTCGAGTCATTGACCTAGCTAATGGTCAAACGCGTACAGTAGCAGGAACAGGTCAAAAAGCACAGGGTCAGTTCACAATGGGTGGTCCCACTGAGGTTTCACTACGCTCACCCTGGGCTTTATGGGCCGAAGACAACATACTACTTATTGCGATGGCTGGTTCTCATCAAATTTGGGCCTTGGTCGATGAAACGCGTCTTGGCATCTTTGCTGGTACTGGAAGCGAGGCTTTAGTAGATGGGCCGTTACAGGAGGCAAGTTTTAATCAACCTAGTGATTTGTCTGCTGGCTTCAATCACCTTTTCGTGATGGACTCAGAAGCTAGTGCAGTCCGGGCAATTTCAATGGATGAAGCGCCTAAAGTTATGACTCTAATTGGACAGGGGTTATTCGAATTTGGTGATGTAGATGGCATTGGAGCAATTGTCAGGTTGCAACATCCCACAGGGCTATCGTTTCATGAGGGCCTCATCTACATCGCTGACAGTTACAACCACAAAATCAAAGCCCTTGACCCAACAACAGCAGAAGTAAAAACAATAATTGGGACTGGGGAAGCTGGTAATTTAGATGGCCCCTTTTTCGAAGCAACCTTGTTTGAACCGGAGGGGATCACCGCTATCGACAACTACCTTTTTATCGCTGATACAAATAATCATCTAATTCGTGTTGCTGATCTTTCAACACAAACTGTTGATACCCTAAATCTTAAAAACCTACATAACCTTAGTCCCTTTTCTAATCTTCATAGCACTGCACCAATCAAATTAAATCCTATTTTTGCCAAACTGGGTGAAATTTCAATATCTGTGGTCTTAAATCTTCCTAGGAACTTTATATTTAACCTCGAGGCACCACATCAAATCAACATTTCGGTCAATGATCAAACTATTACTGCCAATATTATCAAAAATGATTTAGTTTGTTTTGAAGTTGCACTATATGAAGAGACTGACATTGAAATAGAACTTACACTTTACTACTGTGAAAAAGTAGATAAACGATTATGTATGATATATCGAAAAGTGTTAATTTTACCGATAAAAGTAGGTGAAACAGAGGCAGACAAGATCGATATAGTCCATCAGATTGACGTTTAATTTCTTAACGTACTAATTGTAATCCTCGTTGAGTTGCCGCATTTATGTTTACAGTGTATCGTATTGGCTTCTTAACAAAAGGGGCTCACCTTTTAGATACTACAAATTTACTGGCAAATCATCTTTTATAATAAGCAGGTGTTTGCCAATCAAGAGACCCGAACGTATAATATTCACTTGTCTATATGAACTTATTAGAAGAGGTTTTGCAGGATTATGACAAAACGAACATATCAACCAAAACGCCGTCGTCGAGCACGAGTACACGGTTTTAGAGAACGAATGTCAACCCGAGGCGGACGAAACGTCCTTAAAGCACGTCGACAGCGAGGTCGAAAACAACTAGCCGTACAAAGAGTGCATCCCAAACGTACCAACTGGAATGCTGATTGATCTAATGTCGTTGATGCCTTAGCCAAGTAACCTTTTTGGTAAAAATGAAAAATAAGGTACACTTACTTATCATTAAAGGTTGAGGCTGTGACGACGTTAGGTTTTGTTGCATTGTCGCTTAACAATTATGAAGCGGCACTATCGCCTCCGTCACAATAGCGATTTTCAACGGGTACGGCGTGACGGGACATCTAAAGCCAGCCCCCTAATGGTGCTGGCTTTTCTACGAAATGACCTCGACCATAGTCGCTTTGGATTTGTTGTAAGTAAACGTCTCGGTAACGCAGTACATCGAAATAAAATCAAGCGGCGTTTACGGGAAGCAACGCGATATTATATCCCTCAAATCAAGTCTGGTTTTGATATTGTATTTATTGCTCGGCAACCGATTCGTTATGCTACCTTTCAAGAAATAGAAGGTGCTTTAGGTACTTTAGTTGAACACATATCAGCAGTAGATAAGGGATAAGTTACAGTTGGGCCAAATGTATTTGGGGCCAAGTTCATCATGAAATATGTTTTTCTAGGTTTAATTCGATTTTATCAAAAATTTATCTCGCCCGCTCTCCCATCAGCCTGTCGATTTCATCCTACCTGCTCCCATTATGGATATGAAGCAATTCAAAAATACGGGGCTATCAAAGGTGGATGGATGACAATAAAACGGATCGGGCGGTGCCAGCCATTTCACCCTGGAGGGTACGATCCTGTTCCCTAGAGAGATACAGCTTTTGTGAAAAGGTTTATACATTTGTCGTAACATGTTTGTGCATTATTTAAGGAGATGAATATTTTGCCTAAGCAATTTATCAAAATAGGTTTCATTCCTTTGGCTATTTTTGTAGCCACACTTTTTTTATTAACAACAGTTCTGATTAAACCAGTTACTGCAGCTAATCCTATCCCTCCAAAAAACTCTGAAGTCCTTCATATCGCTCAAGCGGCGGACTTTACCTTAGAGAAGCAAGGGAGTCAAAACGAAGTTCGACTTGGGCAAATTGTCACCTATACAGTCAAAATCAAAAATGATAGTGCATCATCCCAAAATTTCAATTTGACTGATGCTTTGCCTGAAGGGTTGTCTCTTCGAACAACGTATGTAACTGCTACTTTGGGGACCGTTCAAGGTGAAGATAACCTAATAACTTGGTCAGGGTCTTTGTCGAGCGGTGAAGAAGCCTCTTTGGAGTATGCTGCCATTCCCCCGTCGACCTCATCGGCCAATCAAGAGATTACCAATGTTGCGGTTTTAGAAATTGGTGAAACATCGCTTGAAGCAGGCTTTACCATCACCACTCAGCCAACAGGCTATGGTATTTGGGGAAGATTTGTTAATTCTCTTGCTTGGGTATTGGTTGAAACTGATGAATTATTAGAAGGGGTAGGTGTGCCTTACGCCTTTGGGTTTGCCATCATTCTATTCACTATAACTGTACGTCTGGCCACGTTCCCCCTTAACATGCAACAAATCAAATCATCAAAGGCAATGCAAGAGCTACAGCCTAAGATGAAAGAATTGCAAAAGAAGCACAAAGATGATCGAGAAGGATTAGCTCAGGCCCAGATGGCTCTTTATCGGGAGCATGGTGTCAATCCTCTTGGTGGATGTTTACCATTGTTGATACAAATGCCAATTTGGTTCGCCTTGTATCGCGCCTTGATTCAACTATCAAATGAGGGGCTACTCAACGAAGGATTTCTCTGGCTACAAAGTCTAGCAGGCCCTGTAGCAGGTGATGCTGGGGCTGGATTCCCTCCTGAATGGCTTTTCCCATTTATTAATGGTGCACCCCCACTTGGTTGGGGAACAACTGTGGGTTATTTAGTTTTGCCCGTTTTGCTGATTGTATCTCAACTCTATATGCAGCAAATGATGACCCCACCCTCAACCGATCCCCAAGCAGCACAAATGCAACAAATGATGAAATTCATGCCTTTTATGTTTGGGTACTTTGCCTTAGTAGTACCATCAGGCCTGACACTGTATTGGTTCACAAGCAACATTCTGGCTATGGCTCAACAGTATTTCACAAAAACGACTATCAACAAGCCTGCTGATACGGATAATAAAAAAACACCGGCTGTTTCCCCGCCGATTGAAAATACACCTGTTCCTGTTGTAAATTCAGCTCCTGCGGAGTCAACGCCGGTAATGCCATCACGAGAAAGCAGAAAAAATAAGAATGCTAAATCAAAACGAAAAAAGCGAAAACGTTAAATCGCTTGAAGTCGAGGCCAAAACGGTTGATGAGGCCATTGAGCAGGGTTTAGCTCAACTCGGAGTGAGTCGAGCGGACGTTAATATTCAAATATTACGAGAAGGGAAGCGTGGCGTATTTGGCCTTGGTTCAGAAGACGCGCTAGTCAGATTAACTCGCCAAGACCCTGAGCCTGATGAAGCATCAACAACTGAAGACGCTGTTTCTGAAGTGGAGACAGCCACAGAAGATATAGAACCTTCTCTTCCAAAAGAAGAGGAAATCAATGATGAAGTTGAAAGCCCATCAGCATCTACTGAAAGCGAAGTACCTGATAGTGTAGAAGCCATTGCCACTGAGGCGCTGGCAGGTCTACTCACTCGTATGGGAATTAAGGCTGAAATTACTGCACGTCGAGCCACAGATTTAGTTGATGAGGGAGAAGAACCGTCTCTTGTACTTGATATTACTGGCCCAGATTTAGGAATACTCATCGGGCGTCGCAGTGAAACACTTCGAGCCATTCAATATATGGTTAGATTGATGGTGAGTAAACAATTAAGTCAGTGGCATGACATATTAATTGATGTTGAGTCTTACCGCGTCCGCCGACGTCATTCCTTACAGCAACTTGCCGAAAAGATGGCGGAGCGAGCGGTGAAAACTGGTCGAAAAGTTGTAATGGAAGCTATGCCTTCATACGAAAGACGGATTATACATCTAGCCCTACGAAACAATCCAACTGTCTTTACCAAGAGTGTGGGAAGTGATGATAATCGTAAGGTAACAATTATCCCAAAATAATTCATCAAATCATCGAACTGAGAATATAAAAGCCCAAACCCACCCAACGGGGTGGGTTTTTAATTGATTATAGACGTTTATGGATATCCATTACTTCAGCAGAGGCTAAATGAGTCAAGACCTATCAAAAACTTACTTACTAATTGGAACAGTAACAAAAGATATACAGCCTGATGGTAGTTTTACACCTGGCGGAACGGTTAACTATGCATCAACCGTGGCATTAAAATTAGGATGGCGTCCTGTTATCATCACCAGGGCAGCTTCAGATTTTATTCCACCACAACATCTTCGTGAAATTCAATGGTGCATTCTACCCTCCTCAGAGACAACAACGTTCCGAAATGATTATTATCCTGAAGGCCGCATTCAAACAATCGGCCCAATTGCTGGACCAATTACCTTAACTGATATTCCAGAAAGTTGCCAGCAAGGCACCATTATTCATCTTTGTCCCTTAGCTCAAGATGTCGAGCCTGAGGTAACTACAGTGCTTTCCCCGAAGCTCCTCGGGGCAACCCCCCAAGGTTGGTTACGTCAGTGGGATGAAAAGGGGATTGTATCTTTGGGGCAATGGCATAAAATGGAGGAAGTCTTACCTCATCTGCAAGCCGCTGTAATGAGCATAGAAGATGTTGAGCATAATTGGGACATTGCCAAGCAATGGGCATCTCAAATTCCAGTTTTAGTTGTCACCCATGGCGAGTCAGGTTGTACGATTTTCCATAATAATACGACAGAACAAGTGCCAGCTCGGCCTGCCAACCCAGTTGACCTAACTGGAGCAGGCGATGTATTTGCCGCCGCGTTTTTTATTCGATTTTTTGAAACTGACGACTTATGGCAAGCCGCTCGATTTGCCAATGTTGTTGCCTCAATGGCTATAGAACGAGCAGGGGTTGAAGGAACCCCAGAACGCGCTGAAGTTGAAGCTTATCTTGCTAAAAATCCATAAGACGACGTACGATTATTTTGTGTGTATATTACGCTATGTTACAATAGGGACGCTATAATCATTGACTTCTGAAACTTTCCCTTTAATTTCTATGAATAACAATACTTTTGTCTACACTGTAGCAAATCAAAAAGGTGGCGTCGGCAAAACTACAACCACAGTCAATTTGGCTGCGTTTTTGGCTGCTCGAAAAGCTAAAGTTTTGATTATCGACGCGGATCCGCAATCCAATGCAACATCAAGTCTTGGCGTAGAGCTTGAAGAAGATGATCTCTCTATATATGATGTTCTAATCAACAAAATACCCATCGAAGATGTTATAAAACCGTCATCACGAGAGCGCTTATTTGTCGTCCCCGCTGATCCAGAATTGGCAGCAGTCGAAGTAGAGTTAGTTCAACAAATCTCTCGTGAGACCTTTCTTCAAAAGGCTCTCATTCCCATAATGGGAGAGTATGATTTTGTCTTTATTGATACGCCACCAAGTCTGGGCTTGATCACCATTAATGCCCTTACGGCCTCCAATCAGGGTGTCATCATTCCAGTACAATGTGAGTATTTAGCCTTGGAAGGGCTTACTCAACTGGTGCATACGATTGAGCTAGTTCAAGAAAATCTCAACCCTAGCTTGAAAATCGCGGGCGTTGTTATGACCATGTACGATGGTCGGACAAAGCTTGCTTCTGAAGTGGTCAAAGAAGTGAAGCAATACTTTCCAGAAGAGTTATTCTCAACTGTCGTACCTCGAAATATTCGTCTTAGTGAGGCCCCAAGTTATGGAGAGGATGTTTTAGCTTACGCGCCAGACTCGGCGGGGTGCAAAGCCTATCATAATTTAACAGAAGAGTTATTGAGTCGAGTGCGTCAAACGTTAAAACAGGAGGACGAATAGACCGTGTCAAAGAAACGTGGCTTAGGAAAAGGGTTAGGGGCATTAATTCCACCCACTAGCGCAAAACCCGATGGATCTGATGAAGTCAAAGCGGGAGCCATCGAGTTGGATGTTGATGATATTGTACCGAACCCTCATCAACCACGTCAGGTATGGGATCAGGAAAAACTGCAAGAGTTAGCCGACTCAATCATCGAGCATGGTCTAATTCAACCTCTCGTTGTGACGCAATCCGGGGGCAAGTACCAAATAATTGCAGGCGAACGACGCTGGCGGGCCAGCCGACTTGCTGGATTGACGTCAGTTCCGGTTATCATAAAAGAGACGACACCCCAACAGATGCTAGAGTTAGCTATTGTTGAAAACATTCAACGCGCTGACTTAAATCCATTGGAAGAGGCCGAAGCGTATGCTCAACTCATGGAGAATTTTGGACTAACTCAAGAGGCGGTAGCTACTAAGATTGGGAAAAGTCGAACGGCTGTTGCAAACACGGTACGATTATTGAATTTACCTGAAATTGCCAAAAAAGCATTAGCCGAAGGGGATATCACTGAAGGGCATGCTCGCCCCCTGCTCAGCAAAGAGTTAAAGAAAAGTGATCAACTACGAATATTTCAGACAATCATTGCACGTGAGTTAACCGTCAGGCAAACTGAAGCGCTTGTTAAACAAGTTTTAGACCCAGAGCCGTCAAAACCTAAGCGTCCTCCACTTACACCGAATGATAAGAGCATGATGGTTCGGTTTGAGTCTAAATTAGGGACAAAAGTTGAGTTAAATCGAACAGATGAGGATGCGGGTCGAATTACCATACACTTCTATTCACAAGAGGAACTACAGGCTATCTTTAATGCAATTCTTGGTGAGGATGAGCATTTATAGTTTTATAGCTCCTTATTCTATTTGCCCCAGTTTTACTTCTTCTAAGGCTTCAAGATGGTCTCGCAATAAGTTAACCTCTTCTTCTACATCCGTTGAAAGCTTATTATAATCAGCCACATGATTTGTTGATTGCGTCGTCAAAATTTGGGAATATATTGTTCCCAATGAAGATAATGTACTTTCAATCTTTACTTCCGCTCGACGCATCGTCTGATCTAATTTCTCCAAAGCCAACAATTGATTTCTTCGGTTCTGCAAGGCACGCTCTAACTCGTTTCGAGTACCTTCATCGTGCTCAGTTTCGAGTCGGTCCTCTAAACTTTTAATGGATTGAGGCACGGATGCTAAATCTTGGTGAATAATATTATCCTGTTGGACATACTCAATCCGCCGAGCTAACAGTGTAATCGCTTGAATCCAGTCATCTACTTGAAGGGCCAAGTCTTGTAAACGGGCACGACTATCTTGATTGGTTGTACTATTCACCAATTCATTAATTTTCGTTTTATAAGCAGCTGCTTTATCTAAATGAGCTTGAATAATAGGGTCTGAAAATTTAGCTGATTGAATTTCGGGTTGCTTTTCTACAGCAGGCGGGGATGCTAACTTATCTTCCATAACCCCTTGATTTGAAGCATCCCCTTGAATTATAGACTCCTCTTCTATATCAATATCGTTATACGCTTCTGCTATCTCTTTATCAGAAGAACCACCTGAACTCATCAAAGTTCCCCAAAAATGAATCGCAACGGCAGCTCCCCATCCTAGCGCAGGATAAATAAACCAGATTGAGTCACTTGAGGATAAAAAGTTAATCGAAGCAAGCAGGGTGATAATAATAGCGTATGACCCAAAGTGGCTTAGAAAGCCTCGCCATTTGCCGCTCATATTTTGCATTGACGCAACAAGAATGCCTAATAAATGAAAGGCAATACCCACCCCCCAGCCCAACGCAGGCCAGACAAACCAAATAGTATCAGGGGATGTCAACAAGTTGATGATAGCCAGCATTGTAATTATGATGAGGTATGGACCGAGATGGGCGAAAAACCCTCGCCACTTGCCGCTTGATACTTTCATTATTGTATCCGATTCAATAAAAAATGATGGTCATATTATAAGACCATCATTCTATCTTTGCAATCAGCTAAAATGTCGAATTTTGTTACATTAGGCTCAATTCATGGCAAATTACAACAATCCTAAATTAGGATAAGGAATATTGATCAAAAGCCATCCAATCAAAAGGGCACAGACGAAGCTGACTGAAATTTTGGTGATAACACCAGGTTTATCAATCTTTAGTTTACCTTGTTGGATCATAAAGGCTAATCTTGGCATAAAAACAAGTGGAGCTAGAAGACCATAACCAGTCAGAATTAAGGCAACTGCTACGATACGTTCAATTCCACCAAACACGCGATCAGACACATCAATACTCACAGTGTGAGTAATTTGTGTTCCCAGAAGCGCCAACACTGCGACCAATATCTCTACCTCTAAAACAGGGACAACGCTTATAGCAAAAGCTAAACATATCAAATATACGATCAATCTAGATTGATTAGCATCATTTGTTGTTAATGGCGCTAAGTCGGCCATAGTCCAACCAGTTGCTAACCAGGCAATTAACGCAATTAGTAAAATATGAGCTAACTGATCAAGAAATAATAACAGTAACCCTTTACCATTACTATTATCAGTAAAGATAAAGGTTCGAAATTGATCAATGAAAAGATGGCCAAAGAAAAGGACAATTACCCATACCCACCAATTAGAGATTGATGACCACAAAAAGACAGCTGTAATAAAGGTAACCACCCCAACATGAATGATTAAACCTGTCCAGCCTTTACGCTTTGCCAGAACGAGCCAATAGGGTTGTAGAAAAAAATCTCCGATCATGTGGCCCAGAAGTAAACGGAGAAAAAAGGAAAGGGCCATGTTACAACACATCCTTTTCGATTAGAATTTTCTGAGCAGGTAAACTATACCTCCCCCAGAATCATTATGAAACAGTAATATCAGACACAAATAGACGCCCAAGTGTAGTATTCAAGTCAACTATCACTAACTTGCTCTCTTAGTCAGCCTGCGGTCTTTAGTTATGAGTTAGATGGTGTATTGAGTCACTAATCACAAAATACATACCACCACCAAAATCTTCACCAAGAAGTCAGGCGATTGGGAGGTAGGAATACAAGATATGGGCAATGGTAATGTGATTTAGCAAACAGAGCTAATTATTAAGCAATGTATTAATCATCGGTAAACAGCTAACAGCGGCTTCCTCGCCAAGGCGAACAAAATCCTCGGCTTTGTCATAATCCATCGCAGTGTAAATTTCCACTTTTGGACGAATAAGAACATCAATTGTATCCACACGAGTTTTGACAATCTCACGCTCCATAATGCTCATCATACTACTAAGTACACCTAAAAAATTAGGTTGACCTTGCTCAGATAGATTGTTTTGATTCCGTGAACGTTCTTCTTCCATTGAAGGGATGACACTTGAAGCAATAATGATATCGGCCCCACGATCAGCTAAAATAGTTGCTGGTACTGGATTCGTTGCGCCACCATCGATTAAATAGTGACCATTATATTTGTAAGGTGAAAAAACACCGATCATCCCAATACTTGCTCGAACTGCCTCAGCTAAAGATCCGTTATCAAAAACGACTTCTTCACCTGATAATACATCAGTAGCTACTACATAAAATGGCACCTGTGTATCCTCAAATGATTTGTTTTCAAAATTTTTGGCCAAAAACTTTAAGGTTGCATCACCTTTAAGCAAACCATCCCAAGGTAGCCGAATCTTTGGATCCCATAAGCCGCTTTTCAAGCTAACTTTTTTAATCAGCCCTTTAGCAAAGTGGGTGACATCATCAATCGATTTTCCAGAAGCATATAATCCCCCAAAAAGTGAGCCAGCACTTGTACCAGCAATCATATCAATCGGCACATTGGCTGCTTCTAAAACCTTCAAAACTCCAATATGGGCAATTCCTCGTGCCCCACCACTCGAAAGCGCCAAACCAATCACACGGCGTGTGATTTTACGAGCGGTGCGTCCTATTTCTTTAGGGCTCGTTGTATCACAATGAAATATTCGACCATTCGTTGTCGCGGAAATCCATGTCTCCTCAGTCGAATTTAGTAGAACTGTCGCCTTTGCTAATCTTAAGGCTTTGTCGGTAATCTCATCGTAAACGGAAGGTAAGGCTAACAACACCCAATCATATCCATCAACTAATATACTCAAGGTCTCAACTAAATCGTCGCTCGTCAAATCCGAGGTTGCTTTTAAGACCACGAGACTATCACTCTGAAAATTGGCAGGTGTTCGATGGCTAATCTCTCGACCAGTTATATCAAAAAGGACAACCCGTTGTTTCGTGATATCATGTATTTTTTGAGCCAACAACCAAGATTGATCCCCAAATAAAGCTAACAAATTATATCCCTGGCGGTTATGTGTCTCACTCATAACATCGCTGAGACGTCGGCTTAACTCACGTGTCAACTCTAACGCAATATCCGGGTATTCTGACAGTAGGTCATCTAAATCAGCTTTGTATAGCACCCACAAATCAGCATCTAATGTCACGGTTACAGTCGCTGAACGCGGTTGATCTAGCAGTAAAGCCATTTCGCCAAAAAAATTACCAGGTCCCAAATAGTTGATAATTTTTACCTGCCCCGTTGACGTACGAACGGAGACCTGCACTTGTCCGGACTCGATAAGATAAATCGCATCCGCCGGACTATCTTCCACAAACACAATTTCATCATGATCAAGATGTATAAATTTAAGCTTCGCTGAAATTGCTGACAGTGTTTCGTGAGATAGTGATTGAAAAAAAGGAATACGTGCCAGATTTTCTTCGATTGACTGTTGTGCTGAAAAACTTTGATTGCCCATTTCAAAAGTGATTATATCACCTCCAAAATATGGCTTCAATGGGAAATTACGGTTGGCCCAAATGGTTTATTGATGGGAAATTTGATTTATTGCAAATCGTTATTTCTGTGATTATAATTACATAATCTTAGCAACTTAACGTGTTACATAAACATAATGAAAACTCAACCAAATACACCCCCGATTCAAATAAATCAAGCCATCAATTTGGCAAAATCTGGCCAAAAAAGAGAGGCCAGTGATATGTTACGCAAAATCATTGCCCTGCAACCGATTAATCAAGCGGCGTGGTTGTGGCTATCTGCGGTTACAGAAAACAAAAATGAGGCCGAGTCAGCATTAACCCAAGCACGCAAGATCAATTCAGCTCACCCAGCTATTCCTAAAGCAGAGCAATGGCTAGCAAAGCGTTTTTCTACCAAAAATACAACTAAAGAGACACCAATTGTTTCTAATCCGTCACCTAAAAAAGGATATAGTCCCAACCGCGAAAAATCCCCCAATTTGTTTAACATTTTGGGTATTGGCTTAGCCATTGGGGCTATCCTCATCGCAGTAACGGCACTAATTTTAGGCGTTTTCTTTGAGTTCAATACTACCTCAAAGGTTCGAGCCAAAGAAGAAAATATCGTTTGGACACCATTGGAAGCTTCGCCATCTTCTCTACCTAACTCCAATGAGTCACCACAAGCTTTTGAGAATTGGACGGCAACAATCTCCGCAGTCAATGAGATTCACCAGAACAAGCTAGATGTGACAAACCTAAAGCTTTCTTTAGCGGAGGAAGCTGTACAAAATGGGTCAAGGCTACGTAGACAAGGCTTGATTGAAGAGGCACATCTTGCCTTTGAGCAAGCTTCATCATTCGGCTATAACAGCCCTTATCTTGCTCTGGAATTACGTTTAGCTGAGTCATTCTTAAGGGGCAAGGTGGCTTATCAAAATGGTGAATGGACAAAGGCAATCAATGGTCTCAACATAGTCTATCAGCAAGCTCCAGATTATCCGAACGTTCAGGAGTTGCTGTTTAGTGCTTATTACAACGAAGCCTTAGCTTTGCATGCGAATGAAAATTTATTGGATGCAAAAATAGCGATTGAAGCGGCGATTGATCTGCGCCCAGAGTTAACCGAGCCACGCCAACATCTCGCTGAAATCAAAAAAGAGTTAGCCTCAAACCCTTCGGCCACAGACCCAACTGATCTGCAAGAATCGGACCAGCTCATTCTTGTTGGCATCGCCGAACAGCGGATGCATGTTTATGACGGCAATGATATTCTGTTTGACTTTATTGTGTCAACGGGAGAGCCTGGTCGAGATACAGCTATTGGAGAGTTTGAAATTCAAAACAAAATCGATATGGCATATGCGAGCACATGGAACCTCGATATGCCGTTTTGGATGGGTATCTATTGGGCGGGACCATTACAAAATGGTATTCACTCTTTACCCACAGTCCGTCATTCTGGATATACACTTTGGGATGGATATTTAGGCCAACGTGTATCATATGGATGTGTCATTTTAGGGCATGAGGATGCTGAAACACTTTATGATTGGGCCGAGGTGGGAACGAAGGTGAAAATTGTGCCGAGTTTGGCAACCTGGTCTAATAATGAGAGCTAATTTATGACGACTCAGCTTGTATTACATCTTTAATTTGAGCATCAGATACCTGCTTAGTCTCATTTTTCTTGCGGTTCTCTACCGTTGAGTCCTCACTCATTTTTGCTTCAGTCTCTTTATCGGATTGTTTTCGACTGCCCTTTTTTCTGCGACGTTTAGGCTTATCAAGGGCTTTAAGAATACGATTATCCTCTTCGGCCTGAGCTTCGAAATATTTGGCTACAAAATCAGTTTGGCGTTGTCGCAATGCCAGTGGTGCTACAGCCCGCAAATCCTCGACCGTAACTTCAAGCCGATTGTCAGCCGCCGCGTACGCTCGTCCTGCTTCAAATAAAGTCATCTCCGCCCGATGGCTATCAATCCCCAAAACTTCAATCCAACGCAATCCTTCAGCCTGCACCCCATCAGCAAATTTCACTTTTGGTAACCGTTTCCGTGCTTCCAGGATTTCTTGAGCTGTTGCCTGGGTATCAGCCATCCAATCCGATACAAATTTGTAGGGTTTACTTTTATACGCGATAGCTCGTTTGTAAATTTCCAGACGTTGCTCCGAGTCCTGAATACCTCTGACCAAAACCCGCAACCCAAACCGATCCTGGATTTGAGGACGCAAGTTGCCTTCTTCGGGGTTCATCGACCCAACCAGCGTTAATCGAGAGCGATAGGTTGAGGCCATTGGCCCTCGACGCACCGTGAATTGCCCCTGAGCCGCTGCATCCAAAATCGCGTCCATAATGAGATTATCCAATAAGTTAATCTCATCAATATACAACAGGTTCTGATCGGCCTGCGACAAAATCCCGCGCTCCAGAGAAACTCGATCTTGTTCCAAAGCAATCCGCTCATTGATGCCACCCACGACATCTTCTAGCCGGGCATTAAGCGGCAATTCAACCAAGCGCATCGCTTCCGGTTTCGTAAGGGGATCACCCATCCCAAATTTCTGAGCACAATCGTGGCATATCGCTCCTAAACCATAGTTGGTTACATCATCGGGTTCACAGCCATACTCACAAGTGCTTCGATCTACAATCGGCATCAAATCAGTTAAGCCACGTACCGCCGTCGTTTTCGCTGTACCTCTAGCACCGATGAGCAAAACGCCACCTACCATCCGATTAACAAGCGCTAGAATCAAGGCAATTTTAAGTTCACTTTGCCCAACAATGGCTAAAAAGGGGTATCTTAAATTGTCAGCCAAACCCCGATCTGGCCCTTTCTTGGCTGACTTTATAACTGCCGTTGCAGGGCTACTAGAGTATAAAATATCGAGGAGTTGGGATCGTCGTTTTGCCATACTTATTGTGGGGGAATCTTTAATACCTGTCCGACCCTAATTCGGCTAGGATCACTTAAGGTATCACGATTGGCTTCAAAAATAATGCGCCATAAGGTTGATTGTCCATAAACCTGACGAGCAATTGCCGATAGGGTATCACCCGGTTGGACGGTATAAGTCCCCCATTCTGGCTCCGGCTCTGGCTCGGGATCAGGCTCCGGTTCCTCAGATGTAACCAAAAAGCGCATATTTTCAGCCACCAGATTATCTAACGTCGCCTGAACTGTCGTCGGGTCACCTGGTATCCGCTGAACTAATTTGGCTCCACTACTGCGAAGCTGAGCCAGCTGTGTATCAGTAATCTCGTCGGCATCACCAAGCGCTGTAACATAATCCCAACGCCCTTTGGCCTCATCCACTGCAAAGCTTACATCAGGTTCAAATTTC
The DNA here is from genome assembly GCA_028285035.1 of Phycisphaerae bacterium. The sequence goes on from JANQQF010000077.1 coordinate 21,905, forward strand.
CAAACATATGTAAGTGAGACTTGAAAATATTGATCAGTATCTGGTAAAAGCAAAACATGATGACCAGGTTCAACCTCTGAGGGAATTTCTGGATTTGGCTTTTCGGGGGTCTCGACAAGATCACGTAAGGTCGCTCGGAACTCAGCAGGATTAAGATTGGCCCCAGGGCAACTGGTCGAGTTACCTGCCAATTCGCGATGACCTCGCACATTTTCGATTGAAATATTATACTTTTCTTGCAAATACTGTACGAGCCCAATCAACGATTGCATTTGGGCTTCAGTGGGAGCGGTATAATCATTTGGAATAGGCTGGATGTTTCCATCACTATCTGTATAGTTTCGCCCCTCACTAAACCAGCCTGATAAACAAATGGCGATGTAATGATTATTCCAGAATTGACCAAACTCAAGCCCTTCAGAATTATCAGGGTCTTTAAAGCCTGCATGATAAGCTGAAATCTTATCATCCAGGGCGTACTCAATCTGACCTTGTCCGGTAATCACATAATTGTAGCCACCATGTGCCCAGCCACGCACATTCACGTGATAATTGAAGAATGTGGCAGCCGTCCCCAATGGGGCACCGGTTACCCGGTCAGCCGTGGCAGAATGATGAACTGCAATACCTAAAATTTCACCATCACGTTGCCAATCCTTATACGCATCATAATTTGGCATTTCTGCCCGTACATCACTGATATCAAGCATTATTACATCACCTTCATCTATTTGTCATAATATATTTTACATCGATATGACAAAGATTCAAAGTCGAAAGCATTTTCAAAATTAGAAAACAACAAAGCGGGATGCAATTGCACCCCGCTTTGTCAATTTTATTCGTGTTACACAATAAGTACAATTAATTTTTACTCTTCTCCGCCTCTGACCATGCCAAGGACGACAAATACGCCAAGCAAGGCTGCACCGCTCAAGGCAACATTGACAATAAGCAACGTGAGAATTAATCCCTCATTCATGGCAACCAGTTATTCCTCCTAAAAGAATTTTATAATCCGCCGCCCCTCTCATGTAGAAGAGATGAAGCTTATGATATGGCCTATTATACGCATCCAAGGTTAAGTGTCAATGACTCGCTCTTGGCGTAAAATTTATTATCAAGGGAAACTTTCTTCATCCCAAAAAATTGTTTATAATCCATACATTTCCAGCCTGAGCCAACATAAAGTGAGAAGGTTTATGTCAAAAATAAGTAAATACCATCGCCCTGATGATATCAATGAAGCCCTTGAGCTTTTGTCACGATCTCAGGTAACTACAGCCATTTTAGCTGGTGGCACCCAGCTTGTTCCAGAACTAGCCTCAACTTTTGATGAAGTTGTCGATTTGCAAGCCATTGGGTTAAATGAAATCAACTACACTGGGCAGGGTGTAACATTGGGAGCAATGGTACATCTACAGGATATTGTTGACAACGAACAAATCGCCCGCCTGTTGAGAGATTTGGCGAAGCGAGAAGGCCCAAACACGCTTAGACACGCAGCGACTGTCGGTGGAGTGATCGCGAGCGCCGATATAGAGAGTGAGTTACTAGCTGCGTTTCTGGTCTGCGACGCTAACATTGAAATACAAACTAGTCAGGAAACCAAACAGATCCCACTCTCTGAATTTCTAAGAGACGTTTCATCGCAATTAGCAGGTGGGATCATTACATCGGTTACACTTTCAACACTTGGTGATACTGCCAGCGACCGAGTGGCTCGAACCCCTGCGGATCGTCCAATTGTAGCGGCGGTTGCTCGCAAAGGACCAGAAAATGTCATCCAGTTAGCCTTATGTGGAGTAGCTAATACACCTATTTTGGTTAATGCTGAAACCGATATCAAAGCGGCAGTCAATCCACCTGATGATTTTCGAGGGTCACGTGAGTATCGCCGACAAATGGCGGCCACATTATCCCGACGTGTTTTAGAAAAGTTAAAGTAATCATCACATTTTTACCTCTAATTTTGTTGGGCCAGTCGGGAAAAGCTTAAAAAGGGCTAGAATCGGGCAGGATTATCAAGTAACAGTCATGACCATTCATCGAAATGATGATCTGGTTATCTTCCCTCGGGCTGATTAACTTCTGCAAGCGGAAGACGTATTGGTTCTTTAGGGAGGAACTGACGACTTTCAACGCGTACAAAATGCTCTTTAAGTAAGAAAGACACGTTTCCATTCTGGGAAACGAAAAAAGCTCCGACACATCTCTATGTCGGAGCTTTTTTATTATTGTTTACTGTTTGATTATTGAATACTCAAAGCGAGTGGGAGCGGACCACTATCAAGAAAAATCGCTAATTCAGCTAAACCAATTCCCGTACCACTACTCAAATTCGGGAGTATCTCAAGGGTGCCTTCAGCCCAGTGGTACATCTTTGAGCAACTAACAACTTCTTGGTCTATTGCAATACAAATATAATTACGGGTATCGCTGTGAACAAACTCTGCAACTTTATTCCCAGCCTCTTCACCTAACTCAAGCTCATAAAAAATCTGCCCTGTTGTTGCATTTGGGGTTGATACCTGAGTAACTGCTTCACCCGTGAAAAGCCGTTCGTAAACATTCATATCCGGATTAGTGACTGACCCGATTTCAATGCGATGTCCAATAGGGGGTGTTGCAGCACCACCATCAATAAATTCAACGACCCCGATATGCGCCAATACACCATTCACATAGGGGGTATCAGCATCCTTAGGAAGCTGTACAAGCAACTGATCATTGTGACGGACAATTTGATAAGGGGTTGGCACATTTAGTTGGGCCAAGCGACGTTCAAGAACGACCTCTGCATCCATCAAGTCCAACTCTAAATCTGCATCCATCGTAGCTGTGTTAAAATCAGGATTGAGAATAAGGTTAGTGTGATTGACTTGGCCTGTTCTGGGGTAAATTGTAGTTAGAGCAGCCAAGGCACGAGAGCTAAAGGCAAAGCTTAACAAGCCGATAAAAATTAGGGTGAGGATAATCGTACTTTTCTTCATCATCATCGTACCTCCTTAAACAAATATCTAAACTAAATTCGACGTTTGGACGATAATTACAAAGAAATTATACGCTAAATTGCCTAGTACGTCAATAGGCAATTTAGCAATATCACTTAAGCGTGGGGTAAGCGTGGGGTAGAAATTGCTTAAAAATCTTAAATTTCACCCCAAAGAAAGCGTATTTTTTCTTTCCGCCTTGAGATCAACAAGATAATAGCTTACTACATCCAAAATAATCTAAGCAATATCGCGTACGCGATATTGCTTAAGCAACAAAATTCCATCTAAGCGTATGCTACAAATCTTAAGTTAACTAATAAATACATCACCAGCCAACTGCAGTCCCATCAGCACGTAGATCACTCCCTGCCACATAAACCCCTTCTTCCAACCGACTAATGATTTGGCCACGCCCAAAATTACCACGCTCAACAGGCACACTCACTTCGTGCCCACGGGCAGCTAAATCACGTAAAACGTATTCAGGTGTCCCAAGCTCGATATCTACCTTCACCCCTTCCTGAACGCGCCAACGTGGCGCATCTAAAGCAGCTTGAGGGTTGAAATCGTGATCTAGCATGTTTATCATAACCTGAGTATGCCCCTGAGGTTGCATTGATCCTCCCATCACCCCAAAAGGTCCGACAGGCTGATCATTGCGGGTTAAAAATCCGGGAATAATTGTATGGTAAGATCGTTTTCCACCAGCCACCTCGTTGGGGTGTCCAGCCTCCATCGAAAACCCAAGGCCGCGATTCTGTAAAGCAATTCCTGTCTGGGGAACAACGACACCACTCCCAAACCCAGCAAAATTTGATTGAATATAGCTGACCATCATCCCATCCCGATCTGTCGTACAAAGATAGACGGTTCCCCCCTGTGGTGGATTTCCAGGCTCTGGTACACGCGCCTTAGGGCCAATTAAGGCCCGACGGCTGGAAATGTAATCTGGGTCAAGTAACCCTGTAACTGGGACATCGCTATGCTCTTGATCGGCAATATATCGATGCCCATCAGCAAAAGCGAGTTTCATCGCTTCAATTCCCAAATGTAACGACTCGGCACTACCTTGAGGATGCGTCGCCACATCAGTGTCTTCCAAAATGGCTAAGGCAATCAAAGCAGCTAGCCCTTGACCATTGGGCGGGATTTCCCAAACATCATAGCCTCGATAACTTGTCCGAATAGGGTCCACCCATTCATTGCGATGCTTGTCTAAATCCTCCATAGCCAACAAGCCCCCTGTTTCCTGGGCGAAATCACTAATTTTTTCTGCTAATTCCCCTCGATAAAATACCTCAGCCCCCTGAGTGGCAATCATTCGTAAGGTTTGAGCATGGTCGGGGCTATACCATCGTTCTCCGGCCGACGGTGCCCGTCCATTTTTGGTGAATGTATCAAACCAATGGGCCATTACAGGATCATCAACTTTTGCAAAACGTCTTGCTCCCTCAGCCCAAAATTGAGCGACAATGGGCGTAACCCCAAATCCCTCCTCCGCGTATTGGATAGCTGGGGTCATAACTTCCTCAAGCGATAAACGACCAAATCGCGCCTGTAGATCTCCCCAAGCGGCGGGTGTGCCTGGCACATTGACCGGGAGCCAGCCTTCCAAAGGCACTTTTTCGTGCCCTTGGTCTTGAACGTATTCAGCTGATAACATCTGTGGAGATCGACCAGAGGCATTTAGCCCGTGCAATTGTTGACCATCCCAAATTAAGGCAAACGCATCACCACCAATTCCATTCGAGGTTGGTTCTAAAACGGTTAATGCAGTTGCTGCAGCAACCGCAGCATCAACTGCATTGCCGCCACGTTGCAACATAGCTAGGCCAGCTTGGGCCGCCAATGGTTGACTGGTGGCAACGATACCATTGCAAGCAATGACTGGCATTCTTTGGGAAGCATAGGGGTAGGATTGTAAGTTCATGATTAACTCCTAATGTCGTTATTAATTTTTAGTGGTTGGTGATAAAGGCGAGGGCTAAACGTTGATAAATCATCTAAGCCCACTTAGCGAGAAAAACTACGTTAACGGACCCATACTGGGTCCCAGTCATTAAAGGGGTTATCAGAAAGACTGGTTAATTCTTTAGTATCTAAATCAATCACCCAAATCTGACGGGTGTCATTAAATCCCATATCAGACCAAAAAGCAACACGTTGACCATCTGGAGACCAAGTGGGGTGTTTATCAAAATCTTCAAGATTATTGGTTAGACGCACAACGGCACTACCATCTAAATTAAGCAGGTAAATATCACCTTTTCCTGTTTCCTCAGACACGTAAACAATGCGATTGTCGATGGGGGACCAAGCCGCATCGTATTCTGCCGATTGAGTACTGGTCACACGTAATTCTTGGCCTGTTACCAAATTCGCCCGCCATAAATCAAATTGCCCTTCACCACGCGTGATAATTCGCTCAGTTTTGTCAGCCGAGAAGACTAACTCAGCCTCTAATTCTGAATACAGTGACCAATTCTCACGCGCTAATGGCACTTGATTAGAACCATCTGCATCCATACGATAAATTTCAACAGTCCCAGATCGATCAGTTTTAAATAGGATTTTATTTTGAAGTTGCTCCAGGGAGAGTACAGCATCCTGAACTGGAGTAGGTGTTGGTGAGGGCAGGGGTGTCGGTGTTAAAGTTGGGGTGGAAGTATTTGTCGGCGTTGCTGTCGCAGTTGGCGTTGCTGTTGCGGTGGCTGTGGCTGTTGGCGTTTCAGTAGGTAGTGGTGTCGGTGAAGGTGTTGCCGTTGGGGTGTCTGAAGGAGCAGAAGTTGGTTCAGGCGTATTCGTGGGTATTGCTGTGGCAGTGGCTGTATTCATTGCTTTAACAACGTCCGTGGGAGTTGATGATGGTTGATCGGTTGGTGGGACAAAAGCGGCTTCGGAGTCTTCAACCGTCGGTGTAATGACTATTTCAGGAATACTTTGCCCCCCGAACCAAAAAATTAATAAAGCAACTATGACAAGACCACCACCGCCTGCAAACCAGGGCCACCATTTTTTAGAAGTATTGAAGTCATCTGCATAGATGGATTTAGCCGATGCCTCTGAAATCGGAGCCATTACCGGGGCATTGGGTAACGTGATACGACCAACTTCAGCGGGGGGAGGCACACCAGCTGGCAGCAAAGGTGCTGCAGCCCCAACACCAATCCCTTCGACCTCTTCACCCGACCAAGCCGCTTCCAAGGCTGTTGCTAAATCAAAGGCTGTCTGAAATCGATCTCCTGGCTCTTTGGACAAAGCTGTGAGGATCACATCCTCTACTACCTCAGGTAAATCGGGATTAATAGTGGTTGGGGGTATAGGCGTATCACTAATCTGTTTAAGGGCTACGCTCAAAGGGGAGTCGTCATCAAATAGTAATTGATTTGTGACCATCTCATAGAGAATGACACCCAACGAATAAATATCACTTTGCTCAACTGCTGCAGCCGAGGAGATTGCTTGCTCTGGAGCAACATAGTGTGGGGTACCAAATGTATTGCCAATGGTGGCCTGGCTTTTACTTGAGGATAACATGACCAAGCCAAAGTCAGTGAGAATTGACTGACCATTTTGGTTGATCATAACATTTGAGGGTTTTACATCACGATGGATGACACCTTTTTCGTGGGCATGATCAAGGGCAGCGGCCACATCTTTTACAATACGAATAACCTGCTCTTGGGGCAGTAGAGAACCTTCAGCTTTATGTTGATGAAGTAGTACAGCCAAATCACGGCCTTCGACAAACTCCATCACCATAAAATAGCCATTCTCATACTTCCCAAAATCATAAATCTGAACAATATTGGAATGTCGTAGCCCTGCAATGGCTTGAGCTTCCCGTCGAAAACGATCGGTGAATTCGGGATCTTCTTGCAATCCCCAATTAACAACTTTTATAGCAGCATAACGATTGAGTTCAATATGGAGGCCCTTATAAATTCGAGCCATTCCGCCCTCACCTACGGCCTCAAGAACCTCATAAGATCCTAACTTACTCCCGATAAGGGGGTCTGTTGCCATTAGGCGTTCTCTCCTCCAGCATGGGTCGCCGTTGCCTTTAAGATATCAGAGAGAGATGCAATAAACTGATTAAAGCCAATGGTGAAAGAGTCGAGGTAATCCTTAACAATGAGGTCAGCTAAATCAATTCGGCCCATTTTATCAAGGGCACCAACATACGGTCGGAAATCTCGCAGGGATAAACGCAATATGTCTTTATCGTCGGTCAATACCCCCCAAACCAGTGCTTTATTCTCGTGATCATCCTTCGCACTAATAAAACGTGATAGTGAGGTACCTCGGGCTACTCGGCCTACATTTGAAAATACTTCTTCTCCTTTGACCATCTCATTCAAAATATCTACCCGTTGTGGAATTTCTTGCATAAGCTCCATCAATGCCGGATGAACATGCGCGAAAAGCTTCATTGTTGCTGTACTCAAACTACCACCAGCTAAAGCAACCTTTTTATAGTTTCGAAGTAATTCACCAAAATAACTCAATTGAACAAGCAATGAATTTCGATTTTCTGTAAACACCATCCAATGTGCCTGAGTCTGACTCACTTCATACTGTCTTAACTGCCGATGCGTTTTCTCGTATGTTGGCCACAGATCAGGGAAGGGACTGTGAAAAGTTGTTGGGTAGAGCCGTTCGCGAGGGGGGGCTTCTATGGCATTCATTGGGATTAATAATGAAGGGTTACGCGCTTGGAACTGCTCCAAAATTTGATTAATTAACTGATGCGCTTGCCGAGCCTCTGTGGTATTTTCAGCTTTCAAGCCCTGCAGAGCACTTTGAATAATGGTAGATGGCTGATACTCATGCCCAAATTCACATCGATATAAGATCAATAAATCATTGACCGTCAAGCGTAGATCTCGATTTCGTTTGGGGAACAGTTGGAGTAACGTATAAAGTAAGCGAGTTCTAACATTTGAACTTTCGGCAGAGACTTCAGTAGTCACCGATTTGGGAATTCGCTCCAATGCCTTGTCATGTGGTAAATTCAAATGATGGGACACTTTTTTCATCGGCTCTGGTGGTTTGAGGCTATTAAAATAAGCTGCCCAAGAAATGGTTTCCCTAGTTAGTATCTCAGAAAATGCAATCCCCCAAATACCGTCAAAGAAAATGTGAGATTGGTCAAACACCATCGATTTATTGGTTCTAAAAATTGTTAACGCATGATCCCCTACCCCACGCTGCCCTCGGCGAATCGAGGCTAAAGGGGAGCTATGGGGTTGTTCATCCCAATTTATTAAAACCGGGGCACTCCTTAATGCTTGTAGGGATTGTTGCGTCGCTTTATCTTTGATCATTTTACGAGCTCGTTCCTGCTCAGCTCGTTCAATCGCGATCAATTGTTGATCAAGTGAACTATTATTCCTCGTCGTAGCTTGCTCTGACTGCTCTAATATAGCAGCGACCTGACGTCGTACAGATTGAAAATGTATTGGTCTCAAATACCCCTTAAATTCATTTGTCTGACTTGAATGTACCTGCCCTGATCGGTCAGCAACTAACACCTCGCCTTTACCATTAACAATTTCACCATTTTCGTTTATTTGAAGAGGTACATTCTTACTATCAGCCCCTTTTGACTCAAACATAAGCGGATGACCGGCTAAATCTGTCTGGCAAATCGGCAGCAAATAGTAGGCTCCCCGATGAATAATCCCTATGTGTGCTTGCCATAGAGGTAATGCCCTTCGATTTTCACGATACTTCTCAGGTTCAAGCATTGCTAGAAGTGTCATTTGATTTTGGTAATCGGCTAACTCTTCATCTCGACGACTTTGAAATGCACTTCTGAGTTTATGACGATGTTCTTGAGAGAGATGCTTTAAGCGGCTGCGCACAAAATTATCAAAGCGGCTTCGTCGATATTGAATATAATCTTCATTTGGCCCAGCATCTTGCCCGCGTTGATACGGGCGTTGGGTAGCCCAAGCTCGCCACAAGCGACGAAAATGGAGCTGATGTGACTGATTGGCTTCTTCAGCCGCATCTTCTAACAGGTTGATGTATGTTTGTTCTCGCCATTCATTATGAAGAAGCTCGTCATAATTAAAATAAGCTTGACTGACTGCGCACACCCAGGCTGCGAGTTGGTCGGCCTCAGAAAGTTGTAATCCGTATTCGTGAATGGCTTGTTGGAAGCCGATTGTTTCGTTGGCATGGCGAGCACTATCTTCACGCATCGCAAATTCAAGATAGAACTGCCACAAACCATCTGGGAAGGCGGTATCCAAATTCTTCCCAGTTAATGTTAATATTTTTTGATAAGCCCCAAGAACTGCGGCTGGCCCGGCAAACAGGGTGCCATACAATGTTCCAGACAATATATTTTGGGGCAGCATCTCTATGCCACGTAACAACGCAGAAACGTCTGATTTCGCCTGACCTGACGGCAATGAGCGATCTCGCAAACGCATCAATCCATTGGTAACTAAACCAACGATGTTTCCAGCCGGAACAACTGAGGCAACTTCTTGTTGTAAGGCCTCAATTTCAGCTAGCGGGCGATTGGAGACAAACGTTAACTCAGCGGGAGAAACTGCCTTTTGTAGGGCAGCCATTGTTGCCATTGTCGCAGACTCATAGGCTTTATTATTGGGGGAAGGGTTCATCTCCTCATTAGGGGAAGATGACATTTGTTGACTCCACAGTGTGATTGTAATGAAGGGTAAGCCCAGAGTTAAATTATAACATGGAGTTATGAATTAAGCATGTTAAAATCAAAGGACATTTAATCACAGATTGACATTTATCATTAGCCCAGATAGTATACTTCTAAAGAGTTCTCAGATAATTTGAAATCCGGAATAAACTATTATTACATCACCTAAATCTCCTCACCATTCTCAAAATTTCAAAGCAAAGGCTACCCGTTGGTCAATCATCATTCTCCTCATAACGTGCGTTCCATACGCAATTGTTATCGCTAATACTCCCGAAAATTGGGACTTCACCGGCATTTTGGTAAATCCTTATGATAATCAAACGTATTTAGCAAAGATGCAACAAGGGTTCGCTGGTAATTGGCTGTTTCGTATAAGCTACACGTCAGAGCAGCACGATGGCACATTCATCTTAATTTTTTATTTGCTTCTTGGCCATATCAGCCGCCTCACCCAACTACCCGTTGTTATGATTTTTCATCTGACAAGAATTATCGCCGGGTATATCTTATTACGGAATGTATACTCTTTTATTACACAGGTTATCTCTAATCAGGCCAGGCAAAGATTAGCCTTTATCCTAATTTTAACGAGTTCTGGCTTGGGTTGGCTAGGAGCTATGTTTGGCACCTTTCCAATTGATCTATGGATTCCCGAAGCCTTTGTACCCTACAGTCTTTACATCAACCCACACTTCCCATTTGGGCAAGCGCTTATGGTTGCTATTTTACAGCGGGTCCTTTTAGCCAGCACAAACACATCACAGCTCATCTGGCTTGGGGTGCTCACCTTACTTCTCAGTCTAGTTCTACCATTCGCCCTTCTCACAATTTGGGCTATAATGCCAATTTATTTGGCTTGGTTGTATCTGGCGGATCAACGTTTGCCTTGGCCTCAAATTTGGCTTACACTGGTCATCGTCATAAGTGGTGGACCAATTATCTTATATGATTATTGGGTTTCCACCACAAACCCCATTCTTGCCGGGTGGAGTGCGCAAAATATCACAGATGCGCCTGCAGTGCTTGATTTAACATTAGGATATGGTTTTGTCGGACTAGTTGCTCTGGCAGGAATTTGGTTTATCTTTCGTCAAAAACTGAACCAGCAAGAAGACCATCAAGGCCTCTGGCTGGTTACGATTTGGGCAGTGGTAACCTTACTTCTGATCTATATTCCCTTTAATTTACAACGTCGGCTCATAAGCGGCTTGCATATCCCAATTTGTATTTTGGCGGCTGTGGGATTTAAGCATCTCATTGCTCAATTAAAGGTCAGACACCAACGACAGTTACAAACGGCGTTTGTTTCTGTGGGTCTTATTGGAACACTTTTTGTTTGGACTATTCCAGCGTTTGGGGCTTTACAAAGCCCAGAGTTAGGTCCACCTACAGCTTTATTATATTTGAGAGAAGATGAAGTTGAAGCCTTACAATGGCTGAACCAAAATACGAATTTTGATAACGTTATTTTAGCGGCTCCTCGCTTAGGACTCTTTATCCCAGCCCAAACAGGGGCACGGACTTTTTACGGTCACCCTTTTGAAACTGTGGAAGCTGAGAAAAAAGAATTAATGGTTGAAGCATTTTATCAAGGAAATCTGGATATGATTTCACCCGACATTGACTATTTCATCTACGGTCCTGATGAAAGAAAATTTGGAGAACCCCGCAATTTATCAAATTACTCTGTTGCGTTCTCAACTGGAGATGTTACAATTTACCAAATCATACATAGGTAATAAAGATGCAAAAAAATTTGGAGATTACCCCACAAATGATAAGTACGATTTTATTGGGTTTAGTAGCAATTATGTTATTGTCTGCCGGCCAAACTGCTTTAAAGTTTGGTTTAAATGCTATTGACGGTGTAAGTCTTTCAAACGGAATTACCAGCTTCTTAAAAATATTCCAAACACCGTGGATTATTGTTGGTTTTGCTTGTTATGGCCTCAGTTCCATTTTATGGCTCGACGTACTATCCAAGCTTGATTTTAGCTTGGCCTTTCCATTGGTAGGTCTGACATATGTCTTCACTCTGCTCATTGGTCGGTTCTTCTTTGGTGAAGTTTTTGGCTGGGAACGAATTGTAGGTGTTATGCTAATTTTAGGTGGCGTGTTCTTCTTAGTGCGTAGCGGAGGAACGGGATAATCTAACTTATGCCGGACAACCTAAAAAGACACTGGTACCTTGTTTTTCTTGTTCTTGCGATACTTGCCTTGTTCTGGCCTACTCTACTTCATCCTAATCACGTCCTTTATCCAACATTTGCCCCCTTCTCGGATGTGATGGTAATTCACTGGCCTAAAACACAATTGATCATCGAACACTGGCAATCAGGACAGGGTCTACCATATTGGAGTCCAACTACTCTAAGTGGCATGCCTTTAGCACCGAACCAGTTGGCCATGCTATTTTATCCTCTCGCTTGGCTTTTCTTACTATTTCCCCCTGCCCCCATCTTCAATATCCTAAACGCTTTTCATTTTTTATTGGGAGGCGTAGGGATATATTTCTTGTTAAATAAAGCCCACAATGTTTCCCGCAGCGGTGCAATCCTGGGCGGTCTTACCTTTGTCCTCAACAGCAAGTGGGTGGCCCACGCTGCGGCAGGCCATGTCAGCATGGTAGGGACGATTGGCTGGATGCCTTGGGCCGTTTTAGGGGTTATGGAAATTTTAAAGGCAATTGACCAAAAAGACGCCGTTCAGCCTCGGCCACCATACCTGTTAGGCTGGTCTTTTCTCACCGCCATAGCCCTGACCATGCAGATTTTTACCCACTCCCTTATTTTTATTTACACCATATACTTGTTAACAGCAATCGTTGTCTGGTATGTTGTCCGGTACTTATTGGAGAATCAAGCGCAAAGTAAAAGCATTTTTCAATTAATTTGGGCTGTTATAAGAAAAACAAGCCTAGCGTTTATCATTATTCCAATCTTAGCCACACTCTTAGCGGCAGTTCAACTACTACCATTATTGGAGATAACTGATCTAAGCAATCGGGCTTTAAGTTTAGAAGACGCTATAAAATTTGCTTTAACACCACTACAACTTGCAGTTGGATTGCTTTTCCCAAATAGTCAGGCGGGGCACGAACACATCATTTATCTAGGGTTAATCCCCTTTCTACTGATTCCTTTTGGCTTAAGGGCACAAAAAGGTTGGGGATGGTTCTATAGTGGAATTTTTATTTTCACTATTCTTTTTGCTCTCGGTTCTGATACCCCTCTTCACCCAACGTTTTATCACTATGTTCCTGGTTTTAAGTGGGTCCGTACACCAGCCCGTATGTTGCTTATGGGCATGTTCGCAATATCTATCTTGGTTGCATTTGGGACTGAGTGGCTCCAACAATCTCGCTGGCATCCTTCAATCAAGCGCCGCATAAACTTTTGGATTTTTATTGGAGGTAGTCTAGCTGTCTTTCTTGGACTTGGATTAATGTTCAGCTTTGGCATTATTAACCGAGCAACAATCGCCTTTGTAACACTTATCCCGGTCACATTACTGATTATTTGGTTGCGCCTCAAAAATAAAATTTCGACACAAGTGACCACCTCATTCATTGGGTTACTGCTTTGTATCGATTTGCTAACATTCAATTATTCATTAATTCGCTTCATCCCCTTAAATGAGGCTTTAGCTCCTGGACGCCCTACCGCTGAATACCTTGCAAAACAACCGGGACTCTTTCGAGTCTACTCCCCAAGTTACAGCATACCCATTCAAACTGCATCAGATTTGGATTTACAACTTGCCGATGGTGTTGAACCTCTTCAACTTATTAGTTATGATCAATTTATTGCACGAGCTGGGGGGTATGAAAATACAGGGTTTAGTGTAACCATACCTGTATTTGATGGCCCCGTTGAGACGGCCTTGGCAGATAGTCAAATAGATTTACAGTTGCTAGCGCTGCTCAATGTCGAATATATCGTTTCTGCCTTTCCTATTACCCAAAAGGACCTGATCTTGGAAACAAGAATCAATGGCACCTACATTTATCGCAACGAAAAAGTCTTGCCACGTGCCTGGCTCATCAAAGGGAATGCCGAGGCTTCTCGAACTGCTGGCAACGCTAGCCTTATCGATGTAGGGCCTTCTTTGGAAAATATGTCATCAGATCAACTTAGCGCATCTAATCAAGTGACGATCACGCATTATTCAGCAAATCGACTAGAAATAGAGATCGATGAAGTAGAGCAACAAGGAAATTGGTTAGTCATCAGTGAAAATTGGTACCCTGGTTGGCACGCTGTTGTTAACGGTGAAACTCGCGCCGTTAAACGGCTTAACGGTCTCTTGCGGGGTATTTATCTAGAAGAGACGGGACCAGTTCAGGTCATAATGACATATCAACCAAATAGTGTATTATGGGGAGGCTGGATTTCGTCCGTAACCGCAGGTGTCTTGATCTTAACAATTACATGGATGGGTATTGCAAGGAGATTTTATGATCGGCGCACCTCACATCACTAAGCAAGAGTGGATCTGGTTAAGTTTTTGGATTACCCTGGGTTTACTAATAACCTCACTGCCGTACATCTATGGATGGACCCTGTCCACCCCCGAACAACAATTTAGTGGTTTCATCATTGGTATAGAGGATGCTAATTCATATTTAGCTAAAATGCGTCTCGGCGCAGAAGGCAACTGGAAATTTCACTTACCATTCACAGCTGAACCACACGATGGGGCCTATCTTTACACATTTCACCTACTCCTTGGTAAATTTAGCAATCTTTTTGGCCTCGAGTTTATACCTTTCTACCATCTAGCCCGTTTATTATGTAGTGTACTTCTTCTAACCATCGTTTATTATTTTATCGCATTTTTTATCACAGATATTCCCCAAAGACGTTTTGCCTTTTTGCTCATTATGTTTGGCAGCGGATTAGGTTGGCTTATAAGTATTTTAGGATTAATTCCACAATTTGGTCTTCCTATTGATTTCTATCTCCCTGAAGCATTCATTTTTCTGGTCATATTTCATTTACCCCACTTAGCTTTAGCCGAAGGCTTACTTTTTTGCAGTATGTTGCTCTTGCTACATAGTTGGCACACCCAACGTTGGATATTTACATTTTGGGCGGGCATATTTCTTTTTTTAATGTGTCTGATTACCGCTTTCTATTACGCCGTTTTTGCTAGTGTAATGGCTATAACTTGGGCATTTATTTCTTATCAAAAAAGAAAACTACTCTGGCCTCAATTTTTTCAAGCAAGCCTTGTTGGCCTAATGGCATTACCAGTAATTGTGTATGATTTTTATGTAGTCAACACTAATCCTGTATTTCAAACGTTGGTAGACCAAATTGTCACTTTATCACCTCATATTTTGCATTATGGCGCTGCCTACGGTCTACTAATCTTACTAGCTGTCTATGGTCTTCTCACTAATAAAGAATTTTTCAGCCACTCACCATATCATAAATTACTCGTCATTTGGGTTATTTTATTTCCGCTTCTCGTTTATCTCCCCTTCAATCTACAACGTCGGCTTGTGGTTGGTGTTCAAGTTCCGTTGGTCATCTTAGCCACAGTCGGGATATTCACATTCCTACAAAAGTGCATTCCACCCGAACGACACACCATAGCCCGCCTAACCTTGATTGTATTTTTCAGCTTTACAAATATATTCATTCTGTTAGGCAGCTTCTTAACACTTCCAAATCGAGATGCGCCTATCTTTCAAACGACAGCTACTTTCACTGCTGTTCAATGGCTAGATCAAACAGCCGAAGGCGATGTCGTCTTAACAGCCTATGACACTGGCAATATCTTGCCCGCTTATGCCTACGTCCGTACATTTGTTGGTCATGGCCCGGAAACCGTTAACTCAGACGAAAAACGCGCCCTGGTAAAAGAATTCTTTGCATCAGCAACCACTGATGCTTGGCGGATCAATTTAATCGAAAGTTACAATGTCAAATACCTATATTTTGGTGAAACAGAACGCCAGCTTGGTAGTTTTGATCCAGAACAGGCTCACTTTCTGGAGAAAATTTACGATCAACAAGGGATCCAAATCTTCCAAATACAAAATTAAAGATCGTTGTATCCTTTTCCATTTCCCGATTTTATGCTAGAATTTGAGGCTGAACAGACACATTGGGGTGGTTGTATCATTTATACAGCCTCCCCAAATTTTTTTATGTAGAGAGAAATTAAATATGTATCGCACACACACCTGTAATCAATTACGGATAGAAGATGCTGGACAAGAAGCCACCTTGTCTGGTTGGGTTCACCGCCGCCGTGACCACGGTGGTCTCATCTTTATTGACCTACGTGATCGTTGGGGTCTCACGCAGGTAGTTTTTGACCCGAATATCAACGCGGAAGCGCACGAATTAGCTGACTCCCTGCGGAATGAATACGTTATCAAAATCGAAGGTCGCGTTCGGCCTCGCCCTGACGGTCAAGCCAATCCAAATTTGGATACAGGTGAAATAGAGGTTGAATGTTACGCACTTAATGTTCTAAATCAGGCCAAGACACCGCCGTTTGATATCAACAAAGAAACACCGGTTGATGAGTCGATTCGGTTACGTTACCGCTATATGGATTTACGACGGGAACGGATGCGCCGTAACATCACCTTGCGACATGAAGTTGTTCGCCACATTCGTAATTTTCTAGCCAATGAAGATTTCATCGAAATTGAAACACCCATCCTTTTCAAAACAACGCCAGAAGGGGCACGTGACTATCTCGTGCCCAGCCGCGTGCATCCTGGGAAATTCTATGCGCTTCCACAAAGCCCCCAGCAGTTGAAACAGTTGATTATGGTCGCAGGGTATGATCGCTATTTCCAAATTGCCCGTTGTTTCCGGGATGAAGATCAACGCGGTGATCGACAGCCAGAGTTTACCCAGCTTGACATGGAAATGAGCTTTATTGATCGCGAAGATATTATGGACTTGATTGAGCGATTAATGACCAGTATCGTAAAAAACACGGTTGATCGCCCCCTATTACAAACACCATTCCCACGCCTCAGCTACAATGAGGCCATGGATCGTTTTGGCCGAGACAACCCTGATATTCGCTTCGGCTTGGAGTTGAAAGATGTTAGTGATATCCTTGCTGACACCGAATTTAAAGTATTCAAGAGTATCGTTAGCTCAGGTGGCTTGGTTAAAGGTCTCAATGCCAAAGGGTTAGGTCATTACAGCCGTAAACAGCTTGATGACCTCACAGATTTTGTCAAAGATTTTGGGGCCAAAGGCCTTGCTTGGCTCGTCGTTGAGGCTGATGATGAGGGCGGTGTAAAAGTAGGTCGCTCCTCTTTCGCCAAATTCCTGTCTGATGATGAAGTATCAGCCATGATCTCACGGCTTGAAGGTGAAGCAGGCGACTTGCTCTGTTTTGTCGCGGACAAATATGAGATCACCAATGAAGCATTGGGGCGTCTCCGATTGGAGCTAGGCCAACGTCTAGAACTGATTGATGAAAATGTGCTGGCTTTCTGCTGGGTGATTGACTTCCCATTTTTGATGTGGAATGAAGAGGAAAATCGATGGGATCCGAGTCATCACCTCTTTACCGCTCCGATGGATGAGGATATTCCATTTTTAGACACTGACCCAGGCAAGGCCCGGGGTAAACAGTATGACTTAGTGTTGAATGGCTATGAGGTTGCGGGTGGCAGTATTCGGATCCATCAGCGTGATCTACAAGAGAAAGTCTTCGGCCTCATTGGACTCGAAGTTGAAGAGGCCAAAGATCAATTTGGCCATATGGTCGAAGCCTTTGAGTATGGTACTCCACCTCACGGTGGTATCGCCCCTGGTATTGACCGTATTGTCATGCTATTGGCTGGCGAACCCAACATTCGAGAGGTTATCGCATTCCCGAAAAGCCAGAACGCCTCTGATTTGATGGCGGGTGCCCCCACCGAAGTATATAGTCATCAACTGCGTGACCTACACATCAAACTCAATGCGAAAAAATCATAACCTCACATAAAAATGAAAAAGCGCCACTTGAGGCGCTTTTTTGATTCTTCCAAATTGGATTTTACCTATCTACTTAATCCCACCAAATGCTGCAAACGTGCTGTTTTTATGTAAAATTTCAACATTACGAAAACCAACGTCTCGCATCAAATCAATTTGAAACATGAGTGGACGTGGTGTATCTTCCTTGGCAACATAGGCAAATACCTGATCTCGATACGCCTCATCGCGAAAATCGGTTAAATATTCTCCATAACGCTGCCACATCATCGCCTGAATACCGGCGGTCGAATGTTGAATTAAATCAGAAATCCACAATGTGCCGCCTGGTTTAAGGGCGTTATACAATTTCTGAAAAACAAAGTGCCAATCCTCATCATCCCGAAGATGATGAAGGACTGCCGCTGCTAGCATAATATCAAACTGACTCTCACCCAATTCTAAATTGCGTATGTCTGATTGAACAGTCGTAATCTGGCCTGTAGCCACAGCCTCGACTCGCTCTTTTGCCCGATCCAGCATCGGCTGGCTCAAGTCAACCATTGTGGCATTGACATTCGGTAACCGTTGCAACAGTTTGAGCGTGTAATTACCCGCCCCACAACCAATATCCAGTACCTGGGTTGCTTCAGGATTGGTGGTAGACGCAGCATGCACAATCAAATCTAACACAAGGGGCGCATCTATCGTGGCAGATTGCCCCGTTTGCAAATTTGAAAATCGCTCGACGTCATTGTCAAACCGTTCTCTAATTTCTTCAACAGTTGATTTCATAATAAGTTATCCTCTAATGTTTTGGCAGAGATGCAAAGACTGACTACTCTATTCCGCTACCTTGTATCTCTGCAGCTTTGCTCCCTAGCTCCCTTGTCACCGCCATTCAACAGCAATCCATTCACGGTTGGTCGGCCCCACATATTGCGCTTTTGGCCGAATAATTCGGCCAGTCTCCTGCTGCTCAAAACAGTGAGCGGTCCAGCCGCCAACGCGACCAATGGCAAAGGTTGGGGTAAAGAGATCGGTAGATAAGTCCAAACCGTGCAACAAAAGCGCTGTATAAAATTCAACATTTGTCTGTAGGTTTCGTCCTGGCTTATACTTAGCAAGCAGAGATACGGCTGTCTTTTCAACATCCCGCGCCAAATTATAGAGGGCCATATTCCCATCTGCCTGATAAAATCGCTCGGCAGCGGTCGAGAGAACTTCGGCCCGTGGATCACGAACTTTATAGACACGATGGCCAAACCCCATCAAACGCTCTCCTCGCGCCAATTTATCTCGCAGATATCCCTCTGCTTTATCAGCCTCCCCAATCTCAAAGACCATATCTAACGCAGGCCCAGGTGCGCCGCCGTGCAGTGGTCCCTTCAAAGCGCCCAGGGCGCCGACGATAGAAGAGATCATATCCGATTGGGTCGAGATGATTACTCGCCCAGTAAAGGTTGAAGCGTTTAAGCCGTGATCAACCACTGTATTCAAATAAGTCTCCAGCCCGCGTACTCGCTCAGGACTCGGCTCCTGGCTGGTCAACATATACAAATAATTGGCAGCGTGACTCAGATCTGCACGCGGTGCAATTGGGGCTTCTCCATTTCGCAACCGCCAGTATGTAGCCACAATCGAGGGGAACGCGGCAACCACGGCAATAGCTTCCTCCCGAGACGTATCCTCAACCCATGCCTCGGTAAGCTGCAAACTCAAGGTACTGGCTGCCATTTGTAATGCATCCATAGCCAATACATTTTTTGCTGCTGCAGCCCGTAGAACATCAATCGCCGCAGCCGAAAGCGTACGATACTTTACCATTGCCTCTCTCAAGTTAGCAAGTTGTTTAGCGTTAGGTAAATCATCATTCCAGAGTAGATATAAGGTCTCTTCAAACGTTGCTTTACTGGCCAATTCTTCCACTGGAAATCCGGCAATAATCAGTTCCCCTTTTTGACCATCAACCCGGCTTAACCGCGTTTGACTAGCAATCACCCCTTCCAGCCCCAAATTTATGAGGGGTTCTATCGTATCATTTAACATCAAATTTCACCTTTCATTTATAGATTCTATATATTGATACAGTATAGAAAATCAAATCATTGTTGTCAATATTGATTTACAAATCAATACAAGGTACAATTGATTTATGCTAACTGCCTGTAGGGGGCTAATCAATGAAATCCAACCAATACTTAACAGCTCAAGAAGCAGCAGCTGAACTTGGTATCAGTGTAGCCACGCTCTATGCTTATGTCAGTCGCGGCTTGATCCGGTCAGAAACGCTTGATGTCGGTAAACGGACCAAACGATATCTAGCCGAAGATGTGAATAAACTAAAAGAGCGGAAGGAACAACGACGTAATCCAGCGAAGGCCGTAGAAGGGGCCTTACATTGGGGAGCACCTGTTTTGGAATCTGCCCTTACCCTGATCACAGAGGATCACTTGTTTTACCGGGGGTATGACGCGCTACACCTTTGTCAACATTACAGCATTGAACAGGTGGCAATCTTATTGTGGACAGGTGACTTACTCACGGGTGAGCCAGAAATCTTCAGAAACAAGTTTGGTCTACCACCCGCTGTCGAGCATTCCCCCCTCCCAATAACCTCACTTGAGCGTTTTCAAACAATCTTGCCCATTGCCGCCCAACACGATCCAGCCGCCTATGATTTACGACCAGAAGCAGTCATCCATACGGGAGCCCATCTTCTTCGGCTGTTTGCAGCCGTAGCCAGTGGCGCGGCATCGGCTGAGGCGGGCGTGGCCGAAACATTGCAGCAAAATTGGGCACCCAATAATCCACAAGCCAAACAATTTATCCAAGCTGCCTTGATTTTATGCGCCGATCACGAACTGAATGTTTCCTCATTCACCGCGCGTTGTGTCGCCTCAGCCAGAGCGACTCCCTATCAAGTTGTTATTGCTGGGCTAGCAGCCCTTCAGGGGGCTTGGCACGGTCGAGAAACAGAACGATTCGAGGCGTTCCTACACGAAGTTGAGCGACCAGAGAAAGCCCAGGATGTGATCGTCAATCGCCTCCGACGAGGTGAGAGTGTACCAGGGTGTGGACATCCCCTCTATCCAAATGGTGACCCACGGGGCAAAATGCTATTTGAGATGGTTGAAGGAGCTTATCCAGATATCGAAGTCGTCAGGTTGGTTACAGCGATCAAAGAGGCAGCCAATGAGATTATGGGGGAACACTTAACCCTCGACTCAGGCTTGGTGATGCTGGCCCACGCCCTGAAGTTACCCAAAGATGGCGCATTAACTCTCTTTGCCATTGGTCGGACTGTCGGCTGGATTGGGCAAGCCTTAGAAGCGTACACCGATCCGCAAATGATCCGACCTCGGGCAAAGTATGTAGGGGAGATGCCGAAAAATTTCTGAGGCTAAATTAGGACTTGCGCAGAATATGTGCGCAATGTGGGTTGAGCCTGTCGAAACCAGGCATTCTATCACGTAAAACGTTATATTCGGCAGGCTCAATCAACGTTTTACGTAAATAAATTATTCTGCGACCAACTCAATGGCGTTCGTAGGGACCCAGCCACGCAAGTCACCGGGGAGGGCGATTTGTCGCCAGCCGAGCCGACGATCCAGAATTTGGATTTCCGCGCCAGCGTGGAGGGCAAATTGAACAGAGGCCTCTTCAGGGATATCGGGGTTGTCAATGACATCTACTTCGGGCACAATCACCACCGCAGAAGGGTTTTGCGACTCGCTATACAGATTACTCACAATGAGCAATCCGCTAAAGAGCATCAGGCCAACACAACCAAGCATCAACCATTGCCACAGCGTCTTACGATCAGGGAGCATAATATATAGGCAGATAAAGATGCACAAAAGCAGCCAAAAGACGAGAAGTAGCACGGCAATCTCGCTAAAGGTCACCCACTGCCCAATCACACCACCTAAGCTCAATTCATCAGCCACAATTTGATCAATGGTTTGGGTTCGAGCCAAGTCAAGGTTGGCAGCAACATCAGCATCCCGGGGTGACAACTGCTGGGCGCGGCGATAATTGACGATCGCTCGGCCTAAATCTCCTTGGCGAAAGTATGCGTTACCCAGATTATAATAGAGATTGCTGTGCTGTACCCCATCATCAACCAAAGCCTCATAGCTGGCGGTCGCTTCAATATACTGCCCAGCTTCATACTGTTGATTAGCCTGAATCATCAACTGGGCCACGTTGTCAGCATTCTGAGCCAATCCCAGTTGCGTGGTTAGCAGGCCAAACAAAATTATGATAAACAAAATGATAGAGAAACGAGTCACTTGGCTATATCTGGTGATAATCATTACCGTTTCCCCAAAAATTTCTCAAGATCATCGATGAGTTGTTGGGTATCAGCCATAAGAGATTGGGCCACATCTTGCTCAATCGGCGCATACCGGCTGGTTTCGATATCGATTAAGGTTGCCCGTATACGTTTAATCAAAATCGGATCCAGTTTCTCTTCTTTTAACATTTTCACCAGATTATTGGTGGTTAGTCCAGTTGTTGGACGATTAAGCCGATCAGAAAGGTAGCCCAACAATGCTTTACGAGAGGCCGCGTATTGATCAAGCCCCAACTGTTCACGCTCCTGTAATATCCGATCCGCAATACGTTTAGCCCGTAATCCACGCGCATAGCCTACGTCAGTGGACAGGCGTTTGCGTTGAGTTTGGAATACCCAAACAGTCGCCACAATGAAGAGGGGTAAAATCCAACAAATCCAGTAGAGGGGATTGGCTAAGGAGAAGAATCGCGAGCCAGTCAGTGAGGCGGCGGGGACAGGTTTGATATCAAGAATATCAACCACAACCTCTGCTCCTGGTTCAACAATCGGATCGACAGTATCATCGCCGGGTAAAACTCTGACCTGAATTGGATCAGTTGTACTCGTTTGATACTCACCTACATCAGGATCATAATAGCTAAAAATAAATGAAGGGATTGTAAATTCACCTGCTTGTCCCGGCACCATCAGCCGCTCAAAACGGCGTACCCCATACAAGCCATCCTCGCGTGGGTCCAGTGACGTATCGGTTTCGCTATCGAAAAAACGCCAAAAGGCAAGCTGGGGTAATTCTGGTTCGGTCAGTGCTTCGATATTTCCCTTCCCTGAGATTTCGATTCGTAATTCGATTGGCTCATTCACTACAGTTTCAATCGTGTCTACTGACGCACGTAATTCAAATTGGCCCACCGCACCATTGAAACTAGGTGGTTGACCATCGGTCGGGAGTGAGCGGACGTTAATCGCAATCGGATCGGTTTCAAGGACAATATCTGGGTTGAGCAGTAAGCCAGGAATTATCCAGCGGGCCGGCTGGATAACGGTTTCATTTAACCCAGACGGAAACAAAGCTGTCCGTAATTCGGTAACTGCATACACCCGATTAGCGGCTTGAGAGGCATACTCTTGCCGGGTCAGAGATTGGCTCCAAAAATCAGTAAAAGCTGGTGGTTCATAGTTTACCCGCGCTCGCAGGTTCCCGATTGAGTCGACCGCTTCATAAAATCGAACTGTATAAAGAATTTGTTGGCCTAAATAGGGATTTGGGGTATCGACCACTGCTTCCACAAATAAATCCTGCCCCGTGAGTTGGCCAGGGGTGACCGCAGCAGGCGACTCAGGCGTGGGAGCTGCCGGTACAGTAGCCCCCGCTGAAACGCTAATTTGAATCGGGTCGGTTTCAAATAGCTGCCCATCAATTGTAAATGAGAAAGGGGGGATGATTAACTCACCCTCACGCGTGGGTTGCAGCGTGTAGTTGTAAATACCTTGTACGCTTTGGCTCCCCTGAATAATAACCACTTGTTGGCTACGAGAGCGTCCAACAATATTAAAATCTTGGAGGCCTGATAAATCTGGTTCTGGTAGCGAGGTAAATTCACCACGAATGGCAATGGTCAGATTAACCGCCTCATCTGTTGAAATCGTCGTACGATCAACGTCAACGGTGAGAGGTGATTGCGCCGCTACATCAACAGGCACAAAAAGAAGTATCAAAAATATGATCAAAAGAATACTGTTATGATATCTGAATGTCATTGGTTATTAAACGAAAAAAGACCAAACTGGTCTCAAAATGTTCTCAATCGTCAAAGCCAATTATGCCTTGAGTTATATTGTCAAGCAAAATGATTAGTTGTACTCTGGGTAGTTATCTCTCACATTGACAGATAACGTCCTGTATTACAACCCGCTGTTACTTTGCTACTAGAAAATTATACGACCCTGACTCCAAATTGTTGCACCCTTGAAAACTCTCTCTTCTTGTAACAATGCTCTGCGTTGCCACGCTTTGGACCTTGGTTTCGGTCCCAACACAGAGCGTTGGAACCAAAAGGTAATTGTTGCATCCGTGAAAATTTACCAATCTTGATCGGGGAAAGTATCAGGACGACCATACTGTTGTTGCAAGCGTTCCTGCAAAGTTTGACTATCTTGACCTAAAGCATCAAGCAACTGTCTTGCCTCTTCAGGAGAAAGTTCGCCCTGACTAGGTGGCTGTTCCTGCTCTTCCTCATCGCCCTGTCCGGATTGATCTTCTTGCTCTTCTTCACCTTCGCCACCCTCATCTTGTGGTTCTTCATTCTGATTTTGCTGGCCTTGCTGATCTTGCTGATCTTGCTGTTGATCTCCCCCTTGGTCGGATTGTTGCTGCTGTTGTTGCTGCTGTTGTTGCTGTTGCTGCTGTTGTTCTTGTTGTAGATTCTGCAGCGCTAACTCAAGATTATGTTTTGCATCAGTATCTTCGGGATCGAGCAAAAGAGCCTGTCGATAGGCTTCGATCGCCCCAATCCAATCTTCCACTTTGAAATAGGAGTTCCCTAAATTATAAAACGCATTTTGGGCGAGGTCATCATCCGCAGCACGTAAGGCTTCTTGGAGTTGCAGGGTGGCCGAGTCCATATCGCCATCACGATGAAAGGCATTTCCTGAATTGTAATAAGGTTCGGGCAGGGTCGCATCCTCTTGCTTGGCCGATGTATAATTTTCTATCGCCGCGCTATACTGCGCCTCATTATATAAATCGTTGCCTTGATTATTATAACTTGCCGCAGATGTGCCACATCCAACTAAAAAAATCAGGCTTATAATAAGCAATCCGTGGTAATGCCTCATTGTCCTGCTCCTTAACTTATGCATTCACCCTTTACGAGGTTACCTTTTTCTCTAAGATGCGATCTGGGATCAACTCCATTACAAACAAAGCGATAATCGCGGGGAAGAGGAACCATTGAAAGCGTTCAACCCGGCGGGTTTCAAATCGACCTTCCAATTCACTGGTTTGTAAGTCATCAATTGCGCCAACCAATAGGCCAACTTCACGACCGTCTGGGGTAGCCCGGAAATAGCGACCGTTTGAAACTAATGCGATTTCTTGCAACAAGGTCTCATCAAGGGTTGTCAACACAACCTCGCCTTGGCGATCCCGTTTGTAGCCTAAGAGTTCACCTAAATGGTCATATTGAGGAATAGGTTCTCCATTGGGTGAACCAAATCCAATGGTATAGATAATGATATTTTGAGCAACTGCTTCATTGACAACGGCTGCGGTATCTCCTTCGTGATTTTCACCATCTGTCAAAATCACAATTACCTTTTGACTAGAACGTTCCTGATTGAACCCAGTTATTGCCACCTGGATCGCCTCGGCGATCGCTGTCCCAGGCCGGGAGATAATGCCTGGATGAGCCGACTCCAAAAACATTCGGGCCGTAGCAAAATCTGAGGTCAGAGGAAATTGCACGAAAGCTGCACCGGAAAACAGGACCAAACCAATTTCGTTGCCATCAAGACGATCCATCAATTCGGAAATCTCAAGTTTGGCCCGTGCCAAGCGATTGGGTTTGAAATCTTCGGCCAGCATACTCTCAGAAATGTCGAGCACCACCATAATCTCGACCCCTTGGCGCTCGATATAGTCGACTTGTGCCCCCCAGCGGGGACGGGCCAAGGCAACAACCACCAAGACCAAGGCCAAGAAGAGCAAACGTATCTGCCAGCGACGACCTCGCCAATTCACCGACTCACTCAGGCGAGCGATGAGTTCCGCCGCCCCCAGCCGATCAATCATCAACTGCTTACGCTGGCGCAAGAGGAACAACAGCACGCCTAGAAAGAAAAGCGGAATGAAACAAAGTAAATAAAAGGGTTGGGCAAAAATATTCATCTAAGGTATCGTTCGGAATAAGGTTTGACGCAATAAAACTTCGGCCCCAAGTAACAGGGCGGCTGGCAGAATAAACCAAATCGCCAACTCTTCATAACGAGTAAAGGTTCGCACCTCAATGGTAGAGCGTTCAAGCTCATTGATGGTGTCATAAATCTCTTGCAGACCTCGCGTATCCTCAGCCCGAAAGTAAAGTCCACCGGTTAGATCGGCGATCTCACGGAGTGTTTCTTCATCGATTTCAGAGTCGCGATACTCAATCCGGCCATCAGGAAAAGGCAGCGGAGCGGGGCCAGGCCGGGCCGCTCCAATCGTATAAACTTTGATATCCAACGCCTTCGATATTTCAGCCGCAGTCATCGGATCAACCTGCCCTGAGTTATTGGCACCATCCGTAAGCAGAATGATCACGCGACTATCGGCCTGTGAATCACGAAGCATATTGGCTCCATTGGCCAAGCCAAGCCCAATAGCCGTCCCACTCTCCAAGCCAATATCCCACGAAACCTGAGTCTCATTTAATACCTGTTCTAAAACGCCATAATCCACCGTGGGGGGCACTTGGCTAAAGGCCTCTGTCGCAAAAATGACCAAACCAATCCGGTCATATTGTCGGCTTTCAATAAAATCTAAAATTACTTGACGCGCAGCACCCAGCCGATTCGGCTCAAAATCTAGGGCCGCCATACTCCCTGAAATATCGAGAACGATGGAAATATCAACCCCTTCCCCACTGATGACCTCACGGGCCGTGCCAGACTGGGGTCGGGCAAAGGCAATAATCAGTAGGGTCAAAGCGAGATATCGTAGCACTGGCAAGAGAAAGCGCAGCCGTTGACGAAGCGACACATTTTCTTGGTGGGTCAATCGTAAATCAGAATATTGCAAGGTAGCGGGCTTCTGTCGCTCTCGCCAGAACAACCATATTCCCGTTAAAATCAAGGGCAGCATAAGAAAAATGAGCAGCCAGGGTGAAGCAAATCGTAATATCATCCTAAATCTCTATCCTTATCCGGTGCATCAGATGTGATTTCGACGGCGTAAGCCCCCTCACCATGTGAGACCTCATTTTGCAATATAGCCCCATTTTCTGACGGTGTACCATTTTCAGACAATGATATTTCATCTTCTTTTGTTCGCGATTTAACGGCCGTCGTAGTTTCATCAATAACCTCTCGGGCGTTTTTAATCAGGTTGTAAATACTATTGTCATGCGGGCGATACCGAGCAAATTTCACAAAGTCACTCTCATTGACAATGTTGATCAATTGTCGAATTTCGTTTGCTGGCACATCAGTTTTGGCAAATGCAGATTTTAGTTCTGTTGTCGTTTGCTCCACAGCGGATACATCGTAACGACCTTCGATATATCGCCGCAGACAAATCGAAACCAAAGCATAATGTTCTTTTATCTGATTTCGAGCAGGCAGACGCAGCCCCTCAATTCGCTCCAACTCAGCGTAAGCCACAACCTCTGGGGGACGTAAATCAGTAACCCCAACCGGGACAGCCTCGGTAACGGTTTGTTGTTTTCGCCAGTAGAACCACCAAAAGAGCAGGGCAGCAAGTAACCCAATCACGATCGCTGTGAGAATACCCGCTGCAAGAATGTACGGCCATAGCGCTGCTTCTGGTAACTGCGCCTGAGCTTTCAAATCACGCAGTTCTAAATCATCTTCGGTTAGAATTGAGACGATATTGATTGGAATAATCGGTGTCGCTAATTCTTCAATTGATCCATCGGGTTTACGGTGTGTGACGATGATCAGCGGGGTTTCATACTGGCCTGGCTGAAAAAGAGCAACAACAATATCTTTCCCCGTCGTGGCTGTCCCGTCACCATTATCGACAACTTGCGGGGCGGTTTGATCAACCACGGTAAAAACATCCCACGGTTCTTCAACCTGAGGTAAAACTACCCGGGAGTCAGCGGGGTGTCTAATTTCCAAATGCAGGATAATCTGATCCCCAACGGTAAATTGGCTTTCAGGCCCACCATTACGAATAAAAAATTCGACCTCAGCCTCAAATGGCTGTTGCGCAAAAAGTGGGGAAGAGGAGAACAGGAAGACAACAAGTCCAGTCAAAAATGTTAAGCGGAAAAGGTGACGCGATTTAAGTTTCATTAAAAATCACCGTCGCAATCGGCGAGAACGTTTTTCAAAAAATGAGGTCAAAGGGCCAACGTAATCGGCATCAGTTGTTAAATTAATTCGATCAACCTGTGATTTACGAAAAACTCTTTCACGCGCTTCGTGTAACTCTTGGGCCTGTTTTTCGAAGCCCTCACGCCAAGCCCGATTACTCGTATCAACCCATTGAATTTCGCCGGTCTCAGCATCTTCCAAGGCCAACATCCCAACATTAGGCCACTCCCACTCACGGGGGTCGCTCAGAGTCACAGCAATCATATCGTGACGACGGTTACTGGCCTGTAATGTAGAACGATAGCTTTCGGGAGCGGTTAGAAAGTCAGAGATCAGGAATACAATGCTTCGTCGTTTGAGGACGTGATGAGTCATATCCAAGGCTAATTTCAAATCGGTGCCCTTGTGGGTAGGTTCAAACGCGAGTAATTCACGAATCACCCGTAAAACGTGACGGCGTCCCTTACGTGGGGTGATAAATAGCTCAATTTGGTCCGTAAAAACAATCAGGCCAACTTTATCATTGTTCGTAATCGCTGAGAAGGCCAAGACCGCAGCCAATTCGGCGGCAATCTCTCGTTTAAAGCGTTGAGCGGTTCCAAATTGTCCCGAAGCACTGGCGTCAACCATCAGCATCACGGTCAACTCTCGCTCTTCAATATACCGTTTTACAAAGAGGTCACCAGTACGTGCGGTCACGTTCCAATCGATGGTCCGTACTTCGTCACCGGGACGATAGGGGCGGACTTCATCAAACTCCATCCCACGCCCCTTAAAAACCGCGTGATATTCACCGGCAAAGCTATCATTGACAAGCCGCCGGGTTCGAATCTCGATACGACGAACCTTTTTAATCAATTCAGAGGTTAGCATATTTAGGGGACTTCGACCTGATCTAAAATTTGTTGCACAATGTCAGCGCTTGTAACCTCTTCCGCCTCAGCCTCATAGCTAATAATCACCCGGTGTCGCAACACATCAGGGGCAATCTCTTTGATATCCTCTGGGGTGACAAAGCCTCGGCCTTGCAAGAAAGCGTGGGCACGTGCTGCCATCACCAGATAAATACTGGCGCGTGGTGAGGCCCCAAAATCAATCAACGGCTCAAGCGAGGTTAACCCATTTTCACCTGGATTTCGCGTGGCAAAAATTAGATCCAAAATGTAATCTTTGATTTTTTCATCAACATAAATCTGGCGCACAACCTGACGGGCATAAATCAAGTCTTCAGGCGTAATTACAGGCCGAACTTCGGGTAAGGCTTCACCCGTCATACGATCAATAATGACTCGTTCTTCGCTGCGGGTGGGATAATCTACAATGACTTTGAGCATAAAACGATCAACCTGAGCCTCAGGTAAAGGATAAGTTCCCTCTTGCTCAATTGGGTTTTGGGTGGCCAATACCAAGAAAGGGTCTTCTAGCCGATAGGTTGTGTCTCCAATAGTAACCTGTCGTTCCTGCATTGCTTCCAGCAAGGCGCTCTGCACTTTGGCTGGGGCACGATTGATCTCATCGGCCAAAATGAAGTTAGAGAAAAGCGGGCCTTGATGCGCGGTAAAATCCTGGGTTTTCGGGTTATATATTTCAGTTCCGATTAAGTCAGCCGGTAACAAATCCGGGGTAAACTGTATCCGCTGGAATTGAGCTTGTACAGCCTGAGCCAGCGTTTTAACAGCTAACGTCTTGGCTAGACCAGGAACCCCTTCTAGCAGAACGTGACCATCGGCGAGTAACCCAATTAATAGCCGTTCAATCAGCGTATTTTGACCAACGATGACCTGATTGACTTCGGCAATCAATCCTTGTAAAAAACGAGCTTCCGCTTCAACCGCTGCATTTAGCTCTTGAATATTCGACATTTCCATTATAATTCTTGGAGACTCCTTAGAAATTAGATATTAGTGAGTCGTGGTACATTATTGAGACCAAAGAGTTTATCTCAATTCTCAAAAAAATTTTTCGGACTCCTGGTCATTATCAACCCAAAATGCCTCCCCATTTTAACTAAAGCCTGTCAATTTTTCAAGCAATATGGAGGTTTTCTCATTAAACTCTCATCTTTTGTAAGAGAAGGGCGGTTGCCCATCGCTTTTCCCTGAGGTAGAATATTTTGCACTATTATTTTTGCTTGGAGCAGTCATTTGGATCAATCGTCCGATTATCAAACAAAATCTTCTAAATCCGCTTTACCCACTATTTTGGGATTAGCCTTTATCATATTTGGATTGGACCAAATCACCAAGTTTTGGGTCTTGCAAAATATACCCTACGGTCATTCCTGGAAATTCTGGCCAGATTTTGCCGAAATCATTCAATTTACCTACATCCGGAATACAGGGGCGGCCTTCGGACTTTTCCCACAGATGGGCACGGTTCTGTTAATCATTGCGATCATTGTTGTGCTTGGCATTGTCTTTTTTCATCGCCTACTCCCGGTAGAAACAATTTGGGTACGTCTTAGTTTGGGCTTACAGTTGGGCGGGGCCTCAGGCAATCTTCTAGACCGCATTATACACGGCTTTGTGGTCGATTTTATCGACATCAGTATCTTTCCCATTTTTAACATTGCCGATGCCTCAATCGTGTGTGGCGTCGCTATTTTAGCTTATTTATTGTGGAATGAAGATCAACCTGCTAAGGATTCAGAAATCACCTCTGAACCAGAAACACCTTCTCAAGAACCATCGCTTTCTGAAAATCAACCACACTCCATGTCATGATATTTTAGGATTATTTATGCCAACTGAGGAAATTATTCACATTCAGGTGGAAAAAGCAGCCAAACGCTTAGATCAATATCTGGCCCAAGCTTTACCTGAACTCTCTCGTTCAAAAATTCAGAAGCTTATCCGTCAGGAAAAAATACTCCTTAGTCGCAGCACTGATAAAACCGCCCAACCTGTACGGGCAAAAGAGAGTCTTGTCTTAGGCGACGTCATCACGCTTTATTTACCCTCAGAAGAAGCAGATGAGCTTGAGGCCGAAGATGTTCCTCTGGATATCATCTATGAAGATCAAGATATCGTCGTTCTTAACAAACTCGCTGGGCTTGTAGTTCATCCAGCTCAAGGTCACACCACCGGAACGTTGGTCAATGCCTTGCTCGCTCGGTATCCTGATCTGGCTGATATGCGGGATGCAGATGAAGACTCAGCCAACCGCCCTGGTATTGTCCATCGGCTCGACCGGGATACCTCAGGGTTGATTTTGATTGCCCGCACCCCGGAGGCTCTTGAAAACTTACGGGAACAATTTAAGGCTCGAACCGTCCAAAAAACATACCTGGCCCTTGTTTATGGCCAACCAGAAGCTGAGGAAGGTATCATCGACGTTCCGTTGGGCCGAGATTTGCGGCATCGCCAGAAAATGGCCCCACGGGCTGATGGTAAATCAGCTCGAACACATTACCAAGTGATTGAATATTATGGAGATTATAGTTTGTTGGAAATCGGGCTAGAAACAGGGCGAACCCATCAAATTCGAGTACACTTAGCTTGGTTAAAATGCCCTGTGGTGGGCGACACAATTTATGGACGCAAAAAAAATAAACTAGGTCTCAAACGACAATTCTTGCACGCCTGGAAGCTGAGTTTTCAACATCCAACACAACCTCAAGTTCTTGATTTACTCGCACCTATCCCCTCAAATCTCGAACACATTTTGAAGCAATTACGCCAACAAGCGTAGTGTTCTGTAAAGAAGAATTCCGAAATCTGGGATACATATAACAGAGCACTTAAGCAGTGTAAAATCAACGCACGGTTCAAAACCAGGAATTTATCGAAACGGTTTACTAGATCAGCAAACGTCAAAAATCTATTTACATTGCAGTAGTCAACGTTACAGTCTCTCAGCTTCAAAATATGTTAAAACTTCTTGTAACGATCCCTGTTTATCCGCCTCAACCTCTACATTTGGCACATCCGTAATCCACCAGGTTCTTATCCCCAAACTATTTGCAGGTTTAATATCGTTTCGGACATCATCACCAATCATCCAGGTTGCACTCGGTTCACCATTCACTTTCGCCATAATCTCCTCATAATATCGAGGGTTTGGTTTGGCAAAACAGGAATTTTCCATGTGAGTCACGAGTAAGTAAGGGAAATCGGCAACCCCCGCCCACTGTAAGCGCTGATGAATAGCCGTTGCAGGGTAAAAAGGGTTTGTTGCAACGATAACTTGATAGCCTCGTAAAAAGAGTAACTTAACAAGTTGAGCAGCTTCGGGACGATAGGTGGTAACCTGTTGCAAAGATGGATATTTTTCTTGATACATTTTATCTAATAAGGTCAATACGGCATCGAGAGGATGCCCAAGTCGATCCGCAAAATCTTGCATAAATATAGCGTGGTTAGTGGCCGTTGGATCGTCGTTCGCTTGCATTGTTTTGGCTGCACCGGACATCAGTTTCCGAATATCACGACCCTGCAACAGATCGGCCAAGGTTTCAGTCAACATATCAAAGTATGGGGGCAGAAACGCATCCATTTTGTTGCCAAGTAGCGTCTCATCGAGATCAAGCAAAATTGTTTTTGTCATAAGGTTTTGGGAAATTGTAGATCAAAGGTAAGGAGATTAGCATATCTTACTCAAATCTCAAATCCTTCAACTTCTAGTCTCTAATTTAGGTCCGTTGAACAAATGCACAAAAATTATATCAGCCAATCACTGATTTGGCGAAGGTACAATTCTATGGCTCATCGTAATTCTTGGAAAAGCTTTGGTCAACATGTTATAATGTCATTAAATGTTGGTTTGCATGATTCATAGGTGAATATTATGTCATTCTTAGTTGTTTGTGCTGCACTGTTTATTGTCATACTCGGTCTAGCCCTAGTCAACGGATGGTATTCGCTCATTGCCATTTGGCTAGGGAGCGTATGTCTAACGATTATGGTCGGTTGGCTTGCGTTTATTTACATCCGGCCACGCTACCCTGACTGGTGGGAGCGACACATTGTGGGAACTGACTTGCTCACAAAACTGTAGACCAACATCACTTCTGCCAAACCTCATATTCTACAGGAGTTTGACCTTGCCTTCGAAACAACAAATTGTATCTCCAAAAAAAATCTCCCAAGAATTAACCGCCGCCTTTAAACAAGCTCACAAATTAATGAAACGTAATAAGCAACGTATTATGTCTGCCGAAATCTTGTTGTTGGCTTTTGTCACAACATCAAGCGCAGAAGCTTATCAGATTTTGCAAGACTTCAGCCGCGAGCGTGGTTTCAACTGGGATGATTTTGTCCGAGATGTGGATCGCGATGCGGGTGACCGTAGACGGGTTGCGATGGACGATGAGTTGTACGTTCAGGTTGATGATAATGACTATGCCTTGATTGGAGACAATGTTGTTACGATCTTGGACGAAGGCATTATGTATGCTGAGGATCAAGGTGAAACAGCCTGTACCTCGGCCTATGCTCTGGCCGTAATGGCCAATATTGATATGGGGACTCACTGGCTCCTCAATCGACGTGGCATCACCGAACGGGCTGTAAAAGATGAGTTATCACGCCCTAACGCCGTCGCACAATACAACACAAAACGAAGCAAAAACAAAAAAGCCACAATCTATCACCGGGTTGATTTACAAGACAAATTAATCAATCTGCTCTCAATCGCCTCTCACCGTCATGTAATTTTGGTGGGCGCTGCTGGCGTGGGTAAACGCTCGTTAGTCTTATCTTTGGCTCAACTAATCGCTGAGGGTAAGGGACCCGCTCGAATTAAATCCGTCATCGAAATCGATGAACGAGCCTTATTAGATGATCCAGCGAAAGAGGTCGATGCTGCACTCAATCGGGCGCGTGGGGGTATCTTGTTCATCCCCGACATTGCTCGCTTCTTCGGGGGTATCCGGGCAGAATTTCGCGAGGATGCTGGAAATGCCTTGCAAAAAGGATTTCTCTCCAGCAATGTGGTCATTATTGGCACAGCTACCCAAGAGCGTTTTAATCAGAAGTTACACAACGTCCGGGTTATCAACGAACACAGCCAGGTGCTACAAGTCCCACCCACGAATGAAGATGAGACCGTGGAAATTCTAAAAACGCTTCATCCCAAATTTGAAAGCGACTATAACTTAACGATTACTAAGGAAAGCCTGCCCGAAGTCGTTCGTCTGGCCAAACGCTTTCAGGCCTCGGAGCCGTTACCTGGATCAGCAGTGCACTTGCTTCACCAAACCTGTGCTTTGATAAAAACGATCAGTCAACGTGGTGACGAGTCGGAAGTGGACCAAGATAATCAGCTTGACCCTGATGACGTTCTGGTTGCCACCAGCATGATCACAGGTATTCCTGTCGCTAATATGGGGGCAGATGAACGTGATCGCTATTTGAACATGGTTGATCATTTGCACAAGCGCATTGTCGGCCAAAAAGAAGCGGTCTTAGCACTAAGTCGAGCGGTAAAAATGGCTCGGGTTGGATTAAAAGATCCGAAACGCCCTATCGGTTCATTTATGTTTCTTGGTCCAACCGGGGTTGGGAAAAGTGAATTAGCCAAGGCCCTGGCTGAATTTATGTTTGGCACAGAAGACTCGCTTATCACTCTGGATATGAGTGAGTATATGGAAGACTCATCCGTTAATCGACTTATTGGATCTCCCCCTGGTTATGTTGGGCACGAAGCAGGTGGGCAGTTAACCGATGCGGTAAAACAACAGCCTTACAGCGTTGTTTTATTTGATGAGGTAGAAAAAGCCAGTGTAAAAGTCTTTGATGTCTTACTACAGGTCTTGGATGCAGGACGTTTAACGAGTGGGCAAGGTGAAACGGTATCGTTTAGTGAATGTGTCATTCTCATGACCAGTAATATTGGAAGCCGCTTTTTGGCTGATCCTGAGTTAAGTGAAATCGAAGCACGTGAGGAAGCAGAAGCCGCTCTAAAAGAGCATTTCCGCCCAGAATTCCTCAACCGACTTGATGATATTATTTACTTCCATCTATTAACCCAAGATAATCTGCGGGATATTTTAGGGTTATTGATGAAAAAGGAAGAAAAGCTGATGGCCAGCCGGGATCTCACCTTAGAGGTCACACCAGCGGCTAAAACCTGGCTGCTAGAGCAAAATGAGCACCCTGAATGGGGCGCACGTCCCTTACGTCGTATCCTTCAAAAACATATTCGCGAGCCAATGGCTGATTTTCTTCTCCGTGAAGATCCAAAAGCAGGCACAACGGTGAAGGTTCGGGTAAAAGCTGGTGAATTATTATTTGAAACCAGCTAGCCATCAACAAATAAAAATCTAAGAACCAATTGAGGAGTATGCCTGCCGTTATTTACTAAAGGCTACTCTTTTTTGTTTGATATTTTGCCTGGAGTGTTTATTTTTATGTCACCCCAAATCAAAAATCTGCTTTTTTGGCTTGGTGCCATCTTAACCATCGTCCTTATCACAATCTTTTATCAGCCTGCCGCAGCAAAAACAGGGTCACTTTTGATATGGATGAATAATCGCATTTATGTCATGGATATCGATACCCTTGTGTTGGATCGAATTGGCGCTGTTGGCCCCGATGAGGTTATCGCGCCCTCGCCAGGATGTTTCGGCCAATCTGATCTACCGTGCTGGGTCATTGCCGGCCAGCAATTATTTCAGGTCAAAGCCGAACGAAACCAATCTAATCAAGAGGCATACTTATCCGTTGGGCAAGATTTTCAATGGTCGGGAACTGAGATTAGTTGGTCGCCAGACGGAAGACATGTTGCTTACACGGTTCTAAATAAAGAAACGAATCAGGCTGAAATGCGAATTTATGATGCCCAAAGTCAGCAAGTCAAAGTTGCTATTCCCGAGGTTGATCCAACAATCGAGCCTGTGTGGACTACAGCTTGTCAGGGTGGTTTCGGGGTCTCTGGGTGTTTATTAGCATACAAGGTGCGCTCAAGTGCACCTGTTCGTCTTGTTACATTAACGTTAGCAACGAACGAGACCGTTGTATCAGAAATTGACACAGATCGCATCTTTGAATTGCTATGGACAGCCGATAATAAATTACTCTATAGCCAGCCACAACGTCACTTTCATTCGGTAGAGGACGAAAATCCAATCTTTTCGATTCCGTCGGGCGGGCAACTCGCCAATGTATCACCAAATAGTAAGTACACGATTTACTACCAGCCATTTACGTTATCAGATTGCGCTGAGGATGATGATTGTTTGAATTTAGGGACTTGGTTGATTGAAAATCATCTTGAGGAGGCAGAACCTTCACTTATCTCAAACTTCAATTTAGCCCAAACTCAAGTCGATGCTCTAAATTTTATCCCAAGCTGGACCCATGATGGAAATTCGGCAGTATTTTTCCAAAATGGACAGCTCATTCATTATGATACGGTCAAAAAAGAGGCTACAATTTGGTATAAACCGGTCCGTGGGAAGTTAAGATCAGCGCCAATTTTCTCACCAAATGAAGAGGCTGTGGCATTTGTTGATAATCAGGGACAAGGTTTTTCAGAATATCGTTTAGTTGTCATCAACCCCAGATTACAACCCATTGAGCATATTGTTGAAACAGAAACCGAATTTCGAATTTTAGCGTGGCTTCCACAGTAAAGCGCAGCAACAAAAAAGAGGCCTTCCGGCCTCTCACTTAATCAGATTTAAGTCGCTATCTAGCTCTTGATCCTTATACTCTCGCCCTTTATCAGGTGTGGGGTCCTCGACTACCCCATAAATCTGACGCCCTTCATGATCCTCAGGCAAATATTCTGTAATGGGTAATCCATCTTCATTAACAAAGAGTAGACAGTGGCAATACTTCCACTTTTTCATCTCATTACAGGCACAGAACCACCGTCGGGTTTTAATTTCCTCCTGCTTATCAGGATAGAAATTGCAAGGGCAAAGGGGTCGTCCGATGGTATCAAGGTGATGGGCTAAGCCGAGAATTACCCCTTCTGTTACTGATCGATCTGGGTGAAATGAAGTGCCACTTTTCTCAGCATACTTTTCAGCATACTTCCACATTTTTTGCATATTTTTATCAGTGGGTTGTTCCATTATTCTCCCCAATTAATAAAATCGTCGATTACGCCATCAACTATACTTAGAGTTCGCCCTTTTGGAACAACTGTAAAGCTTCAGTCTCGTTCCAGGTTTCATCAAGCTCGCTAGCAATTGTTTCAGCAACTTCTCG
Organism: Phycisphaerae bacterium; assembly: GCA_028285035.1. The sequence goes on from JANQQF010000077.1 coordinate 59,026, forward strand.
GGCAGAACCTTCTCGCTCGCGTTCTTTACCCCACTTAAACATAGAGGTATAGGCTGCAGCACTTGATTGACCCGCTTCGCTCGTTGCACGTTCAACAGCTTCCTGAAAACGGGCTGGCAGATTCTCTCTGACTGTACCATTTACGTCAGTCGCTTTTACACCCAATGGAATGTGTTCCCAATAAAGAATTTGATATCTTGCCATTTCCCTGTGTCAATCCCTTCGTGAAATCTATAGATACTTAAATTAAATTTATGGTTTTTTTGTATTAAAATCACTTCTAGTTTACACTTTCCGATTCAAAATTGCAACTAAATTTAGGGAGTATTTCCTTACAACAGGAACATAATCCTATACAATATACCGAATATTTCTATAGAACTGAGCCTATCAAAGAACATGTACTTTGACAGGCTTATTTTGGTCATTTACAATGCGCTCTTTAGCTTAATCTAAATATAGAGGCGAAATATTGACCTGGTATCTTTATATTGCGATCGTTATTGCAGGATTTATAGCGGGCTTCATTAATACGCTGGCTGGCAGTGGTTCTCTCATCACCTTACCACTTCTAATCTTTTTGGGGTTACCCGCGACTGTCGCAAATGGGACAAATCGGGTCGGGGTTTTATTTCAGAGTCTCGTTTCTGGGGCCAGCTTTTATCAAAAAGGTGTTCTAGATTTACGTGGGGGGATCATTCTAGCTATTCCCGCGATTCTAGGCTCAATCATTGGGGCACGTATTGCTGTTGATCTTAACGAAGAAGTGATGCGACGCACTATTGGTGTCCTTATGTTAGTTATGCTAGTGATTATTTTAGTTAAACCTAGCCAATGGCTAAAGGGAAAATCTGAAACCTTACACAAAAATCCGAATTGGTGGCAAATGATTATCTTTTTTGGGGTCGGTATCTACGGCGGCTTTATTCAAGCGGGTGTAGGCATATTTTTATTAGCTAGTCTAGTTTTGGGTGTCGGCTACAATTTAGTTCAAGCCAATGCCATAAAAAGTATAATCATTCTTTGTTTTACCGTATCCGCGTTACTCGTTTTTATTTACAACGATCAAGTCAATCTTACGGCCGGAATACTTCTGGCCATTGGGAACAGTCTGGGGGGATGGATTGCAGCTCAGGTTGCAGTTGAGCGAGGCGCAGAGTTTGTCCGATGGTTGTTAATTATTATCGTTATCGTGGCCTCAATGCAGCTTCTTGGCGTTTTTCAGCTTATCCAACAATTTTTTGCCATATAGTTCGTTGTCATATAAGCTTTACTGGCAAATAATATTTGTCTAAAATTCCGTTATTGACAATTCCCTATGACATCACAACACAACTTCACAGAATGGATCATTAGACTTGGTGTTGAAGTTCGTTATCTTCACCATCAATTACCATCACTCGATTCATCAACAATTACTGAACGTACCGCTCAATACCGCAGGTTTTTACAACATATTTACAATCAAGCCAAAAAATCTCAAATCGATCTCATTCCTTATTATCAAGCTCTCGTCGAAATTGAGACCACCCTGCGCCTTATAGAAGATGGTCCCCCAGAACAGGAACGGCCTAAAGACAAAATAGCCTTATTTATTGATGCGGCCAATCTGTCTCGTACAATTGAACGCCAAACCCCTAAATCGGTTGATATTGACTATAAAAAACTTTTGGAATATTTCTCCCGAGAAGCCTTTATCCTACGTGCTTATTACTATACTGGTATAAACAATGAAAACGAGTTGCATGACAATCGATTTTATCATTCGCTCAAACAAAAAGGATATCATCTTGTCACCAAACGGATCAAAACATTTCAGGATGGCAAACGAAAAGGCAATCTAGATATCGAAATTGCCTTAGATATGTTGGAGCTAGCTTCAACCGTCGATCGAGTTGTTTTATTCTCAGGTGATGGAGATTTTGTTCCTGTGCTTAAACGTATAGGCAAAATGGGAGTTCGCACAGAGGTAGTTTCCTATGCGGGGGGAAGTAACAGCTCATTGGCGGCTGATCTCCGCGATACAGCCGATGTTTTTACAGATTTGGCTCAGATTATGGACCACATCATAATGACCAAGCCAACAAATAATAATCACAAAGCAAGAACAAACAACGATAAAAAAAGTGACTTGAAATCTTAATTCCAAGTCACTTTTAATGACACATATCGAGCGCCCTCGGTAGGACTCGAACCTACAACCTGCGGCTTAGAAGGCCGATGCTCTATCCGTTTGAGCTACGAGGGCATATTTTAGAAATCATCCCTCATCTTCGCCTAAAACACGTCTAATGCTTTTTATCAAATCTTTCGGGCCAAACGGTTTAGTAATATAATCAGCAACTTTTGCAACCTGCAACCCCAACACTTTGTCAATGCTTTGTGCCCGGGCTGTCACAACGATAACAGGAATATCTGCCAAGTCCTTATCGGCCTTCATTTGGCGATAAACTTCCCAACCATCCATATCTGGCATCATCAAATCAAGCAACACCAAGTCTGGTTTTTCTGTTTTAATCGCTTCTAATCCCTTTGAACCGCCGACTGCACCTATGACCTCAAATCCTTCCCGTTCTAGAACAAGTCGGGTCAAATCAATCATTTCAGCTTCATCTTCGATGCAAAGAATACGTCGCGTTTGGCTCATACCGAACTTTAATCTCCTGATTAATTCTTTATCACCTTAGCTAAGCTTTGTCGCAAATCATTTGGAACAAAAGGCTTGGTCACATAATCACTAACGCCTGCTCGTTCACGAGCAATGATTTCCTCAAAAGAGCTATTACGCGCTGTAACGATAATCACTGGAATATCTTTAAGGACTGAGTCCTGTTGCATTTCTTGAAAAACTTCCCATCCGTCCATCTCTGGCATCATAATGTCCAAAAGTACGGCATCTGGAGGCTCTTCTCGCATTGCAGCTAACCCTTCACGTCCACTTGTTGCCCCTCGAACTTGATAGTTTTGTGGCTTCAGAATTAAACTTATCAGTTCAACAACACCAGGTTCGTCATCTATGCACAGAACGTTAGTTTTCTCATTCATCTTGATCGGGGCCCAATTCTTCTAGTACTAATTTAGGTTGATAAAGAAGGTTATGATTATGTAGTTTAGCATAAGCACAATGCTTTGTCCAGCCAAGTAATTTATCGCACTCAATCATAATAAGTCTCTAAAGTTAGAGATTTATTTCGTAATCCTATCGAACATGTTGAATTACTTGACGTAACAACTCATCTGGTGAAATAGCTTCAGCTTGCCCTTCAAAATTAAGAATTAATCGGTGACGTAAGGCAGGTAACATCATCGCTTGCAAATCCTGAATATCAACATTATGTCGATTGTCAATTAAGGCAAAAATCTTTGCAGCAACAATCATCGCTTGCATCCCCCGCGGGCTAGCCCCGTATCGAACATAACGTTTGATTGCATCGGGGGCCTTTGGATTATCAGGGTGTGTTGCTTCCAATAGACTTACGGCATAGGCCGTTAATTCTTTGGCAATCGGTACCTGCCGAGCAAGATTCTGCATCGCTACAATGGTTGCCCCATCAGTGACACCCATGGGCTGCATATCATGCGAACCAGTCGTTCGATTCGCGATTTCAAGTAACTCATCATGCGTAGGAAAGGGAACCTGAATTTGGAAAAAGAAGCGGTCTAATTGAGCTTCAGGTAAGGGGTATGTTCCTTCATTTTCAATCGGGTTTTGTGTTGCTAGAACAAAGAATGGCTGCTCCAGCGCATACGTCTGACGTGCGACCGTTACTTTTCGCTCTTGCATCGCCTCAAGTAGGGCAGACTGTGTCTTTGGCGTAGCCCGATTGATCTCATCAGCAAGCACGATATTCGAAAAAATTGGACCTGCTTCAAAATGAAAATAGGTTCGATTCATCTCATCACTAGAAATAACTCGTGCCCCGACAATGTCAGCGGGCATCAAATCTGGTGTAAACTGAATGCGGCTAAATGAGCAGTCAATCACTTGAGACAGGGTTGAGATTAGGAGGGTCTTTCCTAAGCCTGGTGCCCCTTCTAAAAGCACATTGCCTCCACCAATCAATGTAATCAATAATTGACGGACCAAATCTTTTTGCCCAACGATAATTTTTCCCACCTCTTCCTCAATACCATAAACAATATTGCGAAAGTCATCGACGGACAGATAAGACTCTACATATTCGGTTGTCGGGTGATAACTTGTTTCGGGGTATGTTGTTGCGTCCATGTTTTATATCTCCTTCAATCAATTCCTATTGAATTTCATTTGTCTTTCTATTGAATGCGCAGGCCACCTAAACGTCGTAAGAATACTTCAAGTGGCCATAAAATCAGCGCGGCTAATAAAAACCAGGGCCATAAAGCTGTACCCGTTTCAACTTCAATCCTTAATGTTTCCTCTAAGCAATCCTCAGATGCGTCATCACAAACTATAGGGGGTAACGTTTCACCAAAAGAAAACGTTCGCCCACCTGTAGCTGTTGCGATACTTTGTAACAAGGTAATCCCTTGGGCGTCATCCGATAATGCATATTCAGCGGGATAGGGAACCACAAAACCTGTTGTAGCCCTTTCCTCGGTATCCCCTAATCTTGTCTGAGCCACCATCAATTGATAGGCTCCCGGCTCATCAAGTTGAATCTGTTGCTGATATTGGCCTGGCGCGATCTGCCGCAAGGTAATCGGCACATTCTGCTCACCAGGGGTAATCAAAGTAGCCTGTGTAGGGGCTAAATCAACAGTTTCCCCTAGGGCCGTGACACCATCCGCACGCAGAGTAACAACACCACCTGTTGCAACATCCGCTCTCAGCTGTAACAGCCCTAAGTTTGGCGCGGGAATAGTATATCCTGTAACTTGTCCCCAAAATCGCGACGACTCAGGCCATTCATTCCAACTTGCAGCCCATTCCACTCCAGTATCTGAACTCCAGGCAGCAACTCGGCCTAAGCCATAGCCCCAAACCGTCAGTAGGGCATCCTCAGGACCTGTATGCAAGACAACCTCAGCTTGGGGTTTAGGGGTCATTGCAACATAACCAGAGAGTTGAGGCAATTCAGTTGCTAGAACCCGTTGCGGGTCTACATTGCCTGCGGTTAAACCCCGCAATATTGGATGTGGGGCTAATACAGCGGGGATAAACTCGCCCTCTTGTACAGCATCACTCCGCAAAATGTCACTCTCTGAAATGGTTAATTCTGGTAACTGTTCTGGGTTTTCAGCAAGATAATAGCGTCCCCCCCCTTGTTCAGCCAAATATTCAAGCAATTCAGTGTCGAGATCGCTACCAATCCCTATTGTAGATATTGTAATTCCCACCTCTTTAGCCGAATTGATCACAGGATCATAGGACTCATTACCATCACCATCAAAAGATTTACCATCACTAAACAATACGGTTAGCTTTGGTCCATCAAAGTCAACTTCTTCGACAAAGTTTGGAATACCAACCTCAAGGGCTTGCAAAATCCGCGTACCTCCACCTGGACGAGTAGTTGCAATTTGAGTTTGTATGCCTAACAATGTCGCACCATCACTAACAGGCTGGAAAGGCACAACCCATTGAAATCGATTATCAAAAATGAGAACACCAATTAGATCATCGGGTCCCAAAATCTCTGTCGCCCGAATTGCCGCTTCTTGAGCCATTGGCAGTTTCTGGCCCTCGTCCATACTACCTGAGTGATCGATAACCAATAACAGCGCAACAGGAGGACGCTCATCCCGAGGGGGAGGATCCATATCAAGAGGGAGGACTTCAACCAGCGGGGTATCATCATAGGCCCCCAAACTATAGCTGTGACGCCCCCCTGTCACGACAAGACCGCGCCCTAGACTTCGTACAAATTCTTGAATAGCAAGCATTTGTTCAAGTTGTAAAGAACGAGCTGACACGTCGACTAATACCATTCCTGCATATGGTTCTAAATCTGAGAGACGAGTCGGTAGATTTTGCGCTTGTATTCGATTTGTAATAAAACCGGCTTGCTCCAACTCGGCAGCAAATTCAGTAGCCAAGACTGGTTCATCTGCGACAACTAAAACTGTCGGTGGTGGGTAAACCTGAGTAAAGGCTGAAGCAATATTATTGCGGGCCTCTTGATCTTGCTCAGGCTGTACCGGTTTAATAATCGCATCAAATGTATTGGAGCCAAGCATTGTGGCATCCGCAGTAAACGTAAATTGATTACCACCCACATCAAGCGCCGTTACATCTTCCGCCAAAATCGTTGAATTTTGTATAAGTTGCAAATTCACTTCAGTTGATGCTGTACTATGAATCACAATTTCAACATCAAAGGTTTCGCCTTCACGCAAGATAGGAGGCACATCTATACTAACCACACGCACTTCACTGAGCGGGAGCGATTCTGCCCCAATCAATACATCAACCGGAATGTCCTGCCGAGTTAATTGATCTAATGTGCGTTCAAGGTCACCATCAGACGTATCAACACCATCCGATAATAGAAGGAGGCGTCCTGACTCATTATTTAGTAACTCAGCTCCAAGATTTAGGGCATCTGAAATATTAGATACTTCTGGATTCAAGGCCAATACTGATTGATCAGCCGTCTCCGCCACACCAGTCAAAGTAGCCTGATCTGCAAAATAAAGAATATCATTATTAGGAAACTGGGTAGTCAAACGTACAGCTTCTTCACGGAAGCGAGTTCGATCTATTTCCGAAAGGCTATCAGACTGATCCACCAGCAAAACCGCAGGGTCACTAAATGTTTCAACGGCAGCAGTGTCTGAGGCAGGTGATGTCGGATGGGCAAGTGCGACAACAATCAACACCACGATAATTAGGCGAACCAAGAAAGGGGCAAATGGTTTAAAGCGTCGACGCCAACCAGCAACCACTAAAATTAACCACAAAATGGGCAAAATGATGAGAAAGGCTGGACTTTGGAAGACTATTTCCGCCATGCGAGACCTCCTTCAACTACCACAATAATCAAAGCAGCAATGGCCAACCAGGACCAATACTCTTCAAAGTCCGTCTCAATGGGAGCTTCTCCCGCGCCAATATCAACGGTCTGAACTAGGTTCGAATCAAATCGAGTGGTTAAATTGGATTCTAAGGCCGATCCAGCGTGGACTGCAAACCCACCTCTGACTTTATCTTGTTGGTCATAAATTTGGTAAACACCAGGTAATTTAGTTCGAGTAAAAGACATTTCATTCACATTCGAGGTAACTGGACTAGGTGATAAGCGTTGACCACTGGGTAATTCAACGGCTGTATTCTGGCTAATATCAACGGGTTGTCCGACCGAGATAACCGGAGGAACATCAGCAAAAAGTAGATTGGACAATGTATTCCCTGTTAGCAATGGAAGGGCTAATCGCGCTGGCAAATTGCTTTGGGCCAAGTCAAATGTCCAAACGACAATACGACTATCATCAACGGTGCCGTGAAAAATGAGCGGAAACTCCCGTTGAGACTCACCAAAGACCGGCGTTCCACTAGCCACCAAATCAACGTCAGCCCAAATGGGTGGAGCAATCGAAATAAGCTGTTTAAAGTGAACACCCGACCAATCGATCCCTGCGGCCAACTCGGAACCACTGCTTGGATTGGGGCGAAGATTTCGCATGTATTCTTGGCCGCTCAGCAGAGGGTGCTCCAACGTTGGGTTAAGCACTAACAGGTTACCCGCAGGCCACGCCATTAAAGAAGGGGGTAAGCTATCAAATACAACAAGGTCAAAATTAAGTAGGTCTATTGTCTCAAGCTCTGACATATCTGCTACGGTCACTACAACCCCGGATTGGGCTTCAAACGCACGCACTAAGGCATCTTGAGCCGCAGATAACTCTTCGTCTAAAACTCTGGTAAACAGCAAGACCTGATGGCTTGTTGTGGTGGTAAGTAACAATTCGGCTTGATTATCCAGAGGCAAGCCATCAGCTTCCAAAATTTCAACTTTGATGCGCCCCGCACTCGCTGGTACGGTCCAAATGCGGGTTACTTCTCCTTGAGCCTCTAAAGAAATCGGGCTTTCATCAATCACCCGTGTCTCACTTGCCAATTGCAAGGTCCGCTCGACGGTGGTATCAGCATAATTGATAACCCGAGCAAAAACACGATATTGACCATCTGGCAATTGCGTGGCCGAAACATTAACCAAGGCTTGATTGGCTGTATTTTCTACCCCAAAGCTCAACCATTCCAAAGGAGCCATTACCGGTGGCAATTCTGCCGCGTCGTTACGATAATTGCCATCCGTTAAAATCGTAATTTGATTGGGCCGATCATCAGCCAAGAGACCGTTGGCCAAGGTAATCGCTGTAGACAAATCAGCCCCAACCCCACCCGGCACAAAATTATCGAGGGTAAGTACGGCTTCATCTCGTTGAATGCCTTCACCACTCAAGAGAATAGTCGCGTCATCGGCGAGGTCGATAATGACAAAGCTATCATCATCAGTTAATGAGCGTAATCGTTCTTGCACGGTCTGACGCGCCACATCAAAGCGACGAGTCGTCCCTAAAAGTGCACCATCACTACCAAATGCAGACTGATCTTCAGCCAACATGCTGGTCGTTGTATCTAAAATAAAGATGTAGTGTTGCGGTTGGGGCAAGAAGAAAGAAGAGACCGGCTGGCTGAGGCTAAAGGTCAGGAATGCCGCCGCAAGCAACTGCAAAATCAAGAGCAGGGTCAATGGAATACTACGCGGCAAACCACCTTCACGCTGTTGTTGTAATCCCAGCCACAAACGAAGACTAGAGATTGACAAGTGTTCTCGACGATTGCGGAGTAAATGTAATATAAGAATAATGGGTATGGTTAACAAGCCAAATAAGGCTGCAGGTACGAGTAAGCTCATTTTAGCACCTGCCGTAAACGAAGATAGGGAACTATTTTTTGTTCCAAAGGCCATTCGGCGAGAACCTGGCTATAAATAGCCCCCCGTCTGCTACAAACTGACTGCAACTCAGTACACCAGCGACGTACACGCAAACGGTATTCAGCCAAGGTCGCCTGATTTATTCGAAAAGGAAGATTTTGCTTCGTCTCAATATCTTCAAAATCAAATTCTCCTGTCAGATCTGGCTGCACTTCCATCGTTGAAAGAAGATGGAGTACCATTACTTGCCATCGAGGGGGAGACATATGACGCAATCCTTCAGACAGATCCTCGAGACCTTTGTTAAAATCCCCTTCGTCAGAAACTGTATCAAGCATATCTGACAGCAAGAGCAACACCCCACCTCGTGGATAAGCTCGAGCATAACGCAAGAGTACTGTAGACAAATCCGTTTCTTGCGCCGAGCCATCGTGGGGCATTGGGCTCATGTTGGTTAAGTAATTCAGGCTGCGAGTCACTTGACGTTTGCCGTGGCTCGGGCCAAATTGCTCGCCCAACGTCTGAGCAAATGGGGTGATCGTGACTCGGACTCCATCAGCCAAGCCAAGATAGCCTAAGGCACCAGTTAAACGACGGGCCATATCCCACTTACTAGTAGGTGACCAATCTGCTTTATCATTTTTCAAATGATGGTCACTGAGGGTCCATCCCATTGAGGGGCTAGCATCAAGAAGGATATGGAGATCAATTTGTTGGGTGGTTTCACCTAATTTGACGAGCAACTCTTTGTGACGCCCATAGGCATTCCAATCAACATAACGAAAATCATCACCACTTGTATAGGGACGATGATCTCTAAAATCTGTAGCCAAGCGTAAATTCCGGCTACGTTGTTCACCAATCATCCCACCACGTAGATCTGGAGCTGTTCGAAATGCTAGTCGTTCCAATCGCAACAGGAAAGACTCATCAAAGAGGGCTGGAGACGATTTTTGAGAAGATTGTTTGAAAAATTTGAACATGGTTTTATCGCAAAACTCTGCTAATAATTGATAGAATAATACTCAATACAATACTCAAAATAATCATTGATGTAATTGGTGCGTAAAATTGCACATTTTCGCCTTCAATTCGAACATCACCAGGTAATTGACCAAACCAACCCAGCTTATCGGCAAAAAACCAGACACCCAGACCAATGACAACTAAAATTATTCCGATAATAACGATTACTTTTCCCAGATTTTCCATCAGACTCTGTCAATGTTAAAATACAGACTTACTTTCACAAAATTTAGGAGCATGCATTGCATAGCGCAACCGATACAGTTCAAGTTAAAGCAACAGCAGAACAAACTTGGGCTGTTTTATCTGACCTCAAGCGTTTACCAGAATGGTACGTTCCCGCCCAAGGCATCAAAATTTTAACCGAAGGCCCTGTTCGCGAAGGCTGGCAATTCAGCCTTGCGGTTCGAACAATGGTTGGCATCGTTTTGGATGCTCTCGGTACGGTTAAAGAGTTTGACCCCGCAACCAAAACCATTGTTTGGCGTGGTCAAGCTAGAGGCATTGCTGGTGATAGTCGCTGGCAAATTACTGAAACACCCGACGGCCACGCTCAAATCAATCACACCTTTGAAGGCCAAGGTTGGTTGATGTTCCTCTCGCAAAATTTGGGTCGAAATAAACTGACCGTTCATAAACGTTTAACCAATCTAAAACAGTTAGCAGAACACGAAGCCGCAGAATTAGCTTCATAATCACCAAAATAATGTGGAGATCTCACATTATTTTGGTACCCCTATCAACCTATTCGGGGGTAAAATAGCTTCGAATAACCTCACGCTTGCCCCAGGGATAGGTTAGTGGATCTGGACCTAAATCCCCGCTGGAGATTGTCGATTGCCGAGCAAATGGCGAATCCTCCGTCGTTTCATCACCCGCATCCACCTCAAGTTCCGCTTGTTGCAACACGCGATCTTCAATCGGCTCAACCTCGATTTCCAGTGGATCACCCTCGCCAGCCAAACGCTCTTCTTCAGGCGGTGGAGGCGGTGGAGGAGGCGGTGGATTCTCATTCTCCTCTGGTGGCGGTGGCTCCTCGGAATTTTCATCCTCAGGATTTTCCGGCTCTGGTGGCGGTGGTTCTTGCTCTGGCGGTGGCGGATTGATATCAAGGTTTTCTATGGCATCAGCCAAATCCTCCAGCGCTTTTTCCGCCGCAATAATATCTTCCTGCTGAATTGCATCATTACCTCTGGAAAGAATTTGAGGGATCTCCGGGTGCTGACTCCCAATTTGAATGGCGGCTGATAACATTGAAGCCCCAATTTCGGTTTGAGAATCTCTCGACAGTTGATCTAACCGATCAGCCAGTCGGCGCAACTCTTCTGCCGCTTTTGAAGTATCTTTTATATCCAGGGCATCGGCTGTGGGGCGGGTTGGTGCTTCATCACGGAATTCGTCCGCTAAGATTTCCAGAATCCCTCTAATGTCCTCCGGGTTTGAAGCGTCGGGCGGTGGCGGTGGATTATTTGGCGGCAAAATGTCATCGGCACTAGGCTCATTCCACGCCGGGGGTAAATCACTAACCGCTGCATCAGGAATCGTTGGGTTGATATTGTTAAGAACAATAAATCCAGCTAACAACATACTCACCGCAATCAAGGTCCGTGTTTCCAACCAAAAACCTTCATTGAGTAATTGAATACGTGAGCGGATGGCCGTAATAATCTGGACGGTCTCTTGTATCAACTTTTGGGCTACAGGATTGCTATGGACAACGTCAGGCTTGTCATACTCTACAGCGGTTTTCAGTCGTGCTTGTAACTCAAGACGCTGATCCAGACGTTGTACAATTTTTTGTAAACGAATTGGCCGAATCGCCCACAGCATACTTAAACCGGCAACCAGGAACATGCCACCGAACAGGTTTACAAAGCCAATTTCCCAGCCTTGCCAAAAATAGCCAATAAATAAGAATAGCGGAACCAGTAAAGTTAGCCACACGGTTCTTACAAACCAATGAATAGCCCGGCGTTGCCAAAAGGCCATCCGTAATCGATGGAGTGAACGATGGAGGGGGCTTGACATTTGGCTCATCTAAACTCTACCTCCAAGGGGTCAATAATAACGCGGTTAAAAATACGGCGGAATGTATTGAAGATCAACAAAAGACCCGCTGCTCCAATCAGCAAATAAATGATGAAGCGTTGACGCTGGGCCGATTCATTGAGAAGACGTTCCCCTCTGGATGCACCGGCTTCATTATCAAGTGATTGTAGCATTGCAGTGGCTTGTTGTAATTGTCGTTCGGCCTCAAAAAATCTCAGGGAGGCAATCAAACTTTCTCCATTACTTAGCTGGGTCATTGCTGTTTGCCCTAACTCAGCACGATAGATGTAATTTTGAATTTCGGGGATACGATCAACAAAATTGATTTCGCTGTAGGCCGTAATTGCTGCATTTCCTTTAGAAATGGCCAAAGGATAGTCACCTGCTTCTAAGGCCTCTCGCGCCTCATCAGTTAAAATACCAGCAGCTTGACCACGTTTAGCCGTTTCAAACAGGGCTGTTGCTTCAACCAATACATCATTTTGTTCTGTCGTCTCAAGTAACTTGACGACCTCTTCCAACTCTTCGACCGCATCGCTATAGGCTGCATTTTCAACCAAGGTGCGGGTTCTTGATAAATCGTAGGCATAAATCGCATTCACCTGCCATCGTCCCGCAAGATATTCGGGCAAGTAGGATAGCCATTCTGCTTCAAGAGTGTCGGCAGGTTGGCCGTAAGCCACCTGAATTGCACTACGATAGCCTGGCTCTTCAGCCATAGCTTCAATAAATGTAATAAATCCGGCTAACTCATAACGATCAATTAAGAATGATACCACCGACCGAGCCTGAGGATAGGCAATTTGAGGTCGGCTGTAAACTTGTTCGGCCTGATCCAACTCTGCCCAGGTCAAAAGTTCATTTTGAGCCAACGCTTGTTCTAATGAGGCGGTATCAAAAATATCGGTTTCGCTTGGCTTTTCCAAATACTGAGCGATACCTTCTTGAAAACCAGTGGTTAATTTGCCATCTGATAGGAGTGAGGCAAAGAGATGAGTGATTTCGTGCCGCATATTGTTTACCAGGTCCTCATCGGTTAACAATTCGGTTCGTGGTAAAGCAACAGCGATCTCATCGCGTGAGTTGAGGGCGTGAGCAATAACTCCAGGCACCTGACGTGCTAAAGGGTTAACCTGGATATAGCTTTCTTCAGTCGGAAAGAGTCTAAGGTTGACCGGGGTTTCTAGCTCAACCTCAAAAACAGCTACTAAATCATCATAGATTTCGTCTATGAAGGCAGCATAGTATTCGGCTTCTTCCACCCCACACCGACAGGTTACAGGTCGATTCGTAATGACGACCTCCTCAGCATAGACGATCGTAAACTTGTCAGTATGCAACTCATCCCAAGTGATGTAGTCACTTTGATCTGAAGGAGCTTGGGCGTATGTTGCTTGGGGCTGCCATAGCACAAAAAGCAACAATAGTAGCAATAAATATTTTAGATTATGAGTAAAGGGTTTGAGTGTTTTCAATGGCGTTCACTGGTGGTAGTAATGTGGTAATGTTATGGTTGAAGTCCTATGAACTGCGGTCAATGAATACAATATTGTAGAGAGGGACACAACAATTCTCAAATTAAGTTTTTAATGTTGTGCACAAGGCAGGTGCTTTGTGAAATTCTACATAGGACCATTTTAACTATATTTTGGGTAAAAGTCTACGGGCCATAATTACTATAGGGCCTATTTTACTATTTTTGATAAATTTTCTTTGAAATGTACCTTTGTTTACTAATGAGACAAGGACAAACGAATGTTAAACCAATTTGATTATTGGTACAAAAATCAATAATCTATCTTGATAAACAGTGTGTTTGCCCGAATCGAAGGATACTATACCTCACAAATGTTAAAATGGCATAAAAAGAATTCCTTTTCGACTTTGCGGAACCTTTGCCAAAAATAGCCGTCCCTACCATATAACCGGTAGCCTTTGGATCCAATACCACCAAAACAATTTCCAATCAAACTCACAATCAGGAGAGCGTTATGCAAAATAAAACGGTTATTTATGTTGTTGTGGCTGTAGCTTTTCTTTGTATCTGTACTGGGACTCTCGGTGCCGCTGGGGCCGCAGTTTATTGGGCGCAATCACAAGCCGAATTAGTAGCAGAGGAGGCCTTCACCGAATTTGCCCCGGTCCTCTCTGACGAGCAATCAGAAGCGATTCCCGAGAATATTGCCATTGATGAGGCCATTGAGCCAGCCACTGAAAGCGACGCAGTTGTTGAGTCGGCAGCAGAAGAAGATGAAGTTGCATCAGAAATAGAAGCTGCGCTAGAAGAAGCTGCAGAGGCTGGCATTGATGATATGCCCCTTGAGGTTATGACATATGGACTTGAAATGGGTACCACCGCCGAAGCAATGGGGGATGGTCTGCTTAATTTAGGATTATTGCTGATTGAGCCAGAGCTTGGTGACGAGCAATGGCGTACTGAGGTAGACACGTATGGGGCAGCTGTCCAACAGGCCCATCAGGCTCTGACCGAAATGAGTGTTCCAGCAGAGATGACCGATATTCACAATGCCCTCATCACCGCTACGGCTGATTGTGATGCTGCGGTTGGGCACATCGGTACCGGGCTGGATAGCAATAGCGAAGCAGATTTGTTGACCGCAACCGATTTGCTCAATCAATGTGCGGAGAAAATGGCTGAACCAGGGGCGATGATGGAAGCCTATGCGGCCCAATTTGATACGTTTGGCTCCATTGAGGATGATTCATTTGGTGAATCTGGTCTCACATTTAATGAAGACGCCATTCAGCTTGAGGTGATTAATCAGAGTAGTTACGTTGATGATTATGGGAGTATGTACATTATTGGAGAAGTCCGTAATGCATCCGACCAAGCCGTACAGTATGTCGAAATCGTCGCCGATTTGTATGATGGCTCAGACGCTCTCCTCGAAAGTACCTACAGTTATGCCTTCCGTGATATTATTCCCGCTGGCGAAAGCTCTCCCTTTAACATCTACTTTACCGATGAAATCGACTTTGATCGGGTTGACATTGTCGCTCAAGGAGATCCAACAAATGATGTCCCATTTATTGGCCTGGACCTAGTTCATCACACTCAATATGATGAGGACGAATTTGTTTATGTTATTGGTCAAATGCAAAACAACTCCACAGAAGCAGTCGAATTCGCAGAAGTAATGGCCACCTTCTACAATGAAAGTGGTGAAATTGTGAATACGGGCTACACCTTCTCGGAGCACGATATCATTCTTCCTGGCGAAATCTCACCATTTTCAATATTTATCGACAAAGTCGATGGCATTGCCAGCTATGATCTGATGTTGCAGGGCGACTCAACTGACGCACAACCGCGGACCGACCTTGTTGTTCTAACCTAC
Source organism: Phycisphaerae bacterium (assembly GCA_028285035.1). The sequence continues at coordinate 74,321 of JANQQF010000077.1, forward strand.
ACTGATACAATTGATGACTTTGATTTTTTCAGCATTACCGGTGAAATCCAAAATCAAGGGGATACCCCAGCTGAATTTGTTCAGATTATTGCCACCTATTATGATGCAGAGGGTAATATTGCTGGCACTGACTTTGGCTTTACTGATCTTGATGTGCTCAATCCTGGTGAAACTTCAACATTTGAAGTATTTACTACCAATCGAGAAGTCTATGCCTCATATGAGCTTTATGTGCAAGGCGATTAAATTATCCCTAATTGATCGTGAGTGAACCCTAAATCTACAAGGGGAATGTAAAAGCACCGGCTCGATAAGCTGGTGCTTTTACATTCTTTGGGATTGATAAAGCTTCAAAATTCAACTATCATTCAAGGAAACAGGTTATGAAAGCAGGCAAAGATTACATCGGCGTTGGCGTGGGCGCGGTGGTTTTTAATGAGACGGGGGAAGTCTTTCTGGCCCAGCGTGGCCCAAAGGCAAAAAATGAGCGCGGCCATTGGGAATTTCCAGGTGGGGGTGTAGACTTTGGCGAAACACTGGCCGATGCTATTCAACGAGAATTTTTGGAAGAATACGGAATAGTCATAGAGGTCGATAGTCTGCTGGATGTGTCCGACCATATCCTCCCCGACGAAGGTCAACATTGGGTCTCTCCCACCTTCATCGCTCGACATATCTCTGGCGAACCCCGCATCCTCGAGCCGGAAAAATGCACAGCCATCGGCTGGTTTGACCTAGATGATCTGCCACAGCCTCTGTCACAGGTGTCACTTGATGATATTGCAGCCTATCGAAAGAAAGTGGGATAGACACTATAATTTGTCACGCCTTTGCCGGACGCCACAATGGGCCAACTGCCAACACGAGAACGATGATGTTGAAGAACGCATTTGAGGTCGTTCCTGAGGCGATAGAGCCGGCGCTATCTAAAACAAACCAAGCCAGCAGACCAGCCAGCACAGCCCGACGCACCCCTTCAGGTGCGGCATCATAAACCCAAGTTCGTAAACACCAAATCATAACACCCCAGCCAAACAGAAAGCCTCCAGTAAGCGCAGACAGAAATCGTGTGGTGGGGGATGTGTAAGTTTCCAAACCATCTAGCGGCCAACTGAGAAGATCAAGAGACCATCGGGCAGGCTCCGATGTAGCCTCCATTGTCCCCAAAAAGAAAATTGGGCCAAATGATCCAACCACGATGGCTGTAATAATTAGCCAGAATTTGTGAAACTCTTGAGACATAATTGTGCTCCCATTGTTGCATAAACTTATGTAGCGTTTGCTACATTTTCTAAAGTTTACCAGAAAATGTAGCAAGTGCAACATTTCGTCTCCAATTTCAAGCACCAACGATTTCACTCAAAATCGACACAGTAGCCCTTAAAAGTGGATCTTCAATGTATTTTGTTGAGTCTTAGGGTATTTAAGGTGAAAGAGGGGATCTTTGGGGAATGATCATCACAGGCATCGTTTTGATGATGCGGCGGCTTTTTGAGGGAACGCGAGAGATTAACAATCGCCTATAAACTATTTATCATCCACTATTCTGCCATTTTTTCCATAATCTTTTATAACCTCTGGACCCAGGTTGAGGGCCTGTAATCACCGCCTCAACAAACTCAATAGGTGGTTTGTATTGATGCTCAACGACATAATGATAAATGAGCCTCGGCGCAGCATATACAGCAGACTTTCCAAAAACACGTATCTCACCATTGCCAAATCCATACACTTCAAGCCTTGATCTTTTTGTGCCACGTCATCTTTGATAATCCATCCATCTGAAGAGACATCGCAAAACTCATAAGTGTGGAAAAGGTTGTTTGTATTCTAACCAGCCTACATGCAATGATTTTACGTCAAGAAACTCATAGTCCAATAGGTTTGGAGTCAAATCGCCATTACTCTACTCTTCCAAAATAATGTCTAATCCATATAAGAGCGACATTGCTTCTGGTAAAGAAAACTTTGTATCTTTAAGCGTATTTGATTGCGGGGCAATGGCGTAATTGATGGCTCCTCTCAAGTCAGCTCCCGTTAAATTTGTGTGATGAAAGCGGCTGTCTAAAAAATCTGTCTGCCGACAATCAGCTTGCGTGAGATCCGCCTCTCCAAAATCAACTTCTTTGGCCCGACACTCAACAAATGAAACATCCTTGAGGTCCAAGCCAAAAAATGTTGAGTAATCGATCACACATTTTGTGAATGAAACTGTTTTCAAGAACCCGCGCTCGTTCCAATTCGCCTCGGTCCAATTTACCCCGATCATTTGGCAGGTCTCGAACTCGGTTGAGATAAAAACACAATTTTGCACCTGAGTCAGACTTAAATCTGTTCCAGCAAATCGACAGTCACGAAACGTGCAATTTTTGAAGGATGTCTCACGAAAAGTACAGTTGGTGAAGAGACAATCATTAAATTCCTTGGCGATAATCTCCTCACCCAAGCAACTGACCTGTTTGAAGCGTCTGTCATTGTATTCGACTTCGGTTGGTGACGTTATATCGATCATATCTTCAATAAACCGAGTATGATTAGCACCCCATATCAGCACCTTTTTTCCACAGATCAACCGCTGTATCGATAAATTGATCAAGTTTAGTGTTTGCGATTACTTTGGATTTGGTTAAACGAATACAGCCTTTCCCAACATTTAACCCAGCTAAAAGCTCGCCCGTTGGATCAATTTTCCGTACATCACCAACATATAAGCTTACATATTGCCTTTGGACGTTGAGAAGAAAAATGGCATCATTTTCGTCACCATAACTCAACATACTATACTTTATACCTTCGCTCATTTCAGGGGCTTTAGATTTTATCAACGCTCTAAGTTCCTCCAACTTATCCAATCGCCAATCCTTATCCAACACATCCATATATTCAGCAGGCGTCTTTACATCGTAGTGCATATTTTTACTCCTCTTATTTTTTCAATCTATCAAAGAGCCATGAACTAATGTTCTACAATATTCTTAAGCCTATGTCAAATCCTACAAAATCTATCGCTTATGTGTACCGAATTACATTGTGAAACGTCACGCGCTCATCATTTGAATTTCGATAGGAATGGGGTTGATCGGCGGGAAACCGCAGAATATCGCCTACAGGAACGGTTGACCATTCGTCGGAGAGGCACACATCCACGCTACCAGTAAGGGGGATCACGTGCTCAACAACGCCAGCTTCGTGAGGGGACGAAACGTGGATGCTATCGGGGGCCAAACTAACTACCATCAATTCAAAACCCATCGCCGGGTCAAAGGGAATGAGCGTGTAAGCCTCGATCCCATCCTCATCAACAATCAAGGTCTCGGTTTCAGCCGAAAATTGTACCTCAGTTGACCGAGGTCGGCCATCTCCTAATAACGATGAAAATGAAATTTTGAACCCCGTGGCAATCTTCCACAAAGTGCCTACGGTTGGGTTAGACTCCCCACGCTCAATCTGGCCGAGCATGGCCTTGCTCACACCTGTATTCGCCGCAGCCGTATCAAGACTCCATCCCAGCGTTTTACGGCGTTGTTTGATTTTAGATCCAATACTCGAAATAGAATTTTTCATGGCCGTTTGTGCGTTATAACGCACGGGTGTATAATGTGCGCTATAACGCACAGAGTCACAATTAAGGAAGATATCAATGTTTAAATCACTACAGTTAAGTCATATCACAGCCGGTTTTGTCGCCGTATTAGTCGGTTATACCGGTTCAATCGCTATTATATTCCAAGCCGCTACAGCCGCCAAGGCTACGCCGGCCCAAATTGACTCCTGGTTACTTGTGCTTGGTTTGGGAATGGGCTTATCCTGCATCGGCTTTTCACTGTGGTATCGCGATCCCGTACTGACTGCCTGGTCAACGCCAGGCGCAGCCCTCTTGGTCAGTAACCTAGCTGGATTTACCATGTCCGAAGCAATCGGGGCATTTTTAATTTCGGGGCTACTCATTTTTCTTACAGGAGTCAGCGGGCTATTCGACCGATTGGCCCGCATTATCCCCAACACCTTAACCTCAGCGCTCCTTGCCGGAATTTTGCTAAGATTTGGCCTCGATGCTTTTGTTCAACTAGAAAATGAACCGATTTTAGTTGGCACAATGTTTGTGATGTATTTTCTCGGTTTGCGGCTGTTGCCCCGTTACACGATTCCCTTAACCTTTCTAGTGGGATGCCTTGTTGCCGCCGCAATGGGGTTGTTTGATATCGAAGGTATTGAGTTACGATTAGCTCAACCCGTCTGGACGACACCTAGCTTCACCTGGGCGGCAACGTTCGGGGTAGCTCTCCCCCTCTATTTTATCACGATGGCCTCCCAAAATGTTCCCGGTATCGTCGTCCTCCGCTCCAGCGGTTATCAGACGCCTGTATCCCCTTTGATCTCGTGGACTGGCTTACTTACCTTGGTCAGTGCACCCTTTGGTGGATTTGCCTTCAATTTGGCTGCCATCACCGCTGCCATTTGTGCAGGCGAAGGCGCAGGCAAAGATCCTGAGACCCGTTACCTAGCCAGTATTTGGGCGGGTGTTTTCTATATTTTCGCCGCCCTTTTTGGAGCCAACATTGCCACCTTGCTCACTGCTAGCCCGCCTGCCCTCATCCTCTCTATCGCCGGGATTGCCCTTCTCGGCACGATTACCAACAGTCTAGCCAATGGTATTCAACACAATTCCGAGCGGCTCGCCGCTGGCACCACCTTTCTCATCGCTGCCTCGGATATCAGTTTCCTCGGTGTTGGTGCGGCACTGTGGGCACTTGTGGCTGGGTTTGTGATTTGGTTAGTTTTTAGGGATGAGGATGGGGCGTGAGGAGCAGAACTTGTTCACAAGAACTACTGTGATACAGGGCATCGCCCTACATTTACAAACTCACGTTGCGGGCGATCATTAGAACCTCATCAGCGGAATAAAGATTAGAAATCGTGGTTTCAACCTCAGCCCCCAATGTACTTTTATATAGCTGCTGGGCAAAATTATCCGCCCGAGTTGTCACGATAATATGCTTTACCGTCGAGCCATTCAAGGCCAACTGATCTTTCACCAACGGCAGTGACTCATTAATCAATTTACGACCAATCCCCTGCCCTTGAGCGTTTGGAGATACCGCTACCTGCTCCAGTTCAAGCACAGCCTCGGGGCGGAACCCACTCTTTTGCACCCAAATGATGTAGCCAACGATTTCGCCATCACGTTCAGCCACAAAGTTCAAAAAGCGGGGCGACGCATTGAAGTTACATTGCAACCATTCATATGATTGTCTTTGCCGGACAAAGGCTAGCCGATGGACCTCAGCCGCCCCTTCTAAATCAGCCTTTTCCATAAATCGGATGTTCATAAAAGACTCCTATTTATAAGTTACAATGATTCTAAAACTGCGCCCACACCCGTAACGCCTTATCCAACAACTTACGATACTTGGAACGAGAGATTTCGATAGCGCCGAAGCGTTCGAGGTGGGGGGTGGTAAATTGGGTGTCGAGGAGGCAGAAGTTACGCTGGCGAAGGCGGTTGACCAGAAAGACGAGGGCGATCTTGCTGCTGTCGGTGGCGTGGCTGAACATACTCTCGCCAGCAAAGAGGCCCCCGAGACTAACGCCATACAAGCCCCCCATCAGCCGCCCATCAATCCAGGTTTCCACGCTGTGAGCAAAGCCTAGCTCATGTAATTCACAGTAAGCCCTAAGCAACTCATCATTGATCCAGGTGGACTCGCGACCGGGCGCAGGCAAGGCACAATTAATCATCACCTGTCGAAAAGACGTATCAAATCGTATTTCAAATCCGCCCTTGCGAATACGACGGGTTAGGGAACGAGGGGTATGGAAGGTATCGAGGGGAATGATGGCTCGGGGATCAGGATCGTAAAAATGGATGACATCGTCATCATTCGCCATCGGGAAGATGCCTTGGCTGTAGGCATTTAGGAGGATATGCGGGGTTAACTTGAATTGCAATTGGTTTTTTCTACCTTTTGGAACAAAAATGAATAAGTTTAAACAATCGGGATCAGTCAATGTAATGGTTTAAACTTTCTCCTCAACCTTTCATCGTGATGCGTGAAGTGTGGTACGTAAAAATTCTACACACACCTCACGCATCACGCTCCACGCCTAATAGCCCATCCACCAATCTTTCCTTGAGCGGGGGTCCATAAAGGTGCCCCGATCACGAATGACCACCTGAATGGCTCCTGCTGGGGCGGTGCCCAACGCTTGATCATTACGAAGCGCGGGCAGTTGACCAGTCATATGCCAGCCCTCACTATCGACCTGAGCTTGATACAAGGCCAACAAGTTAGCATCAACACAAACATTTTCGATATGAACAGAATATCCATCTGCAACAGTATCAGCCCGCAAGTAGTTCAGCGTAATCCGTTGTTCCTCGGCGTACAAGACCATAGCGATATAGCCACCCCCATAAATTTCAGGGGAGCGTGTCGGAATAAAAATTGACTCGCCTTCAGTGGTGTCCATTCCGATCATCGTAACAGATGGGCTACCAACCGGTGAGGTCGGGCAGCCGTGGGTCCCACAACCCCAATCCCAGCCATTGACCTGATGGGTCGTGGCAAATGTTGGTAGACGATGCGGGTTAAACAAGCCATCCAACTGCGGCGCGTTCCCATCGGTTGATCCGGAAATATCAATGAGGGCCAAGGTCTCGCTATTCGTGACATAACCCCGTGCTCCCAAATTCAAGTCACCGTGCAAGGGACCAGGATGATCGGCGGGTGCACCTTCAATCGGAATCAGTTCAAAGACGTTGCTTGAGGTCGTTGGACAAAGGCTATCACTGGTGGTACTGCCCGGTTTATAGAGCGCGGGTAACTTAAGTGTATAACCTTTCGTCAACACAAAAGTAAATGGTGCAATAGCTTGACTCCGTCGCCCCTCCGTATCATACGCTTCAACTGTCCAAGTATAAGTGTCCTCGACAAGCGGTTGATTAGGAATGTAGGCTGATTGTGACAAGACCACGGTGGCAGTGGTGGTTTGACCCCAAACATTGGTGGCCACCCCACTACTGGTAATCAAAAGTGTATAGGTCACTGCCTCATTCATTGGCTGTGAGGCATCCAGCCAATCAAACGCTGGCAAGGGATTAATTAGGGTCAGGCCATCCGCAGGAGCCAGCAAAGGATTATCGGGGAAAACTACACCAGCATCCACCACAAATGTACCTGGAGTCGCAAAACTACTTTGTCCGATTGCATCTTCGGCACTTACAGTCCAAGTGTAAGCATCATTCGGTAGCGCAATTGTTGCCGTATAGATCGAATCAGTGACGACCACTGTTGCAGTTACCAATTGCCGCCAAATATTATAACTGCCGCCCCCGGTAATGATCAGGGTATAGGTTATATCATCTGTAGAACTGGTTGCATCTAGCCAGTCAAAGGTAGGCCACGGTGTGTCGACGGTGATGCCATTCGTTGGGGTAATCAGGGCATTGAGGGAGAGGGTAGGCGCAATTGAATTTTGAACATGAAGAGAGCCGACAGCTGGTTGAGGCACTGGAGGGACATTGGATGTCGCCATCACTGGTGGTAACGCATAAAATGTCGTCAACAATATCAGCGCTGACATCCCCAGGATAATGGATATCCGGGCAATAGGTGGTCGTAAGGTCATAATGCTTCCTCGAAAGTCTCAAAGGTCTCAACCCGATTGGGGCCACGAAATACCTCGCTGGTTAGGGTCCGTTTACCGGCATGTTTGGCAGTGAATTCGGGATCATTGACCCACGCCTCATAATCCGCTTTGGATTGCCAGCGAGTCATTACAATGTACGGATCATCTAGATTTGAAGGGCGTAAAATATTGACATCGATAAAACCTGGGCGATTTTCAACTTGACGAGGGCGATTGGCTACGCGTGTTTCAAATGTTTCGGCATATTCCGGATTTACGGGAAAACGATTCATCACCACAAACACAATCAACCCCCAGCAAATTTAACTTTGTAGCCCAAGGCTTTAAGCTTCTCACCCACTTTTTCCCGGTGATCGCCCTGAACTTCAATGATCTGTTGATTGTTCTCTTGTTTAGTGGTGCCCCCAGAGCCGCATGCTGTTTTCAACGTCTTGGCTAATTTCGTCAAATCGGCTTCAGTTAAACTAAAGCCACTAATCACCGTGACCATCTTGCCCTTACGCCCTTTTTTATCACGCATAATCTTCAAGTTCTGTTGTTGTGGTGGGGCGGAGGTTCGAGGGGCAGAGGAGAAATTATTCTGTTTCCGTTGATCACCATCACGGGTGGAGAAAACCACTTTTTTGTTTGTCATTGTTCGTTCCTTTACAAATTAGCAATCATCGTAAATCCAAAATCACAAATCATAAATCAGTACGCCCCTAATTCCCGAAGCCGATCGTCACTAATCCCAAAATGATGGGCCAATTCGTGCAGCACAGTACGTTGGACTTGACCTTGCACTTGTTCTGGAGAATGGCACACCCGTAGAATAGGAATGCGAAAAATTGTAATTTTGTCCGGCAAAACCATTCCATAGTTGCCTGTTCGCTTTGTTAATGGAATACCTTGATACAATCCCAGTAACAGTTGTCCAGACCGCATCCCCACCGCTCGCAATTCTCTAATCGTCGGTTGGTCAGCCACAACGACCTCAACATTTTGTAGTTTTTCCTTAAAAAACTCTGGGAGGCCGTCCAGGGCTTCCACAACTAATTGTTCAAACTGTTCTGGGGGTATGGTTGATGGTAACATATTTAAACCTCGATTATTCTATCAAAAGGCTGATTTGCTGCAAATGAGTTATTGAGTTTCTGGCGTTTATTAAGTGAGTTGATGCAACTCTAAAAACTTCACAAACTTCATGAGCCCTATAAACCCGACAATAATTATGCCTACGTTATAAATTCCAACAAAATTCTTATAAAAATATTATATACTCCAACTAGCCTATTTGATATGATGTAGGTGTAGTATATAAGGTTCTCCTTTCTCCTCCTCTTTGAGCAGTCTGGTGCTGGTCACACCAGACAAAAACGAACGAAGCCCGGTGCTGGTCACACCGGGTTTTTCGTTTTTTATGGCAGGAGAGGCCTGACACCCAGACCATTGGGCTATGATATTTAACGGATGATGGCTCATCCGCGATTCGGCCTAAGGGTGTCGGTATTTTCTACGGACCCTCAGTTCAACCAGTTCAGAAGCTTGTACGCTATTGCTTAATCAGATTTTTGGATATACTGGTTGAAGCACAATTGTATAATCAGCAATCTCTAGCTCAAATTGGCCCCAAAGTACGGCCATCCAGAGGCAACTTTTTAACATATATTAATGTCTAATAGATAACAATATACAAAGAAAAGTTGTCGAAAATTGAATCATATATTAGGCCAGCATCAACTACGACAACCTATTCTAAACCTGAGGTGCATTATGGTCATGCAAAAAGATTTACCATCTGTAAACTCTGGCTATTCACATCATCCCCGCAAGGGTAAATCTGTTCGCCACTTTAATATCTTGATGTGTCGTGGCGTACGGATCGCACATTTCAAATCTGCGTTATATATCAGTAGCATCGTGGCAACCTTATTAGGGATTATCGCCTGGCTTGGTCAACTCTAAGATGCGATTTCGCATCTGACCAGGAGCATTTTATGGAATCAATCATCTATAACCAAGATATCTTTGTGCCGGAGGTCGCCTTTTCGACATTACATGAAATTTTCACCGAGACCCCACGTGATCATCAGTTAAACTCTATTTTCGACACCGCTCTATCTCAGACCATCGAATTACTCGATGTGGATATCGCCATCATCTATCAATTTTCAGACGTTGATGCCCGACATTTAAGTGCCTGTGCCGTGCAGGGGTTGGCTCGTTTTGAGATCAACGGTGATTTGACCGCTGCAGATGAAGATTATAGTAGTTATGAAAACTTTGTCGCTTGGGTAGAAGGCCAAATCTGGCCGTGGCGTGATTTCCCCGTTGAAGAAAACTTTCTGGTAAAAACAGCCCTTGGTATTCCAATCCGCAGTTCAACCGAATTATTAGGTTGGCTTTTTGTAGCCCGCAAAACCAAGCGTGTTTTTAGCGATTTGGAAAAAACACTTCACCTGGCTATTGCCAGCCGTCTAGCCCAAAATCTGGAACGATTGGCCCAATACAGACGCACTCTATGTCTCGAAATCATCACCGAAATTAGCCAGATGGCTGACGAACAAGATGACTCCCACATATTTCTCAACGATGTCGTCAGTCTGCTCCAACGCCGCTTTGACTTCTATTCGGTCAATGTATTTTTAGTCGAACCCGGTGGCAAGTGGGCCTCCTGTCGGGCCGCAGCAGGCAAAATGGCTGAGGAAACCCTCTTTCACCAACCCAAGCTTGCCATCAATTGGAGTTCAATGATTGGCTGGGCCATCGAGTCAGGTAAAAGCAGTGTGGCCTATATGCCCTGGCCCAAGAAAGCCTCAGCAGATGCTCGACAACAGGTTATCGAGTCGGAATTGCTTTTATGCCTCCAGCTGGCCAATCGGGTGATTGGCGTCCTCGACATCAACAGCACCGAACCCTTCGCCTTTCGCCACAGCACTGAGTTCGCCGCCTTTCAAAGCGTGGCCGACCACATCAGCCAAACCCTCAGCCGTCTCAGCAAGCGCGTCATCGAGACCAGCGCTGAGGTGCCTGTCGCTTTGTGATCATCTGAATCTTGTAAATAACTTTACAATAGGAGTCCCAAAATGCATTTTGGGACTCCTATTTTTTTGACAAACCAATGCCTAGCCCTGGACTCGCGCCAGAAGCACGAGGGAATGGCATCTTCCCCCGAATTCTCCGAAACACATCCAACCTTATAAAATTCAGCGCAACCTAAATCAAACAACTGTCGTACATGGGGCAAACATCTAAAATCAGTTGATGACACATTATTGTCATATTTAGGGAGCACATCATGAGCGTAATCTGGCAAAAGCTATGGTCTGATTTATGGGACAACAAAGCCCGAACGATTTTGGCCGTATTGAGTATCGCGGCAGGCACCTTTGCGGTTGGCGCGGTATTTGGAATGGCTGATCAACTCCTATCAGGAATGGATGCAGCCCACCAAGAGGTCAATCCATCACATATCAACATTTTCCTCAACGACCGAATCGATCGAGACACAGCAATCCGGCTGGAAAGTATTGAAGGAATCAAAGAGGTTGAAGTTCTCAATCAAGTCACCGTTCGCTACAAAACCAGTCCTGAGGCCGATTGGGAACCAGGATTTATTGCGATGCGTGATGATTATGAGGATATGACTTATGATTTATACCAACTCAAATCTGGGGTGTGGCCAAAGAAGGACAAGATCGGGATCGATCGATCAGCTAGTGATTTTTTTGGCATCGGGATCGGTGACAAAGTTATTTTTGAACTGGATCAAACCGACCGTGCCCTTGAAGTGAGTGGCCGGATTCGCCACCCCTTTGTGCCGCCCCCCTCATTTGGGGGTGAGGCCCGATTTTTTGTTGATGCCCAAGGCCTGGAGCGCTTTGGTATCCCTGAGGGAGAATACAACCAGCTTTTGGTCCAAGTCGAGCCGTACAGTCAGGAATTTGCTGAGTTTGTGGCTTCCGAAATCAAAGATCGCTTGGCTAAAGAGGACATTGGGGTAAGTAATACCATCTACCAGGACCCAAATGAACACTGGGGACGCATCTTTGTCGAAGGGTTCAACTTCGTACTGCAAGTGCTGGCCATCGTCTCCCTCTTTGTCAGTGCCATTTTGGTCACCAATACCCTGACCGCCCTGATTACCCAACAAGTCAATCAAATTGGCATTATTAAAGCGGTAGGCGGCAGTGCCTGGACGATTCTTCAGGTTTATTTGAGTGGCGTCCTGATTTATGGGTTGCTTGCCTTTGCTGTTTCGGTGATTCCAGGGACATTCGTCGCTTTTATACTCACCGAAATTTTCCTCAACCTCTTTAACATTGATTATGAAATCTTCCAAATTTCAATGCTCGCGATTGGTCTACAAATTGTCGCAGCCTTGGTTACGCCCCTAATCGCGGCCCTCTTGCCTATTCTAAAAGGCGTCGCCACCACTGTACGTGAAGCTGTGGCTAGTTATGGACTGGGGGGGAATTTCGGAACCAGCTTGTTTGACCGAGGTATTGACGCCATCGGTCAACGCTTTCTTCCTTCGGCCTATGCCATGTCTTTCAACAATATGTTCCGCCGTAAGGGGCGGCTCCTGCTTACCCAAATCGTGCTTATCACCGCTGGAACGATGTTCTTGGTGGTTATTAGTCTGGCTATTTCCACCAATTTGACGGTCAGCAACGATCTCGACCGCCGAGGCTATGATATTCGGATTGCCTTCGAGGATCGCCAACGGGTGGACCGAATGCAAAATATGGCCAGCCAATTTTCAGACGTGATCGATACCGAAGTTTGGTTAACCCAATCTGGGTCCCTTTTGAAAGAGGGACAACGCCTCCGTGAGGCCGGAATTGGGATTGTGCTCAACGGTATTCCAATCGGTAGCCCAATGTATGAGCCAATCATCGTCGAAGGCCGCTGGCTCCAGCCGGGTGATGATCGGGCCTTGGTCGTCTATCAAGATATAGTCGAAGATTACGGCATCAATGTTGGAGACACGGTTACCCTCAATTTAGGCGAATTTGGCGACGATACTTGGGAAATTGTGGGCGTATTCCAAACCGTATTTGCCGATGGCTTCGGGGGTGATCCAATTTATGGCCCCATGCATGCCGTCGCTGATGCTACCAACAAATTTAGTCGGGGCACCCGGATTTTAGTCCGTACCAATGATAGTGATCCTGATACTATTGCCACAGTCTCCGATCAACTGAAGACGATGTATGAAAATCAGCAACGGGATGTTGATTTGACGGCCAGCGGCACCACGTTTGAGGATCGTGAGTTTGCCGATAGCCAATATGCCATTAACATCAATATGCTGCTGGCCCTCTCCATCATTATGGCTGTCGTTGGGGGAATTGGCTTGATGGGTGCTCTCTCAATTAGTGTGGTCGAGCGCACCCGTGAGATCGGGGTGATGCGTGCCGTAGGAGCCAAGACCCGCTCGATTATGGGGATGTTAGTGATGGAAGGTGTCTTACAAGGTCTGGTCAGTTGGCTGATCGCTGTACCCCTTTCCCTGCTGATTGGCCGAGCCATGGCTAATATTATGGGCCAAATTATGCTTGACATCAACCTTGATTATGCCTACAGTTACAGTGCGGTTTTGGTCTGGCTGGGGGTCGTTTTGTTCATTTCCATTCTAGCCTCAATTTTACCTGCTCGCAGCGCCACGAAAATCAGTGTGCGTGAAAGTTTGGCATATGCGTAAATGACAAGAATTTGCATTCATATTTTGAGTTGAAGTAATTGGTAAATAGTAATTAGAGATTTTAAGTTATATGCACAATTACCACTTACTAATTACTGACATATCTTGTTCAAATTAAACAATGTTTGACCCTAATTGGAGAACGTATTGAGTTCTGTTCGCCTCAGAGGTAGTGCACTGATTATTGAAAATGATGCAGTCCTACTCATCGAGTATGATGATGAGAATGGACTGCATTACAATATTCCTGGGGGCGGGGTTGAGGCGGGAGAGTCGATCAAAGAGGCCGTCATTCGGGAAGCGAAAGAAGAAGCCGATATCGTGGTTGAGGTGGGGCCGCTGATCCTGGTTTATGAATACGCGCCGCATCTTGCAGACAATGAATTTGGTCCACTACATCAAGTTAATTTCATCTTTCATTGCTATCGCTCATCCAAAACCGTAGCCCAGATGCCTGAAACACCAGACCCACACCAAACAGCAGTTAAATGGGTTCCTCTGACCAAGTTGCTAGATGTTATGCTATACCCCGAAATCAGCCCCAAAATTATCGCATACACTACAGGCAAATTAACGCCACCCATCTTTTTGGAATATTCAGACCTTACTCACCCCTAACAACACCCTGAAATGTTGGGGAAAAGATGGGAAAAATTTGGTCCAGATGTGGATTATTGAGACGGCGCTGGATGACCTCAGCTAGAATGTCACGATAATCGATGGTCACGGCCAAGTCACCGGGACCAATGAGTTGTTCGGGAGCGAGACCCGGCCACTGAGTATAAACCTGTCCACCGTGGACATTACCGCCCAGCAGGACCATCGCCCCACCGTGGCCGTGATCAGTGCCTAAGCCACCATTTTCCTCCAAGCGACGGCCAAATTCGGACATCACCACAATGGTGATTTTGTCAGTGTACTCAGTCAAATCGAGATAGAACGCCGCCAAGCCCTCGGCTAATCCCCTCATCAAATTGGCCATCAAACCCTCACTCCCCCCTTGAGCGATATGGGTATCCCAACCCCCAACATCCAGACAAGCGACCTCAAGCCCGACCTCCGCTTTGATCAGGGTGGCTACCTGTCGCAACCCCAAACCAAATTCATTATCGGCATAAATGGCTCCGTGGGCTGGTTTGTAGCCTAGCGGATCAAGGGCATTGACCGCTTCCAAAGTGTCCATCGCTTCTTGGGCCGCCTGATCCAACGGGTCGCCCAGATTATAGAGGATGGCCAGGGCTGATTGCATCTCGGCCAAAGCTTGTGCATCGTTGCCTAAATGAAAATCGGCGATGGAGCGCAGAGCGGTGGCAGGCACGGGACCACGCAATGAGCGAGCCACCATCTCACCGATGCTCACGCCGCGCAAGGGGGAGAGATTGCCCGTGTCCAACGTCGCCAGATGTCGGCCCAACCAGCCAGAGGCAGGGCCAGTGGAAGCATCTACACCACGCTCCATCAGTTCCATTGCCTTGAAATGAGAGCGAGACTCATCTGCAGAACCAACCGCGTGGACTGCGGCGAGGTGCCCCGCCTGCCATATTGGCATCAATGAAGCCAACGCTGGGTGTAAGCCAAAAAAGCCATCCAAATCGACAGTGCGGTAGGGTTTCTCGGTACGCAGGGCATCGGGGCGGGCAATAGACAAGGTGGGACGATATTGGTAGTAATGATTATCGCCGTGGGGCACAATCATATTCAGCGCGTCTGCAGCGCCACGAAGAAATACACAGACAAACACATCACCACGCGGGGCGGAATGAGGTGGGGCAAAGGCTAAACGAGGCATCCACTGTGGCCAAGCAACGGCAGCCGGCAGAGTCGACATCATTTTCATAAAATTACGACGGGTTAGGGTTTGCATTTGGGGTATCCTTTCTATTTCTACCGCCACTGAAACGTGGGTGAGCCTAGTAGGGCGGCCAACACGATGCTATTATCGTCTGAAGCACTGAGAAGTTGTTTGGCAATGGTTTCTGGCAGTGGTTGCCCGAACAAGGCAATGCTGAACTGATTGAGAAGATTGAGCCGAGAAGTATCACCACCCGAGAGGTTGACAAGTTGCTTAAGATCTAATTCGGTACCGGAAAGATTATTTTGGGCCAGAGTGAGCGCAAATCGCCAGCGCGTGAACAAGCTGCTTTGCCAAAATTCAGATTGGTCGGGAAAGCCATCAGGGGTTGGCCATTGAAAAAGAGGTTGCCCCATCTGAGCCAACGCCTTGAGAATGGCTTCACTCCCATTTGTTTGGGCATTCAATTGCCGGAGGGTACTCACGATGTACTCAAAAGGTCGTTTCAGTTTTGGTTGTAGCGTCTGGGGAGCACGACGCTCATCTGTATTTGTAGGTAAAACTTCAGGGGCAAGCAAAATGGTTCGCAACGTGGCCGTGATATCCCCTTGGGTTTGCAGAAAGGTTTGGGCCGCTCTGGCAATCAAGGCAGGGGGTGGATCATCGGCAATAAAACGACGAACCAATTTGGTAGCGATAAAGTGAGCGGTGTCTGGATGCGTCGCTAACATCTCAATCACTCGATCCAGACCGTGCTCTTTAGCCCCAGCCGGGATCGTTAGCCCAAAAACTTCTTTTGGCCCGTCATCGTGACGATTTTCGTTGAAGGTGATTTGGCCCCGATAAAATCGTTTCTTGATAGTCCAGCCAGTTAGACAGCGGGCTAACTCCTGCACGTCGGTTTGGGTGTAGCTGCTATCAACGCCCAAGGTATGGAGTTCTAACAGCTCACGGGCGTAATTTTCATTGGGATGCTTGACGTGATTTTCCTGATTATCGAGATAAAATAGCATCGCGGAGCTATGGGCTGAGGCGTAGAGTAAATCGTAAAAATTTCCCAACGCGTGCGGCCGAATAACCTCCCGGTCATCCACGGTTTTCAGCCAAGCACAATACCCTTTATTCTGATCGATATGAAAGTGATTGCTCCAAAAGTCGACCATCACTTCATATAGCTGCCGATGACTGTAAGTCGCTCGTAACACCGTTGCCTGCTGGAGTTCACGTTTGGCGACATCATCTTCAACATCAAACAGATCAGGGGCATCAAGATACAATGTTTCCAAGCGACGTAAAGCGAGGCGTAGGGTGAGATCCATCTCTGGCAGAGTTTCTGGAGCCAACTGATTTTCGATAAAAGCCGCCAAGCCAGCTTTAGCAACCTGCTCACGTTCCTGAATACGCGGGCCAAATGTTACCCGATTGAGCAATCGCCATTCGGCAGAGGTCATTGCCAACGGCCATTTATTAACCTCGAAGGTTGGGTTTAACAAAGTGTTAGGATCACAGGCTGTCAGCGCGGTTGTGGCAGTGACAATACTAGCCATTTTTATAAATTGACGACGATTGATTAATGTGCTCATTACAGATTATTCCCTTCGCTCGACTACTTGGTCATCGCTAACCGTTGGGACAATAGGGTTGGCGCATCAGTTGACGTGGATGCTTGGGTGGGGCGTGCTTCCCAGCCAAGCAGAGCGAAAATCGCGGCCCCTAAGGTGATAATGAAGGTCAGAGGAATAAAGATAAACCAACCGATGAAGGGAAAAATCGCCGCAAGTTCCAGGGCAATCGCGCCGCGTATCGTGGCCGCCATTGGCGAGACATCTCCCCCCAAGCGTTGAAAACGTTCCCCCATTAGCACAGCCAGACCAGCTGCACCGATGCTGGTTACAGTAACCAAGAGTAACAATGCAATCCCACCAATCGCTTTGAGTGGACCAAAGGGAAGACTAAAAAAAATAATGACAGGAATTGAGTAGCCAATCAAAAAAACTGATCCCAGCCAGAAACATCGCCAAGGGGTTTGAACTAAACGGTACTGGGCCCGTTTAACCGTATTTGGGAAAACCAAGTGCCAGGTCAAGAGCAGACCGGGCAGGGCAATTCCAATCGTGAGTAAGGTGCCAAATACTGCAAATACATCAGCCATAATCATAAGTCCTTTCCTTTCCATATCAATGTGTTCTAAAAGTGCTTTCTACTTGATATACAGGGCTAAGAAAAAAAAGTTACACAATGGCTCGAATATATTAGAGATTGGGGATTGGAAGATAACTTGGGTCAATGTAACGACCCACACTCACTCCAGTCTCTACATCCCTATTCCCTGACTCCATTCTTCCGTCACCTGTTTTCGATGTCGCCAGGCCAAGATTGCTGTGCCAAATGAAAGCATCAACAAAATTGGACTGAGAATGAACCAACCGACAAAAGGAAGGAGGACAGCAAATTCGATGATGAGGGCACCCCAAATCGTTTGTTGCCATTTCGACATTGGGTGTTCACGCATTGCCGCCAGTCGCTCACCAAGGAGAGTTACGAGACCAGGCAATCCCAAAGCCGTAACAATGATCAAAAAGCTCAACAAGATTAAGCCAATCAGTCCTAAAAACTCGACCTCTGTACTAAATAAAGCCAAACTGATTCCTCCAAAAAAGAGATAATTGACAAGACCGATAAAGAAGGCTTGCCAGGGGGTGCGAGCTATGGCGGCCCGCCCGCGTTGGGTTGTGCCTGGGAACATCGCAGCCACAAAAAGAATGAGAGCAAGTAGGCAAGCAATCGTAGCTGCGAGTACGACCAACAAAGCGACCCCATTGATCAGCCGGTTGATCGCTGTATTGCTTTGCCACAGAGGGCTGAGTAGTATCTGCATTAAAAGGTAATTCATCATTAAACCTCCATGTTTCGATGTTGTTGGCTTGGCCGTAACAGAAGCAAATTTCCAAATAGCCAAACCAGACTTAATCCGCCAAGTGTTAACAGGCCAACCAGAGAAAAGGCATCAAAGCCTGGAATATCAAACTGTGGGGGCCATTGGGTTTGGCCCAGCTGCTCTAGCTCGACAACGATTTCAGCCAGCCAGTCACTGAGGGAAAAGCCAATTTCATTAACAGTCAGCCAAAATTGTCCGACCACTTCATTCCCAATTGTCACTTGGAACATTGATTGCGCGAAGAGGAGTAAAATAAGCCCAATCATTGCTTGACCGACTAAGAGTAAGCCTCCCAGTAATGTGTAGCGCGGTGTGACTGGGGCTGGTGACAGTTGATCCATCACATCCGATACGATATCCGGGACAGGGCTATCTTCTAAAGAGTCTAAATCAACAAACAGTTGTTGTACCTCAGTCAACAATTCCTGACAGGACTCACAACTTGTTAGATGGAGCGAAAACTCTGTCTGCTCAGTTGTAGATAGTTCGCCATCGAGATAACGGTGCACCATCTCTTCTTGACCTGAACAAAACATCTCACTATATTTACTCATACATCTCCTCGCTTTTCGAGAATTTTCCGCAGTTTTTTGCGGGTGCGAAATAGGCGAACTTTAACATTAGCCAATGACAACTCTAATTCCTTGGCAATTTCTTCATAGGATAGCCCCTGAAAATGGCGTAGTTCAATTAACAGGCGCTGCTCAGCGGGCAGTTCAAGCAAGGCTCGGCGAATGGCGACCTGTTTTTCAGCCTTTAGGAGTCGGACTTGCGGTTCCGCCGATTGATCCGGAATTTCAAAAACGGTTCGATTAGTATCGGCCTCCAAGGAGATGGTTGGCCGCCGTTGTTTGAGCCGATTGAGGGCAAGGTTAATTGAAATTCGACACAGCCACGGGGCTAAGGAACGATCTTTTTGAAAAGAAGCTAGAGCCTGATAGCCACGAAGAAAGGCATCTTGGGTTATATCAGCAGCCTCGTCCTGATGACCCACAAGCCGATAGGCGGCATTGTAAACGGCCTGCTGATGACGTTCGACAATTAATCGATACGCCGCCTGCTGACCCGCTAACACCTGGGCCACAAGTTGTCCATCTGTTGGCTCTGATAAATCGGTCACAAACCTCCTCCTACGTGATATACAACCTTATCACCGCAAAAGTTACACCATCTTCCTAACAGGACTTAGGCAAAACGTTAATTGAGCCTGTCGAAAATAACGTTTTGCGATTTAAAAGGTCTGGTTTCGACAAGCTCAACCGACATTTTCCATGTATTCTGCGTAAGTCCTGCCTAGTTATGATCAAGGAATTTGTCTCAGCCCTTTATCAATAGAGAGAGAAAGCCTATAGCTATTTCAGGCAAGAAGGATTATAATGAGGCTATCATCAAAAACTCTAATCTAACCTCTCACAGGATTAACTTATGTCGCGTTTTGAACAGATTATTGATCCCCCAAACAACTCTGAATTGAACGATATTTATCAAGAAATGGTCGAAACTGGGGTTACTATCAACAGCAAAACTCCCATCAACTGGTTTACATCCCAATCAATTCGCCCTGATATCTTAGAAGCAACTTGGGAATTTAGTAAAGCAATTTTTTTGGAAGGACAACTTCCATTCACCTTAAAAGAGATGATTATACTAGCGATTTCTGTTCAAAATAATTGCGAATATTGTGCGGTTACCCATACCCAGGTGCTGGAAAGTCTGGGGGTTTCTCAAGAGGTTATTGAAAGTTGCAGATTTAATCTAGACAGTACGGCTATTCCGCCTGTCCAACAAGAAGTTCTTAGGTTCGCATTAAAGGCAGCTGTACAACCGTTAGCAATCACCAATGATGATTATGAGCTACTCAGAGATTATGGCTTAAGTGATGAAGAAATTTTAGAAATTATCGCTGTCGCTGTATCAACAAATTTTATTAATAGCTGGGCCGACACCACTGCATTACTGCTAGACAAATAGGAAAAACCACATGGATAAGTCAAGCACCTCAACCATTCTACAATCCACATCAATTGAAACTATTAAACAAAGTGTTTCTGATCAGCTAAAAACCGATATGCTTGCTAATTGGGCCTTAGCCTCAGAAATTCGGCCCGATTTAGAGTTGGCTCGTCAAGCCCTATCGGCTAGGCTTTTTTATAGTGGTCAAATACCCCCTGCTCTAAAACAAATGATTGCGATGGCCTTGTCCAAACAAAATAATTGTGATTATTGCTCCATCCTTCACACCAAAGTTTTAGAAAAAATTGGTATACCTGAAGATGTGATTGAGAACTCAGTTAGCCAAGTTGATATGTTACAGATTCCGCCAACCTATCGGAGCATTTTAAAGTTTACGCTTAAGGCATCAAAAGCACCGCTCGACATTACCGATGATGATTTTGAAGTATTACGCGAGCAAGGCCTAACCGATGAAGAAATTCTTGAAATCACAATGGTTGTTGCTTATCTCGATTTGGTTAATACTTGGACGCAAGTCCCACCCATTCCACCTCGATCTGAGTAAAAATCTGAGTTAGCCACTGAAGGTTTGACATATTCCTATGACAGATACGCCTGTTAATCTAAAGTCTCTATCCCCTGCAAATAACGCAGAAACCTGGCTCAGTCTGGGTGTTTTGCATGAAGCTGTAAAATCATTTTCTGAGCAATCCTGCCTTGAGACATTTTGGTCTTGCGTCTGTAAAAATGCCCGTTGGATTATTCCGGCTAAACGAACGTGCATTGTTCTATGGGAGCCAGATGCGCAATGTCAGGTTGTTGAAAGAATGGAACGTGGCAGATTGCTGGGGGCAATCGGTCAACAGGATGAGGCTGAGGTCAACCTACTCAAACTTGTTCGACACAGTCAAGGAATCCAATGGTTCAATTCACCTTGGGGCGCAGAAGACCATTCGCATTCTATGTGTCAATGGCTCCTACAAGACGATCCCACCGCAGTCTTAACAGTTCCCATTCAAAAAAATAATGAGAACATTGGGGCAATTTTATTTGCCCTCCATAATTTGGGCGAAGCAGATCGGACCATGCTCAGTTCATTAGCCACAGGGTACGCCCTTTATGTGAGTATGACCTATGCTTTTCTCGAAACCAATGACACGTTAAAGCGCACGAACCAACAGCTAGAAATTGAGATTGAGGAACGCCAAGACATTGAGACTGAACTACAACAGTACAAACTTCATCTTGAAGATCAAGTTGAGGAACGAACTCAAGCGCTCACGGAAACAAACAAGAAACTATCTTCTGAAGTTGAGGAGCGAGCACAAACTCAATCTGCCTTGTGGCTACAGGAAGCTCGTTTACGGGCATTGTATGATATTACAACCCGGTCTGAGTTCAGTATAGCAGAGCAATTCGAAGCGACTCTAGAGATCGGGACAAGTATGCTTGGCCTTGAATTTGGTCTTATTAGTCACATAGAAAATGGAACATATACAGTCCTTCACACTTACGCTCCCGAAGTATCGATAGAGCCTAATGACGTATTTCCAATCGGCCACACCTATTGTGAAGAAACCATTCAAACCAAGTCCGTTGTCGCCATCAATCATGCGGCCGCGTCTCCTTATGCAAAACATCCTTGTTATCAAAACTTCCAATTCGAGTCTTACATTGGCGTAGCTATCGAGGTTGACGGCGAACCATTCGGCACTTTAAGCTTTTCAAGCTTATATCCCAAAAAAACAGCATTCAATCAATCTGACAAAGATTTTATCCAACTAATTGCACAATGGGTGGGAAGCACGATTGAACGTGAGCGCGCCGCTGAAATGTTACAACTGACAAAATATTCGATTGATACCTCATCAGAGGCGATTTTATGGGTTGATCAAAATGGCAAGATATTATCGGGAAATCAGGGGGCAAGTAATAGTTTAGGGTATTCTATCCAAGATCTAGAGACAATGTTTGTCTTCGATATTGATGTATTTTTAACGCCTGAATATTGGCCAGATCACTGGGCTGAACTAAAAGAAGTAAAAACAATTCGAACGACATCACAGCATCAAACGAAAAACGGCCAGGTATTCCCAGTTGAAGTTGATTTAACGTATATCGAGTTTAATGGCAAGGGCTACAACTTTGCTCACATACGTGACATTACAGAGCGTGAACAGGCAGAAGCAAATATTAAAAATGCAAATATCCATCTACAACAGCGGGTCAATGAGTTAGCTGCACTTAACCGAGTGACAGAAACGGTTACGTCTGGCTTTAATTTAAATCAAGTTCTCAAGACAATTAATGAGGAGCTTACAAAGCTCCTCACGGCCGACACCTGTGGCATTGCCCTGCTTAATCCTGAAAAAACAGTTTTAACTGTTGTGGCAGAATACTCTGTGCTGCCTAATATCCAGAGCTCTATTGGTATAACGATGCCGTTAGATGAAAATCCATTTTCAGCTGAAATTATCGATACACAGCAGGCAATGGTTGTTGAAATCCCTCCTATTGTGGCTGACACTGAAGAGTATCAAAACATTTTAAGTAACCGGCATGTTTTCAGCATGATCATCGTGCCTCTCATCATTCGTGGTGAGGTGATTGGAACAATCGGTTTAGCGAACAATACAAACTCTGCCAGAACCTTTTCAGACCAAGAATTACGACTTGTTGAAACATTTGCCGGGCAGGCCGCAGGTACTGTTGATACCGCTAGGTTGTTAAGAGAAGAACAACGTCAACGGCAAATTGCAGAAAGCTTGCGCGAAATTTCTATTGTCTTAAATAGCAGCTTCAATCAAGAGGAAATTCTTAGCCTCATCTTTGAACAATTAGGACAAGTATTAGATTATGATGAGGCTGGTATATTTTTACAAGATGGATCAAATTTGAAACTGGTGGCTGACACTACCTCGCAGGCCATCGATATTGGTTTTAATGTCCCTCTATCAGGTCAAGATCCAGCCGTGCGTGTTTTCAATCGTAACCAGTTGCTCATCATCCCTGATGTACACTTAGACTCTGGTTGGGAAATTTGGGAAGAGGGGGAATGGGTTCGGGCTTGGGTGGGGGCACCCCTTGTGGTCAAGGGTCAACCAATTGGGGTCCTCACCGCCGACAGCCGAGCCATAAATGCCTTTCAAGCCGAAGATGGCGATATCCTTGAGGCATTTGCCCACCAAGTGGCAACTGCCATTCAAAATGCCCAACTATTTCAACAAGAGCAACGGCAACGACAAATTGCGGAAAGTTTGCGTCAAGTTTCAACTGCGCTCAGCCAAGAACTTGATCGGGATAAAATTCTAAACATTGTTTTCGATCAACTCCAACAGGTCATTGATTATGATAGTTCTGCTTTATTTTTACTAAATGGGCAGGAAATTGAACTTGTGGCTGGACGCAACTTGCACGACACTTTTATCGGCCGCCGTTTATCATATGATGATCCAAACCCTACTGCTGAAATTCTCAGAAAGAAAACATCAATTTTCGTATCAGATGTTCATCAAAATCCAGGCTGGGTTACTTGGCCGGGTGGGGAGCCTATTCGAGCGTGGATGGGGGCACCAATTGTTACCCAAGAGCAGTTGATTGGAGTCCTCACCCTCGATAACTACATTGTAAATGCATATGATGATGAAGATGTTCAGATTCTCCAGCTATTTGCTAATCAGGTGGCAATTGCCATTCAAAATGCCCAACTATTTCAACAAGAGCAACGGCAACGACAAATTGCGGAAAGTCTACGTCAAGTTTCAACTGCGCTCAGCCGTGAACTTGATCGGGATAAAATTCTAAACATTGTTTTCGATCAACTCCAACAGGTCATTGATTATGATAGTTCTGCTTTATTTTTATTAGATGGAGAAGAGTTGGAACTCTCTGCTGGGCGAAACCTCCACGGTGATTTCATCGGTATCCGCTTGCCTATTGATGACATAAACCCCACAGTCGAAGTTATCAGAAACAAAGAACCAATTTTTGTCTCAGATGTCCGTGAAGATCCAAGATGGGATTTATGGTCGGATGAAGAACTGATTCGGGCCTGGATGGGAACACCAATTGTCACCCAAGAGCAATTGATTGGGGTTCTCACCCTTGATAGCTATTCCGTGGATGCTTATGATGATGAGGATGTTCGGCTTCTCCAATTATTTGCCAACCAGGTGGGCATTGCCATCCAAAATGCGGAGCTTTATGCTGAGGCCCAACACGAAATTACAGAACGGAAGCACGCAGAGATCGCCTTAAGAGAAAGTGAAGCTCGTTTCCGGCATATTGTTGAAAACGCTGGTGATGCCTTCTTTATCCACGATTTAGAAGGCAATCTTATTGAAGTGAATGAAGCAGCTTGTCGGCAATTGGGTTACAGTCGAAGTGAGCTTTTAGCCGTTAATCTGCAAGATATCGTTTATCAGGATCCCGAAGCAAATCCCAATCAACCGCCAGCGACAGGCGTCCCGGTGACCCTGGAGGCTAACCATACCCATAAAGATGGCACAATCTTTCCCGTTGAGGTCCGCCTAGTCAAAGCCGAATTTGGGGGAAGAGACTTAATTTTAGCTCTGGCCCGCGATATCACCGCTCGTAAACGATATGAAGAAGCCATTACCGAAGCTCGTGATAAGGCATTGGAGTCAAATCGGCTTAAGAGTGAGCTTTTGGCAAAAGTTAGTCACGAATTACGAACCCCACTGGGCGCAATTCTGGGGTATGCCGAATTAATTCAGGATGGGATTTTTGGTGAGATACAAGAACCTCAAGCCGAGGCTCTCTCAGAAATTATCGATAGTACAAATTACTTGACTGTGTTGGTCAAAGAACTCCTTGATCAGGCCCAGCTTGAAACGGGTAAGGTACAAATTGAAACCGAACTATTTTTAGTACAGGATTTAGTTAAACAGGCTGATGCTCAAATGCGGGTGTTGGCTCAACCCAAGAACTTAGATTTAATTTTCAATATCGCAGATGATGTACCCCAGACATTAGTTGGCGATCAAAATCGATTGCATCAAATTTTGATTAATTTGGTGGGCAATGCTATAAAGTTTACAGATGAAGGCAGGATTGAGGTCAAAATTTATTGTCCCGATGTTGACCATTGGTCCATCGCCGTCTCAGATACAGGGCAAGGTATTCCGCCCGAAGCCCAAACCTATATATTTGAGCCGTTCCGCCAAGTTGATGGGACAATTACCCGAGAAACTGTAGGAACGGGGTTAGGTTTGTCCATTGTAAAACAGTTCACGTCTCTGATGGGTGGGGAAATCTCATTGGAAAGTACCATCAACCAGGGAAGCACATTTATTATCACCTTACCTATCATACCTACAATTCAGGAGACATCGTCATGAATCCCCCACTAGCCCTTATCATAGAAGATGATTCAAAGTTATCGAACATCTTTTCATTAACCTTACAATCGGCTGAATTTAATACCGAGGTCGCCCTAGATGGTCAAGTTGCGATGAAGCGCTTGGCAAATCTTATACCAGACATTATTTTGCTTGATTTACATTTACCTCATATTTCAGGCATAGATATTCTACGCCGAATTAAATCAGATGATCGCTTGGCGAAAACAAAAGTGATGGTTGCGACAGCAGATGCTTTATTGGCCGAAGAATTGCAAGATGAAGCAGATTTAATCCTCCTCAAGCCAATCAGCACCAGCCAACTTCGGGATTTAGCAGTTCGCTTCCGCCCCCTCGATTTATCCTCGGATAATTAGGGTACATCAACATCGGGTAACCGTCAGGCTTTTTGCCTGTTTTGGTCGAGCATTGGCCAATATTTTAGGGTATGATGATATCATCTCTAAAAATTGGAGCAGCCAATGTTTCGTATCAAAATAACCTTACCGTTAATAATTGCCACCTTTGTATTTATCCCCCTAATTAATGCCTGCACCCTCTCCTCTCCATCTTTCAGCAATAACGTCACAAACACACCTATTCCGGCAACAAACACACCAGCTAGTGCCGCAAAACAAATAACATCTACACTGACACCCAATCCTACATCATCCCCTACAACAACCGCCACCCCACTACCTACCGAAACCCCAACCATCCCTCCAACGTCGACAGCTACCCTCATTCCAACAAATACCCTATCTCCTGAGCCATTACCAACTGAGACACCAACACCACAAACAAAGGTTATTGCCGAAACTGACAGCCAACCTGTTATTGAGGAAGCAGTTCCACCAGCTACAGAAACGGCAACTGTTCCCGAAACCCGAACTGTGCGGATTGGGCTTAATGGGCGGAACGATATTGGCTTACACGAACTGGATTATCAACTCATCCGGGAGGCAAAGATTGAAACACTTAAAATGATGAGTTTGACTGAACCAGCCGTTTTCGCACGTATTCAGCAGGAGAATCCCGGTATCGAATTTATTGTTCGGCTTTATGACGATCGGCTCAACGAAAATGGACATCCAACACCTCAAGAATTTGTCGACAAAATGGCACCCATTATGCAACAGCTTCAGCCATTGACAACCAAATTTGAAGTCGGCAACGAACCAAATCACTTTATGCGTTATGAAGGGTGGGGGCCGACAGACGAAGATGCGATGAGCTTCAACACTTGGTTTATTGAAACTTATCAATTGTTGAAGGCGCTCCATCCCTGGGCAGAGTTGGGCTTTCCCGCCTTGGGCACACCAGATGAAGTTCATCGAGATAAGGCTTGGTTAGAACTTAACCGAGAGGCTATAGAAATGGCTGATTGGTTGGGGATTCATTGCTACTGGCAAACAAATCCAGATGGGACAAACACCATGTTTGATGAGGATCACGGTCTCTGCTTCAAATATTATCACGCACAATTTCCTAACAAACCCATTGAACTCACTGAATTTGATAACGACAATATTTTTTATGATTTGCCTCTCTCATCAGCCGAAACAATCGCCCAAGAGCAAGTTGCCTACTACCAAGAATTATTCAAATACCCCTATCTCCGCTCTGCCAGCAGTTACATTATGTCATCCCCCGACCCCACCTGGGACTACTTTGTCTGGCGTAGCGAGTCGGGGGAGTTTAAGCCCGTGGTTGAAGCCATCGCAAATATGCCCCGTTTGCCATTTGCCCAGTAGATTGATTTAGGCTTTTCCAAGAATTATATGATCCCAAAATCTGTAAACAAGCGACAATAATGGCCCTACAATTAGCCGTCAGAAAAGCTTAAGGAATTCTGGAAACACCTATGTTACTATTTGCCGCAAGTTAACGAATTTGTTTTTGGGACCATTATTTTTCTAGAATTCCCTTAAGCCTCAATTCCTCTTATAATACGGGCGCAAAGCGCAAAATCTATTTTTTCAACGAAGGAGTTGAGGTGACTTACTATCTTATCAAAGGATCATTTCACGTTGTCGGCTACTCCCCTGATGGAGACTCAATCAAGTTTAAGGCCAATAATCCCAAACGCTGGGATAAAATTCAAACTGAATTTCGTGATAAATTTCAAGCCAATCTAGAGGGGGATAATGGGGCAGTTCAGCTACGCCTGCAAGGGGTCGATGCCCTGGAAACACACTACTCGCCAACCCGTTTACCGACTCCCTCTGATCTTCGCTCAAAGGAGACATTCAGACATAAGAAACCAGATGGCGGTGACCACAAGCAGCCGATTGAGTTAGCAGATCAAGCCACAACATTTCTTTTAAATTATCTGGGAGTCAAGGATGTGGCGTGGCAAAGTTGGGGCAAAAATACCTGGATAAAGCGCGCTTGTATTGAATACAGAAAGCGTGATATCTGGGTAGACAAACGACAGGAAGACCAAATTCCTGGCTACATTATCACTCAAGATGTTGAGAAAAATGGTCGGCCCATTGCCTGGGTTTTTGCCGGCAAAACCCGCACTCGCGATGGTTCACGTATCACCAAAAGCCGCTTGGCTGATCGAGTCGAAAGAAGTGGCAATTATCATCTCCTTCGACAAGGTCTTGTCTACCCCTACTTTTTTATGACCCTACCTGGTCGCCTCAGGGACAAATTGGCTGAAGCCGCTCGACTGGCGCAGGAAGAGGCGGCTGAGCAACTCAAGACGCTCAGTCGTAGTCGTAAGAAGTCGGCAGATAAATTGCCAAACTTATGGCTATACGATAAAACGATGAAGGGCATTACCCTGTCACATGTAGATTATCTGACCGAAAAGTATGAGATCTACCCTTATCTTTTTCGTAAGATTCTTAAACATTGGTATCGTCAAAATATGGAGGTCTATTGGGATGCCTTACGCACTGGCACTGAATATGAGCCACCAGAGGATGAAAAGAAGCTCTCATTATCAGGCTTTTTTGAGACTGGCAATCCCTACATCTTTGTGATCAGTGATCAAGATTTCGTCAGATTAGATGAAGTTGTTGAAATCAAACGTAATCGTTTAAAGATCAAAAAATACCCGTTCGATATTGTATTTTTGTCATAATTCATAAAACTGTAATGATTGCAATGTAAGATTGTATAGAAATGCCTATAAACAAACTTAACAAATCAATTCGCATTGTGATTAGAAAGATCGGAGAGCAAAATGTCAAAAAACCTTGAAATTGCAACCCTTGGGGGTGGATGTTTCTGGTGTGTAGAGGCTATTTATCAAGATGTGATCGGTGTAGAGCGGGTCGTCTCTGGCTATGCCGGTGGTGCAATCAAAAATCCAACCTATCAACAAATCTGCACTGGGACCACTGGCCACGCTGAAGTTACCCAAATCACATTTGATCCTGAAGTGATCTCATTTGCAGATCTGCTGTATATCTTCTGGCGCACACATGACCCAACGACTCTTAATCGCCAAGGCGCTGATGTCGGCACTCAATATCGTTCTGTTATCTTTTATGATAGCGAGAAACAGAAAGAAACTGCTGAGCAATCGTTGAAGGAAACGGATGCCTCGAATTTGTGGCCCAATCCAATTGTTACGGAAATTTCACCAGCACCTGAATTCTACGAAGCGGAAGGCTATCATCAGAATTTTTACAAATCAAATCCACGCCAGCCTTATTGTAGGGCGGTTATTGACCCAAAAATGAGCAAGTTCCGCAAATCATTTGCTGACAAGTTGAAAGTCACGGCATAAGCATCAAAAAGCCTGCAAACACTCATAAACGTTTGCAGGCTTTTTCTTTTCCCCCTCAAAAAGGATGACAAAAATCATAAATCTCTTGATGACCTAACCAAAGTTAGGTCATTTTTCCTGACAAATCCGTTATGATGTTTCAAACACTCGCAAAATCTCTTGCAAGTGTCTAAGAAATATCAGAGTGTCTCAGAAGTATTGAAGGAGAAAGGATCATGTCATTCCCTGAACAAAGTTTAATTTCGCGCCTCGAACGATTGGAAACGGCAGTCGCAGCAATCCAAGAGCACCTAAGTCTTGATCTCAAAGAATTGGTGCCACAAAAGCCACCTGTAGAAAAAAAGCCCCTTGAGGCCGTCCTGTCTGTTCCTCGGCCAAGTGCTACCAGCCAAGATTTGGTCATTCCTAAAGCACCAAAGCCTGTCATTCCGGCCAAACCCCAAGCTGAGAAGTCTCAACCAAAACCAAGCCAGCCAACAAAACCCAACTTTGTTGATACTCTTGTCACCAATTTAACTGACACAGAATTTCTGCTTAACAAGCTGGGTATTGGCCTACTTCTGTTTGGGATTATTTTCTTGTTCAAATTCTCAATTGATCAGGGCTGGATTACCCCACCCGTTCGATTAGCCATTGGTTATCTGATTGGCGCAACACTGATGGGCTTTAGCCTACGTCTGCATTCGACTCGAACACATTTTAGTCAGGTGCTCGCAGGCGGAGCCATCGGAGCGTTTTATATCACTACCTTTGCCGGATACTTCATCCTCGAAATATTGCCCTACAGCCTCTCCATCGGCCTCATGTCTACCACAACAATCGCTGCTTACAGCCTAGCCGTCTGGAAAAAACAGTCAGCTCTGGCATATATTGGGCTACTCGGCGGTTTAGCCACCCCATTTCTGTTGCCCACTGACGAAGCCAGCGTCGCGGGTTTACTGGCTTACAGCAGCCTCGTCATCAGCGGGGCAATGGCCATCTACTTCACAATGGGGTGGCGTTTCTTGCTACCCGTGGCGTCTCTGGGTGGCTGGTTGATCTATCTATTAGCTTATTTCGGTTCCATTGATACCACCGTCTTTAACCTCACAGTGAGCGAAAACCACTGGCCGTTGCAACTTGGGCTGATCTTCAACCTTGTTGCCTTTGGTCTATTGCCTGTCATTCGAGCTGTGCTTGATCTCTGGTTGAGCCCTGTCAATGATGAGGCAAAAGCGGGAGTTCCTTGGTACATTCATCTTTACGCCGTTGGCACTCCCTTGGCCTTTATACTCTTCACCTCATTCATTTGGTCTTTATCTGATACAAGTTGGGGTGCAATCTGGTTAGGACTCGCCCTACTCTATGGGTTTGGCGGTTTTGCGCTCGACCAAGCACCACACAAAGCATTGGGGCACGCCTTCTATCTCGTCAGTTCCATCCTGTTGACAGGATCACTCAGTTGGTTCTTCGATGGAGAGACACGGCTTCTAGTGCTAGCCATCGAAGCTATCGGGCTACAATTGTTGGCAACGCGATGGCGTTATCCCGCTGTCTCAGTCATCTCACACCTTCTCTTCTTTGGCCTTACCATTTCCGTGATCATCAGTTTGTTTGAAACCACGCCAGAAAACGCCTTTATGAATGCGCGAATGCTGGCCGATATCATCTTCCTCGCTGGGGCAGTGCTGGTCAGTCAACAGTTCAAATCTCCTACCTTGCAGATCATTTATCGATTTATGGCACACGCGCTTGCAATGTTGGTCATTGGCCGTGAATTTACCGTGTTTAGCGACTCACAGCCCTACCATTTACTTGTGATCAGTTGGACTCTTCTGGCGTGGGGTGTTTTCACCATCGGTCATTTTATCAAGAATTCTTGGCTCAAATATCAAAGCATTATCGCCCTGTTAGTCAGCCAACTGTATCTCATCATTCCTGACTTAATGCTTCAGGAATTAGTTTGGTCCCACTTTATGTTTTTCACGATCGGAATTCAGGCCTTGATTTTGGCTGGCTATACCTATTATCAAAAGGACAATGTACTCGAAATCGGTAGTTATCTGTACAGCGCAAGTCTTGTGTTGTGGTTGATCTTCCGCTTGGATGCATACCCAGCTACGACAGCCTTCCTCAACTGGCCTTCAATCGTTCACCTTGGGACAATCATTGTTTTGGCTGTTATTGCTTGGCAATTTGCCAAATCGTGGGATCAAATCATTTATGCCGGAATGGCCCATCTCTTAATCCTGATCTGGGTGGTCGTACAAAGTCAGCCCCTCAGCTTCGGGGATGGTTTGATTAGTGTGATGTGGGGGGGGTATGCGATTGCCCTGCTAGTAGGAGGGTTAGTCACCGATGAGCCAATGCTACGCCGCCTGGGCATTTTGACCATTTTCCTCGTCATCGCCAAGCTATTCTTATACGACCTAGCCGAGCTTGATGCGATCTGGCGTATCCTCCTCTTCATCGGATTTGGCGGGGTTCTGCTCGTCGTCAGCTATTTTGTCCGCGCCTTGTGGCGAGGACAAGATGTGAGTGATGATGTCCAAGAAGCGGTTGAAGTTACTATTTAGCTGGGAGCATTATGATCTGACTAGGATTTAACCTGAGTGCCGAGGTAAATATAGGTTGGGTTTCACTATCTATTCATCATCACTGACAGAGAATGAAACCCAACAGCTGGGGCCTCTTGTCCACCTTTCCTAGCTCTACTCAGCCGGCTTGTAGAGCTACACCAATGGGGTGCATCCGATTTCGCCAATCAGGCATATGACATCGCCTGGAACAATGACGGCCATTTCATCTCCGTCACCTCCCCCTAAAAGAGCCTCAGGAAGCCTTTGCCAGTGAATTTCCGTATTGAGGTTGGAATTAGGAGTATCATTAGTGAGACTATCAAGAAACATAGCTTTTCTATTCAAAAATCGCACCCATACACACTCACTTTGGGCGCGATTTTTAGGTGGAAGACTAGGACAGGAACTTGCAGATCAATGAAAAAGAGTATTGATTATTCTCAATTTGCACTTGCCTCTTCAAACTTTTCGTCAATCCGCTTTAATAAACCCTCAAGCTCATCCCAAGACAGAATATTTGCCTCCTCTGGACCAACCTGTGTTATTTCTTCATCAGCAACAAAAGCTACAAACCAAGAAATCACATTACCATATCGTGCCCAAACCGTATAACTGTATCCTACCACCTGACCAGTACGCCCTCTTTCAGC
>JANQQF010000098.1 GCA_028285035.1 Phycisphaerae bacterium
GCGCTCCCGCAGTTGCCTTCGGCTAGTGGTTCGTCGGATCCACGCCCACAGGAGCCTTTCACTCCCTAGTTGTCGCCCCTGCCGGGCGTACACAAAAAAACGCTGCGAGAATGCAGCGTTTTTTGATTTATCAGTTTTGGTGAGTTTACTTACGGAATAATCAACACCTGACCTGCTTGAATATCATCGGGGTTCAGTAAGCCATTGGCAGCGACCAAAACCTGCATTGATACGCCGTACCGCTGAGAGATAAAGAAAAGCGTTTCACCCGCAGATACCGTGTGAGACAGGCCATTGCCTGGCGCAGGGGCGGCAAAGGTTTGATCTGGGGCCGTGACGATGTGTAGGGTTTGGCCCGGGTAAATGGCGTCAGGATTGATCAGATAATTTGCTGCGGCCAAAGCTTCAACAGTTGTGCCGTAGCGAAGGGCGATGCTAAAGAGTGTTTCACCCTCATTAACTATATGTAGCCCGTCCTGTGGAGCGGCCACCGGATTGTAGACGGGTGCGCTGTAGCCATCATAGCCGGGGATCACCAAGTTTTGGCCTTCATAAATTGTTTCGGAGGTCAAGCCATTCGCTTGCATAATTGCTTCAATCGTAGTTCCGTAGGCTTGGCTGAGGGTGAAGAGGGTGTCGCCATAACGCACAGTGTAGTCGCCGCCTGAAATCGGAGCAGCGGGGGCAGCATAGTTACCAACAGTTTGACTGGCTGGCGGATTCACCGCGATCGGTCCACCACTGGGCAGTTCATCTTCGGTTTTTACACTGACAATAATCGGCTCACCGGAACTGGCCTGTTCAGCAGAGGGGGGCGTAAACACTTCTGGTTGCGCCGCAGCTTCCTCTTCCCCGATATCACTGGTTACGATTTCGCTAGACAAATCAATGGCTTGAGTCGTCGGCAAAGTTTGCTCGTTGGTACCACTGGTATCCAATGAAGAATTCGTTGCGGTAGGCTGAACATTGATCGTTGTCGGGGCAACAACAGAGTCTAAATCAGAGGTATCTGCACCAAGCGGGGCCAAGGTGGGGGGCAAACTTTGTTCGGTAGCGGGCTGTGCTTCAACCTGGGCTTGATCTCGTTGTAAAGAGCAACCACTCAGTGTTGCTAATGAAATCGCAAAAAATATTCCATATGTATAGAGTTTTGGCGGTTTAGCCATTGTTATGCATCTCCTCGTCCATAAACACCGTAACTAGACATAATACCAAATTACATATCAATATATCATCTTTGTAACATTACGTCAAGTTAATCTTTGGTCCTAAATATATTCGTCGAATTTTCGAAAATCAGGACGAACTAGGGGAGATTCGGGGGCATCCTCTCGTCCCACCCCTGTACTTATCCAAATTTTTGGGACGCACTCTTTTAACATTCAGCCCTCTTTTCCCATTGGCTTCGGTAATTGTCCATGTTATAATGCATTATGCAATGGCTCATAGACGGACATAACCTTATCGGGCAGATGCCAAATCTACGGCTTGATGACCCCAACGATGAAGAAAAGTTGTTGGAAGAGCTACGACGATTTCGGGCCAAAAGTGGTGATCAAATCACGGTCGTTTTCGATGCTGGACAGACCTACCAGCCAGGAACCATGATAAAGCGTGGGGGCATCACCATTCAGTTTGCCCCACACGGGCAAACCGCCGATGCGGTTATCAAACGTCGACTACAGAAGATTAAAAATCCACAAGCGACGATAGTGGTCACCTCCGATCGGGCGGTTCAACAGGCGGCCCGTCATGTACAAGTGCGAGCCATCACCGCGCAAGAATTTATTCAAAAGCGGCTCCATAATCACGCTATGATTGATGGTGATGAGGGGAGTCAAACTGACGTTCGTCTCTCGTCTAACGAGATTGATGAATGGTTGGATATATTTGGGCAGTAGATTATGACCCTTAAAAAAATTACAATTGCTATTCCTGAAGCACTGTTTGAAAAAGGATTGACTGAAGCTGAAGTGCACGGACAAGTCAATCGCTGGTTGGTCATCTCGCTTTTTCAGCAAGGGAAGATTTCCCCGACAGAAGCCAGCCAGCTGTTGACCACGGATGTTGATGGCTTTTTTGAGATGCTGGATAAACAGGGCATTTTATACAAAAATGTGCGGGAAAGTCGTCAAGATGTCCCCCGTCTCTCGCCCGTGCTAGCGGAATTAGCTCAGGCAAAAAGCACAATGGCGATGCTGGAAGAAGATCTGGCGGAAACAAAATATCAGTCGTATCAAATTAATAAACAGCTAAACGAAGCGGATAGCGTACGGAGCGAATTTATTGCGACAGTCAGTCATGAGTTACGAACGCCGCTAAACTCAATTCTCGGCTTTGCCAAGCTCTTATTAAATCAAAATGTTGGTCCGCTTAATGACATTCAGCAGACTGATCTATCTCTCATTTATGATAGTGCCCAACACCTACAAGGTCTGGTCAATGACATTTTAGATTTATCGAAGATTGATGCCGGAAAAATCCGACTAGATAAAGAAATGGTGCCTGTTGAAGAAATTATTGTTGGGGTCATTCCCTCAACAATGTTGTTGATTGAAGGTAAGCCCATTGAACTTAAAGAAGATATTGAGCACAATCTGCCTAAAGTGTATGTAGATCGAGGACGTATCCGTCAAGTGGTGTTGAATCTACTGTCAAACGCTAGCAAGTTTACGGATGCGGGCTGTATCACTTTACGAATTAGACAAATTCAGCAGGATGAGACGGCATTCGTCTGCTTCTCTGTGTCAGATACAGGCATAGGCATTGCCGATGAGGATGCAGACAAGGTGTTTGAAGCCTTCAGACAGATTGATAGTTCCGTGGGGAGACGGGCCGAGGGTACAGGCTTGGGGATGCCAATTAGTCGCAAATTAGTCCGTTTGCATGGCGGTGAGTTATGGTTTGAAAGCAAAATCGGACGGGGTAGCACCTTTCATTTCACCATTCCAATCGAGGCTGAACCCGTCGTTTAGGTCAAGTTAGGTAGGTTCCTTAGCTTTGGGAGAGATAAGGATATGAATAAAAAAATTCTCCATATCGAAGATCATCCAGCAAACCGAATGTTGGTAAAACAGGTTTTAGAGGGAGCTGGGTTTACCGTCGTCGAGGCGGTTGATGGATTGAGTGGGATTCAAACAGCACGCACCGAGAAGCCCGATTTGATCTTGATGGATATCAATATTCCAGGTATTGATGGACACGAAGCTGCGACCCGTATAAAGAGCCTCCCCGAACTAAGCCAAGTCCCGATTGTTGCCGTAACCGCCCGCGTTATGGCTGGGGATCGCGAACGGACTTTAGCCGCTGGGTGTGATGGTTATATCGCCAAACCCATTGATGTTGATAAACTCCCTCGTCAGGTTGCCGAATTTTTGGGGGGTATGCGAGAAACGATTACCGTTGAGCAGGAAAGTGCCTACCTTAAGGAATATAATGAACGATTGGTCAGCCATCTAGAAGAAAAGGTAGAAGAGTTAACCCGGGCGAATGAAGCTCTCAAACATACCGATAAAATGAAGTCTCGCTTTATCAGTTTAGCGGCTCACGAACTTCGGACACCTGTGGCTGCTGTACACGGCTACCTTAGCTTACTGACGACACCGGGCAGCCCTTTTATTGAGAGTGCGGATGATGGGACCAAACAAATTGTCGAGGGGATGAGTACGGGCGTTGATCGCTTACGCGGATTAATTCAGGATATGTTGGATATCACCCGCATTGAGGCAGGCACGTTACAACTTAAATATGCACCCGTCAATTTAGACCAAGTCTTCAAAAAAATTGGAAAAGAATTTACAGAAGCGATCGAAAAGCGAAGCCAAGTTTTAACCATTGCCGATATTACTCATATTCCGGCCATGTGGCTTGATGGGGAACGAGTGACCCAAATTCTGAGAAATTTAGTGGGCAATGCGATTAAATATACACCTGATGAAGGTGAAGTATCGGTCTCCGCTGATTTTATCGACCACACCTACCAGGATGCGCCATCTCCTGTCGCCACCCAATTTATTAAGATCACTGTGAGTGATGCAGGCGTTGGGATTCCTGCAGATCAACAAGAAAAAATATTTACCAACTTCTATGAGGTCCGTGAGATCGAGCATCATAGCACAAGCAAAACGGATTTTATGGGCAGTGGGGCTGGGTTAGGGTTACCGATTGCACGAGGCGTTGCTGAGGCACACGGCGGCTCATTGTGGGTAGAAAGTGAAGGATATGATCCCGAAACATACCCTGGCAGTAAATTTCACCTAATTTTGCCAATCGAGACAAACCCACCCCTGTAACATATTTCATAAAAATCATTTTGACAACCGACTCCACCACGCTTATCATGCAGGTGGAGTTTTTGTCATTATGGCAATGAAGGACAAGCCGTTAGCGCAGTAATATATTCAAATTGATAGGTGAGGTTGGGCTTTTGAGACAGTGGTATGAGCAATTGCCAAAAGAAAAACGGGGTATTTATGGTGTCTTGATTGGTGTTGTTCTTCTAACGATTCCTTGTTATTGTCTTGGTTTTTTTGTTTTAGTCTCACGCCCGGAACCAGTCCCCCCAACCTCAACGCCTTTACCAGTTGTATCGCCTACCCAAGCCCCAGTTGATCAAACAGTTGAAGCTACAGTGTCACCTACGCCCGCCACGCCAACAGCTACCTTAGAGCCGACCCCAACTCAATCTTTCCCAGAAACAGCCACCCCAACCCCACTACCGACCAATACACCGACAGAAACTCATACGCCAGATCCCACCGACTCACCTGAGCCGGATGCAACCTCGACAGACACACCGACAGTAACGAGCACCGCAACTGAAACACCAACAGTGACCAGCACGGCGACTGAAACACCAACAGCAACCAATACGCCAAGTCCGACAACAACCAACACATCTGTACCAACAGATACGCCTACATCAACACCTATACCAACTGAAACACCGACTGCGACACCTGAGCCAACTGAAGAGCCAACTGCGACATCTGAGCCGACTGAAGAACCGACCGAAGAACCAACTGCGACATCCGAGCCGACTGAGGAACCAACCGAAGAGCCAACAACAGAGCCGACCGAAGAGCCGACTGAGGAACCAACGCCGGAACCGACCGAAGAGCCCACCGTCGAGCCAACCGAAGAACCGTAAATTGAGCGATTTTCTTCATCGATTGACTCCCGAAATTAATAGAAGTATACTACGCGCCAATGCCAAATCAGCTACTAGGTTAAATGATTCGCAAAATGTGATGAAATAAAATTTAGAGCTTCGTCCAAATAGACCAAAAATCGAGTAGTTTTTGGCGAATCATTAATAAGTAAATCAATTTTTAGGCCCCTTTAAATCTGATTTTCATCATTTCCAATCATGATTTTCCAAACTTTCTGCGGTTTACTTAAAATAACACCAGAGATATTGCCCCGACATAGCAAACTAAACAAAATTGCTTGTTTCAGGAACTATTGTGAAAAGTTTAGAAAGTTATGACTGGGTCAGTACGTTATATCTGTGCTACTAGCCACTTAAAAACAAGGATTTTGTTATGAGGCGTATAATTTTTGTTTTGATCGGACTGCTATTTTGCACTGTCGCCTGTCAATCTACTGAGCCAAAGCTACCGGATCCAACCTACACGCCCTATCCAACGTACACGCCTTACCCAACTTACACGCCAGCACCGGCTGCTCAAGCTGTAAACCAACTACCTTCCGAGGCGATTGAAGACCTAGTTTGGCCGACAGGGGCACGCGATGATGTAATTCCATATGAGGATGCCCAACACTTTTTCGGAGAGACGCTCACTGTTGAAGGCAGAATTATCAGAACACATAATGCAGGGAGCGTAGTATTCCTAAATTTTGCTCCAGAGGCTGACAGTTTTACAGCCGTGATTTTCCCCGACGATTGGGAGAAGTTTCCAGCGCCTCCGGAAAATCTGTTTTATGGGCAACTGGTCCGTATTCAGGGTGTTATTGAGGAATATAAGGGGAAGCCAGAAATAATCATTCGAGATCCTTGGCAGATTGAAGTGGCGCTAACTTTGGGGCAACCTATTGTTAGTGAATGCAATTGTGCTGAAAGTCCAACTGTATCACCAACGGTTGTTGCGAATTTACCAACATCCACGCCAACAAATCCGACCAGCGAACCAGAAATCAGTCCATCACTGACCGTTGAAGAGCAAGCCAGTAGTTTTGAACCACCCGCTATTACGACCACAATAACTCCTACATTAGTTGTATCTGAAACAAATGAAGTACAATCCACAATCATATCTTGGGCGGATGCAGCGGCTTATGTGGGGCAAGAAATAACCGTAGAAGGCAATGTAGTAAATACCTATAATTCAGGAAAAGTTATTTTTCTGAATTTTGCCCAAGATTATCAAACAACATTCAAGGTGGTTATATTTCCCGATGATTGGCCTCTATTTCCAGAACCACCTGAACAGTATTACCAAAATCAGGCCATTCAGGTGACAGGTCTCATCAAGATGTATAACAATGCACCGGAGATCATTGTGGAGTCTCCTGATCAGGTCAAAATTATAAATTGACGGCCATACTTAAAAGGTCATCTTAAGGTGTAAGTAACTGTGTCATTACCAACCATACTACTCATCGGGGCTGCGGTCAGCATTGCAGCAACCGTTATCTCTATTTTTATCGCATTTAACTCCGAGCGTGAAGCTCGAAGTGCCATTTTTCCAATCGTTCGTGAGGAAGAAACGTTACGGGCTCGGCGAGCCCGTATTTACATTTTTGGTTGGGCCGCCGTAACTGCAGTATTTCTAGGGGGATGGCTTGCCTCACAGCGTATCCTCGCCACTCCAGCAGATACACCTATCACGCAAGAAATCGCAGCTGAACCTTTAGAAGAGGCTGAAGTTGTAGCCTTTTCAACCGATGAAATTGAAGCAACTTCCGCCCCAACAAATACACCAACTGCCCCGCCACCAACCCCAGTTACCGAAACTCAACCGACAGATACACCTATTCCACCCACCAGTACACCGGCTCCTCCTGATACACCAACACCGTCCCCAACAGAAACCTCTCCAACACAAGAAGCAACAGCAACTGAAACACCGATTCCGCCAACCGTAGCTCCAACGACAACGCCTGTTCCCCCCACGCCAACAAATGAGCCAGTGCCTACGGACACCCCCGTTATAGAAGAGGCAACAGAAGAACCAACGTCTGAGCCAGAAAGCGTAGAAGAAAACATAGAAGAGAGCGAAACAACAAGTGAAACCGCTCAGGTAGCAAATCCTGCCCCCAGCCAAGCTGAAATGGGGCCTATTGAATTTGCCTCTGAAATTACGGAAGATGTTACGGCAGTCGATCCCGGCGACGTTTTCCCATCTGGTATCGAAAGGCTGTATGCTATCTTTCCTTATCGAGGCATGGAAAACGGCCTTGATTATAAATTGATTTGGTATCGAGATGATGTTGAGTTGTGGCGGGATGAAGGAGAGTGGGAGTGGGGTCGCCAAGCTCGCCTATTTAGTTTCTTCTCTGCGCCAAGTGCCGGTCAATATAAGTTGGAACTCCACGTCAATGACTCTATTTTAGCGACCGGTTTTGCTGAAATCCAGTAAGTAAAATTAGCGTTATCACATTTACTCTGTTAAAATCGTTGCGCTATGCAACGATTTTACATTCCCCCCTCATTCTATTAACAATAGGCTGGATCATCGGCCTACTTCTGGGGCGATGGTTTGTCCCTCCCTGGATTTTCATCATTCCCCCTCTTATTCCTTTAGTCAGCGCAATCATTTT
The DNA here is from genome assembly GCA_028285035.1 of Phycisphaerae bacterium. Next base: position 7,783 of record JANQQF010000098.1, read on the forward strand.
ATATCACAACAACCCTAAATTTCGCATTGGAGCTGGTATCGGTTTAGCCTCTGTACTTGGCGCATCGCGCATTTTATTCACCTTGCCCAGCTTCGATGAGGCGGATGTAGCCTTTTACAATGAAATGGATACTCCCGTTGAAGTCACAGGAACCGTCATCGCAGAGCCTGATGTCCGTGATTTTCATATTAATCTTCACCTCGCCACAGAAACAATAACTACTCAAGGGGAAATTCATCTAGCGACCGGCCTGGTATTGGTCCGTGCCCCGCGCTATCCACAGTATCAATATGGAGATCGTTTAGTCGTTCGAGGCAAGCTAGAAACACCCCCAATTTTTGAAGATTTTTCATACAAGGATTACCTTGCTCAATTTGGTATTCACTCAATGATCCGTAGACCAAAAATTGAGTTGGTTGAGCGTGATCAAGGTAATCCATTTTGGACATTAATGTTAATTTTCAAGAGAGAAGCTGCACATACCATCAATGCTATCTTAAGTGAACCTTATGCGTCCTTGTTAAACGGAATTTTGTTAGGCATTGAAACAGGTATTCCCCGTGATTTATATGAGCAATTTAACTTGACCGGAACATCTCACATCATTGTCATTTCTGGCAGCAATATCTCTCTGATTGCTGGGATTTTACTTTTATTAGGCCAAAGAGTACTCGGCAGGCGCCTTGCCCCACCCATAGCTATCATTGGTATTGTAATTTACACATTTTTGGTTGGCGCTGATGCTGCGGTCAGTCGAGCGGCGGTCATGGGGGGAACCTGGGTCTTAGCGGTTTGATTGACTGATCCCATATGCCTCCCAATATCTTTTTTGATTGTTCTTCAAGTTTATATGAATTTTAAGACCTCTTTTCATGGGACAATAATTCATATTGATCCTGTTCTAACATAACAACATTTTCCTTATTCATAACCCTCTAAGGGTACCCATATTCCCAAAAGCTCTAAGACAGTAATCAATGAGGCTAGGTCAGCATTGGGTAAATTTTTTAACACCCATTGCGTGATACCAAGAATTTGTTCGACCTGAACCATACCGAAACTGCCAGAGGTATTCATCAGCTCAAAGAACTTCTTAAGCGTAAGTTCATCGGTATTGGGACCATTATTGATAACAAAATTGTTATCGCTGATATGTGTTTTTGTCAATTTGACAGCTAGTAGAATCCTTAGTAGCTGTCTTACATCACCTGGACTTTACCTGCCTATACAGATAAAGTAAATGCCTTGAGATCAAAGGATAAGGCGAGCGCCAGCAAGGTTTGTCGGATACCTTGATGATAGGCCTTCAAATGGCCTTCTAAGTTTTCGGGTAAAGGCACGCCGCCATGTAGGACCAGCCAAGCTACTTGAAGATTTCGCTCGATATCTTTGAGTGTCCAAGTCCTTAACCTTAGCTCCCCAGTTTGGGTTTTCTTTACAGGCTCCTCACCATTAAGATTGATCCCAAATTGTTCAGCGAGAAAGGCCAAGACTGCCTCTGCCCCCTCGCAATAAGCTGTGTAGTAACCATTATTCGTACGCATCAACGCGGCCGGGATACTGCTCCGCATTCCGGTTTTTGCGGCAAGCAAATGGTTTCGAACGCCTTCGGCTTGCCATAATTTTTTAGACATTGCCCTTTTCCTTTCTTTATCATTAATGACCATTGCCATTTTGTCCATTTGTGTGTGGCTGGCCTAACATAGGTAACATATGGGCGCTTTCTGGTGATCCCATCATCAAAGCGATCTGGCCTGTTCGATTTTGTAAGCTGTTGATAAAACTTAGCTGATTAAAAAGCTGGACAAATTCAGGAGTCGGACAATTTCGCAACACCTCGCGTAACGCCTCATTATGTTTAACATTCAACATCGTCTCTTTGAATGCTTTAGGCCCAATCACTTCTTTAATTAGAATCCCGTCATTTTTTAACGGGGCCAAACCCAAAACCCGCATCGTTGCAGTTAAGTAGTGAACGAGATTGTATTCGATAATCGTCATCGTTTGTTGGTTGGAAAGGGTTTCAGCTTCATATTTAGCCACTAAACGGCGGAGACCTTGGTTGGTGTAATCTTTAACGATCGTGTTGAACAAGGCATCGCCTCCCTTGACTAACTGTGCGGCGGCGGCTTTGCGTGCTCGATCGGGTTGAAACGTGAAGAGAACGGTTATTTGAATGGTGAAGGGAATGTTGTCCTGACTTTGCACTTCCTCAAAGAAGAAGGTGCCAACGTGAATGCTTGTTTTTACAGGGGGTAGGACTTTCTCAAAAAACGGGATAATCCAAAGTAGACCAGGGCCTTTAACCCGGTGGTATCGGCCCAGCCGTAAAATCGGTGTGGTATGATTGTCGGGCGTAAAGTAGATGCCAACTAATTTTCCTAGCGCTTGAATAAGCCACGTCATAATATATTCCTCCATTTGCTGTTAGATCAAAATTTCCCACCACGGTTTTTGGGTTTCAACCGTTTCATTTCTTGAGCAGAGATAGGTTTTTGTATCTAGGCCAAAGATCCTTTGCTGCATAATCACCACCCGGCGATCCTCATTTTGCACAACCAAGGAACCAAATATGGGCCTCCGCCAATGAAGGATCTGTCGTCGATTTCTGTCTCTGACCCGAACTTCGGAGCATTTGATAATTGTCACGATTTATATGCCTCCGTTTGATTATTTTTCTTACGATCGTAATATCAGAATATAAAACCATCTTGTTTTACTATGATACACGCGAATTCACTTTTTTAAGCTATCAATTGTGTAATAAATATACTTAAGTATTGTGCTTCCTAGCCCTAAAATCTAATAGTTATTTAGGGTTCTGTCATTCAAATCTCACAAACAATATAAAATTTCTAACAAAATAAAAACAAGATACAATCTGTATCTTGCAAAAGTGGGGCCTGCTATGGGAAGTTATCTGACGAGAAGTTATATTAAGGTGAGGATTTAGGGGATTGTTGTGGTTTTAGCCTTTCGAGGGAAGTGAGGCAACATTTTAAGATAGTGGTGAGACCAGACAGACACTTTTGGAAAGGTCTTAAAGATATTATCATCACTCAAAACAAATTGTTTTAATTTGGAATATAAGCGGGGGATGAATTTTTTTGGCTCATTTATTATAGTATTAATGGTCCGGTTGATATAATAAGGCATCGTTTTTCTATCAAAAATCTCTTTCAATAAAACACCAGAAATGACAGGTCGCATAAACCCTTTGGGAGGCATTTTGCCTTGTTTTAGTAAACCCCGTATCTCAGAACCACTCAGATAATAACCTTTATTTTTATGGGGACAGGTTTTGAGCGTAACTATCCCTTTACATTTATAACAGTACGAGGTGGGGGCATAGGACAGTATCTCAATTCCTAATTCAGCCTGGCTAAATCTGTTAAAGATATCAACTGCGGCCTGGGGATCATAATAATTACCCACCCCGGCATGATCCCGCCCTACGATAAAGTGAGTACAGCCATAGTTTTTGCGGCAGAGCGCGTGGAAAACCGCCTCACGGGGACCGGCGTAACGCATCGGGGCTGGAAAAACGCCAAGCAGGGTATGCTCATCCGGGTAGTAATATTCGAGAAAGATCTTATAACTTTTTAACCGAGTCTTCGCTGGAATATCATCAGATTTTGTTTTCCCTAGAAGGGGATGTAGTAAAAGACCGTCAGTGATTTCGAGGGCGTTTTTAAAGACATACTCGTGACCAAAATGAATAGGGTTTCGAGTTTGAAACCCAGCGATACGCTTCCATTTCTTTATTATAAATTCATTACGGGTTTGGGCAGGAACACTATTTTTGCGTAAAACGCGAAACCTGTTCGGATCGGGCCAATTAAGACCCCATACATCGCCACCAAGTAAAGTATCAGTCTCCTCATTTAAGAGCCGTTGAACACCTGGGTGCCTAACGTCATCTGTTCCATAAATAATACGTGCTTCTCGTAATTTATCGCGACGAAATTTATTGGTGACGGTCATTAGGCCCAGAATAAGTCCACTGTAGGTTAAAGCTATTTCTTGCCCTTCTTTGATAAAATATGAGGCAAGATCATTGATAGACAATGTTACAGGTAAAGACCAGATTAAACCATTTGCCAGACGCATCTCCTCTAAAACACAGTTGTAATCAGCGTGCCCCATAAATCCAGTTAATGGGCTATAAGCGCCTATCGCCATCATCTCCAGGTCTGCCGCTTGAAATCGAGAGATAGGAATCTGAACAAGACCTTTGGCGCGTTCAAGTGCGGCTTCACGGGCAGGGCCTTGCAGTTGGCGGTCGATCAGTGTGCCGCCATGAGGGGGAATACCAATCGGGTCAATTGATAAATCAGTCGTCGTGTACATAATATTGCCTCTTGTAATGATAATCAGATTTTATCTGTTGTTATTCATCTCCAGGTCTGCCGCCTGAAATCGCGAGAGAGGAACCTGAACAAGACCTTTGGCACGTTCGAGTGCGGCTCTGCGGGCAGGGCCTTGCAGTTGGCGGTCGATCAAGTGAGGTTATATGATGATATTTAAGTTAAGGTGACAGGAGAAGTGGTGTACTGATATTAATATCTTAACACATTTAAGTTTGAATTCGGTTTGAATTCGCTTTGTGCAGTCCTATGGATGGAGTGGGCGGCATAACTCTGCTAAAAAATTCGAGATGAATATGACAACAAGGAAAAAATAAAGAGCGAGATAGACTGTTAAGCGTTACGACAGTCTCTGTCTCGCTCTCTAGTACGAGTTGAACTTTGGTCTTGATGGTCTTTATCAACTCAAGGGTATTTAGTCATCAGCCAACTCAAGCCGATATCCCTCTCCTCTTATGACAATGATATATTTAGGGTGTTTTGGATTAGGTTCGAGTTTTTTACGCAAACGACTCATCGTTGAATTAATTCTGCCTTCTTCTATTCGACCTTTCTCCATCTCTGACACATCTGCCTCAAAAGTCACACCAAAAACCTGTTCCGCAATCGCTGTCCGAGATGATAGCTGCCCTGAACGATGATAAAGATAACGCAGTAGTTCAAATTCCTGAGAGCTTAGGGGGACTGACCTCCCTTCAACCCACACTTCTTTGTTAGTTTCATCAATCCAAAGACTCTGGAGGGCTTGTTGAGGTAAATCTTCTCTGGGTGGAGGCGGGGTCAGCCTTTGACAAAGCAGGGCGGCAGTTAGCAAACTGTGAAGATAGGGGATTAGCTCACGGCGTATATATCTTATCTTCGGATCATAACGGATCAAATAAGCCAGGGTACTAAAAAAGAGTCCAGCCAGATAGACATTCAAATCTTGGTCAATGATCGTGGAAGCTAAGTATCGAATCCTTTGAACCGCCTGAAGAATCTTCTGGGCTTCAAGATCTAAATCCTGAGTATCAATCGCTTGCGCTAAATTACTCACAGCTAATAGGCGCTGCTCCAGGTCGTATCGTGTCGCTATGTCTAGCGTTTCGAGCAACTCAAGCTTCAGGGCAGCCTCTAACGAAACAAAATCACGCAGCAAGGGGCCTTGACCTACCTGAGTGAAATAAACTAGCCACGTTTTTCCGATACGATTGACCAATACATTGTCAATATTTAGCCTGCCGTGAATCGTACCACAGACGATAGGCTGATCAAACCCAATCCGTTCTTGATATAAATAAGTGATAGGATTTTGCAGGGTAACGGGCGAACTTTCTGGGAGGTAGAAGGTCAACTGATGCGGTGAATAATCAAAGCGGGCTAGATCATTAGCCAGTGCTTCTTGGCACAGGGTTTCCACGCGCGCTTCTAATTCTGCTTGCAAAATCATTTCACATCGGAACAAATCATTGAGTTCTACTTTTTTTAAGTGCTTACCATTTCTGTACCAGGGTGCAAGTGTATTATGAAAAAGCTCATCGATAGCTACCTGAATCATATCAGTCGATTTATTTTGATAAAATTCTCTAAAAGTTTTGATCCTCTCTAAATCGCCATCCACCACGGTATAGATTGTGGCTCCATAATGAACCGTTTCTTCTGTTTTCTCCTTTACCGTACTGCCCGGTCCGATGCCTTTTGGGACAGATTGATCATAGTGATTATTCTCTTGATAAATTTGTTGTCTTTGCCCTACAGATAGAATAAATTGTTTTTCTCCGCCCTGTTCGGTATAAGCAAATCCTTGCAGGATCACTTGTCCCGTTTCTTGAAAGAGCAGCTGATAAATCGTAATCTGAGTATTCTCATAAAAAAGTTTACGAAATAAATCTTCTAGCTCCCCCATTCGATCTGGTAAATTATCGTCATCTAGTTGTGAATCAATCAAGTTTGCCAACATAAAGAAGGAATTATTGTTACGCCAATGAATGGTCAAATCCCAATTAAGATGAAGATACTCCTGAAATACTTCTTGAACTGCTTGGAACATAGCCTCCGGCCCTTCACCCTTACCAATAAATTTTACGGCTGGGGCCAAGCCATCTAGTGTTTGCCCTAAAGCTTCTCGGGCGTGTTCATAGCTCGGATGCGCGGTCAGTATTATTTTGGGCATTGAGCGGTATCGTTCATCTTGCGCCAACACTAATCCGCCAATATCCTCTTCTGCTTCGTCCACCTCCATCCGAATATCAAGAATAGCAATATGAACATGTTTACTGCTCAAAATTATGCTCGCTTCAGATACCGTACTAGCCATTAAAACCTGATAGCCAGCTTGTTCTAAGAGCCTGGCGTGCACAGCCAGGAAATTTAAATTATTATCCATAAAAAGGATAGTTTTTTTCATTCCTCCTCCTCTCTCACGCTTGGTTGCTGAAAATCTTGTGGTCTGATTTTAACTATATCACCTCCTTTTTGTGGCAGCGCAAACCAACTGTTCGCAGCTACCCTGATGACCCATTCTGTCGAACGTGTCTGTTTTTCCAAAGGGAGTTGTTCAGAGGCGGCTAATAAAAGTTCTAGCCAATAGGTCTGCAATAACTCGCGATGATACGTATCCATCCGATTGTTGGCCAGATTAAGTTGCTTGAAAAACAGATAGCCCAATACCTCCAGAATAATCCCACTCGTAGTCCCTACAATGCCGATACTCAATTTGGTAAACCAAGCCAGATAAATCCCAATTAAAATCAGCAAAAATCCAAGAATAGAAACAACCCCTGCCATCCAGTAATTAAGTTTGGCCTGTTGACGAGTCTCTTTGTGATCAGCTTTTATTTGCTCGGACACTTTTATGGTCGACATCCGCAGACGAGGCCAGGTCTCCAGCGTAGTTCGAATCGTCTTGAGCAAGGCTTCAGGACCTTCCGCTTTATTAACCCAAGCCAAGGCCGGGGGTAAATCATCGGCATTCAGGCCTAGGGCGTTGCGTATATTCTCAGGCGAAGCCTGAAAGCCAGTGAAGATGATTTTGGGGATATTACGAAATACCTTATCCATTGCAATTTCTAAGCCGCTAATATCATTGATGTCGTCATCTTCAATCAATCTAGGATCAAGAATGGCCAAATCTACACCTGTATTTGTAAGGATAGAACGCGTCTCATAAGGCGTTGCCGCCACCTTAACTTCATATCCAGCTTCAACTAAGACCTTGTACCAAGTATCACGCGCTTTAGCATCATTGTCGGCTAACAAAATTATGTTCCGCATCATCACTCACCATCAATTACTATTTACCGTTTCTTTTTGGGCCGTTTCTATGGGAAGGGTGATGACCATCGTTGTCCCCTTATCGCTGGTGGCCTCCAGGCGAATATCCCCCCTATAAGTTTGAAAAATAGTTTGGGCCAACATGAGACCGATACCAGAGCCTCGGCTTCCTTTTGGTTTTGGTATCGGTTTTTTGAATAACCGTTTGGCAATATTTGGAGATATACCAGGGCCGGTATCGGTAATTGAGATCTCAACGGCTTCCCTGAGTAACTGGGTCGCCACGATAAGCTGTCTCTCCTGACGCTCTGATTTATCCATAGCTCGTATCGCATTATCAATCACCAACTCCAGCCCCCGACGCAGCCATTCTCGACTGGCGCGGATCGTTACTTGATCTAAATCTTTATCAGGTTTGTAATGTAGCTCTACCGATTTGTAACGATTATGAGTCCACTGTAGGTCTAGATACGATTTCAACAACTTGTTGATTTGAACCGAGTCTATAGCATCCTCATAAGATAGAGGAGCGGTAATTGGAATCTCTTTAATAAGCTTAATCGCGATTTTGAGCTGTTCCAACTCATCACGCATCTCAGCCGTAACGTTTCCTTTTTTGATCATACTTTGCAGCAAGGCTACCCGCCCCAAGGCTGTACCAACCTCACGATTAATGTTATGACCCCAAGCGGTGTGAACCATCTTGATCCAATCTACAGCCGTATGGGTGCCGATGTACCCTTTGATCTTTTTCATTTCCTCATATTGGCCAGCACGATCAATCGCCACGGCTGCTACACTTGCTAAACTTTCTAATAATGTGATCTGACGTTCTGAAAATGAACGTGGTTTATCATCGCGGACATAGAGTACGCCAATTGCGTCTCCTCCGCTTAATAAGGGCGTACCAAGTGAGGCCCGATAACCTTTTTTGATGAAGGTAGGGTTGAAATCAGGTATTTGTTGTGCATCGGGAATAACGATAGTTCTCCTCTTGTCAATGATCTTACGAGCACGTCCGTCTCTGTGACGCGATTGGGAGGTGTACCATTCAACTACCCCCTTAGGATTAATTCTAAGGGCTCGGGTAAATTTCTCTTTTTTTGCATCCCAGAATAGAACGCTGCTTTCTTGCGTGTTTGTAAGGCTCATTGCCTCATAAATAATTACTGATAATACCTCTTCTAATTCAGAAACCCCAGCTAAGACGATGGCGGCTTGATGTAAGGCATTTACCTCATGTAAACGTTCGGTTGCTTCCTGATACAGTCGAGCATTTTGGATAGCACTAGCGGCTTGAGCTGCTAAAGCTTCCAAGACTCTTTGATCTTCTTCATCAAAAGCATTAAAATCAGCATGTTGGACACTAATAACACCAAAAACCTCATTGTCAACCTCAATTGGTACGACAAGTTCTGAGCGTGTCTCCAAATCTCCAATCAGATAATCAGGATCGGTTGTAACATCATTAACCAATTGAGGCTGGCGTTGTTTTGCTGCACGTCCTGTAATCCCAATACGTTCGTTTATGCCTTGTTCTAGATCTATTTCTAGATTGTAAACCTGTGATGATTGTGTAAACTTTTTTCTAGGGTAGGCCGAAACCATTCTACTTGTGCTTGCTTCTATCAATCTAATACAAGCAAAGCAATTTTCTTTACCCTGATATCTTGTTATGCCCCAGGCTTGTTCAACAATTCGGGTCAGAATCTTATCTAATTCAAGTGAACTCGTTACTAAACGACCAGCTTCATATAAAGTTTGACGGAGCCCAACACGTTTCTGTTCTCGCTCATACAATTGTGCATTTCTGATGGCAGTAATAGCGTGCTCACCAATTACTGTGAGTAGTCTCTCATGATGATGATCAAAAGCATTAGGAAAATCGTTGACCAGTTCCAATGTCACAATAGAAACATCGTCCGCCTGTAAAGGTACGCCTAAATAGGAACGGATAGGTCTCTCCTGATCCATTACTTTAGGCTTAATGTCCTTGCGATTCAAACAATCCTTGATCAACAAGGGTTTTTTGTGGCGTACAATCCAGCCGGTATATCCTTCATCAAGCGAATACTTGCCATTTGCTTGTGTGGTATATCGAGGATCGCCTACCTGACGAAAAACTATCATGGCTTGACGATCTTCATCCCAACGACATATCTCAGCCGCTCTGTAGTCAATTAGAGATCGAACTGAGGTCAAAATGGTATTTAAGGTGATATCTAGGTCAAGACTGGTGTTGATAATGCGGCTAATATTAGCAATAGCAACCATATGTTGAGCGTGTTGTTCCTTCTGACGGTATAAGGTGGCGTTCTGGATAGCAATGCCTGCTTGAGTAGCCAAAGCTTCTAAAGCTCGTTGATCGTCTTTATCGAAGACATTGAGATCAGAATGTTCTAAGTTAATAACACCGATTGCTTGTTCCTCAACTTTAATCGGTACGGCTAACTCTGAACGGGATTCTGGGGTATATTCAATATAGTCGGGGTTGTCGGTGGTATTACCAACCAATTGCGATTTTCCACTTATGACCGCTCGCCCGGTGACTCCAATCCGGGCGCCTGTTGTCAGGTCTATATCGCCTACTCTTTCTTGTAATATTTGTAACTGCTCTTTTGGGTAAGTAGCAGCAAATACTAACTTATTGTTGTTTATTAAGGCTAAATGGCTAAAGTGTGCTTGTTCACCATAAGCATTCATAAAGGTCCAAGCTTGCTCGACAATAATAGAAAGAATTTTGTCTAAATCCAAAGAACTGGTTATGGCCCGACCAGCCTCGTTTAATGCTTGTAAAGCTCTAGCTCGTTTTTGGACCTGATCATACAATTGTGCATTACGAATAGCTACAGCCGCCTGATAAGCAAACAGTTTAATGTTAAGCAACTCATCATCTGTAAAGTGGTGTCTGCTCCTATAACTAACGATCATTACTCCTACTTTCGAGTCTCTAGTGATAAGAGGAACAGCTACTGAAGACAAAATTTCCTCACTCTTTGAGAAAGGGTCGTGCATTAGCGGATCGGTTGGCCTGTTTTCTGCAACATATAGGTCGTCAAGGGGTAAGATGTTATGAATTACCGATTGCTCAGTCACCCTCCCCGGCGCAAGAATCTGCTCAGGATGTTGAACCCCAACCATTGCAGGTGGAAAGCCAAACCGCTCCAAATCCTGGTCGTAGGTATAGAGGGTTACCACATCACAACCCAGAACAGTGTATATCTCTTTCACAATAGACTCTAGCGTACTTTGTGGGTCTTCCAACACGGTCACCTCAGCGACCACCCGAGTAGCATTGTGCGCTTTCCGAACCTGATCGAGCAATTTAGCCTTCGTCAAGGCTAAGGCCGCATGATTAGCAAAAGTTTCGGCAATTTTTCGTTCATCTTCATTGAAGTTACGAATACGCTTATAATTTACATAGAGTATTCCAAGTGGGATATCATCCACACTTAGGGCAACCCCCTGAAAACTCCGGGCTTCTATAAAATTAAGAAAATCTTGGGTGAGTTGGCCCAGGAAAGGATATTTCTCTTTATCTTCTATATCCCCAACGCCAGCCCATTTCTGTTCTAAGACGGCAAAGTCTGTGGGACTTGTCCAAGCTCTGCCCTGAAGAAAATTCGCCAGTGTTCCGGTTGGAATACCCGAAGCAACCACTCCGTCCACAACGAATCGATTCTGAGAAACATCATAAAATAAGGTAGAAGCTGAGTCAGCCTCTAATACTTCGCAAGCACTTTGAACAATTTGTTTTAGAACTTGTGGTAGTTCAGCTACGCTGGCTAAGGCCTCTGAAGCTTGACGCATATAGTCCAACTCTTTGATTCGTCGAGAACTATCATAAGCAATAGCAGCCTGGTTGACATACAGTTGCAATGCAGCAACTTCAGACCTCAGAAAATGTCGAGCCTTACTATAATGAAGCCACATCACCCCAATTCGTCTCCCTTCTAAGGAGACGGGTAGGCACAAGGCAGCAGAAATATTACGCCAGAACACACTCGGATTAATATCTGGTTTCTTGCTTGTATCTTCGATAATTTCAGGTTGACCTGTATGCATTACTTGTATTGAATATCCATTTGGTCGAACCACATTACTAATATCAACTTGTGTATCATCTGTACCTACAGTAATTAGATATTGGGCTTGCCCCATTTGATCAATTAAAATCAGGCTACCTCCATCCGCCTTAGCAGCTACAAGAGCCTGTTCAATAATATCTTGCAATACCTGTTTAGGGTTGTGGGATGAAACAAGAGCATTGCTGGCCTCAAAGAAGGAATTGAGCCTCTCCTGAGCAATGTTAGTTTCATACAATAATTGTGTATTATCGATGGCTACTGCTGCGGTGTTAGCAAACATCAGTAATGAGTTAATGTCTTCGGATGTGATAGGTGAACGGGTAAACTTATTGTCAGCAACTAAAAGACCAATTACTTGTTCCCGAGCTATGAGCGGAACCACAATAAGGGGTAAAGCCGGTTTAAAGGCCTGAACGAAGTTGTCTGGAATTTTTTCAGCTTCATTTTGATTAATCAGGATCCAGGATTGTTTATGAACAATTTGTGAAAAAATGTCATGGTCTACTTCAGCTAATGGTATCTGAAGACCATCAATCCTCTCTCCCAAAGGAGTAATAGGTAAGGCATCTTGTTCTAATAACATAAGGTATTTTTGGAAATCTTCCCGGCGATGCCGGTGATGATGAGCCCAATCTTCCCACGCCTCTGCTTCGGTCAAGTATCCAATCCCCATACGACCAACAAGATGATCTCTGGTTTCATCAAGTAATAGCAGCACAGCTCGATTGAAACTTAGACCATAACCGGCTGTCACACCTGTTAATATAACATGTAATATTTTGTCCAAATCTCTGGCAACTTGGATATAATCACCGATTTTATGCAGAATAGCCAACTGCCCAAACATACGCTGTTCCCGACTCATCAATCGAGAAGTTTGTAAAACAATTGAAGCTTTAGCTGCAAATCGTTCCAAAATCTCCAAATTCGTCTGGGTCAGTCTATGCAGGTTTGTAGTACAGGCGACAAATAAAACAGCCTCTACCTCGCCAGCATGTTTTAGCGGAATGCCAACCACTGTCTGAAAATGGTAAGCCTCAAAAATATCTTCACGGTCAGACCATTTATCATAATCGTAGATAATTTGAGCTTGACCAGTTTGGGCCGTAAGCCCAATTATGCCTTCTGTATATGGAAACCTGTGTCCGATGAGTACATCTGGTAACTCATAGACTACTTGCAAATCCAACTCTTGGAGCTGGGAGCGATTAATACACAAGCCACCAGCGGTGCAGCCCACCAACTCGGCTGCTAAACGAACGACCTCAGGTAATAATTTAGCTGTTTCTTTCTCAGCCCGAATATGTCGTGATGCTTCATCTAATGCCGTCAAAAGTTGTGTCTGTTCGCTTAGTTCGACAACAAGTTCAGCCCCTTCTATAGCAGTCACAACAGCATCAGCAAATAGATGGAGGATCCACTCGTCTTCTTTAGAAAAACCAATCGCAGGTTTGGGCTTTCCACTTTCATCTTTTTTGTTATCAACTCGTAGTAATCCGATCAGTCTATTTTTATTTTTGCATTTCTTTATCAAAGGGATAGCCAAGACTGAATAAAGATCCTCAGATTGTCCATGATACCCCTGCCATTGAGCAGCAGAATGTGTGCGTAATGTTTCACCATACGCACTAAAGAGCTTTCCTTCAAAAGCAATATGTCCGTTCAGGCCACTTTTTGGATGACTCTGAATGGCAAATTCTCGTCCTTTTTCAAACTCTCCTTCTCGATGCCCATAACTGGCTTCAAGACTCAAGTAATCGGGGCGTTTAACTAGAAAAATCGCAGAAGTCTCTGCCCTTAGAATCTCCGTTGCGTGTCTCGCGACCAAATTCAATCTTTCATTGAGTGGCATATCAGCCAAGTTACCCATGATCTCGCCATTAACCTGAGCCAGTCGCTCCAAGCGATGAAGTTTGCTAGTATCCTGGTGGATTAACTCGGCATTTTCAAGGGCAACTGCGGCTAAATTCCCCAAATGAGCCAGTAAATTTTGTTGTTCTGGGCCAAAGATTTGATCTTCTACTACATCATGAACAACAATAACGCCCCAAATTTTATCTTGCCAGGTAATTGGAGCACCAACTACTGCAGTAAAATTACATGCATCAAGCTGTGGCATGCGATGAGGCCAATTTCGATAATCCGATATAAAGACAGGCTGTCTTATTTGAATTACCTGACTCACAACACTATCTTCAATCTCAAATGTTTCTTCTCTAAATTGACTTAAATCTCCAGATGATTCAACCAAAGTGAACCGCCGACTATCTTCAGCCAAGGCGTAAAGTCCCCCCCCTTTAGCCCCTAATAACTCTACAGCTCGTTCTAAAATAGAGTTAAGCAGCTCTGGCATCTGCCGATAACCGGTGATTTCGAGCGCTGTTTGATGTAACTCACCTAAAGTGTGGGCCCGATCATGGGTTTGTTCAAATAGTCTGGTATTCTGGATGGCAATTGCGGCTTGGGTTGCCATTAGGGACAGGATTTGTAAATCATCTTCATTAAAGGCATAACGGTCGCTTCGACTGTGTCCATCTAACGTCCCAATAATCTCACCACCTGCCACAAGAGGGGTACTAATAATGGCTAACCACCCCTCTTCATCCGCCGATGGGTTAAAAAAGCGAGGCTCACTAGGTAGATTATTCGCAATCATTGCTCGACCTGTCTGAACGGCCCGACCAGCAATACTTTCGCCTATCTCATCACGAGTGCCTTCTGTTACCTTTTTGCTTAGGTTATACGCCCCTTTGAAGGTCAAGTATTGTTTTTGATCATCTAGCAGTAAAATGCCTGCTGAGTCTGTGTCGAGTAACTTTGCGGTTTGTTCAGAGATTAGATTAAGTAATCTAGGCAGAGCCAATTCTGATTGCATAGCTCGGGTAATCTGGTGTAAGGCCAAGAGTTGTGAAGCCATCCATTTAGAATGGTCTCGCTCTTTGACGACTCTTCCCAAGCGGGCGTTCTCTATCAGAATAGCCAACTGACCAGCCAATTCCTGAAGTAATTCTAAATCACGCTGACTAAACTGCTGCTTTTGGGTGCCATTAACAAAGAGCGCCCCGATGACTCTAAAATTAGGTATCTCATTGGACTCAGATCGAATTTTTAAGGGAACACCCATAATGGATTTGATCCCTTTGTTTTTCGTCGATTGTTTTACCCGTGAATCTCGTTTGGTGTTGGGAATCACGATTGGTTGGCCAGAAGCAATGACAAGATGGGTCAGCCCGTCCTGTCGCGGGCTAAATTTATCTATCGTTGACGATGATAATCTTACCGCTTGGGTAGGGTGCCCCGTTTCTTCACTAACCAAAGTAACCGTACCGGATTTGGTACCAAGCAAAATGCAGGCACTCTCCGTAATCTTTTGCAATATCTCATCTAAAGGCAGAGCCGCAAGGGATCTAACAACATTTCGAAGTATTTGGGACTCAATGGGTACTACCAGATGACTGATCAATTCAGAAAGGAATACTGCATCTGAGTCCTTAAAAAAATTGCTGTTTTTGTTGTCAGCATTGATCACTCCTAATATACGTCCATGTGAAACAATGGGTACCGATAGTAAAGAGCCACAATTTCTGCTGTTGGGTAGTTCTTTAAAGTAAGTGTCTTGAGCAACATTCGGACAGTTATAGGATGTTCCTGTCCCCATAACCCGCCCTGCCACCCCTTCGACTAAAGATAGTTTTACAAAGGAGTTCTTATCTTTGAGTTCACCATCAATAATCCATATCTTCATTTCAAGCTCATTTGTGACTGGATTAGCCAGCATAATTGAACCTGAATCTGTGCCGATACTTTGCAATCCCTCTCTAAGAATCGCCTCCAAAACGTCCTCTAAATCAAGGGCTGCACTGATACGCTTGTTGATTTTGTTAAGTATCTCTAGTTGATGGGCACGCTGTTCTATTTTATGAGCATCTTCTTGTTCTTTCGCTTTGAGACGGGCATTCTCAATTGCCGTCGCTGCTTGAGCCGCAAATAGATCGGTGAGTCTAAGTTCAGACTTAACAATGGGTCGCTGACTAACCTTGTTATCCATCGACAACTTACCAATCACTTTCCCTTGTACAATTAGGGGGATGCAAGCCCATTGTTTAACCCCTTTTCGCTTCAAAACGCGTTCGTAGGGAATGGAGCGATTATTTCTTCGTTCGAAGATATGGGGACGAGGATCACTCAGTAAGATTTGCATATACTTATCTTTGGACACAGGGCGTTTATGCCCAACAAACTGTTCCCCTACATTAACTTGGGCTGTCCCTATCATTGTTTTACGATTTTCAGACAAGAGGTAGAGACACACCCGGTCAAAACCAATAGCTTGTACACCCTTGAGAATAACGTCTAGTACCTGTGTTAAACTCTGCCTGCTAAGCAAGGCTGGACTGCTCTGCATCAATTGCTCTAAAATCTGTTTTTCGTGAGCTACACTTTTTAGTCGGCGATGTTCGACGGCTGTCTGGATAAGCATTTCTAGTTCTTCAAAGTTTAGTGGTTTGGTCAGATAGCGATAGGCCCCGCTCCGTAAGGCTTCCAGCGCAGAGCCCATTCCTCGCCCGGTAAAGACAATAACTTCTGTTTCCGGATAGCGGCTCTTAATTTCTTTAGTCAACATCACGGCTAGGGGTTCTGGCTCTTGATCCGCTTCAGGTGCCAATAAATCATCTATCAACGCAATATCGTAATTGCTTTGGTCTTTAGCAAGCAATTCTAATGCTGCCTTAGCATCGAATGCCGTATCAACTTGGCAGTTGAGCGTACGGTTCAAATATTTAGCCAAACCCTCCCGGAGACTTTCTTCATCATCCACGAGTAACACCTTCAACAGTTCCTGACTCATCCTACTTCCCCTGAATTAATGATACTTACCGGTAGGTAACTCTACTAAAAAAGTGGTACCGATTAGCATATAGCTTTTTTCAACACAAATCTTCCCGCCTAAACTATCAACCAAACTACGGGCAATATATAATCCCTGACCTGTCCCATTAGTACGCGTTGTAAAACCTAGCTGGAAAATTTTCTCATGCAAACGTCGGTGGATACCAGGCCCCATATCAGTGATTCTAATTTTGATCGGATGCATTTTATCCTGATCCTGATATGATGTTTTTACAGTTAGTATTTTGCCCCGCTTTGGTTTTAAAGCCATCTGTTGGGCCGCATTAAGCATAATATTAAAAAACAGTTGCTGTAACTGAATACTATTTCCTATCAAGTTAGGTAATTTGTCACTCAATTGAGTTTCTATGCTGACCCGCTGACTTTGCATTGTTGGTCGAAGTAAAGATACTGCCCTGCGGATGATTTCATTAATGTCGATATGTTGCTCGTCTTCCGAGCGCATCAATTGCTGAAAAAGTTCAACTGTCTCTTTCAAATCACTGAATGTTGTCAAAATTTTACCTACAGTTTGTTGCATTTCACCCAAACTCAAAGAATAGATTGTTTCAGGATCAGAAACTTGACAATCTAACTGTAAGTTGCGAAGCTGGAGTTCCAGTCCTGACAATTTGTTATATACCTCGTGGCTAAAGCCTCCAGCCAATTGTCCACTTAGAAGTATTTTGTCCATACTTTGAAAGCGATGTTCTATTTTTCCGCGTTCAATTGCTACAGAAAATAAAGAACAGGTGGTCAATGTATCTCGTAGATGATGATGATTGAAGGTCTCCGGTTGACGATGAAACAGAAAGACCGCTCGGTGTGTCTCTCCGGCAGCTTCTATGGGAACACCAATGCAAGACTCAAATGACAGTAGGTCTAACAGCTTACGAAACCGTGCTTGTGCTTGGTCTGATACCCTATTCTCCAAAATTTGTTCACTGTCACGAATTACCTCCCGAACTGGACTGGCTTTGAGTGCATGAATTGCTGCTCTATTTAATTCTATCTCACCTATATCTATTGTTATTGATATTGCTTGAGAAATAGGGTTGAATTTGAAAATAAGACCATGTTCCGCTCCTGAAGCTATGATTAATTGTTTTAGGCCAAATCTAAACTGTTCTACCAATGAATGATTGGTATTCACGGTAGGAGCTAGTTTGTGAAACGGTTTTGAAGGGCTCAACTGAGGGAAAACTGTCGTCATCTGCCAAGGTGGCATCACCTCCCCCCGACCAATTCGAGTTAACAATTGGAGAATTTCATCTAAATCAAGCGGTTTTACAAATACTTCCACGACACCCACTTCCTCAATCTCGCAGCTTCGTTTAGCCAGGTGTTCAGGTGTCGTCATAATAACCGCGTGGCAATTACTCCCGCCCTGTCTTATTTGTTGTAATAAGGCTAGCCCATCCCTGCTGTCTGATAGGTTGAGATCTACAATCAGTAGTCCATACCTTTCAGAAAATATTTTCTCAATGGCTTCTTTTGTATTTTTTGCCGCATCTACTGCATACCCTTGGTGCTGCAACCAATCCACCAAAGGTAACCGGATATCATCATAATCGTCTACCACTAAAATACGTCCAACCCGCTCAAAAAAAGGGGGGATAGTTTGACAGGCTTCCTCTAGGTATACTATCTTTGAAACGTCTGGCTTGTAAGCAATATTTAAGTTAGACAGTGGGTTAAGTTTTTGTACGACTCCGGTTACTAAATCCTGTTGTTGTAGCCGTGCCCGGACACTCAAACGCAATTTTCTGGCATGACTATTTAAGCGAGTAATAACGGCTTCGATTTGATCACCAATCCAGATAACGTCCTCTGGTTTCTTTATATCCCAGGTTGCCAGCTCTTGAATAGGGATTAAGCCATCAACACCTGGCATTATTTCTACAAATATCCCATACGCGAGGACACTTTTGACAATACCCTCGATTATATCGCCCTGCTGAAACTGTTTAGCAAACTCTTGCCAGGGGTCGGACAAGATGGCTCGATGACTGAGTTCTAAGCTATACTCAGAATCATCAAGTTTAATGACAATCCCCTCAATACGATCCCCTTCTTTCCATAGTGTACGAGGGTCAATTGTCCCAGCCCAGGTCAGTTCTCGACGGCGAACATAAGCCCGAGTCCCATCATCTAGATTTATGAATATCCCATAACGCATTACCTTCTCTATCGTGCCTACAACTTGTTGTTGCAGACAATAATCTTGTCTAGCCTGATCTGGCATACTCCGCCCCTGAATAGTATTTTGAGAAAAATTCTGGTTTTATGTTGATTGCCGTTGATTTATTATATCACGTTCAATGTAATACTATCTTGCAATTGACTAACAATTAGCTAACAGAATTTCTTATTATTCAGTTTTAACTATTCCTTAGCGGCAGAAATATATTGATTTGCATGCAAAAAATACACTACCCTAGACAATTAAGCCTTAAGTCCAAATCTATCATGTTCACTACCCCCTCAAGCTTCTATGGATGCCCTATCCAGAAGTAGTCAGCCGATAAATCAGTGATTTCCTTTGCCGCTTCAAATCAATGTCCAATGGTAACAACGAACGCACTATATCATCAGATACATAACCAGAAATTTCGTGTGTCCGATATACTATGTTAAAATCATCGGTACAGGAGAATTTCTGATGCCACTGTTATCTCGTCTAAGTATAGCTTGGATACTCGGAATTGCTTTAGCTAACTGGTTTAACTTCCCTTGGCCAACCCTTGCCTTGCTCAGCCTTCCTGCACTTAGTGCTCTGCTCCTTTATCGACACAATACATCTGCCCAAACTGGAGCTATGCTTGTCCTGGCTTTGATATCAGGAGCTTTTCGATTAAGTTTCTTCCAACCTGTCATTGATAACTCACAAATTGCCTTTTACAACGATCAAGATACACCGATTACCACTACGGGTTTAGTTGTTGATGAGCCAGACATCCGAGATAATTACATCAACCTCCGCCTAGAGGCTGAGTCCGTTCAAATAGACGGTACCATTCAGCCTGTTGAAGGACTGATTCTTATTCGTGCCCCTCGTTATCCAGAGCGTTTCTATGGTGACCGTCTCACCGTTACGGGCAAAATAGAGACTCCCCCTATCTTTGATGATTTCTCTTACAAAGATTATTTAGCCCGTTTTGGCATCCACTCAATGATCCGACGACCTAAAATTGAATTGATCGAAGGCAATCAAGGTCATCCATTCTGGGCAACAATGTTTGACTTCAAAGCCCAAGCCTCCCAAACCATTAATCGCATTCTAGCCGAACCCTATGCCTCCCTGCTCAATGGTATCTTGTTGGGCATTGAAACAGGTATCCCTCGTGATTTGTATGAGGAATTCAATCTGACTGGAACCTCTCATATTATCGTCATTTCGGGCAGCAACATCGCCCTGATTGCAGGTATATTCCTCCTGCTGGGTCAACGCACTGTTGGCAAACGATATGCCCCACCATTAGCTCTCGTCGGTATCATTATTTACACGCTTTTAGTTGGGGCAGATTCTGCGGTAAGCCGAGCCGCCTTTATGGCTGCACTCTGGATTATCGCCTTATGGGTTGGGCGGCCAGCCTTTACGTTAAATGCACTTTTCTTTGCTGCCTTCGCTCTGACTCTGATTAATCCCTTAACCCTGTGGGATGTGGGCTTTCAGTTGAGTTTCATGGCCACACTTAGCCTAATTATCCTCGTACCGCCTTTGGAAAGAGTTATCTTTGGTTGGTTGCAAAATCGGTTAAGAACCGAGCAGGTTGGTTTCGTGATGGCACTTTTCAGTGAGTTAGTCATCCTTACCCTAGCTGCTCAAATTATGACAGGACCACTCATCGTCTATCACTTTGGCCGTTTTTCTTTAGTATCCTTGTTGAGTAACCTACTTATTTTACCCGCTCAACCACCTATTATGATTGTAGGTGGCTTGGCGACATTGGCAGGAATGATTTGGCTCCCATTGGGGCAGATCATCGGCTGGTTAGTCTGGCTACCCTTGGCTTGGTCAGTTTGGGTTGTTGAGCAGACCGTCCAACTCCCTTACGCTTCCCTCGATTTAGGCAGATTTCCTATTGGATTACTGATCTT
>JANQQF010000112.1 GCA_028285035.1 Phycisphaerae bacterium
GCAGACGCTGACGTTCACCGCGACTGCGGTTGATCCCGACAATGACGCCTTGACCTATGGCCTGTACAACGCTTCGAGTGGAATGAGCATCGACAGCAGCACGGGCGAGTTCAGCTGGACCCCGACGGAAGCGCAAGGGCCAGCGGCCTACTTCTTCAGCGTGATGGTGACCGACACCACAGGCTTGACAGATACAACGGTGGCAATGGTCAACGTGACAGAAGTGAACCAAGCCCCTGTGCTCGATCCGATTGCGGCGCAGACCCTGCCAAAAACGCAACCGTTCAGTCTGACGGTCGTGGCCACGGATGGCGATTATCCAGCCAATGGCTTGAGCTACACAATGATCAATGCTCCAGATGGCGCGGCGCTTGATGAAAGCAGCGGGCTGTTTCGTTGGACGCCGGAGGACACGCAAGGGCCAGCCGAGTACACCATCACCTTTGTCGTAACAGATAACGGCACACCCGTGCTGAGTGATACGCAGGATGTGACCTTCACCGTCACGAATAATCCTGGGGTCTTGATCACCGAAAGTGACGGCTCAACCGATGTAGCCTTTGGCGGGTATGACACCTATGAGATGGTATTGATTGCCCAACCGACCGATACGGTAACGGTGACGATGAGCACTGACGGTCAGGTTGAAACGATCCCGACCCGTCTAGTTTTCACCCCGGATAATTGGGATGAACCGCAGATGGTGAGCACCAATGCGATGGATGACGTTGTTTATGAAGGGCCACACACCGGTCTGATCAGCCATAGCGCGAGCAGCGATGATCCAGGCTATGACGGCATCGGCATCGTTAACGTGACGGTGAACATTGCTGATGACACTGAAGATTTACCGGTGATCACCATTGGAGATGTGACGGTCGATGAAAATGTGGGCACGGCCACCGTGCCAGTGACCCTGACAGGCGAAAGTGTCTTCCCTACCGAAGTCAGTTTTGAGGTGAGTGATGGCACGGCTTTGGGCAGTGGGGTAGATTACGATGCCACGAATGGCACCCTGACGTGGGCAGCCAATATCTCGGGCACTCAAACCATCAGTCTCACGATTGTGGATGATACGGATGAAGAGCCAGCGGAAACAATCAATGTTGCCTTGACGAATGTAGTGAGCGGTACGATTGAAGATAGTAATGCTGTGGTCACGATCAATGCCAATGACGAACCTGTGCCAGAGCCGCTGTTGTCCATCACCAAAGCGGTAACGACGCTGAACAATCCAGTGAAACCAGGTGACACGATTACCTACACGATCGTGGTCCTCAACAGCGGTCAGGGCGTCGCTGAACAAGTGACCGTGCAAGATACCTTGCCGACCTACTTCAGTGGGACGGATCTGGACCAAACCGTGACGGTCTCAGTCAATCAAGCGATCACGTTCACGGTCACTGGAACAGTGGACAGTAAAGTCCCCGTGGGTCTGACCACGATCACCAACACGGCCAGCTTCAGCCACAGCCTCAGCGACGGCCAAGCCAGTGCCACGATTGTGGTCAGCAAGACGGTTGAGCCAGAGCCGAGTGATCTGCTCTACCTAAGTGCCCGCCGCAATGGTTCGGTTGATGGCCTGAGCTACGCCGATGAGGACATCCTGGTCTACGACCCGGATGCCGATACCTGGGCCAAGTTGTTTGATGGCTCCGATGTGGGCTATCGTGGCGCTGACATCGATGCCTTCACCATCCTTGAGGATGGCAGCCTCTTGCTTAGTGCAGATCGCAACCGCAATCTGGATGGTCTTGGTCGGGTCGATGATTCAGACATCGTCCGCTTCATCCCAACATCGCTCGGTGAAAATACAGTGGGGACATTTGAGTGGTACTTTGATGCTTCAGATGTACGCCTGACCCGAGGGGGTGAGGATGTGGACGCAATCTCGGTCACCAGCGAGGGTAAGCTGTTGATCAGTACCATTGGTAGCTTCAGAGTAGCGGGCATTGGGGGACGAGACGAGGACTTGATCCTCTTCACCCCGACCAGCTTGGGCGAGAACACCAACGGGACGTGGGAACGGTACTTTGACGGCTCGGATGTGGGCTTACGAAGTTGGCGAGAAGATGTGCGTGGGGGACAGATTGATGAGGCGACCGGTGACATCTACCTGACCACCGATCGACGCTTCGAGGTACCTGGTCTGGAAGGTGAAGGGACTGATATCTTCATCTGTACGCCAACCTCACTGGGCGTGAACACCGAATGTGAGTTCAGCCTGTACTGGGCGGGCGAGGAGTACGGTTTCGACCGAGACATCGATGCCTTTGCCATCGGCGGGGAGGTTGCGGTTGAGGTGACCGCAACGACCATCGCCCTAGCCGACATTGAGGAACCAGACTCGCCGGAAGAAGAAGATCGGGCTGAGGATGATGAGGATAACGAAGATGACACCGATGAGGTCCACGATCTGGATGATACCAGCTTGGGGATTGAAGCGGGGACCACAACACTCTTCCTCCCGATTGTGGCAAAGCAGTAACGGTCAATAGATTTAGTGAAAGACGGGGTGTCCAGACGGACATCCCGTCTTTTTTGTTGCCAAGAAAGAGTTAATGATAGATTTGGTAAGTTTTGTACAAAGAAGTGCTGCCCCTATTCAACCTCAAACTTTTCTGGCAACTCCTTTTAGACAACAATTAGATTAAAGTACGGGTGTCAATAACAAGGCGATAGTGACGTTGGTTATAAACAAAATTTTCTACAAATGTCATTGTCAGGCTCATCTTGCCGCTTGTGTTCTGCGTTACTGTGTGAACTATATAGAGCTATGGAATAATCTGCCTAGAAACTGGCGGCAAATCCTCAACCATCTTGTCTGAGACATAGCTTTGTCTCGGGGGCTATTCTCTTTTTCCTGTCGTAAAATTCGTTGTCTGGTGATGAGAATGTCATATGGTGTTGGTTTTGTTAACATTTTTTGTCCTAATAATATTTAGACTAGAACCGAAGATTTTAAGATTTATGATGAAAATCTTCGGTTCTGACCTTGCACATCTTACCCACTAAGCAATCAAGCGGTACACGCGGAAGAAGAAATTATCAATCGGTAACACCTCGACCTCACGGAATCCAGCTTGTAAGGCATAGTCACGTAATGTATCGGTGCGCATAACTGTGCCGGTTTCCACGGAGTGTTCATCGGCCATTCCAACAGGCAGACAATGTAAAATGCTCCAGCCATACATCATCCACTCGACATCATTGCCTTCTGGGGTGAAGACATCCCCGACTCGCTCATCCGCGATCAAAACCGTTCCGCTATCATTGACCAAGCGGCGCATTGTCTGCAAGGCACTGACCGGGTCGCCCATATCGTGGATACATTCAAAGGCCGTGACCAAATCATATTGCCCTGCCAACTTAGGGTCACCCGCATCACGGACGTGGAAATTGAGCCGTCCATTCATCCCCGCCCCAACTGCATTTTGCCAGGCCATCTCAATCGAGGGGGCGTCAAGATCAAAGCCATCAACGTGCACATTTGGATAAGCCTGAGCCATCCCAATGCTAGACCAGCCTACCCCACAGCCAAAGTCCGCAATGCGAGCGGGTGGGTCAGCTTGTAACCGAGCGTGAATATCGGGAATGGATGGTAGCCATTCTTGACCTAACTCGGTCATAAACATTGGGCGATTGATTGCACCTTGCCCTTCCAGAAAATCAACACCGTATTCGCTGTAAGGCACCCCGCCACCGTGCTGGAAGGCGTGGACGGTGGCTTCCAGTGGACGAACCGCCCCAGCCAACATCTGGGAGAGTGGGGCTAGGTAATTTCCACTCGTTTCATCGGTGAGCACCTCGATATAAGGTATTGGTAGTTGGAATCGACGTTCTTTAGGCCTAGCGTCTGGGTTTTCAACTGTCATCATCCCAACCACAGTTTGTTGTTCTAACCATTCTCGGATATATCGCTCATTAGTTTGAGTGGTCTGAGCTAGCTCAACGGATGTGAAACTTTTTCCGTTGGCCATAGCTCGGTACAGACCTAAGCGATGTCCTAGAAACACACTAAACATTTCAAACGTGCCTGCCGTTGATTGAAGCAAACGTTCAACGAAAGCATCACGCTCAACCTCTTGTTGTTGGTTTAAAGAAATTTGTGTACTCATTTTTATAGCTCCTATTGATAAATGTGAATAAGTATTGATCTGTCTCTACGATATCAGGTCAGTGCAAATAAAGTGCAAAAAATTTGCAAATTACTTGATAATCAACGGCAAAAATATTTGATCCTTGTGCGAACTTGTCCCGTCATTTTCTTCATCATTAATTTCACTTGGTACCTCAAAAGCCCCACGTTCAAAGCCTAATCCTTGTGGACGAGCTTGTCCCCGATAATCTACAGCTATTCCGACATCAACCCCGCTATCAACTGCTGGCGAGGTGGGCTGTAGCTGGTAATCACCTTGATTAGAGTCAATGAAAAGGGGATCAGTGATTAAATGATTGGTGCTGAAGCTAACATTCGCTTCATTCTGAGTATTGTTATGATAGAGATTAGCTTCGGTTGTCACCACTCCACCTGAATTACGGTCGCTAAACTGAACACCCGTTCCGTAGCCAGTGATAATGTTGTTCCCCACGTACGTCCCATGTGATGTAGGCGGATTAGCAATATAGATGGCTTGCCCCTGTGAAAATTGACCGATAATGGTGTTGTGAATGGCTTTTATTTGGACTGTAGAAATTAGATTTAATGAATTGAGCAAGTGTATTGCTCCACCCCGTTCTGCCGCTCTGTTTCCAAGCCATAAATTATTTACAATGAGGTTAGGCTGGCTTGTTGCTCCGAACAGATAGAGGCCCCCGCCATTTTCGGAGGCGTTATTTGCCTGAAGCGTAGAGACTGATAAGTCTAAAGGACCATTGCTATATATTCCCCCACCAAACGCGGCTTGATTTTGGATAAATGTGGCTTGACTAATGTCAGTTTGAGTTGCCGCAAAAACCCCACCACCACTATGTCTGGTTTGATTTTTGTTGAGGACACCTTTGGATAAGGTGAGTTGACCTTCAACATAAAGCCCCCCACCATTACCAAACATTGCTTTGTTTTCCTGAAATGTACTATCAAGCACAGTAACATCATTGGTAAAATAGCCGCCACCTCCTGAGTGCTGTCCGGTGTTACTAATAAAGCGGCTGCTCTGAATCATTGTCTCACTTTTGCTATAGATGGCACCCCCGACAGCCTGATTAGCTGTATTGGTTTCATTTCTGAAAAAAAAGCTGTCGGTGACCGTCATCTGACCTGTGGCGTAAATAGCACCCCCATTCCCACCTAATGTTTCATTATCAGTAAAGTGACTGTCGTTAAGGATGAAGGATCCCCCAACAAAGAGACCCCCTCCACCCTCGCCATCAGGATCACTACCCGGCAGGGTTTCGTTGTTATGAAAAGTGCTTCCCTTCACTAGACCCCCAAATCGGATATAGCCCCCACCCCCTAGGCTGCGGGCAAAGTTGTCAATAATCAAGGTATCGCTGACTAAAGCCGTATTGCGGGTGTAAAATCCCCCCCCATTTCCAAATGACGCTCGATTATTTTCAATACGCCCGCCAATTAGGGTTAGGGGTGCGGTCGTATAAAGTCCACCGCCATCGTCTGAGGCCGTATTCCCTAAAAGCGTCACGCCCGTCAAAGTCAGTGGAGCCGTCGCTTGAATTGCCCCACCAGTGTCAAGGGCGGTCCCATTTTGTAGGGTCAAGTGACTCATTCGTAGTGGAGCACGGGTATTGATCAAACGGAATTGCTCGATACTGCCACGCTCTCGCTCGATTGTGGCATGATTGCCAATAATTGTCAGCGTATCCGTAATAAGCGGGAGGCCATTGCTCCCCCCCTTTGTATTGTCAACATCGGCTAGACTAAAGGTGCAACGCTGCTCAAGCACCTTGAAGATAATAATGGTATCAGCCCCAGGCCTAACATTGGCCTTTCCGATTGCCTCCTTTAGATCATCCACAGGTCCTACCCCATTATTGGGGCAGTGGATAAAAAAGGCATCGGCTGAAGCTGTTGGGGTGAGCCACCACCCTCCAATCAGTATTGTCAAAATCAGAGTAAAGCGTTTGAGAATTTGGATAAAGGCTTTCATTTTGTCTACTCCTGTTATTTGTTAACTATAAGCGTTCGGAAAATTGGGACCTTTTATTGAAGGCGAAAACCTGAGCCACTTCACGTTGACCTGTTTGACGCCGCCGCCGTCGGGTTAACATTGAAGTAGGCCAACGAATTTGGGCTGAAGAGGGGTGCTCTGCTTTGTAACCCAAGGGGCGGATAGTCCCCAGAACAAAGCTGGGTGACATATTGGCAAAGGCGGCATAGGTGGCTGCATCAATCGCCACCAAACGGGCGTTGCTCTGAGCTACAGCAACCCAGCCACTGTGTCGCAACCGAGCCTCAGCCAAGCAGTGTCCCGGCTGGAGGGTGAATATGTGATACGAGCTGCTGTACAAAGCCACCTCACCGTCAAGCACCGCATAAATCCGTTCCCCTGGTTGGGCTGGGTCAAAGATCAGTTGACTATGGTAGAAGAAGTCATAACCTGCTTTTGATTTTGAGTGTTGTAGAGTTGTTGTTTTCATCGTTGTCCCTAAAAATAGTGCTAAGGGTGTTACTCATTGATTAAGTTGTGAATCTACTTTAGCAACTAGCTGCAAATGAAGTGCAAATGGAGAAAATGAATAAATAAAAAACAACAGGTCAATTTGACCTGTTGTTTTATTGAGAAATTGGCTAGAAGGCTTATGGCTATCCATACACCATTTGTTTTGATCCACTTGAAAGGATTTCACTAATGGCTGTCGAGGCATTCAAGATGTCATCTTTAATTCGTCCCATTAAATATGCATCGGCATAGGCCCCATGATTAAAAACATAGTTTCGCATCGTCCCTTCGATGACAAAACCACATTTTTCGTACAAATGAATCGCCCCTTCGTTGGTCGTCCAAACCATCAAGCTCAGACGATTGAGTTGTAGCCAATTGTCGGCTAAATCGATCAACGCCTGCATCAAGGCTTGCCCCATCCCTTGACCTCGCCATTCTGGATGAACTGTAATCATATTGATTTCACCGACGTGGCGATGCCGTGGAACCTGTGGAAAGGTGACCAATTCGGCAAACCCGACCACCTCATCATCGACACAGGCGACCAGCTGGAGCGTACCCTCTTGATACGTTAAACGTTTGCGAGTGGCTTCGATAGCATCGTATGGGAGTCGCATCGTGCCTTTGATGACAGCCGTGCTCAAGAAGATTTGATGCACCGCGGCGTGATCCTGCGGTTGAATGTGACGAATTTTGATTTCCATAAGATTGTTCCTTTTTTGATAATGTTCCATTATTTTTGTGATTTGATGCAGTTATCCTTTGTAGAATTATTGGTCTAGGTTTTTAATCTAGATCCAGCCATAATTAATGCATTGCCAATCAATCTTAAAATTTGTGTCTTTCGCCGGGGCTGACCCCGCCTAATTATTTCCCTCTCAGAAACTACTTCTTCGCTATAATCTTTCTGTGGGGCTATCCGCCACAGCCCTATGTAAATACCTTTGTTATGATCATGCATGATGTTATTCCTTGTTATTTGATTTCTAAGTATGAGGGACTATTTCACCACGATGGGCAAAAAGATTGTGTTTGCTGCACTGCCCGGAATAGCCCCAAACTCGTAAGCACCTATATCGGGACCAGCGCCAAGGGGACGTTTTCCATTATCAATATCGTTGGATACTTCAGTCGTTTGGCCTGTGTCAATTGCAGGTGAGTCTGCGCCGAGACGAAAATCACCATTGTTTGCATCAACAAAGCGTGGATCACCAGTGAGATTGCCATTGTTGGTGGTAAACGTGGTAGATGTATTGTTAAAGAAGAGATTATTTTCAGAAATGAGATTACTATTCGGATTAACCTGAATTGGGGTATTAAAGTTGCTGACAATATTATTGCGAAATATGGCTTGATCCGTACTGGAGACGCTCAAAGCAGGTAATGCAGTTGAGGAAGAATTGACAAGCGTATTGTGAAATATATCAATCGCCTGGTAATTAAAGATCTCGATAATCGATCCATTTGGGGCAACTGCTTCATTGTTTAGCCACAGATTATTAATAATTTGATGAGGTTGGTTGCTTCCAGAACCCGAAGCATCAATGGCTGCCCCATCTGCCGCGCTATTGCCAATAAATCGGTTGCCGATGGCTTGGAGGATATTGGCATCGATGGCTCCGCCGCTTTCGAGAGCAGCGTTATTGATAAAGGTGGAATTTTTAACTTGTAACGCCTCGGCGAGGATACCACCGGCGTATTCATTTGCTCGGTTATTGGAAAAGTGACTAGCTTCAACAATCGTCAAAGCCTCGTCTACCCAGAGTCCCCCACCATCATTGTTGCTGAAATTATCTTGTACAGTCACCTGATTTAGGGTAAGAATTTCATTTGTACTGCGGACACCCTCTAAATTAATCGCGCCACCATTTATAAGACTGTCCCCTTTTTGTAACGTAAGGTTCGACAGAGCCAAAGAGGCATCATCAATGGTTAAGAGACGATAGGAACTGGGTACACTTTCATCACGTTGGATGGTGGCCCCATTCCCTTCAATGATCAAGTGTTCCGTGATTGTGGGGAGTCCGCTCGGCCCGCGCTGGGTGTTATATATGTCCGTCAAGCTGTAAGTACAGTCAGGCGTTAGCTTCAACCGATTGGCCCCTGGGTGCTCATTCCCTTGGGCAATAGCGACAACAAGGGCTGTTGGGTTGCAATCAACCGCGATCTCATGACTTGTGGGGATGACACCCTCATCAAACTCAAACGCTCCGATATCAGGCCCATCGCCTTGAGGCCGATGAACATCTCGATAGTCAAGGGGAGAACTGTGGGTGGCTAGAGCTTGATCAATGGCGGGGGAATTGGGCTGCAACTGATAAAAATTTCGTTCTGGAGCGACAAATAAAGGATCTTGACCCTCAATATCGGTGTCAGCCAACAACTGAGGCACGTCTGTATTGACTGTGTTCCCAAAATAAAGATTGTGCCCACTATTGGCTGCCCCAGACAGTATCGAAAATCCAAGCGCTTGGTTGGTAATAATATTGTTGAAAAAATTAATGGTGCCGTTCGCTAGAAGGACGCCTTCTTCCTCACTTGGTGTCGTATGCGTTAGGGTATTGTGTAGAAAGTCCACGCTACCTTCACTTATTCCCTCGCACAGCAGACAAACAACTACTTTAGGATCGGCACTCCCCTGGTTATCAACCCAAAGGTTATTGATCAATCGACTTTGCCCTCCATTGAATTGGGCCAAAAACAAAGCACTCCCTAAATCTCCTTGATTTTTATAGAAGGTACTTTGCTGAATATCAGCTTGATCCATAGCCGTGATGGCACCCCCCTCGGCTTGGGCTTCATTGGCTAAAAAGTAGCCTTTTTTGATCGTTAGTTGTTTATCAACGAAGATACCCCCGCCCTGCTGTGGCGTTTGATTGTTTGTAAAGTGAGCATTGCCTAAATCGAGTGTGGTTCGGGCAAAAATGCCACCACCATCGCCATTGAGGCTTTTATTCTTATCGAAAAGAACGTTGGCCGCAGAGAGTTCGCCATTCCCGGTGATAAATACTCCCCCGCCGTGGAGTTCGGCCTCATTGCTGAGGAACTTGGTGCCATCGATTTCGACGGTGTTGAAGGAATGTATGCCCCCACCGCTGCCGACTAGGGCTTTGTTCTTTTCAAAAAGGCCATTCTTGATGATTAAAGAGCCTGAGGTGGCTAGGCCGCCACCCGTGCGGGCCTGATTTGCTGTAAAATCAACCTCATTGATAGTCAGGCTTGATCCTGTAATCGCCAGCAAGCCACCCCCATCTTCATCAATGGCGCGGTTATGGCTAAATTGACCGCCGGTGATATTAATCTCAACTTCTCCAAATAAACCACCACCAGCTTGTTGAGCTGTGTTTGTCAAGAAATCGGTTTGAAGCAAGGTTAATGGTCCTGAGGTGTAAATTCCACCCCCTTCTTCTGTTTCTGATTGGTTGTGTTCAAACGTGCTGTGTGTAATAACAACCGTCGCCCGATCATCAACAGCAATGCCCCCGCCATCTCGTCTAGCGATATTGTGAGAAAATGTGCTACTGTCATTAACAGTCAAGCTGCTATTTGTGTAGAGGCCGCCCCCGCCCCCTGATAATGCCTGGTTGTTATCAAATACAGTGCCTTTGACGATAGTTGTTCCGGCCAAGGTGGCGACCCCCCCGCCAAAATTTGCAGAGTTATTGCGTACTTGTACCTGGTCCAAGGTGAGGGTACTACCTTGCTCTGCTAGAATTGCGCCACCCCCCTGATTATTACCAACAGCACCGCCCGCCAGAGTTATATTCTTGATTTCAACCTCAGCCCCGTTAGTGATTTTGATGAGGCGAAAGGGGATATTGTTGCCACTAAAACGTCGAAGGGTGGCCTCATTACCTTCAATGGTGACATCATCTGTAATCAAGGGTAAGCCTGTGTCACTGTTCAAGAAGGGAGTGACTATAATATAAGTACAATTATCACCAAGTATAATTTTATCTTTGCCAGGACTATTATTGGCTGCCCCGATGGCTGTTAACAAATTGGCCGTATTACCAATTCCATTCGTACAACCGACCTCAATTGGGGCTTGGGCCTTAGCAACGCTAGGCTGATAGACCGAAATTGAGATAAGAAAAGCGACGATAAGAAAAAGTGTGAATTTGATATAAAGCATGATGTTTTCCTTTATGTTGTAATCTCTCATTTTCTACTTCATCACTACTGGCAAGAATACCCGAATTGAGCCATTAGGCTCGGCTGGTGGGGTAGGGGTGGCCTCGGTAGTCGGCTCCGCTGTTGGTTCTGATGTTGGTTCCACAGTCGGTTCATCCGTTGGCTCTGGTTCAGGGGAGCCGTCGAGCGGCCCTTTATCCTGCAAACGAGCCAGAGCGAATTGCCAATCATCAAAGTCGGTTTGAGCATATCCAGCCACATAAAGATTGCCATTGTTTGGGTTTTGAGCGATTGCTCGGACACATGAAGGGCCATTGCCAAGGGCAAAGATAGCCTTGCCATCTTGGCTGAAGCTGTTATCGGGCTGCCCGGCTGCGGTAAAACGGGCCACAGCCATCGGCGATAGATCACCATCAAGACAACCAGCCAGAACAATCCCGCCATCGGCTTCTATCGCCAGCGCATGGGCTTGGGCTGGATGGTCAAAGGTGGCGACAGTCACACCCAATACACCAAATGTATCTGGTTGCCCGTCGGCAGTGTAGCGGGCTAGGATCATCTGCTCGCTATTTGCGCCCCCATTGCCACCTACTAGAATTTTATCATCAGATTGTAACACTATCGTCTTGGCAAAATCACGGGGACCAATATCTAAGCTGATCAGCCCTTTCTCTCCAAAACTGTTGTCTGTGTTTCCATCTGACAGATAGCGAGCGACGCCAAAATTATAATTACCATTATCATAGTGCCAGCCTGCCACCAAAATTTTGCCATCTGGTTGGATCGTGATGGCGGTACTTACCCCAGGATTACCATGGTTATTAAAGTTGCCAAACGTGAACCCGCCACCAGTAAAAGAGTTATCAAGAGATCCATCATCATTGAAACGAGCGAGGAAATACATAATCGGTAAGCCGGCTGTCTCAGTTTCACCCGTCACTACGATTTTGCCATCGGGCTGTAAGGCGATGGCTCTGGCCCGTTCCTCGCCGCCGAGATCAATCGTTTTGTGGAAATCGAGGGTACCGTTAGGGCCATAACGCCATAAGGCGATGTCTGATTTGCTACCTCTGAATTCAGCTCCGGCGATGAAGATGCGATCTTGGGCATCAACCACCGTAGCATACCCTATCGTAGAGGGTCGGACTGGACCTCCAGGTGCTAAATATTTGATGATACCCCTGCTCCCAAAATTGCTATCAAGGTTTCCATTTGGACGATAACGGGCCAAGATCATCAACGGCCTGCTATTGCCTTGCTGTCCCACCGCGACAATGTCGCCAGTCGATTGTAGGGCCGTGGCATGGATTTGTTCTATCTGTTGTGAGGCAACATTTGTTGTGACCCGACCCCCATTATCCAGACTGCCATCGGGGTAGAGGCGGGTGAGGGTCGGGGTGCCTATGTAACTATCTGGGTCACGCCAGTGTAGCAATAAAATCTGACCATCTGGGGTGATTTCCATGTCGATTAACATATTATAGGTATCGAAATCCAGAAGCACATAACCTAAACCTTGTCCGAAGTTTTTATCCAATTCACCAGCAGTTGTGTAGCGCGCCACGATGAGACTGCTAGGGTCATTGACAGCACCAGCTACAATAATCCCTTGATTAGGCTGGACACGTACCTTCCAAGGTTTCTGATCTATTTCAACGGGAAAAGGCAAGGTGACCTTACCATTGTCACCAAAGGATTGGTCCCACAACAGGGGAGTGCTATTAGTGAAGCGCCCTACTTTACCTTCGCCTACAACCACAATCTTTCCATCAGGTTGAATATCCACATCCCAACCAGGGCCAAGCTCCGTTGTCTCTATTTTGCCATCAACGGAGAAGGTTGTATCAGGACTACCATCAGCTTGATTGTAACGGGCCAGCAACAGTTCTCCCGCTCCATAGTTATCTCCAATACCTAAAATTTTGCCATCTGGCTGAATAATCAAAGAAGATATACCTTCCAATTGGCCGCCAAACCCAGTAAAAAGAAAGCCATTATTAAAAGAGGTATCGGGGCTACCATCTGGGTTATAACGTGCTATGCCAAAATCCTTATCGAAGCAAAAAACCTTACCACAGTCTGCTGCACCACCACCCACAACAATTTTACCGTCAGTTTGAATAGCCACTGCTTCAGCCTCATCAAAATCACCATCGAAATCTGTCGTAACTCGGCCAAACTCGCCAAAATCGTTGTCTAGACTACCATCGGCATTAAAACGAGCAACACCAAAATCTGTATGTGCTAACCCAACAACAACAATTTTGCCGTCAGCTTGAATGGCAACATCCTGTGCTCTTTCATAAGAATCAATACTAAAGAAGGTGGTGACTTCACCTGAACCATTGAAGGTATCATCCTTACGACCATCAGAATGATAACGAGCCGCCCAGAAATCCTGGCTTTTCTGTCCAACAATGACAATCTTCCCATCTGGTTGAATAGCTAAGCCATTAGGCCAAGCACCCCCTCCAATGGTTATCTGCCCATCTTCATTAAAGGTGTCCTGTAGACCAAATGACTTGTCCAATACCTCATCTGGATCATTCGCTAGGGTGGGGTAAACAATTACCAAGGTGCTTATAAAAATGATGAGTAGCAAAACGATGAAACGCCTCAAGTTGATTGATTTTTTGAATTTTACTCGATTGCTTTCGCTAACCATCGTGGCCAATCGAAAAGTTTCTGCCTGTTGTCTTAATTCGTTTTGCCGCTCATTGGCAAGATCATATAAATATTTTGGGTAATGCATGATATTCCCCTTATTCAATAAAGAAGGTTGAAACTAACTACTTATTGCTTGACTAACGCCCCGATACGGGAGCAGGTTGTTCTGGGCGCAAACAGAAACGACGGTTGTTTACCTCAACCGCTGGGTCTTCAATGTCAAGCACGCCTCGGCGAACTTGTTGCGCTAGCCACTCAGAAACTTCTTGTTCATTTGTATTAGTCCAAATCGCCAGTTGATATACAGTGATTGGATCGCCATTTTGTAAGGCCTCATATAGATATTCCATCACAAACTCCTTTCAATTGCTTTTGGGTCGTCTTCACTTTCAAATAACTCGGTATGCAGAGCAATCACCAAGGCTGTTAGATTGGCAAAACCTTGTCGCTTGCCCGTCTGAGGATCAATCAGACTAAAGCGCCAGGTGGACCCATCCATGGTGTCATCAAACTCTTCCCAGCACCGCAATAGATAAGCTTGATAACGGGGTATTTTGGCTTGCATCAAATGCCTCCTTTTGTTGACCTGTTGTTTTGGCTCAAGTTGTGATACACTCTAGCCGAGTGGTGCAAATGAAGTGCAAATAATGTGCAAATAGTCGGAGACACTCATGACCGAGGAATTGCGGTTGACTCTGTTTGGAACGCCGCAGGTGAGACTGGGAGAAACTCAATTACAATTCAGTACAGCCAAGGCGGAGGCTTTACTTTACTACTTGGCCGTAACAGGGCGTCCCCAAAGCCGGGAAAAGTTGGCTGATTTATTGTGGGGCGAAATGCCCGATGCCAAAGCCAAACGTAATCTGACCGCTACATTAACCACCCTACGAAAGTCGTTAGCTCCATATTTGAACGTTGAGCCACAAACGATTGCCTTTAACTTTGAGTCCTCACATCAACTCGATGTAAACTTCTTTCAAGACTACATTCAATCCAGCCAGCAGACCGAAGACTTAACCCCGCTGCGACAGGCGACCAAACTGTATCAAGGAGAATTTTTAGCTAGCCTACAAGTTAAAAAGGCATATGTATTTGAAGAATGGTTGCTTACTGAGCGAGAGCGGCTTCGAGATTTGATGCTTCAAGCCTTGGATTTGCTGATCGATGATGCTTTAAATGAAGGTGAGGCAAAGCGTGGGCTGGACTATGCGACGCAGTTACTTGAATTAGATCCTTGGCGAGAGTCGGCCCATCGCCAAATGATGCGGCTGCTGGCATTGGATGGCCAGAGAAGTGCCGCCTTGGCTCAATTTGAAATCTGCCGTCAGGTTTTAGCTGAGGAACTTGGGGTTGAGCCGACCAGTGAAACTATCACCTTGTATGAGCGACTGCGTGGTACACAAACACCAATTCCGAATAATTTGCCGCCCCTTTCCATTTTTGTGGGACGGGTTAAGCTGATTCGACAGGTGCTGACTCAACTTGATCAGGTTGAATGTCGACTATTAACACTGGTTGGGCCTGGGGGAATTGGCAAAACACGGTTAGCCATTGAGGCTGCTCGGCAGGCGACCCAACCTCAGCAGGCCCTGACGGGGGAGGTCTTTCAGGATGGGGTCTATTTTGTAAACTTGGCCCCCTTAAATACGGCAGGTACTACCTCTGCCCCACAGCTTGCCAACGGTGTGGCTACAGCGATTGCTGAAACGATCGATCTGACCTTTCACGGATCTGATAATCCGTTCACCCAACTGCTCAACTATGTAAAAACCAAAAAAATGTTGCTGATATTGGATAATTTTGAACAACTCGCTGATGAAGCTCATATTTTATCCCATTTACTTCAGCAATCATCAAGTCTAAAGCTACTCGTTACATCACGTGAACGTCTTAAAATAGTAGAAGAGTGGGTACTTGAGATTGAGGGCCTCGCTTATCCCGAACGGATGGATTTATTGCCCTTGTCAGAAGCATCGACTCTGGCCGATTTAGAAAGTTACGAGGCTATAGCTCTTTTTGTAGCTCAGGGTCAACAAGTTCAGGCGGGTTTTTCATTGTCTGCCCCTCAAGCTGAGCCGATAGTGCGGATTTGTCAATTGGTTCAAGGTATTCCTTTGGCTTTGGTTCTAGCTGCTAGCTGGCTGCCAGTCCTATCTTGTGTTGAGATCGTAACTGAAATTGAAAATAGTCTGGATTTTCTAGAAACCTCATTGCGAAATATTCCAGAGCGCCATCGTAGCTTGCGTGCTATTTTTAACTATTCCTGGCAAATGTTAACCACAGAAGAGCAAACGATGTATGCTCGGTTGTCGATATTTCGGGATGGGTTTACCCGTAAAGCGGCCCAACAGATTGTTGGGGCTAATTTGAATAACCTAGCCACGCTCGTTGATAAATCATTGTTACGATTAACAGAGAATGGGCGTTATGAGATTCATGAACTGCTACGGCAGTTTGCTCATGAAATCTTGCTCAATCAATCGGCGCAAACAATTCAACAAAAATATAGCACCTTTTATCTTCAATTTATGGTTGAGCAGGAGGCTGAGTTGTGGGGACAAAGCCCCCAATTGGCCTTAGCTAAGATCAAGGTAGACCTAAGCAATATTCGTCAGGCGTGGCAGTTAGCTGTAACTCAAGTAAATCTATCGGTTCTTGAGGCCAGCATCGGTGGTTTATCCCGCTTTTTTGACCTGTCTGGCTTTTTTGCTGAAGGGGAGAGCCTTTTTTCTCAGACAGCCGACCAATTGCCCGCAACTTCTGCCTCAGACTCAAAGCAGGTATCCCAAATACAATGTCGCTTGTGGATAGAACAGGCTCGAATGATGCATCGTCGAGGTTTGCCAGAGCAAGCAGTTGATATTGCCAAAAAGGCGACGGACTTGGCCCAGACACTCAATGCCCCAACGTTGGCTGCAATGGCTCACCATCAATGGGGCGAAGCTGCTTTGCATAATGGACTGTACGAGAGGGCCCACACGCAATTGAGCCAGGCTTTGACATTTATCGAACCAGATAAGCATCAACGTATAGCCGGAGAAATCTGGCGGGATTTAGGTCAGGTTGCCCATCGTCAGGGGAATTATGATAAAGCTGAAGATTCTTTTTCCCGTTCATTAGCCTGTTTTGAGGCAATATCTGATGCGCGGGGCGTAACAATCATGCTAATGAATTTGAGTAATTTGGCTTACGAGCGTGGTGATCTAGTCAAGGTACGTCAATCGCTGGCTCAAGTCTTACACAATTTTCAGCAAATTGATGATCGTTGGGGGCAATGTGTTGTCACTGTGAATCTTAGTGTTTTGGCCTATGAGGAGGCCAATTATACAAAAGGGTTGGTATTAGTTCGCCAGGCAATGACATTGGCTCGTCAACTTCAGGATAAGGTTCACGAGGCCTTGGCCCTCAACTATTTAGGCAATCTACTTCGTGATCAGGGAGCATTTGCCAAAGCTAAAGTAACATATGCGGAAGCTTTAAAATTGGTGCAACAAACGGGCGATCAATATAACGAGGGATTTATTCTGGCGGATCAAGCTTTTCTGTTTTATCTGATGGGTGATTATCATACCGCGAAAAAAATGTGTGATGAGGCGGAACAGCACGCTCTAAAAACCGAGATGCCCTCGTTGCAAGCGATTGCCCTCACCTTTCAAGGGGGCATATTACTCGCCCTGAACGAACCCACCTTGGCTAGCGAATCCTACCAGCAGGCCTTGACAATTCGGCAGGATTTGGGCGAGCAACATCGAGCGATTGAAACGCTGGCCGGGCTGGGGCAGGTTTATCTCATTCAAAATGAGTTGGATCAAGCTCTAATTTATGTTGAACAACTTCTTGAATATCTGGCAGCTCAAGCAACCATTGACGGTTTTCCCCTAGCGGGCATCCCCGCCCCCTTCCGGGTCTATTTGACCTGCCTCCAAATTCTGCAAGCCAACCAAGATCCCCGCATCGGTGACGTATTGGCGACAGCTCAAGCTCTCTTGCAAGCCCAGGTTGCAAAAATTGAGGATGAGGCGTTGCGCCATTCTTTTTTGGAAAATATTGTGACCCATCGAGAGCTGGCTCATTTGAGTCAAACCACCCTTTAGAGATCATCGGATTGGTAATTTGATTGGAGATTTATATCGATAGAAGATGTAATTTGATTGTCGGACTACCCCCTTTCATCCCCCTCAAACCCCTCCGGTAATTCCTTTAACACCACAAAGGGGTGCCCTGTTGGAGAATAATCGGCCAATAAATCTTTGATCTCCCCTGCTGCCTCAAATCGATCACTTGTTGTAAAGATGAAGCTAATCCGACGCCATTTATCAGCAACAATGGGTGGTATTTTGTGTAAAAGTGGTTCCAGATCTAGCTTGTGATACCAAGCAATCGCTTTTTAGAGTTTGAGGTATCCTGAAGTAAATCCCGTCACCGGACCAATTCATGTCCTTCTTTCTACCTTAGCATAGTCATGAATTGCCCATTTATCTGGGCTGAATGTTTTTGTTGTGTAATTTGATATTCATCGTTTAATCAAGATCAGACATCAATACAAATTAGTATTGTTCAAGGGGACAAACACTATATCGTGGTAAAGCTCTCAAACATTAATTTGTTTAAAAACTTGATATGCTATGCTAGAATTAGCCTGTAAACATCCTATAGTCTACATCCTTATTCTTCGGACTAGTATTTCGCGACATAAATAGAGCAACAATTATTTAGGGCGAAATACTTAAACAGTTGGGCGTTGAGCTATAAAATAACTGTAGTCTTATTACGCCCAACTGTACTAGTCATTTGGAGGCTGCTTATGTTTCAAGTGGGATATACCCCTATTATTTGGCCGTTTGTTATATCCCTATTAATCAGCATCTTTTTAGGCATCTATGCTTTTCGACATCGGCATGTGCCGACGGCAAAGACATTTGCCTGGATGATGGTAGCTATGTCGATCTGGACTCTTAGCTATATCCTTGATAACATCACGATTACACTTGAGGGTAAGATTTTTTGGGCTAAGATGAAATACTTTGGCAGTGTACCAGGACCAATGCTGTGGTTTGTACTTGCGTTGCAACTCACTAAGAAAGATCACTGGCTAAAAAACCCGATTCTAAGTGGGTTATTGTGGGGATTCACGTTAATAACGATCGGCGTTGTTTTGACCAATGCATATCATGGCTGGTTCTGGACGGATCTTCGGATCATTTCTGAATTGACTGAGGTCAAGGGGGATCATGGCTTTTTCTTTTGGGTATATGCTATCGGGCTGTATCTAACCGTGTTTGTTAGCAGCGTGTTATATATCAATTATTATCGAACAACGCCTACGATCTTTCGACAACAAGCCTTCTTATTGGTCTTAGGCGGCATTATTCCTCCAACGATTGGCATTGTCGAAGACCTTCTCGGGATAGACCTCTTGCCGCCCCTCGATACGATTATTTTAGCCTTAATGCTTTCGGGAGTTTTATTTGGTTTGGCTATTTTTAGGTTTGGGGCGCTGAATGTTGTGCACATTGCCCACAATCTGGTCATAAAAAATATTAATGCCGGAATCATTGTGCTGGATCATTTAAAGCGTATTGTTGAACTCAATCCTTATGCTCGTCAAATTGTGGGTCAAAGACATGAGACTGCTATTGGAAAACCACTAGAGGATGTTCTTGCCGGTTGGTCTGATTTGGACGTGATTGCGGGGCAAGAAAAAGAAATTAACATTGAACAAAATGGGGCGCAAGCCCACTATTTTGTTCAAATTTCTCCGATTAATGACGCTAGAAACACCTTGGCTGGATATGCGATGACCCTCTTTGATATTACCGCCCGAAAAAAGGCCGAGGAGAGTTTGCGTTTCGCTAAAGAAGCCGCCGATCAGGCCAATCAGGCCAAGAGTGTCTTTCTAGCCAATATGAGCCACGAGCTGCGCACGCCACTGAATGGCATTTTGGGGTATGCCCAAATTCTTGATCGAGACCCCCATCTGACCACTCGCCAGAAAGATGGTCTAGATATTATTTATAACAGCGGCCAGCATTTGCTCACCCTCATTAACGATGTCCTTGACCTGGCTAAGGTGGAGGCCAATCGGCTAGAGCTTAGCCCCGAGCCACTCAATTTACCCGCTTTTCTGGATGATGTGGTGGCCTTAATGGATATGGCCGCCCAACAAGAGGGTCTACAATTTATCTATCAAGCCGATCCCCATCTGCCAGCACTTATCAATGCTGATGAAAAACGGCTACGCCAAGTATTATTGAATTTGCTGGGCAATGCGGTCAAGTTTACCGAGACAGGGCGGGTGATATTTCAGGTTTCAACCATAAACAATAATAGTTCAGATCCTAAAATTCAAAATATAAAATTCGAAATCACAGATACTGGTCCCGGTATATCGGCTGATCAGCAGGTGAAAATCTTCCAACCTTTTGAGCAAGCGGGTGATAGCCAACAACGCGAGCAAGGGACAGGGTTGGGACTCGTGATCAGCCAACAACTTGTTGAATTAATGGGAGGGAAGATACAGGTTGAGAGTCCATTGTCAAGCCTCCCTCCCCAAAGGGGTAGAGCAAAGACAGACATTCTCTCCTTTGGAGGGCTTGATAGAGAGTATGGCCCTGGTAGTCTCTTCTGGTTTGAGGTTGGCTTCCCACTGCTTGAAAATGTCAGTGAGTCCGTTGAAATTGCGCCTCAACGCATTATTGGGTATGAGGGTCCACGCCAGCGAGTGTTAGCTGTCGATGACAAAAATAGCAATCGCCTTGTTTTGCTGAATCTGCTGGAGCCGTTGGGGTTTGAGGTGGTTTTGGCGGAAAATGGGCAGGAGGCCCTTAAGAAAGCTAAGCAAGTCCTACCTGACCTGATTTTGATGGATTTGGTGATGCCGGTGATGATGGGCTTTGAAGCCATCACGGCTTTACGCCAAATGCCGACTCTGGCTAATGTGCCGATTATTGCCGTTTCAGCCAGTGTCTTTTACATGGATCAGGCGCAAAGTCGACGGATTGGTTGTGATGATTTTTTGGCTAAACCGATAGAAACTGATAAATTGTACCAGCTACTACAGCACTATCTTAACTTGGAATGGGTGTATGAAACGGAGCCAGACCAGCCAACCAGCCAACCTTCCTTAACCGACCTTGATCCTGCTGACATCATGATCCCGCCTCAAGCTGAATTAGAAGTGTTATATGAATTGGCTCGCATAGGTAGTATGCGGGGGGTTGAAGAACAAGCCCACGACCTAATCGAGGCCTATCGTCCCTTTGCCCAGCGATTAATTACCCTGGCTGAAGGGCTTGAGGATGAAAAGATTATTACCTTTTTAGAACAGTGTCTAAATCATGAACGCACGACTTCTCATCATTGATGATAATGTCACCAACTTAAAAACCTCCATTAACACCCTGCAAAGCTATGAGTATGAGGTGTTGATCGCCCGGAACGGTCAGGATGGGGTACACCGAGCCAAAATTGCTCAACCTGATCTGATTCTGCTTGACATCAAGATGCCGGATATGGATGGGTATGACGTCTGTCGCCTGCTTAAGGCTGATGAGCAAACCCGCCGAATTCCGGTCATTTTTATCAGTGCCCTAGATGAAGTCTTTGATAAAATGACAGCCTTTTCGATTGGCGGTGTTGATTACATCACCAAACCCTTTCAAACCGAAGAAATCTTGGCTCGTGTCAAAACCCATTTGGCCTTGCGGTCCTTGCAAAAAGAGCTGCAAACCGCTAACGAGACCTTGGAAGAAAAAGTGCGGGTTAGAACAGCTGAATTGGCCGAAGCCAATGCCCAACTTCAGACCGAAATTGAACAGCGTAAACAGCAGCAGCAGGAGAAAGACCACCTCTTTACCGTTGTTAGCCAGCAAAGCGAGCAACTCCGCAATTTGACCACGCTGCTTGTTCAGTCCCAGCAATCTGATCGGCAAGGTCTCGCCGCCGATTTACGCCAGGAAATTGCTCAGAAAATCGAGCTGGTTCAATCAAATGTTGCTTTGGCCCGACAGTCGTTAAATGTTGATAATCTGTCGCTTGTCACTGAATATCTGAATATTGCAGACGAGATGTTGGTGCAAATGGAACAATACGTTGTTCAGATAACCAACAACCTGCCTCAACCAACGCCGCAAGAACAAAATATAAGTGAAAATCCGTTGGTTAAGTTGTCTGGACGAGAACGGGAAGTGCTCCAACTCTTGGCTCAAGGTAAATCCCCTCCTGAAATCAGTAATATTCTAAATCTCGCTGTTACCTCTGTGTACACTTACACACATCGTATCAAAGAGAAGCTGGATCTCGATGATATGTCTGACCTACTTAAATTTGCCCTGGATCATGATTTGATGGAATAAGACTGTGGTAGGTTTTGATGATCAAAAAGTCTTGGCTCAATTGTCAAGGCTTTTTTTGATTCCGCAGCACTCTACTCGAATTCTTAAATGTATTAAATCTATGACAAGATTGTTTAGATTCTACGACAGACAAACTGTTTTGGTTTTGATACCCTAACCAAACACAAAATACCCATAATCGTGCCATCAAAAATACCCCGCTACTAAAGAAAAGGACCCCTCCTTCAGGGATAGGGATAAAAAAGTTCCCTGAGACTTTCCTGATAGCTGTTTAGTAGCCTGAAAAGGCCAAACCGATGGCAAAAATTACATAGACTGGAGAGATTAATGAACCGTCCTAATAATGAAGGTCGAAAAGTTTATATCTATGTTTCGCTAGCTTTAATTGGGCTGCTCACGTTAATACTTTTGCCGTCGTTGGTAGCGGCCCAACCAATGACCGCCAAGCAACAGCTTGAGCGAGCTTGGCGGTTTGCCATCAGTGTGGGAGTGTATGACTATGCCACTGACGCTACCCAAACCAGTCATCCCACCGCTCGGCTGGAAAACGCTGGCCGTCATCCTCGCAGTGAGCGGTTGCAGGTTGAAGGCGCGGTTAATATTCATGATGAGACGATGTCCCTCCGCTTGTGGGGCCAGGATATTGGCCCCGATGGGCTTGAGCTAAAGATTGAAGACGGTCAGGCATACGGACGGCTCAACACGCAGGAAGAATGGACCGAAATTGATAACCCGACCAACTTGTTTGCCCCGAATGGCGACCCGTTAGGCTTTTTGGCTGCGGCTGATAATATTCAATACCTAGACGGCTCAATCGAAGAAGCTGGGCCGGAGGCTGCTCTCTCTAGTACCCCTTTACCCACTTCATACTCGCGCTACCGCTTCGATATCGATGGTCCCCGTTACGCCGAATATATCCGAGCGCAGATGCAAACCCAAATGACCCAAAGCGGTGAATTGCCCCCCGGCCTGACCATCGGCGTCATTCAGCAGTATGTCGATATGACCGGGTGGGGTGAAATCTGGCTTGATGAAGTGGGGCTACCCGTGCGCCAGGTCATCCACCTCGAATTCCCGCCGCAAAAGGATGCCCTCGATTGGTATGAGGCCAACATCGTTACCACGTTTTCTGGTTGGGATGTGACCGCGATTGAACATCAATTGTTTTGGGCCATTCCTCGTTTGATTGATGATCCCTCACTTGTCATTCGAGATCCGCTTTCCCTCTTCCCAGCCTCATTTACGCCCGCTGATTTGCGAGAGGTGGGTCTAGTCCTGGGCCTTAGCTTGCTGTTAGTCGGACTAGGCTTGTTAGCCTTCACCTATCGACGGTCACCGAAACTGTATGCGGCGGTGGCCCTAGCGACCATTGTCTCCATGCTCGTGACACCCTTATTACAAGTCGACCGGGTTCATGCCTTTTATGAGCGTCAACACGCCCATCAACTTGAAACTGAACAATCTAGCCAGACGCAGGAACCCGCAGCAGTAGAACAGGCAGAAGATGATTTCAATCCTACAATCAACCCTCTGACCGATCAGCCTCCGCTTCAGACCCGCCCTGATGCGGCGCGGCCAAGCTTCCAACGCTCTACCGCCGATTGTCAGTCTAATGTTGACACCGATGGGGATGGCTTGAATGATGATATTGAGTGTTATCAACTCGGCACGTTTCCCGACGATGTAGATAGTGATGGTGACGGTATTAGTGATAAGACTGAAGTCGTTGGCTTTTATAATCAGTGGTATCTCGACCCGCTCAATTTCGATAGCAATGGTGATGGTTTTAGTGATATGGCTGAGTGTCCCGCTCTGATTGATGTGGCTGAAGATGGTAGCCTGACCACACCCACTGGCTCATTCTGTGGTGATACCGATCAGGATGGGGTGCCCGACGTTTTCGATTTTGATAATGATGGCGATGGCGTCCCAGACAGGGTTGATTCCGCGCCCTCATACCGGGGCGATTTGACCATAAATGCGCACAATTCCTTTGATTTATCTTTGAGCAATTATGACACAACCAACGCCGGGGCCTTGGTGGTAGAGTTTGACCTACGCCCTAAGGTTTA
Organism: Phycisphaerae bacterium; assembly: GCA_028285035.1. The sequence continues at coordinate 23,851 of JANQQF010000112.1, forward strand.
TGAACATCTCTTTCAGACCAATAATGTGTTTGATTGGCCCAGTAACGATACCCAAGGACAGATTACACGGGTGCATGATACCACCCTGGCTGATTTGCCTAATGCCAACTTTGGTAGCAAAGCGACGTATGGGGATATGGTTGTTATGCCCATGTTGGAAATAAAATTCCCGGCCCCATCCGCCAATAGCGCCAATCCATCCGGCGGTTTGCCCATCAAAGCCAGTTTTAGTGGGTCAATTACTAACAGCAACCTAGAAGATTGGCTCGATACTGACATTTTGAAAGAGTATAGTATCGCTGTTAATCAAGACGCTGATAGCGGTGAAATATTTGCTTACATCCCTCTGACACAAAAGATTGACACCGTTGGTAATACTCCAGTTGCCTGGACGGGGCAGATGCTTTACCGTCCCCAAGATAGCAGTTGGGGCCAAAACCACGAAGTGCGCCAAGTCTGGCTGGTAGAAGCCGCAGTAGATCAATGCGATACTACCGATATGACCGACACCTTCACCTACACCGACGATCAAGGTAACACCCAAACTATTGCCAAGCGTGATGCCGATGCCTATCAACGCTGGTGTGAAAATGATACGAACTGGGATACCCGCACTCAAATCATCCAGACCTACTATGAAGACTTTTACCTGACTGGCCTGGTTGTCCGTGAAGATTATAATTTTGAGATGGCGGTCATCGCCCAAAACAACGCCCTGAGTCAGCCTTATGAGAACTATCTGTGGCATTTGTCCAATGGCTTGGCTGGAACGTTTGGCGAGGGGCGGCGTCTCAGTGAGGACGGTCCCCGCTTTGACATTGATGAAATTGTTAACCGCTTTAGCCCAAGCAGCTCCGCAGTGTGGGATATTCCCCAAGGAACCTTCAGCTTGGAAACGGCTATCGGTAACAGTAGTTACGATAACCAAACCAGCGCGATGAGAGCGTTGGCTGAAACGCATATCCCCAACTTGCTAACCACCACCTATGCCGGTGCGACGAATGGGGTTGCGACGACCTTGCTGATTGCCCGCGAGGAGACCTTCAAAACAACCACGTTGGATAATGATGATAGTGTTAATGACAGCACCGACAACACCCTGGTTGTCAATTTAAGCTCAATCAGCCAGCAAACCTTCACCGCCCTGAACTGGTCGCCCTATCAGTATCAGTCCGGCAAATGGACCAGTACCGATCTGTACGACTATCAGGATGCTTTAGAGAACCAGTTGGAGAATGCCTTTGACAATAACGATGTGGTCGAGTTGCTAGGGTGGTTCGCGGAAAGCTCGCAAAACGCAGTGACCGAAAAGGCGGCCTTGATTGGTCTGGCTCGCAACTACTATACCACTATGTTTATTGGTAGCAGTGCTGGGGTTTACGACAGTGAGCTTGGGATTCTCAATGACGATGTGGTTGACGAGACGATATATGATCTTGACTTTGATGATGATGGTCAGGCCGATGAAGCCGCCCTCTTCCTGGTGGCTGGGGTCTTGGATTCTATGCGTAGCTTCTTTGCCTCAGAAGGTGACATTCTTTTGGATGAAATCTTTGAGATTTTGGGGGTTATCGGAGAAGTCGAACGGATTCTTGACGCACAAGATGAGGGTGAGGACCCAACGCTCACTCAGGCAAAGGCATCAGCCAAAGCGACAGAATCGTTGTTCAAGAAATTGATCAAGCGGTATATAGAGGGGGGAGATAAATGGTACAAAAAATGGAAAGGTCGTAGTCTAGCTAAACACGGGGTCACCGGTATAGCGGCTCTGGCCGGCTTCCTGGTATCCGACTATGCCCCCTTCGGTTCAAAGGATAATGCCCTGTTGTACGCCTCCACGAGTTTGATGGTTAGTGCCGAAGCCCTTTCAGTTGCCATTAGTGTAAAAGATTATTTTTATGCCAAGAGTTTGGCGAGGGTCGATCCGAGTGATTGGGCCGCAAATTTGATAGCTCTAGAACGGACGACTAAAGTGGCGGCCGTTGTTGGATTTGTCGTTGATGCCAGTATCGCCACGCTCACTTTTATTCTGACAATCCAGGATCTTGAGCCAGGTTCCCAAGCGTTTAACTATGCGGTGGCCGAATATGTGGCTGCGTTGATTGTGGCCGTGGTATATGCCGTTATCAGTGCCACAGTCATTGGGGCCATCATCATCGGTATCATCAGCCTCATAGATATTGTTATTACGTCGGCTTGTCTACTCGTCCGAGAGGCCAGCGGGCAGGATATTGATGAAGATGTCGACGCTTGGGTTTGTAGAGGGATAACCGGAGCGATTACGAAATCGTTGGCTTATGGTATCTATGATACTGCCACGATTCTAAATCCAGCCGATGAGGATCGCTTGACCATCGCCCTCAAACGGCCTGAACTGACCAACCGGGAGGCTGGCTTTGTTGTCGGCAACAGTCTGAACGTAGGCGCGGTTATTACTAATTCCATCAAAATAAGAAATAACTTAACAGCTTTTGGCTATACCGATCTGCACGCGCTGTTTACCTTCTTCCAAAACGATACCTTAAAACAATCGACCTTTGCCTACACGCTACAAAACCAGCAAACTGACCGCCACCACTCATTGAGCCAAGATACGCTGTCTTGGCCCAATAATACCGAAGTTTTCAAGCCTGACCAGAACTTTACTTTGAGCCAGGCTGGGATTAACCAAAATATCGCCGATATATACCTAACCGAAGCGTTCAATATCCCCTCTCTAGAATGTTGGGGCTTTCTCATTCAAAAATGTGTCGAAAAATCTTACAAAGATTCTTTTCATTACGATTGGACCAATAATTTTACCTTTGATATTTTGCCCAATAATTTTGGCGGCTTTATTAAGTTAGCTGGGGTCGAAAACTATAGCTACCGCCAAGCCTGGAGCGAAAAATTCCCTACCCTAACCGATGCTGACGGCGACGGCCTGGTCAGCCAGGAAAAAGGTGGCCCTGATCCCAATGATAGTACCCCTGATAGTGACAAGGACGGTCTGACCGATTTTTGGGAATACGCGAATGGCTACGACGCAAATGAGGCAGATGGCGATGATGACGGTCTGAGTGATTATTGGGAAGTCTTCTACGGCACCAATCCCCGCCGTCCCGACACTGACGGCGACGGCCTGTGGGACGGCGAAGAATTTTTCCGCCCCGATAAAACCTACCCTTATGAAAAAAGCACCTATAGCCAATACACATCTAACTGGACGGGCGGCTGGACAATTGTTTACGATTACAACGGTAACCAGCCCTTGCAAACACGTGTTTCTGCTGACCCGACTCTAGTTGATGCGGATGGCGACTTCATCCCTGACGACCGCGAACAGATTTACGGGTACAACCCCAACCTAGCCGAAGAACTCAATGTTTTAGGGCTGCAATCAAGCATATCTTCGGGATATGTTGCCCCTTCAGGTACGGTGGCTTACACAGCCACCGTCAAAAACGAGTTGGATAATCGGGCCATTGACGGGTTGCTCCAAGTTGAATTTCCGGTTGATGTGGTGCAAAGCAGTGAAGGGATAGGTTCAGTTTATCCCCAAATCTCAGTCACTACTACGGGTTCAATACAAGCCCCGGCGGTTGCCCAAAGTGAAGTGACCAGTTTTACCATTCGGGCTGGGGCGGCCATTGACGACGTATCGGCTGTTGACCAGGTTTTTGCGCTCAACTTTGATGAGTCGTCGGGTACCACTTTCTACGACTCCACCTCGGTTCGACGCAGTTTTACCTGCACCAGCGGAACCTGTCCTACCCCTAACGCGGGTACAGCAACCTTTAACAGAAGTGGGATTATAACGCCCCATCACGATGACTTTAACCAAACCACTTTTAGCGTTAAGGCTAGGGTAAAACCGACCGCCGATGGCCTTGGTAAAATTTACGAAGATCATGGTGATTTTCAACTACGTATGGAACCGGATAACGGGATTGGTATCTATGTTAACGCAAATAGTAACTACCTTTTATATAGAAAACCACTGGCACTCAATGAATGGACAACCATCATTGTCACCGTTGACCGTACCCGCGGTGGCCCTGGGGTGAAACTTTATCTCAACGGAACAGAGATTGATCATGATTTCGGCGGCTTTGGGCCTTTGGATCCCTTTATAGATGCCGCCATCGAGGTTGGCGGGGGTGGTTTCCAAGGTGAGATCGATGAAGTCACACTTTATAACTATATCCTGACTGAAGACGAAATCCGCGCCGACTTTAGCGATCTCACCTTTTACGCCAACTTTGAACAAAACGGTTGTGGCAACTACCTCAACTACGTCAACCTAGAACCCATTACGTGTAATGGTAGCCCACAGAGTACGCCGAACATTGGTATTACAGGCCAAGGTACAGGGGAGGGGAATCTCTTTCACAGTATTCCCTTTGCCTATCCATTTACCGGAGACGATAATAGCTTTAGCGTTTCGATGTGGTACAAAGAGACTCTCAGAGCACCCACCGTAATGACTAACGCCCATACGCTACTAAGGATGGGAGAACATCAAACCTGGCCAGATATGTTTAGAGTGGATCTTTATGGCGATCCAATCGATGAGAATAATATGAAAGGTACTTTAGATCTCCATGTGGCCCTTAATGGATGTCTGGATGGTAACCCTTACGATGGCGATAATGAAGAAATTCTTTTGGTTGATGATTTTCTGCCCTGGGATGTTGAAGGTTGGAACCATCTGGCGTTTACCTATGATGGGCGTGAGGGGTCCAAGAAATTCCATCTATATCATAATAACCAGTTGATTGACACCGTTACCTGTACCTATCAGCCTAGAATAAGAGGAACTAGAAGGATTGACTTAGGCGTTCCGTCTCTAAGCCCGAGTGCATCTGGCAGATCTCTGGATGAAGTACGAATGTATAGCAAAGCCCTATCAGAAGTGGAAATAGATCGGCTGTACCATCAAACAAATCGCTCGGTAGAATTGAGCTTTGATGCACCCCCCGGCCAATCTCATTTTGCGAGCAGTTCGTTGACCGCTTTGGGGCTTGACGGCGCATCCTGTTTGACTGGCAATATATGTCCCGATAGCGGTATTCCAGGCCGTAATAATCAAGCCGTTGACTTTGATGCCAGCCAAGGCGAATATCTAACGCTGGACGCTCGGGCAGACAAACTGGGCTTGACTCGCAATGGCTTTACGGTGATGGCCTGGGTCAAAGGGGATCACTTTGGCAGTGGTAGCCACACGATCTTGGGAACCGATAGCACTGATGCTGGACACGGGTTGCAACTCAGTGTCCGTAATGGTCAGCCCTATATGAGCTTTTCTGATACCTACGACGCGACTGGTTCTACCATCCTCAATCCTAATCAGTGGTATCACCTAGCCTGGCGTTTTACCCCGCGCAGTCTGGCCTGGGATGAGAATGGGGTTGGGGGAGAACATCCTGCCCGAAAAGAAATCTTCGTTGATGGCGTTCAGGTGGGCAGTGCTGTAAGCGCGAATACCTTCGCAGGCACAGGTGATGTGCATATTGGTCGCTCGCTGGGTGGCAACACCTTTGATGGTCTGATTGATCATTTGGTCATCGTTCAGGATGCGCTAACCGAGGCTGAAATCCGGGCTATTATGCAGGATGCTCCGCTTCTAAACCTGCACTTGGATGAAGACCTGAACACAACGAGCTTTGTTGATGATAGCCCTTATCAAAATGGGGCCACCTGTACTGGAGATGCCTGTCCCGCCGCAGGGACCAAAGGCCAGATGCGAGAAGCACCGCGCTTTGACGGTAATAACGACCTGCTAACCGTAGATGGTAGCGGTGAATTAAAAGACTTGGCGCAGTTTACCGTTGGTTTGTGGGTCAAACCAACCCGACAAATTAATCGGCCTCAATACTTAATTGCAAAAGAAGCGACCAATGGTTTGGAGAAAACCTTTTCTCTGGTTATTCCTGCCAATTCCATGCATGTTGAATTTACAACATTTCCAATATGGTACGAATATTGTTTTAGTGGCTGGGATTCAGTGCTGAGTGACGTGCCTTTGCAAGAAAACGTCTGGAATCATATTTTGGTGACGTATGACACCCACCGCGCCTTTCTCTATGTCAATGGCGCGGAACAAGGCTCAAAAATTTACTCAACTGCGTACAGTTTGGTAGCCTGTGAAAAAGATCATCCCATTAGCATTGGCGGTGATCGTAATGGGGGACATGGGTTTGCTGGTCAGTTAGATGAGGTGACTGTCTTCAATCATGCCCTGACCCCGCTTGAAGCGAAAACCCTGTATGACTATCAGGCCGCCTGGTATGATACCAAAAACCAACATCGGGTCGTCATCGATGCTGATCCACCTCTCGTTTCGGTTGATGCTGGCGACAACTACCTTAACCTGCCCACCCTAATTTCGATCTTTGCTACAGACCCTAGTTCGCTGGTCGCAAAGGTGGACGTCACCATCACGGCCCCCGGTGGCGGACAAACTACCACCACCTACAGCGGCAATGGTAACGGCGACTGGATTGTTGAGTTTAGCCCCTCTGGTGGTGGAGCCTACACCATCGAGGCTATGGCTACCGATGCGGTGGGCAACACCAGCATAGCTAGCAAAACCGTCTATGTGGACGCCACGCCGCCTGCCGCTACCCTTGATAGTAGTTTGACCAGCGACATTATGACCACGATAGATAATGGTGTGAGCTTATTCGGTACGATCTCCGATCCCGGCTCCCCAGCCACTGGTGTTGCCACCAACACTGTCTCGGTTGAGGTTCAGGATTGGCGCGACGTGAGTCTAGCAGGACTCCAATCGGCTGACTTTGATGGTAGTGGTTGGTCTGTGGACTATCCCTTCTCCGAACCAGCCTACGGCCAATACGACATTCGACTTAGCGCGGCAGACGCGGTCGGTAATGTTTATACCGGCACAGTTGGCACCATCGAACTTGATGACCTTGGTCCCTACGCCGATTTGATGTTAGCGACCACGGCCGTCACCTCATCAAATGGGATTTTGCAAGGGGTGGTTAGCGACATTCCCTACCCTGTTCAAGGTAAGCTGCTTCACCTGCACTTTGAAGAAGCTGACGGTCCAACTTTCGCTGACAGTTCAGGCAACGGCTTTGCCACCACTTGTGTCAATTGCCCAACGGCTGGCAGTAACGGGCAAAATGGTAACGCGCTGGCCTTTGATGGGGCTAACGATGCCTTAACCATTTCAGCCAATCAGAATTTAGTGTTGACCGATACCACGATGATGGTTTGGGTTAGACCCGCCTGGAGCACAGGCTCAAACGGCTATAATCCCACGCTGTTAGCGATGGACGACGGCAGTCAAACGGGCTACCGCTGGCAAATCGGCGATGACTACCAATCGCTCATTCTGGATAACGGTAACCAGAGCGAGTCTATGCCCGTTGATTTAGTAGCGGATCAGTGGGTACACTTGGCCCTAACGGTTGAAAATGGTCTTTGGACCAGCTATATGAATGGTATCTCTGTAGGAACCATTACCCAAACGTTGGGGAGCCAGATAGACCTACCCCTCCAGATTGGATCGGCCACGGGTAACAGCGGCTTCTTTAATGGTTTGCTCGATGAAGTGGTCGTTTACGACACAGTCCTGAGTGCCGAGATGATTTACGACATCGCTAATCCTTTGGGTGGTGGCATCAGCGACATGCAAATCCGGCTGCGTCACCTCAATGGTTCGGTCTGGCCTGAGACGGTCAACCCCGAAGGCTTGGCCTTGTATCTCCCCTTTGATGATGACGCTGGGACAACGTCTTTTGACATTGCTGGTGCTAACAACCTCAGCGCAACCTGTGGTTCCCGCAGTTGTCCCACGACGGGTCAAAACGGCTACCGAGACGGCGGCTTCTTATTTGAAGGTAATGATACCATTGTAATTTCAGATGAATCGACCTTTGATTTTGAGCAAATGACCATTGCTGCCTGGATCAAACTTGATGACTTTGACAAAAATTATGCCTCTATTGTCAGTAAGGATTTGAGCTGGTCACTTATGCAAGATCGCGACCTGGACACCCTGGTTTTTGTGACGGAACACGCCCCTGAAAGTCAATATTCTAGTGGGAAGCGACATTCGTTACGAAGCTCGATTGATGTTGCGGATGGTGAGTGGCACTTTGTCGCAGCAGTTTATGATGGACACGCAAAATATCTTTATGTGGACAACGTATTGGATGTCTGGGAGGATATCAGCGACACTCATAACCCCGAATTGCTGGATTTTGATCGTCCCGTGGGTGTTAGTGACATATCTGCTAATACCCGAGGTTTTAATGGTCTGATGGATGAGGTTGTCATCTTCAATCGTGCCCTCGATCAGGACGAACTTGACGGATTGAGGAACACAAACCCTTGGCAAACCGTAACTTTAGATTCAACGACCGATAACTTTACCACCTGGCAGTATCCCCTCCCCACAACGCTGGAGGGGCCATACAGTATCGACCTGGAAGCGACCGACCAGCACGACCATACCACCCGTCTGCCCAATGCTTGGTTTGGTGACATCGATGTGGCTGGGCCGCGATTGACCTTTACCTACGATGCCGTTGATAACCAGAACGTGAGAGCGCAGTGCGACGCCGAAGATTTGAACCTGACCGATGCGGGTTGGGTCTGTCCGGCTACTGGCTTGACCCATATCCCCGAAGACGCCGACTGGTTCCTCAACTACTTCAGCCCGGTCACGCGCACCGGCAGGCTGACGACCACACTTCAGACGCTTAACACCGCCAGTGATGGGACCATGACCGCCTGTGACCTGTTTAACAATTGTACGACCCTGGTTCTCAGCCCCACCCCGCTGGTCGAGGCCAGCACCATTCTGACCCCAACCAATGGGGCCATCTTCACCTCACGCGATCCCATCATTATCAGCGGCTTGGCTCGCAGCGGTGATGAAATTGAGTCGCTACAGGTAACAGCTAATGGGCAAACCATCTACGCCACCACCTGGAACACGGGTACCACAGAAGCAACTTGGTCCACCGCTTGGACGCCGCCAGCCGGGACCAGTACCTTCACGCTGGAGGCGATTGTAACCAATGGAATGGGCCAACAGTTCGATGACCCAGCTGAAACCATCATCTCAGTGTTTGCGCCCAGTTTGACCCTTGAAAAGTCAGTTAACAAAAACGAAGCGGTTGTCCCAGGCGAGCCCATTACCTACACGATTACGCTGGCCAACAATGGAACGGCTGATATCCAAGATGTTCTGGTTAGCGATAACCTGCCTGTAGGCGTCGCAGGTACGGATTTGAGCCAAACCGTCAGTTTGAGCGCGGGCCAATCATCGCTATTTACTATTCCGGTGGTTGTGACCGCCCTAACGAACACAGTGGTGGCCAATACGGCGACCTTTAGCCATGCCCTACAAAGTGGTGCGGATCAGGCCACTTTCCGCACCTGTATCGTTGATCAAGTGGTGCAAAATGGTAACGATAGTGGTTCTGGCTCGCTAAAGCAAGCCCTTAGAGATGCTTGCGAAGGCGGTACCATCACCTTTGCGAGTGACTTGACCATCAATGCTGGTAACAGTTTATCCATTTATAAGAGCTTAACCATTGATGCTACCGGTCATAACGTCACTTTAGACGGTCAGGCCTCCGGCTTTGCGTTTCTATCAGTTTATGGTAACACCGGCCCAGTGATATTAAAGGGCTTGAAGTTGGTAAATGGTAGTACTGAGGGAACCGTATTCGGTTTTGGTGGTCCAGGTCCTGTGACCATTATAGACAGCACGTTTGATGATAACTTTGGGGCGGATTTTGACAATCCAATGTTAGCCAATCATACAGATTTAACGTTCATTGGTAGCACGTTTACACGTAACGGTAGCCCTTACGGTATCATCAGCAATCGCTCTGGTGGAACCTTGACCATCCTGAACAGTACCTTTTCCGATCATCAGAATATTTATACACTTATCGAGAACGAGTCTGGCAGTGTAGTGACGATAACCCATAGCACCCTCGTCGACTATTTCTCTCAATTTGGCAGCGGCTTAACCAACAATGGTCAGATGACAATCGCCAACAGTATTATCGCTGGGAGCGGCAATACGGATTGTTCAGGGACGATTACAGATGGCGGTTACAACCTCGTGGGCAGTGGCGGTGGTTGTCCCACCGACTCCGGCACCAGCCAAACCATTGATGCTGCTAATCTTTTCAGCACGGCTCTGGCTCCTTTAGGTGACAACGGTGGGAAAACCCAAACCCACGCCTTGCACCCTGCCAACAGCTCAGCGTTTGATGCTATTCCCGCTGGCACCAATGGCTGCGGGACAATTGTAACAACCGACCAACGGGGCGTCACCCGTCCCCAAGGCAGTGCTTGTGAGATTGGGGCCGTTGAGACAGCTCTGACATTAACCAATGCCGACTTGGTGATTGGCAAATCGGCCACACCTACGATGGCGAATCCAGGTCAGCCAGTCACTTATACCCTGGCGTTCTCCAACACTGGGGGCACAACCGCCACAAACGTCGTCATTAGCGATGTGATCCCGGCAGCGTTGTCAGATATCACGGTACAAGCTGTGCCGGATGCGGGCGTTAGCATTACTCGCACAACAGCTATCACCTATGCTTGGACAGTTAGTGATTTGGCTCCGGGTCAAGGCGGTCTCATTACTATCAATGGTACCTTGAATGACCCGCTGTCGACTGGCTACTTCACCAATACGGCCTACATCACTAGCACGGTCCTTGATGCTGATCCGAGTAACAACATCGCTACTGCCGTGATCGAGGTGGCCAATGTTGCCCCCATTCTCGCTGCAATTGGGGCCCAATCCATTCCTGAAACAGAAACATTGAGCTTCAGCCTGACCGCGAATGATGCCAATGGTGATAGCCTGACCTTCAGCCTGAGCGGTGCGCCCGCTGGAGCTAATCTCAACTCGTCAACGGGTCTCTTCACCTGGTTGACCAACGAAACGGATGGCCCCGGCGTGTACAGCACCACTGTCTTTGTCTCGGATGGGGTGTTGAGTGATAGTGAAACAATTCAGATCACGGTTGATGAGGCCAACCAAGCCCCTGTTTTGGCTACAGTGGACGATCAAACGGTGAACGAAGGTGAGGTCATCAGCTTTACCGTTGCCGCTACTGACATTGATCTGCCAATCCAGACGCTAACTTACAGCCTGGCGAATGCGCCCGCCGGGGCTACAATGGACGCTTCGAGCGGTGAGTTTACGTGGGTAACTGATGAAGCAGATGGTCCTGGTATCTACCCCTTGACGGTCATTGCCTCGGATGGCCTGACAGACAGTCGACAGATTGTCATCTTGACTGTAATGGAAGGCAACGTTGCCCCAGTTCTTGACCCGATTGCCGATCAAACCGTCGTGGCTGGGGAGCTTCTCAGCTTCATGATAACGGCCAGTGATAGCGATTTGCCCGCCCAAACACTAACCTACAGTCTTAGTGATGGGTCGGTTGGAGCCACACTTGACAGTAACAGCGGTCTCTTCAACTGGACTGCCGTCGGGTCTGGGGTGTACAGTGCCACCATCATTGTCTCTGATGGCGTGCTAACCGATAGTCAAACGATGAGCATTACCGTCATCTTAGACGAAGTGGCCCCTGTTCTGGCTGCGATTGGACCGCAGGAAACGAACGAAGGCACAACGTTGAGCTTCACCGCCAGGGCCAATGATGTCAATGGCGATGGCCTGACCTTTAGTCTGAGCGACGCCCCAACTGACGCCGGTATCGATCCAACGACAGGTCTCTTTACCTGGACAACGGATGAAACGGATGGCCCCGGCGTTTACAGTGCGACTATCGTTGTCTCGGATGGTGGGTTGACTGACAGTGAGACGATTCAGATCACGGTTAATGAGGTCAACCAAGTCCCTATCTTGGGAACAGTGGGTGAGCAAGTGGTGAATGAAGGCGAATTGATCAGCTTTACGGCCGTGGCGACCGACACCGATGTGCCCACGCAAGTCGTAACTTACACTGTATTGGCACCTGCTGGGGCCGCAATAGATACTTTTAGTGGCGAGTTTACTTGGGTCCCAGGCGAAACCGATGGCCCTGAGGTTCACTATATTACCGTTATCGCCTCTGATAGCGAACTGAGTGGTGGTTTGGTTGTGCCTGTGACTGTGCTCGAAGTTAATGTTGCGCCTGTCCTTGATCCGCTAACCAACCAAACCATTGTCGATGGCGATACGCTGACTTTCACGGTAACCGCCAGCGATAGTGACCGTCCACTGCAAGCATTGACCTACAGCCTGACGGATGGTCCGGTTGGGGCTGTGCTTGATAGCAAGGGGCTGTTTACCTGGACGACGACCGCTGCTGGCGTCTATAGCGCGACCATCAGTGTCAGCGATGGTTTGCTGACTGACAGTCAGACGATTCAGATCACGGTAAGTGACGGCAATGCCTCGCCCGAACTGGCAGATTTGAGTGACCAGACCATTGACGAGGGCGAGACCGTCAGCTTCACGGCCATAGCAACTGACTCTGATGGTGACGCCCTGACTTACAGTCTAAGTGGTGCGCCCGATGGCGCTATCATCGACAGCAGCAGTGGTGCGTTCACTTGGATTACAGATGAGGAAGACGGCCCTGCTGTCTACAGCGCGACCATCAGCGTCAGCGATGGCTTGCTAACTGATAGCCAAACGATTCAGATCACGGTCAACGAGGTCAACGAAGCACCAGTGCTTGAGTCGTTAGCTGACCAGGTCGTTATCGAAGGCGAAACGGTTAGCTTCACCGCAATAGTGAATGATCAGGACGTGCCCGCGCAATCTTTGAGCTTCAGCTTGAGCGACGCGCCAGCCACTGCCAACATTGATGAAACGAGTGGTTTCTTTGAATGGGTCACCGATGAAACGGATGGGCCAGGCGTGTACAATGCAACCGTGATTGTGTCGGATGGCACCTTGACCGACAGTCAAACGATTACGATCACGGTGAATGAAGAAACCACGGCGCCTGTGCTTGACCCGATTGCACCACAAACGATCGCGGAAATGCAGACGCTGACGTTCACCGCGACTGCGGCTGATCCGGACAATGACGCCTTGACCTATGGCCTGTACAACGCTTCGAGTGGAATGAGCATCGACAGCAGCACGGGCGAGTTCAGCTGGACCCCGACAGAGGCCCAAGGACCTGCGGCCTACTTCTTCAGTGTGATGGTCACCGACACCACAGGCTTGACAGATACAATGGTGGCAATGGTCAACGTGACAGAAGTGAACCAAGCCCCTGTACTGGAGGCAATTGCGGCTCAAACGTTGCCAAAAACGCAACCGTTCAGTCTGACTGTCAATGCAATCGATGAGGATTATCCAGCCAATGGCTTGAGCTACACAATGATCAATGCCCCAGATGGCGCGGCGCTTGATGAAAGCAGCGGGCTGTTTAGCTGGACGCCGGAGGATACGCAA
>JANQQF010000118.1 GCA_028285035.1 Phycisphaerae bacterium
GTTCGTTTTATTGCTAGTCGTGATGCACAGGAAGCCCGCGCGATTGCTAACAGTATGTTGCCGACAGTGGCTGGACTGTACTCAGATCCAGACGTACTGGAAGCACAGCCGTTCATGGGTGCCTTGTTCGATGTATTCACCCAAGCTGCAGCCCGCCCATCTACTGTAACGGGTGAGTTGTACAACGAAGTGAGTGCCGCGTACTTTAATGCGGTTCACTCAATTCTAACTGGTGAAGAAACTGCTGCTGATGCTCTGCTCGATCTCGAAATTGAGCTTGAGGACATCACTGGTTTCGAAACTGGTGCTCCGTAAGTTAGTTTAATGTCGTAAAGTTAAGGGGTCGGGATTAATCCTGACCCCTTAACTAAACAGATTTATGGAAGAAAGACGACTGTTTGGAAAACTAGGGGAGCTAGATGGAAAGCGTATTGTGTATTCCGTGTTGCGTAGAGAAAGATATACGTTATGCGGAATGCGCAATACGGAATAGATCCCCTAAAATTCAAGTAATACAAAGATGGTGTGATGATCAAATTCTCAAAGAGGAGGTAAGCAGAATATGGCTGCAGGAGAAGCAACAACACAAGCAGCTCCCGTTGTAAACACAGGACGTAGCAAATTTGCCAAGCAACAAGAACGTTTGGCTTTTATGCTGATTGCACCTACCCTTATCCTTATTTTGGTGGTTGCGGTCTGGCCGTTATATCAGGCGGTTTCGTTGAGTTTTACGAATGAACGATTGGGGCGACCTGGTCAGGGTGAGTATGTCGGTTTCAAGAATTATGAGGATTTGTTATGGCGTGTTCGCGAACGTGCTGATGGTTCGGTTCGGATTGGGGACAACGATTTCTATGAGGCAGTTAGAAACACCGTTGTTTTAACGTTTGTTTCTGTGGCTTTGGAACTGCTTCTTGGTTTGGGTATCGCTTTGGTTATTAACTCGAAGTTTAGAGGAAGGGGGTTGATGAGAACTGCGGTTCTCGTCCCTTGGGCGATACCGACCGTGGTTTCGGCCCAGATGTGGGCGTGGATGTACAACGACGTGTTTGGGGTGTTTAATGATATGCTGCAAAGGATTGGGGTGATTGGTGATCCCATTGCCTGGCTTGCCGAACCCACCACCGCTCTGTTAGCCATTACCGCAATGGAAGTATGGAAGACCACGCCCTTTATGGCCCTACTTCTCTTAGCAGGGTTGCAAATTATTCCTGGGGATATTTACGAGGCTGCTGATATTGATGGGGCCAATGCCGTACAGCAATTTTTCTCATTAACCTTGCCGCTTCTACGACCAGCTATCTTGGTTGCATTGATTTTCCGAACCATGGATGCCCTGCGGATATTTGATGCCATCAAAGTTATGACCAATGGTGGTAGTGGGACAGAGGTGATGTCTACTTACGCTCACCGAAACTTGTTTGATTTTCAAAAGCTAGGGTATGGTAATGCGGTTAGTGTGGTCATTTTTCTCATCATTGCAGTATTTGTGGTTGTTTATGTGACCAGTATTAAAGTGGAGGAACTCTAATGTCTAAAACAATGCAAAAAAGAATCCAAAGTGGTGCATTTCTCGTTCTGGTCGTTATTATAATCCTCTATCTTCTTTTTCCTTTCTATTGGGCCATTGTTTCTTCTCTAAAACCACAATCACAATTATTTGATATTACTTACCTCCCCACCGAACTATACACTGAGACTTATAACGTTGTCTTCCAAAACAATAACTTTCTTTTGGGTCTACGAAATTCGGTTATCGTTTCCTTTAGTGTTACCATCATTTCATTAATTGTTGGCTCGTTTGCCGCCTATGCCTTGGGGCGGTTGCCCTTTCGAGGTAAAACAGTAATTTTGTACACAGTATTATCAATGACGATGTTTCCTTTAATTGCGGTTGTGGGCTCTTTGTTCACCTTCATCCGTAACCCTTGTGTTGTTGTTGGGGCTGATTGTACTGATTTATCGCTGTTTAACACCCGTACTGCCCTTGTTATCACTTACCTTGTCTTCAGTTTGCCGTTTACAACTTGGGTTCTGACCAATTTCTTTAAGTCCTTACCAGCTGAACTGGAACAAGCTGCTTTGGTGGATGGCGCGACACCATTTCAAACCTTTTATATGGTACTGCTGCCTCTAACAATGCCAGCGATGGTGACAACCGGTATGTTAACCTTTATTGCGGCCTGGAACGAGTTTCTCTTTGCGATGACCTTTACCCTTGATTTTAAGTCGAGGACAGTACAACCAGCGATCGCCTTCTTCCAAGGGTCCTCTGAGCGCGAGATTCCTTGGAATAACATTATGGCTGCATCTGTCGTGGTCACGATCCCTTTGATTGTGCTTGTCTTGATCTTCCAAAGACGTATCGTGGATGGTTTGACAGCTGGTGCGGTGAAGGGATAGATTGTTTTTCTAGTATCTATTAATAATCAATGCAAAAAAAATGCTTTTTAGTAGGAGGAATAGCCATTCTATTGGCTATTCTTTCTGCTTGTACCTCCCAAAGTAATTCAATAGAAACGGTTGAGCAGGCTGAAATTGTAGATCCTATTGTGGCCCGCATCAACGATCTTGAGTTCACGCAAAGTCAACTCGATCGTGAACTGGCCTTTGATCGTGCGGTCCACCTCCTGACGACTGGACGTGAACTAACCCAACAGGATCCAGAAGGGAAATTAGAACGGTTAACCACCAGTCTTCTTATTGATGAGGAAGCCAAAGTGGCTGGCATTGTTGCCACTGAGGAAGAAATCTCAATGGCATTGGATGCTTTTGTTGAAGAACGAAATGGCTCACTGGAGGTTTTCGAGAGTGCATTACAGGGACAAGGTATCACCTTGGCCGAGTTTAGTGAAACTGTGGTTGCTCGTACCGTACGAGCTGAAAAATATTTAGCAGAGGTGGTTTTGGCTGGGGCAGAGACACCTGCTCGACAACAGGAACAGTTGGCTGCTTGGGTATCCGGCATTCAAGATAATGCTGCGATTGAGATCTTTTACGAGCCACCAGCGGAAGCCCCGGTTGTCGGCGCAACTGCGCCCGATTTCACCCTGACTAATCTCGATGGTGAGGAAGTTACGCTTTCACAATTTCGGGGCAAGCCAGTTATTGTAAATTTTTGGGCAACCTGGTGTGTGCCTTGTCGTCGTGAAATGCCAGCGTTTCAACGTGCCTTTGACGCACATCAAACAGAGGGTTTGGTCATTCTAGCGCTTGATGTTAAAGAGGATGCTCGGTTAGTGGAACCGTTTGTTGAGGAATTGGGGCTAACCTTTGAAATTTTGTATGACAGCGATGGAGCCATCAATGATCTTTATCTGGTGAGTGGTCTGCCTCGGACGATTTTTATCGATCGGCAAGGGGTTATCAAGCACATTCAGGTCGGTGAGGTGCAAGAAGTTGTGCTGCAGGGCCTGCTGGATCGTATTTTGTAGTTACCTGACCTGCTATCCCTGAGGAAGATAGAAATGGACCCATTCTTATTCGTCATAATTAGCGGGGTCGTTGTTTTAGCTCTATTTGGCGTTGTTTGGCTCATAAGGGCGAGATTGACCCACTCCTGGAATCGCCACAAAGCCGAGACTGTAACTCAATGGGAAAATGACGGCGTTGAATTTATTCGTGGCCCTGCAGGCGGACAATTTACAGGATTAAAGTCGTTGGGACCAGATCGCTCAATGGCTGGTATTGGGTTTGTAGCTATAACCGAAAGTGATCTACGTGTGACTCGCTCGGTGCCATCTAAAGCTTGGATTATTAAACATAAGCAGATTAAAGGTGTTTCCCTCCAATCTAAATTCTTAGGTCGAGAGGCCAAAACCACCCAGTTCATCATTGTTCGATTTACTGCAGATGGTGAAAAGGATGAGATCGGTTTTTTGGTTAAAGACGCATTGGAGTGGGCGGAAGATCTGGCCCAAGTGGCTCAGGTGAAGTTAAAGAATAAAATAAAGGCTGACTGATGACAAACACACACCTTTGGTGGCAAAAAGGAATCGTCTATCAAATTTATCCTCGTTCTTTTCAAGATAGTAACGGAGATGGGATTGGTGATTTGCCTGGGATTATTGAACGTCTGGATTATCTAAAGAGTCTCAACGTCGAAGCGATCTGGCTCTCGCCCATTTACCCTTCGCCAATGCACGATTTTGGCTATGATGTCTCTGATTATGTCGATATCCACCCGATGTTTGGCACGATGGCCGATTTTGATCACCTCTTGGCTGAGACGCATAACCGAGGGATGAAGCTAATCTTGGATTTAGTCCCCAACCACACATCCGATGAACACACCTGGTTTATCGAGAGTCGCAGTAGCCGCGATAATCCCAAACGCGATTGGTACATCTGGCGTGATCCTGCGCCCGATGGTGGCCCACCCAACAACTGGCTTAGTTTTTTTGGCGGCCCAGCCTGGACCTTTGATGATACAACGGGGCAATATTATCTACACCAATTTGTCCCTCAACAGCCCGATTTGAACTATCGCCATCCTGAGGTGATGCCAGCGATGTTGGACACGATGCGGTTTTGGTTGGACAAGGGCGTTGATGGTTTTCGTGTTGATGTAATTTGGTTGATGGTGAAGGATGAACATTTTCGGGATAATCCAAAAAATCCAGATTGGGATGGCAATCTTCCCTTGCTTGAATATTTACCCATTTACACCGGAAATTTACCTGAAGTTCACGATTTGATTCGGCGAATGCGCCAATTATTGGATGAGTATGATGAGCGGATGATGGTTGGTGAAATCTATTTGCCTAACAAGGAACTTATGAAATATTATGGGCAAGATTTGGATGAATGTCACCTTCCTTTTAATTTTCAATTGATTGTGACTGAGGAATTTACCCCTCGCCCTTGGACTGCTAAAGCAGTTCGAGAGGGGGTTGATACTTATGAAGCGGCATTGCCCGTTAGCGGGTGGCCGAATTGGGTCTTGGGTAATCACGATCAACATCGGGTTGCCAGCCGAGTTGGGAGAGATCAAGCAAGGGTGGCTAATATGCTATTGCTGACTTTACGTGGCACACCCACCACCTACTATGGCGAGGAACTTGGCCTGGAAAATGTACCCATTCCGATTGAGCTGATTCAAGATCCGCCAGCGGTCAACCAGCCCGAGTTAGCTGATGTTGTTGGCCGTGACCCAGAGCGAACCCCGATGCCTTGGGATAGTTCTTCAAACGGAGGATTTACAGCTACGGAGGCCACACCTTGGTTGCCATTAAATGAAAATTATGCCGAGCAAAATGTAGCTATTCAGAGTGACGATCCAACCTCAATGCTCAATTTTTATCGGGCTTTAACGGCCTTACGTCGAGCGGAGCCAGCCTTGAGTGTTGGGGAGTATGAATCTATAGAAAGTGGCAGTGATGATGTGTTTGCCTATCTTCGTAGCGCACCAGAGGCAGATCGATTTTTAATCACCCTCAATTTTACAGCAGAGACACATCATTTAAATTTGAGTCAGATCGCCCAATCAGCAACGATTGTCATTGCCACAGATATGGTTCGGGTTGGGACAGTTGATCTGGCGAATGTGACGTTATATGCGAATGAGGGGCTGGTCTTACGCCTCTCTTGAAGTAATTATCAGGAGATAAATCAATGGCGAAGAAAAATGATAATGTAACATCTGGCGGGAAAAAGGATAAGGATAAGCCAGAAAAAACCAGGAAAAAGATTGACAATAAACTCTATGAGCAAGAGCTAGCCCGGTTGCAAACAGAGTTAGTCAAGTTACAAGAATGGATCAAACATGAGGGGCTAAAAGTCGTTGTTGTCTTTGAGGGGCGAGATACTGCTGGAAAAGGGGGTACAATCAAACGGATTTTGGAGCGGCTTAGTCCACGCGTCGTCCGGGTGGTTGCCCTACCCAAACCAACCGAGCGAGAAAAAACACAATGGTATTTTCAACGCTACATTGCTCATTTACCTGCCGCTGGTGAAATGGTGCTATTTGATCGAAGTTGGTATACTCGTGCTCTCACTGAAAGGGTGATGGGCTTTTGCACCGATGACCAATATCGTGAGTTTTTACGCTCCTGTCCTGAATTTGAACGAATGCTGGTTCGTTCAAGAATTATTCTTATTAAATATTATCTTTCAGTTGATGCAGATGAGCAGGAACGTCGTTTCCAAAAGCGTATTGAGGATATTACGCGACGATGGAAGCTCAGCCCGATGGATTTAGAAGCACGGGCTAGATGGGTCGAGTATTCTAAGGCTAAAGATGCGATGATGGCCCATACAGATATCAAGCAAGCCCCTTGGTATGTGGTTAATTCATCCATAAAAAAACATGCTCGGTTGAATGTTATTCGACATTTGTTAAGTATGATTCCCTATAAAGACCTAACCCCGGAGTCCGTTGAGTTACCACCTCGCCAAGAAGAGATTGGCTATATTCGACCACCAATTTCAGATCAAACTTTTATCCCAGAAGTGTATGGTCCTGATGGAATTGATCGGAAACAGTTAAAGAAATTGAGAAGACACGATTATTAGAGAGTCTTTTATTTTATGTCAGGAGAGAAAACATTGACTAACAAAAATAGTGCGACAAAAAATTCCTCACCTATGTCTCAATTTGAACTGACCGATTTTGATAAATACCTGATTGGACAAGGGACTCATGAGCGGACATATGAAAAACTAGGTGCTCATTTGACTGAAATTGATGGTAAAAAAGGAGTTCATTTTGCGGTATGGGCCCCCAATGCTCGGGCCGTTTATTTGATGGGGAATTTTAACGACTGGAACGGGGAGAGCCACCCTCTACATCCCAGTGATAGTGGTATCTGGACGTTGTTTGTGGCAGGGTTGGAAGAATATGCGGTTTACAAGTATCGGGTGGTAGCTCAATCGGGCGAGAGTATGGATAAGGCTGACCCTTATGGCTTTGCGATGGAACAGCGACCCAAGACTGCCTCAGTGGTAACTAATTTAGAGAGATATCAATGGGGGGATACTGATTGGATAAGCCGACGGGCCGAATTACAAGGCTTTGATAGCCCCATGAGTATCTACGAGGTACATTTAGGATCGTGGCGAAAGGCCGAGGATGAGGCGTGGGGCACACGCTATCTAACCTACCGTGAATTAGCTGACGAGTTAATCCCTTATGCCATTGAAATGGGGTATACTCACATTGAACTGATGCCGATTACAGAGCACCCACTTGATGCTTCTTGGGGCTATCAGGTGCTTGGCTTTTTTGCCCCGACCAGTCGTTTTGGTTCCCCCGAAGATTTGATGTATTTTATTGACCAGTGTCACCAAAATAATATTGGTGTTATTTTGGATTGGGTTCCGGCTCACTTTCCCAAAGATGGCGCGGGGCTGAACTACTTTGATGGCACCCACCTCTATGCCCACGCCGACCCTCGTCAGGGTGAACATCGAGATTGGGGCACGATGATTTTTAATTACGATCGTAATGAGGTGCGCTCCTTTCTTATTTCCAATGCGCTCTTCTGGCTAGATAAATACCATTTTGATGGTCTGCGTGTTGATGCCGTGGCCTCGATGTTGTATCTTGATTATTCGCGGGAGGAAGGCGAATGGGTCCCCAATGAATACGGCGGACGAGAAAATTTAGGAGCGATCAGCTTTTTACGAAAAATGAATGAAGTTGTGCACGGTATCTTCCCTGGGGTGCTAACCATTGCTGAAGAGTCAACGGCGTGGCCGATGGTCTCGCGTCCGACGTATTTGGGAGGGCTGGGCTTTAGCCTCAAATGGAATATGGGGTGGATGCATGATACCCTGAACTACATGAGTAAAGAGCCAATTTATCGTAAATTCCATCACCACGATATGACGTTTAGCCTGCTCTATGCCTTTAACGAAAATTTTGTCCTCCCCCTATCACACGATGAGGTGGTGCACGGCAAAGGTTCACTTCTCAACAAGATGTCTGGCGATGAGTGGCAAAAATTTGCCTCTCTACGAGCGTATTACGGCTTTATGTGGGGGCACCCAGGAAAGAAAATGCTCTTCATGGGATGTGAGTTCGGGCAGTGGCAAGAGTGGAACTTTAATACAGGGCTGGAATGGCCCGCTTTAGAGGCTCCGAACCATCAAGGAGTACAAACTTTCGTTAAAGATCTAAATCACCTTTATAAAACTGAGGCGGCGCTTTATGAGGATGATTTTGAGGGAACTGGCTTTTCTTGGATCGATGCAAACGATAATGACAACAGTGTTTTTTCCTTTATGCGCCGGGCTAAATCAAGTGATGAATTTGTTGTGGTTGTTACCAATTTTACCCCAGTACCACGGGAAGGCTATCGAGTCGGGGTCCCCAAACCCGGTTATTATCAAGAATTGATTAATAGTGATGCTGAAGCATATTGGGGTGGTGGCTTAGGCAATGAAGGGGGTGTGCAGACTGAAGAGGTCCCCTTCCACGCTCACCCTCATTCGTTGGTGTTAACTTTACCGCCGTTGGCAACGATTATGTTGAAATTGAAAGCAGACTAATGACCGACAATCTTTGGTATAAGAATGCTGTCTTCTACGAACTCCACATTCGTTCCTTTTGTGATAGTAATGGCGATGGCAAAGGCGATTTGCCTGGCATCATCACCAAACTGGACTATCTGCAAGAGCTAGGTGTCGATTGCATCTGGCTCTTGCCAATGTTCCCCTCACCCCTCAATGATGATGGCTATGATATTGCAGATTATGA
This sequence comes from Phycisphaerae bacterium, assembly GCA_028285035.1. The sequence goes on from JANQQF010000118.1 coordinate 8,699, forward strand.
TAATATTCATCCTGATTATGGGACAGTAGACGACTTTAAAAAGCTAGTCGACGAGGCCCACGCTCGGGGAATGCGAGTTGTTACCGATTTAGTGCTTAATCATACCTCAGATGAACATCCGTGGTTTGTTGAGAGTCGGAAATCAAAAGATAACCCTTATCGTGATTACTACGTCTGGAGTGACACTGATCAAAAATATACTGATACCCGGATTATTTTCCTTGATACCGAAACCTCGAACTGGGCTTATGATGAAACAACGGGCGAATATTACTGGCATCGCTTTTTCTCCAGCCAACCTGACTTGAACTATGACAATCCGGTGGTAGCCGATAAGATGATCGACGTGCTCAAATATTGGATGGATATGGGGATCGACGGTTTTCGGGCTGATGCGGTGCCCTATCTCTTTGAGCGGGAAGGCACTAACTGCGAAAATCTGCCTGAAACTCACGATTATCTCAAGCGGGTACGGGCGGTTTTGGATGCCAATTACCCTGAAGCCATTCTTCTGGGTGAAGCCAATCAGTGGCCGTGGGATTTACGCCCATACTTTGGCGGTGATGAGAATGATCCCACTGTCCCAGGCGACGAGTTCCATATGGCCTTCCATTTCCCCGTAATGCCCCGCATTTTTAAGGCCCTCAAAACGGGAGATGTGACTGACATCGTGGATATTATGGCCCAGACACCATCGATCCCCAATAACACCCAATGGTGTGTGTTTCTACGCAATCACGATGAGTTGACTTTGGAGATGGTGACAGAAGAGGATCGGGAGATGATGTGGCAAGAGTACGCACCCAATCCACATATGCGCTCCAACCTAGGTATCCGACGGCGTCTGGCTCCACTACTGGACAATGATCGACATAAGATTGAGGTGGCCAATGCCCTGCTTTTTTCTCTACCTGGCGCACCGATCATTTATTATGGCGATGAAATTGGAATGGGGGATAACATCCATCTGTTTGACCGGAATGGCGTTCGTACCCCAATGCAATGGACGGGAGAAACAGGGGCTGGTTTTTCCGAAACAGAGCCGACGAGCTTCTGGGCACCAGTGATCGATGATGACACCTACGGCTATCAAACCGTCAATGTGGCTGCCCAACAGGCTGATCCAAACTCTCTATTTCATCAAATGAAGCATTTTGTTGCTACTCGCAAGGCGAATCCAGTCTTGGGTTGGGGTAGTTGTGACTTTTTGCCTTTGACAAACAAGGCCGTGTTGAGCTATCTACGACAAACTGAAACCGATCAAATGCTGATCGTTTGCAATCTGTCGGATCAAGCGCAGGGGGTGACCCTTAATCTCCCAGATTTTGTGGGAAGGACTCCACATGATGTTCTGTCGGATCAATCATTGCAGTCAATTTCGGAGACGGAATATTCGCTTTCATTAGGAGCATATCAATACTTTTGGTTGATTTTAGAATAATCGGAGGATATTAGTTCATTGGACCGAAAAGCTCATAAATCCCTAGACCGATTACGCCCCCGTTTTGAAAAAATTCTAGCTGGGGCTGAGCCGGAGGTCGCGGAAATTTTTTGGCAACGGATGGAGCAGATTTTTCCCGAAGCCTTTGATTTACTGATAGACCTCTATGGTAATTACTACTCTTTTTTCTATCACCTCGAAACTATTCTCAAAACTGTTGCTCAGGCTTATGTAAATCGTTCGGACGATTTACATGCCCTCGATGCTCAACGGGTAGCTAATCCCCTCTGGTTTCAATCAGAGCAGATGATCGGTGGGGTTTGCTATGTCGATTTGTTTGCCGAGGATTTGGCTGGGGTGAAGGATAAAATTCCATACTTTAAAGAACTTGGGCTGACCTATTTACATTTGATGCCACTTTACGAAGTGCCGGAAATTAGTGATGGCGGCTATGCAGTGAGTAGCTATCGGGCGGTTAACCCAAAATTGGGGTCGATTGAGGATTTGATTGAGTTGGCTGCTGCTCTACGGGAGAATGGGATTAGTCTTACCCTCGATTTTGTTTTCAATCACACTAGTGATGAACATGAATGGGCCAAGAAGGCACTGGCTGGGGATCAGGATTATCAAGAATATTTTTTTATGTTCCCGGACCGAACCCTGCCCGATCAATATGAGCCTCACTTAAGAGAGATTTTTCCCGAACACGCCCCCGGTAGCTTTACCTACCTTCCAGAAATCGATCATTGGGTGTGGACAACCTTCAATCCATTTCAATGGGATTTACGTTACTCCAATCCGGCTGTTTTTGCGGCGATGTTAGGAGAAATGCTTTTTTTGGCGAATGCCGGTGTTGAATTTTTGCGGTTGGATGCAGTGCCTTTTGTTTGGAAAGAAATGGGCACCCCTTGTGAAAATCTACCGCAAGCCCACACAATTATTCAGGCCTTTAACGCCTTGGTGCGAATTGCAGCGCCTGCGATGCACTTTAAATCCGAGGCGATTGTTCATCCAGATGATGTTGCTAAATATTTTGGCGAGGGGGACCGGGCCGGTTATGAATGCCCCATTTCCTATAATCCCACGCTAATGGCGTTGTTGTGGGAAACCTTAGCCACCCGTGAGGTTAGGTTGCTCAAATATGCGATGGAACACCGCCTTAAAGTACCGGAGAACTGTGCTTGGGTGAATTATGTACGGGTTCACGATGATATTGGCTGGAGTTTTGCTGATGAGGATGCCCAAGTTCTAGGCATCAACCCTTTTGATCATCGTCAATTTTTGAATCAATTTTACACTGCCCAATTCCCCGGTAGTTTCGCTAAGGGGTTACTCTTTAACTATAATCCGATAACTAAGGATGGTCGTATCAATGGTTCTTGCGCATCTTTAGCGGGGCTTGAATTAGCTTTAGAGGAGCAGAATAGCGAGCAAATCGAGTTAGCTATCCAACGTATTTTGCTCATTCACAGTATTATTTTGAGTATTGGGGGGATCCCACTGATTTATTTGGGGGATGAGCTAGGCACCCTCAATGACTACAGCTACCAAGCGGATGATACAAAATCGGATGATAGTCGTTGGGTCCATCGACCTCGTTTTGATTGGGAGCGTGCTGCTCAACGCCACGACTCTGCGGCTATTTCAGGACGTATTTATCAAAATTTGGTTCGTCTTATCAACCTTCGCAAGACTAACCCGATATTTGCGGGTAATCAAACCCAAATTATTGAGACAGGTCACCCTCATGTTTTTGGTTACATTCATTGGCAGCAGGCGGATGGCCTATTGGTATTAGCCAATTTCTCTGAGCATTCTCAGGCTGTTGCGTTAGCGCGTTTTCGTACGTATGGTGTGGATGCGCAATTACACGATCTGACCTCAGATGAGCTTGTTAGTTTAGCACAAGTCTATACAATGCGGCCTTATCAATTTATGTGGCTTGTATCAACCACATAAATAAAAATGGGCGGAAACTTCCGCCCATTTTTATTATAAGACTAATCGTTAGTTTGGTAATAGCTTCTCTACATCAAAGGTTCGATGAAAAAATGGGATCCAACGGGTCCAGGAACCGGATTGGCCGTAATTCTCCAAATCCTCAATCAACTGCTCATCTGAAACAACACCCAACTTATGTTGCTGCTCCTCGATTGCTGCACGTCGTGTAACAAGTCCGATATAAAGATCTCCCTCGCTGTTATTAGGGAAATATTTTAGGATATTATTGTCCCGTATTTTCTCAATAATTGGTAAATAGACAGTATCATACCAACTGGCTGCTGCATCTGCATAGGTTAATTCACAGTTACATTCAATCTCTTTAAGATATTTGTGAACATTAATGTGATCGGCGATCAAACGATAGCTATCTGCATGGATAAATTTGATTTGATGATTTGGACGAGTGGTATCAAGTTCCGTTTTTTCTATGAAATTTTTATGTGTTACTTTTAATGGTAATTGTTGCAAATTATTTTGATGGCTAATATAACCCATCAGGCGCACAAAAGGATTAGGTGCATTTTCCATTGTCACTTCCGCTATGACGTCCTCTGTGGGAATATTCCCTAAAGTTTGGATCTCATCTTCCAAAGCCGCTCTATGCAACAGTAGCCAGGCATAGAGGTCTGCCTCAGTACGCTCTGGGAAATGGTCTAATAAATTTTTTGCTAGAATGAGTTGAACAATTGGGACATAGACTGTGTCGTACCAGCTAACGACCGCCTCCTCATCTGTGATCTCCCGCTCGAACTCACGCTCTTTGAGATATTTGTGAAATTGAATATGCTGTTGAACCAAGCGGTATCGACCTGGTTCGGTGAGACGAATACCGTGACCTGGACATAACTCGTCTAGCTTGGTGGCTGCCAAGAATTCTGCTTCTCCCATTTTTAGAAGAATGGCATCAATGTCATCCTCTTTTGTTAGGGGAACTGGTGTTTTATACTCTATCACATAGGCTTCGATCACTCTCAGACCGTTCATTCGTGAGACAGAAACGCGATGATTACCATCCCGCACAAAATAGACCTCCCCAACCTGAATAACATCAATGGGGGGAAATCCCTCATTTTCAGCCAAACTACTGATACGACGCCAGCGTTCTTCGGTGGTATGATTTTTTGGTAAAAATGTACGCGTGAAATCTCGGTAGCGTCCGGTGCTACCGACAATTTTGTCCAATTCAATTTCCTGCAGGCCTTTGTAACTTGAGTCATGTAGATGCAAGATATCTTTGACCGCATCAAAAGAGAGTAAATCAGCAGTTTTTCCATTAAAGGCGCTGAGCCATTCTTCGATGAAGGCTTTATTTCGGGCAGTAGAAAATTCGGTTTTTGATTGTGTACTAAGCATTTTTATCTGCCTTTCTGAAGAATATTGGCATTCTAAAGAATGTGTGTTCTGATGAATACTATAAAAATAATAATAAAAAAGACGCTATCTCCATTGAGAAGCGTCTTTGCTTATCACTACATAAAGAAAAAAATAATTATATTGCTGGTAATTGACCGGTGCCTGGCTTTACCGGACCACTATGGGGTAAGGATGACTCCCAAGGATAAATAATTTCACGATCAGTAATTGCTCCGTAGTAGTCAGGCCCTGAATCAGGAAAAAGATTTGATTTGGCTCGATAGTGTAGCACCGCTGTTTCAGACTCACATCCCACTGCAGCCAATCGACCTTGGACAATCATGATTACTCGTCCGTTGGCCCAAATATCATTCACGATAAGCATCCGCCGATTGGTTAATAAGGTATCTGGTGGAAACTGCATGAACGTTGGCCAGGCCAGCCGTCGGTCCACCTCGCGTGGAAAATAGACCGATGCTGTTAAGACATGTTTGATGTCTAAGGCTTCACTCAATATCCCCCCAGGAATCATTCCCCCTTTGGTGATCATTAAAAGGCCTTCGAACTCACCTCTTAATTGGGGGATTAAATGATCGATTAACTTGTCTATATCATTCCAGCTCAAAACTTCACGTTCAAGGTTTGGCTGGGAGATTTCATCTGGTGGTAACACAATCTCACCCTATCTTTAGACGCTTTATCAAGCGATATTGTACCCCTTTCTACTACCGTGTCAATCTTGAGTTTTAACATGATGAGTAGCTAGGGGATCCAAATTGGACGATTGCCAGGAGTGGCCAACTCACGCTGTTGATTATTGGTTAGGTCAAAGAGCCAAACACTAGGGCTGACCCCCAATTCCTTAAGTGGGAAACTTTGGAACGTCAGAAACTGGCCGTCGGGCGACCAGGTTGGTAAGCCATGATGAACATCAGGATCATTTGTAAGCTGTCGCGCCTCAGAGCCATCAGATCGCATCAACCAAACTTGTTTGCCATTTGCCGTACCAGCGATTTTGCGTGTCAGGACAATCCATTGACCGTCAGGAGACCAGGCTGGTGATCCATCCTCAACCTTGCCTGATGCTTCACTCAAATCGGTTAGTCCCCCATCTTCAGGGGCGACCTGCAAAAGATGAACGGAGAACCCGCTGTCTTCAGTCTGAATATCTGTGACTAAAAGTTCATTCGCTTGTGAGTTCCAAACAGGTAAGCCTCCCATTCGGCTGGGCACAACCATACTCCGCTGATCAAACATGTTGTAGATTTGAATGCCTTGAATAGTAGGGGAGACATATCCCAACCATTGACCATCAGCCGACCAACTTGCCCCATAGCCAATGATCTGTGAGTCTTCGAAAACGGGGACCGTTTGTTGATCTAGTAAGTTGTACCACCAGAGACGGGGTGGGCCAGGGGCTCCGCCTGATACAATAAAATTACGACGCTCGTAAATAAAGCGTTGCCCACTGGGATGCCAAACCACTTGATTACACAGGGCCTCTGGGCAAAAAGTTAAGGCCGTTCGATCACTCCCATCGATAGCAATTTGATAAATGTCACTGCCCTGATCTTCTCGTAAAACAGCATAGGCAATGATTTCACCGTTCGGTGATAACGCATAATCTGCAATACCCAAGGCCTCCTGAGTAATTTGGACAGCTTCCCCATCGTGAGGAGAAATCCGGAAAAGTTGCTCAACGCCTTCCGAGTCTGTCGCAACATATAGCACTTGAAGCTGGCGGGTTTCAAATTGCCATTCTAGGAGACCACGAATGGGACGTCCTTGCTGACTTTTAAGATTTTCGTCAATTGAGATGTTGTACGTGATACCACTTTCAAGAGGAACTTCAGGGGTGAACGTGAGTGTTGTTTGCTCCCAACGCGGGGTACCACTGATTGGTGGAGAAAAGGTAAGAGGTAGGAGTGAGTCAGGAATGACAACAGTTTGATCAAATGTGATTTGAATGTCTGTGGCCGTAGAAATATCTGTAGCATTTTCATCTGGATAAACCTCAACCACTTGGACTCCAACTTGATCCCCCCGCCACAGTAACAATCCGGTGATGATTATTAGGACTATGATCGTACCGCTGACAATGACATCAAAACGGCTTAAGTTTAGCGATGAGCGTGAAATAGCATGCGTCATAACTTAGAAAGGATACAGATATGGGCGATCAGGAATTTCGGTCAGAGTTACTTCTTCAGCGATGATGATGGGCATCTCCTGTCCATCAAAAACTCCAGGTTGTAATCGACCTTTGACTTCGACCCAAGCATCAGCTTCCAAGTTAGTGGTTCCTGGCCAATCGACGATTAAACCAATCGGGGCAGCATCGGCGGCGCAGCAACTCAACACAAAACGGCTGACCATAAATTTGCCCTGAGTAAAGCGGTCATCGCGATACACAAAACCAACCAATTCAATCTCTTGATCGGTAAAGGCTTCGGGATTTGGGGCTTGGCGAAACTCAACCAGCCAGTCAAGAATATTTTTCTCACCCTTTGGCTTACTGATGATTTGATCCGCGTCTGGAGCAGCCGCTGAAGTCAGGGACTCGATACTCACATCACGATTGGTCATCGCTGAGGCTCCCAATGGGCGCGGGGGAATAAGAAAGCCAAGCAAAATTGGAGAAAGGAGTAGGGTGAGGCCGAACCAAGTCAAACGACCATGTTGATGGTCATGATCATGGTCGTGATCATGGTCGTGGTGATGGTGGTGGTGATCAGGATCATGTGGACGATAAAGATAGCTCACCCCAATCAGCAGGAACCCTATTGAAGCAAAGATAATGAGCCAGACAAAGCGTTCGTTAATATAGAAAAAGAGCGTTCCCCCCCAGAAACGACTGTAGAGGAAGATACCCATTGCAATTAGAATGATAGATTTAAGGGTTATATTCATTACCAACTCACATTCAAATTCAAATAAAGGGTGACAACCAACGTTGTCATCATTGGTAGTAAAATAAGATAAAGTACAGTACGTCGATTAAAAATGCCCAAAAACATCAGGGAACTTTTGACATCAACCATTGGCCCGAAGACTAGGAAAGAGATAATGGCGGAAGGCGGAAAAGTGTTGACAAAGGCCAGAGCCAAAAATGCATCAACAGTTGAACATACAGAGAGCACAAAGGCCAGAACCATCATTGCAATAATTGAGGTTACGGCACCACCACCCAAGGCCAGCAAGGTTGGCTGGGAAACCAAGGTTTGCATTCCGGCGGCCATCATTGAACCGATAATCAAGTAACGCGACATATCGATGAAATCATCGCCAGCAATGCTCATCGATTGAAAAAATCGAGGGATAACGCCTGGCTTTTCATGATGATGGTCGTGATGATGATCAGACCGAGACGAATTGATGATACTTTGCTGAGAGGGGAGCAAGATGTCACGTGCTGTAGCAAAGTAGAATAGTAGACCAATACTTGAGGCAATGACAAACGTGAGGCCAAACCGCCACCACAGAACAGGCCCCCAGCCAAACGCAGCGTAGGTGCTAGCTAGAACAATCGGGTTGATAACTGGGGCTGATAACATAAAGGCAATGCCCATCGAAATTGGCAATCCCTTTTGATACAACCGCCGGGTAACTGGGACCACCCCACACTCACAGACTGGGAAGATGACACCTAATGATCCACCAACCAGAGCGGCTGAGACCGGATTCTTGGGGATGAAGCGGTACATCATATTTTTGTCAACGAAAACTTCAAGCAGTCCCGAGACAATTGAGCCGGCCAGAAGAAATGGGGCTGCCTCGATAAAGATGCTCAAAAAGATGGTGACAAAGGTTTGGAATCGATCCTGAAATGAGAAAGACTCGGAGATTGTTTCACTTTCGCGGACGATAACTATTAAGGCCAATACTAGAAGCAAAATCAAGTAACGTTTTGCCGACTCGGTAAAACGTGATGGTTTTGTATCTGAGGCTGCTGGCTCTATGTGTGGGATAGGAGATTCTATGACACTCATAGATTAAAACCCGTGTAGTTAAGAATCAATAGTTTATAATGAAAATGATGATATTAATTTTATCAAAAATACTAAAAATAAGTTGGAATAATTCATAATTCGTTAGAATTAGATTATAACAAAACTATAAATAAAAAGTGGGTAAATTTCAAATTTACCCACTAAGCTTGATTGACTATTACTAAGTTGGCTTTACTCTGTTTCCTCTGTAAACAAAGGCTGTGAATTATTGGATAGATCAAAATCATTGCCAATAATCACCCGAAAGTCTACATCACTTTTTAGATTTGGACTTGTACGAATGTTTTCTTCGGCGACTTCAAAAATGAGCTTGAGAACCTCAAGGGTGTAAACTTTGCTGTCATCGTAAACAACAATGACCGTATTTTCGTAACCTGAACTGTCCGCTTGACCAAATTGTGTGATGTTGAGGCCTTGTTGTTTGAGATAAAGTGCTGTTTGTGAAGCTAATGTCGCTAAATTTGTCCCATTTTGTACGACTACCCCAGCGCTTTCTTGAGTAAGTAGCTCTTTGATTTCCTGCTGACGTTGTGCTTCTTGCTCTATTTCTTCAGCGCGAGCCTGTGCTTGACTAGCTTTTTGAACCGCCTCAACTTGAGCTTGTGATGGGGTAACTGCTTCGGTCGGTTCGGTTTCAATGAACATCTCATCGACTAGGGTTTTAATCTTCTCTCGAAGTGGTAGTAGAACCTGCGCCCCTGTGTCAGGAACAACATAATCGACGGTGTATTCACGACCAATCACAGCGGTTTTGATATCATCCGATGAAATTTCATCAGCGAGTTGGGCTAACTCTAAAATATCCACCAACTGTAAGTCGGTTTCAACAGTACCGGCCATTGTCGTCCACAGTTCTGGTATTTTTGGAATAATACCAACCTGTAATGCTTTATCACGAACAGCTAACAAAACTTGCTGTTGCCGACGTGAGCGAGAGAAATCCGAACCTGGCGTAGCGCGGGTTCGGGCGTAACGTAAAGCATTGTAGCCATCTAAGGTTTGGGTGCCTGCTTCTATATAGAAGGGGTCATACCCATAGTTGTTATCAGGATATGTTGGGTCATCAATGGTTTCGGGAACTTCAATTGTAATCCCGCCTAAGGTATCAACAATATCTCGGAAACCTTTGAAGTCAATTTGGGCATAGAAATGAACAGGAATACCGAGATTATATTGTACTGTTTTCATTGCCAGAGCAGGGCCGCCGCCTGGATAATTATTCTGATCGCCAAAGTAGTATGCTTTGTTAATTCGATCCTCCCCATAACCTGGGACAGCTACCCATAAGTCGCGGGGCACAGACATCATTCCGGCTGTGCGAGTGTTCGGATCGACTGTGACCAGCATCATCGTGTCAGTCCGGGAATACAATTCATCGGGCCGTTTATCAATCCCAAGCAGTAGAATATTGACCCGCTCTTTGTCTTCATAATCGGGCAGTGGAACCCCAGTCACACCTGTGTCACCGTCTTCACCACCACGATTTACTGGAAGAACAATGGGTAATGTTCCATCACCGGTTAGTGGTAGGGTGCCGGACGGAAGTGACAAGTCGACATAGGGAACGTTGGTGGGTAAATTAGTTTGGGTGGCAATTTGCTTGACTGTATCTCTTACAACCCAATAAAAGAGATAACCTGTATATGCCCCACCCAATAAGAAAAAGGCCATCATCCCAAAAATCATTGTTTGGACAACGATTGGAGGGATAATTGGTTGTTTGTAGCTACGTTGTTGTGTTGCCATAGTGGGTAAGATTATATCACGACCTCGGCCTCGCGCCAAAAGGCCTAGGCAAATTCGCTTAGATCCGAGGCGATATTATCTTTTTATCTATAATGTTAACCTTTCTTAATTGTTGTTTAAACTCTCCTTAAGATTTTGATTAAGCTTGCTTAACAGAGAAAGTCTACAATCGACTCTTGTTGGTTTGTGTTGATTAAGATAGATAGTATAATCGAGAGTGGTGTTTGTGTGAATTCAAACAGATAATTGCACAGCCACTATAAAATTACTTTCTTGTAGGAGGAGTAGCACAATGAAAACCAAATTAAATAGCATTTTGGTAACGTTATTGTTGGTTCTAATGTTTAGTGCTTTGCCCGCTGGCGCGCAAGGTGGCTACACATTAACGATTTTGCACAACAATGATGGTGAGTCTCAGTTAATTGATGCTGGCGGTGACAACAGCGATTTTGGTGGTGTTGCCCGATTTGCTTCATTGGTCAATCAATTACGTGATGAAGCAACTGCGGCTGGATCAGGTGTTGTGATGTTGTCATCAGGTGACAACTTCTTGCCTGGCCCTGAATTTGCGGCTAGCCGTGTAGAAGGTGCACCTTTCTATGATGCTATCGCGGCCAAATTGATTGGTTACGATGCCATGGCCATCGGGAACCACGAGTTTGATTTTGGCCCCGATGTGTTGCAAGAATTCATTGAAGGTACTGAAGGAACCATTCCTTTCGTGACTGCAAACTTGGATTTCACCAATGAAGCAGGCCTCCAAGCCTTGGTTGACTCTGGATCTATCGTCAAAAGCATTGTTCTGGACAAAGATGGTGAGCAAATCGGGATCGTTGGAGCGACAACCCCTGACCTACCTTTCATCGCCAGTCCTCGTGACACCATCATCAATGACGTTGCTGAGTCAGTTCAGGCTGAAATTGATGCAATGACTGCTGAAGGTGTTAACAAAATTATTATGATTAGCCACCTGCAAGGTGTTGAAGATGACATCGAATTAGCTGGTCAATTGACTGGCGTAGATGTTATGATTGCTGGGGGTGGTGATGAGTTGTTGGCTGGTGAAGGCGATTTGCTGGTGCCTGGTGATGAAGAGCCATTTGGTGATTATCCGCTTTCAGCGACCGGTGGTGATGGTGCTGAAATCCCTGTCGTAACAACGCCTGGCGATTTCAAATATGTTGGCCGTTTGATTGTTGAATTTGACGCAGATGGCAATGTCACTGGTGTTGATGATGGTAGTAGCTTGGTTCGTGTTGCCGGCGGCGATAACGAAGATGCTGTAGAAGCTGATGCTGAAATTACAGCCCAAGTTGTTGAGCCAGTTGCCGCCTATACCGCAAGCTTAGCTGAAACTGTAATTGCTACCTCTGAAGTTGCCCTAGAAGGTCGCCGTGACCCAGGTATCCGAACTCAAGAGACTAATGAAGGTAACTTGATGGCTGATGCCTTGTTGTGGCAAGCGAATGCAAGTGCTGGCCAATTCGGTGTTAGCCCCGCAGATGTTGGTATCCAAAATGGTGGTGGTATTCGAAATAACAACCTCATTCCAGCCGGTGATATTACCGCATTGACCACTTTTGATATTGCACCATTCTCTAACTTGGTCACAATTGTTTACGGCATTACCCCTGATCAAATGAAAGTAATTATGGAGAATGCCGTTTCACGAGTTGAAGATGTCAATGGCCGCTTCGCTCAAATTTCTGGTTTTACAATGGAGTATGATGTAACAGGTACCGCTCAAGAATTTGATGAAGAGGGTAACGTTGCTGTTGAGGGTTCACGCGTTCAGTCAATCACTTTGGCTGATGGTACAGCTATCGTCGCTGATGGTGCCGTGGTTGACGGTGCTCCAACCATCAACATTGCTACAATTGACTTCCTGGCTCGTGGTGGTGACCAGTATCCTTATGGCGATAACCGTTTCACCCCGCTCGGTGTAAGTTACCAGCAAGCGTTGAGCAACTACATCACTGAGGCTTTGGGTGGTGTTATTTCTGCTGCACAGTATCCTGAAGGTGGCGAAGGCCGTATTGTTGAGCTGAGTGGTACTGTTGGTGCTCCAGCTGATGAAGAAGCTGCAGAAGAAGCTACTGAAGAAGCAGCGGCTGCTGATACTGGTTGTGCTGAAGAGTATGTTGTTCAGGCTGACGACTGGTTGAGCAAGATTGCCGATAAATTCTATGGAGATATTCTGGCTTACCCAGCTATCTTCGATGCCACGAATGCTGCAGCTGCGGCTGGTGGTGCTTACGACGTGATTGCCGATCCGAATGTGATTGAAGTTGGTCAGGTTCTCTGTATCCCAGCTAACTAAGCTAAAAGCTATTTTGTAACTAAAAACCGCCTTGTTTAGCTTACAAACAAGGCGGTTTTTTTATTTGGTGGTTGAGCAATAGGATTAAGAATCTATCCGACAGCTCGCTGACGCTTTTCTGAAAGACGCTTACAATCGATACAGAGTGTGGTTTCAGGAAAAATTTCTAACCGTTCTGGTTCAATCTGTTTCCCACAATTTTCACAAATTCCATAGCCAATTTCTTGGGCCTGATCGATGGCATAGTCAATACTTTCGACTTTTCGCTCTAACGAGAAAATGAGGGCCTGTGTTTTGTCTCGCTCGATTAAATCTGAAGCGGCATTATTGATATCATCTGACTCAAATTCAGACTTCAGGTCGTCTTTTAAGCGGGTTAATTCAGCAAGCACATGGGCTCGTTCTTCCTGGAGTAATTTTAGTTGAGATTTTGATATTTTTTTAGCCATAAATTGTACCTCTAATTACATTCAAATACGTACTTTAAACTGATCTTTGAACAGAGGCAATAGATTTGGAAGACCTCTTGTGTACTCTCCATCGAAGTTCCTATATTGCCTGTATATAATGGTAGAGAAAATTTTAGTGCGATAATATAATGTAATTTTGACATATTTGCAAAAACAAATCTTACAAATATTATGTAACTTCTTGAAAATGTAACTCACCCCAAATTTTTGGGTGAATCGGCTGAAAAGCCTAATTACTGTCCCCCCCATTTCTGTGGTATAATCGTTGCTATGGACGAACGGGCACTCTCTCCTGACTTACAATCTGCGGAAAAAAATCTTGATGTTAGCCTTCGCCCCACAGACTGGGATGGCTATTTTGGGCAAGAAACAGTTAAGCAGAATATTCAAATTTTGATTGAGGCAGCCAAGCAGCGTGGTGAAGCGCTGGATCATATTTTGTTGTATGGGCCGCCGGGTTTAGGAAAAACAACCTTATCCAATATTATCGCCAAACAGATGGATGTCAACCTCAAGATTACAGCCGGGCCAGCGATTGAACGGGCTGGAGATTTGGCCGCAATATTGACGAATTTACGGCAAGGTGATCTTTTGTTTATTGATGAGATTCATCGGTTGGGGCGCGCTGTTGAAGAGGTGATGTATCCAGCAATGGAAGATTATGCCTTGGATATTGTTATTGGTAAAGGGCCAAGTGCTCGAAACATCCGGCTTAATCTACCCCGATTTACAACATTAGGCGCAACGACTCGGCTAGATTTGCTGGCCTCACCCCTACGTGATCGATTTGGGGCTATTTTTCGGCTAGAATTTTACAAGCCAGAGGAATTGCAGCAGATTGTAATCCGATCAGCTTCAATTCTTGATATCCCCATTGAAGAGGATGGGGCAATGGAAATTGCACGGCGTTCGCGAGCGACGGCCCGAATTGCCAATCGACTGCTTAAGCGGGCGCGTGATTACGCTCAGGTTAGGGCAGATGGTATTATCACCAAAGCTGTGGCCAATGACGCCCTCTCCTTGCTTGATATTGACCCGTTGGGGCTGGATGACTTGGATCGTAAAGTTCTCTTATCGATTATTGAGAAGTTTGGCGGTGGTCCGGTAGGCCTTGAGACGATTGCCGCCAGTATTGGGATTGAAAGTAGTACGGTGATGGATGTCGTTGAACCGTATTTGCTGCAACTTGGATTTCTGGCTCGTACGCCGCGTGGGCGGATTGTGACACCTCACGCCTATGCTCACCTTAATCTTGATGCTCCAGACAAACCTGCTCAACCTGCCTTATTTTAAGGGGATTTTTTTCGGATTGTAGTCAAAAATGATTCTTGTTAGGTCTTTTGTTGATGGATAAAAAATCTACAATAACGCGATTTTGGTTGATATGTGCTGTGATTGCCGTGATAGGCTGTGGTCCCTTTTTTGGAGGAAATGCAGAGGAGGTATCAGGTCGACCAACAAGAGTTGTCCTAGACAAACCTATTTCAACTTTTGTCCCGCTGCGAGAACAGCTACAAGTGGAGGTTGGTGAGCCAATTCTGCTAGAAAGTTATCATATCAGCTCGGCTCAGTTGGACCAAGTAACGTTAACAGTTAACGATCAACTCTTACGTAGCGAAGCCACAGGGACTGGACCGAACACATTTTCCTCAGAGCTGGCTTCGGTTGAACTCATTGTTGGTGATCAGCCAGTGGTTGCCAGTACGGTTTCCCCAGCATTGCCGACATCAGCTTGGACTCTCCCTGTGCGTTGGGTTGGACACGTGCCAGGTACATATGAAATTAGGGTACAGGTGACAGATTTAGATGGGCAGCAAGGCGATCCTGTGATACAGCGAATTGAGGTACAGTAATAACTGTGGATGTCCAACAGTTTGATTACAATTTACCCCCTGACCGCATAGCCCAGACTCCGGTCGAACCTCGCCATCAATCAAAGTTAATGATCATTGACCGAAAATCTGGTCAAATCTCTCACCACGTCTTTGCGGACATTGTGAATTTTCTGCAATCAGGTGATTTGGTCATTGCTAACAATAGTCGGGTTATCCCTGCCCGGCTCTTTGGTCACAAATCGACTGGCGGGAAAATTGAAATTCTCTTGCTCAAACAGATTGACGAATTGCAATGGGAAGCCTTGGTTGGTGGGAAACGCCTACGTCCGGGAGTTACGGTCGAGATTGTGCCAGCCCTCGATCGCCAAGGTATATCTGACTTGGTTTCAGCGACAATCAAAGAGGACTTGGGGGAAGCCCGACGTTTAATCGCGTTTGAACAGCCAATCAATCCACTTTTGACCGATTTTGGGCAAATGCCATTACCTCCCTATATTCACACAACGCTGAGCGATGTCGAACGCTATCAAACTGTCTTCAGCCGTATCGAAGGGTCAGCGGCAGCCCCAACAGCTGGGCTCCATTTTTCTCCAGAAATTCTATTAGCCTTACGTGACCAGGGTGTTGGGCTAGACTATGTCACTTTACACATTGGGCTTGACACCTTCAAACCAGTTACTGTTGAGACAGTTGAGGCCCATCAAATTCATCGTGAAACAGCCCAGCTTTCAGTTGAAACGGCGCAGCGTATCAACAAAAGTAAGCTGGCAGGTGGTAGACTGGTTGCTGTAGGCACGACGGCAATGCGAACGTTAGAGACAGCCGCCTTGCGAAGTGCGGGGGTTGTGGGGTCTCTGCGAGAAGCCAGTACGTTTGATCCCAATCTTTGTCCTTGGAAACCTGTCGCTGCTATTGATGAGGCTACCGACCTATTTATTTATCCAGGCTTTACCTTTCGTGCTGTTGATGCCCTGCTGACTAATTTTCACTTGCCCAAATCAACACTTTTAATGTTAGTGAGTGCATTTTGTGGCGTGGACCTTGTGCGAGAGGCTTATGAAATTGCGATTGCCGAAGAGTATCGCTTCTATTCTTTTGGCGATGCGATGTTGATTTTGTGATGTCATCGTTTCCTCCTTTCATTCATTGACCCATCCTAAATCTTGGCTATAATGTGGCCTGTATATTGACCAATATTGAGGCAAACACCTGATGACTTACCAAACGATTATCGGCATGGAAGTTCATGTCGAGTTAAGTACCAATAGTAAAATGTTTTGTGGCTGTAGCGCCGAATTTTTTGGTGTTGAACCCAACACGCATACCTGCCCCACCTGTTTAGGCTTGCCAGGGGCTTTACCCGTGATTAATAAACAGGCTGTGGCGTATACGATTATGTTGGGCAAAGCGCTCAATTGCGAGATCAAACCTCACAGTGTTTTTGCTCGAAAAAACTACTTTTACCCTGATTTGCCCAAGGGCTATCAAATTTCGCAATATGAGCTGCCTCTTTGCCTGAATGGCTATATTGATGTTGAGCCTGAGGGCAGTGATGAATCTAAACGCATTCGTATTCGTCGAGCGCATTTGGAGGAAGATACGGGCAAGCTGACTCACGTCGGCTATCATAGTTTGGTTGATTTAAATCGGGCCGGCGTGCCACTCCTTGAGATTGTTACTGAGGCTGATATTAATTCGGCTGAAGAAGCATATGCTTACGTGACCAAATTGCGACAAATTGTGCGTTATTTGGGCGTAAGTACGGGTGATATGGAAAAAGGGGCAATGCGTTGTGAGGTGAACTTGTCTTTAACCGATCCAGTCACAGGTGAGTGGGGGACAAAAGTTGAGGTTAAGAACCTTAATTCTTTCCGCTCGGTGAAAAATGCGATCGCTTATGAAATTGATCGTCAAATGGATGTATTAGAAGATGGCGGTAAAATCGATCAGGTAACGATGGGCTGGGATGAAAACCGCCAAATGACCGTACTGCAACGGGCCAAAGAAGGTGATACAGGTTATCGTTATTTCCCAGAGCCTGATTTACCACCCTTAGATTTGGATCCCGCTTGGATTGAGGAGATTACCAGTGATTTACCTGAGCTTCCACAGACAAAGCTAGCTCGGTATGTCTCGGATTGGAGCCTGAGCGATAAGGAAGCGGATGTTTTGGTTGAAGATCGGGCTACCGCCGAGTATTTTGAGATGGTCGTTGCCGCAGCAGAAGGAACAAAGGTGACGCCTAAACTCATTAGCAATTGGCTCTCAGGCGAAATGTTTCGGCTACTGAGCGAGCATGGGCAAACTGTTGATGAAATTAAAATTACGCCAGAGAATTTGGTAGCGCTTATTGAGCTTGTTACATCCAAGGCGATCAATCAACCTGCTGCCAAACAGACATTTGGTGTGATGTTTGAAACAGGCCGTGGGCCAAAAGAAATTGTTGAGGAATTAGGATTACAACAAATTAGTGATCAGGGTGAATTGGTTTCAATTATCCAGCAGATTATGGCTGATAATCCTGATGCTGTAGAGAATGTGCGAAGTGGTAAGGAAAAAGCGATAAAGTTTCTCGTTGGGCAGGTTATGCGAGCGACAAGAGGCAAGGCGAATCCACAGATAGCCGAGCAGATGTTACGTGAGCAGATTGACTCTTAAAGTCCTCTGTTGTCGCTGCTTAGCTTCAGATGCGGAAGTTGTTATTAATGCGTTAAAAAAGGAATGCTCAAAAGGGCATTCCTTTTTAATAGCATAGCGTTTACTTTGATAAAATTATTGAGAGTCAGGATCAGGAGAAACTTCTTGTATCAGTACGGTTTGGTCTTGAACCGTATCAGCCATCGAAACTGTGGGAACTTGCTCGACTGCAATATTAATGAGAATTCCTACAATTGTGGCTCGAATTAGAAGGTTGATTGTTTGCTTTACCATCTAAAGCCTCTTTCTTGATAAGCGTAAATATTCCATAAATTTCCGCTCTATTTTACCTGTTAAGGCTAAAAAAAGACAATGTGATATAAGTCCTGATACTATTTTCCTAGGTGGATAAACTAGGTGAAAATGATCTAGTGGTTCAACGAAAAATATTGACTTGAACAGGCTTTAAAGCTGATATCCCACTTGAGATTAATTATAGTAGAGTTGACGAAATGCTTGCAGCCTTTGTTTAAGGGTGATATACTATCTTTTAAATTCTTAAAAATTTGTAGACAAAAATTACGCAAAATTGAGCCATACATCCATAGATGATATAAAAATTCATTCAATTAATACTTTGACTGACTTACGTAAGTGTCACGAGATTCAGCGATCCACCTGGGGATTTACCGATTTGATGGTATTTCCTTATACTCAACTTATTTCTTCGGCTAACAATGGAGGAGTGTTGTTGGGAGCCTATGATGGACCAAATCTGGTCGGCTTTGTGTACGGTTATTTAGGGATGTCTGGGGCTAAATTATACTTGTTTTCCCAAAGAATGGGCGTTTTACCATCCTATCAGGGGCGAGGTATTGGGATGAAGCTTAAGTTGGCTCAACGTGATCAAATGTTACGTCAAGGCATCGACTTAATCGTTTGGACCTATGATCCTTTGTTAGGAAAGAATGCTAGCCTAAATATCGAAAAGTTGGGTGGTATTGTTCGTCATTATGCCCGCGATATTTATGGGGCTGTACAAAATCCACTGCAGGTTGGGTTGTCAACGGATCGATTTTTAGTCGAATGGGAGTTGATGAGTACCCGCGTAAGAGAGCGAATTCGCAGTAAATCTTCGCGGCCTAATGCTGAAATGTGGTTAGCTGAGGATAAGTATCGATCAGTCAATTATGTGACTTGGGAAGGGGATCTACCTCGTCCAATTGCTTCTGACTTAGAACTTGAAGATGAAGTATTATTGGTACAGATTCCACCCGACCTTAATCTCATTAAACGAATCGATCTAAACATTGCCCGAGGCTGGCGTGAGTCAACCCGCAATATCTTTGAAACATACTTTCGGCGTGGCTATATCGTAACCGGCTTTGCTCGATGTACGACTGCTCAAAGCCCAAATATTTATAAGATTGAAAAAATTATTCTACCGACAACCTCCGATTTTTCTGCGTGGGTAGGTGGGGTTCGAAAATAAATTAAAGCAAAAATGAGTAATTCCTTGGCAGAAACAAAATCAGGTTTAGTGATTCGATATGCAACTCACGAAGATATTCCACAAATTGCCCATATTGCACGTGTTACGTGGGATAATACATACAGCGATACAATCGATATAGAAAATCGCCAACAATTTTTGCAGCGTGCCTATAAGACGGAGAATTTAGTTGAAGCCATTGATGTGCCTGGACATTGGTTTTACATTGCTGAAGATGCGGCCCAAAATCAACTTGTTGGCTTTGCTCATTTTCTAAAGCGATATCACCCCACCCAAGCACGGTCAGAACTAGTACGGCTGTATATTTTACCAGAACATCAAAATTTAGGCCGAGGTAAAGCGCTCCTCAAAAAAGGTTTTCAAGATTTGGCTCAAGATGGTATTGAACAATGTTTTGTTTCGGTTCAGGAAAGCAATGTTTTAGCCCGTAAATTTTATGAACGTCACGGCTTTACGTATCGTCGAAACCACGGCCAGTTTTTAGGGACACAAATTGTGACTCTGGTTGAATATATTCGGCCCATTACTTCGACAGATGTTTAGAGTATCGCTTGTAAATTTCCTTTGTTTCTAAATTGGATAACAACTACGCTAATGTTTTAAGTGGCTGATAGCTTAGACGATGAAGCTCGCAGGCCCCCAATTGTTGTAATGCCTCTCGATGTGCTTTGGTGCCATACCCTTTATGACGATCAAACGCATAACCTGGAAATTTTTCGTTAAACTGGATCATCATTTGATCTCGGGTGACTTTGGCAATAATTGAGGCAGCAGCTACAGTTAAAGATAAGCTATCTGCCTTAGGGAAGGAGAGTTGGGGTAAATCAAGGTTGGGGAGCTTGACATGATCTAGGAGTAGATAATCGGGGCTGGAGGCGAGATTATCTATTGCTTGAGCCATTGCGTGGCGGGTTGCTTGTAGGACATTGATTTGATCAACTAATCCAGACGGGGCTA
The DNA here is from genome assembly GCA_028285035.1 of Phycisphaerae bacterium. Next base: position 28,985 of record JANQQF010000118.1, read on the forward strand.
GGCCAATGCCAATAACACTGGCTGTTTGTTGAATAAGATCAAAAAGATGTTGACGTTTATTGGGCGAAAGTTTTTTTGAGTCATTTAGGCCCGCGAGTCTTTGCGCGAGGTCTGTTTGCCCCACAGGTAAAATAACTGCTGCTGCGACAACTGGTCCCGCCCACGCCCCACGCCCTGCTTCATCAAGCCCGGCAATAAAAGAATAGCCCTGCTGAAACAGGGCTAGTTCTCGTTCTAAATTTGGCGTGGTGCCTAGATTTGAACTCATTTGATTTTTAATCGTAAACCAAATTGAAACTATCGATTACGACGTTCTTTCAGCTTCGCAGACTTACCACTACGCTCACGAAGATAATAGAGCTTGGCACGTCGCACTTTAGCGCGGCGTAAAACCTCGATACTTTCAATGCGAGGTGAGTGATAAAGGAAGGTTCGTTCAACCCCAATACCATGTGTTCCGACCCGACGTACGGTGAAGAGCCTGTTAACCCCACTACCTTTGATCCCGATCACAACACCCTGAAACGTCTGAATTCGCTCTCGTTTTCCTTCAACAATTCGCACTTTTACATTAACAGTATCGCCAGCTTCAAGCTCAGGGCGATCTTCTTTTAAGGTTTCCACAGATTTTAGTAAATCGACTGCGTGAGCCATTTTGCACTCCTTAACATTGGCCAAAGCCAAAGATAAAATCATTCATATGGTTATAGACAAAAAAATAGCGGGCCTTTGCCGCTAATGACGATTGAGGATTATACACATATTTCGGTTGGCAGACAAATTACAGTGAGAAATATGTTGATTTATGAGGCTTAGGTTAATGGTTTTATGCTTTGCCTAAAGATCACTATCAAGTGAGGCTAAATAGGCTTGGTCCGCCTCATTGAGATTAGCGTTATCTAATAAATCTGGACGTCGCGTCAAGGTTCGGGCCAAAGATTGTTGTCGACGCCACTCTTCCATTTTGGCGTGATGCCCTGAGACCAAAATATCTGGGATAGTATGCCCGCGATAGGTCGCTGGTCGTGTGTAATGAGGATATTCTAATAAACCGTTTGAATGTGAGTCCTTACCCGTTGCTTCAACATCGCCTAAAACGCCTGGTAATAATCGAGTTAATGCGTCTGTCACCACCATCGCGGCAATCTCCCCGCCTGATAGGACATAATCTCCGATTGATAGTTCATCCGTCGCCAAATAGAGCCTAACACGTTCATCAACGCCCTCATAACGACCACAAATAAACAGGAGACGCTCGTGATGAACCAATTCACGGGCTACAGCTTGTTTTAATAAGCGCCCTTGGGGTGTTAGCAAAACAATTGGGGGATACCCTTGCGCTTGTAAAGTTTTGTAACCCTCATTTGGAATTTCAGTGGCCAAAATCGCCTCAACTGCATTGAAAATCGGCTCAGGTTTCATGATCATTCCCCCGCCGCCGCCATAGGGGGTGTCATCAGTGACACGGTGCTTACCCGGCGCGTAGTCTCGGATGTTGTGTATCACAATGTCAACATGACCTGCTTCACGGGCACGCCCAATGATCGTCGCCTCAAAGACGCCTGAAAACATCTCGGGAAAGAGGGTTAAAATATCGATGCGCATATGTCTATTTTACCACCGAAATGTCTTGCCAAGCGCGCCCATCATCATCTGAGACAAAAAGTTGGCCAGAGTTGAGTATGACAAATAAATGATTTTGTGTGGCATACAAATGGCTGATACTCGCATCAGGGGGCAAGTTATTGCTTAGGGGAAGCCAACTCAGGCCATCATCAGTGCTCTCCAGCAAGCCGTTTGGGCCGCCAGCGATTAAAGTGCCTTGGGATGTATAAACCAAAGCGCGTATTTCCCAAAAGCTGTTGGGGAGAACATTGTTTAACGCTTGACGGATTTGTCCTTGCTGAGTGACTTGAACCAACTGCGGTGAAAAATCAGGTCGGGCGATAAGGGTGTCATCCGGGCCGATGGCTGAGGTTAGAATAGCGAACCCACTGTCATCAGTTCTACTGGAAACTGCATTCCAACGCTGCCCGGCGTTCGGACTAACAAAAATGTCACTACTGTAATCAAACCAAACATACACACTGTCACTTGTCGGGGAGAAGGTGAGAACGCGAGAACGTCCAGCCTCTTCCGGTCGCGTCAGAACTGCCTCCCACTGATCCCCTCCGTCTGTTGAGCGAAGGATGCCTTCTGATGTTGAAACCAGCACTGTTTGATCGGTGGCAAATTCTGGTGAGATTGCTATCTGTTCGGCTGCGAAGCCAGATTGAGATGGGATCGCTGATAGATTTTGCCACGTTTGTCCTCCATCTGTAGAGCGATGGAGGCTAAAGCCAGTGGCAACGAACAACGTCTGATCTTGGGCATAGGCTGGCGAAATTGCCAGTCGATACGGCTCAAATGTTGTACTTCGCACTGGAAAATCAGTTGGTTGCCATTGATTTCCCCCATCACTGCTTTTGAAGATACCGTGTTCGTGACTAATTGCAAACAAGGTTTGATCTTGTGCAAAGCTAGGCGAGACAACCAAGTCATCAAGTTGGAAGAGCGAATTGGGGGATGTTGGAGAAACCCAATCCAAGGCGTTAGGTTGCAATTCAGTGAGCTGCGTCTCATCGTCCCCAAGAAGTAAATCCCCGTTGGGTAAAACAGTAACTGTCGTGAAATTTTTATTGCTAAACGGATTTTCCCAACGTTGCCAGGTTTCTCCGGTATCTGTTGAACGGAACAAGCGTCCCGAATTATTACCTCGAATATCTCGGAAGAACAGGTATGCGGTTTGATCAGTCGTAAATTCCGGTGAGAATAAGAAATGGCTGGGCGATGTAATCTCTAAGTCTGTTAATCCTGCTCCACCAGGCTGCCAACTTTGCCCCGCGTCGCTTGATCGCCATAAGCCATTCGCGTAGCCAAGTATCGTTTGTCCATCAAGAGCTACGGCAAGCAGGGATAAAGGAATGGGTAGCGTTTGCTGCCATTGACTTAACTCGCCTTCATCAGAAATTGTGGCAGTGAATAAGGCATATGTTTGGGGGGATGCACTGACCTGACGTCGTGCTAGGGCTGTATTTTCATCGATAAAGGCGGCAACATTATCGGGCTGAGCAAAGATTGCACTGTTTGCATCCAATGTTGTCAAGGCTGTCCAATTTTCACCCCCATCATTACTGTAGTGAAGCCCAGCGTGGAGGGTATTCGCAAATATCTGAATTTGATCGGTGTCACTTGCGGCAAATAAACGATTGACCGAAATATCTTGTAGCCCCTTCATTGTCACATTCCAAGTCAAGCCTTTATCCGTAGATTGATAAATTCCCCCAGCATGAGCAGCATAAATTGAGAGGGCTTGACTGCTGGATATGGCGGTGACCGCTTGAATGGGCTGATGTGGCTGTAGATTGGCACTCAAATCACGCCAGGTTATTCCCTGATCCGATGAAAGATAGAGACGAATGTCAGTCTCAAACTCATTAATTGATTCGATCCGAGCCAGAATATCTCCATCAGCCAGAGGGACGATTTCAAGGATATCACTATTAGCTGGTCGAGGCGGGGCAATCGATAACGCATCGCCTTCCAAGGATCGGGTTAAAGCCGCTGGCTCGTCACTATCACGAACGACTAAAACCTGCCCATCTCGACCAATGAGATAAAGTCGCTCATCTGTTGGATTAAGGGTTGTTAATTGATAGTTGTACTCAGCGGTTAGTGGGGCTTGATCGATAATATCAAGGGTATCAGAGTCAATCGTTACGAGTTGTGTAGCATTGTTGAGATAAAGCCGCTCAGTTTCTGGATTGAGTAACATTGGGCCTGATAAGCCGCGAAGTTGATCTTGATATTCAAAGACATTGGTAGATGTATCGAGTGTTCTGAGGACACTGTCTCCACTAGGGTTTACATGATGGAGGAAAGCCCGAGGCTGCGTTGGGTCAGGTAACACTTGGATTGCGCTGATTGTAGGGTCTGTAAAAACTAAGGTGGGAGACAAGGTGAGATCATAGACCTGTAGCATATTGCCCCCGTTTGATCCTGGTACCCCATTATCGGCCAAGCTATACAGCAAGACTTGTTCGGTATCAACTTGGCTATAGGTGACACAAGGATTGGGTACAAATTGGCTGTCAGAGCGGGTACTTTCCGCAATGACACTTTGGCTAATCAAGCTTGTTGCTTCAAAAGTAGTGACACCACAACGACTGAGGTATAGCGTATCAGTTGCTGAATTTAGCGTGATTTGTCCACCAGGTCGAAGCACATCGAGTGGAGCAAGTGTTTCTAGATCAAGGACAAAGGCTGGCTCGCCACTGACAAAGAGTCGTTCGCTCAATGGATCAATGGCTAATTCGCCACCACCAGGCCCAGCTGAGAAATCGACACCTTCCAAAATGATTTCGGCTTCTAATTGAAAGTCTGAGTCAAAACGGCGAACTTGTCCGGTGCTATCCGAGACAAAGAAATGATCACTCGTAGCGTCATAGATCATATCTTTAAGTTCAATTGCGGTTGGGATGTTTTGCACGACACCTGTCTCCAAATCAATCTCATAGAGATCATTTGTAGCCCCAGGTACGGCAAAAGCCCGATTTTCTTCAGCATCAAACACCATAGTTTCTATTGTGGTCGGTAAGGGAATAACCTGACCAGTTTCAAAATCGGTGGTACTCCACAAAATCAGCCCAGGCACAGGATCAGTTGAAGATGAGGATAAAATCGGTAAACTGGGACTACTTGAATATAAGGCAACGCCGCTGGAGGAAAGCTTAACGTCGTTCTGACCAAACCCTTCACCCAAGCTGTAGGGTGAGCCGAGGGGATTACCATCTGGGGTCAGACGATGGACAAAGCGATTACCAAATTGGTTCTCGACCACAAATAAGTCTTGAGTGGTCGGAGCTGGAATCAGGGCGATAATTTGGGACTCAACTGAAAAGGTATTGAGAGGGGTCAAGGTATCGGCCTCGAAGATGTCGACGCCCCAGCCGTTACTGTTCTGTCTCGCCAAATAAAGGCGATTAGCGACTGTGTTTACGGCCAAGCGATTGATTGTGCTCGCGTTGAATAAGGGCAGGGTGAGTTGTGCGGTCAACCGATTGGCTTGGCGACGATACAAAGTTAGCTCATTGAGGCTGGCCGTATAAAGCAGATTTTCGGCAACAGCGATTGCCTCAACATCAGGGATTTCCTCAATTGTCCATAGTGAAGATGAGTCCACTACAGTGAGGCTAGAGGAGCTATCGCTATTTAAGGGGGCATCGCGCAAAATGTAAAGTGTGTCGGTTTCTGTATCAAGTTGCAAATCAGTCGGGTCAAGTTGCCCTTCTAGCTTAAAGTGATCGATAAACTCGCCGACCAAAGGGTCGTAAATACTTAGCCCGTTCCCTTCGGCTAAAATAGGAATACCTGTACTGAGCACATATAAAAGGCTAGTTTCGGGATCAAAAGCAAGATGACGAGGGGCGGTTACATTGCCAACTTCAATGCCTAAATTAATCATCTCTTCTACTTGAAGCATTTTTTCTGGCTGATTAATTTCTGATTCTGGGGTTGCTGTTGGTGTGGTATAGATAGTGGGTGAATTTGTGTGAAGATATGCTTGAGTCGGCCAAACTATAATCATTTGATAACTGAGAATGGTGATTACAATCAAACAGACTAATGAGACTGTGAGACGAGGCAAAATTTTCATAACTTTTAATCCTAATTAATGTTCTCATAGGATTATATCATGCGGCAATAGGGCTAGCAAAGGAAAAAAGTGTTGCATTCTTATTGCCCACTTTATCACTCTATTGCAATCCCATTTGATCCGTGTTACACTAGCTTTATCTTGAAGGTGAATCATTATGACAACAATAGAAGAAAAACTGAAACAAGGTGTTGAAGCGGCTCGGGCTGGTCGAAATCGTGAGGCCCAAGAGCTTCTAACAGATGTCCTCAAAGAAGATACCAGTAATATTCCTGCCCTATTTTGGTTGGCCTTTGTTCTCCCAGATCCGAAAGTGAGTATTCAGTTACTAGAACGTGTGCTTGCCCTTGATCCAGATAATGAACGGGCTCAAGCAGGTATTCGCTGGGCCAAAGAGCGTTTGGCGGAGGCTGGAGAAGACCCTGAAGCGGTTAATGAGGACCCCATTGATTTAGCAAATATTGACGGGGCAACGCTGCGAGAACGATTGCTCTCTAAAGAAGCAACTCAAGATGCCAAGAAAGGACCACTAGCTCATCGGGCCCGGCGTACATTTGACTTAACAATTTTGTTTTTGACCTTGGGGGTTTTAGGGGTACTGACTGCGGCGGGTGGCTTATTCATTTTTGCTCCAAATACAACCCTAGCGGCTTGGCAGGCTGATGATGTAGTATCCCAAACCACAAATTCAGATGTCACGTTTGTTGAGGTTGAAGAGGTAGCAGCTAAAGTTTCTCAGGTAAATGAACGACATCTCGCCTCTGATACAGATACAATTTTGATGCAACTTCCGGAATTAATGGGCGTTGAAGCTGAATCTGTTAGTCAGGTCTCAGTTTCTCAAAACTCTATTGAGCCCGCCACAGAATTAGACCCCATTGTTCAACAAGTGTCATCGGTCCCAGCACCCGAACAGTTAAATATTATTCCAGCGGCCCCATCAACTTTAATCGGCCCGGAAATTTCTGAAACCGAGGCCGAGGTAGAGGTACAACCAGTCCAAAATTTGTTATTGGCCCATCAACCCGCATATGAAGGTGAAAAGTGGATTGAGGTGAATGTTAGTACCCAGCAAATTACAGCCTGGGAAGGAGATCAACCTGTATTTTCATTTATTGGCTCAACAGGCCTCCCCAATACACCGACCGTTTTGGGGAAATATAATGTTTACTGGAAATTAGAGTCAACGCTAATGGCTGGGGCGGATTATTACTTGCCAGATGTACCGTATACCATGTACTTCCATCAAGGGTACGCTTTACATGGGGCCTACTGGCATGAGAATTTTGGTAACCCAATGAGTCACGGTTGTGTTAATTTATCACTTGGGGATGCCAAAATGTTATTTGAATGGGCCGATCCCATTATCCCCCCGGGGCAAACCCAAGTCGTTGCAACGGCTGATAATCCAGGAACCTTAGTTGTTGTCCATCAGTAGTAATTTTTAGACCATTCCTCACTTAAATTTCATTAAAAAAACTCAAACTTGATTCAAACCTAAGCCTGCTATACTTGAACTGTTATTTAATAGGGTTAAAGATCGTAGGTATTAAGAGTAGGTATGCTTAAAGATGCAAAATTTTAAGAATTCATCCGTGTTTAGACTTGGGCTTACATTGATGATAACTCTAATCATATCACAATTGATGTATATGTCTGTGGCTGCTTTTTGGCCCGATGAGCAATCTAGCACACCTCTAACAAATCAGGCAACAACCTTGTCTTTGCCTCCCCAATCCATACAACCTACATCTCCAACATTCCTGCCAAGCTATTTGATTACCTCTACGCTCTATTTGCCCTATATTTTTGCCCCGGAGCTAATTCTAACTGTCTCAAGCCAACTGGAAACACCCGTTTTGATATCCCCAACCTCTGGTAGCTATCATGAACAAACAACCTTTGACTGGGAGGATGTAGCAGATGTTCCGCTCTATCACTTTCAGCTTTCAGACACTGCTGATTTTGGGACGCTGATTGTTGATGAGATTGTAAATCAAAGTGGGTACACTCTAGCAGATACCCTAACCGGAACATTCTATTGGCGAGTCTTTTCTCGGGAGGGATCAAATCGAAGCGATTACTCTGAAACTCGGACGGTTTATCTGCTTTCGTTGGATAGTCCCACTTTGATTACACCTGCTGATGGTGGACTCGTTGGTTTGCCCACCTTTGATTGGATGGACGTGACAAGCGCAACAACATATCTACTGGAAATCGCCCCCACCAATGCATTTAGTACCACAATTTACAGCACAACGACAACGGTAAGTACAGCGAATTATACACACAACTTGACGGGAGATTTCTATTGGCGAGTCCAGGCTTCATTAGATGAAGTTGTTAGTCCATACTCTGAAGTCCGTTCGGTTCAATTATTAACCTTAGGTAGCCCCACCTTACTGACTCCAGGTGAGGGGGAAAAGATTGGAACGCCAAATTTTTCCTGGACTTCGGTAGAGAATGCCACCAGTTATCAACTTGATTTGTCGTTAAGTAGTGAGTTTGGAGTAATTGACTATAGCGAGGTGACAACGGACACGACGCTGACTTACACGGGCGACTTAACAGGCACATATTCTTGGCGGGTCCAAGCCCAGAATGGTGATATTGTTGGCCCATACTCTGAAAGCCGTTCCCTTGAGTTGGCTGCCTTAGATGCCCCTATGTTGATCAGCCCTGAAAACGGGGCAGCCCAAGCACAACCCACATTTGATTGGGATGATGTAACAGAGGCAACAAGTTATCAGATTCAAATTGCAGATGCAGCCGATTTTTCTACACCATTGATTAATCAAAGTGTGATTTCAAGTGCGTTTAGCTTTTCCAGCATTCAGCTTGGAACCTTTTACTGGCGTGTTTACGCCCTGAAAGATGGTCAGGCTGGCCCAATGTCGGAGACTCGTACGGTTGAGTTGGTTGATTACAATGGCGATGCGGACGGTGATAGTTTGCCCAATGGGTGGGAGCTACACGGCTTTGATTACGATGACGATGGCATTTTAGATGTTGATTTACCCGCTTTGGGGGCAAATTATTTGCATAAAGATTTATTTGTTGAGATGGACTATATGGTTCATCCCAATAACTCTGTGCAACTGGCCCCAAATCAAACGGTTATGGATCGTATCGTGGAAGTTTTTGCGAATATTCCTATCTCAAATCCTGACGGAATTGATGGGATCAAAATTCACCTCGATTTAGATGATGAGGTGCCCTATGATGATAATATATCTTGGGGAACAAATGGTGATCTGCCAGAATTTTTTGCCCTAAAGGATGCTTACTTTGAACCGGAACGTATCCCCGTTTATCACTACATGATTTGGGCGAATCGCTACGCTAACCATGGCTCGACTAAACCATTTGCGACTGGCGTTTCACCGAGGGTGCCTGGAACAGAGTTTTTGGTTACGCTGGGTAATTTCAACGGTGGGACAGGTGGGACAAATGATGAGAAAGTGAGTACCTTTGTCCATGAACTGGGACACAATTTAGGATTAGCTCACGGCGGTGGTAATGCAAAAAATTATAAGCCTAACTACTTTAGCCAAATGAATTACTGGTGGTCATTGAGCGGTGTGGATGTTGATGGTGAGGATGTTATTGGCTACCAGACCTTTGAACTGCCTTCTTTGAATGAAAGTAATCTTAATGAGGCAGCGGGGCTGAGAGATAATAACAATGTATTAACCGGTTATACCACATTCTATTACTGTCCAAATAGGAGTATCCGATCCGTCGCGGCTGATGGGCCGATTGATTGGAATTGTGATGGGGATACCAATGATACAGGCGTTAGTTCGGACATTAATGATGATGACACGATAGGCAGTCTCTCATCTGAAAATGATTTGGATAACCTCGATTTTACCGGGGCGAGTAGTAAACAGATTATTGGGAAACATCCGTAATAAGCTGATATTTAGTAGCAAGACCACGAGACTGCGTGCTAAGGTTGTCTCGTGGCCTTTTTGCTTTCTAATGTAACTTGGCTTCCTCGACAACTGATATTTTTATGCTAGAATAACACGGTCTTGAAATATTACACTACTTAAGAGGAGAAAAATGGTAAAAAAATACCTAACAGTAACCCCTTGGTTATTGAGTATTGGTATATTGGCGCTTTTGCTCGCTGCCTGCGGCGGTGGAGCTGCCCCTGAAGATGAGGCTCCTGCTGCTGTCGAGGCAGAAGTGTCTACGGAAGAGGCTGTTGAAGAGGCCGACTCATCGGAAGCGAACGACACCTCGGCAACCGAGACCGAAGAAGAAGTAGCTGAAGAGGTTGTCGAAGAGCCTGAGGCGGTTGAGGCCGAGAGCGCTGAAGAGGAAAGCATGTCTGAAGAGGCTCATTCAGATGAGGAAACCCACTTAGAGGAAGAAACCCATTCAGAAGAAGAAGCCAGTACCGAGACAAACGAAAATTTGTTGGCGCCAGACCAGTCATTGAGCACAGGGGCCATGTGTCAGGGCTTTGATGTCCCAGATAATCCGGTGATTGCGCGGATTTCTGACGCAGATTGGGTGCGTGGGCCGGATGATGCCCCCGTGACCATTATTGAGTACGGGGACTTCCAATGACCGGGCTGTGGCGCTGCGCATCCCGTGTTGGATGCCCTTAAAGAGAATTACGGCAGTGAAATTCAAGTTGTTTATCGTCACCTTCCCTTGATTACAATTCATGACAAAGCCCAGGTTTCAGCTGAAGCTTCGGAGGCGGCTGGGGCACAAGGTATGTTCTGGGAGATGCATGACATTTTGTTTGAGCGTCAGACTGAGTGGAGCTCTATTCCGGAAGCGACTGTGATCGAGACCTTTGTTGAGTATGCCGAAATGATTGGTATTTCTGACATCGATCAATTCCGAGAAGATTTAGAGAATGACACTTACGCGGAAAAAGTGTTGGGCGAGTATCAAATTGCAACACAAGCTAACCTCTCTAGCACGCCCACATTTTTTATGAACTATGTCGGCTACCCGTCTCGAGAGTTTGGCTTGTCTTATGAGGGGTTAGATGCCTTCATCCAATTGATGAAGCTTCGAAATCGCTGGTTTAGTGATGGCCCAGAGCAAGTGATTGATCCGGCTAAAACATATGAAGCGACAGTTGAGACTGAAAAAGGTGATATCGTTTTCGAACTTTTCTCTGATACTGCACCAGTTAATGTAAACAGTTTCGTCTTTCTAGCTCAACAAGGGTGGTATGAAGATGTGTCATTCCACCGTGTACTTGAAGGGTTTATGGCTCAGGGAGGAGACCCGACTGGCTTAGGGATTGGTTTCCCTGGTTATCGGTGTGATGATGAAGTCAATCCGGCCCGTAGTTTTGATGGGCCTGGGGTGGTTGCTTTGGCCAATAGCGGCCCAAACAGTAATGGGAGCCAGTTCTTTATTACATTTGGTCCCACAGAACATCTTAACCCAAGTTTTACAATCATTGGGCAGGTTACCGACGGTCAAGATATCGTTGACAGCTTGACCCTACGTGACCCACAAAACCCAAATGCTGGACCGGGTGACCGCATTATCAATATTGTGGTTGAGGAAAAGTAAGTTAACCTTACATCTGAGTTTTTGGCCTAGCAACGCTAAGTTGCTAGGCTTTTTTATTCCTCAAGTGCGGCCTGCCAGTCTGGATACACCGGGTCGGGTAACAAGTCCTGACGTAATCGAGATACATCATATTGTGCCGGTGGATGGGGTAAAGGTGTATCAAAAGAAGCAGAAGGTAACCCAAGCTTTGCACAAGCCTGTTGGTAGAACGCTTCGCGAGTAGGGCAAGGGGGGATAACACCCAGATAAATTTTGGCTGGATTTGGATGTTGTAACGCGGTAGCTGTAGCCTTGGCTGCATCATCATAATGAATAAGAGCCAAGCTTTTATTGGGTGCGCCTAAAATCGGATAGCCCCGACGTTTTAAGACGGAATACGGCCCTCGCCCTGAGCGATATAAACCCCCGAACCGGATAACCACACCCTTCTCTCCTGCCCAATCGAGAAAGGCTTGCTCGGTCGCAGCGATGGCTTGAGCCCGCTCACTTTCCCCTGGCCTTGTATCCTCTGTCACAATCCCTTTCGGCAGACCATAGTAGCCTGTCGAGCTAATTAGAACGGCTCGAACTGGCGGAGACGTGTTTTCCAAGGCCTCAATGGCTATCTTTTGGATGGTGTGTCCAGGCAAGGTCAATAAAAGCACGTCATCTGTTTGCAAAACTTGAGATGGCTCCCCAAGCCGAGGTTCGATGCCCATTGCTCGTAAAGCCTCGTGACGTGTCTCTGTTTTTGTGAATGCAATGACTTCACCCTGTTGGTCACGCCATAGCTGCGCCACTCGTCCGCCAAGCTCACCTGCTCCCCAGATAATGAGACGTCTCATAAATAAAATTCTCCTGATACATTTCTCTCAATTTTACAACAGCCCATCGTAAAGTCGAAACTGAATCTTTTTGTTAATGTTCATTATCACCTCATTCGCTTGCCTAAAAAACGCTCCTGTCTATCATGCAGAACTTGTTGTTTTTTGATATATGATGTTCTTTCGGAGGAACAATGAAAAATCTACTAATCACGGGCGGAGCGGGCTTTATCGGCTCAAACTTTGTCCATCTTATGTTGGAAAAGTATGATGACATCAATGTCGTTGTCTATGATAAATTGACCTATGCTGGTAACCCCGACAATCTATTGCCTGTGGCGGATGATTCACGTTACAATTTTGTACAAGGTGACATCTGTGATGCGGATACGGTAGATGCCGCTATGCAGCAATATGATATTGATACGATTGTAAATTTTGCTGCGGAAACGCATGTGGATCGTTCGCTGACGGAACCGGGTGGATTTATTCAAACGGATGTGTATGGCACCTACGTTTTATTGGAAGCTGCCAAGAAGTACGATATTGAGCGTTATCATCAAATCAGTACCGATGAGGTCTATGGTGAGGTGATGGAGGGACGTTCGACGGAGGTGGACCAGCTTGAACCCCGTAGTCCTTATTCCGCAGCCAAAGCAGGTGGCGATCTGATGTGTCTGGCCTACTTTACCAGTTTTGACGTACCAGTGACCATCACCCGTGGCAGCAACAACATCGGACCATACCAATACCCCGAAAAAGTGGTACCCCTCTTTGTCACCAACGCGATTGACGATGTCGCATTACCTTTGTATGGCGACGGCTCACAGATGCGAGATTATCAATTTGTCGGGGATCATTGCGAGGGGATTGATGTGGTACTACAAAAAGGCCAACTCGGTGAAATTTATAATCTTGGCACTGGACACGAAACCCGTAACATCGATATGGCTCATCTGCTTCTTGAATTGCTGAATAAACCGCGAACGCTTCTGCAACCTGTTACGGACCGACCTGGTCACGACCGCCGTTATGCCATCGATTGCAGCAAAGTCGAGGCCTTGGGCTGGAAAAGTGCTCACAATTTTGAGCAAGCCCTTGAAGCGACGGTTAAGTGGTATGTTGATAATGAAACTTGGTGGCGTAAAATCAAGAGCGGGGAACATTACAAGGATTATTACGCTCGCCAATATGCTGGGCGCGAAGTATCGTAGAATTTATGATTTTTGATTGACGATTTACGAGGATATAAAAACCGTACAGTTTCTGACCAAAGAAACTGTACGGTTTTCTATTGAGCTATTGTGTTACTCGTAAATCTAAAATCGCCAGTCGTAAATTGACTAGGCTCTATTCCACGGCAAGAGCCGTTTTAACCCCAACTTCACCATCACAGGGCGAATGACGCGCCAAGCCCGCTGACTTTCACGCCCTAAACTATTTTCGTAGGTTACCCCCTGGCTGAAAGTTTTTTGGACGTAGTCATCGGCGATGGTATCCACTTCACGATGATACCCCGGCAACTTCTGCTTGAGGACCGTTGCTTGCTCATAAGGTGTTTGCCAGGGCTGTAATATGGCTCCCGTCCATCGAGCCAGTTTTATCATTCCCTCATATAAGTTTGCGATGTTGCGGCTAGCGTGTGTCTGTTGTCGATTCCACCAGAAGGCAAGACCACCACCCGCTATGACTACAAACAACAATAAGCCTGAAACAGTACGGCCAATCACAGTTGAGGTTAAGCTCACCTGATTACCCAAAAATGGAATATTGAAACCAATCAAGCTATCACTGTCAATGAAAGCCTCATCATCAATCGGGATATTGGCTAAATCAGTGTCGGGTCGACCACCATCAGGACGGTCATCTGGATTTGGCGCGTTTGGCAAGGATGCCCCTGATCCACCTTGGTCTGGATCTTCTGGCCGAATAATGTTAGGTTGGGCTGCAGTCGGCTCAAATTCAATCCAGCCATACCTTGGGAAGTAAACCTCAACCCAGGAGTGAGCATCGGCGTTGATGACGTGGAAGACATCGCGGTCCGAGTCGTAAGTGCCTTGGGCGTAACCAGCGGCCATTCGAGCCGGAACCCCTTGTGACCGCAACATTGTAATCATTGAGGTGGCATAGTAATCGCAGTAGGCTTCCTTCAGATCGAATAAGATGTAATCAACCTTATCGACCCCAGGTGGCGGCGGCTGGATGGCCTCGTTATAACTCAGATTGTTGCGTAAATATCTTTCTATGGCCTGAGCTTTATCATACGGCGTGGATGCATCCGCCGTGATTTGTTGAGCCAACTCACGGGTTCGGTCAGTAATCGGTGGTAGTTGTAGATAACGCTCACTAATCCATTCTGGATACTGCGTACCTGCATTGCGAAGTTGATTGATGCTGGCTTGGCTTACGGCTGAAACAACGGTATAGCTCTCGCCCTCATCAATCCCTGCATCACTACGAATGTAGGAAATCTCTTCAAGGTATGGTTCTTGACCTCGCTCCCAACGAGGCTGAGATGAGGAAGAAATTTGCTCATTGCTAAGAGTATTAAAGGTAATGCGAGCGGTTCGGTCAAAGTCGACGAGACTGCCCATGGCATAGAGAACGGTTGAGCCGCCCCGATATAGGGTGTAGGTTTGGGTGATGGCCTGTCGATTGAGATATTGGGGGAGAGATGGCGTTGCATCTTCAGCCACTGAGGCTGAGTCGCGGTGGGTGCTGCGCCAGCCGATGCCGTTGTATTCATCGTAAATGGTCGCTCGCCAATAGCGGCCAACCCCATCGACTTGCACATCCATAACGGGCTGGTCCGTTAGATAGCGAGGGCCGCCAAGCGCAAAAGATTGGCCGAATACACCGACTGCAGCCGTTTCATTACGATAATTAAGGTCAGCGTAAAGTCGATTCCAGTTGCTCTGGACGTCTTGCCAGCGACCCTGGAAATTATCTAGAACACCAAAGGTTTTGGCATCAACCACAGGCGGGGTCAGCCAAGCTACCCCAATAATGAGGGCTGAGAAAATAACACCATCTCGTAACAGATCAAACCCAACATCAGGACGATAAAATATGCCTTCAGCGCGCCAATTTGCTTCCTGAACCACAGTATTAAAGCGAATAACGAGAATGAGGGAGAGCAGCAGGTAAACCAGGAACCAGAAGGTGATGTCGTTAGGGGCATAGTACAAGTTCATCGTGAGTACTACCCCGCTGGGCACAATAGCCTGCCATACGCGTCCGGTACGGAAGACAAACCAGACCGTCAAATAGCCCATACACCACACAATAACACTCATTTGCAAGATAAACATCAAGTTATCATAACTCGTCCCACCTTGCAGGGCGGTGTTGTACCAGGAATTGAGCCGAATCGCCAGGTTTTCCCAACGTTCTATCCAAGTATAGTGGGCCGGGAGTAGTCGTGTGGTTACCCAAAATGACCAACCAATACCGATAATCAGACTGAAGACGTGGGCGAGAAAACCGATAAGGATGCTTCGCGCCAACATCATCCCCATCAGGATTGATCCCAGACCAACAAAGAGAATAATATTGAGACCGCGTGTCCAACCAGAAGCACCGACCGCAAAGGTCGCTGACAAGACAAGCCCAGCGGTTAATAACACTAAAGATCGTGAATTTAAGAGAAGTTGCTGTTTACCCACAAGGTGACTCCCTAACCTGTTTTTCTATTCGTATTATAACCCACTCTCTCATTCTCTCGGTTAGATGGCTTACAACTGTGGCATTATTCTGACGAGGTGTAATAGTTTGATAAGTTTCTCTAATTCCACGAATTTGTCAAATTAGACACTAATTTCATAGTTAACATAACAATTTCTGTGAGACGACAGCGGGGAATGAAAAGGGGGGACCTACCCCCCAATCCCCGGTCTGCGACGCTATCTCTACAAAGTACGGTTATGGTTTTTTTGCCCAAATCGAGGCACTGTATAACCCTGTATCGGGCGGTAATGGCTTCCAGGTTATGCCGTTGGTTAATATTGTCTTGCTCTCGGCGTCAAGCGCGTCAAAATTATCAAGGCCATATGAAGTGAGCGACTCGACTTGAATCTCAATAAAACTAGCCTGTTCTATAAATTGTAGATATTCGGGCAGTGTAATCAAGGGGGTGATGATTGCCCCAGACCAAATATCGATATTGGCTTTTAGTTTTGGTAGGATTTCACCCAAAATGACCGTGTCCGAAATGGCCATACGACCACCGGGCTTGAGCACACGAAACGCTTCGGCAAACACGGCCGCTTTGTCAGGTGAAACATCAATGACACAATTGGAGATAATTAGATCAACAGTGTTGCTTTCGACTGGTAGCACTTCAATCTTGCCTAGCCGAAAATCAACATTTTTGATTCCCATTTTTTGTTTATTTTTGTTAGCCAGTTCAATCATAGAAGGAGTGGCATCCACCCCAATAACATACCCTTCTGATCCAACCGTCTTTGCCGCCATAAAACAATCAATACCGCCCCCTGAGCCTAAATCAAGGACTGTTTCACCGGGCTGGATCGTCGCCATTGCGATCGGATTTCCACAGCCGATTGAGGCGTTGACCACAGAGTCTGGTAAATCCGCTAATTCGTCATCTGAATAGAGGCGTTCGGCCAGCCGCTCAGTCTGTTGCTCTGTTTGTGGGGCAGACCCATCGACATTGAATGGCAAGGGAGTCTCTGTGTCCAATACCTGCTGGGCATATTGCCCATATCGCTCGGCAATTTGTTTGTGGGGGGTGTTGTTTTCTTGATCCATCTTAAGTTCCTTTCTTTGTTCATCGGTAATTACCGATGAATGGGCGTAAAAAATTTTTTAGAAAATATCACCAACGGTTTGTTTAAACCATTCGATATTTGCTTCATTAAGCCAGTGATAGGTCATCTGGCAAACAGCCTCACTGGAAAGCCAACCTGCTTCCCGCAACTGTTTGATATGTTGTGACACGGTCGCTTGAGAAAGCGGTAGGTGATCCACAATCTCTTTGGTGTAACAATTGGGGTTGGCAAGCAAGAATTGTAATATTTCAAAACGACTGGGATGACTAATCGCTTTCATCATATTTAACAGGCGTAGCTGTTCAGATTCAGTTAACTTTTTGTGTTTTTCAAGTGAGATCAAGGCTATCGCTTCATTTCAATGCTAAATTATTCATCGGTACTTACCGATGAATAATTTAGCACAATTAGGTTAGGAGTTAAAATGCTCATCTACTTTAGATGAGCATTTTTGGTCTGAGTTATTGATATTGCTTGTTGCTGGTTTACCACATTGGCTCGTGAAATCGTTTGTAGGGGATCACCGCAATTGGCACTAATTCAACCAAAAGCTCAGGAATGACCAGACCCGGAGTTTGAATCAGGATACTTGCCGGCGCAGTTTCTGGGGTGAATTTCTCGGCACGTACTCGTTGAATGGTCGGTAAATCTTCCCGATTTAAGAAATATATTGTAAGTGAAACAATGTCATCTAATCGTCCACCAACGGCCTTGAGGATTTGTTCTACATTATCGAAACAGTAACGAATTTGGGCCTCACAATCATTTTCACCGATGAGCACCCCCTGGCTGTCCCAGGCAACTTGACCAGTCATATGTAAGACCTGACCTTCAGGCTGTATGATACCGTGATTGAAAGCTCGACCAGCCTGAGGCCAGCCCGATGGCGGATTAAATCTTATTGTCATTCGGTTCTCCTTTTAACTGCTTGTTCTGTTAATCGCTCAAGTGATAATTTCTCCCTCTGTTAAGGTCTTACGCCAGCCAAAAATGGCCGTGAACAATAACCCCCAATAAACGGCAGACAACAAGGAGGTAATGATGCCGATCGTGGTCATAATGATACCCATCTGGCTGGTCTCCCAGCCTTGCTCAAGCCAAAGCAGAGGAAGCACACTCAGCGAGGAACTGACGAGTAGATTTATGAGAAATCCAGCCGTAGCAATTGTTGTGAGGAGTGAAACTCTGGGGTGTCGCTGCCAATAAACGAGCGACAGGACAAAGCCGATAAGTAAAACAAGAATATTTGGCAATTGGGTGAGCAAAACGGTAAACATTGGGACAAGAAGTTCCATGATGAGTTCCTCTCAACTTTGTTTGGCGGACAGAGACAAAGAAGCTCTCTATCATTATTACGACATGCTGACGTTGATAAGGACTACAAAGGTTCCTGAGACCTAAAATTGGTGTGACTTTGGGTATTCTTATCCTTTCATACGTGCGGCCTCTAAAATACTGTTATTTAGCCCATATTCTGCACAAAGCTCTTTCATTTTCTTGTAAAACGCCTCGCGATAGTGGGGGGGTAGCTGAGAGTTACTTCTAAAGAGCCTTATATATTTGTCTTCTAACGCTGGATAATGCTTTTTTACGGCTTGGAGCATCAATGTTCGACTATCTGCCACACCATTGCCATACAAAGTGATGGTGGCGGGTAAAATGTAATCCACCTGTTTTGCTTTGAGCGTTGCGTACATCAAGTGTAGCTGATCCGATGTATCCGAAATATATGGTAACAAGGGCATCAGACTCACTCCGGTTAGGAAGCCTTGCTTGACAGTGTTTTCAAGGGCGATGAGGCGTTTTGATGGCCTTGTTGCCCCCGGTTCAAAGATTTTTGCCACCTCATCTTGGCAGGTTGAAAATGAGAACGAAATAATTGTCCCTCGACCGAGTTGTTGTAAATCGTGAGGTAGAATGGCCGCTTGATCAATTTGATGTAAGAGATCAAAATCGCGTTCAATTAAATCCGACCGGGTAATGATGTGAACGGGGAATTTATGCTTTAGAATGATGGCTAAAGCTGACCGCGTTAACTCATAATCGCTTTCAATTTGAAGATAAGGATCGGTGGCAGAGGAGAGCACAATGATACCATATTGACCTTTTTTGGCTCGATTGGTCAACTGCCGGTCTAAGATTTCAAGGGCATTGGTTTTGATGGATAGGGTATCTGCCAGATTGGCCCCGTATTTGCTGCCTCGGATGTAGCAGAATAAACAGTTGAATGAGCAACTACTGTAAAGATTGACGGTATAGTCATCTAAAAACCAATCGTCCCGTTGTTTGGTTTTATTTAAGACCGACGTGACTTCAATTTCCTTGGGCATAGGTATGTCTACTCAACCCAATATTAATTTTGGAACGAAACCAGTTCGCGACCACAGATTTGTCTTGAATTTTTGCTTGATAGGCCTCAATAATATCTGGGTGAAATTTAGCCGTCGTCTTTGCTGCCCAGCCAATACCTTGCCGAATTTCTTTGTCGTTACTATTTGCCATCGTCAAAAGTAGTTCAAACATTGCCTCGACATCCTGTTTGCTCAATCCTTTTTTGATGGCGTAATGGGTGCCTGCCCCTAAGGACCGAATAACCCATCTGCTTGAGTGTTGAGATAAACGTTCAAGTTCCGGGATTGTTTTATCAGGGGAGTGAAGCAATGCATAGCCAAATACGCGTTCACCAATAATATCGCAGACATACCAGGCATCGGCCTGAGTAATGTACTCGGTCGCTTTTTGCAGGGATTGCTGGAAATGTCCACCCAATCGGCACTGTAGAACAATTCCTAAAATGACATTGCCTCCGACTGTTTTCAAGGCTTCGATTTGATCACAGAAGTCAAGGTGTTGCTGCTCTGCAATTTCTTGATAGAGTCGGTTTCCACAATACTCTAACAGTGGAAATTTCACCTTCTTGCTTAAAATTTGTTGGCTGAATACCTTAACACAGGCGGTGACGTCTTTGGAATGATAAATGGCAAGACATTCGTTGAGGTAGCTTTCTATATCTTTCTTTCGGGTAATTGTGTCCATCTAATTAAAATCGATCTGTATAACCTCTGATAACTACGCCGACGGGGTGGGTAATTCCTCTGTTGGCTCCGTTGTCGGCTCTTCAGCTGGTGGCTCTGAGGTTGGCTCCTCCGTTGGTGGGGCCTCGGTCGGCGTATCCTCAGGAACCGGAGTATTTGTTGGCGGCTCTGGCGTTGGTGTATCTGCGGGCAAGGTTGGTTCTGGGGTAGGTGTATCTGGCGCAATGGTCGGCTCTGGTGTGGGAGTGTCGGCAGGGATTGTTGGCGTTTCGGTCGGCAGTTCAGGGGTTGCAGTTGGTGTCGCAGTCAACTCAGGCGTCGGTGTAGCTGTGTCAACGGCTTGGGTGGGTGTCATCGTCGGTGTGGGTGTTTCGGTGGGGGCCGGAGTGGGCACGTTGTCAACCAAGAGACGGATACGCGTCTCAACTTCACCGCCAGTTTGATCAAATACCCGAACACGTAGTGTATACGGGCCATTTTCAATTTCGTTGCTATCAAAGCGTCCCAAGACACCCCGTTCAACCATTGAGTTGACTGGCCCACTGATCACAACAAATTCTTCTGGATTGGTGCCTTCGCCCAATTCAATTTGATAATGGGAAAAATTAGCGGCACCCACCGAGCCTTCCAGGGAAATGATCCCGCGTGCAGTGCTGCCATCAAGTGGTTGAGTGATGTCGGCGATTAAGTTGGCCGATGGACAGAAGTTGGCTGGGGGCTGCTCGTATCCCTGCTCTTCAGCCCATTCCCACCCATCTGGTGGATATACCCGATAATACCGTTGTTCAACATTGCCGCGACAAAACTCGTTGGCTCGCTTACCGGTGTTGCGATCAATCTCAATTAATTGGTGAATGTCATGTTCAGGTCCCAGTGGTGGCTGGGGCTGATAAAAAACTTCTGTGCGACGTTGGGGGCAAACCTCACTGGGGATTGTCCCAGAATCGGCACACACCTCTAACTCCACAATCGATGAGGGGCGCGTGAAATCTTCGATGGCTACGCCTTCGTGGGCCCGCTCCATAAATTGATTCCAAATCGGTCCCGCGCCATTCGAGCCACCGATCCCATTCATTGGGGTATTATCCGCATTACCGACCCAAACCCCCGTCACATAATTGGTGGTGTAGCCCACAATCCAACTATCTCGAAAATCGGTGGTTGTGCCGGTTTTTGCCGCCGCAGGCCGCGAGAGTTTCATTGGGCTGTTGGGGCCCATCGCCGGGGTGCGGGCTTCATTATCCGCTAAAATGTGAGTAATCAGATAGGCGTGGGCTTCATTGAGCACCCGAACCGGCTGGGGACGGGCAGGCTCAATCACTCGGCCAAATTTATCCCGTATTTCTACAATCGATGTAGGCTGAACCTTGACTCCTCCATTAGCGATTGCTTGATAAGCTCCCACCATCTCAATGAGGGGCACCTCTCCTGCTCCCAATGTTAAGGCCACGCCATAGTCATTCCGCGTCAGGGTCGTAATGCCCAAGCGACTGGACATCTCTTTTAGGGCATCCACCCCAACCAAGGCCAGGGCTTTGACCGGAGGAATATTGTAGGAGTTGGCTAAAGAGAGACGAATCGAAGTTGGCCCGTGATACTTCTTATCATAATTTTGGGGACTGTAAACACCCCCAGCCCCGTCAGGATATTCAACTTCTGTGTCCATAATTAATGTACTGGGCGTCCAGTCCAACATTTCAAAAGTGGCTAGATAAGTCAGAGGCTTGATGGAGGAGCCTGGCTGTCGTGGTGTCAAAGCCATATTGATTTGCCCAGCAATCGCCTCATCCTCGAAGTCCTTGCTGCCCACAAACGCGAGAATCTGCCCGGTTTCAACATCCATTGTCACTAAGGCCCCGTTGCTGACATCTCGTCCCGCCAAAGCATTCACCTGACGGGTGACTTCCTCTTCAGCGATACTTTGCAGACGAGGGTCCAGAGTCGTAGTTACCTCTACCCCAACTTGATAAAGTAAATCAGGGCCAAAGATGCGTTCCAATTCCTGACGGACATAAGTGACAAAATGGGGGGATTCAAAGGCAAAGCTGGGTTCACGGAAGGGAAGGGCCTCCAAATGGGCGTCTTCGGCTTCGTTGGCTGTGATGTAATTGGCTTCGGCCATCAAACGTAGGACATCAGCTTGCCGATTTTTGGCTCCTTCAGGGTTAGTGTAAGGATCGTGGAAGGCCGGGGCTTGAGGTAGACCCGCCAGCATGGCGGCTTCCGCTAACGTCAAATCTTCGGCTGATTTGCCAAAGTAAGTTTGTGAGGCGGCCTCAATGCCATAGGCCAAATTTCCATAATAAATTTGGTTCAGATAAATTTCGAGGATTTCCTCTTTGGTATATCTTCGATTGATTTCCACCGCGAGGACGGCCTCACGCACCTTTCGCATAATCGAGCGTTGATTACGCTCCTCTGGATCAAGCAGCACATTGCGGGCCAACTGCTGGGTGATGGTGCTGGCTCCAGAAACGATCTCGCCTTCCGTCACGTTGTAATAGACGGCCCGGGCCACGGCGATGGGATCAACCCCAACATTTTGATAAAAGAATCGATCCTCTGTGGCTACCGTGGCCCGAATCAAGTTAGGTGAGATTTCATCAAGGCTGACCCGGGTGCGACGTCCGCCGGTTGGATCAATAATTTCCCATAATAAGTTGCCATTTCGATCCAATATTTTTGTGGTAGCAAAACGGAAACTACGCCCCTGCAACTCTTGAGCCGGCGGCAATTGGCTGGCGATGGTGAAATACATAAATACGCTGATCGCGAGAAACAGCGCCCCAGCAATCAGCCCCAACGCGGATACGGTCAAACCGGCCCGCATCATCCGCTGGGCAAAGTTTCGTTGCGGCTTGGGCTTTCTTCGCTTGGGACGCACCCGCACCGTCGGCTGTTGTTTGATTTGTGGCGGCGGTTGCTCGGATGGTTTAGTTTGTTGATAAATGGGATTTCGATAGTGACGCGGCGTATGGGTTGTTGGATTTTTCTGCTCAGGCGTGCGAACGGGCTGTGATGGTTGTTTTTGGTTGTCATCTGGTCGAGGTTGTGGCCTGATCGGTTGCGTCGGTTGAGCGTAATTCGGTTTTGGTCGAGATGGGGTTGGCGTATTTGCGGAAGGAGCGGAAATATTCGACTCAGTTTCCTCTCGTTGTTTATCTTCACGTTGGGGGCGCGCTGGTTGAGCGGGTGTTGGTGGGCTTTGTGGGGCTTGTTCCCTTGATGGATGGCCCGGTGGTTGAACTGGGGGTGTAGCAGGTTTCTGGTCAGGCTGAGCTGGACGTGATGGATTTTGAGCGGGTGTTGATGGTTGTTGCTTCGGTGGTTGAGGTTGGCGTGGGGTATATCGGGTTCGGTCAGGATGGGTTATCCGCCGATTGGGCCGGGTAGCATCATCACGTTCAGGAGTTTGTTCATTTTCTTCATCCGATGATGGGGGGGTATGCTCGCTCATAGAGGCTTTCTTCTCCTATCCTTGTTCACAAAGCGGTATGATGATTATAGCATTGGGCAGAAGTGTGTCAACATAATATCGTACTGGAACACTCACCCGAGAGTTATCTTGCATTATCTATAACCCAAAAAGCCCCTAAAGGTTTCCTATATTCAGCGGTATTACCTGACGTCACTGAGTATAACTGAAAAAGGTACAGCCTGAGCTATACCTTTTATACGCAAATTGCGCTGTATCTATTAATGAAAAGAGAATCTTATAAGGACAAAAGTCTATTTTTCTCGACCGCTTTTGTATCGATAAACAATACGGCCCCGCTCTAGGTCGTAGGGAGAGAGTTCAACTTTTACTTTATCCCCGAGCAGTACCCGGATGTAAAATTTTCGCATTTTCCCAGAAAGGTAAGCCAAAACAGTTTGCCCTGTTTCTAGCTCAACCTTAAAGCTGGTATTTGGCAATGCTTCAACAATAGTTCCCTCTAAAATAAGCTTTTCGCCTGCTTCTTCAGCCATAAAAAATTTTTGCTCCTCAAAAACAAAATACCGAGATGACTTCACCTCGGACATAATAAAAATTTATATAATCAACAAAAACCGAATTAAAATCTGGGCATATTGTAACAAACAGCGTGGTGCTTGTCAATTACATATTTAAGGCAGATTGTCCATTGAATTATGACTGTGCTATACTCGTCGACTGAGTATCCAATCCGCCAGGAAAAAATTTAGACAAAGAGAAACAATTTACGTGAATTTTCAATTAGGGGTGTCACGAAAATTCCTCCAACAACTTGCGGTTGCCCTTCTATTTTTTTGCCTCCCCATTCTCGCTTTTCCAGAGCTTATTTTTGGCGGACAAACCCTCTATTGGTCAGATATTACCTGGGTTCATTATCCGAGCCATATTTTTTTGGCTGAAGAATGGCTCGCTGGTCGGGTACCTTTGTGGGATCCCTATCGCCATCTGGGTGTGCCCATCTTGGCTGAAATTCCCTTGGGGGTGCTTTACCCCTTGCGATTCCTGTTGCTTAGTCCGCTTGACCCATCGCTAGAACTGTCCCTCTTCATTCTACTTCACTTTGTAATGGCCGCTTGGTTTACCTTTATGTTAGCCCGCTCACTTGACCTTAGTGTCTGGGCGGCAACGGTGGCTGGATTAGTCTTTGGCTTTGGCGGCTTTATCATGGCCCAAATTCCAAATCTCAGCATCATGACCGGCGCAGCTTGGCTACCTTTAATTTTTTATGGGGCAATTCAGGTACTGAAGCGGCGGACGTGGCTGGCGGCAATGTTGGCTGGGGTGCCTATTGCCCTGCAAATGTCCACCACCCAGCCCCAAATCACCTTGTACTCGTTATTAACCGTTTCCGGGTTTGTCCTCTTTAAGATGGTTGAGGCCTTTCTTTCCGGACAACAACAGCGAAATATTCGTTACTTCTTGCATACAGGTCTCCTCATCACGGTGATGGTGGTTGTTGGAGTGTTATTAGCCACCCCTCAACTTCTGCCCACGCTTGAATTGACCCAATTCGCCAAACGCTTGTCCAATCGGGGCTTTGATCTATTGGTTGAAAATTCGCTGCCGTCAGCAATGTGGCTAAACCTATTACTGCCCAGCTTATTTGGGAATAACGTGACCAGCTTTAAAGGAGGCGACCCGTTTCAGGAAGTGTTTATTTACACGGGGATTATTGCTTTGCTGCTTGCCCTTTTTAGCTGGCCGGCGCGTCATCGCTCAGCCAATGTCATATACTTTTGGGGATTGTTGATTGCTGCTGTTCTTTTGGCGATGGGGCAAAACACCCCGTTATATTTTTATGTGATTCAACATCTGCCTGGGTTTGACCTCTTCCGTATTCCCGCTCGGTGGCTGATGATTGTCAATTTTGCGATCGCCATTCTGGCGGCAATCGGGCTGGATGTGGTCTTAAAAGATGGAATATCCCGGGTGAAGATAATTAGCCTTGTTGTCATCACCATAATTTTGCTGGGCGGGCTTGGCTTGATCTACGCTCAATCGGAGACGCTTCGGCTTTGGAGTGGGCAATGGCTTGAGTTTCATCAGCGGTTACTGGCCACCTTTCTCGATAAAGGCTACACCCTCAATCCGACCTATAAAGAGCGATTACTCATCGGCTGGGTTCCGTGGCTGACCATTCCCGTGGTGCTTTTAACCGTCAATTTGATCAGCGCTATCACTGTGTTTGGCCTATGGCGTGCCCGGCGCATTCCCCGAAATGTTTTTGCCAGCCTCATCATCGGTATTATCAGCTTTGACCTGATGGTCGCTGGGGGAACCACCATTAACCCCGTGCGCCCCGACTCCTACTGGTCCCGGGTATCTGGCGGAGCCGCTTACATTCTGGAAAATATTGACAATGCTCGAATATTCCCTCTGGGGGTCAACACCGAATTCGACTCGATTAGCCATCTGGCCCAATACTACCCCTCTGTCCATCGGGTTCATAGCGCAGGGGGCTACGTCTTTCCGCTGACTTTGCAGCGTTATGATCAGGTTCTAGATGAATTTCATCCAGCCCAAGCCATTCAGGTCTTTGGCATTCAATATCTTCTAACAAAGGGCCAAATGGGGGCCGATGTTGTCGCCACCTATCCGATCATCTATAACGATGAAGACAGCTTTGTCTATGAAAATAAAAATCCACACCCCCGCGCCTTCATCGTCCACGACGTGGCGACCGTTGATAATGAGGCTGACGCCTTGGCCTACTTCGCTGATGCGGGACTTGATTTATGGCAAACGGCGATCCTGGAAACAAATGAAACAACGCTGCCAATACCCCAACCCAGCACAACACCTAGTCAAGCCACCATTGTGCGTGAACACCCACAGCAGGTCGAAATTGCTGTCACCCTTGATGCGCCCGGTTATCTCATTTTGCACGATACTTTTTATCCCGGCTGGGTCGCGACCGTTGATGGCGTGATCACGCCCATTTATCGGGCCAACTATATCGGGCGGGCCGTATTTGTGCCCGCGGGCCAACATCAGGTTGTGTTTGAGTATCAACCGCGCCCATTTCGAATTGGTGTTTGGCTCTTTGGGCTGACACTCTTGGCGATTGGACTGGTTGCTTTTTGGCAATTTCGCCGCCAATCTTGATACTTCCACAAAGTTAACCCCGTTTCTTGGGAATGCGTGGGGATGTGTGTTATAATCTCTCGCTGTTTGTAAGGCCAGACCAAGCCCTTAAATTGGCAATGATCAATTTGGTGCTTGGCAAAGCCGAATAACCCATAGATGTGTGTAAGGAGATGTAAATGGGGCAGTATTATCCGCCACAAAATCCATATCACTCACCCCCGTCCGCCCCTGAAGCGGACTATGATGAGTATGAATATGATGACGACTATTATGATGACGAGGATGGGACTCGGGACTCCCTAATCCAACGTATTTTGATTTTTATTTCAGGAGGCTGTCTGGTCTTCATTTGTATGGGGGCTTGTTTTGTCTTTTCTATCGGGCTATGGACCCTGGACCCAACCAGCGCCTTGTTTCCTGCAACGCTGCCGGGGAGCGATATCGGGCTCGATTTCTTTGAACCTGCGTTTCCCGATGAGACCGTTGTTAACGATGAGTCGCAGCAACTGCGGCTGTTTGAAGTTAATCGTAACGCCACCATTCCTGGTGTGCCCCTTATTGAGGGCCAAGAGACCATTGTCATTACCTTGGAGTTAGTCAATTTGAGTAGTGATACGGCCAGCTTTAGTGATAGTGATTTCTTTTTGATCAACCAAAACAGCGAGCAATACGCCATTTCTCCCGCAGCCCCGGCTGTCGAGGGCTATTTAGGGCGAGGCAGTCTGGAACCTAACGAAGGCATTGAAGGCCGCCTCGTCTTTGATGTTCGGGCCGGAGAGTTCGATCTCGTGCTAGAGTGGGCCGGTGGGCGTGATGTGGCCCCGCGTTATATGTACATTGAGTAATTCCTAACGATAAATCAAAAATGACCCTCATCCCCCAAGCCTTTCTCCTTTAAGGGAGTGGGTGGGTGAGGGAAAAATCATCAATCAAAAATCGTAAATCGTAGATCCAAATGAAACTACTCATCGGAACCAACAATGTCGGAAAAATCGAGGAATATTCAGAAATCTACGCCGATCTGCCGGTGACGTTAACCTCGTTGGCGGCCGAAGGCATCGACCTGGACCCCGAGGAAACGGGCACGACTTTTGAGGCCAACGCTATCCTCAAGGTCAAGGCCTTCTCCGAGACGTGTGATCTGCTCACCCTGGCCGATGACTCTGGCTTGGAGATTGACGCCCTGAACGGCGAACCAGGCATCTACTCCGCTCGCTACGGCAACACCGCGAAACACGACAGTGTTGGTCGTTATCAAATTGTGCTGGACAAATTGCGGGATGTGCCCTGGGACCAACGCACCGCTCGTTTCCGTTGTGTCATCGCCTTGGCCTATCGGGGCGAGGTGTTGGGCACCGTTGACGGCACCACCGAAGGCTTTATCGCCGATGGCCCCAAAGGCACCAGCGGCTTTGGCTACGATCCGGTCTTTTTTTACCCCCCCTTTAACGCCACCTTTGGCGAAGTCTCCTCCGCCCAAAAGCACCCTATCAGCCACCGGGGCCGCGCCGCTGAGTTGGCTATTCCCCTGATTGAGCAATTTTTGCAGAATCAGCCGTAAATCAGAGGTAGGGTCGTATCTGCCCCCGTCGGATCGCCCGGGGTACAGTACAGTCGGTGTGAGGCTGCCCGGTGACCGTGTCAGTGGCGTTCTCAATGGCCTCAATCAACGAACAGTTGCCATCATTGACCACGACGGTTACCCCGTCGACCAGGGTAATCATATTGGCTACGTCCGGGCTGTGACTTGTCAGGGACAGTAGGGGCGCCCCATCGAAATTGACCTGTACCTTGCGGCAAAGCGCCCATTTGTTGGCGATCAGACTGTTGCGCTATTTTTACAAGAGGCCTGTCACCACCTGCCCCCAGCTTGCTGCGATGAAAATGATCGGTCACTGTTGATGACATAGCTACATTTTGATCTAACTAGTTACGAAAGTGAGGCTGTTGAGTCATGTTTGTCCTCTGTTAGGGATGAATTTCGGTAGGACTTACGCAGAATAGGATAAATTGTCGGTTGAGCTTGTCGAAACCAAGCATTTTGGTCCGCAAAACGTTATTTTCGACAGGCTCAATCAACGTTTTGCGTCAGTCCTACTCGGTATCGCTGCCATTTTATAACAAAAAAGAGATGACGTTCTGTCACCCCGCTGAAGTCTGGCTGACATTTGACCAAGAAAAAGGCCCAACCGCCTAAAGGTAGTTGGGCCAGAATAAATCTAGCAAATTATCTGAAGCTGAGCCAGCGGTATCAATGGAGCAAAGAGGAGACACCCCTTCAAATGTAAATGTAAGGGATGATCTGTTATGTCATTTCAAACCCGTTAGGGTGAGAAATCTTTGGTGAAAATTTTGGTTAAGGGGACGGCGGCAGATCAATGTGGGTGGCTCTGGCCCACCAGTCATTCAGCTCTCGTGCAGCATACACCCGATAACAGGCCTTGTGCCAGGCTCGGGTAATGACTTGATGGGTTTGATCGTGCGTTTCAGCTATCGTTAAGATCTCTGTGGCTGGAATTCGCACTAATGATGTGCCACATTCGGCACAAGTTAAGTTAAGGCTCATTGTATTCTCCCAAATACATCGATTCAAAATAAAGGCTATCGCCCATCCTGACCACCACTCTTGTTCCAGACTTAACCTCGCCCAAGATTAAGAGGAACAAATGTTCTTTGCTGGGAAGAGGATTATACCATACTTCCGTGATAGCGAAGCTTAAAATTATGGCTTCTCCCCCATTTATCCCCCTTCACACCCAATTTCCCAAACCCCCGCCCCTCCCTTATACTAAAAAAGCCCAACTGCCTTTAGGCGGTTGGGCCAAAAATAAATAAACTTATCTGTGTCCAT
>JANQQF010000096.1 GCA_028285035.1 Phycisphaerae bacterium
TAAAACTGATGCTGACGGCAACACTGTGATTGGTCGCCAAGCCTTACGCGATGCGTTGTATGCGACCAGTGGTATGGACGGGATCACGGGTAACATCACTTGTAACGACCTTGGTGACTGTGCTGATCCAAAGATTGCCGTGAACCAAATCACTGGCGGGGCCTATGTGCCGATCGGTGGTGGGGCTATGGAAGAAGAGGCAATGGATGATGGCGCGATGGCTGGCGACTTACCAGATCTTGGTGGCCAAACCATCAGTGTGGCCGTTGAAAACGCTTACCTACCCTTCAACTACATCGACCTAGAAACAGGCGAAGCTGCTGGTTGGGACTATGACTTCCTTGAGGAAATGTGTAACCGCCTCAATTGTACGCTGGACTATGTTGAAACCCGCTGGGATGGGATGATCGTTGCTGTTAGCGAAGGCCAATTTGATATGGCCGCTGACGGGATCACCATCACTGAAGAACGTGCCGAAATCGTTGATTTCTCTAACGGCTATATCTCTGTTGATCAGCGCTTAATGGCACGTCTTGACGAAGATGCATTTACAAATGCCGAAGAATTTGCCGCTGATGAAAATCTCTTGATTGGTACTCAGCTCGGTACCACAAACTACGACACCGCTGTAGGTCTCGTTGGTGAAGATCGAATCGTTCCGTTTGATGATTTTGGTCTGTCTGTACAAGCTTTGATTGCTGGTGATGTCGATGCCGTAATCATCGACGAAACGGCTGGCCAAGGATATCAAGGTGTCAACGCTGATCAGATCCAATTGCTCGGCGACTCACTATCTAGTGATCAATTGGGCTTTATCTTCCCCAAAGGCAGTGATTTAGTAGAGCCTGTTAATGCTGCTTTGGCCGCAATGATGGAAGACGGCACCCTGGCTGAAATTAACAGCAAGTACTTCACCTCTGACTTCTCTGTTACTTATGATGACATCGGCCCTGGCGCTTATGCTGAAGGTGACGAAGAAGAGGCGATGGATGGAGCAGCGATGGAACTGGCTGCAGCCGGACTGAGCGAAACCGATGGCTTCTTGACCCAAAGTGCAGGCAGCTGTGAGTATGGTGGTAAGATCGCTCAGATCAAAGCCGTTGATGACCTGAC
>JANQQF010000018.1 GCA_028285035.1 Phycisphaerae bacterium
CGACTTCTTACTCCATTACGGATGAGGGATCTTATCTTGAGGCGAGTTTCCCACTTAGATGCTTTCAGCGGTTATCTCTGCCAGACGTAGCTACCCAGCAATGCTCCTGGCGGAACAACTGGTACACTAGAGGTCTGTCCACCCCGGTCCTCTCGTACTAGGGGCAGCTCTCCTCAAATCCCTTACGCCCACAGCGGATAGAGACCGACCTGTCTCACGACGGTCTGAACCCAGCTCACGTACCGCTTTAATGGGCGAACAGCCCAACCCTTGGGACCTACTCCAGCCCCAGGATGCGACGAGCCGACATCGAGGTGCCGAGCCTCCCCGTCGATGTGAACTCTTGGGAGAGACTAGCCTGTTATCCCCGGGGTAGCTTTTATCCGGTAAGCCACGGCCCTTCCACTCGGTACCGTGGGATCACTAAGCCCGACTTTCGTCTCTGCTCGACTTGTAGGTCTTGCAGTCAAGCTCCCTTATGCCTTTACACTCTTTGGCTGGTTTCCATTCAGCCTGAGGGAACCTTTGGGCGCCTCCGTTACCTTTTGGGAGGCGACCGCCCCAGTCAAACTGCCCACCTGGCACTGTCCACATGCCGGATTACGGTCACATGTTAGGGCCAAAACTTAGTCAGGCTGGTATTTCAACAACGGCTCCATCGATACTGGCGTACCAACTTCAAAGCCTCCCAGCTATCCTACACAAACTAAGCCCTAACTCAATGCCAAGTTACAGTAAAGCTCCACGGGGTCTTTTTGTCCTTCTGCGGGTAACGAGCATCTTTACTCGTAGTTCAATTTCACCGGGTCCCTCGTTGAGACAGTGCCCCATTCGTTACGCCTTTCGTGCGGGTCGGAACTTACCCGACAAGGAATTTCGCTACCTTAGGACCGTTATAGTTACGGCCGCCGTTCACCGGGGCTTCATTTCGGAGCTCTCACCCCTCCACTTAACCTTCCGGCACTGGGCAGGCGTCAGCCCCTATACGTCCTCTTTCGAGTTTGCAGAGACCTGTGTTTTTGATAAACAGTCGACAGGGCCAATTATCTGCGGCCCCCGCAGGCTATTCACCCGCAGGGGCGATCCTTCTCCCGAAGTTACGGATCAATTTTGCCTAGTTCCTTAACGAGGGTTCTCCCGATCGCCTTGGTATACTCAACCCGTCTACCAGTGTCGGTTTGCGGTACGGACACCAAAGATTCAACGCTTAGAGGCTTTTCTAGACAGTATGGGCTCAACCACTTCCGGCCCTATGGGCACCGCCGTCACGCTTCAAGCTACTCCACGGATTTTCCTATGGAGGTCGTTGCCCTACACGTTTAGCACCGGAACTTCCAATCTCCGGCTGGCCTACCCTGCTGTGTCCCCCCGTCACTCATCTATGGTGGTACAGGAATATTAACCTGTTGTCCATCGCCTACGCCTTTCGGCCTCGGCTTAGGCCCGACTAACCCGACGCGGATCAACCTTCCGTCGGAAACCTTAGACTTACGGCGAACATGATTCTCACATGCTTTTACGCTACTCATGCCGACATTCGCACTTGTGCAAGCCGAAAGCTGTCCTCTCGGTCAGCACTGTATCTCTTGCACAACGCTCCCCTACTGCTCCATGACAAGTCACAGAACCCGTAGCTTCGGTGGATGACTTTAGCCCCGTTACATTTTCGGCGCAAGACCACTTGACCAGTGAGCTATTACGCACTCTTTAAAGGGTGGCTGCTTCTAAGCCAACCTCCTGGCTGTCTCGGTAGTCTCACATCCTTTCCCACTTAGTCATCACTTGGGGACCTTAGCTGACGGTCTGGGTTGTTTCCCTCTCGACCACGGATCTCATCATTCGCGGTCCGACTCCCATTCTCTAAAGTACCGGCATTCGGAGTTTGTTTTGGTTCGGTAAGCGATGGGCCCCCTAGCCAATTCAGTGCTCTACCTCCGGTACTAAACAAATGAGGCTAGCCCTAAAGCTATTTCGGGGAGAACAAGCTATCTCCAAGTTCGATTGGCATTTCACCTCTAACCACAGCTCATCGGAACACTTTGCAACGTATACCCGTTCGGTCCTCCACGAGACATTACTCCCGCTTCAACCTGGCCATGGTTAGCTCACCTGGTTTCGTGTCTACTCCTTGCCACTTGACGCCCTATTCAGACTCGCTTTCGCTACGGCTCCGCCTGTATCTAGCTTAACCTTGCGACAAAAAGTAACTCGTCGGCTCATTCTCCAAAAGGCACGCCGTCACCCATTAACGGGCTCCGACTGATTGTAGGTACACGGTTTCAGATTCTATTTCACTCGGCTCACCGCCGTTCTTTTCACCTTTCCCTCACGGTACTTGTTCACTATCGGTCATCAAGAGTATTTAGCCTTGGGAAGTGGGCTCCCCAGTTTCCCACAGAATTAGCGTGCTCCGTGGTACTCAGGAACTCCAGCCAGTAGCTTTCATTTTCAGATAAGGGACTGTCACCCTCTGTGGTCTGCCATTCCAGTACAGTTTTCCTAATTTCCACTACATTATGCCGGGTCCTACAACCCCGCTACACCAAAGCATAGCGGTTTGGGCTTCTCCGCGTTCGCTCGCCACTACTAACGGAATAATCTCTTTTCCTCAGGTTACTTAGATGTTTCAGTTCACCTGGTTCCCTTCCCTACCCTATGTGTTCAGGTAGGGATACCTAAGGATTAGCTTAGGTGGGTTTCCCCATTCGGAAATCTTCGGATAAAACGCTTGCTGACAACTTTCCGAAGCTTATCGCAGTCAACCACGTCCTTCATCGGCTCTTGATGCCAAGGCATCCCCCGTGCACCCTTGTTAGCTTAATCACATGTAAGTTTGAACTACTTACCCGTTCTATTCAGTTGTTAATCTACTAACAGTATGAAACCTGCTACCAACACTTATCTGCTGGTAAGTAAGAATTAGATTATCTAATACTCACTTACCAGAAGAAAAAATCACTGGACAAAAAAAGACCCAGCGCATCGCCAGGTCTTCGCGAACACACTTCAAAGAAATCAAATTCAGTTCAAGCTATCCAGAAATAATTTCATACAGTTTTTATCCTCGGAGGAGGAATATACATGTTTTTTACCACTTTGTCAAGTGGAGCTGAGGGGACTCGAACCCCTGACCTCCTCCGTGCAAGGGAGGCGCTCTCCCAGCTGAGCTACAGCCCCCCACAGTGGGCCTGAGTGGACTCGAACCACTGACCCCTGCGTTATCAGCACAGTGCTCTAACCGACTGAGCTACAGGCCCTTAACAACTCAAGAGTAACAGAAAAGTGAATGATTGAGAATGAGTAAGATTTAATACATTTAATTTTACAACAAAGAAGCTGTCAGATTGCTGAGTGTTAATCAGTTCTGATTAAGCTCCCTAGAAAGGAGGTGATCCAGCCGCAGCTTCCGCTACAGCTACCTTGTTACGACTTCATCCCAGTCACCGGCCCCACCTTAGGCAGCTCCTTGAGGGTCACCAACTTCAGGTGTTACCGACTTCCATGATGTGACGGGCGGTGTGTACAAGGCCCGGGAACGCATTCACCGCACTATGCTGACGCGCGGTTACTAGCAACTCCACCTTCAAGCAGTCGAGTTGCAGACTGCTATCCGAACTGAGGCCGGCTTTACGGATTAGCATCACCTCGCGGTGTAGCAACCTATTGTACCGACCATTGTAGCGTGTGTGTAGCCCTGGACATAAAGACCATGCTGACTTGACGTCATCCCCACCTTCCTCCGGTTTGATACCGGCAGTCTCGTTAGACACTTGTAACTAACGATGAGGGTTGCGCTCGTTGCGGGACTTAACCCAACATCTCACGACACGAGCTGACGACAGCCATGCAGCACCTATCGTGGCTCCCCGAAGGGTCGATCCGCTTTCACTTCACTACTACCACGTAGTTCAGCCCAGGTAAGGTTCTTCGCGTATCATCGAATTAAACCACACGCTCCGCTGCTTGTGCGGGCCCCCGTCAATTCCTTTGAGTTTTAACCTTGCGGCCGTACTCCCCAGGCGGGATACTTACCGCGTTAGCTACGGCACAGAAGATTTGACATCCTCTACACCTAGTATCCATCGTTTACAGCGTGGACTACCGGGGTATCTAATCCCGTTCGCTACCCACGCTTTCGCACCTGAGCGTCAGGGTTAGTCCAGAGAGTCGCCTTCGCCACTGGTATTCCTCCCGATATCTACGCATTCCACCACTACACCGGGAATTCTACTCTCCTCTCCTACCCTCTAGCCTGGCAGTATTAAATGCACTCTCCCAGTTGAGCCAGGAGCTTTCACATCTAACTTACCAAGCCGCCTACGCGCGCTTTACGCCCAGTAAATCCGGATAACGTTCGCCCCCTACGTTTTACCGCGGCTGCTGGCACGTAGTTAGCCGGGACTTATTCCTAAGGTACCGTCATTATCTTCCCTTAGAAAAGAGCTTTACGACCCGAGGGCCTTCTTCGCTCACGCGGCGTTGCTGCATCAGGGTTGCCCCCATTGTGCAATATTCCTCACTGCTGCCTCCCGTAGGAGTATGGGCCGTGTCTCAGTCCCATTGTGGGGGATCGCGCTCTCACGCCCCCTAGCCGTCTTAGCCTTGGTAAGCCATTACCTCACCAACAAGCTGATAGCCCGCTGGCCCCTCCCGAGGCGCCGGAGCTTTAATTCAAAGACTCTAGCACTTCGAATATCTGGGGTATTAGCCGTGGTTTCCCACGGTTGTCCCCCACCTCAGGGCAGGTCACCAACGTATTACTCACCCGTCCGCCACTGTACTTACTCCCGAAGGAGCTTTCTCGTTCGACTTGCATGTGTTAGGCACGCCGCCAACGTTCATCCTGAGCCAGGATCAAACTCTCCGTAAAGTTTATCAGGCTTACGCCTGCAAAGTTCTACAGAAACCCAATCACTGTCACATTTTCTGTCACTCTTCAGTTGTTAAGGTCCAAATTCGGCAAAGAAAAACCGACACCATTTTTAGGGTCGGCCGAGGCACTCACTCTAGACATCAAGTTGTTATCAAACAACATTTAATATTTAGAAGTAGTACCTCCTGTTACGTTGTTTACGATACTGCACTCAACTTCTTGAGCAGTCCATCATGTTGCTCTTCACCAGAGCGGAGGGTAATTTACCACAACCCCAGATGTTTGTCAAATTGAGGTTTTTATTTTTAACCTCAGCTTTTGTGATTTTCACTAAGTGACTTTTGCCAACCCAGATCAAAATAATGCTCGCGCTTCTCAGTCTAATCAGACCAAACAAGGCGTACCACCAATCACTTAAACTTTTTAAGAAAACATCCAACCGCACTATTTGGGCAAAGAAAAACCGACACCATTTTTAGGGTCGGCCGAGGCACTCATCCTAACATTTAATTGTTTCAAAACAATTATCTATATTAGAAGTTGTGCCTCCTGCTGTTTTGTTATGATACTGTACTCAACTTCTTGAGCAGTCCATCATGTTTCGCTATTTCTTGTAGCGGATCGACAATGTATCATACATTATCTTGTTTGTCAAGAGGGAATTTTCATCAATTTACAAATGCGTTTTTCAGAAGATTTAATCAAGATGGCTCTAGGCCAATCTCGACAAGCTTTACCTCTTCGCCAGTCGTAAGACCAGATGAAGCGTACTACTTACTTCCACACAAGTCTGTAAATGTTTTCTCTCCAGAACGGCGGCGATAATATCATAGCTTTATCCCCTTGTCAAGTCCCAAAGAACCAATTTAACACTCCCCTAAATATGGAGAGAAAACGATGTCTATATCTCGCTTCGTCCACTCAATGCACGACTGAGAGTAATCTCATCAGCATACTCTAAATCGCCACCAATAGGCAGCCCCCGGGCCAAATGGGTAACCTTTAAATCATTAGGCGAGGATTGGAGCTGTCGCGAGAGGTATCGAGCCGTTGCTTCACCTTCGAGATTGGGATTCGTTGCTACGATAATTTCCTGAACGGGCTCTTGGCTCATTCGGACTCGCTCAACTAATTCCGCAATTTTCAAATCCTCTGGTCCAATTCCCTCGGCTGGGGCAATATGACCATGCAAAACATGATACACACCGTGGTAAGACCGTGTTCGCTCAATTGCCAAAACATCAAGCGGCTCTTCCACCACACAAATTGTGGTTTGTTCCCGATTTTGATCATTACAAATTGAACAGGGGTCTTGTTCGGCAATATTAAAGCAGCGAGAACAAAAAACCACCTTCTCGTGCAACTCACGCAGGGCCTCTGATAACGCGCTAGCATACTCCTCTGGGCTGCGCAATAAATAGAAGGTTAAACGTGAGGCTGTTTTTGGCCCAATACCAGGCAATCTAGAGAAAGCATCTATTAACTTTGTTACAGGCGCTGGCGTAACTTGCATTAAAACAGACCTGGGATGTTCAAACCACCAGTAATTGATCCCATTTCATCGGCTGCCAAATTTTGGGAAGCTTCAACCGCCTCATTCACGGCCGCTACAATTAGATCTTGCAGCATCTCAACGTCTTCTGGATCAACGACATCAGGATCAATCGTAATCGCTTCTAATTTTTGGTGCCCCGTCATTACAACTTTGACTACACCACCACCAGCTGTAACCTCCACTGTTTTGTCACCCAGTGCTTCTTGTGCTTCCAGCATCTGCTGCTGCATGGCTTGCAATTGACCGGACAAGCCACCTTTTGCACCGCCAGGCAGATTCAAACCACCTCCTCCAGCACCACCACCACCACCGAGTGAAAATCCTTTACCACGCCCTTTACGTTTAGCCATTTTATAGCCTCCTTAGTTGTATCATAAAACAGTATCAATCAACGATTGTACCGCCCAGTTCTTCAGCAATTTTTAAGAGTGAGTCCAAGTTTTCTTCAACCTGATCCGTATCTTGCTCTACGTTAGGAGCATTCACCATCTGCTCAGAGATAAATCGAATAGACACGGGCTGCCCAATCGCCTGACTAAAGGCCTCATTCAGTGCAGTCTGAGGTTGAGGTTTTTCAAAGCGTTGTTTCATTAATTCATTAGTAACAAAATAAATCTCATTCCCCGAAACTTTATAAAGCTGCGTCTGTGTTCGCAATGTTTCAGCCATCACCTTATTCTTCTGCTCAATCTCTAAGAGCGCTTGACCAAAACTAGTTCTCACTGTATCAATTGTTAAATCAGCCCCACTAGGCAGAACGACCTGATTTTCAGAAGGAGGGGCAGAAGCCTTTGTGGGAGCAGGCCCCTTATTAGGTGGAGGCACAACTGATTTAGGCACTGACGCAACAGGAGGTGACAATGAAACGGTTGTGAATGTTTGAGTTGGCACAGCATTAGGTTGAATCATTGTCGACTCTACGAGTGCCAATTCTATTGGTAATTGCGGAATCGCCAGCAATCCCGACTTAATATCCAGCATTGCTTCATTAAATAGAGAAGTTGCCCGTACAATCATCCCAGCATCAGCCCGATCTGCCTGCTTTTTCATTATCGCGAGTGTTTCTTGAGGCAAATTAAGCAAATCAGTACTGTTGCCCAGCTTAATGAGCATCACACCCCGTAGATATTCAACCACCTCACGGGCCATCTGCCGTGGATCAAGCCCATCATTAACGACCCGATTGATTGCATCAAGCCCAACAGCAACATCCTGGTCAATCATTGCATCAACCAGTTCAACCACAGTCTGCGAAGCCACCGCCCCCAGCACATTTTGTACTAATTCTAGAGTGATGTGCCCACTACCGTAAGCCACCAACTGATCTAGTAAACTAATGGCATCACGCATTGAGCCACCACCCTGTCGGGCAATGTAGGTCAAGGCATCTGTTTCAGCCTCAACACCTTCCTGCTCAATAATGAATCTCAATCGCTCAACGACATCCTCAACTCTGATCCGTTTGAAATCAAATCGTTGGCAACGAGAAGTAATTGTGGCTGGAATTTTTTCAGGCTCAGTCGTGGCGAGGACAAAGATGACATGCTCTGGCGGTTCTTCGAGGGTTTTCAGAAGGGCATTGAAGGCTGAGTTCGACAACATATGCACTTCATCAATAATGTAAAACTTGATTTTCGCCTCACTGGGTCGAAAACCAACCTTATCACGCAAGTCACGAATATCATCCACCCCGGTATTTGAGGCCGCATCAATTTCAATCAAATCGAGTAAACGGCCCTCATTAATTGCCATACAGATATGACATTCATTGCAGGGACGCTGGCTAGGGTCTTCATTCCGACAATTGACCGCCTTTGCTAACAGACGAGCCGTACTTGTTTTGCCTGTGCCA
Organism: Phycisphaerae bacterium; assembly: GCA_028285035.1. The sequence goes on from JANQQF010000018.1 coordinate 8,281, forward strand.
CGTGGACCAGAAAAGAGATAAGCGTGTGCGACTCGTCCCAAATCCAAAGCATTGATAAGTGTTTGAGTCACGTGCTGCTGACCAATCACCTCACCAAATGTCTGTGATCGCCATTTTCGATACAATGCCTGGGAAGCCACAAGATTTATCCTTTAAGTTATGTTTAAATGGACCTAAGCCAAATTAGTTTACCATTCCAGAGTCAATTCTGCAAGGGTAAAAAAGTGGTTGGATGTGTCAAAAATTGAGCAAGTTAGAAAAAAGAAACAATCTGGTTCAAAACAATTTTGGAAGATTGAAAGTGTGGCTAAATTCAGCCTTCCCGCCTTACCTATCAAGACGAGGACTCAAGTTCTTGCAAAGCCTGCGCAGCAAGATCATAATTAGGATTGTATTCCAGCGCAGCTCGAAAATCGGCAGCAGCGCTTTCAGACTGCCCAAGCACAAATTGGGCTTGCCCCCGATAGTAGTACAACTCCTCTAACCCACCTGTCTCATTAAGGGTTAACGTCGTCAAATCAACCACTTCCAGAAAACGTCCCATACGTAAATAGGTCTCGAACATTTCAAATTGATACCATAACATTCGATAGGGCAAGCCTAAACGACGGGCTTCATCAAAGGCCCCAGCCGCAAGTTCCATTTCTCCTAAGTGATAATAATTTGAGCCAAGATTGAACCAGGCATAAGCATTATTAGGATTGACCCGAGCCTCATCTTGAGCGATGAACAAAGCGTGATTGTACATCATCTCATCAATCGCCGCCGTCCCTAGAATGGCATGGACAATTGCTGATTGGTCAGGATGATACAGCAAAACATATTTACGATTAAACACTTGCCAAAAGGCATCAAACTCATTGATCTCAACTTTTATCCCTGAGCCATGAAGTGAATCCTCGGCTATAAAAACATTCTCTGCTTCATCATATCCGGTAAAAAGCCGATAGTGTCCTAAGCCCCCATTATCTTCTGGGTCGAGCCAAGTCTCCACAATAACGGGGAAGCCATTACTCAACAAAGTTTTGAGTAAGGTGATATCACCACCTACCCGTGTCATTGCCTCAAAGCCCTGCAACCGAGCATATTCAGCCAACTCGTCAGGGTTAACGTTTTTATCATCTGAATTGGGTTTTAAGAATTGGGCCGACTCTACTTGGGTACCTTGATGGCCATAGTAACTTAAATTCATAGCAATCGTAACAGGACCGCAATTATTCCAAGTTTGCCATTCGTGTCGAAATCCAGTTAGCTGTACTTGGTTCGCCACTGGGGCGACCTCAAGCAAATTATTTTCCGATAGCTGAACGTCGGATTGATTTGTCTCATCTGTTATTGTACTTGATTCGGGAATTGGCTCCTCTACGGGAGTTAGCTCTAGTTCACGGACTTCGAGAAGAATTTCAGTATTTACAGCGGCTGTTTCAGGAGGGGGGGGTAAGGCAGGCTTGGGTCGCCATTGATTCCATAGGGTAACCGCCCTGTCAGGTAAACTAACTAAACGGCGATTGACGGGTTCAAGGCTTAAAACAATCACAAAACAAAGTAAAACTGCAATACCCGCTAGAATAAAATTAACGACAATTAACCATCGCCTGTTCCGACGTCGCCGTGTACGATACATAATGAGCCTCACTTTCAAACGAACAAATCAACCTTTGATGCCTATCTCCAAATCAAACGATATTGTACCTCAGAAAGACGGGGAGAAAAATAATCCACGTAGATTCTCACCAGGTGCGCTGAAAAATCACATCATACGAATAGTGCCCTCGACAAAGCTGATTGTTATCTACCCGCCATTGACAATCTTCAGGAGATTCGCAATAGCCTGCACTTTCCAGCCAATCGAGGGGGATTTGCTCATCAAGGGTCGACAAGGGTGGGGTAAAATCGCTGGTGTATCGGGTGCCATCTTCGTGCCCAACAATCGACAACTCCATCGTCGCACTCCAAACCAAAATCCGTACCATTCCCTCTGAGTCAACACCGGTCGGGACTTCAAAGTTGCCAAACTTATCACCAACCAAAATATTATTCAATAAGTTCTCTTGCGCATCAGCGACAAAAACATAAATGCTATGATCATTCCCGCACTTACCTGGACCAATCACCCCGTCCCAGCTATTCTCACCATTGTTCCGTAAGCGAACGTGTCGCAACACAAAATCTTTTCCAACCGAGGATGGAAGAGCGGTTTGGGCAGGATCAACAATCGGTTCAGGGGGAGGCGATTCTTCAACTGGCTCTGGTGTAGCTGTTGGTAGAACGTCCACTTCAATGGCAACCACTGTATCTATTGGTTCATCTGGAGGCACAGTGGCAGTCACTGTATCAGTCGGCTGTGCCGTGTGGGTAGGCGGCGGTGTATTTGTTGCTGTAGGGGTGGGTGTATCTGTTGGCTTAGGTGAAGCGGTTGGTGATGGAGAGCCAAATTCGGCAACAATTAATGTTGGCGTTGAAAGATCTCGGGTAGGCGCAGGCATAATCGTACTTAAATTACAGGCCAAGCTTATGAGTATCCCGACAAGTAGTGCTGCTTTTAATCCATTCTGAGATAAACGCTCAAAATCCATTTCAAGACCACCTGTGATTATCGTCATCACAGATGCTACAATGATTACAACGATTTGAAAAATAATAAGCCCACTATTCAAACCCGTAAGATCATTATTCTTGTTCAAACAAAATTTGAGCCACTTGCCCAGGCTCTAACTCGATGGACAAGCTAATATCTACGCCTTGGGGATAAATGGTATAGCGACCCGCTGATAAGGGAGCAAATTCTACTGCATCAGGCCCATACTCCTCCTTCTCACCGACGATGGCCACCGTTTCCCAACCACCGTCCGTCGCAGTCAAGATGACAGGATGACCGACTTTGCCTCGTACCCATACCCGAATGACGCTACCCCATCCACCTAAAGGTAATGGATCAAGTTCACGAACAGTCCAAGTTCCATCAACCTCAATTGTGGTAGTTGGTGTGGGTGTATCCGTCGGAAGAATAATTGAGACAGGTGTAGGAGAGAAAGTTGGTGAACTGGAAGGAGAAATGGTCGGTGTTGTAGTTGGTGTCGGAGTATCTGTTGCAATTGGAACTAAGGTTGAGGTTGATATTGGAAGAGATATCTCAGTCGCTGTCGCCATAGGGGTTGCTGATGGTGCTGGTGATGGCGAAGGTGTTAACGTTGCCGTTACCGTCGCAGAAGGGCTAGGTATTGATGTTGGTGATGAGGTAGGGGTTGATGTTGGGGTCGCTGTCGCAGGGCCAACATTGGTTACAGGGGTTTGCAGATTATCCAAAACAGTAGCCACACGCGCTTCAATATCCTTAGCATTTGGCTCTTTATCTAACAATGTATCCGCAATTAATGATAATTCTACACCGGGCACAACAGTCGGTCGATCCGAATTGTAGTTCGCTTCTAGGACAGAGTGGAGTGAAACATCAACAACTTTAGACCCCAAGGTGGCTTGCGTTTGGGGATAAAACAAGAGAAAAGCCAAACAAGCGACACTAAAAATTAGGAGTAATAAAAACACTTTGCGCCACAAATATGGAATGGAAGTACGTTTGGATGATTGGCTCATTCAACCAACGCTCCCGTTTTTGTCGGCCATAGACGATAAATTGTAATAGCCTCAGACTTTCCTTTGAAATTTTGTAATCCCAAGTCCTCGAAATTAAAGTCATGGCGCCGCTCACCCAGAGCCTCTACCGTCTGCGCACTGACCACAACCCCGCTCTCGCTGAAGTTACGATTGTATCCTTCTAGCCGAGCCGTCGTATTCACCGTATCCCCAATAATGGTATATTGCAACCGGTCTGCCGCACCTAATCCACCAGCAGTTACAACCCCCGTGTTCACACCGATACCCATTCGGAAGGTCGGCAAACCACGCATTTGCCGTTTCGCATTGGCCTGTTCAATCGCTTCGATCATTTTAACCGCAGTTTGACAGGCAAGGTAGGCACTTTCTTGCGGCGGCAACAACTGTGGCAAAATCCCGAAAAAGGCCAGAATTGCATCACCATCAAACTTATTGACCACGCCGTTGTGAGCCGTAATAATCGGCACCAACTCACCAAAATATTCATTCAGCCAGCTCAAAATGGTGGCTGGATCTTCCTGTTCCGACATTGTTGTGAAGCCTCGCACATCGGTCATCAAGACGGTTGCAGTCGCCTTTTGTCCTTCGAGACGTAAATCACCAGTTGCAAAGGTCTGTCGCAATTGTTCACGCACTTCTGGCGATACGGTACGGCCTAATAAATCACGGTAAATGGAACCCTCTTTTAGGCCATCAAGCATCAAATTGAATGCGTGTCCCAAAACAGCAATTTCATCATTACCAGCCGGGTTAACTGTTGCGTCTAAATTTCCTGCAGCCACTTGACCAGAAGCATTCACCATTTTCATTAGAGGATTGGTAATTCGATTAGCCAAATACGCCCCGATGGCAATCACTCCCAAAAAGGCAACCGTAACCAACACAAAAATTTGCAACAAGCGCGTTTGGCTAGGTTGGACTAGGAAAGATTGAGCCAAAGAGGAACCAATAACGCCCAAGTCTTCACCATTTCGTACTTCCCAAGGGCCAAGAATCTCGCTGTAATCTACGCTCGCCACTGTAATCGAACGAATTAAACTCGCTTCATCTTGTTGGGTGAGAATCTGTTCAATATCAGTTGTCGCTGGTTTGGCTACATTCTCTTGAAACGTTGGCAAGGTTGAGGCCAGCGGTTGACCCTCAAAATCGTAGATTGTGGTATGAGCCAATGTATTTTGGCGGATTTGGCGAACTAAAGTATCCAAGGATTTGCCAACTAAAATTGTGCCAACTTGCTCTCCATTTTCGCCAAAAACCGGCCCAGCGACATAGAAAAAGTTTCCCCAAGGTGCCTGCACTAAGCCAGCAAATTTATCACGCCCCTCATCAACCTGCTGAGCCAAAACTCGCTCCACAAAGCCCCATTCAATAAATAAATCGTCTCCCCTCGAAAAAGAGTAATCTTCTAAATTTCCACCAGGGCGATGTCGCATCGACAGAACGCTAATCCCATTATTATCTAAGATTTCAACACTTTCCTCGGCATAATTGATAGCAACAGGCAGGCCTAACTCCCGAAGAGTCTCTGCATCTTGATTAGCCACCGCCGCTGCAAAGCCTTGTGTATTTGATAAAAGCCGCAGCGTTTCCAAAAGTTCCGATTCCTCTTGAACCATCCAATCAGAGGTAATCTTCCCCATCTCAATAACCTGATTAGTAAACCGTTCCTCAATAGTATCCAGGACAACCTGACTAATCAGAAACGCCGCAATCAAGGCCAGAATGAGGGCCAGAATAGCATATGGAAAAACAATCTTAGCCCGAACAGTCATTCCGACCGGAGGCAAATGATTTTGGAATTCAGCTTCATCTATAGCATTATTTTGGGCTTGGTTGATTAACTGGTCAGTAGGTTGATCATTAGGAGCAGCTTGAGATGTGCTCTTTTTGTAGTTAACTGTAAAAGCTTCGTGTGACATCTCCCACCTTAATCATATTTTAAAAATACTCGTGGTCTTACTTTGATATTGGCTTGCGCAAAAATTCACAGGGATATAAAAACATCATATCATAGCTTTGTTGGAAATCGGTTGGTTATGACCCAAATAGACTATAGAATCAGGGCTCAGGTCACTTTTTTGCTAAAATTTTAAGAGTGTTAAGCGGGATGCATTTTTATTTTAAGAGAGAGGATTTTATACTATGCCCAGATGTAAGTATTTAGTCATAAATCGAAGAGATGAGAGATTGGTATAAACAAAGACAATCTCTGAAACAGGAGTTTTAAATGCCATACACACCCATTCTTGCAACGTTGGGGTATGTTTTATCGCCTGATGGAAAGCAGGCCTTGCTTATCCATCGAAACACACGTCAGGACGACCATCACCTTGGCAAATATAATGGTTTGGGAGGGAAGCTTGACCCCGATGAGGATATCGTGGCCGGGATCAAGCGAGAGATTCAGGAGGAAGCAGGCATCGAGTGCCACGATGTTGTGTTACGAGGTACAATTAGTTGGCCAGGATTCGGTAAGAATGGTGAGGATTGGTTTGGTTTTATCTTTGTCATTCATCACTTTGAGGGCACCGTCTTATCCGAAAATCCAGAAGGCACCCTATCCTGGGTACCCATTGACCAGATTCTCGATTTACCCTTGTGGGACGGAGACCGCTATTTTATTCCGTTGGTTTTCAGTGATGATCCAAGACAATTTCACGGGGTGATGCCCTATGAAAAAGGAAAGCCGACAGGTTGGAGCTATAGTTTGATTTAGGCAAATGAAATTCAGTTTGATATGTCATTTCGATGAGCGTAGCGAAGAGAAATCCTCCCAGATCGTGTTTTATAACCAAAATTTGCAGGGATTCTTCCCTTCGTTCAGAATGACATCCCTACCCCCTACTGTTGCAACCAAATATTTCGCACCTGAAAATCATCCCACACAAATTCATCGTGCTGAGCATCAGGTAACAAACGAACCGTTGTAATTGTTAGCTCATTGTAGCCTTCTCGCAGTAAGTCGGCAGGCACTGTTCGTCGTACGGTCAACCATCGCCGGGTGAAATCCTGCTGGGGTAAATCGGGATTAAGGGGTACGCCATTAATAGCCATCGTTGCCCCCAATTCATTCTGCTGCATCAACTCCAAATTCAATTGCCAATCAGCGTCGGTTACATCAGATACATAAAAACCACCTGTCCAACTCAAGCTCGGCTTGCGACCACCAAACAGCGGCCACCATGGCGGTTGCAAGTCGGTGTCCCCCAGATGAATGACTGCATCACGGGCTAAAATCGTGACCTCATCCTCATCATTCACCTTTGGCTCAATACCCCGCTGCTCCCGGCTGGGAATAGCCTCTCGCCACGCTTCATAGACCGGACGCGGTTGCCCGTCAAAATCGAGCATGCTGTACCCACCAAAAGGATCATCAGGCGTGGGCACCGATAAATTCCAAACGGTGATTAACTCCACCCACGGCCAATCCCGCTGGATGATCTCAATCGCCTCGATCAAATAATCAGACTGCTGCTGCAAATTGACCTCAATATCGGCCTGCTCTGGTGGCGGCGCAATGGTCCAGCCCATCTCGGTAATCCATACAGGTTTATCTTCATCCCCGTACTCCACCATAATCGCCCGTATCTCAGCCAGCCGCACAAACGCAGGATGCTGATTGTCCGCCTCAGGGGCATCAGGGGCTTGACCAAAGCTGTAGGGGTGGGCAGACAAGACATCGAAATAGTCCGCCGCCCCGGCTTCATACATCGCCCGCAAGAAAAGGCGATCGTCATACCCGTGCTGGTCGTTGTTATTAGTCGGGGCTAAGCCCCCCGCAACTACCAAGGCATCGGGATCACTGACTTTGACTGCCTCATAGCCGACCTCCAACAGTTCAGTGAAGGCAACTGGGTCAGGCCGTTCTCCCCCCCACTCAATGGCCAAGTTGGGTTCATTCCAGATGATGTAGCCCTTCACTCTTCCTTTATAACGAGCCACCACTCGCTCGACATAATCTTCATAATCCTCCAACTTCTCCGGCGGCGCATTCACACTCAAATCCACCGAACTAGCCCAAGCGGGATGCTGATCCAACCGCACAATCACCTCAAAACCATAATACTCCGCCCCGGCCATAAACCGATCCGTCGCCTCCCAATGAAACTGGTTCTGCGTTGGCTCCACCTCTCGCCACGGAAAGACTTGTACGAGGGTGTCGAATTCAGCCTGCTGGGCCAAGGTCAGCATTGTATCATCAGGGTCTAGCGTGTGGACAGCAAAACGCACCAGTGACGATGTTGCAGTCGATTGGTATCCTGATGCAGCTAGGATAATAAAGGCGAAAGTAAGCCATAAAAATTTATTTTTTAACACAAGTTTTTCTCTATTCCCTATTTTATGGATTCCAATTCATTAGCTACTCAACCACCCCCTGCCAAACCCCACTCGGCCCAGCAATGAACAATGCACCATCAGGTCCCCAGGTCATTTCCTCAATCACTGTGGCCTCAGCCTCAATCGGACCAATTGGTTGCCACGATTCACCACCATCTAGCGATTGATAAACGCCCGCATAGGCCGTGCCCGCAAACAAACGATTGCTATCACTAGGATCAGCGAGGAGTGCCGTCACCGAAATATCGACTAGGCCGCAGCCCCAGCCTTGCTCGCAGCCCTCAATCGTTTCGCCTCGATCTTGGCTATGATAAACGCCACGAGTCGCGCCGATATATAGGTGTGGGCCGTCATAGGACACGAGCAAGGAGAGCATCGTTTCATCAATGATGGCATCGCCAACGATGTCCCAACGGGCATTGCCTTGGGTGCGATACAAGCCCCACTCAGCGCCGACATACACGGTTGGCTCTGGGCTTGTGTTGCCAATTACTAGACTGACCGTTTCCAGCGTTTTGCCAAACCCCTCCCAGCGGGCCAGCCACGTTCGGCCTCCATCCCAACTTTCATAGGCTCGTTCCCACGCAGCCAGCATAAATAAATGCTCAGAATTGGTAGGATCGACGGCCAAATTTGTGATGCCCAACGCCGAAGCTGAAACCTGTTCCCAAGTCAGCCCACCATCAACACTTCGATACAAACCATTGCCTGATGTACCTGCATAGATGACAGCCGGATTATTCGGGTCGGACCGCAACACATTGACCCCGCCCTGCGGCAAATTCGGGGCGGCATTGAGCCACTGTTGTGCTGCATCATCCCAGCGAAAGATACCCGTTCGGGTACCGATGAAAAGGCCTGTCTCGGTTGAGAGTAGCGTACGGGCATTGGGTGTGCCCAAATTTGGTGTCAAATCCTGCAAGCTCCGGCCTCCATCGACGCTGTCATACACCCCCGCCCAAGTGCCAGCCACCAGCCGAGGTGGCCCACTGTTTGGGTCGCGCCCTTCATCTTCAATCACGGCTAAATCAATCAAGCCCCAGACATCTAAGCCGCGCCCTTGCTCTACCCAAGTGTCACCTTGATCCTGACTAACATAGAGTTGGCTTTGCCCTGTCCCCGAAACAAGGGTACCGTCAGCCAGCCACAAAAGAGACACAAGTTGCTGCCAGCCCCATTCCTCGGTTGCCGACAGGGTATGCCACGACTGCCCCCCGTCCGTTGTCCGAACCAATCGTTCCCGCAAGCTAGCCACCGCCATTTTTGGGGTGGCTGGATTGATGACCATATTCGGGGCATATTCACCTGCATAGCTCTGCTGCCACGTTTCACCACCATCTTGACTGGCAAAAATACCCTTTTTTGAGGTTCCGGCATAAATACATTGACCATCTGGCGAGACAGCTAAAGAGAGCGTTGCAGTGGGCACGTCAGACGTCTGGTCAAACGCGAGGGCTTCCCACGCTTCTGTTGTCTCATTGCGTTGAACATAAATTTCTCCCCAATCACCACCGACAAAAAGATCACCAGCCTCATTTTTGGCCAGAGCAAATGCTGAGGTCTCCGGGATTCCGGAGACTTTTGCCCAACCAGATTGTCCATCCGGACTAACATATAGCCCATCGCGAGTGGCCGCATAAATCCGGGTTTCACCAGCCGCTTCGTGTGGCAATATATCGAAAACCGGATTGTCATCCCATCTAGTCAGGCTCTCATCCCAGCTACGCCCACCATCCTCACTCATCACCAGACCACCAGAGCCATAATATCCCGCCCACATTCGGTCAGAATTACGTGGGTCAATCGCCACCGAAGTCACAATAACCTGATGAGTCAAGCCAGCTTCAGCTCGCTGCCATTGCCATTCAGATTGCTCGATTTGAGTTTCTTGACAGCTAATAAGAATCAATAAACATCCAAACAATAGATAAAATCTCGAAAGCCAGGTCGAATAAAAAGAGTATTGATCAATCACAGCTAATCCTTTAGTTATTCTACAGATATATTAGAGCCAAGAATTCGGACACCCGTATCAACAGAAATTTTATCGCCATCTTTAACAGTTAGCGGTTCTCCTTTTTCGCTAACACGAACCGAGCCATCAGGTGCCTCAGCAATAAGTTTGAACCGATCCAAACTACGTCGGGCTGGGCCTTTAATATATTCACCTGTTATTTCGAATCGAGAACCGTGACAGGGGCATTCAAATCTTGTTTCATCTGATCGCCATTCATACAAACAACCAAGATGGGTACATACTTTATACAAAGCCAAGACACCTTTTTGTTGTTGACCATCTACTTCGACATCAACATTGACTAACCAAAATTTACCATCGCTATAAGGAACTGGATCTGTATTTGGCTCTGGTATTACATCTGATGCATCACCTAAGGGGTATACTCCGCCAAAATCGCCTGCCCCAAAATTTGGAAAGGCAAACCATAGGCTTGCCCCTACACTCTCTACAGCAAATAGGGCAATTGAGGCTAACCACGCATAATTGAGAAACTCTCGACGTGATAGGGTGTTGTCAGCTATATCCAATGCATTATGTACCATATTTTCACCTTCCAGGTATCATAAGTTTTCTTTAATCACATTCCCGATGACACAACCAATCGGCATTAATGGTCAACACGTCAGGGCTGCGTAGCTCAATCTTCACACTCTCAGATAAACGGGACAGATCTGAACACGTCGGATCAAATGTCTCGCCCGCCGCAACACATTCGTCGCGAACGATGGTCAACCACCACCAGCCTACATTCTGTTCAATATTGGAAATCGTTATCGACCAAGTCCCAGCCTCGGCCTCGGGCTGCTCCTGATTAGGCCCGCTGGGGGTAGAAATTAGGGACACGGTATCATTTTCCGCCCGAATGGTGATGCCATCAACCGGATTGCCGGCCCCATCAACAATACGTCCGTAAAATCGAATCTCATCTCCAGGCTCATCCACATACCAAGCACCCGGCGTGAATTGAAAATCCTGTTGCGCTGATGAAATAATATCTGACGCCACAACCGGGTTGGATAAATCAGCCCCACTCGTCGGCCCAACCAGAGCCTGATTTTGCACCTGATATAAAGTCCCTTTGCCATCAACCAGATAAACATATTGGGCATTTTCGCCTGACGTTAGGTTATTAAATTCGATTGCAATGGGCGTTGTATAAATCTGCTCCTCAGTCTCAAATCGACCACGTTCTAGTCCGGTCAAGGGATCAAGCGCGTGCAGATAGCCGCTCCCACTGGGGGCGTAAATCAAATCGTGCGCAAAAATGGCCGAACCCCGCACACTATTTCCAATTTTGACTTGCCATACTTCTTCGCCTGTTTGGGCATTGAGCGCATAAAGGTTACCCCCAAACCCGCTAAAATAAATCAACCCTCTAGCATAGGTTGGCGTTGCCACCGAGATATCATTCTCTGGCACGTATCGCCACAGCTCTTCCCCAGTTTGCACATCAACCGCATAGAATGTTTTATCGTTGCCGCCAAAATAAACGGTATCCTCAACAACCAGCGGTGAAGCAACCAGCCAATCGTTCGTCTTAAATCGCCATACTTCTTGCCTGGTCTCAACATCAAAGGCATACAAGTTCCAATCCTGTGAACTGACAAGCACTCTATTTTGGGCAATCACTGGGGCCGACTCAATGAGACCATCGAGAGAAACCTGCCACTGTGGCTGGCCCGTTTCAATATTGAGCGCAGACAAGATTGTTCCACTGCCGACAAAGATTGTGCCATTCCCTAGCATCGGCGAGACATATGCTGCTGCTCCACTGTTGAAATGCCACGTTTCCTGACCGGTTTCGGCATCAATGGCATAAACGTCGCCAACGGTGTTGCCCACGTAAACTGTACCACCCACAACAGTTGGGGTTACCTCGATGCTACTATCGGTTGCAAATTGCCATTGCGTTTCCCCATTTTGCATATCAAGGGCGTACAAATTCCCGTCATTACTGCCAACATATAGCCAGCCGCCTGAAATCGCTGGGGCTGAACTGAACCCACCCTCGGCTCGCTGTTGCCATTGCGATATCAATTGGGAAGATACAGACTGCTCAGGTAAGGCAATCGACGTTGCAATTGATCGTGCATTCAAATCTACCCACCAGCGACTCATTTGGATAGGAAACTCAGAAGCAGCCGGAACAAAGAAAAGGGTAGCTGCAAAAATGAGAAGCACAGCTAACAGAGGCGCGCCCCATACTAAAGCATTTCGCCGCCTTGGCACTCGAAGATCTGACGGCTGACGTCTCTTCCAGACATTCTGTAATTCCCCAATCAATCCAGGCACTTCAACGGTCTTCGTCAATGAGGACTCTTCACTATTATCGGACTGGGTGAGGAGTTTGCGCCGCAATTTATGACGAACTCGGCTGTCCCGGCTAAAGTCCGTTGTCGCCAATTGCTGAGCCAGGGCCATCAACTCATCATCTTCGGCAGACGGCTTGCCGCGATCAGCAACACCTGTCTGCTGGAGCAATTGATCAACTTTATGGCTAAATTGATCTGCTTTATCTCGTTTGTTCATTGCCCTACCCCTTGCCCTTCCAATTCAGTCCGCAACTTCCGCATCGCCCGATGCAAAATAATGGCCACATTCCCCTCTTTCAGCCCCGTCAGCTCCGCAATCCGCCGATTGGTCAATCCACCCGCAAATTTCAGCCCGATCAAATCCCGATCCCGTTTGCTCAAACGAGCCACTGCGGCAAGCAATTGGCTACGGGTCTCTTGATCAGCCACGACGTCGCTGGGGTGTGGATCACTACTAGCCCACTCAGATACAAAATCGAGGGAGAGCCAGCGTTGTCGCTGATGTTTGCGTAAGAAATCATTGACCGTATTTCGGGCAATGGTAAAAAGCCAGGCCGCAAACGGTCCTTTCTCGGCATCATATTGCTCAATCCGGCTCAAGGCCCGTTCAAAGACTTGCGCTGTCAAATCATCGGTTGTCGTTGCCTCTTGCACTCGATAGCGAATATAGTTGTAAATACGCGGAAAGTAATGGTCGTAAACATCCGCAAAGGCCGAAACATCGGACACCGATTGTTTCAGCAAAGCTATTTCGCTGGGCAGGGCCATACCCGCATTCTCCATTTAGTTGTCCTTATCAAAGTAGCAGAGCCTCAAGGTCACAAAAGTGATTTCTTTACGATTTTGCTTTGCTACCTTGCAACAGACTACTTTGTCACCTTTCTACAAGTAACTACGCACTACTTCAAAAAGTATTACACTCAATTTTGCCCAATTTAAGATAGGTATAGATAATTATTTTATTGTTGCAGAAAAAATGCGCCTAGCTGCACAATGCAACACCTCAAATCAGAAACATCCTAAAAGCATTTTATATAGATTGTTCCTCAGTTTGATACCTCATCTCAAGCTATTATCCTAAACTTCGATCACGACTACTACCTATAGATAGATTACCCACCCCTTTACATTCTTAACTGCTTGCCCCAATCTTATGACAAAACTGTCGTCATTTCATGACAGACAAGTTATTCCAATAATGATAGACTACATAACAAATGGGCTAAGGCGCCCTTTTATCCCACAGGGAATTGGAGGATTTAGATAGAATGAGTGTCATATCAGATACGATACGCTGGAAAACGCTCGCAGACCTGCTTCAGAGTCGCGCCGAAACCCACGCTACCCAACAAGTTTACACCTTCCTTTCGAATGACGAATCCGAGATGATGTCGATCACGTATGCCGAATTGGATCAACAAGCTCGGGCAATTGCCACACATCTACAGGCAATCCGAGCAACAGAACAACGGGCCTTGCTCCTCTACCCTCCGGGCCTCGATTTTATCACCGCATTTCTAGGTTGTTTATATGCTGGGGTTGTGGCTGTACCAACCTATCCACCGCAACGAAAGCGAGCTAATCCAAGATTACAAGCGATTGTTCAGGATGCCCAGCCTTACGTTGTGCTGTCCCACTCAAGCTATGAATTTACTCGCGAGACGACTGTAATCCCAGAGCTCTCAACCTGCCAATGGTTGATTACTGATCAAATCGATGCCACCTTATCTGCTGAGTATATCAATTCATTACAATCTGCCGACAGCTTGACCTTTTTACAATACACCTCCGGCAGTACAGCCACTCCTAAAGGGGTAATGATCTCACACCAAAATTTATTGCATAATCTGACGGTCATTCAAGCCGGATTTGAAATCACCAATGAAAGTGTTGGCGTCCTTTGGTGCCCACCCTACCACGATATGGGTCTCGTCAGTATGTTGGAGGTCATTTATGCAGGCATTCAGGCCGTTCTTCTAGACCCCATCTCAATGTTACAAAAACCAATTCGTTGGTTGCAAGCCATTTCCGATTATCGAGGCACCATCAGTGGTGGGCCAAACTTCGCCTACGATTTATGTGTGGATTCCGTCTCTGCTGAGCAGCATGCTGATCTCGACTTGAGTAGTTGGGCAGTAGCCTTCAATGGGGCAGAACCAATTCGGGCGGAGACATTGAGCCGGTTTACGCAGACTTTTGGAAGTGTTGGCTTTCGTCCAGAGACCTTTTATCCCTGTTATGGTCTCAGTGAGACCGTCTTAATTGCCTCAGGTGGAACTAAGAATGAACTTCCGATCATTCAAAATCTTGACAAAGTGGCCCTGTCTGAAAATCGAGTTGTTCCCGCCTCGCCAGATGAGATCAGTCAACCTGTTGTTGGTTGTGGCTATGGCCGATTAGGGCAAAAGATTCACATCGTCGACCCCCAAACCCAATTACCTTGCCCACCCAATCAAGTGGGTGAAATTTGGCTGGCAGGCGAAAGCATCGCCCAAGGCTATTGGAACAAACCTCAAGAAACCACAGATCGCTTTCAGGCCTATTTCGCCAGTTCAGATAAAAGCCCTTCAACCGAAGGCCCTTATCTTCGCACGGGTGATTTAGGGTTTATCCTGAATGATGAGCTTTTTGTGACCGGACGCCTCAAAGAATTGTTGATTATTCGAGGACAAAATCACTACCCCCAGGACATCGAGAGAACCGTTGGCCAAAGCCATCCAGCCCTACAACTAAATGGGACTGCAGCCTTTTCCGTTGATATTGCCGGCGAAGAGCGATTGGTCATCGTTCAGGAAATCAAGCGAACCGTGCGCAAAACGCTACAGCCGGATGACGTGATCAAGACTATTCGACAAGCTGTCTCAGGGCAGCACCAATTAGATGTACAGGCGGTGCTCTTGCTTAATCCAGGTAGTGTTCCAAAAACAACGAGTGGCAAAATACAAAGAAGCTTATGCAAAGAAAAATTTCTTGATGGTAAATTTTCCCCCCTCGCCGATGATGCCCGAAACACCGGGGTCAACGGACAATATCAGGCCAACCAGATAAAAAATAGTATCAATGGGAACGAAACCCAAAATCCTATGGACCCAGCTCAAGATACGTCTCAAGCACAAAGCAATGGGAATAAAACCCAATCATTACGAGAACAATTACTTACTGCGCCCTTGAGTCAACGTCACGAGACCTTATTGTCGGCTCTAAGGGACCTCGTCGCTAAAACCTGCAAACTTGATGTGTCACATATCAACAATGATGATCCACTGACCAGTCTTGGACTCAGCTCACTGATGGCTATTCGGCTTATCGCTGAGATTGAAGAGGCGTTAGACATTGAATTTCCGGTGGCAACGTTGTTAGAGGGGGCAACCATCAACGACGTCACTCAATTGATTAACAAAGAGCTTGCTGCAACCGCAACAAATGCAACAAACGGAAGCCAGCCTCAGACACCAAGCCAGAGTTTGGCTCAAGTACCAGACAAAAAGTCACCATCATCAAACATTGCCCAAACTGAATCTGATATTCCCTTGGAATTTTATCAATTTGAGTCCTTTCCAGAGTATCAAACGTTTCAACATTTATTCGATACGTCGGTCATTCAAAATCCCTACTTCAAACCGCATCAACAGGTTAATAATGATAAGACCCGCATTGATGGGCGAACCTTAATTAACTTCTCCAGCTATAACTACTTGGGCCTGTCAGGTCACCCAATTATTTCACAAGCCAGTCAAGCAGCCATTGATCAGTATGGCACCTCTGTCTCGGCCAATCGCCTCGTGTCTGGTCAAATTCCCCTGCACGGTGAATTAGAGGATGAGTTAGCCGATCTTGTCGGTGTGCCAAGTGCCCTTGTTTTTGTGGGCGGACACGCTACAAATGTTACAACCATTGGGCACTTACTGCGTCCCAATGATTTAATTTTACACGATGAACTCATCCACAATAGTGCCTTGCAAGGGGCAGCCTTGTCTGGGGCAACCGCTCAATCATTTCCCCACAATGACTGGGTTGCTTTAGATAAAATTTTGATTGAAAAACGTGATCAGTTCCAACGGGTACTCATTGTCCTCGAAGGAGTTTACAGTATGGATGGGGACATCCCCGATTTACCCCGTTTTGTTGAGATCAAACAACGTCACAAAGCGTTGTTGATGGTGGATGAGGCCCACTCGATGGGCACAATTGGCCCGCGAGGGCGAGGGATTAGCGATTATTACGTGATTGATCCCGGTTTGGTGGACATTTGGATGGGTACCTTGAGTAAAACCTTTGCGAGTTGCGGAGGGTATATCGCCGGAAGCGAATCCTTGATTAAATATCTAAAATATACGGCTCCCGGCTTTGTTTACTCGGTTGGAATGTCACCACCCAACACCGCGGCAGCTCTAGCCGCTGTGCGATTGTTAAAAAACGAGCCAGAACGAGCCGTACAGCTACAAGCACAATCGAAGCTATTTTTGCGTTTGGCAAAAGAACGCGGTCTTGATACTGGATTTAGTAAAGACTCACCCATCATTCCCATCATTATCGGGCATTCTTATCGCTGTAGTGAAATGGCAAAAGAATTATTTGAGCGTGGCATCAATGTCTTTCCGATCCTGTTTCCGGCTGTCCCAGAAAATGCGGCCCGCTTACGTTTTTTCTTAAGCAATTCGCACACTGAGGAACAAATTCGTGTGGCTGTTCAAACTGTGGCGGAAGTATTTGCAGAATTGGCTTAGATTTATCTATTCAGGGAAATATCAATGATTATTTCTCATAAATATAAATTCATTTTTCTCAAAACCAGTAAAACAGGGGGCACCTCAATCGAAATTGCCTTATCAAAACATTGTGGGCCGGATGATATCATTACCCGAATTTCTCCTAGGGACGAGGAAACAAGGCAAGGGCTGGGATATCGGGGAGCTCAGAATTATCTCAAGCCCATTTGGGACGGAGGCCTAGGAGGCACATTCAAAAGAATAGTAAATCAACAGCCTATTCTATTTTATAATCACATTTCTGCCTTCGGGATTAAAGCCTTGATTGGAGAGACCGTGTGGCAAAGTTACTATAAATTTTGCTTTGAGCGCAATCCTTGGGATCGGGTTATTTCTCAATATTACTGGCGGAATACATCTGAGCCACGCCCAGAAATTTCCGAGTTTGTGGCCTCTGGTATCCCATCAACTCTTAAACGCAGAGGCTTTAATCTATACACGATTGATGGAGAAATTGCGGTTGATAAAATATGTCGTTATGAAAATATCGATGAAGAAATGGAAATGGTGCGAAGCCACCTTGGTATTCCCGAAAAATTAGCGTTACCAAGGGCAAAATCGCAGTATAGAAAAGATAGACGGGGTTACCGTGAAATTCTTGGCGAGACCGAAAAGCTAAGGATCGCAGAGTTATTTCGTGATGAGATAAATCTATTTGGCTATAAATTTTAGGAGCAATATCGTGTCAAAATCTATGTACTTAATTAATCCTAAAGCAGATTTCCCAACCTATTATGGGGCCGAGATTATTGAACATGTTGTCTCATCTCTAGTAAGTTACATTGCAGATTTAGTCGGGCCAACCCTAGCTGCTTTAGCCCCAGATGATTTTGAAATCTCGCTATGTGATGAGCACAATGCCCCCGTTAATTTTAATAGTGAGGCTGACTACATCGGGATTACAGGGAAAACTGGGCAATATAAACGAATGATCGAGTTGGCCCGCATATTTCGGGAGCGTGGTAAGATTATCATTATCGGTGGTCCCTACGCCTCACTCGTCCCAGATGCGATGCGTCCTCACTGCGACATTTTGGTTCGGGGCGAGGTCGAAGGCATTGCCGATAAACTATTTAGCGATTTAAAAGCTGATACCTGGCAATCAGAATATATCGGGGGGCAGCCCGATCTGAGCCTATCGCCAACGCCGCGCTGGGATTTATACCAAAATGATAAAGCCCTCATGGGCTGTGTCCAAACCTCGCGTGGCTGCCCCTTTGAATGTGAGTTTTGCGATGTTATTCAATACGCGGGGCGTAAACAACGGCACAAATCTAATGAACAAGTTTTGGCTGAACTCGATGTATTATATCGGCAAGGGTACAATCAAATCTTTCTCGCTGATGACAACCTAACCGTCTATCGACGTCGGGCGAAGGAGTTATTGATTGCCATTCGGGACTGGAACTATCGTCAAACGGATGGCCGTATCACATTTTTCACGCAGTTATCTATCGACACGGCCCGCGAGGATGAAATTTTACAATTATGTGCTGAGGCGGGATTAACCCAGGTTTTTATCGGCATTGAAACCCCAAATGAGGAAAGCCTTAAAGAGAGTAAAAAGCGACAGAATATGGGGATCAATCTTGTTGATCAAATTCAACGCTTTCTGGATTATGGGATTGCGGTTCTGGGGGGAATGATCGTTGGGTTTGACTCAGATGATACGACTATTTTCAAACGTCAACTTGATTTTGCAATGCAAACCCCTGTTCCTATCTTCTCATTAACCGCCTTGGTTGCGCCAGAAGCCACCCCACTATTTGATCGAATGGCTGAAGATAATCGACTGAAGGGAAAAGCGAATCGTGACCTCTTTATCGGGATGCCTTGGCGAACGAACATTATTCCCAAACAACTTACAGAAGAACAGTTATATGCGGGAATCCGATGGTTGGGCAATCAGCTTTATCATCCCGCTGCCTTTGAACAACGGGTTCTGCAATTTATCGAGCGTTATACCCCACCCCAGATTTCACAATCGCTACGCTTCACAAAAAGAGAGATCGATATGCACGCCTTGAAGGTGGTTAAAAATACATACAAGTTGGGGTCTGAAGAGCGAAAAATGTTCTTTAACATCACAGAGGCATCAATGGACAATGTCTATACCCAAAGCACTGTCGTGAATTTTTTATTCCTATACAACCAAATCCGACATATGTATGACCAAGGTCAATTTTGGGAACCTCGCTTAGCTGAACAAGCCAATCCAACATTCGAGCCGATTGCCTTAACAATGCCAGAGGTCTTGTGAAATGTGGCTATCGTCTGAGGCTCCAATTTTTCGTCAATATCTAAAGCGGTTGGGGAGCAATGTTTATTTGATGGTATCGGCCGTCATTTTGTTAAATGCTTTGAGCCATTTTTTCTTTAAGGTCGGGGCCAATGCAACCCAAGCCGCCTCGCTTTGGGCGACAGTTTTTCACCCATTTGTCTTGCTGGGTGTTTTAGGCTTTGTCTTAACCTTTCCAGTTTCGCTCAATGCCCATAAATTATGGCCTCTCAAGAAAATGCCAGTGTTCAATTTAAGCTTGGTCTGTTCAATTTTGTTGGCAGCTATTTTTTTAGCTGAGGTAATCACGTTATCGCGAGCGATCGGGATTGGGTTGATCGTGATGGGTTCAATCTTGTTGGGGCAAAATAAATGAGCCTTGGGATTCTATTGATTGTCCTATCCTCAATCTTACTGGCACTCAGAACCATGCTTTACCGATTAAGTGCGCAAAAATTATCGTGGTCCCAGCCATTTAAAGTATTGATTGACAAATTTTTTCTAACTGGACTTGTTTTCGCCGTTGCCTCATTTTTATTAAATATCATCGCCTATCGCTACGGTGATTTATCACTTTTACAGCCTTTACTCAGGCTAACTATCATTTGGCAAACGATCATTGCTAAATTCTATTTCAAAGAGATTGTCACCCCCAGAACGTCATTTGCCATTGCCCTTATTTTAGGGGGATCCCTGCTCGTTGTGGCGGATTTGTAACGCTAGTCTAACTTTATCAGGAGTACATCCCTAAAAATGAAACCACCAAAGATTTTCGTCATCGGCTTGCATAAAACGGGGACCACCTCGCTTTCAATGGCCCTCAAGCAACTTGATTATCGGGTAATGGAACAAGACATTGCCAATCCCGATCTTGATCAGGACAAGTTATTTGAGTTAGCCACGCAACATCTCGATCAATTTGATGCCTTTCGGGATGATTATTGGCCGATTTTATACCAAAAGGTAGACAAACATTTTCCGGGCAGTAAATTTATTCTAACCGTTCGCCCCGCCGAGCAATGGATTCAAAGTGTGGTTCGCCATTTTGGGTCAATCGATAGTCAAATGCGCGACTTGTTTTATGGGCTGGCTTCGCCTGAAGGCAATGAGGCTGCCTATGTTGAACGGTATGAACAACACAATCAAGAGGTCATCACCTACTTTAAAGATCGACCCTACGATTTATTGGTCCTCAACATTACCGAAGGTGATAGTTGGACAAAGCTATGTCCTTTTTTGGGCAAGGATATTCCTGATGTACCGTTCCCAGATGTCAACAAAGGTGACACAAGAGAAGCACAGAAAAGCCAAGTCGGCGCAAATACACAGGGCATTGAACAACAAATTGAAATGTTACAGAGTGAGGCGGACACGCCCGCTTTTGTGCAAGTGATGCCCGTTTTTTATGTGCAGGATATCGAAAAAAGCGAGGATTTTTACCGAACACATTTGAATTTTAAGACAGTGTTCAAGTATCCACCCTTTTTTGCAGTCGTCGCTTGTAATGGAATGGTCATTCGCTTGGCCTCCGATGATAGACCTACCCCTGCGCCAACCCATTGCGAAGTAGTGGTCAACGGCGTGGATCAATTATACGAGACCTACAACGCACAAGGCGTGGTGCCGGAAGATGGGCACATCCTGACCGATTGGATGGCCCGTCGATTTTCTGTGGTTGATTTGGATCAAAACAAAATTTCATTTTTAGAGCCTCAAATTGGGGTTTGAGGGTAAATAAATTGCGAATTGCCATTATCAGTTCAGGCTTTCTCCCGGTGGTTGATGGGGTAACGGTGAGCCTACATGAACGCTTAAAGCGGCTCAGTGCGTGGGGCCACCAAGTGCTTGTCTTCTGTCCCGACTATAGCCCTCTAGCTCACTTATACCCAAATTGGCGTGAGTTTACAGGTGATATGCTGCCGGGTGTAATCGTTATTCCGGTGAAAAGTACCATACTGTTTTGGGGCCTGATTGATGATGATCGCAATATCGGGATTGGTTCACGACGGGAGATTGAGCAACATCTAGCCCAATTTCAGCCAGAAGTCATCCATGTCGATGAGCCAGAACGCCTTTGGACAGGCGGGTTTCATTTACCTGGGATACGTTTCGCGCAACGGACGAATACTCCGTGTATTAGTTTTTACCGCACAAATTTTATTGATTACCGCGAAGATTATCTACCTTTGCCAGATTGGATGGTCGTGCCGTTTAAGTTCTTCTTCATGAAATTCATCCGCTCGATTTACAATCCGTATGATCTCACACTCGTCGCAAGCCCGATTACACATCGCAGATTGATCGATGATAGGATCAAAAATGCACATTGTGCGGATTTATTAGGCGTAGATTTACAAAAGTTCAGCCCGACGCTACGTAAAGCCAATTATTTTAAAGAAACGCACAATCTACCAGCAGTCGACGAGCGGCTAAAGATCATTTTTTTGGGACGTCTCAGACCGGATAAGGGCTGGCACTTTACCTTGAACGCATTACCACAAATAGCGGCAACGATTGATCTTGATCGGGTCGAATTTCTCGTCGCTGGGGATGGCGAACTTTACGCTGAAATTGAGCAAGCCTTTCAAAAGCACGTTCCCCACGCACATATGCTCGGCCAAATATCACCACAGGATGTACCAGCCTTGCTAGCGAATTGCGACATCCACGTCACTGCCTCCGAAAAAGAAACACGCGGTCTGACAGTCCTAGAGGCGCTCGCATCAGGTACCTCTGTGCTGGTCCCTGAACGAGGTGGGGTGATGCAAGATGTGCAGGCTGGTCGGAATGGATTTATGTTCCAGCCGCAAAATCAGGCTGATTTTATTGCCAAGCTAAACCGTTTAATTGAAGATCATGAGCTACGTCAAACAATGGCCAAAAATGGACCAGACGCTGTCGCTCATTATGACTGGGATCAGGCTGTACGACGTTGGCTGGCGATTGTGAATGATTTGATTACAACGAAAAAACGCTCGCTAACCCCAACCCAGGTCGAGGCTTAGGCTTTTGCAAGAATTAAATTCGTCAAAGTAGCCAATGTAACAAAAGTTATAACGTTACCCTGATCCATCTTTGCAAAAGCTTCAAAGCAGTTCTACGCTTAAGTTTATTAATCTTTAGATCATTTTTATCAATTGATACTTTGTCTATTTATTTTCTTGGAACTGTCTTAAGTATTATGATAACGATCGAAAAAATTGACACTGAATGTACCGCTCAGGTTCAACGATTTCTTGAATTGCCGCATAAACTCTATGCCGATTGTCCGCAATGGGTGCCCCCCTTGGCGATGGACGCTGCTATCCAACTTGATCGACAGGAAAACCCATTTTTTGAACGATCAGATGTGGACTTTTTTATCGCGGTCAACAGCGATGGTGATGCAGGACGAATTGCCGTGTTTGCTCCAAAAGAACACACTGACGACGTCAACTTTTATCTTTTTGACTGTGAGGATAATGAGGCGATTGCTACAGCCCTGTTTGAACAAGCATTTGACTGGGCTAGAACACGTGGAGCAAAGACGATAACGGGGCCGCGTGGCTTTAATCCATTTTTGGATGCCGCTGGTCTACTCATCGAAGGGTTCGACGACCGACAAGTGATGAGTGCCACCACCTACAACTATGCCTACTATCCAGCCTTCATTGAGCAACAAGGCTTTGTGAAACAACAAGATACCATTACTTGTCATCGAGAGATAGCGTCCTATCAAGGGCCAGCCTGGTTTTATGATCTCGCTGATAAGCTAATTCAGGATCAGAGATTTACTGTTGTGAATTTTACGAATGTTTCTGAGATGCAAGCCCGCATTTTTGAAATCCTTAATCTTTTTCAAAAGACAACAGGAGGCGGATTACAAGAAGCAGCGGCTCCATCTGATCGTGAACTATTTTTTATGATGACGACCCTGTTAAGACGAGGCGTTGATCCACGACTAATTAAAGCAATTGCTTATGAAGATAAGCTCGTCGCCATATTGTTTGGCTTTCCAAACTTATCTGAGCTTCTTCAAGATACATCAGGCCAACTCAAGCCTGAAGCCATTCAACAAGCTGTTCCAACTGCGCCCGGAGTCATTATCAATGGAATGGCGACGCTTCCCGAATTTCAACAGCAGGGTCTCAGTCTGTTACTTTTTATTGAGTTGGAAAAGATTGTTCGTGAACTACAGCTACAATATGGTGACATTGTCCGCATCGCGGATAAAGATCAGGCCCTACGCCGGAATTTAGATAATTTAGGGTTGTATCCCACCCAAAAACATCGAATTTACAGTCGAAGTTTGTAACGTAATTCGGTGGAAGTTTGAAAAAGTGAATGTTTGAACCTGTGTAATAATACGATGTTCCACTGCCCTAGCCCGAACGAGCCAGAACAAAACAGGAAAGCCTCGTTTTTCCAACGTCTTGCTCATTGGACAAGAAAATGATTGGTTAGACACTAATCTCAGGAGTGATAATCATGTCAAAATCTATGTACCTCATTAATCCCAGAGTAGATTTTCCTACCTACTATGGCGCTGAAGTCGTTGAGCAGGTGACGGTCTCTCCCACAACTTTTATTGCGGATTTGGTCGGCCCAACCCTCGCTGCCTTAGCCCCAGATGATTTTGAGTTTACACTTTGTGATGAGAGCAGTACCCCAGTTGATTTTAACTGTACGGCTGATTATATCGGCATCACGGGTAAAAGTGGCCAAGTTAAGCGAATGATTGAGTTGGCCGACGCTTTTCGGGTGCGAGACAAGGTCGTCGTTATCGGCGGCCCCTACGCATCACTTGTTCCCGACGCAATGCGCCCTCACTGTGACATCTTGGTTCAGGGGGAGATTGAAGGCATTGCTGACAAATTCTTCAACGATTTACTAGAAGGCACCTGGCAATCGGAATACATCGGGAATCAGCCTGATTTGAGCCTGTCTCCAACCCCACGCTGGGATTTATATCCCAGTGATAAAGCATTAATGGGGTGCGTGCAGACCTCACGGGGTTGTCCTTTTGAGTGTGAGTTTTGTGATGTTATCCAATATGCGGGGCGCAAACAACGTCATAAATCGAATGAGCAAATTCTGGCAGAGCTGGATGTCTTATATCGGCAAGGTTACAATCAAATCTTTCTCGCTGATGACAATCTAACCGTTTATCGGCGACGAACCAAAGAGATGTTGATTGCCATCCGAGATTGGAACAATCGTCAAGCCGATGGCCGCATAACATTTTTCACCCAATTATCCATTGATACCGCTCGTGAAGATGAAATTTTGCAGCTATGTGCTGAAGCTGGCTTAATCTCGGTTTTTATTGGGATTGAGACCCCCAACGAAGAAAGTCTCAAGGAAACTAAAAAGCGCCAAAATATGGGGATCAATCTTGTTGATCAAATTCAGCGCTTTCTCGATTATGGCATTTCCGTCACTGGGGGAATGATCGTTGGGTTTGACTCAGATGATGCCACGATCTTCCAGAAGCAACTCAAATTTGCCATGCAAACCCCCATTCCCATATTCACTTTAACAGCCTTGATTGCACCGGAAGCAACCCCTTTGTATGATCGAATGATGAAAGATAATCGGCTAAAACCAAAATTTGATCGAGACCTCTTCATGGGGACACCTTGGCGAACCAACATTATTCCCAAACAGCTCACTGAAGAACAGTTGTTTTCCGGGATACGTTGGCTAGGCAACCAGCTTTATCATCCGGCTGCTTTTGAACAACGGATGCTACAATTTATCGAACGTTACACCTCACCCCAGAATTCTCAACCACTGCGAGCAACCAAGAGGGCTGTTGAAATGGATTTGTTCAAAGTGATACAAAATACACCCAAGTTAGGGGCTAAAGAACGGAAGATGTTTTTTAACGTTGTGGAAGCATCGATAGACAGTGTCTATAAGCAAGCCCTCACCATGAATATGTTATTCCAATACAATCAAATCCGATATATGTATCAACAAGGTCAATTTTGGGAACCTCAATTAGCCGAGCACACCCGTCCAACGTTTGGACCGATAGACTTGACGATGCCTGAGCTCTTGTAATTACCTTGAGCGATTTTTCATTACATTTACTTCTTACCCAAAAGCACCGATTTTACAGACAAACTTTGAAAGTTTTCTAAAAGGTTTTCTATGATCTCTAAAACCACAACAAAAACATTAACAAATATTCTTCAACAACGGGCCACAGATCAAGCCCACGAGCGAGTCTTCACTTTTTTAGCCAATGGTGAGACCGAGGCAATCACGCTTACGTACAGTGATCTCTATCAGGCAACTGAGACCGTCGCAGCGCACTTGCAAGCGCTGCCCTTAAAAGAAAAACGAGCCCTGCTGTTATACTCACCTGGATTAGAATTTATCAAGGCCTTTATGGGCTGTTTGCGGGCTGGTGTGATTGCGATTCCGGCCTATCCGCCCCGTCGCAATCGGTCCAGCCCGTGGCTTGACGCGATTGTCACTGATGCCAAACCGGATGTTGTCTTATCCGACACAACGATACATACCAATTTTTTGCGACGCCCCGTGCCTAGTTTGAATGGATTGCACTGGCTAACGACAGATCAGCTCAATCCTCAACAAAACGATGTATCATTCCCATCACCCACGCCCGACTCATTGGCTTTGTTGCAGTACACCTCTGGCAGCACTGCCAGCCCCAAAGGGGTTATGATTTCCCACAGCAATCTCCTACACAATCTGGAAATGATCCGCCAACGTGTTGGTCTCTCTGAGAACAGTCGAGGCGTAACCTGGCTTCCCCCTTATCACGATATGGGATTGATCAATCTATTGGGACCACCCTACATTGGAATGCCGATGACATTTATCTCGCCTATGAGTTTTTTGGAGAAGCCACTTCGCTGGCTACAAGCCATTACTCGGGAAAAAGCGACAATCAGTGGTGCCCCAAATTTCGCCTACGATTTATGCGTTGATAAGATTCCAGCTACTGCTCGTGATGAGTTGGATCTATCCAGTTGGGATCTCGCCTTTGTCGGAGCCGAGCCAATCCGGGCTGAAACTCTAGAGCGATTTGCTACAACATTTAAAGCCCACGGGTTTCGTCAAGAGTCGTTTTATCCCTCTTATGGTTTGGCTGAGGCAACGCTTGTGGTTTCTTGTGGCGAAAAAAGTGCAGCCCCAATATTACATAATCCGTCGGATGATGAGTCCCCACCAAACACAATATTGGTTGGTTGCGGGCATAGCTGGTTAGAGCAAAAAATTGTTATTGTTGATCCAGAAACCCAAACACCCCAAGATGATGAGCAGGTCGGAGAAATTTGGGTTTCTGGTCCAAGTATTGGTCAGGGCTATTGGCATCGTCCGCAAGCCACGATGGAGACCTTTCAAGCCTATCTCACTGGCAGCGGTGAGGGACCATTTTTACGCACAGGGGACTTGGGCTTTTTGAAAGCGGGAGAGTTATTTGTGACGGGTCGGCTCAAAGATCTCATCATCATTCGAGGTCGTAATCACGCTCCTCAGGATATAGAATTGACCGCGCAAGAAAGCCATGCTGTGCTTCAGCCGAACGCTGCTGCTGCCTTCTCTATTGATGTAGCTGGGGAGGAACGCCTTGTGCTGGTCATCGAATTAAACCGCGAACACCGCCGGACCGAGGTTGAGCCTGTGGCTGCAGCTATACGAGCTAATGTGGCCAAACACCACGATGTTGAGGTGCACATTGTGGCCTTAATTCGACCAGGGCATTTACCAAAAACCACCAGTGGCAAGGTCCAACGAGGGGCCTGTCGCACCGCTTTTCTGAGCGAGACTCTGTCCACGATTGGGCAGAGTGTTCACGAAATCACCGCTAAACCAGCACCTCAGGATTACGTCAACGGTACGCAACCAAGCAAACAATTATCGATTTCAGATCAACAGGTTGAAACCGAAGCCAATTTGCGTCTTATTTTGGCTGAATATTTGCGTGTACCACCCAGTGAGGTCGATCTTCAGCAGCCCATCGATCACCTCGGCTTAGGATCATTAGCAGCCATTGCCTTAAAAACCCGCATTGAAGAAGATTACAATATCGAACTCCCGATCGAAATATTCTTTGAGCAACTGACCATTCAGGATTTAATTCGTCAATATTTGTTAGAACAAGCACCCGATACAGATCGTATCCTTTCCACATCATCTCAACCTGAGATGACTAAGACAGAAACCCAACCCAATACCTCATTCACGCCATCAACGACTGTGGCTCTGCAGGTCATTGATGAGCAAGTTAAATTTAGCCTACTCTTTTTCTCTGCCAATGAAGCTGAGTTTACTCAAAATAAATATCAACTATTACTTGAAGCTGGTAAATTTGCTGATGAGCACCATTTTGAAGCAATCTGGCTACCGGAGCGTCATTTTCACCCGTTTGGCGGGCTTTATCCTGATCCATCGCTATTAGCAACAGCCCTCGCCATGACGACCAAGAACGTCCGTCTGCGAGCAGGAAGTGTCGTCTTGCCGTTGCATCATCCCGTTCGCGTGGCCGAAGCGTGGTCCGTCGTTGATAACCTTTCCAATGGGCGGGTCGATCTTGCCTTTGCCACGGGCTGGAACCCAAATGATTTTATCCTTTCGCCAGATAACTTTGCCGAGCGAGTCAAAGTGACATATGAGAACATCGAGATTATCCAACAACTCTGGCAGGGCGACAGCGTTACTTTTCCCAACGGTGAAGGACAACCGAGTGCGATTCAGGTGCATCCATTACCTCAGCAATCGACACTTAAGACCTGGCTGACGTGTACAGGTGGTGAAGAGCGATTCTTCGACGCAGGCCGCTTGGGGCATAATGTCTTGACAGCGTTGCTATTTCAATCGGTCAATGAGTTAGCTGAAAAAATCACAGTTTATCGCCAAGCCCGAGCAGAACATGGATATGATCCAAACACGGGTAAAGTTACCCTGATGCTGCACACCTATATTGGTCACGACTCCGACACTGTTCGTGAGACTGTGCAGGAACCATTTATGCAATATCTTGAGTCCTCTGCAGATTTGTGGCAGCAGCAAGCGAAACCTCTCTCAGAGTTATCTGATCAAGATCGTCAGGATGCCTTGGCCTACGGATTTACCCGATACTATCAAAAGAATTCGCTGATGGGTACACCGCAAAGTTGTCTACCCTTGGTGCAGCAGTTCCAAGCCATTGGGGTCAATGAAATTGCCTGTCTCATTGATTTTGGGGTCAATTTTGAGGCAACGCTCTCTGGCTTGCACGCGCTGGCTGATTTGAAAGGGCTGGCCTCAGAATAGCCACCCATCAAATATCGATCAATTGGATATGATATGATATCGATACCAATTACATCTCAACGTCCATTTGCCGTTCAAGTAGCCAGCCGATTGAGCCACTTGTATCAAAGCCTCGGCGGTCGAATCGACTTATCCGCGGATGCCCTTTTAGAAGCAGCGATGAAACGAACAGGGCTATCTGATTGGGGTAATGAGGATTTTGTTGAAGGGTTGCGGGTTTTAATCCACTCTTATGAGACCGATGCGAATTTGAATTTGATCGGGCGTTATCTGGTGCGAATGGAACTGACCAGAGTTTTGAGTAATCGCCTTCTAATACAACAGGAAATAACGCGCCATCCTGAAATTTTGCAGGAAACGATTGATCAGCCGCTATTTATTACGGGAATGCCTCGGACTGGTTCAACCCTGCTTCACCGCCTCTTGGCGCAAGATCCGCAAAGCCGTGTTTTACGCCCTTGGGAAGCCATCAATCCACTGCCACCGCCTGATAAAGCCACCGAACACAACGATCCCCGAATTGCAAAGTTGGAACGCCAAGCCCGAATTATACGGCTGCTGCTTCCCAAATTGGCCTCGATACACAAATCAAACGCAACCCTGCCTGAGCAGTGTGATCTCTTGCTGCGCCATCATCTACCGTCTCCAAATGGGCACGAGGTATTGGGTTTTGCCAGCTCCTATCGAGATTGGGCGGATCAACAGGATATGCTGCCAGCTTATCGTCATTTTCGCCAACAACTCCAATTGTTACAGTGGCGTTCGCCCGGATCCCCCTGGATCCTCAAGGCCCCTCGACACCTAATCGCCCTTGATGCCTTACTCACCGTTTTCCCAGATGCTTGTTTGGTCCAAACCCACCGTGACCCCATCACCGTGGTCGCCTCATTTATCAGCTTAAAATCTGTTACCTTGAGTATTACCAGCGATAACCTAGATTTGAAGCAAGTGGGCCAATTTTTTGTAAATCGGTTCGTTCGAGAAATCGAACGTGGCTTACAAGTTCGAGCCACCCTGCAACCTGGGCAAATCTATGATCTATTTTATGACGATTTTGTAACTGACCCAATTAAAATGGCTCGACAAATTTACACCTATTTTGGGTATAAAATCACACCCCAAATGGATCAAAATATGAAGGCGTGGCTGCCACAAAATCAACAGTATAAACACGGGGTTCATCACTATTCGCTTAAGCAGTTTGGCCTGGATGAGACACTCATTCGCGAAAAGTTTGCCAAATATTATGAGGCCTTTCCCAGATTAAGGCTTTTCCACGAATTAAATAACCCCAAAATCTGTGGGGGAAAAGCAATAATAGCTGGACAAAGTACTGTGGGAAAAGCTTAAGGAATTCCGAGAATACATTGATTATCCTTTCTGACAAAGTGACAAATTCATTTTTGGGACCCATATTTTTCTGGAATTCCTTAAACGGGAGGACTCGTGCAGCTTAATCTCCGTTCCCGTAAAGTTTTATACGATATTTGGAAGAACAAATCACGAACCGTTTTGGTGGTGTTAACCATCTTGATTGGCGTCTTTGCGGTCGGCACCATCTCCCGGGCCAGAGTCATTTTGTCACGAGAGTTAACTGAAAGTTATCTGGCCATCAATCCAACCAGCGGTATTCTAGCAACTCGCCGGGTGTTTCAAGAAGATCTCTTTGATGCCATCGAGAAAATGCCCGAAATTGATCAAGCAGAAGGCCGCTATCGAACCCAAACCCGTTTAAAAATCGGCAACGATTGGTATACGCTGGCATTGACCGCCATCGACGATTTTGATGATATTGAAATTAACAGCATTACTTCGGAAGCGGGTGCCTGGCCTCCGCCTGAGCAAACCATTTTAATTGAGCGCTCTGGCGTTGAATTGATTCGTCAGAATTTAGGCACAACAAATCTGATTGACCAGCCGGCCGTCATCGAGATGGAAAACGGCAGGCAACATCAATTACACATATCAGGTTTGGTTTATGATCTAACCCAATTCCCCTCAAACATTGCTAATGTCATTTTTGGATATACGACCGCAGAAACACTTGAAAATCTGAACGGTGTCGATGGTTATAATCAATTATATTTCACGGCGGCTGATCATCGATTAGACAAAGAACATTTACAACAGATTACCCAGTTGGTCCGTGATAAGGTAGAGGTGAGTGGGCTGACGATTACACGGCAGACAATTCCGCCGCCTGGTCGCCACCCCTTAAATAACATCATTCAATCCCTTTTGCTCATCTTGGGTGCGCTTGGCCTCTTCTCTATCTTCTTAAGCGCATTTCTCATCGTCAATACGATTTCAGCCCTATTAACCCAACAGATAAAACAAATTGGGGTGTTAAAAGCACTTGGAGGAGAACGAACCCACATTGCTATAATGTATATGGCTATGATTGCCACATTTGGGCTTTTGGCGCTCATAATTGCGATGCCCGCCGCAATTGGGGGATCACGTCTTTTGACCTCTTTTTTAGGGTCGCTTCTCAATTTCAGCACGACCGATTTTAGTACGCCTCTCTACCTAATCGGGTTGGATGTGTTTACGAGCCTGATTGTACCCATTTCCCTGACCCTCTTGCCCATCCTCCGGGGAACCCGTATCACCGTCCGAGAGGCCATTAATTCGGATGCAAATATTGCGATGTTTGGCACCAGTCGTATCGATCAAATCCTGAACTTGATCCGAGGGATTCCCATTGCCTTAGCCTACGCCTTACGGAATATTTTCCGTAATAAAGCCAGACTGATTTTTACCCTAGTTCCCCTCATTTTGGCTGGCACGATCTTTATTTCGGTCATTTCTTTAAGAACCTCCTTACTCTCCACCGTGGAGACCGTTGCTGCTTATTGGCAACAAGATATCCGGGTCGGGCTGCAAGGGGTGCAACGGTTACCTAAAATTGAACGGGCCGCCTTGACTGTACCAGGAGTGACGAATGTGGAAGGCCGGCTGGTAAAAAATGCGGTGCGTGTCCGCGCCGATGGCAGCCTCAGTAGCCAAGCCATTCGTATCCTGGGGGTGGTCCCAAACAGTCCGTTTCTCGACCCCACCTTGATCGAAGGGCGTTGGCTCCAGCCCGAAGATAGCAACGCTCTGATCATCAATGTTGATTTTCTGGCGGAAGAGCCTGATCTAATGGTTGGCTCTGAAATCACACTCGATATTGATGGACGAGAACAACGCTGGCACGTCGTTGGCCTCGTCACGGGGCAAGTCGTTGGTGGGGGTGGATTAATGAGACCCATTGCTTATGTGAACTACACCCATCTTGCTCAAGAAATGGGCGAGGTTGGCAAGGTCAGCGAGATACTTGTGCAAACAGCGAATGGTAATGATGCCGCAGAAATCGCTAAAGTCATAGAGGATGATTTTAGTCAAGCAGGGTTACAGACCCGCATCACCGAGTTAAACGCTCAAATGCGCTCGGCGATGCAAAGTGCCATTGGCATCATCTTGGCTCTGGTATTGGTCATGACCGTTCTCTTTGCCGTGGTGGGCGGTCTTGGGTTGACCGGGCTGATGAGTTTGAGCGTACTAGAACGGACCAAAGAGTTGAGTGTTGTTCGAGCTGTGGGCGGTACCAACGATACCGTTCTACAAATTGTCTTAATTGAGGGTATATTTATTGGACTGATTAGCTGGTTTTTTGGCGCGATTTTGGCCATCCCAGTCAGTCAGTATCTGGCCGTCATCATCGGCCTTGCCTTCCAACGCTCTCCTTTAACCTACAGCTTCTCGATCACTGGAATTTTGTTTTGGCTCGTCCTAGTCCTATTCCTAGCTACTGTTGCCAGCTTTCTCCCTGCCTACCAAGCCGCACGCATGAGCGTTCGTGAGGCATTGAGTTATGAATAAAAAAGGTTTGACAGATATGCTTAATCGACTTGCTTTTTGGCGTCGCAACCCATCCAATCAAATCAGCAACGGATCAATCCTAACGCCCAACGAAGATGGGGTGCTTATTGATTTACGTCACATCGTCAAAGTGTACGAAACACCCGCTGGCTCCTTCACCGCCTTAAAAGATATCAATATCCAGGTAAAAGGGGGGGAATTTGTCGCGGTGATCGGCAAGTCAGGGAGTGGAAAGTCAACCCTGATTAATATGATGACGGGTATTGACCGTCCCACGCAAGGCGAAGTTTACATGGCTGGCACAGGGATTCATGATTTCAGCGAAACGCAAGTCGCGCGCTGGCGAGGCCGAAATTTGGGCGTTATTTTTCAATTCTTTCAGCTACTCCCCACCCTATCCCTCATCGAAAATGTCATGCTCCCGATGGAACTGGTTGGGAACTATACCCCACAAGAGCGACGCGAACGAGGGGAACATCTTCTGGAATTGGTTGGGCTAGAGGACAAAATCCACAAATTGCCCGCGATGGTCTCAGGCGGACAGCAACAACGCGCCGCCATTGCTCGTTCATTAGCCAATGATCCACCTATTCTTGTTGGTGATGAGCCAACGGGTAATCTTGACACAAAAACCGCCGATGCCATCTTCAGAATTTTTGAGGACTTTGTGGCGCAAGGGCGAACGATGTTGATGGTGACCCACGATCGTGATTTAGCTGGACGTGTGTCACGGGTAATTTACATTGCCGATGGAGAAGTAACAGGTCAGCAAATTGCGGCTGCCTTGCCCTCCATTAGCAAAGAAGATTTGGTTGATGTATACACGAAGTTGGAGCCAGTAAAATATGGGCCGGGTGAAGTCATCGTCAAACGCGGTGACGACGCCCATCACATCTACATTATTGCCCGTGGTGATATCGAGGTGGTTCTCAACGAAGATACCCCCCAGGAAATTGTGATTGATCGCCTCGGCAAAGGGCAATATTTTGGTGAAATTGGCTTACTTGAGGGCGGCAAACGAACCTCAACGGTGCGTGTGGAGCAGAATTCGGATGCTGTTGTGATGCAGCTTGATCGGCAAACGTTTATCAACCTTATGGAGAACTCGGGTGTCACTAAGGACCATATCATTCATCTTTTAAATGAGCGCACTGAGCGCACCTCGATGGGACTACTTGGTCTGGGAATCGATCAAACCTCACAACTCCCGGCCGAGTTCAAAACCCTCAAATTTGAGCCGGGTGAAACCATCGTCGAAGAGGGTGACGTTGCCGACAAATTTTACATTATCTCTCATGGGGAAGTTGAGGTCATCAATCGCCGCAGCGATGGTCGCGAAGTTCGAATCAATCGCTTGGGTTACGCCGAATTTTTTGGCGAAATGGGATTAATGCGTGGTGGCCGACGGAACGCGACCGTTCGAGCCACCGATCATGGGGCCGAGGTCGCCTATATTGATCAAGACGATTTCCGCAGGCTCATGATTCAGTCCGACATACAACGGGAAGATCTCCTCACCCTACTTCGACAACGTGCTTTAGGGTTATCGATGGGTATGCTGGACCTGGATATGTCATTCCTAAATGATATTTCGGGGGATTTAGAGACGGTCACCTATCAGCCTGGAGAAACCATTGTTCAACAAGATGAGGTTGGTCATCAATTTTACATCATTACCGAAGGCGATTGTGATGTTATCCACCGCTATCCCGACGGACGGGAAGAGATCATCAACCATCTCCAGAATGGCCAATATTTTGGAGAAGCTGCATTGCTGCATGGGGGGAAACGCAATGCCACCGTACGGGCGGGTCTATCGCAAGTTGAGCTACTGGTGATGGATCACGAGATGTTTCATCAATTAAGACGAGATTATTTAAGCAACAAGCTCGATACCTTTATGCCAAAGCTACAGAGACGGCCCAGAAAAAACGATCTTTTGAATAAATTGGATTTTTGAGATCAGGGAGATCAACCAACAGACCGACGTTGCCATTTTCAATAAAATTTGCCAGATCATGCTCTGCCTACTATTATTCGGCTCAGAATAATGGTAGCTATCTCTATTAGCAATCTGATCATAACGCCCTGAACTATTGATCTATTCAGGGCAATAAATTTAGTCTTCCATATCCAAGTCGATATAATCCAAAGGGGATGTTTATGCCTCAAGCCTATGACTCAGACTTACAATCTATTCAAGAGGCACGAACCTTAATTGAAGCGGCCTATGAAGCCCAGCAAAAGTTTTTCCACTTTAGCCAGGAGCAAGTGGATCGCATTTGTGAGGCGATGGCTGAAGCAGCCTATCGTGAGTCGGCTCGCTTGGGGCAGATGGCCCACGAAGAAACAGGATACGGTGTCCCCCAACACAAAATGCTCAAAAATCAGTTGGGCAGTCGCAGTGTATGGGAGTCGATCAAGAACATCAAAACGGTCGGTGTTATCAATGAAGACCGGGCGAGAGGGCTGGTTGAGATCGGTTGGCCGATGGGTGTCGTCGCGGCAGTCAGCCCTAGCACAAACCCAACCTCGACCGTGATGTTCAAAACCCTGATCGCTGTCAAAGCCCGCAACGGCATTGTCCACGCGCCGCATCCGGCCGCTAGTGGCTGCTGTGTGGAAACCACCCGAATCATGGTGGAGGCCGGTGAAGCAGCGGGAATGCCGAAGGGGTTGATTGGCTGTATGTCGAAAATCTCCCTAGAAGGCACCCAGGCCCTGATGAGCCACAAACGTACCTCGGTCATCGTGGCAACGGGTGGCGGCGAAATTGTGCGGGTGGCGCACAGTTTGGGCAAACCGGCCTACGGTGTCGGCCCTGGCAACGTTCCCTGCTACGTCGATCGCAGCGCCGATGTCCTCAAAGCAGCCCGCTATATCGTCTCCAGTAAATCCTTCGATCACTCCGTTATTTGTGCCACGGAACAAGCGGTCATCGCGGATAAACCGATTGCCCAAACCTTACGAAACGAAATGGAACGACTGGGTGCCTATTTCCTCAGCCCAGCCGAAGCCGAGGCCTTGGGCAAGATGCTCTTTTCACCGCAGGGTCGGCCCAATGCTAAAGCCGTTGGTCTTTCACCACAAGCATTAGGACAGATGGCAGGTCTCTCAATCCCGTCGAGTGCTCGCATTTTGGTCGCTCGATTGGACAAGGTTGGTCGAGATGAGCCACTCTCCCGCGAGAAGTTAACCACCGTTCTTGGTTGGTATGAGTCCGATGGCTGGGAAGCAGGCTGCGAACGATGTATCGAATTGATCCGTTTTGGCGGGCGCGGTCATACCTTGGTCATTCACGCCACAAATGAAGATGTCATCCTCAGATTTGGTCTGGAAAAACCCGTCTTCCGTATTTTAGTCAACACGATGGGCACGCTTGGGGCGGTCGGACTGACCACGAGCATTATGCCTTCGATGACGCTTGGCTCAGGTGGGATTGGTGGTTCGATTAGCGGTGACAACATCACCACCACCCATTTGATGAACGTCAAACGAATGGCTTATGAGGTGTCTCCACCACCGTCCGATGTTCTGCTCGGCGGGGCTTCAAGCCCAATATCACCGTCAAATTCAACGGAAAAACCCTCGGTCACAACTCGTGATGTCGAAGAGATTGTGCGCCGAGTTTTGAAAGAAATAAATCGATAACACTGATTACCGATTACTAACCATTTTTTACAGGAGCTAAACAATGGATGTACAAATGATTGCCTTAGGCATGGTAGAAACAAAAGGCTTGGTTGGCGCAATTGAAGCCGCTGATGCAATGGTCAAAGCAGCCAACGTCCGCTTGATTGGCAAAGAGCAAATCGGTGGCGGGTTCGTCACCGTGATGGTACGTGGCGATGTAGGCGCCGTTAAAGCCGCTACGGATGCTGGTGCCGCTGCTGCTCGTCGTGTGGGCGAGTTGGTTTCCGTCCACGTCATTCCACGCCCACACTCTGATGTCGAGTCGATTTTGCCACAGCCAGACGCCGACAAAAAAGGTAAGTAGGCCTAGCTAGTGAAGCCCGACCTTGAGGCGTGGCTCCAACAAGCAGAGCGGGTGATGGTCTCGAACGAGGTAGCCTCGGACGGAATACCAACACCACCTACCTCAAAAACGGTTCACGTTGGGGTTGATTTAGGCACGGCCTACACCGTTTTGACGGTACTCGATGAGCATCACCAACCGTTAGCTGGCGCTTATCGTTTTGCCCAAGTCGTTCGTGACGGCCTCGTCGTCGATTTTCACGGCGCGATCAGCCTGCTTAAGGAGCTGAAGGCTGATGTTGAAGCCAAGCTCGGTTTTGAGCTAACCCACGCCGCGACTACCTATCCGCCGGGGGTGCCCCGCGCTGAGGTGCAAGCCACCCGTCACGTGGTCGAAGCAACAGGCCTCATCTGCGAACGATTTGTCGATGAGCCAACTGCTGCTAATGCGGTGCTTCAGGTGGAAAACGGCGCAGTCGTCGATATCGGTGGTGGCACCACGGGCATTGCTATCATTCAAGATGGACAGGTCATCTACAGCGCGGATGAGCCGACAGGCGGTACTCACTTTTCCTTGGTAGTAGCTGGGGCACTCGATATGAGCTTTGAAGCGGCTGAGGTTCACAAACGCTCGCCCGAAAATCATGCCGAGCTGTTTCCGTTGGTCAGGCCCGTGATGGAAAAAGTGGGCACAATTGTCAGTCGTCATATTGAAGCATATCCCATTGATACGATTTATGTGGTAGGCGGCAGTGCTTCCTTTACAGGCATTGGTCCCGTCATCGCCGAGATCACGAGTGTCGAAACGCATATTCCTACGGCACCGTTGTTTATCACGCCGTTCGGGGTGGCGATGTATGATGAATAGAGTTTGTGGAGTTTATAGGGCTCATAGGGTTTATAGAGTTGTTCAAAGGCAATAAATATGACAATTGCTATAGGAGTCGATCCAGCATCAGGTAAGGAAACTTGTATCTGGAAAATTAATGATTATGTATTCGTTAAGCCTCAGAAAGTTCGGTCTGTACTCGAAAAGATACTAGTTGAGAATCCAAATTGTATCATTGCCTGGGATGCACCCATTTCCTTTAGCGATATCTCATATTCAGATCGAAATGTTGATAAAGTTACCCGAGCTTGGGCCAAGGAGAAAGTCAAATTAGGTCTATTGGAAAAAAGTGCCGTGAATGCACTTCCTTTTTCTGGGTTATCACATTGGGTAATTTCTTGCCAAGCATTGGGGTTTCCGTTTGGTAAAAACCTAAACAATCTAAAGTTATATGAGGAAACACAATTTAGTGGTATTCAAGGCCAGTTTCTGATCGAAGTTCATCCTGCTGTATCTATGGCTTGTCTATGGGTGGATAAGGGTATCAAAAATGTTTTCCCTGTGTATAAGAAAACTAAAGAATCTAGACGCATAATCGTAGAGGAACTCAACCTACCCGAAGCTTGTATTGAAAGCGATGATATATTGGATGCTTACGTGGCTTTTCTAATGGCTGACATGTTTATCAAAAGATCAGCAACGTCATTGTGTCAGCCCGCCAATGGTAGCTATGTACTTCCAAATGGAAAATCTTTCAGTGAGCTATCTAAGAAAATAGACCAATAAACTATTTAAACTCATCAAAATGTTAAAAAAACCTGTAACCCTTATGAACTCTAATAGACGAAACATTTTAAACCCGTAAAATCGGTTCATGTCATTCCCGCGTGCTTCTGGCGGGAATCCACTGCTACAAGGCCTCGTGGATGCCCGACAAATTCA
>JANQQF010000019.1 GCA_028285035.1 Phycisphaerae bacterium
CGTAAAATCGATTTATGTCATCCCCGCGTGGTTTTAGCGGGGATCCATCGTTCGCTGCCTCCCGGCCAATGGATGCCCGACAAAAGCATTCGGGCATGACATGACTTTTTTATTCCGGTTTTTATTTGATTTCTCTATAAGGAACAACTCTAACCTTAGGCCTAGTCAATAATGGCAAAAGCCCGGACTGGAAATGTGCCAAAATTTTTGACCTTGACCGGGGCGGCGTAAAAGCGGAAGCCCGTATCGGGCAATTGGTCCAGATTGGTCATATGCTCGGCAATGGGGATGTTTGCCCCAAGTAACATAGTATGGACCGGGCGCTGCCCATCACTGATCCCATCAATATTGAGTGAATCGATGCCGACCAAGGCCGCGCCATTATCCCGCAGATAGATTGCAGCATCTTCGGTGAGATATGGGTGCCCTTCAAAATATTGATCGGTCCGCCAATGGCGGGACCAACCAGTGTGAACCAAAACAGCCTTACCTGCGGGGTTGATGGTTCTGAAATGCTCGGCATCAATCACTGTTTCACCTTCTGCAATTCGCACTACAACGGCCTCAAGATTAACCAACGACTCCAGTGGCAATTCAGAGAGGTCGAGGCCATCCGGAAAGCGATGAAACGGGGCATCAACATACGTCCCAGTATTTCCAACCAGTTCAATCTTGCCAATATGAAACTCGGTGCCTGGGGCGTATACCTCGCGTGAAGCTTCCCGGCTTAGAAAATCGCAGATGATGGGGGCGGGTAAGCCTTTGTAGGTGATCATTCCATCCTCAACCGTGTGGCTGAGATCAATGAGGGTCACATCTTGTGTTGTCATTATGGTTTCCTTGGTTTTTGAGATGCGAACAGTGTATGACAATCCAATTGCTTTTACAAGGACAACCCACGGACAGATCAAGCCAAACTTTCAAGAAATTCTTTGTCCACAGATAAACACAGATGGTCACAGATAAAATCATTGATCAAAATATCTGTAGGCATCTGTGGACTCTCATTGAACTTTATGTTGCTTTGATAAACGCCAAATAGAAGGAGATTCGTCGATCTGTTCAGCCCAAGCCCGTCTGAACTGTCGCTCACTCTTGAAACCTGCTGCATCCGCCACATTTCGGATAGACATCTCAGGATTGGCGAGTAATTTTTGAGCCAACTCAAGCCGTAACGTGGTAATGAATTGCCCGATGGTGATACCTGTCTCTTTTTTGAAAATGCGGGTTAGATTGCGAGGACTCATGTGCACCAAGTCGGCCAAATCGGCGATTGTAAATTGATCTTGGATATGATCAATCAGCCAATCTTGCACCTCGTGAATAGCGCGATTGAGATGGGTTCGGTAATCAAGATAAATGCTTTGTTGAGAGGTATCGCCATTTCGACGAATATAGATCACCATTTCTCTAGCGACTTTTGAGGCGGCCACAGGCCCATAATCATCTTCTACAATCGACAAAGCCAGGTCGATGCCAGAGACGATACCTGCGCTGGTGTAGATGGTTTCATTTTTGATAAACAAGCAATCATCAAAGACCCTTAGATTTGGAAATTGATCGCGCAGCATATCTGTAATCGACCAATGGCTGGTACAGGAAAGACCCTCAAGCAACCCGGCCTCGGCAAATATAAAGGCTCCGGTACAGATGGAGCATAGCGTCACGCCCTGCTTTTTTTGTTGGATTAACCAATTGAAAAAGGTCTGCTTGTGTTGATCGTAAAGATCAGTCTGCAAAAACTCCTTTTGGATCCCCGGTAAGACGATGATATCCTCAGGCTCAACCTCAACATTACTGTAATGCTGCAAGGTAGAGAATGTTAGACCTTGGGCTGATCGGACGTTTTCTGATAATGCACAAAATTCAACCTGATAGGGATAATTGTATTCATCAGCTTCATGAAAAACCTGAACTGGCCCCGCTAAATCAAGCAGATGTACCTTGGGTAGTAAAATAAAGATGATTTTTCGCATACTTTGAAATCGCCTTATAGAGATGAAATCTGGTTCAATATAAAGCCCCGCTCAACCTCATTTTCTGTTAGAGCTAAAGCCCGTTGATAGGTCTGGTGGGCTTTGCCAGTTTGATCTGAACGGCGGTACATATCCGCTTGAGCCAGATGAAACGGAGGAAAATCCTCCAAATCTTGAGCCAGCAGTGCCAACTGCGCTAATCCAGCGAGGGGACCGTGGGCCATTGAAATAGCGACTGCTTCATTAAGCCGGACAATCGGGGTATCCTCAAAACGCCGCAACTCGCCATATAATCCCGCGATTTGCGGCCAGTCGGTTTCTTCTGCCGTTTGAGCGCGAGCGTGCAAAGCGCTAATTGCCGCCTGGAGTTGGTAAGGGCCAATATGGTGAATATGAAATGCTTTTTCCACCAAAGCCAACCCTTCTTGAATGTTGCGTTGATCCCATAAGGTTCGATCTTGATCGTTTAGCAAAATCAAAGCCCCATCGGAGCCGATGCGGGCCTGTCGTCGAGAATGATGAAGGAGCATCAGACTCAATAAGCCCAGCACCTCCGCATACTGAGCGGCTGGGACATCTGTCTGTACCTGTCGAATGAGAAATTCGAGAACCCGACAAAGGCGAATGGCGTTATCACATAGCTCGTGTCGAATTAAGGCATCACCACTGGTGGCGGCATAACCCTCGGTGAATATGAGATAGATTACAGTCAAAACCGAGTCCAGTCGCTCCGCCAAGAGATGCGCTGGTGGAACATAGTAGGGAATGCCTGCCTGCTTGATTTTACGTTTGGCTCGGACCAAACGTTGGGCCAGCGTGGCTTTGGGAACTAAAAAGGCGGCGGCAATTTCGGGAGTAGTTAAGCCGCCTAAAGTATGTAGGGTGAGCGCAATTCGTTGCTCAAGGGGTAGGGCGGGGTGGCAACAGGTGAAGATGAGCTTCAACCGCTCATCAGGAATTTCATCGACCGTTTCAAAATCCTCGGTGATGGCTAATTGATTAGGGGGAACAGTTTCTAAATTTTGAGGATCAATGTTTAACGCTTGATTACGCCGAACGCGATCAATCGCTTTGCGACGGGCCGTGGTCGTTAACCAAGCCCCAGGCTTGCGGGGG
The DNA here is from genome assembly GCA_028285035.1 of Phycisphaerae bacterium. Next base: position 3,093 of record JANQQF010000019.1, read on the forward strand.
ATACCTTGCTTCTCCCAATCCGCAATCGCTGCCACAAATGCATCTTGGAGCGCTTCCTCTGCTAATTCAAAATCTCCTACACCCCCAATCAAGGTGGCCAGGAGTTGGCTGTACTCTTGTTGATAAACCTGTTCAACAAATTCACGTATTGATGCGGTCATAAAATATGTGGAGGCTAAGCTACAAACACCTAGAGTTGCTAAACGACAATAGTTTTTTGGGGATACGGAATGCACGGAAAACGCGGAAAATAAATAAGAAATACCCTAGCCTTCCGCGTTTTCCGGGTCCGATCCCTCAAATCAACTTGGTTTGACCTTTAGTAATTTAGCCTTGGTTTCCCTACCAGTTTTGCTCAAATTCTAAAATGGGGCGAACTTCTACAGAGCCAAACTTTGCGGCGGGACATTTTGCCGCCCACTCAATGGCTTCGTCCAAATTCTCACACTCAATCAGGTAGAACCCGCCGAGCTGTTCTTTTGTTTCGGCAAAAGGACCGTGGGTGGTTACTTTTTCGCCATCTTTCACGCGGACTGTCGTCGCTGTCGAGGTCGGTTGCAACGCTTCACCTGATAACCGTGCGCCTGACTTTTGAATTTCCTGGGTATAGGCCAAATATTCGGCCATTACCGTTTCCATTGCCTCTTGCGGAATGTTTGCTGCCGCACTCTCATCACCATAAGTTAATAATAGATACTTCATAAGGATGCTCCTCTTAGCTAGTTTGGCGGTTGATTCCGCCAGTTCGCCATACCGACGCAGTACATCTCTGAAAATCGACACATTTTGGTATCAGATTTAGAAATTGATTAGATTCAATGATATATGACTTTACAATTGCTGGCTCATATCTTAATTCGATTTCAGGCTATCAACAAGACGTTCAACTTTTGTATGAATTAAATCCCGAGCTTCCATCAGACCTTGACTGGGTGGAGGAACATCACTCCAATCTTCGATGGTTGTTTGTATGGGGGTAAACTCATCAAGATTACATCCCAACGAGACGATTAAATCGGCATTGTTTAGTTCTTCTTGGGTAACGCGTCGAGGCACATGACTTGTGACATCGATCCCCTCGCTCTGCAACAAATTGGCGACAGCGGGTGCGGTGACGTCATCTGGCTCGGTCCCCGCTGCGGTAATGGTCAAATCAAGCCCTGCTTCGGTGGCCATTTGGCGACAGTACGCAGATGCCATCACACTTTTGGCTGCTGCGTGAGGGCATAAGAAGATGATATTGGTCATAATAATTTGTCCTTTCGTGATTAGGCACCAAACAAAAGAAAGTAAATCAATCCTGCACTAGCACTGCCCGCTAGAGTGATCAACATCCCCTGTTTGTAACGGAATAGGGCAATAAAGGCGCCAATAGCGATGACGAGTGAAGCGATATTGAGGCTGGACCCGACCGGTATGAGTAAGCGGATTGGTCCGACAAAACTTTCATTGACGGTGCCGAAGATGGTGTATAGTGAGAACCAGATGGCTAGATTGAGAATAACGCCAACCACAGCGGCGGTAATGGCTGATAGGGCTGAGGTCAAGGCCTTGTTCCCTCGTAGGTATTCGATGTAGGGTGCGCCTAAAAATATCCATAAGAAACAGGGAACGAAGGTGACCCAGGTGGTGATGAGGGACCCCAAAATGCCAGCTACCATTGGACTGAAAGGGCCAGGGTTGCGATAGGCTCCCATAAAGCCGACAAATTGGACAACCTGAACCAAAGGTCCAGGGGTTGTCTCGGCCATTCCCAAGCCATCCAACATTTCCCCCGGCTGAAGCCAACCATAGACTTCGACCGCTTGCTGAGCGATGTAAGCTAACACGGCGTAGGCGCCACCAAATGTGACGACAGCCGCTTGGCTGAAAAACAGACCAATATCAAGATAGACATTCTCTGGTGCCCATAAAAATAACAAGCCTAATGGCGCAAACCAAATCACGAGGCCAATCAGTATGGTTTGCAGTGCCTTGGTTAACGAAGGTTGTGGTTGGTTGACAACTGCATCAGTGATGATAGTATTGCCCTCGTCATCATCGGTTTGATGGCCTTTGATGATGTAAAATTTGTCCAGCCAGATGCGTCCGCCAATGTATCCAATCAAGCCTGCCCCAAGAACGATGAGGGGGAAGGGGAGATTGAGAAAGAAGATGGCGATGAAGGATAGGGCGGCTAGTGCAATCATCACCTCATTTTTCAAGACACGACGGCCAATGCGAATTACGGCTTCGACGACGACCGCCATCACCGCAGGTTTTAGGCCAAAAAATAAGCCTTGCACAAAGACAACATCTTGAAAGCCTGCATAAAGAATGCTTAAGACCAAAATGCTAACGAAACCGGGTAAGATAAAGAGTGTGCCTGCGATTAACCCACCCCTCACTTTGTATAACAACCAGCCCGTGTAAGTGGCGAGCTGTTGCGCCTCTGGACCGGGGAGCAACATACAGTAGTTCAAAGCATGCAAAAAACGATTTTCACTGAGCCAGCGTTTTTCTTCTACCAAAAGCTTGTGCATCACGGCAATTTGGCCCGCTGGCCCGCCAAAACTGTATGCCGCAATTTTTACCCATACCCAGAAAGCTTCCTGAAACGAAACAGTGGGTGCGGCCTGTGTTATCGTTTCACTATCTCCCTCAATACTTTGTTGCATCATCTATGTTTTCTTTCTTTGTTCGATTTACTTAAAAGCGTGTACTTAGCATCTCAAACAGACTATCAAACAAGGTCAAGCCACGTGTTTCAAGCTCGATATCCGATAAATCGAGCTGTAACCAGCCTTTTAGGATAATGTCAATGCCTGTAATTTCGGGATGAAAATAGCGCTCATCCCGTAAATCAATTTCATGAACAATCTCGGCCACCAATGATAAGCCCGGTGTATCAAGGTTAAAGGCCCGGATCATCGTTTCAAAGGTACATAAAGGCCCCGAATGACCAAAATCGGCCTGATTCATATCAAATGAAATTTCATTCGGTTCGATTTGTAAGCCGTAGCGAATAGTCGCATTGGGATCAATAAAGCGTCGAATGAGCCAAATGCTGGCTAGACGATCTACATGAGGTTGGGGACGAGTTACCCAGACTTTACCCTGATAGTCAGCGAGTGCTACGGTTTCAACGTGTGGGGTGTCACTGTCTGGGGCAAGGGTTCTGGCGATTTGGGCCAGTTGTACTCCAACAGCCACCCCTTCTGGGCTATCAAAATAGTCGATTCGCATCACCTCTGTATATTGTCGTTGTAGTTTAACAAGTGTATCCTGTAGCTCGATGGCTTGGTCAGGTGTAAGATTTGTTTCAATGGCTTGTTGTAAGGCTTTGGCTTCGGTTTCTATTGCTGCATAATCTTCCGCGCAGGCTGACCGGAATAGCTCAATGAGTTGGGCATCGTTCAGTCCATCAAATTGCTGAACGTGCATCACCAAGGCTTGACCTTTGACCTGCTCAATCTCTTGTGCCAACCATTGAAAGGCCTCGATACATTCGTCCTGAGCGGGCAATACATAAATCCCTCCGGTTGGCGAAATTGCCCCCAATCGCCGTAATCTGCGCCACAAGGTTACACGTGGACTTGAACCTGATTTCGAGGGAAGTGAGTAAGAAAATACAATCCAATTCATATAGAAACCTCAATTCGAGATAAAATGTAACATATGTTTCTAATTAATGCAATATATGTTACATTTATTGTGGGTGATAAATTATAAGATGGATTGCTTTCTTGTAGTGAGTAGCTTAAGATCCAAGATAGAAATCTAAAACGTGAACTGTAAAGGAATAACTTATGACTAAAATTCAATTAAACGTCCAGAATGAATATGACAAACTTGAGCATGTAATCATAGGCACGGCACAGGGCTATCACCGTAACCCTGAGTTGGTTGAGGTGCTCAATGAGACTCATCGCCAGACGTTTGAGAAGGCTGGTCATCCAACTGAAGCTAGCTTGACTCCAGAGTTTGAGGCTTTTGCCCAAGCGATGCGAGCCAATGGTGTGGCCGTTTATCAGCCGGAGTTGGCATCAGAGTCGGTGCAAGATCAGACCTGTCCCCGAGATATTGGTTTTGTCATTGCTGATACGCTGGTGATTTGTACGATGCGGGATTGGAGCCGAAAAGAGGAGTTTGAGGGCGTTCGATACTTGATGGATGACTGGCAGGGCGAAATTATTCAAGCTCCCGATGACGTTTTTATCGAAGGAGGGGATGTGATTATCGATAACAGCTATATTTTTGTGGGGTATGGCCAACGCAGTAATGAAGCCAGTCTGGATTTTATGCGTCAAACCTTCGGGGATCAATACACGATCGTGCCGATGCCGTGCCAGTCGCTTGAGGAAGGGGAGAATGTGCTGCATCTCGACTGTACATTCAATCCTTTGGGATTGGTCGATGCATCTGGAAAAAGACACGCACTCATCTATCCTGATGGTCTCAAAGAGATACCCAATGTTGTACGGGAAAATTACACGTGGCTTACAGTCAAGCGTGATGAAGCCGATGTGTTGGCAACGAATGTACTGTCAATTGCGCCCGATACCATCATAGCCCGTGAAGGAGCAGCTTGTGCTCGTGTTAACACAATGCTGAGGGGGTTGGGTTTTACGATTGTAGAGGTGTCTTTTGATGGTGTGCCGAGTACCGGTGGTTCGTTTCGGTGTGCAACGATGCCTTTACAACGGTCATAAAAAAGGACAGCCAAGCGGCTGCCCTGTAAGTTTGACGCATATCTGAAACTATCGTCGTCGTGAAGCACGACGGGAAACTGCGGATGTTGCTGCCCGAACATAATCAGGCTCCCGTGTTTTGACCGATTGCGTGTCATCGCGATAAGGGGTACGGCGTACCGATTGGCGATGCACTGCAGGGTCTTCAAGGACCGAAATGTTGAGAGTCCCGCTCACATTGCCGCCTGTCGTGCTGGCTGTCGCCCGAACGGTGTATTCACCGGGAGGAACGACACGGCCAAAGTCATCGTAGCCGTTCCAGTGTAAATTCTGGCGGCCTCCGCTGCGATGGCGACGATGGAGTAGGGTGGCGACAGTATTCCCACGACGATCCTTGATCTCGACCGTGGTGCGGGCGGCTTTAGAAAGGTCGACCGACAAGCGAAGGAAACGACCTTCTTCAGGTAACCCTGGTTTGAAGCTACTACGTTCAGATGAAACGACAAGCGAGACTGGACGAGTCAAGAAGTAGGCCAGAATAAGCAAAACTGGCAATGAGACCAAGACCGGCACGGTGTACGTCGATAACGAAGGCAGGTTGCGGGCTACTCGAGCGATTTCAGTTTCTGGTGGGGTGACGGCGTAGGTCAAACGGCGTTGGGTTTGGGTTAGGTTCCCCGCTTGATCTTGAGCCACAACCTGGAGTAAATTTTGTCCATTTTGTAAGTTGACCGTAGTTTGGAACTCACCCAAGGAGCTAACGTTGACCAATTGTCCGCCAATCGTGACGATGGCCCCTGGTTCAGTTTTCCCGATGACTTGGACTTCATTTTGTTGGAAGGTCGCATTATCTTGGACATTAAGCTCTAACAACGGCGCAGCGGTTTTCTGATGAACAATGATTTCTTGTGTTGCCACATTGCCCACGTCATCTGTCGCTTCAATTGCTAACGTATTATCACCCTGCTCTAGAATAACATCATACTCAAACAGCCCCTCAGCGTTTACTGGAGCAGATTGCCCATTCACTTTGATTGTTGTCCCAGCCGGGGCAGTTCCCGCAACGGTGACTAGGCTCTCGTTGGTCCAAGAGTCGTTGACTGGGGCTGTGACCACAACCTCAGGGGGCTGAGTGACCAAAATGACCTCGCGGGCTAAGGTCGCCGTATTTCCAGCCGAGTCGGTTGCCAACAATTGAATAGCATTTGTTCCTTCGTCTAGCTGGCGTTTGAGGCTGAACTTTCCAGACGCATCCACAGGAATTAGGATAGGATCATTGGCGAGTTGAACAACTGCATTTGGCTCGGTTAACCCCTCTAATGACAAGTTTGCCTCGCGGACTCGACTTTGATTATCGAGATTTGCTAATTGCAAAATTGGCGGCGTGGTATCAACAATGATATTAACATTTTCTGTTGAGGAGCGAATTGTACCTTGGGCGGTTACTTGCAATTGATATTGCCCATCATCCACGAATTGTTGTAGATCATTCTGACCATTCCATAAGGCAATGTGTTGCCCCCGCGTTTGAAAGGCGTTGTTAGCTAAGGTTGTAATGAGATTATTATTGGCATCAAAAACCTGGATCGTTACTTCCGCATCTTCATTTAGAGTGTAGCTGAAGTTTGTTGTATCCTGAGTTTGATCCCCATTGGGAGAGATAATAGTGGGCGAAACCTCAGCCTCAATGCGCGGACGACGTAGCCAGTCTCCAATAAATGTGACCCCCAACAAAACGGCTACCACCCCAATAGTAATTGCGGTGGCGATAGGCCCAAAGTTTAGCCCTTTGCTGGTCGCACGACGGCGAATTTCCTGATTGAACTCTTCGGTTTGTTGAAATCTTGTTGCCATTTCTCAGGCCCCTCAATCTATTTCTAGCATGATTAACCCGGATTTCTCCTGAGGTGGTTCCCATTCTGGTAATTCACTTTGATGTGGTACTCGAACGGGACGACGAACCGGTTCTCGTTCCTGGTTTCGTTGTTTACGCCGACCTTCGGCTTTGTTACGTTGTAAGAATTGGGCAGGTCGCAATTTTAATTTTCGCTCGGGTGCCTGCCGTGGCTTTTTTTGTTTTGGCTGCCTGTTTAAAATTCGCTTTTGAGGAGCAACCGGCAATTCGAGTGCCTCTCTAAGGGTGAATACTGTTGTCCCAACAAGGATGACCATCAACAATGAAAATAACGGCCCGGCTGGATTTTGTAATACTGTATTGACCTCGGGTGTTAGCGCTTCAATGAGCCAATAAGGTAGCATGAGATGTGTTACCATCAAGGCTAAACCACCCCCAGCCGTTACAACCAAAATCGACCAAGGGGTGCGATATTTGACCCAAGTTTGTTGGGTTAATGAGCCAACAAACATTCCGGTGACACCCCATCCAATGATTTGAAGTAAGCTATATAAAATCATCGTTGGTGTCGTGGCAAATGGCTCAATCAATAATATGAGTGTTTCTAAAGAATTAGCCGTTTCATAACGTAAGGTAATCGCCTCAATGTCAAGACTACTTCCAGCTAAAAGAAGCCAATCGATATTAGCTCCGGCCATTCCCCCTAAAAATTTACCCCAGAACGCCGCTAAGAGACCAATCCACAAGCCACGATTGCTGCCCCACCACAAGCCCCCAAGCACAGGAATAAGCCAATGAAGGTGATACTGTGCCAGAAACGGGGTGGCCAACACTAAAACGGTGGCCCCCAAATGATGGGTAAATATGCGTTGCCCCAAAGCGCTGACTGCGATAAACAAGACGGCAACATACAAGTTCAGGGAGAGCAACGGATAGATCATTGCCGCGACTGAAATTAGATAAGCGACCAATGGCCAGCGCAGCCCACTAAGCAAAACAGCCACTCCAATCACAATCACCCAATTGGTCGGATAGACCGGAAAATCCCACAACGCGGCGACCACTAAGATAGCTAAAGCAGAAACAGTTAGGCTATGCTCTAACTGACCTTGATAACGACGATACAGGTTGTGTGGTCCTCTGAAGGTTTGAGCTATCATAAAGTTCAGTAGTTAGTAATTAAGTAATTATTTACCAATTACTCATAATTGATTCCGATTGCTTACTTGGCGCATTACTAAATACAAATCGATCAACGTTTATTATCCAAGTTCAATCTGTCGAATGCCGTTTTCGCGCTGTGGCAAAATAGGCTGTGGTTCAGGTGAGCTGGATGAAGGCCGCGCATGGGTTCTAGCCCATTGGCGTAAGGCTGTAATTTTGTGTTCCATTGTTTGGGACAAAGGAACGGTATTTTTAAGATTACGAATTAAATCTTCAGTTTGTAACTCTCGGTCATTTTCAAAGGCATCGTAAAGCCCATCAATAATGACCTGCTCGATTTCGGCGCCACTAAAGCCTTCAGAGATGGTGGCTAACTCATTCAAGTTATAATCGAGCGGGTCACGGCCCCGATTAGCTAGATGGATGGCAAAAATTTCACGACGCTCTTGCGGTTGGGGCAAGTCGACAAAAAAGATTTCATCAAAGCGACCTTTTCGCAGGATTTCGGGGGGCAATGCTGAAATGTCGTTAGCAGTACCAATCACGAAAACAGGTGATGTTTTTTCTTGCATCCAGGTCAAAAGGCTACCAAATACCCTTGCCGATGTCCCGGCGTCGGAACTGCCTGAGCCGCTAGAACCGGCCAAGCCTTTCTCGATTTCATCCAGCCACAAAACACACGGTGAGACATTTTCAGCAAGACCCAAGGCTGTCCGGATATTTTGTTCCGATGAACCAACGAGCTCACTAAAAATACGGCCTAAATCAAGCCGGAGGAGGGGTAACTGCCATTGGCTGGCCACAGCTTTGGCTAAGAGGCTTTTTCCAGCGCCTTGCACCCCGAGAAGGAGCAGCCCTTTTGGCTCAGGGAGGCCGAAACGTCGAGCTTTTTCGGTGAAGGCCATACCCCGCTTACGCAGCCAATCTTTCACCAAATTCATCCCCCCGACATTGGCAAACCCTTCAACTGTTTCATAATATTCCAGAATTTGCGAGCGTCGGATGAGTTGTTCTTTTTCAGCGACAATGATGCCAAGATCAAGCTTGTGCCCCATCACTAGGCTTTTAGCGAAAACGTTCTCCGCCTCAAGACAGGTTAGGCCACGAGCAGCATTCAACACTCGCTCGCGTTCTTCAGCACTCATTTTCATCTGAACGCCTGCAATCTCACGGGCTGAACGAACCACTCGCTCAAGGGATAAGTCAAGCTCTTCTAGCGTGGGCAGGGAGTAATCCAGAACAGTGATATCTTTTTCTAAATCTGACGGTATGCGTAAGGTTGGAGAAAGGATGATGAGTGTTTTGCGGCTCTCTTTAAGCTCATTTGTAATATCACGTAACCGGCGGATAATAATGGGATGATCTACCCCACCACGTGATTCTTCCAAGAAAGGGTGGAAGTCTTTCAAAACAAAAATAGCCGCTTCCTGCGACTGGGCAATAAAGTCAAGCGCGGTTAGCGGGTCACGGGTCGATGGATCAATAGGGTGCGGTTGAACTAAATCAAGCGGAGCAATGCCGTTGGTCAAAGTCCACCCATAAAGCTTCTTACGCCGATTAATCGCCACTTCACGAATCATATCCTCGATACGACGTTCTTCCCAAGAGACAATATAAATGATAGGATATTTCGCCCGGGTTAGTGTATTTAGTTCATCAACGCGTTGGAGTGTAGACATATAAGGAATTAAGTTTTATAGCTTATAATGAACCTGTAAGAAACGTTACATAACAACATGACATAACATCCAAAATATAACATAATTATGTCTAGTTGTCAATGAAAATGCCCTGTCATGGCCCGTAGAATAAATACCTTCATAATTATTGCCAGGGAATTAGGCAATAATTCCTACTAGCTATCCTGATAAAAGTTGTTATACTGGTGATGCAAGTCATTTTGCACCTCACTACGTCGTGTGCTCCTTAAAATTTTGTCCAAACTATTAGGCCCCCTTTAACAAATCGGGAGGATTTCATGAAGATTTTATACGTTGAAGATCATTCTTCGCAGCGTGATATTATGAAACAAATGCTCGAGCTATCAGGTCACGATGTGGCAGTGGCTCATAACGGTGAAGAGGGGGTTAAGAAAACACAAGAGTGGCTCCCTGACGTTGTTTTAATGGATTTACGGATGCAAGGCATTGGTGGAATAGAAGCGACCCGTCTTATAAAGCAGAACGAGACAACTGCCCATATTCCAGTTATTGTGTTATCTGCCTGGACATCTCGCCATAATCGTGAACAGGCTTTCGAGGCTGGGGCCATAAAATTTTTTACCAAGCCCGTCCAAATTGAAAAGTTTGTCGAACAGATTAATGAGCTAGCTGCTGAACGAACAAAAATATAGCGTGTTCAATCTTCATCTTTTTCCTCTCTAAAATTTACGGCTTTTCCGAATAACCACTATAATTTACATATTAAGGCAGTTCTAAGAATATAATTGGACAGCAAACAGAAGATTTGAACAATCTAAATGTTGACTGACCTAGAAATAGAACTGCTTTAAAGCTTTTCCATAGAGTGATAGTTATGAAAACTTGTGGGTCAAACTACCTGGTTGTTTTGACTAATTTAATTCTTGGAAAAGCCTAAATAAAAAATATTGATCAAAAGAGCTTTTATGTCCAGTCGACAAAAAACTGGCCAGCAAGGTGAAGATTTGGCTGTGTCATTTCTTCAGCGAAATGGCTATGACATTGTGTCTCGAAATTGGCGTTGTAGTGCAGGCGAATTAGATATTGTGGCGCAGCAGGGGAGTCAATTGATATTTGTAGAGGTTCGTACACGCCGGGGGACTCGATTTGGCACGGCTGCTGAAAGTGTTACTACCACAAAACAGGCGCGCTTGATCGACTTAGCGCAAACGTATTTGCAAGAAATGACCATCCCTGATGATCAGGCGTGGCAGATTGATGTGATTACGGTGCAACTGCAGGAGGGGCAGGCCCCAGAAATCAATCATATTGCGAACGCGGTCGGCTGGTAGCAGCTCTAGTCATTGATCAAGTGCAGTGTAAAATACAACTCCGGCGCTTCAAATCCGGTTTGACGATGTGACCCATCACAAAATGGCTTATCTGCTGAATGTCCACAACGGCAGAGGGCCATCGCTTTTTTGGTCGTAGTTTTTGTTTCCCCATTCTCATCCACATAGGTGAACTTACCCACGAACTTGTATGGGCCATTCTCTCGTGCCTTGATTTCGTATTCTTTCATAAACAATGCCTTATCCACTCTCAATAAATACACAGAAGATTTTGAAAGTATTATACCATTGGTTTTGATGGTTGAGATATGATCTGCTATAAGTTTGTTTTGTTTGAGGTTTTGTCAATATTATATTATTATGTCACAGAATTTTTGTGACTGCCCCGATAAATCTACCAATCTTATTAAGAGAGTGTGCCAATGACGACTGACCCTCAAATCTCCTGTCAAAATGTCTGGAAAATATTTGGATCCCACCCAGACCGAATCCGTCGTACCCTTGACTCTACTCAATCTCGCACCCAAATTTTAGAAGAAACTGGTCATGTTGTGGCTGTTAAAGATGTCTCGTTTAATGTGCGAAAAGGCCAAACCTTCGTTGTGATGGGGCTGTCAGGGAGCGGCAAGTCAACCTTGATTCGTTGTTTGTCTCGTCTAATCGAGCCGACAGATGGTCAAATTCTGATCGAAGGTGAAGATTTAACAGCGATGAATGAGAAACAACTCCGAGAGTTACGTCGCCACAAAGTCAGTATGGTCTTTCAACATTTCGGATTATTTCCGCATCGTCGGGTGATTGATAATGTGGCTTATGGATTAGAGGTTCATGGGGTAGATAAGTCGACTCGCCACGGTCGAGCCCGTGAGGTCCTGAATTTGGTAGGCTTGAATGGTTGGGAAGATCATTATCCTGGGGCGCTAAGTGGTGGGATGCAGCAGCGGGTTGGAATAGCCCGAGCTTTGGCAGTCGATCCTGAAATCCTCTTTTTTGATGAGCCATTTAGTGCATTGGACCCTCTCATTCGGCGTGAGATGCAGGATGAGTTGATTAGCCTACAGAAAGTCATGCACAAAACCATTATCTTTATTACTCACGATTTTCTGGAAGCGGTCAAATTGGGTGATGTCATGGCGATTATGCGGGATGGTGAGATTGTCCAAATGGGCACACCAGACGAGGTTATTCTTAATCCTGTAAACGATTATGTTCGAGAGTTTACCAAAGATGTGCCTCGGTCAAGGGTCTTGTCGGCTGGAGCGATTATGACCCCAGGCGAGGGACCTGTTTTGGAAAATCAGCCAACAATCGCCTCTGATACAAAATTGTCAGATATTCTGTCTGTGGTGGCGACGCACGATATCCCACTGGCCGTTGTCGATGAAAGCCAAAACGTTGTTGGGACGATTGATCGCAGCGCTGTAATCTTGGCGCTTGGAGATGTTCAGGAGTAGACGAATGGCGACACAAACTGTACCAAAAAGTGAGCTTCAGCTCAATAAATCTTCACTCATTTACATACTGTTGTTGATTGCATTAATTATTATTGTGCCGTTTATTCTTCAGCAGGTTGCTCCAGATTTTGAGGAGCCATCAATCTTAGATTTGACTGAATTTCCCGAGGTGTGGGATGTTGGTCTTCGTGAACCCATTCATGATTTTCAAACATGGACGATTCGCAATCGTTTAACGCACCCGCTCTTTACCCTTTTCTTTGATCCATTAAGTGATTTTATCGATCTTTCGATCCGATTACTCGAAAATATTTTACTTTGGTTTCCTTGGCCAGTGATCATTGTGGCCTCATTCCTATTGGGGCATCGGGCGAGTGGGCTACGAGTTGGTTTATTTTCCAGCTTGGGCCTTTTGTTTATGGGGATCATCGGCTTATGGGATGAGAGCATGCAAACGTTGGCCCTAATGGGGGTATCGGTTACGATTTCTCTATTAATCGGCTTGCCATTGGGCATTTTAGCTGCGCGCTCAGATCGTTTTGAAGCCTTTCTTCGTCCTATTTTGGACGCAATGCAGACAATGCCTGCTTTTGTCTATTTGATTCCCGTTTTACTTTTCTTTGGCATTGCTCGCGTACCGAGCGTCATTGCCACAGTGATTTATGCCTTGCCCCCTGCCATTCGTCTAACCAATCTTGGTATTCGTCAGGTGTCCCTCACTGCGATAGAGGCGGCTCGGGCATTTGGTTCCACTTCCTGGCAATTATTGACCAAAGTCCAAATTCCTTTAGCTATGCCTGCCATTATTGCTGGTGTCAACCAAACGATTATGTTGGCCTTCGGTATTGTGGTTATTGCTGCTTTGATTGGGGCTGGTGGATTAGGGCGTGAAGTGATGATTGCTTTGCAGAAGCAGCAGGTCGGTCAAGGGCTAATTGCGGGATTTGCCATTGTTTTTATGGCGATCATTTTAGATAGAATCAGTCGAGGATTTAGCGACCAAGATGTTAGCCCACAACAAACACAAGATCAAGGCTTCCAACTATTTCCAAACAGTTGGGATAATGGGCTTGTTCGAGCGATTGAAGGCGGTTTAGCTGCTGGATTATCCGGCTGTGCTTGGTTAGCTCATCAAATCACGCAAGGTGTAGCAAACGGAGTTGCCACCCCCTTCAAGTTAGTGGGTCGACCGCATCTTATAAATAATTTGGTCTTGTTTTTTGAGAAACGATCGTTTTTTGTAGGTTCCCTGGTCTCTCTAGTAATTTTGCTAGGGCTGACCTTATTTCTTCCAGGAAGTCAGGAATTTCCAGAAGCATGGACCTTAGAATTAGGGGGTCCAGTTGACACAGGTGTTGATTGGATGCGAGATAATCTGTATCAAATTGGTGATTTACCAATTGGTACTGGCCCGCTTAGTGATTTCTTGCTCATTTATGCCCTTAATCCTATTCGAACCTTTTTACAAGAATGGTTAGTATGGCCGCTATTAGTTTTAAGTGTCGCTATAATTGGCTACGCTGTTGGCAGGTGGCGCATTGCCTTATTCGCTGGATTAGGCCTGTTTGCTTTAGGCTTATTGGGATTGTGGGAGGAGGGTATGAATACCTTGAGTCAGGTGATTGTAGCCGTAATTATTACCATTCTGATTGCGCTTCCTCTGGGGATATGGGCGTCTCGAAATGATACGGTTGAGGCTATTTTGAACCCGATTTTGGATACGTTGCAGACTATTCCCTTCTTTGTTTATTTAATTCCTGTTATTATCCTGTTTAATGTGGGACGTATTCCTGGGATTATGGCCTCGGTGTTGTATGCCTTGCCCCCCGGTATTCGCCTGACAAATTTGGGTATTCGTCAAGTCTCTCGCCAAACAATTGAGGCGGCCCAGGCATTTGGCTCAACGGGCAGACAAATTTTGACAAAGGTTCAGCTTCCATTGGCTTTACCCGCGATTGCATTGGGTATCAACCAGATGATTATGATGGTCTTAGCTATGGTAGTTGTAGCTGGTTTAGTTGGAGGAGGGGGCTTGGGCGTTTTAGCCGTGAAGGGATTGGCCAACCCGCAAAGAGACCTGGGTGTTGGTATTGAGGCCGGTATCGCCATTGTACTTTTGGCAATGGTGATTGATCGAATTACACAGCAGTGGGCAAAAAATCAGGAGGTTGAGTAAAAAGCGGCTCTTATATCAAAGTGCCATTTTTATGGGCTATGCCAGAAGTTGCCTGTCTCTATCATTTTTAAAATAAGCTTTAAATGTTGCTGTAGTTAAAGAAAAATCCGCTCAGATGCCTGAACGGATTTTTTATTTGTCGCTAAACACAGGTTAACAATTCAGTGTATATTTATCCTTGCTTCATAATGGCAGGGAAGTAATTATACGGTCTTTGGTTGGTAAATGTACAGGTTAACTGCTCACTCGCTTGCACATTGATTGTGGCTGAATAGTCACCTACCGTAAAAGTTACTACACTGTCAGTCACATCTGTACTACTACCATTAACACAAGTGACAGTCTTGAGCTTCCAACCTTTTGGATCGGTTTCAATGACTGTATGCGTTCCTGCGCTTAAGTCAGTCATATTGTAAGTATTTTTGGAGTCATCATTTACAGTTAATGTAAAATTCTCGTCCCCTCGAGTGAAGCTAAAGTCCCTAACGATTGCAGTTTGACCTGTTTCGAGCAATTCCTGCACCTTAACAGTTAGGTTTCCGGTATTGGCCACAATACCTTGCACGTTTTTGAAGGTACAGGTTACGCTCTCTTGTGAGGCGAGATCAATTGTAACACTGGGGTTGTTGAGGGTCACGGGGGAGGTACCACAATCGATACTCTCCAAAGTCCAGCCATCGGGTACAACTTGATTGATGGTGTATGTTCCTGCTGGTAAGTCTGTAAATGTTTCCGTTTTGTTAAACTCATTATTACCTTCATCGGCGTCTAATGTAAAGTCACCCAAAGAACCAGTGTAGTCAAAATCAGTGCCATCCGCTGCGTCGATGATAATGCTAATCTGTCCCGTTTTCGTAATCGTTTCCTGCTTGTCGTTATAGAAAGTACAGGTCATTTGCTCACCCAAACCAATTTGAACAATTGCTCTTGGGAGACTAATGATTGACTCATCCGAAGAGTCGTTTGTCGGACAACTGATGGTTCGCAGGTGCCAATCTGAGGGAACAGTTTCGGTAATAAAGTAGGTACCAGGAATTATGTTTGAGAAAACTTGAGTACTGGTAAACGCATCACTGTCATCTGGACTGGCATCATCTAGCGTGAAGTTACCTAAAGCATCAGTTGTAAAGCTAAAGTCAGTACCATCTTGTACATTTGCTGATTTAACAATGGTTAACTGATTAGGCTTTAAATATCCGATTTTGATAGATAGGAAGTCTGTATCACTATAAGCCCTGGTTGGGTCGATTGCTAGGTCTCCCGTTAAGGTAAATGACTGGGTGAAATCAAATTGAGAAACCATCCAGGTTTGTGAGGTGCCAAAAGTATTGCCATAGCTATTTGTTTTAGTGCTATTTGTTAAATCAGCATCATTAAGCTTGACATCATTGAAATCAATATTGGCATTACTATCACCTGCCTTCCCTTCATTAGCGACTGTAATTTCCATCAAATTTAGATTAGCCAGACTGAAGCCTTTGCCAAGAGCTGATAATTGAGTGGACAGATTGTCATAGACAACAACATAAGGGGAGCCAGGCGTAGAATTTACAATTGTGGTCACTAATCTTTCACCAGGTTGATCATAGTGAAAGGTGACATTATTGGCCGATGCCCAAGTAATATCAGCGCGGTTGCTATGGTTCTCATCAATTTCTAATTCAGGGACGCCAATATAAACATCGCTGTAAACGCCTGTAGTGCTAACATCGTTATCAAAAGAAATATATTGAACCCCTATCAGGTACTCCTGCTGATTGGTAAAGCCATCGTCGACATGAGGGGGATCGTCTGCCCAGGCGAGGGTGACGGCCATTGTGAGAAACATAATAAAGCTGCTAACAAAAATGAGGCTCAAGCGGGCGATTCTGGAATGAGGAGTTTTGTTATTGTAGTTCGAGTTGAGTTTTTGCATGATGTGCTCCTTTTATAGTGTGACCAAATGGTAGGCTCATCATACACTAGGAAAGTTGGAATTTGGTTTGAAGTGGGATATAAGTACCCAGTGAGGAATCTTAGGAAGTTCCAAGAAAATAACTAGGCCAAAGAGAAGATAGATCAAAATTTAACTCTTGGAAAAGCCTTAATATCTAGCTAAATAGTAGCCCATTTTAATGTACTCATTAGTCAGTGAGATTAAGCCTGCTTCCTTTGTCCACCAATTGGTTTCATCATAGCCCCAATGTGGTGCAGCAGACACAGTGAGGGTTGTGGAGGAGCCAACCATCTGCCTTTGCATGATCCAATTGGCTCGCCGGGTATGAAAGGCCGAGGTGACGAGAACGGCGGTCTGAATATTATTCTCGTCAGTATATTCGCGGAGCAACACGGCCTCATCAAAGGTACTTGTGACACCACCGGGAATTCGTAATTCCACGATATCTTCAGAGGGCACACCCAGCCCTTCCATAATTTGAATTGCGACATCTGTGGTATGAGGCATAACGCCAGCTTTATTGGCAGGTGACTCTTCAGCTCTGGGAATGACAATTTTTGGCGCAACGCCCGCTAAATATAGCTCCGCCGCATGAAAAGGGCGGGTTTCAACCTCGCCATTGATCACATAAATCATATCCACGGTTTGTTGTGGCTGATCGACAATGACAAATTTGGCAAAAGCAACCAGCAGCGAATACCGGAATAGGTAGCCGAGAGAAATGAGAGTCAAAAGGGCCACACCTAAATATAACCAGCGGCGTCGCCCTTTCTTTTGTACACTTGCACTAGTAGATTGATGATTGATGTCTTCCACTAAATCGTAGCACCCTCACTTTTGATCGTGTTGATGGCCCAATTGATATTTTCAATGGCCCAACCATTGGTTTGGAGATTTTGCACGATACTTTCTTTGGATAGCCCTTTGCTCACCGCTTTGCGAACATAATTGAGTAAGGCACGTTGATCGTTACTTAGAGAAACTGTGCTGCCAGCCTCTTCCTCGTTTGGTTCGGTTGCATTTTGTGTCCCACGTAGGCGTCGGAAAATGACGATTGGAATATAACCGACCAGCCACCAGATTGGTACCCACAGTACAAGGCTAATTCCCAAGGTGCAAATAATTGAAAAAATAAGAATGCCAAACGCGACGCCAAAATCGAAGAAGATAAGGCTCATTCCTAGGTATGTTAGGACGGCTCCCAAGGGCACAGCAATTAGGGACGTTAGCCAGAAATTTCGTTTTTTAGATGGTGTGTTTGTACTCATCGATTACTCAACCCCATTTCCCAATAACGGATAAAGGCAATCACTAAGGCCAAATACAGTGGAATGGCAAAGGCAACCTCGACCGGAATCTCAGTGAGCGCGGTGGTGATGCCAGTGAAGCTGGCTGTAGCGCTGGGGCCGTAGACACGATATCCGCTGGTGATAAACCAAGCCTCTAGTGGTAGGATGATAATGCCAGCTACTCCCAAATATAGTAGGAAACGGACGCTCAAATCGAGATGGATGAGCCAGCGGTCAATAACATACGTTACTCCCCAAATGAGTAGCACCCACAGACCGGTCATGAGGATAGTCACATCCCGATAGATGTAAGACCAACTGGGGAAGTTTACATTTTCCACCATTGGCTCGATCATTAACTCAAAGAGCAGGATGCCGAGAACCGAAATAATCAAGCTGGCGACCCAGCGACGTTGTCGCACTGGCACAATCAAGTCTTGATCCAGCACCAATGCCCAATATTTGTAAAAGCTGATGACGAGCGTCATAAAGACCGGAATGTAGTAAAATCCTTCAATGGGGACGCCAAACATTTTTGGGCCAATGAACACCGCCTCGACCTCGGGGGCGTAAGTTCGGATGCCGAGGTTGACCACAATCATTTCCAAAATGAGGGTGTCGATGGTAAGAATGACCAAGTACAAGCTAAAACGCTGCCACAACTTGAGCTGGCTGAAAAATTTGTCAACCAAAATCACCGTGGTCAAAATCAGGGTGGTCCAGCCGATTGTCAATATCCAACTGACATCCTGATACACGTAAGCCCACGCCCCCAGATGAAAGTTGTTCCACATCGGTGCGGTGAAAAACTCGAAGATGAATACTCCAACGGCCATGATCAAATATCGCTGCCAAATTTTGTCTCGAAATCGAGAGAGAATCACGATTGCCGTAATGGTGGCAATAATAATAATGACCTCAAAGGCAATGATTGATCCCGTTGCGGTTTTATCAAAGGCACACAACCTCTCTAAACCTGGCCGAGCTTGCACGATGGCGAGTTCAGCGCAAGATGGCTCAATAGGGCCTTGAGGCGGCAACACCGCAGTTAAGGCGTGAGTAATTTGGTCTATCATAGATCTTCACCTCCTAAGAATAGTGGCTGATTCGATTTGTGGAGTTACTGCCCATTTTGTATCACTGTTGGTTCAGGCACCCGTCGGTCCGAGATTGTATCACGGGCCAAAAAGTCCGAGTCTTTGATTTTGCATCCACCCCATTTGGCTTCTTGAAATTCGGGGAGAGAGGTCAAGTGATCCCAAATTTTGTAAAGCGGGGCGTTAAGCACATTGCCAAATTTGGCGTGATTGAAGTCGCAGGACATCACATCCCCGTAGGGGGAGATGTAGAAGTAGCTGGTGCCACAGGAGCACCCTACGCTGCGATGACTGGCCATATAGGCGAATGCGACGACACCAGGATAGCTCAAATCATCATTGTAAGGGCGGAAGGTTTGGATCATCTCCTCGACCCAATCTGTGTTGTCGACCAAATCTTGGCGGTGTTTGGCTCGGCCTGTGGGAAGCATATCAAAGACTAATACCTCGTGGATGCCGATTTCTTTGCCTAATTCGATAATGCGATCTAATTCGCCATCGTAGAATGTTTCAGGGGAGATGGTGCAAGAGATGCCGGTGGTAAAGCCTAGCGATTGGGCCTTTTGAATTCCTGCTACAGCCTGATCAAATAACCCAGGCTTAGCTCGGAATTTATCATGCGTCTCACGGTCTGCGGCATCCAGACTGATGTAAATGCCATCTAGCCCTGCTTTGCGTAACTCAGCGGCACGTTCACTCAAGCGGGAGCCGTTGGTAAACAAAACGGTGCTCGATTGATCCTTATCAACACAGCGGATGATATCTGGTAAATCTTCCCGTAACAGGGGTTCGCCACCCACAAAGTTGAAAATAGAGACGCCTAACTCTTGGGCATCACGGATCAGTTTCTGAATTTGGGGCAGATTGAGGACCTGTCGGCCTGGCTCATCCACCCCGGTAAAGAAACTGCAATGCTCACATACCGCATCACAAACGTCATTCACAGCAAAGCTCATTAAGTTTGGGGTATTTTTATTTTGGATAGTGCGGTAAATGGAGTGGGCTAGAAAATTGGCGGCTGGTTTGCTAAATACGGCTGGGGTGGTCAAAGAATAAACAGGATAGCCATCTCGCCAATGAATAATCTTGGTATGATTGAGATAAATGCGATACATATGCTCTAGGTAATCGTGGGTATAGCCCATCGTCCGACTGGCTAGAAACCATTGATATCGCAATTTGTTGAGGAATGTTTTCATCGGGGAACCTCTCTCCTGACAATCATTGTGGACTGTTCCATTATAGTGATGCTGCAGGTAAATGCTATTCTCACAATGAGTCATTTGTAACGTTACAGGGTATAAATGACCAAAAGCTGTCATTAAAACAACATTGCGACGACAACGCCAGCCACAATAGGTACGGGGAGATTATCCCATCCTCGCCCAACCAAAGCCTCAATGAAGGTGAGCATGGTGGTTCCAGCCAAGACAAGACCAAGCCGGGTTGGTGTCGTAGGAAGAGCCTGTGCCCAAAGCATTATTAGCAAAATTAGAACGGTTACCCCAAAGAACGTTAGGCTCCCTTCGACGGATTTCAAGCCCGTCAAATGATAATGCCATCGTCCCCACTGTTCGCCGATTAGACCAGCTAAGCCATCAGACAACCCAAGAATGAGGGTGGCGATTTGAAAAATCAGTGGGTCAATTGGCCAAAACAAAATGGCGGTGAGTAGGAGGCTGATCGGGAACAGGATTGCTCCCACCGAGGCGCGGTCGATGTGATGCACGCTGCCCAGCCAACCGGCTCGCTTGGTCCAAATCAAAATGAGGGCAAACAGAAAACCAAGACTGAGGGCGATAGGCAGACTGACGAAAAAAGGGAGGCTGGCCGAGATGATGGCCCCGCCCATGTGGGTCAATTTTCGGGTAATTTGGGAGGCCAAACCACGACGATACAACGTTTCTGATAGGCCAAAGGCAACGGTATACAGCAGTGATACCAGAATGAGACCGAATGTCGGGGTCCCGAATAGCGGGGTCAGAGACAGTTGGCTAAACATAGTACCTTCCTTGTATCATCAAGATGTGGTCAAGAGCTAGGCGTAGTGTACTCCTAAACCGTGACTTTGTCACCTAACTTTGGATAGGGGGAAGGGTATGTATTTTTAGAAAAGTGAAAAGTGGCGTGCCATTCGACCTAATCCCCTAAACCCGCTTGTCGTGCCTTCACAATTGCCTGCGCCCGGTCGGCCACTTGGAGTTTCCCAAAAATGTTTGAGATGTGATTGCTGACCGTCTTGGCACTGATGTAGAGGGTTTGCGCGATTTCCTGATTGTTCTCGCCCTGAGCAATGAGTTCAAGTATCTCCCGCTCACGGTCAGTCAAATCAGGAAAAGGCTCGTTTGCTTGAGACGTGTTTGCTCGGCCTCGAGAATTTTGAAAAAATGAGGTCAGCCGGGTAGCGATGGCTGAGCCAAACAAAGCTTCACCTGCAGCCACAGCCCGAATCGTCTTGAGCACTTCTGCCTTGTCTGCCCCCTTGAGGATGTACCCCCGCGCCCCCGCACACATCGCCGCAAACAGTGAGTCATCATCTTCCAACATCGTCAGCATAATGACACCCGTGTCCGGCTTGAGCGCCAAAACTTTTTGGGTGGCTTCAATGCCGTTCAATTCGGGCATATTGATGTCCATCAGCACCACATCAGGCCCGAGTCTTTCGACCTGATTCACGGCTTCCTGTCCGGTTCCCGCTTCACCTACTACCTCTATATCGGGTACGTTCATCAAAATCGCACTTAAGCCATCTCGAAACAACGTATGATCATCTACGACTAAAACGGAAATGGTTGTCATTGTTCACTTGCTTCCAGGCGTAAGCAGTAAGGGGTAAAAATTAGGGGAAATGTCCCTTACTGTCTACGCCTTGCTCTCTACTCGTGTTTTTGTATTCGCATCTGAACCGGCTCGGCAAAGCTTAGTGTTATTGCTGGAGCCAACTTAGCCTCGTTCAATTGCTCCAGCCGAAACCGCTGGGCCATCGTTGCTAGAATGAGTTGGGCTTCCATCTGGGCAAACCCTTTGCCGATGCAAGTACGCGGTCCCAAGCCGAAGGGAAAGTAAGCTCCCTTGGGGAGGGATTGGGCCAATCGTAAAGACTGGTTTGGCCCTTCCAGCCAACGTGCTGGACGAAAGGCCAAAGGATCTTCATACCACTGCTCATCTCGATGAACCACATAGGGAAAAATAGCGAAGGCGTTGCCCGGTGGAATCGTTTCATCCCGCAGAGTTAAGCCTAACGATGTCTCCCGAAAGATAACCCAGGCCGGTGGATATAAACGCAAAACCTCTTTGATAATAGCGTGTGTTATGGGCAATTGTGGCAAATCGTCGAACGTGGGCGAGCGGCCCTGCAACACATCGGCTAATTCAGCCTGCAGTTCGGTGGCAACATCGGGATGTTGGGATAGCATCACCCAGGTCCAATTGAGCAAAACGGCGGTCGTTTCGTGTCCAGCGATGTAAAGTGTCACCAATTCATCTTGTAACTGCTGATCACTCATCGTTTCGCCCGTTTCTTCGTCTCGTGTAAACAGCAACGTCGATAGCAGGTCAGTTGGACTGTCAGCCTGCCCGAGCGTGCGGCGCTCTTCAATCATCTGCCGCACCAGTTGCCCCAGCGCTTGTGCCCCGCGTCGCTTTTGTCGTAGGGCAGGCGCGGGTGCCCAATCTGGGAGTAACGTCAAGAGGGGAGATTGGTTTTGCTGTGCCAGCCCTTGACTCAGATCGTGCATGGCTTGTTGAACGCGTGGGATTTTCTCGGAAGCATCCGCTGAAAAAAGCGCATCGACGACAATGGTAAAAGTTAAGGCGTGCATCACCTCATCAATGGCGATGGTCATTCCAGGCTGCCATTGGGTTAGTATTGCTTCGGTATGATGGACAATTTTATTAGCATACTGACCAATCTGACCGTGATGAAAGGCTGGTTGCATCAATTTGTGCTGTCGCCGCCAATGATCACCTTGACTGGTGAATAAACCATTGCCGAACGACGATTTCAATATTCGCAGCCCGAGGCTCGGTTTTTCTAGCATTGGCTTTTGTTTGACCAACAATTGATAGCTGTCTTCGGCATTCAGTATAAAGTAGATATCAGGCAGCCAAGGGAGTAAACGTACCCCGGTACGAAGCAGATTGCCGTGCTTTTGTTGCAAAAGTCGGGAAAATTCAGGACCAGTCTGACGATAGAGACGGTTTACTTCAAAAAATGAAACTTCAGGTATCATTTGATACCTCCATTCACTGAAAAGGGAAGCATTGCGATGACCTGAGTGCCCTCTTGCCCAATTGACGTAACCTCGCAGTACCCCCCCAACTCCTCAGCCCGCTCTCTCATCGAGATCAGACCTACTCCAGCTTGGAATTTGTTAGGCAATCCCTGCCCATCGTCGGTGACAGCGATGATCAGTCTTGGCAAAGTTGCATCCTCGGTTAGGGTAAATGAAATACTGCAATTTTTGGCATCCGCGTGTCGAATCACATTGGTTATCGCTTCAAGGGTAATTCGATAAGCCGCCACTTCAATGGCTGCAGGAAGCATTGGTAGCGGCTCTGGGACTGCTTCAATTGTAATATGCAGGCGACCACTTAGCCCATCCATCTGGGGTACATGCGCCCGTAAGGCTTCGAGCAAGCCCAATTCATCCAGGGCAGGTGGACGCAACTCATAGACCAGCCGTCGAATGTCGGCCACCATCTGTTGGGTTTGCGCTTTCAATCGTTTGACATGCTGACCCGCCGTCTCAGGATCATTGTCTATCAGTAATTCAAGAACGGTATCTAACTGAAGAGTCTGGCTGGCCAGGGTTGGGCCAAGGCCATCGTGTAGGTCGCGACGGATACGGCGACGCTCCTCCTCTCGGGTCATAACCAATTTTTCGCGAGAGCGTTGCAGGGCGAGAGTCAGCCGGGTCGCTGAGGCGACAGGTCCAGTTTGGGCGGCGATGTCAGCCAGCAACTTTTCTTCCTTGACCGTGAATTTTTCATTGGGTGAACGGGGCGATACCAACAAGCGTCCCACCGTTTCTTTTTGATAACGTAATGGAAGCTCAACCATTTCACCGATTGGCTCGCCGGTCGCGGCCTGCCCGATTTTTTCACCCTGCTCCACCAACTCGATCGCAACGTAAGGTAATTTGAGGGTAGCGGCAATCGTTTCAACAATCGAGGTCAGGGTTTCTGTGGGGACCGCTGTGGTTTGTAGGGTTTGGCTTAGATGTGACAATACGGCGTAGGGATCATCCCGCTGCCCAAACATCAACCGATTGACGCTAAATTGTAGCCGATCTCGGACAGGCTGAAAGGCAACGGCAATCAACCCTGTGGCGATCAGTGAGATGGTCAGGTTGCCCGTTGTTTGGAAAAATTGACTGAGTAGCCCGACGGTCACAGCATAGATTACAATGATGATCAGCGTTAAGCCCCCATAAACCAGGGTGCGGTTGAGCCAGACATCCACGTCCCACAAGCGGTAGCGCAAGACGCTGAGCATCAAAGTGATGGGGATGAACAGCGGAAAGATGAGGGCGATGGCAACATTGACCCACATAAATGGAGAGGCCAAAAGGTCAGCCCGCATGGCTTCGCTGACAAACATCTGCGGGCCAAATACCCATAGCAACCCAAACGTAGTAGCGGCAAAACCAAAGAGGACCCACTTGATCTGTTGGCGTTGTAGGGAAGTGGTGTGATAACGAGCCCGATAGACTTGGGCCGCGATGCCTAACATCAGCATTGTGGCTTGAATGATGATAGGAATGACAGAGGCCGACTGCTGGGGATTGAGGACGGGCCAGAACGGCCACAGTACAGCATAGATTGCCCAAGCGAGAACGATCCAACGAGACCAACGCGGTACAAAGCGACCATCGGGGAAGGCCAGCAAAAAGATGAGAATACAAGTGTAGAGAATGGCTTCTAAGATACCTGCTGGGGCTTGCCAGGCCGATGTTGTGACCGGAAGATAAGACAGGCTGATGGTAAAACTGGCTCCCATTGTGATCAACAAAAGCGAGACAACGATGGCAACCCAATCGTGAGCACGTTTGCGAAAGATGAAGATACCGCACGCAAAAAAGACGAGACATGGAATCAAGGTTAGGATTTTAATGCCTTGGGTGATCTCAATGGTAAGTTGGCTAAAATCCTGCCGAAACATCGCTGAGGTGATGTCGGCCTCGATCAAATCTTGAGGAACACGAAGCGACCAGTAGTGAGGCAGGCTAGCCAGGATGAGACCGAAGGCGTATAGAGTGATTACAAGCCAAATGACTTGTAAAATCCTTGTTTGGATTTGAGCATCTGTTGAAATATTCAACCTTTTATTAAGATTGTTTGGCTGGCTTATTATGCTGGAAGAAGTAGGAGGAGTGGGGACTGGAGCAAAGCGATCCACAGTCGTTTGGAAGGAGCGGTGTAACGGTCGTATTCGTATCCCCACAAGCACGGTGGCCAACACCAGACCGATGACCTGTCCCGACTGATTAGCGGCCAGCGTGCCAACCCCACTAACCAGCAGGACATAAACAGCAGTGATGAGTAGGGTCAAGCCCCCATAAACTAGGGTGCGGTT
The DNA here is from genome assembly GCA_028285035.1 of Phycisphaerae bacterium. The sequence goes on from JANQQF010000019.1 coordinate 28,303, forward strand.
GATGATGCGGTCAATGTCGTAGAGGCGATATTTGAAGATAGCGAGGCCTATAACCAGCGGGAATCCTAAAAAAACGGCAAATATTATCAGACTATACCAAATCGAGTCGAAAATCTCTGGGTAGAGTAGCTCGCCCGGTAGCTCAAAAAAGATGAGCTGTACCGAGACCGCAGTGGCCATAAAGTAGGCCAGCCACTTCATCTGCTGTCGTTCATCGCCAGTCGATTGACGAAGTCGCAGCACAATGGCCACAATTCCGGCCAAGCTGAGCGCACTTAGAAGGATACTTGAGCTGTTTCTGAAAAATGAATACCACCACATCGGGAGGTTGGTCACACCAATTGGATTTGTAATGGGAAAAAATACGTCAAAACCATTGCTGCGTGAAAAATCTGGCAGTACGGCCATCGCTGCGCTATTCACCATCATCAGCGTAATACTAAACAGGGTTAGCCAACGCCAACGTCGGGAAATGAAGCGGCCGTTGGGGTATAGCATTGGCAGTAGCGCAAAGATGGGAAGCAGGACGAACGAAGTAAAGATGTAGAGAAGTAAAGCCGCGTAAGCAAGGCCAGGGGCGGTTAAGTGGCCAGCAACCCCACAGCTAACGTAGATATTCGTGCTAACCATAAGAGGTAAGCCGACCCCCGCCCACAAACATAGCCAGCCGACTGTGTTGCCGGGTTGGAAGAATACGATCATTACGCCAAGCGAAGAAAAGGCCAATCCGCTGGCACTTATAACAATGATCAGGCTTGTGTTATAGTGGTAATATTGGGCACAGCCTATTACAGTTAGCCATATTAGCACCATTGGCGAAGCAATTGCCAGTGGAAACAGAGTGAGCTGAAAGGCTCGTCTTCGCCACGATATCGGTTTTAGTTTCTTTGTCACGGTCGGTCTCCTAATAGGTCTTCACCGATGCGACCGGCACAGTGATCAAATTGTGGGGACATTATATATCTAATCAAGCATATACGACCAGTAGGGCAACATTTGAGTTACCCTACTGGCTCGCAGAATAATTCGATTTAATCTGCGCGTCAAGTCTTACGCCGTTGCCATTTCCATTTCATAGGTTTGATTGTCCGCAGACAAATATCGCAGGCCAATCGGAGCCAGGGCCGCGAGATAGGTTAGGCTGGCTAACGGGTAGAAAATGGTCACTTGCCACCAAGCGATGGTATCGTCACCCCCTTGTCCAATAATAAAGAAAATTGGGGCGAGGATGCATAATATCGCTGTCCAGCGAGGGATACCACCCTTCCAGAGGAACCCCGTCCCAAGAAACAAAGGGGTAAAAATCCCCAAGGCACCCCAGAGAAGTAGGGGGATCCAGCCGGGGTGCTTCAATAGCACTTGCCAGACTGACTCATTGAGACCAGCAGTAATGAGGTCCATCTGTAGAATTCTGGCCGTCGCTGGGATGATCCCCACCGCGTAGCCCAGCCCGGTTACTGTAAGGAGTATGCCGAGAAACGGGGCACGTTGGCCAAGGATACCAGCCAACGCAAGGTAGGCTGGGACCATAAGTAGAATGCCAAAGGCCATAAAAATCCCCTCCACCCAACTGCTTGTTCCATCTGGGCTGCGCTCAATGCCAAGCAGATAAACAGCGGCTCCAATTATCAAAAGTAATGGCCCCAGAATAAAAGCCAAGCCCAATAACTTTTGCTGCAAGGTTTGATATGTCATTTTTGTTCTCCTTATTGATTGATAAAAAATTAAGCCGTTACCATTTCGCCAACATAAGCCTGAGTGTCACCCGCCAGATACCGCAAACCAATCGGGGCGAGGGCAGCCAACCACGACAAACAAGCGAGTGGATAGAAGACGGTTGGCCCGAGTAGCCCTAACTCCTCTTCGGTGGCTTGTCCCATAACAAAAAAGATGGTTGCCAAAATGAGCAGCACCGCCGCCCAGCGGGGGATGCCGCCTTTCCAGAGTAAACCAATGCCCAAGAACAATGAGGTAAACATCCCAAGCATCATCCAAAGCACGATGGGGGTCCAGCCTGGATGATTGAATAGATCAAAGACATCCTGGTTCAGCCCGACTCGGACAAGTTCAACTTGCATCAAGCGATTAGTACCTCCCATTGCGCCGATACCCCAGCCCAGCCCGGTGATCGCGCAAATGGTGCCAAAAATCGGGGCACGCTGGCCTAGGATACGAGCCAGTTCAAAGTAGATGGGGATCATCAAGATGATGCCATACGTCATAAAAATGCCTTCGACCCAACTGTGGTAGCCGTTTGGACTGAGGCCAATGCCGAGTAGATAGATGACTGCTCCAGTGACTAAAAAGAGTGGTCCCAGAATAAAGGCCAATCCCGTAAGTTTTTGTTGCAACATCTCATAGGTGTTCATTGTTGTTCTCCATTTGCTTAGAAGCTACCAGCTTCAAGCGCTGTCAGCTTTCAAATTGTGTACAGTATCACCAAAACATAAGCGGGTTGCTTACTCACTCGCTTCCATCGCGCTTATTTTCTCCATAATAAAGGCCATTACCTCGTTGCTAGAGGTCGTAAATTCAACGCTATTGACGATGGCCTCAGTCTGGGCCTCCAACTCGGCATTTCTGTAACCTACAGCCAAGATTTGCGAGGCCAGAAGGTATAGCCCATCACTCAACTCTGCGAAATTCATGACGTAGTCTTCGTTTGGTGACGCGGCCGTGATATATACCGCTGGGGTGCTATCATTCAACGTGATTGATGCGAATGTAGCCTTCTCCATCACGCCCTCTACACCTTCAAACATTCCCGTCAACACGACTTTAGCGACTTCCTCCAACGGAGTTTCAGCCGTGACGCCTGCCTCGGCAAACATGTCATGCGGAACAAGCATCAGGGCAGCCCCAATTTGATCTTCGGGCAGTGGCTTCTCTGCCAAGCTCAAGTCCATGATCTCTCGGTGTGAACCGAACCCAACATGCGGGAACGGCACCATATCGCCAAGAATATTGGATTGAGCCACCCAGCCTGTTGGGTACTGGGCCGTCAAAAAACTATTTTCATTAATGTAGATTTCCAACTTATTTCTCCTTTGTGTTAACCCGCATTAAGTCGTAACCACTAGACCCGCATAAAGTCGTAACCCGCTGAAATGTATGTTTTTCAAAGGGTGAAGCCAATTGCTATTGATAAGCTTCTTAAAAACTTGCGTCAGAGCGGCCAAATCAAAGCGGTTCAGAAAATTTTGGCTGTATTTGGCAAAACCAACATTATGTAATGTTAGTTTCAAATCGTGTTATATCAACGGTTTGAGAGACGTATCGGTTACGACTTTATGCGGTTTTCCGGTTACGACTTAGTGAGGTTCAACATTTGTGATAATTGAGTGAAAGTAACTAACTGATGATAGCATAATACGGGACCCTTCCCGATGCCTTGGGTACAGGATCCTATTTTGATCGGGAAGTTTTCCTGGGTTTGAATGGTAAATGGTAAATTGCGAATAAAAATCAATTATTTCCTATCTACGTTCTTCCCATCCGTGTTTTCTGGTTTATCTTATAAAATGGTAATTAGTGGTTAGTTGATGTCATTGAGCGATTTGTAAAGGGCGATTTTAAGCCGCTGCCATTTCTCCCGTATAAGCCTGACTATCCCCCGCCAAATATTTCAGGCCAATTGGGGCGCACACAACGCATCAACCCCAGCCGCGACGAGAATGCCCCGCTGTCCCCAGTAATCCGGTCAGGGCACAGAACATCCCATAGCGTGGTGCTTTTTGACCCAGCAACCGGGCCAGTTCCAAATAAATCAGGATAAAGAGGACAGTACCATAAAAGCCAATGACGCCTTCAGTGACACTGCCGACGCCATCGGGGGTGACATTGATGCCCATCACAAAGGTGATGGCCGCCGCTGTGAGCAAAATCGGTCCTAGAATAAAGGCCAGTCCTAATGCTTTTTGTTGCAAGATTTGATACGTATTCATATTGCCTCCCAAGAGAAATTTATGAGTTGGTCTCAGGATAGCACGGGGCTATTCCCGTTGTCTTGGGGGCAGGCTCCTATTTTTGTCGGGAAAATTTCCCAGGTGTGGGACTTACGGTGAAAATTGTGGGGAGTTCAGAACACAGATCGGCAGGATTGACGGATTTTTTGACTGGTGCCAAAACTCAGTTTTGGCACCTACTGACCCAGACGTAACTTTCTAAACTTTTAAAGACGGTTCCTGGGGCAAGAAATTTTGTTTAGTTTTTATGTCCGGGTCAGTAATTGGGTTACGAAACTCCAGTTTCGTAACCAGAACCAACAGCAAGTGGGATTCGAAAATCTGAAATCGTAAATTGATTTCAGGTCGTAGTTAAATCCAACCGATAAGCCTTGACCAACTCGCCGCCCTCGACATCAAAGTCTTGCTCAGGGATGCGAACAAAGCCTCGGCGTTCATACATCGGCAAGGCCACGACCATACTGTCGCCGGTATGGAGACCCAGCGCGGTAGCTCCCGCCTGGCGGGCACGTGAAATACACTCCTCCATCAGCAAGGTGCCGATGCCTCGACCACGGACGCTGGGGCTTACCGCTAGTAACCGTAGTTCAGGGTAGCTGGCCCCGGCAACGAGGTCGCCATACGAATTGACATCTGCCGGAAAGAGGAGGACACTGCCAACCAGTTCTCCGTCTACTTCAGCGACGATGACCTCCGCCGGCCCTGGATCATTCAATGTTTTGATGATAATGGCTTTGAGGCCACGCCAATTGACAGCGGGCATACTTGTGCCGAATTCATCATAGGCGGTGAGGGTCATGTCGAGAATGGTTTGCATCTCATCGGTTTGTGCATCTCGGATGTGAATCATTTCGGTAGCTGTCATGAGAGGTTCCTCACTTGCAAGGCCCCTCGGTTATGCGGCTCATTCCAATCGACAATGGGGCCCAGCGGTACGATTTGCAAAGGATTGAGTTTTTCGTGAGTCATGTAGTAATGGCGTTTGATATGGTCAAAATTGACTGTGTTGCGAAACGCATCACGCTGATACAAATCGCGGGCGTAGGCCCAGAGGGTGGGGTAATCGACCAAACGGCGGAGGTTACATTTGAAATGAACGTAGTACACGGCATCGAACCGAACGAGCGTGGTAAAGAGTCGGACATCGGCCTCGGTTAGCTGGTTTCCGACCAAGAAACGCTGGGTGGTCAGTCGCTCTTCTAGCCAATCCAGACGCTGGAACAAGGCGGTCACCGCTGCTTCGTGCGCTGCTTGGCTACTGGCAAAGCCGGCTTTGTAGACCCCGTTATTGATGTCGGTGTAGATCAGTCCATTGACCTCATCAATCTCCGGTCGTAACGCTTCAGGATACAAATCGGGAGCATCCGGGCGATGAAACGCGGTGAATTGCGTTTCAAAATCGAGGGTGATATCGGGGAAATTGTTGGTGATTAGCCGCCCCGTGACCCGATCCCAAATACAAGGCACGGTTACCCGTAGATTATAGGTGGGATCCGTCTTGAGATAGGCTTCGGAGAGAAATTGAAAACCGTTGATGGGATCAGGCCCGTGCCCGTCCCCTTCGCGAAAAGCCCATCCCCGTTCATCCCGAATCGGATCAACGACCGACATCGAGATAACGTCCTCTAGCCCCAGCAAGCGCCGGACAATGAGAGCCCGATGCGCCCAAGGGCAGGCGAGCGAGACATAAAGATGATAGCGCCCCGCCTCAGCCGGAAAGCCAGAAGAGCCATCCGCCGTAAAGCGGTCTTGAAATATATAACGTTGCCGAACAAAGGCCCCCTGTTTGTTCGCTTCAGCAGGGAGTTGTGCTTTGACAGTCATTGGGTTTACCTTTCCTGTAGTTTATTGAATTGATCCACTTAATTTACAGTGCCACTGATTAATGCACTACCTGCTTTCAGAATATTCTTGCGCTGAATAGAGCTAAATCCAGCCTCCTGCAACCAGCCAGAAATATCTTCAAAGGTGTAGACTTGCCCCCCGAGCAAGTGAAAAAAGCTCATACTCAAAATGTGTATCACCGAGTCCATCAAAGGGAACGGGGCGACACCGGAGAGTTGCTCTAGGATGATCAGTTGACCGTTAGGGTTGAGCGCAGTCTTGATTTTGTGGAATAATTCAAGATTAGCTTCGGGGGGAAAGCCGTGGATGATGTTGAACAGGAGGACGATATCATACCCTGTGCTCAGGTCATCGGTCAAAAAATTGCCGACCTGTGTCGTGACTCGATCTTCGATCCCCTCGGCTTCGATTTGCTCTCGGCCCACAGTCAAGGCTTGTTCTCCGTCCAAAATGACAGCCGAGAGATCAGGATGCTTCTGGCACAAGGCAATGCTGTACAGCGCGTGTCCTCCCCCGATGTCGAGCAGTCGTCGAGCATTGGGGGGAAGGTCTAATCGCTTGATGATAGCATCCTGCACCCAACGGGTGAGGGCAATCATCCCCTCTTGAAAGTGGCGAGAGACCTCCGGCTGGTCTTCTAGCCACTGGTACACATTAACGGGGGGCTTGCCAAAACGGACTGCCGCCGCCAAGTGGGGCATAAAGTGCTCCATCATCGCGCCCCAAAATTGAAAATAAGCCGAAAAATTTACCTCACCTTCACTGGTGAGCCATTTGCGGGTCATCGCTGTTAGGCTATACCACCCATTTTTCTGTTTGAGGTATTTCAGAGAAACCAGCGCATCAAGCAAAATCTGGCTGGCTCGTGGATCGGTTTGTAATTGCTCAGATAGCTCGGCAGCCGTTAGAGGCTGGGCGTTGAGGGTTTCAAAAAAGTTCAGCCGAATGCCCGCCAGCACGATTTGAAAGGCTGGCCCACCCCACATATCCAAGGCAGGGCCGGGGCCTTGATTGAGGGTTAGAAAGGCAAGACGTTCTACGATGTTTGGGGCGAGGGGCATCGGCTTCCTTTTGTGAATAATAGGCATAGGGCTTACATTTGCCCTGCACCTGATTTAATGATGGCGTTATGCAGCCAGCATAATCCGGTTGAACCGATGCGTCAAGTTTTAGGCTGTTGCCATTTATATGTGATAGGCCTTGCTTCCACCTATGAGTCAGTAGCATGGTTCAGATTGTCAATTGGCTCAAGCGTTATTATAGTGAGGCACACTATCGTTATTACTGATAAATTTATAACCCGTACAGGATCAATGGCTAATCAAGAGGAAATTGTCATCTTTGGTGAGTTGGATGAATCGAGCTTTACAATCGTAGAGCGTGCCCTCAAAGCGCGGTATTCCAAAGTTATGTCGGGACAACAAGGCGATTCTTGGATTTGGGTGTTCCATCGAGGCGGAAAGATTGAAATCGATACGTTTTATTCATACAAACTGGAAATACGGGGCGCACGGAAGCAATTCGGTCTGGTTCAGGAAATCATCAATATCATTCGTCCGCTTTGTGTGGTTACAGAGTTCGATCCGCCCAAGATTGATGATACGAGAGCTTGATATCTGTGCCATTGAGGGGAAGTTGGGGGCTGGCCTAGAAATCACCACTCGCCCCATCGCCGGAGGAGCTGCCGCCGCCAAAGCTGCCGCTACTGCCTGAGGAGGATGAATAATCGTAGGATGAATAGTCGTCATAGGATGATCCAGAGGAGCCATAGCCACGGCGGCGGCCCGTGCGTTTTGTGGATCGCTTTTTACGAGGGATAGTACGCGTTGAATTATTCGTATAGTTACAATATTGGCACTTTTTGTGAACACGCTCGCGCCCTTTTCGTGAACGGGTTGACGCTCTTTCAGTTCGAGTTGTAACGTCAACCGTTCGATAATTGCACTCTGGGCATTGCTCAATTTTGTAGGATTTAGGGCGACTTTCTGGGGTATGATGCCCACATTTGCGACATAGCCACACCTTATAGCGTAGGGAGCCGATTTCTACTTCCTTTCGTTGTCCCTCATCCAGATATTGATTGCGCGTCGTTTCATCCACAAGCTTCATCTTGGCGTTACATTCGGAGCACCGTACTCTGAGGAGCTGATTTCGTTGGCGATGAACCACATAATAGATCACGAGGGCAAGCAATGTGCCCCCTGCAATGTAGTAGCCCGTCGGGGTGTTGATTAATTGTTCAAAAATTGATTGGGATTGAGCTATTGATGTCATTGTGTTGTTCGTTCGGTTGCTTTTCTATAGTATAGACGTCTGAACTAGTGTGATTTGTTTCAGGGGATCAGGCGAATAAAATTAAGTTTTATGATAAAACGTAGTTAATTATATATTTTTCTGGTGCGGTGAGATATGGCCGTTTTGTTAAATACCGAATTCAAAAGGCGATTTCTTTGTTGGTCAAGCCGTGGGCCGCTAGAGTCAAGACTTCCGCCTCGCGAGGCGAGAAGGGATGTTCGGCTATGGATGGTATTTCATCCAACGAGTCGCGTAAATCTTCGGCCTCGGTCAAGGCTTGTCGAGCCAACTCGCTCAGTGTAGCAACCGCCAAGCGAGCAGGGGTGTTGTCATAGGGTAAGCTACGCTCGTAGGCCCAGGCTTGATCGGCCATCAGTCGTAAGACGTCGAGCAATGCGTCGAGTTGTGGGTAGACCTTGTCTTCGGCATTGGCTGGGGATATTTGGCTGGCTCTACTCACGGAAAACTCCTTCTCAAGGATTGCCAAGCTGCTGACTCAGTCATAACGTTCTTCTGTGATACCCCATAATTTTATTAAAAACCTCCGCCATGACCACAGGGAGAGTGAATAGCATAAGTTTGGAAGGGCAGAAGATTGGACAGTTAGTCTAAAATTGACGCTAGAACATTTGTACTGCAAACTCAACAACCAAAGTGAAAATTTTTGGAAGGGAGTAATTATGAGCAAATCTTCGACACAAATTCCACAGGATAGATTGGATCTGTATGATAAATTGATTGCAGGCCATCCAGAGATTGAACGAAAAGGGGTGGGGATGCCTTACACGTCAGTCAATGGGCATATGTTTACAATTCTTTCAAAAACGGGCACTATGGGATTAAGATTGTCCAAAGCTGATCGAGAAGCATTTTTAGAGACGTACCAGACAACCCTGTTTGAGTCGCATGGGGCGATTATGAGAGAATATGTCACCGTGCCTGATGCATTGTTGGCAGATACAGCCGTGCTACAACCTTATCTTGAAATGAGTTTTGCCTATGTTAAATCGCTTAAACCCAAGCCATCAAAGAAGAAAAAGTAGACTTCAGTCTAGGAAATAAGCGAGGTGTTCCATTCAAAGGATAAATGACCCTCCTCTAAAAGAATTTTATATCCAGCAGTTTGAACTACAGAGCCATCTCCCTGCCGAAATTATCAAGGCCTTGACTTTGTATTCATACGACCGAGGGGAGTATTTGTGTCGACAAGGGGATCAACTCACCGATATTTTTTTCTTGCTCAAAGGAAAGTTACAGGTCGATCAATTTCATTTGGATGGTAATCAGGCTGTGTTTTCATTTGAAAAACCGTTTTCAATGATTGGCGATCTGGAACTGTTTCAGGATGATGAGGTATCCTGCAATGTGCAGGCCTTAGAGGATAGTCTAGTGTTCGCTGCCCCGGCTCAATTGGTGCGAGAGGTTGGTTATAATGATGCCCAATTGTTACGCTTTATCATTGGCTACCTAACCAAGAAGCTCTATTCCTCCTCACGATTGCTCTCCAATGCGCCATTGTCTGTTGAGTATCGACTGGCCCGTTATCTGTTGTATCGCTTTGATAAGGAAGGCGCGGTGCTTCGCCTGGAAAAACGGGAGTCGTTGGCGGCGATGCTTGGTGTTTCCGTTCGGCATCTCAATCGCACCTTCAAGCAACTCGGTGCCACAAGCGTGATTACCCTGCAAAATAAGACTCTAACCATTAACCACCTAGATTATTTTATTGAAATCACCGGAAAAGAGACATAGGTCCTTTTTTTGTCTTAAACAATCTCTTATGCTTTTGTGAAATTTATGAATGCGTGGGAGTTGTGGCATGAGACATTTTTTGATTGATACTGATACAGCCTCGGATGATGCGGTGGCTTTGCTGATGGCCTTACGAGAGCCTGCGGTAAAAGTGGAAGCGATTACGGTGGTAGCAGGCAATTGTCCGCTGGAAACGTGTGTGAAAAATGCCCTGATTTCCGTTGAACAGGCTGATACTTATGCTCCGCCTGTGTATGCTGGGATGACCAAGCCGATGTTTCAAGACCTGATGACTTCAGAATTTGTCCACGGCGATGATGGAATGGGTAATATGGATTTACCAGCGCCGACTCTAAAGCAACAGTCGGAGCACGTTGTCGATGCCATCATCAAGCTTGCTCATCAATTTGCCGGGGAATTGGAGATCATCACCCTCGGCCCGCTCACCAATGTGGCGATGGCCCTCTTGAAAGAACCTGCTTTGCCCGACTTAATCAAGCGAGTTTACATTATGGGTGGGGCTGGCTTAGGGCCAGGCAATATTACACCTGTTGCTGAGTTTAACTTTTTTGTTGATGCGGAGGCCATTCATTTGGTGATGGAGTCAAAACTGCCCAAAACGGTGGTGGGCTGGGATGTGTGTATGACTGAAACATTTATCAACCAAACTGACATTGCCCAACTCAATTCACTTGGTCCATTGGGCCAATTTGCCGTGCGTTGTAATGCCTCACTGATTGAATTTAACAAGGGGTGGGGTAAAGATGGCTTCGATCTCCCTGATCCAACTACAGTCGCTGTAGCGCTGTATCCTGAGATGATCACCGAACAGTTTGAGGCCTACGGCGAAATCGAGTACAAGAGCGAAAAAACCTATGGTCAATTTATTATTGATCAGCTCAAAGTGACCAAGCAACTGCCCAATTTCACAGCCGTTACCAAAATCGACGCCCAGCATTTCAAGCAAAAACTGTTTGAGCTGTTATCATAACCTGGACCGCTGCTGTTTCCCTAACTGAACCCACTTGCCGTTTTGTTGCCCGTACGGTACCATAGCCGAATATTGATTTGGAGGACATCTCATGACACACAAACTCGCCCTGATTGGCTTTGGTACAGTTGGGCAGGGCTTGGCTGAAATTTTGTTGGAGAAGGCCGATGCGCTAAGCCAAGGCTTAGGCTTTGATGCCCAAATTGTAGCGGTTTGCACCCTTTCAAAAGGTGCACTTTATCATCCAGATGGGCTGGATATCGCTGGCTTGCTTAAAGCGGCTGGGGAAGGCTCATTTGCAGGATATCCTGATACAGCCGGGCTTGAGCGTGGCTGGAATGCTGCTCAAATTATCGAAAATAGCAATGCCGATACTATCGTTGAGGTCAGCTACACAGATTTGGAGACTGGACAACCGACCATAGACTACTGCCGTGCTGCCTTTGCTAACGGAAAAAATGTGGTGACAGCGAACAAAGGTCCCGTGGCTTTAGCGTATGATGAGTTGGCCAGCTTTGCCAAAGAAAAGGGTGTTCGCTTTGAGTTTGAAGGCACTGTGATGAGTGGCACCCCGGCGATCCGTTTGCCGCTGGCAACGCTCGCTGGTAACGAGATTACGGAGGTGCGGGGTATTTTAAATGGGACCACCAACTACATTTTGACAAAAATGGAGGCGGGCCAGAGTTATGCCGATGCTTTACAAAAGGCACAGGAGTTGGGCTATGCTGAGGCTGATCCGACCGCTGACGTTGAGGGGCACGATGCCTTGAGCAAGGTGTTGATTATGGCGGCTGTCTTGATGAATGCGCCGCTCAAGCCGGAACAAGCCAGTTGCAAGGGCATCAGCCATTTGACGCAGGATGACATTCAACAGGCCAAGTCTGAGGGCAAACGCTGGAAGCTGATAGGGAAGATCAAGAAGACCGAGCAGGGTATTGAGGCCACTGTTGCGCCTGAAATGATTCCGCTGGGCGACCCGCTCGCCTCGGTGATGGATGCGATGAACGCTATCACGTACGAGACCGACTTGATGGGGCCGATTACCTTGGTCGGAGCTGGGGCTGGACGCGCCGAAACGGGTTATTCATTGCTCGTTGATTTGATCAATATTCACAGAGGTAGCATATAGAGTTTCCCTAACTTTTCTCCAACAAATCCCTAAAATTTTTTAGGGAAATCGTGGTACATTTGAGATGCGTTGATAGAAGTAAGGAGACTTCTGGCAACCACTATCCACTACCCACGATGTTAGGAGGACTGTACAATGGGGATTATTCTAGACAAGATTATTGAACGAGTACCGTGTCATCACACTGGCTCAATTGGAAACTTTTGCAAATTTTGCAATGCACCAAGAAACTTAACGGGAATTGGTTACCAACAGGGTTGGGTTCACGTTGAGAAGGAAGTAAGCTACAACTGTAATCATATTGGTGAGGTACACCACTTCTGCTCTAAGTGTGGCGAGCGATTACGATAGTAAAATTTTTGACGCGAATATTATTCAAGAAACACGGCTGACTTTGATCAAAAAGTCAGCCGTGTTTTTGGTTTTCCTATGCCTGTGGTCGTTTGAAGTAATAGACCCGTGAGTCAGGCTGGCTAATTTGGGTAAGGGTGATCATCTCCCACCCCTTTTGCCCAAGTTCATGGCAGGCCTTATGTACATCAGGAATTTCTGATGCTGCCCCTTCGCAGAAAAACTTAAGGTAATTTTTCCCACTGTTGATGTCTGCTCGAATCGCACAATATTCCCAGGTTGTCATAGATAACTCCTTTCAAATTAGTTCTACTTTAAATGAACAATCTTCATTTTTTACGAGTAATTAGTAATCAGTAAATAGTAAATAGTAATTAGAGATGAGTATGGACATATACAATTACTATTTACCAATTACAACGAGATCAGTAGGAGCACAAAGTAGATTTGGAATAATAATCCACCCGTTGCTCAACCAAATCTTACATATGCTGCCAACACATGATCCCAAGATTTTGCATAATCGGCATTGCGCTGCCACCATAAATTACCGATCAATTCTGGCCCACGATGTTCAACGTTGATGCGAGTGACATTTGTGTCAAGCGCACTAAAGTAGATGTCAACACGGGTGGGGATGCCTGGCTCGGCACCCAAGCGCCACGTGTAAGCTAAATGATAAGGTGGCTCCCAGACCACAACCTCTCCCCATTGATGCTCAACGCCATCTGAGGTGCGTTCATAAAAACGTCCCCCAACATAGCCTTCGATAAAAACCTGTGTATTTGTATCGCCACTGAGCGAGTGACTCGTTGGCCACCAGGCAGCTATCTTTTCTGTCCAAATGCGAAAGGTTAGGGCTAAATCCCTTTCAACAGTAATGGTTTTGTGAACAACCTTGTCTTGATTTTGGATGGTCATAAATCGGCCTCATCAATAGCCTCGGCGAATTGTTTGAATTGCGCTAGGGCATCATCCCAGAACAAATCTAAATACAATCGTGCTTTTTGAAAACCATCAGCATTCAAGCGAAAAATATTGCTAGCCCCGTGGGGATCATAGGTCACCAAGCCTGCTTCGTGTAGAAAACGTAAGTGTTTAGATACGGCGGGACGACTGATAGGTAATTGTTCCGCAATCGACCCGACGGACATTGGGCCTTGTTTGAGGAGTCTCAAAATGTCCCGTCGGGTTTGATGACCCAGCGCATCAAGAACAAGATCAGCAGTTGGTGAGTCTGTTGTCATATTTGTATGGTAACTTTAAAGTTACCATTTGTCAAGTGTTGATGTATCTGGAAATTTTGTATTTGAAATGACTTTGATCCACAACACAAGTATAATTTAACCACAATTTATAAAATCTTCACCTGAATCGGAGGAACAATGGATCAGATCAAACAGACTCCCGCAAAACCAGTATCACTTTCAGCCTACCAAAAAGAAAACTTGTATCGTCTGATAAGAAAAACATCTCTTACGAAGATTAGTAAATGTGTCAACAGTAGACTATTTAAGACCTCAGTGGTCGCGATTGTCGGTCTCCTAACCCCGATGTTGATACAACCCCTCCCCCTATTTGCGCAACAACCCAAAGGTGCCGAGTTTCCGGTTAATTCGACAACAGCAGGGATGCAAGCGACGCCGAGTATTGCCAGGAATAGCCAAGGTGATATGGTAATCGTTTGGTTGGGGAATGGCGATGGGGATGATTATGGGATTTTTGCTCAGCGATACGGCGCAAATGCTGAAGCCGTTGGTAGCGAATTTCGAGTGAATACCTACACAACCAACGAACAAACATTTCCCCAGGTCGCTATGGACGAAGATGGTGATTTTATTGTGGTGTGGGAGAGTAATGGTTCAAGTGGAACTGATACAGACTTTAGTGTTCAGGCCCGTCGTTTTGATAGAGATGGTGTGGCGTTAGATGCCAGCGAATTTCAGGTCAATACCTACACAACAGGGGCACAAAGGGCACCACAGGTTGCGATGGATAGCGATGGCGATACGGTAATTGTTTGGCAGAGTCAAGCGGCCAACATCCATATGCAACGATATGACAGTACTGGAGCAAAGTTAACTTTAGAGGAAGTTGAGGTAGGGGTGAACAATTTCCTCGAGATATATCCCGATGTTGCTAGTGACGATGAGGGCAATTTTGTGGTGACTTGGACCAGTTTTACAGGAGGAGACCCAGATATTACTGCTCGTCGTTTTGCTAATGATGGCGCTGCTTTGGATGCCAGTGAATTTCAAGTCAATACCAACACCACGAATGTAACTCAGATTAAACCCCGCATTGGCATGGATGCTGATGGTGACTTTGTCATTGCTTGGTTTGATGTCGTAAATGCAGCCACCAGTGATTACACGATTTATGCGCGACGCTATGCCAATATCGGTGCACCGCTCGATGTGAATGAATTTCAGGTGAATAGTTTAGCCGGTGGGCCGAGAGCCTTTGATGGCCAGTTTTATGGCGGACCGATTGTGGCGATGGATGCCGATGGCGATTTTATGATTACCTGGGAGAGTGTTGGCTCTTTTGGGACGGATAACAGCTCATACAGCATTCAAGCCCGTCGATATTTGGCAGATGGAACCGCCCTAGAGAGCAGCGAATTTCAGATCAATCAGCACACCACAGATGGTCAGGTAACCCCTAAGGTGGCCTTACAGGACATCACGGGTGATTTTGTGCTGACTTGGGCGAGTGATGGTCAGGATGGCTCAGAAGCTGGAATTTATGCTCAGGTTTATGAACCCAATAAACCTGAAATTGCGGTGAGTGGTAACGGAGTGGATATAACCGATGGAGTAATGGCCCCCACCCAAGCCGACCTTACCGATTTTGGCAATGTGGTCGTGGGTGAGACGCCTGTGGAGCATACGTTTACGATTTCGAATACCGGGAGTGCTCCCCTCAATTTGACCGGAACTGATCCTGTGACCTTGACGAATTTGAGTGAGAATGCCTTCAGTGTTACGCTTCAGCCCATCACTCCCATTACAGTCAGCAGTTACGCAACCTTCACCCTAAAATTTAGCCCAACTGCAACCCAAACCTACACAGCCACAGTAACAATTGTGAATGATGATGATGATGACGAAAACCCGTTCACCTTTATGATTCAAGGCACAGGCATCATCACAGAAACAATCACTGAAACGGAAACGTACATTTATTTGCCATTGCTTCTAAAATCTTGATTTGTATAATTTATTTTATATCTGACCAGAAGAGGATTGGCACTGGATCAAGAAGAGGATTGACCACCCTCATGATCCAGTGCCGAACAGTTCTTTATTGCTTTATCTAAGTTGCTTCATAAAGCCTTTGTAGTTGAACGTTCCACCCTTCAATCCACACCTGGGGTGAGGTTCCCCCAGCATCATCGATTGCACAATGCAGGGTAAGAGTGCGTGTCTCTCCGGGCAGTAAGCTGAAGTAATTATCATCGTAGTAGGTAGGCAGCACACGATAGTCCTCGCCGGGGTTGACCTGATCTTTCCGTGTTTGTAAGCGTAGAAAGAACGCAACCCCCTCATCGGCTGGATTTTTGATGGTCGCTTTGATACTGTAGTTTGCCTTCTCTTGTTCGACTTCAATGTTTCCCTCTAGATGGGTCGACAATGGAGTTTTGAGGTTCTTAAAGGCTGGTGGGCTATTCTCCGAGAGCCAATAGAAATTCTTTGATAAAAGCGAGCTATCCTGCTTGTGTAGTTCCAGTTGAAGAAAGTAAATTGGCAGTTTGGGTAGGGTCAGTTGAATGCGTTTGGAGAGATGATGGGCAGGTATCTTGTCATAAGTATGGATTTGAGGGTTAGGGAGTTGAGATTTGGGGATGAGCTTTCCTTTCTCATCAAAGAAAGTTGCTGTAACAGTCACGTCTGTCAAGTTAGGTGTGGTGGTGTTGACCACACAAAACGAATAATCATCCAGATTTAACTGCACATGAATTGGCTCACAAGCCTTACGCGCTCCAAATAAACCACCTGTTTGGTCCAGGAGCCAGTCATAGAATTGTCCTCGTAACCCCAACCATGGGTTTTGTCCCTTCCACATTATAACCCCAGTGTACTTTTGCCACATCTGGCTCGTATAGCCTTCAAATAAGGCCCGATACTGTTCGTAATTGAGTATCTGTGCCAAGTCGCAAAAATGTTCAATATCTTTGGGATAGGTATAAGGAGACATGTGATTTGGCTGACTTGTGAGCTTGTACGGGATATAGTCGTGTAAATACCAGGTACCATTTATTGTTCTGTAAGATTTCCCATCATATTTTACTGATGGCAATTGATTATAGTCCTCCGATGACATCATTGCCTGCATTGTTTCAATAACAGGTGTGCCGACTGAGCCGACTTCTGGATTGAATGGATTATTATTGGCACCCGTAAAGAAATCCTTGGGGTCTAAAATACCATACGGACCATCATTATATTGACGTTGATCATTGTTTCCAAGCATCGTCGATCGGGGGATTAAGATACGGGTTGGGTCCAACGCCTCACTAGTAGGTTGAGATGATGCCTCATCGTTGGGATGAGTTTGCCCCGTAATATAGCTTTGCAAAGCGGTAAGAATCTCTGGAGGTGGTTCACTCTCGTTGCCTCCGGACCAGAAACAGAGGCTGGGGTGATTTCGTAACATATAGATGGTGTCGCGGGCACAGCTCAAAAAAAGCTCAGCGTAGCCATTAGGGTATGGACCCTGATACTCACCCGATATCCAGAAATCCTGCATGACCAGCAGCCCATACTCGTCGCAAGCAGCGTAGAACTCAGGTCGTTCGGCAATACCCCCGCCCCAAACACGAAGTAAGTTGAGGTTCGTATCAGCGAACATATGTACTTCGTCACGATAGCGTTGGGCGGATAAAAATTGTGGCCGTAACATCGCGTCAGTGCCAATCCAGTTGGCCCCACGTATGAAGATGGGTTGGCCGTTGATTGAGAACTGGCGGCTGTCTTGCCCACTGACGTTTAAGTAATCGACCCGAATCTCGCGGATGCCAAAACGTATCGATTGGCTGTCGGAAGGGCCTTGGTCGTTGATATCAAATGTAAATTTGAGATTGTAGAGAGGATGGTCTCCGTAGCCGTTGGGCCACCAAAGTTTTGGGTCGGTTACCTGTAATTTTGGGAAAGAGATCATTTTTGGCTTATCACCCGGCTTAAATGGACTAAGTGTGATCGATTGAGATCCCTTTTGTCCCGTTTCTTCAAGGATATAGCTTAAGGTACCTGTTATCTGTTGGTCCGAGGTATTCTGAACCTCGGCCGAAATTGTGAGGGTTGCATTATTCTGAAGGTTGGCATCTTCATCCAACACCTGCGTAATGACCTGTGGGTGTTGAATGCGGACAGGCCCCGTAGTACAGATCGAGATATGATCCCATATACCTGTATTTCGGTCAGGGATTGGGATTACCCAATCCCAACCGACCGTGTATCGCATGGTCACGTTTTTACCTATATTAACGTTTGGATAATCGTATCCACCGTTACCGCCAGGCCGACCAGGTGGATTGGGTGGCTCTACACATATTGCTAATACGTTTTCTTCACCTGGTTTAGCCTGTTCGGTAATGTCAATCTCGTGGCGTAAGAACATACCCTGAATTTCGTTTGGTTGGAGTGGCTCTCCGGTGATGGTATTGATTGGAGGTGGTTGAGGGTACCCGATGTCAATCGCTTGACCGTTTAGATAAAGCTGTGCCGTATAATTGATCCCGCGTAGGTTAAGCCAAATGCGAGTGTCACTGTCCAAGGTGGGAAGGTTGAAACTGGTACGGAACCAGTAGGTGTAGGATGGTACATCCTCATCGGGAACGTCGTTATCACAAGAGTTAGGTAAATAGTGCCCTGAAATGTCAGGGATGTCCCAATAATTAGTTCCAAAATAAGGATCCTTATAAACGTCGTTGTGTATCAAGGTGTTGAGTACAGTACCAGGTACGATGGCTGGCATCCAGCCTTGTGTAGAATAGTCGGGACTGGAGATATTTGCGCCATCATCATTCTTTAAGTTTGCCTGTTTCGCCAGCCAACCGCTATTGAGAGGTTGATTGTATCCCTTTACTGAGTTTTGACTTATGGTTGTCATAATTTTTAGTCTCTCCTTCACTTTATGTTAAATAAAATTGATGATTTGTTATGAACTAATACTCCTGAAATGTGTAATATCTGCATTTATCTCAGCCTTTGGGCCCATCTGGCCTATCCTCTTTGTTGTAATCTAGTTTATATGCGCTCCTCAAGATTGTGATTATATTAACAAAAATCATTGTTTAAACTGTGCATAATTTATATCAAAGGTCCGTCACAAAAACGTTTAAAAAACGTCACAAAAACGTCACAAATTGATATTACATATATTTTATCGGAGATTTTTGGGCTACAATCTTGGATTTCTGTTGAAGTTAGGCGCCAATGATATCCGTCACATTTTGAAGACTAGTTTTAGTGCACCATACCTTTCACCCATAAATTTGTCTGGGATTTGGCTGGGCAGTATCATACGGTCCATAGTCTGGAAAAATTTCTTTTGTTTGCTCTTCCCCTACATTGCAGCTGGTCGCCATAGACAATAATTGAAGAAAGGTTAAAGATGACAATTCTCAAGCAATTTTCATTGGATGATAAATATCGCAAAGAAGAAGGTACGATCATTTTATCGGGGACTCACGCTTTGGTGCGATTGCCGATGGATCAGCATCGGGCGGATAAACGAGCGGGATTGAATACGGCTACTTTGGTTTCGGGATATCGTGGCTCTCCTTTGGGCGGGATTGATTTTGAACTGGAACGAAGTAAGAAATTGCTCTCAGAGTATCAAGTCACATTTATTCCAGGGGTGAATGAAGATTTAGCCGCAACGGCCATCTTTGGTAGCCAACTGGCCAATTTGATGCCTAATCCAAAATATGATGGCGTTGTGGGGATGTGGTATGGCAAAGGGCCAGGGGTTGATCGCTCCGGCGATGCCTTCAAGCACGCGAACTTGACTGGGGTCGGTCGTCATGGCGGGGTGCTGGCGCTGGCCGGAGATGATCCGGTTTGCAAATCCTCAACCATTCCCTCCCACTCTGAAGTCGCTTTGTATGATGCTCAAATGCCGATTTTATACCCCGGCAATGTGCAAGAGATTATTACACTAGGCCGTTACGGGTTTGAGATGTCACGCTACACAGGGCTGTGGGTCGGCTTTAAGATTGTGACCGACGTGGCCGACTCCTACAGCACTGTACAAGTGGCCCCCGTCGATCATATTGAGCGGCCTGCGTTTGAGTATCGTGGGCGACCGTGGCAACCCACCCAAAATGCGGCGTTGCTCGCGCCGTACTCGGTGCAACAGGAAGAGGAGGTTAACGAGGGGCGGCTGACAGCGGCTAAATTATTCGCCGCCGCCAATCCGCTCAATGAGATTACAGTATCAACCAACGACGATTGGCTGGGCCTTGTCGCAGCGGGTAAGACCTACTACGATGTGCGTGAAGCCCTGTACCAACTCGGTCTAGATGATGAGGCCTTGCGTCGATACGGTATTCGGCTGCTGAAGTTGGGGATGATTTACCCCGTCGATGCCGAGATTGTCAAGCAATTTGTCCGAGGCATTGAAGAGATTTTTATCGTTGAAGAGAAGCGAGGAATGGTTGAGTTGTTCCTCCGTGATATCCTTTACAATCATTCAGAACGCCCGTTGTTAGTTGGCAAAACCGATGAGGTTGGGCAACGATTGATGCCAACCCACAGTGAGCTGAACGTCGATTTAATTACCCCACTGCTGGCCAAACGGCTGGCCAAGCGCGTGCCTCAAGAGGTGATGCAGCCTCGGCTGACGGCCTTGCAAGGCCCACCCACTGACATCCTGTTACCAATGGCCGGGCAAAATGATCTCAACCGCACCGCCTACTTCTGCTCCGGCTGTCCCCACAATCGTTCAACCGTTGTGCCTAAAGGCTCGATGGCTTCAGCAGGGATTGGTTGTCACACCCTGTCGATGTTGATGGATCGCGAAACCTACTTTGTCACCCAGATGGGGGGTGAAGGGGCGCAATGGGTCGGGGCCGCGCCCTTTAGCGATAGCAATCACATCTTCCAAAATATAGGTGATGGCACCTTGTTCCACTCTGGCTATCTGGCTATTCGACAGGCCGTGGCCGCTGGTACGAATGTTACCTACAAAATTCTTTACAACGGCGCCGTGGCGATGACGGGCGGCCAAAAAGCCGATGGCGAAATACCCGTGCCGGAACTCACCCTGGCCTTGCAAGCGGAAGGTGTCGCCAAAACCATCGTCTGTACCCACGATGTTGATAAATATCCGGTGAGTTCAACCTGGGCCAAAGGCGCCGAGGTCTGGGACCGGGATCGATTGGACGAAGCCCAACTGATCTTGCGGGATACACCAGGGGTGACCGCCCTGATTTACGATCAGCCCTGTGCGGCCGATTTGCGACGCAAACGCAAACGCGGTCAAGCGCCAAACCCGGCCACGCGAGTCTTTATCAACGAGGCCGTGTGCGAAGGTTGCGGCGACTGTGGGGTGAAGTCAAACTGTCTCAGCGTTTTTCCGGTTGAGACTGAATTTGGTCGCAAAACCCAAATCCACCAATCGTCCTGCAACAAAGATTACACCTGTCTCGATGGCGATTGCCCTGCCTTTGTGACCGTCATTCCAACTGAAGAGAGTAGTACCTTGGCCGAGGCCAAACGGAAGAGTATCTCCAAAATTTATGTGGTCGATCAGCCGCTGCCAGAACCGGTTCAAAAGGTGCCCGATCATGCCAACATTTATATGATGGGCATCGGTGGGACAGGCGTGGTAACCATCTCCCAGGTGCTGGCTACGGCCTTTTTGTTGGATGGCAAGCACACCAATAATTTGGATCAAACGGGCTTGAGCCAAAAAGGTGGCTCGGTCGTTTCCCATATCAAAGTGGTCGAGCCGCCCGTTGATGTTTCCAATCGGATCAGCAATGCCGATGTTGATACTTACATCGTGTTTGATGTGCTGACGGGCACCGTCGACAAAAATCTGGAACACGCCCACCCGGATAAAACCATCGCTATCGTCTCGGGTAGCCAGATCCCAACGGGCAGTATGGTCAAATCGACTGAGGTGCAATTCCCACAGGGGAACTACCTCAAATCGAAGATTGAACGTCGCACTCGTGCTTCAGAAAATGTGTATCTTGATGCAATAAGTCTTGCCGAAAATTTGTTTGGCAGTCATATGCCCGCCAATATGATTACCTTGGGCGCGGCTTACCAAGCCGGGGGCTTGCCCCTCAGTATTGAGGCGGTTGAAGGGGCCATTGAGTTGAACGGGGTGGCGGTTGAGGCTAACAAACAGGCGTTTCGGGTCGGTCGATTGATTGTTGCCGAACCGGATTGGGTGCCGACGCTGGAGATGAAGCGGGGGGGCGAGCAGGTGCCCAAACCCGTCTTAAGCTCGACTGCCCAATCGCTGGTCGATGAGGTTGGGGCTACTGGCGAACTAAAACGATTGCTCGAAATTCGGGTGCCTGAATTGATCGCGTATCAAAATTTAGCCTATGCTCGTGATTATGTGGCCTTTGTGCAGCAGGTGTTGACCACTGAGCAAACCTTGGGCACAACTGAAACGCGCTTGAGTGAGGCAGTGGCTCGCTATTTGTTCAAGCTGATGGCCTACAAGGATGAATATGAGGTCGCTCGTTTGCACCTGAAGTCTGACTTTAAGCAGGCTCTGGCCGAGCAATTTGGTGAGGCAGCCACGATAGCCTACCAACTTCACCCGCCATTCCTGAGGGCGATAGGCTGGCAGAAGAAAATCGGCTTTGGTCGTTGGTTTGATGGAGCCTATTGGTTGCTCACTAAAATGAAAGGGCTACGTGGCACTCCGCTCGATATCTTCGGTTACGCCGAGGTTCGTCGCGTCGAGCGCAATCTCATCGGCGAATATCGCACGCTCATCGAACAATCGCTGGCTGATTTGTCGGCTACGAATCTGGACCAGGTTGTTGAGTTGGCGGAATTGCCCGATATGATTCGGGGCTATGAGGATGTTAAATTGAAGAATGTGGGACGGTTTAGAGAGGTGTTGGCAGTGAAGAAGCAGATGGTATAAAGAACGTTTGATATGTTACTTCGAGAGGAAATGAACGATGACAGATAATGTAATTTCGTTAGCAAAACAATTGATTGAGATGCCCTCGGTGAGCCAGCAAAGCAATGCGGCCATCTCCGATTTTATTCAAGAATGGCTGACCCCGTTGGGGTTTGAATTTGAGCGGGTTGAATATCGAGATCAAAATGATGTGCTGAAGGTGAATTTGATTGGTAAGCTGGGTGAAGGGACGGGGGGACTCGCTTTTTCTTCACACTCCGATACCGTGCCGGGCCAAGAGGCCGATTGGCCTGCTTTTGAAGCGCGTGTGGAAGACGGTCGCCTGTATGGGCGCGGAAGTTGTGATATGAAGGGGCCATTGGCCGCAACGATGATGGCTGTGGCGGCGGTGGATCGGACTAAATTGACCTGTCCGTTGTATATGATTGTGACCTCTGACGAGGAACTGGGGTTGTACGGGGCCGAACATACCGCCCAACATTCGAAACTGTTACCCAAGTCACGCCCGCAATACAGCGTCATCGCCGAGCCCACTCGATTACAACCGGTGTATGGGCACAAAGGCTATGCAATGGTCCGGGCGACAGCGTATGGCAAAGCCGCGCATACCAGTACGGGTAAAGGAGTCTCTGCCAATTTCCAAGTGGCCCCGTTTATGGCGGAGATGGCAGAGTTGGCTAAAAAGTTTGCCACAGATCCCCAGTTTATGAACGATCAGTTTGATCCACCCACAAATGGCTTCAATATGATTGTTAATGATGGCAACACGGCCTTTAATGTAACGGCTGATAAAAGTGAGGTCGGTCTATCCTTCCGAGTGATGCCGGATACGCAGGCTGACGAAGTGCTGGCCCAAATTGTGGCTCGAGCGAAAGAACATAGGCTTGAAACGTGGACCAACACCTGCCCGCCGTTGTATACCTCACTCGATTCCGATCTCGTCAAGGCTGCGTGCGAACTTACGGGCACGTCAGCCCCTGGTGTGGTTTCTTACAGCACGGATGGGGCCTACCTACAAAGCCACATCGAAGACCTCGTCATTCTCGGTGCAGGCGATATCGCCCAGGCCCACACAGTCGGCGAGTATGTGTCTATTGAGCAACTTGAGCAATCGGTGGATGTGTATCGTCAATTGATTGAGCGGTTGTGTATGTGAGTTAGGAGACTGGAGATTAGAGATCAGAGATTTTTACCAATTTCTTTCTAATCTTGGCTGGTTCCAATGCTCTGCGTTGGAACCAGCCAATGAATGCGTGACAACGCAGAGCATTGTCACGAGAAAAAATCCTCTAAAAGACTCACCCCATCAACTGCGTACTACATTCCTTCGCCGCCTCAATCACCGTCTCAATATCCTCGGCCTCTATACCATAGTGCGCCACGGCCCGGATGGCGTAGGGGCCACCGCCGATAATGATGCCGCGCTCGGCCATAAAAGGGCTGAAGGTGTCGGCTAATGGCTCAGACAAATTGAAGAACAACATGTTTGTCTGAACGTCATCTAAGTTAACATCAAAGCCTGGAATATCGGCCAATCCCTCGGCCAGTTGTCGGGCATTGGCGTGGTCATCACTCATCCGCTCGACCATTTCGGTCAGAGCAACCAGCCCGGCGGCAGCCAGAATGCCAGCCTGTCGCATCCCCCCGCCGACCATTTTTCGCCAACGACGGGCTTTGGCAATAAAGTCAGCCGGGCCAACGAGTACAGAGCCAACGGGTGCGCCCAAACCCTTGGATAGACAACAGGAGACCGTGTCAAAATGTTGGGTGATTTCTTTGATATCAACCTCCAGTGTGACCGCTGCGTTGAACACCCGTGCTCCATCCAAATGAAGACTAAGGTTGTGATCTCTGGCAAAGGTGTTGGTCTCAGCGAGATAATCTAGTGGTAAGACTTTTCCCTTGTGGGTATTTTCCAGGCAGAGCAGTTTTGTCTTGGCAAAGTGGTAATCATCGGGTTTGATTGTAGCCTTGACCTTATCGAGATTAAGCGTGCCGTCTGGTTCGAAATCGAGGGGTTGGGGCTGGATGCCGCCGAGTACAGCTGCGCCGCCCGCTTCATAGCGATAGGTGTGGGCCGTTTGCCCCGCGATGTACTCTTCCCCGCGTTCGCAGTGGGAGAGCAGAGCCAGCAGGTTGCTCTGTGTGCCGCTGGAGACGAACAATGCTGCCTCTTTGCCAAGTATCTCTGCCGCCACGTCCTCCAATTTATTGACTGTCGGATCTTCTCCATACACATCATCTCCCAACTCAGCCTGTGCCATCGCGGCCTTCATCGCTGGACTGGGGAGGGTGACAGTATCACTTCTCAAATCGATTGTTTTCATTGTGTTTCCTTTGGAAATAGTGATTAGTGGTTGGTGACTAGTGGTTAGTCAGATATGCTACACTGATTGGGTTGGATTATACCCACTCCCCTTGACCTAGAAAAAGTTTGTATTGACATCCGTTCAAGTCTTGTCCAAAAAGCCTCAACACAAAGTTCACAAAGGATTTCACAAAGACACAAAGAGTCTTGTGAGCTTTATGCACTCTTTGTATCCTTTGTGTTTTTCTTTTTCGCTACAAGTTAGGTCAAGCCCCTGACTTATGATATACTGCTTATCATTTGATCAAGGGGCCGACCGTGGAAATTGCTCGAATCGATGTGTTTCAAGTGGATTTACCCTACTCTGGTGGAGTATACACGCTGTCGGGCGGGCGAGAATATCGTAGTTTTGATGCGACGATCGTGCGAGTCACGACGGACACCGGGTTGGAAGGCTGGGGTGAAAGCACGCCCTTTGGCTCGACCTACATCGCCGCCCACGGTCGGGGTGCCCGAGCTGGGATCACCGAGATGGCTCCCTATTTGTTGGGCCGAGACCCGCGCCACGTGGATCGCATCAATGAGGCGATGGATGAGGCCTTGGTCGGACACAATCATGCCAAAACGCCGATTGATGTGGCCTGTTGGGACATCTTTGGGAAGTCGGTGGGAATGTCCGTTTGTGATCTGCTGGGTGGGCGGACGTCGGTCAAGATGCCGATTATTTCTTCGATTTATACAGGCACCCCAGAAGAGATGCGACAGCGGGTGCAAAAGCATCGGGAGATGGGCTATCGGGGGCATTCGGTCAAGGTAGGGGATGAGCCTGCCCTAGATGCGGCTCGGATCGAAGCCGCTTTGGCGGATCGACGACCGGGTGAGTTTTTTCTGGTTGATGCGAACGGGGGGATGACAGTAGAGAGTGCTTTGCGTATGCTGCGGTTGCTGCCACGTGGCCTTGATTTCGTGCTGGAAGCGCCGTGTGCGACGTGGCGGGAGTGTGTTTCTTTACGGCGCCGTAGCGATGTCCCCATCATCTGGGATGAATTGGCCGACAGCGATGAAGTAGTCACTCAATTGATTAGTGAGGATGCAGCCGAGGGGATTGGCCTTAAAATCTCCAAGAATGGTGGTTTGACGAAGGGACGACGCCAGCGCGATATGTGCATTGCTGCCGGATACACGATGAGTGTGCAGGAGACGACCGGCTCAGACATCGCCTTCGCTGCAATCGTTCATCTTGGTCAGACCGTGCCCGAGCGATTGCTCCGTTGCGTGCTTGAGTGTCGAGATATGGTCGCTGTGCAAACGGCTGATGGCGATTTCCCAATCGTTGATGGCTGCGTGATGGCTCCGACGACACCAGGGTTAGGGATCACGCCTCGACTAGATGCGCTCGGTGAACCCGTATTGTCGTATTCGTAGAGGTTTAGGGTTGAGAACAACTCTAAAAACTCAATATACCCTACTAACCCTACAAACTAAAAGGATTTTAGCATGAAAAAAATAGGTATCTTAAACCAACCAATCTCTGCAGTGATGGCCAGCCTGGGCCATACCGATACCGTGGTCATTGCCGATGCGGGGTTGCCCATTCCTGAGGGTCCAGAACGCATTGATTTAGCCTTAAAGAAGGGTGTGCCCAGTTTTTTGCAGACACTGGACGTGATCTTGACCGAGATGCAGGTTGAAAAGGTTATTATTGCGGATGAGATGTTGCAAATTAGCCCCGATTTGCACGGGGCTATCCAAAAACGACTGGATGATACCCCAATTGAAACTGTGTCACACGAAATCTTCAAGCAAAAAACTGAAACAGCCAAAGCAATTATTCGGACGGGCGAATTTACCCCGTATGCCAACATCATTTTAGCCGCAGGAGTTGTTTTCTAGATGTTCACGATTTACTTTGCGGGTGATCTCTTCAATCACAAAGACCTGATGGGGAATGCTTTATTGGCGGCGGCGATTGAGCAGGTGTCTGGCGGTCGTTATCAATGTGTGTTACCTCAAAATGTCGAGGCTACCACTGAACGCGGTGTTGACATTCGCAACAAAGATTTGAAGCTGATTATGGAGTGTGACTTAGGCATTTTTAACTTCGATGGGTTGGAGTTGGACTCTGGTACGGTGGCCGAATATATGTTTGCCAAATCCCTCGACATTCCCGCCATTCTGTTGCGGACTGATTTTCGCTCGTCTGGCGATCAAATGGACTCAGGTGATGATTGGAATTTGATGTGCTCGTTTTATCCCCGCACCAAAGTGGTCCGGCTCAATGGTCTGGCGGCCTATCGAAATGTACTTGAGACCGATGCTCCGATGATGGAACTCCTCTCCAGCTACTACACCGAAATTGCTACCACGCTTATTGCCAATTTGGATGCCGTTCGGCACGATCCCCCCTTGCTTCAAAGTGACCGAGATCAGCTTGAAGCGCGTTATCAATGGGCCATTCAATATGCAGGTGGGGGCTTGGCCGAGTTATGCGCTGAACCCGACTTTGTCCCCACCCTCGTAGCCCGTAAGATTGCTAAAGGGGTTGCGTGAGATGCTGTTTAGACATTTTTTGCTCTTTTGTTGAACCAGGGAATACCCATTCGGCTTAATACATCGCCGTTAAACAGTTGATACTCAATCATCCCGCCAAGATGAGCGAGCAGCAGGACAATAAACACTTTCGAGAGCAAGGCGTGTCCCCCTACAGGTGGTAAATCTGCGCTGATGGCTTCGGGCAAGACATTGGCTGGAGAAAGACTCAAGCCGCTGGAGAGCAGGATTGCGACCCCGCTGGCTAGGGTCAGAACCAGCACAATATATTGCAGAATGTGGATCCACTTGAAGGCCACTCTTCGTAGACCCGTCACCTGAGAGGGCATTTCGGGTGATGGCTCAATAAATCGCCAGATAATTCTGGCGGCTGTCAGTAGTAAAACGATCAATCCCACGCCAACGTGAGCTCGGTACAAGTTTGTCTGGGCTGCCCCTTCACTCATTCGGGTCATCGCCATACCCATTGGAATCATGGCCAATATCAGCAAGGCGCTGAGCCAATGGAATACTTGAGCAATTCTACCGTAATTTGAGATTGTACTTTTCATTTTTTTGTTTCCCTTTTTGTGATGTATCATTGAGTTCAATTCGTTTGACTAACAACAAAGGCAAGCCAAGGTCGCGAATTTTGATGAGCAAGCCATGCAAAGCGGCCTGATCCGCAAGCTCACCTGCCAAGGTAGTTTCACCACGTGTGCTGGTAATCATCAATCCTCCAAAATGTTCTGACCACTTCGGGCCAAGTCGTCCCTTAATTCTGATTCGGTAATATTCACCCTGAGACATAACTTGGCTCCTTACGAGGGGCTTTTGAAAGATCTACCAGGCACCTGAACCCGGCCCTAACTTGCCAAATAAGGTGATATAGGCGGCATTGTGCATTTCAAGAATGTCTCTAATTTGTAATCTTTCTTCACGGGTAGCACCGGGGATAATGATGGCATAGCGTCCAGCTAACAGTTCTTTGACAACTTTCTCGGTGGTGTCCAATTGATTAGCCGCTTGTTGTACTGAACGGACGAGTTTGGCGATGAAGCCATGATGCTCACCTCGGACATCGACTAATTCAGCCCCCGCTTCGCCTTGTAGAATCAAAACTTCTTCAGACATAATGGTTAAGCCAGCCTCTTGCAATGCCTCTAAAACAGTTTTTATGGCCGCTTCTGTTTCCAAAACAGCCGCAACCGCATCTTTTGGTCCGCCGAGAAGAAATGAGTCAGGTGGGTTGACGTTTAATTCCATTGTGACATCCTCTTTCTCAATTGATCTTTGATGGATATAGACTAACAGGCGGGAGGGTGATTTGTCGTCACCCGATGCGGGTGATTTGATCCGCAGCTGATCTAGGAAATAAAAAATCTCCGTAGCTGGTACGGAGGTTTTTGAAGAGAAGTGCGACATAGCCTGCGGCACGACAACGAAGAATGAAAATGTACCGTAGGTATATATGCCTCGGCATCCTTACCTACGACGGACAGGCTAGAAGCCTGTGTTACAACTCTATTTTCATAGGGGATGCTGTTATTTACAGCAGTCCAAGCACTTTGGCCCGTTCAATTGCTTCGTGACGATTACTGGCATTAAGTTTGCTGTAAATGCGTTTGATATGTGTTTTGACCGTATTGATCGATACCATCAATTCTGTCGCAATTTCTGGGCCAGAGAGGTGGGTGTTTAATAGACGAAGGACATCAAGCTCGCGTTCACTGAGAGGATCGACAAGATTTTGGATTTCGGAGTGATGATTGACGAGCGTTGTTGAAGAAGAAGGACCTGAAAAAGCATTCAGTAGCTGACGGATATAATCTGATTTGATGTGCTGACCTACTGCCTGATGAAGTAGCTGGGCCATCGGTTCACCTTCATTGACAAAAATACGGATGTAGCCTTCAGGCTCGGCCAGAGAAAGGGCTTGAGTTATTGTGTTCAGGGCGTCTTGAGTATTCCCTTTCGCTTGTTGGATCATAGCCTGCAATACCCAACATTCAAGAGCACTATTCATCCGACCCGCATCTGTAGCGGCTCGCTCCAGGTTGGTTAGTAGAGTTAGAGCATCATCAGACTTACCTTGTGCAATTAAGACGCGGGTTAGGGTCAGATACTCAAATTCGTACATGTATGAGGGATTGTCAGGCGGGGGTAAATCACGGGTGTCGGCCCATTTGATGGCTGCGGTCAAATTATATCCAGTTGTTGACAGCCACAATCTGGCTCTGCACGCAGCCAAGTGAGGCAGCTTCCATTGAAATATGGCGGACTGGTTGGTATATTGCTCCATCTCCTCAATCAGGCTAAACGCTCCCTCAATATCTTGCTGGGCCTGCAAAACCCGAGCCAATCCAGCTACGCCATCGATCAAGAACTCAACCAACGATGGCCATCGTTGAGATAGGGTAACGCCGGTGCGCAAATGATTGGCGGCGGCCTCTAAATTGTTCCATTCATAAAGCACCTCGCCCATACCAATGAGCGCGACACTGTGGAGGGGTGTTGTTGCCTTGTCTGGTTGCAAATGTTGCCCCTGAAATGTTTGCTCATAGGTTTGAGCAGCCTCACGCAACTTGCCTTGAATCATTTGCAAGCGTATCACATTTCCCACCCCCATAATCGCTGAGGCGACCCGCTGTCCTTTCTGTCTGTGCCGACTCAACTCACGACAGACCTTGATGGCTGAAGCAATATCGCCATTTAAACGATAAGAGTTTCCCAATAGAGACGTGCTGAATAGGGGGAAAAATGAGTCGCTTTGCCAGGGGAGTTTGAGGGCTTGTTGGGCATATTTAATACTGTCTGGAAAGTTGCCGCGATTGTAGGCAAAAAAGGCCCGCAATGCGTCAATTTCTCCTGCAAATGTAGGGTCTGAGTCTCGGCTCACCACATCCGTAATTTCTCCCAACCGAATTTCGGCAGCCTCCATTTGAGCTGTTGAAAAGAGCATCCAGAGATGATAAACTGCCAACCTTAACCGAGATTGAATGATTTCATCCGGTAGGGCCTGTAACCAGCCTCGGATGGTAAATAGCTTGCCCTGAGACATAATCACTTGGGCAATTGGCTCGATCAAATCAGCTGCTCGATCAAAATCATTGGCAGCTAATGCGTGCTTTATGGCTTCTTCTTCTAACCCATTCGCCTGATACCATTCACTGGCCCGCAGATGTAACCACTGAACCTGATCAGGATAGGTCTCTTGCAGATGGAGGCGAAGTAAATCGGCAAAGAGATGGTGATAACGATACCATTGCCGCCGATTATCCAATGGGATAATAAACAGATTGGCTCGTTCTAACATCTCTAAAATTTTCCCGCTGGCAAATGATGAAATGGTTTCCTGATCTTGACGGTTCGATATTCCATCCAAAATCGTGTCACACAGTGGGCCGCATAGACGATCTAGAATAGCCGTTTGTAATAGAAACATTTGAACTTCAGCGGGTTGACGATGGAGGACTTCTTCAAGCAAATAATCAACAATGTAACGGTCGTCACCCGCAAATGTCGTAATAAAGTTTTTTTTATCTACAGCCGAAAGCCCTTGCAAAGAAAGGCCAGCCAACTGTAATCCAGCCACCCACCCCTCTGTCCGGTTTTCTAGAGCCATCACATCATCAGGCGAAAGGGCCAGGTCCATTGTTTGATTGATAAAGTAGTATGTTTCATCAGCGGCAAAACGTAAATTGGCCTCGCGAACTTCAAATACTTGAGCTTTAGCGCGTAAGGCAGCTAGAGCCAGAGGTGGATCAGCTCGACTCGTCATAACAAGATGCATCATTGGGGGGATGTGGGCCAGTAAGAAATCAAGTCCCTGGTGAATAAGTGGGTTGTTAATTATGTGATAATCGTCTAGTACCAAAATGAATGCGATGTCAGTGATGATAACGTCATTTACAAGCGTCGTCATCAGCGTCTCTATCGTTGGTGGCTGGGGAAGTTGCAGCATCTCTTGCCCAACTTGACCAATCTTTCCGTCAATTTTCTGGAGGGCAGTAATCAAATAGGTCAAAAAACGGTTAAGGTCGTTGTCGCTTTCATCCAAAGAAAGCCAGGTAGCGGGCCGATCTATTTGTTGTAGCCAACTGCTAACCAAGGTGGTTTTTCCAAAACCAGCCGGGGCAGAGACAAGGGTACATTTACGAGCCAATCCGATGTTTAATTTTTCAATTAAGTGGGAGCGCGGGACAAGCTTGTCCCGAATGGAGGGGATATAAAGTTTTGTCGTTAAAATTGAGCTGGACATAATGTCTATTTCAGTGACAGATAGCCCATATTATAAAATACACAACAAGAAAAACAAAAGAGAGTCTTACTGTTATGGTTAAGACTCTCTTGGCCTAGCAAAAGATTGACATTATTTAGGAATTTAGCCTCTAGATTTGGCGCCATTCCCTGATCGTCGTCGTTGAGGACGATTACCTCGCGACGCAGTAGGCGAGCTGTCACCCTTTTTTGAACGGGATTTGCCTGATCCACCGCTGCCGCGAAACTTGCTATTTTGACGCTGGCGTTGTTGGTTAGACCCATTGCGAGAGCGACTGGTTTTTTGAGATGAATTATTTCGATGTTGCCCCGGCGGAAATTGTGTTTCTGGTTCAAAATCACCGTAATCAAAATCGGCTAACCGACGCCGTTCGATCCGTAAGTCTAGCACCTTTTCAATCTCTCGAACCATTGCCGCATCATCAGCGACAGCAAAAGTGAAGGCTTCGCCACTCTGTTTGGCTCGGCCTGTTCGTCCGATTCGATGGGTATAGGCATCGACGGTGTCGGGTATGTCAAAATTGATGACGTGAGAAATTTCTGAGACGTCAATCCCCCGGGCCGCAATATCAGTAGCGACTAAAATATCATATTTGCCCTTACGAAACCCATCCATTGCATGTTGTCGTTGATTTTGGCTCATATTGCCTTGCAAGGCGGCTACTCGATAACTACGTTTGCCTAGATCACGAGCCAGACCGCGGGCCCGATACTTGGTTCGGGTAAAAATGAGCACGCGTCCTGTCGCGGTTTGTTCCAGCAAGGCAAAGAGCAGCTTTTTCTTGTGGCTGTGGGGCACAGGATATAAAGCGTGCGACACTGTTTTTGCCGGAGCGATCATCCCAATTTGAACGGTGACAGGATTACGCAGAATGTCGCTGGCCAGTTGGCGAATGTCGTCAGGCATTGTGGCTGAGAAAAAGAGGTTTTGTCGTTGTTTGGGCAGATGGGTGATGATACGCCGAATATCAGGCAGAAAACCCATATCAAACATTCGGTCCGCCTCATCCAAGACCAGAACCTCAACGTGAGATAAATCGACATGTCCTTCTCCAATGAGATCCAACAAACGGCCTGGGCAAGCCACAACAATTTCTGTGCCACGTTTGAGGGCGGCAATTTGAGGGGCCTTTCCCACACCGCCATAGACTGGCACGCTGCGGATTTTTGTTTTTTGCCCCAGAGTGACGATGGTTTGATGAATTTGTTCGGCCAACTCGCGGGTTGGGGCGACAACTAAGGCACGCGTACGTCGCAGCGGGCCTCGGGTGAAGCGGTTGAGAATGGGCAGTGTGAAGGCTGCAGTTTTGCCGGTGCCCGTTTGGGCCAAACCAAGTACATCCCCCTCTGCGAGAACAGGGGGAATCGCCTGCTCCTGAATTGGCGTCGGGGTCACATACCCAGCTGCTTTGATGCCAGCCATAATGCGCTGGTCAAAAGAAAATTGTTCAAAATTCACTAAAATTACTCCTGTGAGATAGTGGATAGTGGGTAGTCGTTCGTAGGTCTAACACAATCGTTAGTAAAACCTAGGCTGTTTTCTAGTAACAAGATGATTTAAAGTTAAGCGATCAGTATAGCTGCGGTTGATAAGATAAGCTAATCTGCTGAGACGTGATTAGAGTACAAAAGTTGTGAAATTGGCAGATTGCCAGTCGTTGGGAAGCAGTCTATACTTCTGATAGTGGACGAATAATTAAAGTAGAAATGGAGAAACTATGATCGAGAAAAGACCCTTTGGTCGAACAGGGCATCAAAGTACGGCGACTATTTTTGGAGCGGCAGCTTTTTTCCACGCCACCCAGAGTGAGGCAGACCAAACACTTGATTTGTTGCTTGAGTATGGCATAAATCATATCGATACTGCCGCTGGCTATGGTGACTCTGAATTACGGCTTGGCCCGTGGATGAAGCAGCATCGCAACGACTTTTTCCTGGCCACCAAAACCGGTGAGCGAACTTATCAGGCGGCCCGAGATGAGATTCGGCGTTCGCTGGAACGTTTGCAGACAGACCACGTTGATCTCATCCAATTGCATTCCTTATCACATCCTGATGAGTGGGAGGTAGCAATGGGGCCAGGCGGGGCCTTGGAGGCAGCGATTGAGGCCCGGGATGAGGGCTTAGTCCGCTTCATCGGTGTGACTGGGCACGGTTGGACTATTCCCGTGATGCATCAGCAGAGCTTAATTCGCTTCGATTTTGACTCGGTGTTGCTTCCTTATAATTATGTGATGATGGACAATGAGAAGTACCAAAAAGATTTTGAGGCTGTCGAGAAAATGTGTTTGGAGCGCAATGTGGCGATGCAAACGATCAAAGGTATCGCGCGAGGGCCTTGGGCAACATCGGAGCGAAATCGCACGACCTGGTATCAGCCGCTTGAGGCACAGCAGGATATTGATCGCGCCGTGCACTGGGTTCTCAGTCGTCCCCATGTCTTTCTTAATACAGCGGGCGATATTTCTCTATTGCCAAAAGTTCTCAAAGCGGCCAGCGAATTTGAGTCGGCACCAGATCAAGCTCAGATGGTGGCGATGGCCGAGGAACGAAGATTGACCTCACTCTTCGGAATTTCGTAGGAAACAACAGCGGAAATTTGTATTCAAATCGTTAAGTACAAACAAAAAGGACAAAGCGACAATTATGGTCGCTTTGTCTCTTTCCAAACGATTGATGTATCATCGCATCCACTAGACGTAGATAAACAGAGTCTACTCATCAAAAATGTAAGCCCATTCTGTTTTAGCAAAATAGTGGCTTAGTTCTTCGTAGTTTTCAATAACTTCAGATAGTGGACGGGTTTGCTGCTTCACCTTGTTTACCTTCAAGGCTTGGATATCGACCCCGATAAATGATTGAAATTTGCTGAGATTATGATTTAGATCAGCTGTCATATCCTCATATGTGATATTCACAATCTCGTGATGTTTTGTGATATTTTTGATGGCTTCATCATAACGCTTGCGCAATTTGAAATCTTCCAGACAGGCCTGCGGGTCGATTCTGATGGTCATTGAGGTTCTTTGTGATTGATCGGTAATTGAAAATTGGTTGGTCATAAGCGCAAGCTGTAGCGATGTATATCGGGCCAGTAGATTTGTTCGCGTTAAAAAGATGATTTTTATGTCCCTATTCTGTTTTAGCCATTGCCAAATGCCTCGAAACTTAACATTATCGATATGATCTGGAAATAATTTAAATCCAACCGCTTTTACTCGATCTGGATAGGATGTAAAGATGTAGTCATTCAAAAACTCGGTGGGGTATTTATTTCTGAAGGCAAGATGCTTTTTAGACAGATTATCAAATCCTGTCACATTGAAGCCTATCCTGTGCGGTAACATCAACTCACCATAACCTACAATTTGGGGATGATCTCGTAACGTCCCAATCAGTAACGATGAGCCAGTTCGTTGATGGGTAAAAATGATAAATTTTTGATAATTTCGTTTTGATCCTTGCCAAACTTTAGGACGATCATTCATACTTGTTGGTGAAACAGTTAAAGTGTGTCCAAAATAGCTTAATGACTGGGTTAATTTAGTAGAATATTTGTATAACATTATTTATCCCTTTCATTTAATAGATAAAACAAAGCAGTACAATAATATCGCCAAGATAATGGGATGTAGGACGAAAATTGTACGGAATTACTTGATCTGACTTTTCTATTAGGGCGATATTTGTTCAATTAAGTTTGTTAAAGTAAACAATCGTTAAACTAATCTTGCCGGCAGAACATGTAGAATTTTAGTGAATTTATGATGTGGCTCAATTCACCATTACATTTGCAAATAGTGTATCTTAAAAAGATCAATTTTTCCTGTGGTCGCGCTGATTTCTAGCTGACTTGAAATTTCCCTGCCACTTGGAGACAACGTTGGGTGGCGTATCAACAAAGAGGCTGGGATTGCCTCAAGCTGTTTGCCCGATTGAGGGAGTATTGAGAATGTATTAAAAGTTAGGCATTTTCTGCGTCATATGGCTAAGAGGCAAGCGCGTAAAAGGATAGAAAGAGCAAGGAAAATCAAGTAAAAAGCTAGTTTTGGCATAAATTTATCAAAATCTCAGATACGCTGTATATCTTAAAAAAAGTGGCATTTCCTGTCTTCGCGCTGAGTTTTAGCTGATAAATTTCTGCACATATGATGCGAAATAACCCGGATTGCGAGAAAAAGGACTCGAATCTGTTGTCAGGGGGGACTTTGTAAAGTAAAAAAACGATGTGCAATGATGTGGCGATGACAACTTAATTACAAAAGAGGAGGAAATAGTGACCGAAGATGATAAGGCATTTCAGGCCATTAAAGACGCCTTAAACTTAGATGGTAATCCAGAAACGGTACAGCAGTATTATGAAAATTGGGCGGAGACGTATGATACTGATGTGGAAGATGAGGCTTATACTGCACCTCGGCTTATCGTTCAAATGTTACGTGATGTTGAAACCGCCCCACCAATAATGATTGCCCCAACTGACCCTTCCCTCAACATTATGGATGCTGGCTGTGGCACCGGATTAGTGGGGCAGGTGTTGTATGAGATGGACTATCGTCATATAGATGGCTTCGATCTATCACCTGCAATGACTGCTGAAGCAGAAAAACTTGGGGTCTATCGTAATCTTCGAGCGGGTGTTGATCTGACCCAACCCTTATCTGAGTATGCCGATCAGACCTACGATGTTGTCTTTTGCTGTGGTGTCTTCACCCTCGGCCATGTTGCCCCCGCCGCCTTAAACCAACTCATTAACCTGACAAAACAGGGCGGACTCATTTTGGTCAGCACTCGCACAGGCTACTATGACTCGACAGACTACCAGGCAGTCAGTGATGAGCTTGAAGCCATTGGCCAAGTCAAGCTCATCACACGGCAGATGGATCAATCATACACTCGTGATAGCAAGGCGCATTATTGGATGTATATTGTTACATAAGGCTGCCCTGTTGAATAGACCTTAACCAAATCCAAACCCCAATAATGCCGATGAAACTTATAACTGCGCCCAGAACGATCATGACCCCTAAACCCAATAATGATAGCTTTATAGGTAAGGCAAGATTGGTTTCAGCTGCCTTCTCTGCTTGAAAAGGTTGTGGATTAGAATTAGCCGGAATTGATTCAGACGTATTTTGGCTGTTCTGGAAAATCAAATCTTCATCAGTGTCTATCTCAGCCTCAATCTCTGGAGTGATTGGAAATAGCCCCGTTTCTGATTGAATCTGCTCATCAGTAGCTTGAGACTGAGCCTCCAAAATAGTTCCTTCAACAGTCAATTCAGCCCCTTCAGCAGTCACTGCAAACTCATCACCTGATTGTGAGCCAAAAAGCGCTTCAGTGACATCAATGGTTGTTACCCCATTTGCTTTAGCTCGAAAGGTTACAGTCGCTAATAAACCGTCACCGGCGGCGGGTGGCGCAGGATGAAGCAAGGCTAAGGCATAATCAATTGTCCCAGCATCGTTGTCAAACTGATTTTGTAAGACAAAGGTTTCTTGATCAGGATCATCCGCCATAAAATCGCCATGAGCCAGACCAATAACTTCTAAAAATTCTGGGTCAAATGCGAGATGACTCTCTGCCCCATAAATGGGTGGAATATTTTCAACATGCATTTCAACCACAACATCCTGACCCGCAGCAATATTGAGGGTTTTAGCTGATAACTGTAAACGGGGTTCCTCCGAGGCTAATGTAAATGCTGGAGAAGCTGCTAAAATAAAGAGAAAAATAATCATCCAATGTAAGTTAAAGAGTTGGCGTTGCATTGTAAGCTCCTTTGAATTTAGCTTTCAATAAGGAGTCCCAAAGTGTATTTTGGGGCTCCTTATTTTATTTTTTGCTTTAATGGTTTACCAAGATTGACAACCTTCTAGACCAAAATTACGACCCAGGATCGCCAAGTCCTGCACATTGATCTGCCCATCATTATTGATGTCGGCTGTGGAGTCAGCGTCGGGGATGCTCAAACCAAAGTTGTTACCAACCAAGGCTGCATCTCCAACTTTTATTTTGTTATTATCATTAGTGTCTCCTCCAAGCAACCGTGTGTCTGGGAGAATCGTTTCTTCCCCTGAGGTGATAGTGGCGGTAGTACAGTTGGGGAGATAGAGGGGGGCATCCGCTTCAACCGCGTGATCTCCACCCTTTAATTGACCCATTTGGTAGCTACCTTCATTGTCAGTAGACGTTGCACCTGCCGTTGGCCCTGAAATGCCTACAGTGATGTTTGAATGTGCTGCTCGACCTTGGAAGGTAGCAATGCCAGTAAGGCTACCAAAGTCTAGCACTGTGATTGTGTCATTGTTTGTTGACATCGGTATGGCAAAGCCATCCTCATCGGTTGCGAGTGGGTCACAAGTGATGTCGGTACTCCCCGTGGTCAGGGCCTCAAACGTCAGGGTGGCGAATCGTCCGCTCCCAGTGAGAGGATCAGCTGGATTTTTCAAGCTGATCCCACCAAACCAGGTGCCTGCTGTAGCGTCAGTTGCGTTCGCTCCGATGAGTGGGTTTTCAAAGAAATCACCGAATGTACCATCTTTCGGAGCTAAAATCGTTGGATTAACCGCACAGTTGGCTTGTAGGCCATAGAGGTTGTGTGCATCTTGCACATCAAGGTCGACCGAGATGACATCACCCGGATAGATTTCAGTATCAGGGTGGCTGACTACTAGTTGTGAACCTTCGACAAAACGATCTGAGAAGTCAGTCTTGGCATAGTTCCAAACTTTGAGGTTGTCGAAGACGACACTGCCTTGATGAAGATTCTGGACGACCATTAAAGCGAATTCGCCACTGCTTAAAGTAGGAATCGTGCCAGAACCCTGCCAATAACCAGAATTTAGTGTCCCATCAAGATAGACAGCCACTTGTCTCGTGCCATTATCAACCCCTACAATGCCGTTGTTCTCCCACACTAAAGCATAATGATGCCAGTCGGTGACTTGTCCAGCACCCAAGACCTGCTCATAAGTCCAAGAACCAAAACCACCTGTAGCTGTATCTGGCGGGCCAGCTCGTCCAGACAATCCACCCCCGCCTAAGCCATCATTTCCATTCAGACTAATTGTAAAAAATGTTGTGTCATCACCAGCGTGAAAAAAGGCTGGATTCGCTCCCCAAGCCAAGGTATGAGGAACATCAATCAATTTTGCCCAAAATTCAACGGTGCCAGCCTCTGCATTGATAACTTCTTTGGGGAACGTTACCAATCCGTTTTCGTCATGTTGAGCGATATAGCCCCCACCAAATTGTCCTGCGACAAAGTTTCCCCCATTAAACGTGCCATCAGGCCCAACAGCACTACTTTCTACCTCTCCCTGTGATCCCAGCGTATTCCACAACATTAACCCCTCAGGCGTGGGTCCCTGCGCCTCAACCTCATCCGATACCCCAGTCAGCACGCCCCCTAAGATTAGAGCGAGTACAAAGATTTTGATGATGGTTGCTAAATTTATGTGTTTCATTTAAGTTTCTCCTAAATTTTTCATATTGTGATATATAAATATTTGAATACTTCTATATTAAGATAAAATAATGACGAAATCCTCCTTTCATTTATAGAACTAAAAGCAAGTAAATTTGGCATTTAGAGCCACTTGCCGACCCACCTCAGAAGTCGCCTGCCGAGGTGTAATCCGCAGGTGCCTCTGTAGCGGACAGAACCAGATTGAGAATGACCAGGTCAGATTGTCAACGATTCGCCCCCCGCTGACTGTGTAGACAAAGTTAGCGAAAAACGATACGCTGCTTATGCGGCCTTTTTTCTGATAAAACAACTCAATCCAGCAATACTATAACTCCCACCTAACCAAACCCCGATCCAGAACCCGTAGCCAAACCATAACCCAAGGCTGATGAGGCTCAGTGAGAACAACGCACTTAATAAAAGAATGAAAATCAAGGCATTATTGGACTTCATTACTCCCTCCAAAGATATATGCTTAATTCAAGCTATAACCCTTTTTTAGCGTAGACCCTGGTTTTGCGATATTATCGAATTAACCGAGCCTTTGCCTTTTTGGATGTGATTAACTGTAGTGTTATAAGGGCAATCAATCCAGCGAATACCCCATTAACGATCCAGGCTAAAAGCCAAGGGGGAAGTATGATTAGGCCCAAGATAATAACTGCGGCTCCTATTAAAAGTGCTTGCTTAGATGTTACATTCAAGACAATTAGGCTAGCCATTATTCCTATAACACCCCCCCAAAAGAACACTAATACAAAAGATGGCAATGGCACTTGATTTGGTACACCACCTGTGACAAACTCGGAGTTAGTTGCACCCCCTGAATATGGATGTCTGCCATAGTATTTGTAAAGTGTTGTGCTGCCATCCACCACAAAACCACAATGGCTATATGGACTATTCCTCCACTTATTACAGGTCATAATAATGTTGCGTATTTTTGAATTCATATTGTCAGTTATTGTCATATTCTTCTCCTGTACTGATATCAGAATAAAAATAAATAAAATTTAGATGTTTTATCGTAGCATTAAAGGTAAGTATATTTGGCCGTTATGAAGTTCAGGGCTATTGGATACGGATTCACCCCAAAAACCACCTGTCAAGATGTAATCGTCCCCACTGAGGGCTACCCCTACATCGGGCTGGCCAATGGTGCCGACTAGCGCATACTGTCCTCCATTGCTGCTATTCCCCCCGTTGTCGACAGTAGACCATGATAGATCGTAGTTAACGCCGCTTTGGGCCTGGACGAGTGGGGCTGATAGTATGGACAAAGCCAGGATAATGACTGCTATTGTTGTGCTTGTGAGAGCGAAGAGTTTCATCTTTTGCCTTTCTTGAAGTCCTTGAAGATTTTCATAATAAATGTCAATTAATCTGCTGAGGGTAGACCGCCCTAAGCTGTGGTCAATGAATTTTCGCAACGAATTACACAAACTTTTAAGCCTTAATTCAGGGCAATTCGATCAATGTGTTGCCGATTATTTAGACAAGTCGGTATATCTTGGTTTAATGTAAGATTACCCTGCCAAGAAAATCAGCCCTAAACCTACTTCATCCCAATCCATTGCATGGTTAAGGTGCTCCAAGGCCCATTATCCATATGGTTAATCCGATCTGACCGCGATTTGAGCGTAATAACATCATTGCTGTTGACCGTCCAAGACAAATTACCAATAACTTGAGTCCACTGACTGCCTCCGGCAGAATTACCCAACGAGAGTGTTTTTAGGTCGTCATTAATGTATATTTGAATTTCCGCATAAAGTGGGCTGATGGCATCAAAATTTGCCGTCAAGGAAACAGTCCCAGATTTGAGAATTTTTAAGGAGCCATCTAATTGCATTTCAAATACAGCCGCATCAGTGTTTTGCTTAATATCCGTATATTCGAGATTTATCGGTGTGAGAGACGTAGAATTTGTAAAGTCATCACTATTGGTGAGCCATGCTGTAAATGTCTCTACGCTTAACGTCTGGTCATTATCCTCGGCACAAATCCAGCTACTACCATTCCATTTAGCGATCTGATTAGCGGCGCACGTTAAATCATTTAAGGTATCATCATCTGTATTGTCACTGAAGTCAGCGGGTACCTCAGTCAAGCCGCTCCAAGGCACGCTTCCGGCTGAATGGGCATACAAGGCATATGGGGCAGGGTTAATCACCTGACGGGGGGTAAGCACCGTGTATCCACTGCCACCTACTGCTTGCACCCCAATTTCTAAATAGCGGGCCGCTCCAGTGAAAACATTCGCGCCGAAATCTAGTTCCACCCCAAAAAGACCCTCTGTTACCGTCACATTGTCAACCTCTACAATGTCTCCCACTTGAGTTCCGCCTACCTCTGAATCGAAAAGGGTAAAGCGGAAATCGTATTCCCCACCGGCAGGGCCGTCATTTTTAGCCAGATTCCCTTGATATGTGAACCCTGTACCAATCGGGGGGTGGGTCGTGACAGCCCCAGAGACATTTAGTGGCTCAGCTCCGGCTTGATTGGGTAAACCAATAAGCCATAGATTGAGGGTGGTCATAAGTGCTAAAATAATAATTGATTGAGCTAAAGTTTTGGTGTTCATTAGAAATTCTCCTTTCGATTTTAGGGGGTATTTGTAGATAAAGAGCAACTTGACAATGTTTTGTTACAGCGAGTTGAATTTCTATGACCATTCCCCAAAGAAATATCAGGTTTTCAGAAAATATGCTATAATAACTTACTCCGTATTAAATTTTATGATCCGTCCAATTGAGATATAGTATTCTGCCCATGAAAACTTGCGTTAA
This sequence comes from Phycisphaerae bacterium, assembly GCA_028285035.1. The sequence goes on from JANQQF010000019.1 coordinate 70,128, forward strand.
ATACGTATTAACGACTGGGCGAGCGGATTTTTTGGATTTAAAGAATCTGACATTAAACATTTAATGTTAGGTAGGAATTTCGATTGTGCGGATGGAGGAAAGTAGATGTACGAGGTAAAAATCTGAAACTTTGCCTAGCGCATTTTAGTAAGGAATCATGTCACAACTTGATGATTGGAAGAGGCGATGTCGCCAAATAATACGAACGCTAATGACAGCGTATGGCTGGACGTTGATCCCTGAGGATGAACTTCTTGCACAGGTGCTTGAAGAAGTTCCAATTGCTTCGACTGAGGCTATAATTAAAAAGACAATAACGAGTATTTATAATGAGGTGATGTATCAAGCTTGTCAGAGAGTTGAGCAACAGGGTCAAGCATATCGAGAGTTACATCGTTATCTTTATAGGGTTGCTGTGAGGCGTTGGCCTGATATGAGGCCTGAGGAATTGGCCCAAGATGCGATAATATTAGTGCATAAGCAAATAAATCGTTGCCACAAACCGAGAGCATTTTTGACGTTTGCATTTTGGAAATTGCGGCAGGTGTTGAAGACTAAAAAAAATGATCGTGAGAGGCTAGATAAACAAGACTCTGTTGATGAACACATCCAACTGGAGGACTCCAAACAATTACCCTTTAAGCAAGTGTTGTCTAAAGAAAAAATTGAAGTATTGTTGAAACGCATAGAACATAAATTAGATGAGCGTCAGCGAGAGGTTATTATTTGGAAATTTATCGGCGGCTTGCGTGATGAAGAAATTGCTGAACGATTACAAATTAAACCTGGTTATGTACGAACGATCCGTTCCCGAGCTATTGAAAAGTTACGGCAGGATAAACAATTACGAGACTATTTTGACAAAGAAGAATAAACTTAAGAAATTTTTAAGAAACTGCTAAATTGTGTAACAACTTGTTGCAAAATTGCTCTTTAGATAATAAGGAACAACTTAATGCAAACGGAAGCGTGCCAAATGGCGACGACCCAATTGATAAATACAAAAAATCTAAATACACAACCCCAAGAAATACAAGCTGCTTTGGCTCATATCAGCGACTGTACGCACTGCCAAACTAATTTGTTGCATTTGACTGAAGCCTTACAGACTGATATTGAAGATGAGCTTACTTGTGGCGAGTGCGAGGAGCGCTTACCGGAATATCTAACCGCTCTTGATGAGGGACAAGGGGATGAAACTCGGTGGCAACCTATTGCGTTTCACATAAAAATTTGTCCCCATTGTACCAATGTTTTTCAAGAGCTGGCTGAGCTAATGGAATTAGCCCTAGAGGTAGACGATACACCCACAGCGGCTTATCCGACTCCAGATCTTTCTTTTCTCTCCAAATCAAATATTGCACCCACGGAGACACCCCAGATCACGCCTTGGTTGGATGAGATGGGTCGACTGATGATCCAATTCTCAGCCGAGTTGCTGCAAAGTTTACAACCACCCCCTCTGGCTCCGACCGGTCTTAAAAAACAGGCAAATGCGCAAGTTTTGCTCAAATATGATTGGCAAACTGATGAGGGGGATATAGAGGTCGCGATTACGGCAGAGGCTGTCAGTGATGACCCTGACCATTGCACCGTGCTCGTCGTAGTCAATATTCCTAATCGAGGCGGCTGGCCCAATTTAGCCGATACAGCGGTGGCCTTGAAACGGAATGATACGATTTTAGAAGCTGGCTCAACCGATGCCTTTGGTCATATCATATTTGAAGGTGTGGCTATCCAGGATTTGTCTCAACTTCTTTTTGAAATCACTCCCACAGTTTAAGCTGACCTAGCCTTTGTGATGTAAACAACAGACACTTCTTGAAACATTTTCACACCTATATTGTGCTAGACCCCCTAGGTTGTGACTGGTCCCCCCGATATCATAAGCCTCAGCCGAAGATCGGTCTAATTTGATATGTTCTGCAAAATGACAGACTGACCCAACGCACACACTTTTTTCATAAGTACTCAACTGTAAATGGCTCTTTGCCCACTAGAAGGCAAAGAGCCGTTTACATTACAGGTTGGGCAATCTCAGCCAAAATTCAGTGCGAAGACAGGAAATATGGATATATCTAAGGTAAACTAATAGATAAGTCATTAAACACCGGAAAATCACAGTTATCATGTCAGGCCCGAATGCTTTTTCAGACATACACAGGGTCGCAAACAATGGATTCTAGCTATGGAAACCATAGCATTAAAGCACGTTGAGATGACATACATCGATTGTATGGATTTTAACTGATCTATCTACGAGACAATTGATGATGAATCGACCTGAGCATAGAAAACTCAACTGATATTTTTGCCCTATGGGCTATTGCGAAAATTTTAGAAAGCTATAGCTAGTATTTCGCGGCGTAAATAGAGCAACAGTTATTAAGAGCGAAATACTTAAATAGTTGGGTGTAGATAGCTATACAGTAACGAACATCTCAACGCCCAACTGTACTAGGCTAGTAACACCATCATCAATATTTCTAACAGAAATGACTTGTAACATTTTTGCTCTGGACCGCTCTTTATAGAGTGAAGGGTGATAACATAGCCTCGCGAGGAGGCCACCCCTCAATTAACAACTGAATAGATGCAAAAGCTACAACCGCCTAACCACGCTTGCCTCGTGATGACCCACCAAAATGAAGGGACCCCAATAGAATGGATCAGCAAAGATTTTCTCATTCGCTGGTCCTTCTAGTAAGACATCTGCACGATCACTGGGGTGGCCAAATCCTTTGAGATACGGTCCCCACGTGTTTGCCGTTGGAGCTGGGTTGGGGTGAAGGTCAGACATCGTCGACGGGGGATCGTCGCGTTCTTCAGCCGCGAAACGGGCTAACGTGTCGAGAACCTCTTGGCGGGTGAGTTGTTTGAGATAGAGTTGGGCCGTTTTTAGGGCTTGGGCGATGGGAGCACCCTGTTGAAGCGCTTGATAAAATTTCTCCATCAGCAACCAGGTTGAACACTCATCCACCCGCCACAAGGTACAAACCAAGGCCGAGGTTCCAGCATTCATAAAGGCCCGCACAAAGCCGACCAGTTCATCACCGCGCCGGACCCGACTGAGACCGCTTTCACAAGCACTCAGGGTCACCAAATCACAGGTGAGGTGCAGATTTTTCAGCACCTCCAAGGCGGTTAAGGTTTCATTGGGGCCGAGATAGAGAGCCGAGTCCAGTGGGGAGTCCGGCTTGAAATCACCGTGACAGGAGAAGTGTAGTCGCTGATAGGCTGGGGCTTGCTGGTAGAGCTTGGCTTTTTTGGGGTCAGTGCCCGTCAGGGCTTGACCCCCATTTGAGTGAACGATGCCTTTTGCCTCTCCCTCCGCAAAATGGAGTTTGGTTTGCCCCTCACCGTTATAGCCCAAGGCGAGACAGGGGGCCAGCTTTGGCTTAGTCTGGTGGGATAACTCCCGGAAGAGGAGGGTGGCACTGGGCGCATAATGTAACTCTGGCCCCTGCTCATGGAGCAACGTCTGCCCATCTGGAGCGATAAGGGTCTGAAAGGGGATATAGTGTAGCGGACCGTGTGGCACCAGATAAAGCTGCCGCGTCTGGGCTAACTGTTCACTAACTGGCCCGAGGAGGCGCCCGTACAGGGTTTGCCGTATCTGTGGCTCCAGAAAGTATCGCTCCACCACGCCGCCCAGTTGGGAAGGATGCAGGTCGTTAGGCGACAGACCTAAGTCGTACAATGCAATGGTATCACGGCTGATGGCAAAACAGAGGGTTTTTGCGGGCGGGAAGCGATGCCGCTGGATTCCTTGTTGTTTCGCCGTTCGACTGAGGCGGGCTTCGGCCAAACCCGTTGTGAAGTATTCAAGCAGTAAGGCATCGTCAGGTAGTAATGCTTGAATATCAGGCAAGGCCAGCGGGGTCGCCTCCAATCGTTGGGATGTATCAAGAGATCGCATTGCCAGCATATCAAGGAAAGAGCGGGAACGGGCTTGCTCAGCCAAATTGAAGGCTTGCTCGATTTGGCTCATCTCCAAACAAAGTAAGATGAAATTGGCATAGGTATTGGAAACGGTCGCAAAATAGCCAGCCCGTCCGTCCGCCGAGGTCACACCAGCACGTAGATCCTCTATGCGTTCAATGACCTGTTGATAATCATCCTGGGCCTGGTCCAAATCCCCCATATCGTGATGAAGTAGGGCCAGATTGGTTAAGACATCAACCAGTCGATGCTGATCATCAAATTCTGGCTCTTGATAGATTTCCAACGCAGTTTTATAGGCTTGTAAAGCCGCAGGCCATTGATCTGGGCCTTGTAAATACAGAACTTCGCCTAAATTATGGTTGGCGATACCAACACCATAATGATTATTTAGAGCCTGACCTAAAGTAATGCGCCGTTCAAAGCAACGTGTCGCTGCAACCCAATCACTCAGATTGCGATAGATAAGACCAAGTGTGTTCCAGGTTGTCGCTTCTAACCATTGTGCTGATTTATCTGGTTGATCAAGGTCCTGTAGGACGTTTAAGGCAAGTTGGCAATATTCAATCGCTTGAGATAGGGCTTTGTCATCAAATTCGCCTTGACTAAATCCTACCTCTAAGACGATCGCCATATTTTTCCAAACCTTGGCTCTATCCAAGGCTTGATCAGGTTGATTAAAAACATCAAAGCATTGCTGGTAAGTATCAAGTGCCTCTTGGAAGTGGCCTTGGTGGCGACAAACGATGCCCAACGCAATTAAGACTCGACCTCGTAGCTCTGGACTCAGGTCAGTTGCTAACAGAGACCGAAAGATGCGTTCGCTTTTGGCCCAATCGTTGTCCTGCTTGTAGGTCAAAATACCGGTGAGGTAGGTATGCCAATCTTGATAAGAAGGGTCTTCTTTTGCCACGTTATCTAACATTTGAAGGCACGCCTGGCATTGCTCCAAGTCCATTAAATCTAAGGCTTCAAAAAAATCGTCGATTAGCTGTTGTCCACTCTGTTTGGGCATACGAAAACACTATTTGTTAGGAGATAAACTGATGAAATTGCAACCTAAATTAATCAGCCCAATACGTCGTCTGTTTTGTATGGTGGCGCTAGCTCTTCTTCTACTGGGGCTAAGTTTTGCTACGTTGGAGAATTTTACTCCTAAAGTATTCAAAGTACCAATTCTTGGCGCATCAGCCCAAGCCAAAACATCTTCGATTTCTCTCACGCTAACCACCATCAATCCAGTCAACTCAGCTTTTATCAGTGCTGTCCCTGATGCCAACGGAAATGAAATTTTTGTAGCTGCACGTGGGATTAACGCAGCTGAAGGGCAAATCATTCTCAATATTAAGGCCGGTGTTGGCGGAGGGGCGCATGAAGACTCTCATGCCATGACCCTCTCAGGCACAACCCACATTGCCACCGCCATCGGCTTTACGCCTGGTAAAGATACGAATGGCGAGGACACGATGAGCATCACCACTACGGTTGGTAGTGAAATCGTGGGGACGGGAGACATCAACTTCCAGCGGGCCTTTATTGAGCCTGATAAGACTGAAACCATTTGGGCCGATGGTGGAGCATTTGAATTAAGATTCTTCAAAAACAGTATGCCAAATAATACCTATGTTTTAGTGATGTCGACCAATCAACCGCCCGGTGCGCTGCCTCTGGGCTATCAATTGGTGGGTAAAACATATAATGTCCGACCTTCTGGGTCACGAATCCAAAGTGATAAACCGATGATTCTAAATCTGAGCTATGCAGAGCCACTGCCTAATAATATCGATCCGCACACCTTAACCATTATGGCGTGGGATGCCTTCAATCAACGATGGGATAATCTCGGTGGCACGTTAGAGGACGAATTCAATTCTGTGACTCTGGGAATCCAACGCTTTACGATCTATGCCCTGGCCAGTACCTTGACATGGGGTGATAGTTTTGAAGAGCTTGAACCCACAGGAGTCTTGACTCATACAAATATCGATCTACAAGGGTTAGGCGACCCGGTCAAACTGAGCTCAGACGCCACCATCGGTTCGCTCACCTCAAAACCGATCACCCCCACCAATGGTACAAGTTGGGGCACCCTCAATTTCAACACAACCACGACGTTGAGCAACGGTCTAAGCATCGATGTTTTGGACATGAATCAAACCCCAGTTTTAACCAATGTGTCTGATGGGATAGATCTCTCTGCCTTATCAACCGAAACATACCCAGCCCTTCATCTGCGAGCCACCCTAACCCGTACCACAACTACTGTTGGGAGCCCTCAATTGCACGATTGGCAAATAAGTTGGCTGCCGGAGATACACAACGTGTATTTGCCGTTGGTAATGAAGAGCGGACTGTAAATAATATAGAAACGTATTGAATGAAAATCAGTATGCTCCTCAGGAACTTAAGTAACATAGTTTGGTTAGATGGTTTGTCTGATGCTGTTTTAGTTAACAGGCAAATCATCCAGCCAGCTAAAGATTAACCTCATCGTCTTAAACACCTGAAATTTCATAATAATACTTATGGAGGAATAATGAACGAGCAAAACACAACATTTTTTACAGCATTGAATAAATATCAACCATTCAGTCAATCTAAATTGTATCATTTGGCCCTACTCCTGATTTTAGGCGTAATGGCCGGGTTATGGTCATCGCTGGCGTTGGCGGCTGAATCTGATGAAAGAGCAGTGATTGTTTCAGGAAATGATATTACATTAAGGTTAAAGCCTATTGAAGTTCAAGAAGGCGTGACTGGTCATCTCCGACCAATGACCAATAATATGACAACAACCTTAAGCTTAGTGGGTGCGGTACCATCGTCAGGGGTAACGAGAATTCATTCAATAGAGGCCCCGCAAGTGCTTGATGATAACTCCCATGAAATTGTCTTTGGGACAAGAAATGAGGGGGCAAGTTGTGGGGGAGGTACACCTGCTGTCGCTTGGAAAATGACGCTTGATCCAAACACAAGCCAGGCAACAAATGTTACCCTCAAACAAAGCCTGTCATTAATTCAGGGGATGCGTCACGATATTTTTGAAGGTTCAGATGGCACCTTATTTACAGGCAGTGGTTGGTGTGACTATACCCCCCCTTACTACTCTAAAGATCGGGGGGAGACGTGGCAAACCGCAGACCAAGGTGTCTCACCGCCCAATTCAACCTTCTCTTATGTGGAATTTCAGGGCGAAGTATATGCAGGAACTGGGTATGAACCCCATCATGGGCAGGTATATCGCTGGTTGGGTGACTCAGGCAGTGATTATTGGGAATTGGTTTTGGATATTCCCCCACCCCGTTCGGTTGTTGATACGATGGTTGTTTACAAAGATCAACTTTTTGTCGGTTCAGGTGTTTATTGGGCTAATGGGGCAGGCTGCTCCGAGTCAATCCCAGTTTATGTTTCGCCAGATGGCAATACCTTTAATCCTACCACGGGAATTCCCCCTTGCTATACCGTTGGCAATCTTTTGGTTGTAGGGGATCAGTTGATTGCTGTAGCCGATAATTTTTTTGGTTCAGAGACAGCTTTATATCATTGGCAAGAGGAAAGTCAACATTGGTTCAAAATCAGTGATCTGGATGTAGATATGGGTAGTCGGCTCATTTCTTCATTAAATGGCGCGATCTATACCTATAATCAATTTCCAGGCGATACCTCATTCGGGGTCTATGCCTCATATGATTGGGGGAAATCCTGGCAAAAGATTGTTACGCTGGAAAATCCGAATGTGAGCACCTTAGTAACGCATGGCGATGATTTGTATCTTGGTACTTATGGGGATGACGATGATACCGCCTATATCTATAGACTCTCCCCCTCGTCTCATCCTTCCCCTGACCCACCGCAATACCGATACATCAAAGTGGTGGATAAGGCGGATAAGCCTGTCTTTAATGCTGAGGTTTATCGCAACGGCGACTTGATTGGTCAAACGAACCAGGCGGGACTGCTGAGCCTCGGATTGCTCGAAATCGGGGATGAATTGGCCGCTCTCGCCCTACAACATGAGGAATCGACCGTGAGAGGTCAACACGAGGGCTGGGCCTATCGCACCTTCATCACCAGTGTCGAAGTGGACGCGACAGGGAACACAGCCCCCTTTATTGTCAGCCAACCGCAAGGTGAGCAAGTGTTGGTTGTTCGCCCCGAACAACCTCTCATCATCTTCAACCTGCTGGTTTCCATCGAGTGGGATGCCACGGATGAGTATGTGGCTGATATTCAAGCGGCCTTCGATGCGGCTGCTGATTTTCTGTATGATGTGACTGATGGCCAGATGACCTTTGGCCAGGTAGCAATTTATGACAATGCCGAGCATTGGACTGAGGCCGACATTCAGATTACAACCAAGAATGTCGTCAACCCCCACGCCTTCATTGGGGGGATCACATCTGAGGACACCAGCCACATTATTCGGGTAGGCCGTTTCTGGAATGGGAACACGGCGGATCAGGGACTCTGGAGTGAGCCTGCGGGCTATCGAACCTTGGTACATGAGTTTGGGCACTATGGTCTGGGGTTATATGACGAATACTTTGGCTATCTCAAAGTGGGGGATACGTTGGTTGGGAAAAAGCGAACGGTGTGTGTTCACAAAGATAATCGAACCGGCGATCCTGATGCGAGTATTATGGATTACCACTATACCACCAGTGAGTTGCCTGATGTGGGCCGCTGGACATTACACTGTCAGGAGACCGCCCAACATCAACTAAACAATGGGGAAGCGGACTGGCAAACTATGGCTCGATTGTACAACGATCATTCAGACGAGCATAGATGGCAATTGGTTAACCCAGATGCACGAGCTGGGGTGGGGCAAAGTGTACCTGGACCTGAGGCAGTTCCTACGATCCTGCCATTCCCGGTTATGATTACAACTAATCAGGGTAATGATCCTGAGCCTTTTACCTTGCAAGTCTGTTATAATGGGGCACCCTATCAAGATCGTACTTGGGTGACTCTGGCGAAAACAGGTGGTATCGCAATGGACCAGGGGATGACAGACAAGACTGCGGGACATATTGAGATATTGGGAGCCTTACCTGACGATGCTTTGAGAGTTGTTTCATTAGATAACAGGCTATCAACCCAGCAAACGGTTGAACAAGCCTTGGCCCGTGGCTATTTGGAGTTGACTCCGAATACAAAGCTAAGGGCCTTGGGTACAACCAGTCCGCCCTATCTACGCCTGTGGCCGACAACCGATTCTCAGGGAGCGTTGGATGGTCTACGCCTGGTTGTTGAAAGATGGCAGGCTGAGAGCAAACTGTTTTATGCCTTAATCGGCTCAGACTCACTGGGGCAGTCGGGGGTTATTGCAAAAGGAGGCAGCAGCAAAGATGTAGTCTTTCTGCCGTATGCCCAAGATGGCTATGCCAAGCAGAGTGGCTATGTTAACCTTTTGGGTATCCAAAATGGGCAAACAATCGACCTCACGGTTGACTATCGTCTACAACAAACGCTAAATATCAGCCATACCAGCCTCTTCTCCAATGACGGTAATCTGGAATTGCACCTGGAGCCTGGATCGTTACCTCTGGATAAAGTCCACTTCTTGATTGCCTCCCCTTGGGGCTTACCTGGTTCACTGCCGACAGGCTTGGCTGCGGTGGGCGAGGTGTATGAGGTCACCGCCTCTGGCAATGTGACATCTTTAGAAAAACCGGCAGTTTTGACCTTCCATTACGATAGCGAAACGATGGCTGGCTTTGACAGCGATAGCATCGCTATTTATCAGTGGAACCCTGCCACGGGCACCTGGCACCCAATGGATACCGATCACAGCCCTGATGATCAGGAAGTGAGCACCGTCGTGACTGATCTTGGCATTTATGCCTTGCTAGGACAACCCAATGAACTTGCCGCTCGGTCTCACCAAGGTGACCTCGGGGCCTGTGGTGTGTCGTCAATTTACTTGCCAGTCATAACCAATTTTTAGCCGCTGATAAACTTTATCAACATCCTCAAGATGGGTTAGCTGGCTCAAATGAGCCGTATTTTGGAGGGAAGATAGTGAACCATATATATTTTAAGAGATTGCAACACCTCATTATTCAGCCTTGGCGAAAGCAGCATATCTTATACTACGTGACAGCACTTTTACTTGGGCTAAATGGTGTCTTACTCGCCCCCAAACTCGTTCAAGCCCAGAGTGGTGTTCCTCTGGACACGTTTCCTGCCTGGCTTTCTCAGGAAGTCGAACATACAACTAGTGTGGCGTGGGGTGATATGGATGGCGATGGTGATCTTGACCTGGCGGTGGGTGGGGAGCAAAACAGGGTGTACTTGAACCAAGATGGGGTTTTGCAGAGTGTCGCTGTCTGGACCTCGGCCCCGACGGATATGACGGAGAGTGTGGCCTGGGGGGATATAGACCGAGATGGCGACCTTGATCTGGCCACAGGAGGCAGTGGACCAAATAAGGTATACCTGAATCAAGATGGGGTGTTACAGACGACTGCTGCTTGGGTCTCTGATGATGAGACTGGTACCTCTAGTGTCGCCTGGGGAGATATGGATCAGGATGGCGATCTTGATCTGGCCACGGGAGGCAGTGGACCAAATAAGGTATACCTGAATCAAGATGGGGTCTTGCAGACGACTACTAGTTGGGTCTCTGAGATTTCTGGCTATGACTCCGATGCCCCTCCTAATGTTACCTGGAGCGTCGCCTGGGGCGATGTGGATGGCGATGGTGATCTTGATCTCGCTGCTGGCCATGCAGAAAATGATAGTCTCGTGTATATACCAGGACATAGCATAATCTACCTAAATAATAAGTATGGTGGGGACCTGCAAACCACTGCCGCTTGGACGTCTTATCCAACTGATGCTACGTATAGTGTGGCCTGGGGAGACGTAGATGGTGATGGTGATCTTGATCTTGCTGCTGGAAACGGGAAAAATTGGCTTGGGGTTTCTGAACCAAATACAATTTATCTGAATCATAGCAGATCCTTACAGGTAGATGATGATACTTGGTTCCATGACTTTAACTATAGCCTTGCCTGGGGAGACGTAGATGGTGATGGTGATCTTGATCTTGCTGCTGGAAATCTTGGGGGTGTCTTAGTCTACCTGAATGAAAATGGTATTTTACAGGAAGCAACCACGGTTGATGGTTATGAGACTATCAATAGCGTGGCTTGGGGAGATGTGGATAGAGATGGTGACCTCGACCTTGCCGCTGGCGGTGAGCAGCAAACAAAAGTCTATCTAAATGAGAATGGAGTCCTACAATCGCCTGCTATCTGGACATCTGAGGATATGGGGTATGTATCCAGTGTGGCTTGGGGCGATATGGATATGGATGGTGATCTCGATCTTGCTGTAGGCAGTGAACAAAATAGAGTATACCTTAACCAGGACGGAGTTTTGCAAACTTCTAACATCTGGGTTGCCAATGAAATAGATAGCACATCCAGCGTGGCCTGGGGAGACGTAGATAGAGATGGTGATCTCGATCTGGCTGTGGGGAATGATGGACAAAACAAGATTTACTTGAACCAAGGTGGGATTTTACAATCTATTGCGACTTGGATCTCTGATGAAAGTGATGATACCTCTAGCGTGGCTTGGGGAGATATGGATGGTGATGGTGATCTCGATCTGGCTGTGGGGAATTATCGGAAGCCAAACAAGGTCTATTTGAATCAAGATGGGCGCTTGCAGACGACTGCTACTTGGGGCTCTGGTGATGCGGATGATACCACGAGTATCGCTTGGGGCGATATGGATGGTGATGGTGACCTCGATCTGGCGACCGTGAGTGTAAATCTTGACGCAAGCAAGATTTATCTGAATCAAGATGGGCGCTTGCAGCCCACCAGTAATTTTACAATTCGGAGTGCTGAAGGCCACACCCATAGCGTGGCATGGGGTGATTATGATGGGGATGGTGATCTCGACCTCGTCGTTGGCGGCCGATTTGACACTCAAATCTATCGAAATAACCGACAAGGCGGGCAAAATTTACCCGATAATCTCCCCTACTTAAAAACCACCCCCCCTTATCCTAGTGTTAATGCTAGCTTTTATGCCTCATCGACCATTTTAAATAGCCCTACCCTTTCAATGACCTACACCCTTTTTGATCTAGAGGGTGACTCGGTTCGTTTTATCAAAGCGTTTTACTCCCCCAATGGCGGTGGGCAATGGTTTCCCGCGACCCCTGAAGCTGGAACTTTTACGACTGACCTTAGTACTCAACTATCGGAGTATCAGGCTAAGATTGATCCAGAAGAGGCAGGAAGTATTCCCTCTTTAGGGACAATTAGCTCTACCTTGGTTATTCCGACCTCTCAAATCATTAACGATATTGATGTCTGGCTCACAATTAATCACTATGTTGCTGGAGATTTAGATGTGTATTTAGAATCTCCACAAGGGACTTTGGTTGAGCTCTTTACAGATGTAGATGGCTCTGGTGAAGGTTTCGAGCATACCATTTTAGATGATGAAGCTTCAGTAACGATTGAGGCTGGGACAGCTCCTTTTACAGGCCGATTCCAGCCTGAGGGGAGCTTGGCTGATTTTGATGGCGAGGTAACAGATGGTGTCTGGACCTTGTGGGTTACAGATGATGATACGCCGGAGTATGGAGGCGGAATCGTGTCTTGGGGAATTTATCCGCAAACAGAAAGTGGAACACACACCTTTGCTTGGGATGCGGATGAAGATTTGGTTAAGAGCGATAATATCGTCTTTCGGATCGAAGCCTATCAAGGCTTTACTAGCCCTGGCCCCTACCAGCGTCCTTATGCCTCAACCCAAACCTTTTCCTTTCGATATGCGGCCCCCCAATACATCAAGGTGGTGGATGAGGCGGGAAACCCTGTCCCTAATGCCGAGATTTATCGCGACGGCGTCTCGATTGGTCAAACAAGTCAGGCAGGCTTACTCAACCCTGGTCCTCTCGAAATTGGGGATGAATTGGCTGTCCTCGCCCTCCAACATCAGGAATCGACCATCAGAGGTCAACACGATGAGTGGGCTTATCGCACCTACCTGACCAATATAGAGGTGGATGAGTTAGGACACACCACCCCCTTTACCGTCAACCAACCCCAAGGCGAGCAACTGCTCGTGGTTCGCCCCGAACAAACGCTGATCCTGTTCAATCTGTTGGTTTCCATTGAGTGGGATGCCACGGATGAATATGTGGCTGACACCCAAGCGGCCTTCGATGCGGCTGCCGATTTTCTATACGATGTGACTGATGGGCAGATGACCTTTGGGCAGGTAGCCATTTATGACAATGCTGAGTATTGGACCGAGGCTGATATCCAAATCACGACCAAGAATGCCGTCACCCCCCATGCCTTTATTGGGGGAATAACCTCTGAGGATACCAGTCACATCATTCGGGTGGGCCGCTTCTGGAATGGGAACTCGGCCGATCAGGGACCTTGGAGTGCATCCGAGGGGTATCGGACCTTGGTTCACGAGTTTGGGCATTATGGGCTGGGGCTGTATGACGAATACTTTGGCTATCTTAAAGAGGGGGACAAACTGGTCGGAGAAAGACGAACAGTTTGTATTCATAAAGACAATCGAAAAGGGCTCTATGATGCCAGTATTATGGATTACCACTATACCACCAGTGAGTTGGCCGATGTGGGCCGCTGGGCCTCACACTGTCAGAAGACCGCCCAACATCAATTGAACAATGGCGAGGCAGCCTGGCAAACGTTAGCGCGGCTCTATGATGATCACTCAGATGAACCGCAGTGGCACTTGGTCAGCCCAGATGTGCGAGCTGGGGTGGGACAAAGTGTGCCTGGGCCAGAGATGGTCCCTGCGGTCCTGCCCTTCCCAATTGTGACCACGACCAATGTTGGGAACGATCCTAAGCCCTTTACCTTGCAGGTGTGTCACAATGGGACCCCCTATCAGGCTGGCACTTGGGTGACTTTGACCAAAACGAAAGGTACCGCGATGGATCAGGGGTTGACGGACGAGATTGCGGGGCATATCGAGATTTTGGGAGCAACGGGCACAGACTCCTTAAAGATCGTTTCCCTTGATGGGGCGCTGTCAGCGGATCGACAGGTCGATCAAATATTAAGTATCGGTTACCTTGAATTGAATCCAAATGCCTCGTCAGCGTTGGCGACCCAAAGTGTCACAACAGGACCCTATTTACGTCTATCACCAACCACCAGTAATGGGAATTTAGATGGCTTACTTCTGGTCGTCACCCAGACTCTGTCTACCGATAACTTAAAATATGCCCTGACGGGTCCTGATCAGATCGGCCCAGCTAATATTGTGATCCCCTACAATTTTGAACAAAAGCAACATGAGGTCTCGGCCTTTTTTATTCCTCCGGCCTTGTCTGGATATGCCAATGTCTATGGTACACATAATGGGCAATTTATTGACCTGAACGTTGACTACCGCTTGCAACAAACCCTAAATATCAGCGATACCAACCTCTTCTCCAATGATGGCAATCTAAAGCTGCATCTGGAGCCTGGATCGTTCCCTCTGGCTGAGGTTCATTTCTTGATCGCCTCCCCTTGGGGTTTACCCAGCCCATTGCCAACAGGCTTGGCTGCGGTGGGCGAGGTGTATGAGATCACCGCTTCAGGCAATATGACAACATTGGAAAAACCAGCTGTTTTGACCTTCCATTATGATAGTGAAACGATGGCTGGCTTTGACAGCGAGAGTGTGACTATTTATCAGTGGGATCCTGCCACGGCCACCTGGCACCCAATGGATACCGATCACAGCCCTGATGATCAGGAAGTGAGCACCGTCATGACTGATCTTGGAGTTTACGCCTTGTTGGGGAACCTCAGTGAGATTACATCTCGATCCCATAGCAACGACGTGGTTTGCGGTATAGCGCTTTCAGAATCAATCTATCTACCTTTGATTCGGAAATAACAATCTAGAAAGAAACTCATATCGCCATCACAAAAAGCGCAGTGTTTTTTAAGATCGCTGCGCTTTGTAATGACTAGGCTCACCAACCATCCACTATTACTTTACAATCAAAGGTAAAGTCGTCTGTTCTTTTTAGCAGTTAGATCGACTGTGCAGAGGGGCGAAAACACTGTGGTGATCTGTGCCTGTACTCCCCCGTGATTGATGGTATTGGTCGCCCACCCCGATTATAGAGTATCTGCCTCTCAATAGCCTCAATATCACAGGGTGCCATACTATCGCATCCCCATCGGCGGAACAGGACTGACCCCATTGGTCTGTCCCTGAACAAACGCTATCATTATTATATGTGTTTGGGGCAGCACCCCACCCTCTTAGGGATTTGTGGTTAGTACAGCACCCAAAATTAATCTCGAAAAATTACAGGCAGATGAGTGTTATAGTTATCAACCAAGGCTGATAGAATGATGATCTGAGGTTCAAGCCCTATTCCTTTTAAGGTGACTTGATTAAGTAATCGGTCGCTAGGCGTAGCCTCACCTGAAACTTGAACCGTGATCATAATCGTACCTAAAGTACCTCCTGGTAATACATCGATTTCCCAATTATGATGATCGGTAGTGGGGGCTGGGCTGGCTGAATGATAGTTAGTGTTGGCATCATAATTGGCCGTAATGTCCACATTTTTAGCGGGCTGATCGCTATGATTAGCATATGTTAAGATATAGGTTAGCAACTGACCTGGCTTAACTGTAGGGGCCGAAACCACCCCCTGAAGAGTCAACGTAGGCTGACCAATAATGGTTTGGGCGATTGCGGTTTCTGTCCCAAGCCCTTCTCCGGTCAATCTTACCTCACTGTTTAACACCATGCCTGCCTCAACCGTTTTTGAGACTGCAACGGTAACCACAATCGTCTCGGAGGTATTAGCCGGTAATGACCCTAACTCCCAAATATTATTTCCTCGACTTGGGGGCGGCACAGCTGAGTGATAGGTTGTATGGTCATCCAGAAGTTGAGTTAGAACCACATTCTTGGCGGGGGCGTTGCCATTGTTGCTATAGGTTAGAATATAGGTTAGTAATTGGTCAGGTTGGATATGGGAGGCCGTGGCGATATTGTTCAGGGTAAGACGAGGTTGGACAACTTGTAAAGCTAGAGCAGGGTCACCAAAAAGTGTAAAAATCTCAATCGGTTCACGCCAGCCAAGGTTGGCATAGGCCTCAATCTTTGCCGTAGTTGTCGCTGGGCCAAGCTGAGAATTATGATCAGCAAAGATCGTCTCATAAAGGGCCTTGATTGTCGCCTCGTGCCAAAAGGTATACCCCAACCCAGTGGGACTCCAAGCCCCAATCGCCCCTTTTTCTTTAGCCTTTACAAAGCTTTCTGCCAAACTGTCTTGAGACTCGGGGTGGGAAAACAGCCCATTGTAACAGTTGCCTGTGACCAGAAAGGGATAACGTGGGCCATTATTTAGAGATGAGATATCGGTATCGATCAAAATCCTTTGATCCTGCCAATGGTTCCAGCCGTTAACACTACCGTGCCCTATATAATTAACAATCAGCGCTCCTTCATCAATCGCTTTAAGAATGTCAGGGGTGGGGTCATGGGGGCGAGGATAAAGGCTGGGGTAAATTTGTTTTACATCGTAGTTCGGAGGCAAGAGAGATATTAGCTGATCTGACTCAGTTTCAAAGAGACCATTCTCGCCATCGTCAGTCACAAAGACGGCTTTTTGTTGCCAATCATCTGGTAAATTTTGTTCATATGCCACAATTTTATCGATGACCTGATGTGCCTGGGGTAAGGTTCGTACAGCCAGACGACCAATAAACATATCAGGTAAAGGATCATCTCCACTAACACTAACAAACCAGTTATCACTTGAGGTCTGTCCAATTAGTCCGGAGGTGAACAGATGGGTAGGGACAAAGTTGACATTGCTTGTGCCCAAATAATCGTGATAATCGTAGGTGGCATCCCCAATCAACAGTACATACAGTGGCGCTGGTGGGGTCCAATGGTGATAGGCATAGCCCAGAAAATCACGAATGGCTTGGGGGGTAAAGCGTCCACCACTAAATTCGTCGTAGAGATCGGTCACCTGAATGACAGCCACCTGTCGCCCTTGCCCAGCCCGGTAATCAGCCAATCGCGAGGCCGCTTCGCTGAAGTCTGAGTGGGTAATGATCAAATAATCGGCCTGATTATGAGATGATCGCCAGGTAGAGGGTGTGTCGAGCAGAAAACCGGCTGGGCTCCTTTTTTTGTCAGCGGTCAGGGCTAGATAACGTGACTCTGCCCTGACCGTTGTTTCCATCTGGACTTCAGCCTGACCGCCAACCATTTCGATTTCAGCCCCAGTTAGCCGACCAACTTGGGCTGGATCGCTGATATCATAGACCCAAATTAATGGGTGACTAAAACCATCAATGGAAAAGGTCGTCAAACCAGGATCAGATGCGGTAAAGATCAACTCATCATTGTCGGCAGTATAGTTATCCCAATATTCAAGGTCAATTATATTGAGATAAAAGCTATCGACCTTAGCCCCGGTGTCGTTGGGAGATTTAATTACTAGGGTATTGTCGCCGTTCTTAAAAAAAGATTGTGGGACGGAAACTTCGTGGGTAAAGGGGACATCGCCGTCCCACCAAGCCTCATCAATGATGTGACCATTGAGGACCAATTGGGTGTGATGATCAGGATTCACTGCTGGTACACGAGTCCGGCCATATAGAGCCACCCGTACCAGCCCTTCTTCAGCCAATGAGGCAATATTTTGTAATTTAAAGGTGAACATCCGGCTGGCAGTGTTGGTATGAAATCGACTCCAGAACCAATGATCATCCCCGCCGCTGGGCAGCTGCGGCCAATATTCGTGATTTTCCTCCAGATGCAGGGTTCGATAAAAGGCTGTCGGCGTAGCTCCAGCCCCAGTTGGGGTACTGTCCAACGCAACCATCCGTTGCCCCAACTGGTCGCCAACCCTGAGCCAATAGATGTTGCGATCCGTAAAGTTGTCGGGGAGCGACTGACCGTAAAATTCCAGCCAATCCTCAGGATCAAAAATGCCATCAGCCTTGCCACTAACATAAATCGCTACCTCACTGTCATTGTTGTTTAGCTGCAACTGACGTGGATCTATACCATTCAAATCAAACCCAGCGTTTTGCAAATCCTGGTAAGTAACTTGATACAGGCCATCGTTATCAACAAAAATTTTGAGAGCCTGACCTTGGCTCTGGGGTGCAATTTGCGATGGAGTCATGGCTTTTTGCGAGAGGACAGGTGCGGGTAAAGTGGCATAATTTAGGAGTGAGGCTTGTAAGACTCGTTCATACGGCGTATCAAATCGAGAGGGAATTGCGGACTGGACCAAAACTGGCGGCTCAACAAAATGCACCTGTATTCGCAAGCGACGATAAATCTCTAACGTTTGCTGCACGGGATTGTATTGAAAAGGATACACGCGTAGCTGAGTCACTGCTTGGTCGCGTAATCGTCCGGTCAGTCCTACTTCGGTCAATGAACCGGGAAAAAAGGCATCCTGCCCATACAAGATTTCATCTAAGATGAAAGTCTCGACTGGCGGTTCATCCGGCTGAGGATAGGTTAGAGTCGGTGTGGGAACAAGTTGGATGTCGGTCAGGGTTTCGCGTTCCTGCTCCAGAATAGTGATTTTGTCAATCCCACCTGGCGGCGTGCCCAACAACTCGCCCAGACCCAGTAGTTGAGGTTGACCAGGCTCGGTCATTGGGACGAGATCAGGGGCAGACAGGGTCTGGTAGGTGAGGCCCTCATACCTTTTGGTTTCCAAGGCAAACTTCGGTAAGCGAAGCTCTAGAATCATCCCCGTGTCGTCCATTTGCAGGATTTGCAGAGGAGGGCCTTGGTCTGACTTAGCTTGGGCATAGCTCAGGCTGGGGGGAGATAACAGAAAGAAGGTTAACAGAAATACCACCTTTATTGTAGAAATGTATTGTTTTGTTAAGGGCCTCATAGCCAGAACCCATCAATTTCAAAGTACTATTTTCTTGAAGCCCCAAAAGGTCTTTGACAAACAAAGTTGTAGCACCCTTTGGGGCTGGGCTAGCCAACTGACCTCTATTTGAAGATAAGTGGCAAATAGATTTGATCGAATTTGCTGGCCGTAACTAAAGCCGACACTGGCCCATGGAAGGTACTGGTACCATTTGCATCCACATCTTCCAACTTGTAGAAATATGTTTTATCTTTACTCACATTAGGGTCAGTATACTCATAACTCGCCCCTGTATCGGTGTTCCCCTCTGCTGGGATTAGCAAGTCATTGATTTTGACATACGAACCATTCTCAGTTTCACTGCGCCAGAGGTTGAAGCCTTCATTGTCGATCTCCCTAGCGGTTTGCCAGGTAAGGTCGACTGCGATCTCGCCTATAATAGCTTTGAATGATGTAAGATTTATGGCCGTCGTCGCTCCTTCTACTATCCGAATATTATCGATAACTGGCCCGAAGTCAGATTCTCCATCAGCCGTTGCAAATCTTAGGGTTGTTGTGGTGTCAGTTGCAGTGAAAGAAAAGCTTCTCTGTTCCCAACCCATAGCTTCCCTGGTTTTACCACTCGTGTTAAACGTACGGACTTCGGTAGTTGAGCCAGCCGTTACTTCAAGACGCTTGATATTTGAGCCACCATCAGGATTTCCAGCCATATCAAACACCACCTTATAGGATGCCCCTGGAATCGTTTGGATTGTTTGGGCGATAGCTCCCGCTCTGTTACCCGATAAATCTACACTGCGGTCACCATCAGAGGCTTCCCACAGGCCAGTGATGTAGTCGACATTTCCGGACACAATATCCCAACCTGCGATTGTTGTACTGTCTACATCCACTGTACAATTTGTAGGAGATGTACAATTACCAATTTCGAAACTTCCGTTTGATAGGGCAATCTGCACCAGTTCATAGGCCCCAATGTCACAGGAACCATTACGTAATACACCCCGTTGGTCGAAGAGAAGACTAGGCACGATCTCACCACAATCTTCCTCAGTGTTTCCGGCATCAACAGCAGGACTATCCAGAATTAAGGCGTGGGTCAAAAGTGGATCATTCCCATCTCTACCCGTCGGGATACCTCCATTATTGGCCAGATTAGAGTCGAGAATATTGCCTAACGGTGTGGGAGTTGACCCATCACTTGTGGCAGTGATATCACTGCTCGCAGGATTAAAGTTATGGAAGGCTTTCTGATTGGTTAAATCATCATCACCAAACACATTAAACATACCGCCGACAGGTACTATATCGGGCTGAAAGTTATAAACCTCGCCGCCACCAGAGGCTGGGTTGCCTGCTACTCGGTTACCAGAAACAAGGCTACGTTTTAATACAAAGGTTGTCGTATATTGGAGGAATGCACCACCACCAGCCCCGTTTGAGTGGTTTCCGGTAATGGTGGTGTTAACAAGACGGATGTTGCCAGCGGTTCCATAGTCTTCAACGTTATAATTACCAATACTGCTTATTCCGCCGCCCTTATCTTCTGTGGTGTTATTGGAGATAGTACTATTATATGTAGTAATCGTGGCGCTGCCATAGTTGCTAAAATTACTCATACCACCCCCATTGTCTACAGCATGATTCCCGGAAATAGTGCTGTTTATGATTGTCGTTTTGGCAATGCCTTCATAACCTTCATTGGCGATGCCACCCCCCCTTGCCTTAACGCCTACGAGTGGGTCATAAGAGCTGTATGCCGAATTATCGCGGATAGTGCTATTGTGGATATTCAATGTGGCGTTGCCGTTCTGTCCATCATTATGGATACCAGCGCCTTGAACAGCATGATTGAAGTTGATGGTGCTAAAATTGATATCCAAGGTGGCATTACCATCACCACCTTGATTATATATCCCGCCACCTCTAGCTGCGGTATTATGAGAAATGGTAGTGTTGCTAATGGTCATCGTGCCTTGTTGATTATATATCCCGCCCCCATGTCCTGAGAATACATGATGGCTCGTATAAGCCCCTGATGTATTAAATTTGATTTTACTGTTATTGATCGCCACCGTCCCTTGATAGTTAGCCACACCAGCGCCGTTGTTGTTAGGTCGATCATCAGGAAGTAACACGCCTCCAGTAATAATACTATTGTTTAAGGTGAGGTTACCATTAGAGGCAATAGCCAAAATACGAAAATTGGGTCCTGTCCCTTCGATTTTGGTTCCATTGCCTTCAATGGTGATTTTGCTAGTAATTACCGGAAGGCCGGTGGGGCCAAAGGTACTGTTATTGACGCTGGTCAGTTTAATGGTTTTATTGGTCGGAAGCTCAATCATGTCTGCCCCATTACCGGCTGCACATTCACCTGTTTTCGTTCCCGAAGCCGTGTCGTTGTTAGCGGCAAGAATAGCCTCAACCAAAGTGCATTTGCCATCATCACTATCCACTGTAGTGCTGGTGCTGTTCACCCAAATGGTTGCTGCGTGGACAGTTGATGCCTGACTCAAGGCCAGCATCAGGGCCATTCCGGCCAATGGTAAAGATAGTTTTCGGGCCAGAGTCCGGCGTTTGGCCCGTGGTAAGGCACAGAGCCGCTGATAAAAACTGACAAACCGACGTAGTAGTCGGCCCCCGTGACGTAACAAAAAACTGGCCAGCCACGGTTTCTTAGCCGCTTGCGCCAGTTGGTTCTGCCAGCCGACCAGAACGGTTCGATTTATAAGATGATCTCCAGATTGATTATTCATGAGTTAGCTCCTTTTTAATATCGCTGACACAGTATTGATGTTATGTTTCTAATTCCTTGTTATTTGTGTAGGATAAATTATTCGTAGGTTTGACGACTTACCCTAAGGTAGTTATGAAGCGAACATCTATGTGATCCAGTGTATCAAAACTCATTCCACCTTTGGCAACAAAGCCGCAAAGGTTTCGCAACAAAATTGCAACAATCTGGAGAACTAGGCTGGTTGCATCGCCCGCTGCCACTGCGCAGGGCTGCGTAGACGATAGCCAAAACCGCGTTCGGTTAAAATAAATGTAGGTTTTTGGGGATCATCACCCAACTTGCGGCGCAAGCGGGTGATATAGAGGCGGACCTGAGCGGCAGACCCGTCATCAGGCCCGTAGTGCCAAACTTCATCGAGAAGCTGGTTGCAGTCAACGATTTGTCCGATGTTTTGAACCAGACAGGCCAGCAGGGCAAACTCCCCCTTGCTCAGACCGACCCGTTTTTGATCTAACTCTACCCGTCTTAGGTTCAAATAGATACGAAGTGGCCCCACTTTGACTACAGAGGAATCGGAATCGTTTGGCGACTCTGGTTCAATCGTCGCTTGCACAATTCGTTGATCAAAGACAGCTCCACCGCTGTTGATGTAGGTGAGCAGACCGGGCCAAGCTGTCAAAGGAAGATCGAATGGGATACACCCAGCGACGCCAACTTTCAGAGCCGTCTCTTGTAGAGATAGCTCATCCCGCACGCCCAATACGATCTTTAGGGTTGGGTGCCGGGTCAGTATTTGGCCACACTGAACCAGACCCGCTGTTCCCAACAAATGAGCATCAAAGATAATCATATCTAGGATTACATTTTGCAGGATGGTCGAAACCGGCTCTAGTTGGCTAACTTGGCCTATTAGGATAAAACTCTGTTCAACCAAGTACTGAGAGAGACGGTTCCAACGAGCCTCATCTGGCGTTACGAACAGGATTCGAATCGCCAGATTATTTGTCATCGATCTCATTTGTATTTTGTTTGATCGTTTGATGGTCATTGTATTTCTCCATTCGTCACTCCGCTTTGCCGACGCAGTTTTCCGGATCAGTATTATGTCTCCTCAATACGATCAAAACCAACCCTGTTTGCCCTTGTTTATGCCGGTAAGATTCATGTCTCTCAGAATCATTCTGTTTAGGCTGGCACTTTAGACGTTGGATCGAGTCCAGGTTACAATTTGTTCAACATTGTTACCGGTTAATTTTTTCATGGTCGTCACTCCTATCGTCGATTAATGAGGTTATGATTGAGTCAGATTTGAAAGTGCGTCGAGCCAATATTTTAGCGAAAGCAAGTGTTCTGCTCACCATTAACAAAATTTCCCACTTACGACCGTACGATCAGGGGCAAATAGACGTATTGTGGATCTGGGCTGCCCCAAAAACCGCCCGTCAAAGCGTAATTTCCTCCACTGAGGGTGTTCCCTGCATCGGGCTGGCCGAGGGTGCCGATCAAGTTATAGGTCCCCCCGTTACTCTCTCCACCCCCACCATCGGTGCTGAACCAGGATAGGTCGTAACTGCCTCCGATCTGAGCTTGGCTTAGCGTGGGGTAGATGAGGACGGAGAACATTACAGTGATGAGCAGCACTGTAAAGATAGACTCTTTTGAGAATTTCATAATTGTTCCTTTCATAAGTTAGGCAAGGATAGTGCCTATTCGAGTCAAGTTGTTTTATTTCGCCCGAATGATGTACATCACTGCGATATTGATAGGTCGTGTTTCATTGCCGACGCCATCTTCCCCAAAATCTGTATCAATAGCCCCTGCTGATCGGTCGTCTGTTCCATTTAGAAATACTGCCAGTCCACTACCATTAAGGTCTAGATCCATAACATGTTCAAAATTATGATTATGCTGTCCGACAATATCGTCTTGGGTCGAGCCCACTGTGTCTCCACCAACCCGTGAATTAGCATCTGGGTCATTCCCTGCGCCGTGGTCCCAACCCCGTACAAAATAGCCCCGCATATCGGGGAGGTTAAAATGATCGGCATCTGCACTGCCATAGGTTGTGCCAATGGTGGCAAATAGCTCAGGATAATCCGCTCTCAATAAAGAAGAGCCATCACATTCCAACCAATCCTCGGGTACAGTCGAGGCCATGTGCATCACTACCGAGCCAACAGAGACAATGCCGGGTGCAGTGTCAGCGTGGACCGCATAAGGGGCAGGCGTGAGGGCTTGAAGAGGACTGAGCAGGGTGTAGCCTCCAGTGTCATCCCCTGGACGTACTCCAACCTCCAGATAGCGGGCCTCGCCAGTAAAAGCATCAGTTCCAAAATCAAGCTCGATGGTAAAGTAGCCGTCCGTTATGGTCACATCATCTTTGGTCAAAATACTGCCAACTTGACTGCCCCCACTCAGGGCATCATAAAGTGTAAAGCGTAAGTCATAAACACCATTGGCCGGGGTACCGTTATCATTCAATCGGCCCTGATAGGAAAACGTTGTACCAATTGAAACTCGACTGGTTACTCCATTTGAAAGATTTAGAGCTTCAGCCCCGGCTTGATCCGGTGAAATGGTCAGCCATAAATTCAGGCTGACCATAGCTGCCAAAATAACGATGGTTTGGGTTAAGGTATTGAATTTCATATTAAAAGCTCCTATGCTAAAATATTTGGTTTTATAAATAATAAACTAAGTTTAAATAATGTGTATTTAATTTATTGATCATCCCTGGACATTCATCATAAAAGGAGAGCTTTTCTAGACCTAAACATTGAACAAAATACAGGGTAGAGGTGCTTCAAGTGCTCCCAACCGATAGGGATGATAGACAGCATCAGTCAATCTTTACAGGAATTAACATTGGTGGGGATGAGGGTGATATCGACTAATTTTGTGGTACTAAAGATGATGATCTACTGCGTGGTTATAAATCTAAGTGGCACGATACTAGAGATTAGCCCCGGAAGGAATGTAGGGTTTAATAAAGAAAAGATACGTTGGTTTATATAACATATGACCCCCTTTGATCCTATCCAGGATTTGATGTTTATAATGATGTTATGCTAAAGCGTGTATTCTACATTATACTCCAAATAGATATGATTGCCTGTCGTGGGACTGAGTTCTCGCTG
The DNA here is from genome assembly GCA_028285035.1 of Phycisphaerae bacterium. The sequence continues at coordinate 94,837 of JANQQF010000019.1, forward strand.
ACATGCGGCTGAGTTTTTGGGCCATTTACGCTAGAAAATCATTAACATGTCACATTCTTCCCCCCTCACTGGTCTTAGAGTATGAACGCAAATTACTCCAACAGATGAGGTGGAAAATGGTAGATGAAACAAAACAAATTGTGATACTTGGGGCAGGTTACAGTGGAATGATGGCCGCATTACGATTGGCAGGGAAAACTAAACGATTGGCAACAAATATCACCTTGGTCAATGGCCTTGACCATTTTGTCGAGCGCCCCCGGCTGCACGAGCACGCGACGGGGATCGCGTTGAAACAAAAGCGCCTTATTGATATGCTGCGCGGCACCAAGGTCAATTTTGTGCAAGGCTGGGTCAAGAGGATTGATCCCAAACAGCAGATGGTAGATATTGAAACAGCGAATGGGCAGCAATCGCTCCTCTACCATAAACTGATTTATGCTTTAGGCAGTCAGACAAACCGTGACATTGTTCCAGGCGTGGCTGAATATACTTTTAGCCTTGACCCTTGTGGGGATTTGACAGCAACTGCCCTTAAAGCCAAACTTGAGGCCGTTCGACAGACACCACAGCGGGTGATTGTGGTTGGTGGTGGCGCGACAGGGCTTGAGGCGGCCACCCAAATCAAAGGGATATACCCACATCATCAGGTGGCGATTGTGACACAAGGTGAGGCTGGAGCCTTCAAAGGGCCACACATTCAGAAACATATTTTGGCTGCCTTACAAGAGCAGAACATTGAAATTTATGAGCAGAAACAGGTGACCCACGTTGAAACGGATGGGGTTGTGCTCACTTCAGGTAAAGTTGAGGCAGATATTATTATCTGGTCTGGGGGCTTTCAAGCCTCGCCCTTGGCGCAACAAGCAGGCATACCAGTGAACAGTAAGCAGCAGGTTTTGGTCGATCCCTACCTGCGTTCGCAATCTTATCCAAACATTTACGCTGTCGGCGATGCGGCGCAACCCGTTGCAGAGCCGGGGGCACCGATCCGAATGAGCCTCTTTACCGCCTTGGTCAGCGGTGCTCAAGTGGCCGACAACATTGCGGCTGACTTAAAAGGGAAATTGCCTCGGCCCTTGAGCTTTGCTTGGTATGGGCAGGGCATTGCCTTAGGGCCAAATGATGCGGTCGGCTTTGGTACATACCCCGTCGATCAGGCATGGCGACTTGTTTTCCGCCGAGGGTTGGCCGTTCGGGTCCGCAACTTCTTTGTCTGGTATTTGGGCTTTGTCTTAGAAATGGAGCGACGGTTTCCTGGCTTTTTCTATTGGAATGGCAAAGGTCGATATCAACGGCAACAGGGTAACAAGGTTACAGAGACACAGGGGAGCAAGGTAGCAGGGTAAGATGAACGTTGAGCTTTTCGAACAGTATCGGCCGCTTCTTTTTTCCTTGGCCTACCGAATGATGGGTACCGTGGTCGAGGCGGAAGATGTGCTGCAAGAGGCCTATTTGCGTATTCAAGATGTGGCAATGGATACGATCAAAAAACCGAAATACTATCTGACCACGGTGGTGACACGGCTGTGCCTCAATCAACTGAGTGCGGCCAAAACCCAACGCGAGCAATACCTTGGCCCTTGGCTGCCCGAACCGATCCCAACAGATGATAGACCCGAACTCCTCAACCCAGCAGATCACACCCTCACCCTCGACTCAATCTCTATTGCCTTTTTAATTTTGCTAGAGGCACTTTCTCCCGCCGAGCGTGCCGTCTTTCTTTTGTACGAAATTTTTGATTATAAGCATCGGGAAGTTGCTGAGATTTTAGACAGAAGTGAGGCTGCTTGTCGACAGTTGTTTCGTCGAGCCAAACAACATATCAAAGCCAATCGTCCCCGTTTTGAAGCTACGCCTCAGCAACATGAACGACTATTGAATGGCTTTATTCAGGTGGTTCAATCCGGTGAGGTTGAGTCCTTTTTAGCCTTGCTTGCTGAAGATATTACCTTTGTGCCCGATGGGGGCGGTGAGCGCGGGGCCGCTATTCACGTATTGCAAGGGCGTGAGCCTGTTTCGGCCTTCATTCTGGGCACCTATCAAATGACGCCCCCAGATACCGCCTATGAATTGATTACCCTTAATGGCCAACGAACCATTCTGGCTAGATTACCCGATGGTCGTCCCTACTATACAGTTTTTATGTACGGTGATGGCGAGATGGTTCAGCTTATTCATGTGATTGCTGGTCGGAAGTTGGCTTCGTTGTCGATGTGAGTTCTCGATATTGCAAAAATAACCACATCCCCTACAATCCCCAAGATGTAAAGATCTTTCCAGATATAGAGGATAAGGTAAGCGTGGATGGAAGATAGCGAAGAGCCATCGCAGCCGACCGTTGCCGTGATTGGAGGCGGTCCGGCCGGTTTAATGGCTGCTGAAGTGTTGAGTGCTGAGGGGGTTCATGTTGATTTGTATGACACAAAACCCTCTGTTGGACGCAAATTCTTGTTGGCCGGAAAAGGTGGTCTCAATCTAACCCATTCCGAGCCGATTGAACGCTTTTTATCTCGCTATGGCGCTCGCTCCGCCGAGATTGAACCTTGGTTACAAATCTTTGGCCCGCAAGATATTCGCCAGTGGGCTCATGAACTAGGCTTTGAAACCTTCATCGGCACCTCTGCTCGGGTATTTCCCACAGACATGAAGGCCGCACCTCTGCTGCGAGCTTGGATACAACGGTTGCGGGCAAGGGGGATGAAGTTCCACGTTCGTCATCGCTGGTTAGGTTGGACGTCAGAGGGTGCCCTCCGTTTTGATACCCCCCAGGGTGAATATCACGCCCATCCGAATGCTGTCATTTTGGCTTTGGGAGGGGGTAGTTGGGCTAAACTTGGCTCAGATGGGGCGTGGTTGCCGATTTTAGAGCAAAAAGGTGTTTCCATTGCCCCCCTACAACCAACAAATTGTGGCTTTGATGTGGCTTGGACTAAGCATTTTCGTACCCGATTTGCCGGGCATCCTTTAAAGTCAGTGGCGCTCAATTTTACAGACGTGAAAGGTAATCAATTTCAGCGACAAGGTGAGTTTGTTGTCACAGAAACAGGCCTTGAGGGTAGCTTGATTTATGCGGCGTCAGCCCTGCTTCGTGATGAAATTTTTGCCACAGGCCAGGCGATTATTCAGCTGGATCTGCTGCCAGACAGATCGCTGGCGCACATTGTAAACAAGTTGTCTCTACCCCGTGGTTCACGGTCAATGTCTAATCATTTGCAAAAGCGGCTTGGGCTTAAAGGGGTGAAAACGGGGTTGCTCCGTGAGTTTGTCTCAGCCGAAATATTTGCTGAGTCAAGCCAACTCGCCGCTGCGATCAAAGCTCTGCCAATTCCCTTAATTGCGCCTCGTCCGCTTGATGAGGCGATTAGTAGTGCGGGGGGTATCAATTTTGAGGCGCTTGATAAAAATTTGATGATTCGTAATATGCCCGGCGTGTTTTGTGCCGGGGAGATGCTCGATTGGGAGGCTCCGACGGGAGGATATTTGCTGACGGCATGCTTTGCTAGTGGGCGGGTGGCTGGCGCTGGGGCAGCGGCTTGGTTGGCAGGTAAGTTGTAAATACCATTTGATTACTGACTAACGTCAGTCAACTCATACTCATACGTCGCTGGTTCACTCGTCACTGGGGTTAAGCCACTAATCACTAAAATAGCCCGATCTATACGATCACCTAACCCCTCGACTGTGAGTGTTCCAAAGTTGGTTTCATCCAATGGAATAGATTGCACTGTCACATCTTCGCCAATCTCAATCACTTGCACCAAAAAACGTTGCGGCAGAATATTATCAATGAGGACAAACCCTTCTGCATCCCAGCCATTCAAACCATTTTCAGTGTCATCCATAAATCCAATTTCGGGGATGCTGATGTCATCCACCGCCCAGCCTGGACGATTGACTGCATCATCAGTCACATATTCAAAGCGGATCAGAACCTCCTGCCCCGTAAAGTCTGAAATGTCAATGGTTTGTTCTCGCCAATCACCGGATGAGCCTGTATACCCTGGGCCATAGGCATTACCACTGGGATTGGTTGTGACAGTGTCCTGAGCTTCCAACAACGTCCAACTCAACCCATCATTTTGGGAAATTGCCACATACCCGTAATCCCAATCACTCTCAATGTCGTACCAAATCCAATAATTGAGCGTGGCTTGGTCAACCTCGCTTAAATCAACCGTACGAGTTAATCGGGTGTTAGTATCATCCCCCCGATGACTGTACCATTGAAACTGACCGCTGTGTGGCTCATTTGCCAGGACTTTAACCCGAGTTGATCCAGTGAAGCTAATCTCGATATCACCAAAGCCAGTTAGCTCAATATAATCGGCCCCATATTGAAATACAGTTGTTTGCTCACTTTGTGGATACACCCGATACAATTTGTTGATGTTGGCGTTGCCCGGTCTAAAATCCTCATATCCCCAAAGGCCATCATTAACCTCAGGGTCTTGCAGATAGTTAGCCACTAAAAAGTCGGCAAAAATCTCTTCAAATCGCTCTGTATGCCCGGCCTCTTCCAACACCGCATTAAACCCAGCAATACCATTGGCCGGATGAGCCACGACGGCCTGCGTCATTTCTTCGCCATACCGCTGTAAAAAATAGGCCATAAACATAAAGCTGCCCCCGTAGTTGGCCGACGCGGCACCGGGACTATCCGCCCAGCCGGTGAGCTGGGTATCAGGGGTGGCAATAAATGCGCCCGAAAAATTACTGCTGCCATAGCCATTGATAAAGGTGGCCAGCTCGCTCATTCCTTCATTGACCCAAGTATCTTCGTTGCGATCCTGATACCAATGGATCATATGCTGAAATTCGTGGGATAAAACTCCGTCAAAATAATCATTGCCCGGTGTAATGGCTCGCAGGTTGATAAAAAACATTTCGCGTTCGTTGCTAAAGGGTTCAGCCTGCTTGGTGTATTCGTTGGAGGCCGAATAATAGCCAGCCACACCGGGGACATCCCCCATAAATATGTGGATATGTTCATCCCCATCAACCCCTGGTGACCATTCGCTACCAAAAAAGGCGCGGTTGGTTGGATAGGTTTCATTCTCAAAGCGTTCGGCCGATCGTGCTAAAGCATCAGCATTAATATTAAATCCATCCTGAATCCACCAGTATGAGTGGGGGGTGATGTATTTCAGGGTCGCCTCAACTTCAAATTGGCGGGGGGGCTGCTGTTGATTGTCCGTGACCCAGAATTTATCAACATCCCCTAGCTCTCGCGGTGGAGCATTCTCAGTCACGACAGCCGGGATCTCCTCCCCATCCATTTTTAGACGCATTGCCAACTGGCGTTGGTCCCGCTCTGGCAAAATTGCGGTTAACAAGCGCTCTTCTGTTGATGGGGGCAGGGCAACCTCGGTAGGGGTTGGTGCTGTTGTAGGGCTTGATTCAGACACAACATCTGTTGTCGGTGATGGCTCAGCCACTTCAGTGGCTATTTCCTCTACTTCTGTCGTCGGGGTGGGGGGAACAGGCGTATCGACGGGAGTACGTTCAATGTGTAGCGTTGGTGTTGGGGTTGATGTTGGTCCGGTAACCCCAGCTAGGGCTGAGTCCAAAGAAGGTTGGCTCCATAAAAAGGCACCAATTGCTACACAAACACATAGTAGGCCAACAACCACAACAGAAACCAAGACAATGATAATATTTTTGTTTGACAAAGGGGGACTCCAGAACAAACCTGTATTACGCCAATCAGACTGGCATTCAAGAAAAAATTTTAACAAAAAATTCCGAGAGATGGAAATGTCTCGGAATTTTTTAGTGCTAGATAATTTTCAGCATATATGAAATAGCTCTATTGATAAACTCCTTTATTACAATCCCAATGACAGACCCAATCCGCATTGATGATAGACTCCTCAGGGGTTTTGACGATAATGGGAATCTCTTCAGATAGATAGGTGAACTCCTTACATTGGGCATCGAAACCACCCCAGAAGTTACAATCATAGCTGACTACTGATAAATACCACGTCCCTTGACCATCAATCAATCCGATACCAGACACATCCCATTCCCCTTCTCCTTTATCAGGATACCAACCACTTGGCCCGCTAGGATGCGAGATTGTGCCCCAGGCACCGTTGCTCACATATACACTAAACCCATTAACGTTGTTCCCCCCTTCATCTCGGATCCGGCCTTTGAAGTGCACAATCGCCGCATTTGCCGAGGCGTGCCACGCACCAGGTGTAAATTGATACTTTGGCGCAGGTACAGGCGTGGGGGGCGGCGGTTCCGTGGGTACTGGGGTCGGCAGTGGTGGAATCTCAGCCACAGCCACCCCTTGATTATCGCCATTGGTCTCTACTAACGAGGCATAGACCCAACCCGCTGAGCCAGAGCCAGGCGGATATTCCACCTTGAGCCAAGAGCCATCGCCATTGCGCCCTAAAATAGATGATCCCGCCCCGGCTGGGGCCGAACCAATCACCGGATAATTAGTGCCGGGACCACCTCGCACGTTCATATTTTGGATGATGGTCACTGACGTGGCTGGACCGATGGGAGCGGCCTCAACTTCTTCGCCGCTATCTGCTTCAGTGGCTGCCTCTTCTGCCGTACTTTCAGCCACCTCAACGGGCGTGGCAGTGGGTTCAACAGGCACTGGGGTCGGCTCCACCACCACCACAGTGGGGGTGTCTGTGGCTAAGATAATCTCAACATTCTGATTGTTTTGTTCGCCCTCAAAACCAACAAAATTAGCCCCATCCACGGTGGCCGTATAGGTTGGCAGGGGCGTGCGAGTCACCCGAACCTCCGTTTCAGGGCGGACCGTTCGGGCTATACGATCGGTCAGCCCACAGCCTAGCAGAACAATGGCGGCTGCCATTAAGGGTAAAGCGATTGTTCGCATTGATGAGTTATTTTTTTTCTGTAGACGCATTCTTCTCTGTCCTCTAATGCTCAATACACGTTACTATACAAAATCAAGATTAATAGAGATTAAGTCATTGAATTGTTTTGTATCAATCTAGAATATCGTAAATCAAAAATCGTAAATCGTAAAACCCTCTATTCTTGCTTGAAAAATTCGAAGTGAAGATATTGTAATGGATCAGCTGACAACTCAAATTCTAGTTCAGGTGACATTTGGGCATCGTTTTCAACCAAGAACAACGTATACTTCCCTGGTGTATACGGAGAAATCTCTAGTTTTGTATTCATCCAGTTATTATCACCCGCCCCAGCGACCGTACTATCGCTAAAACCTGAGCCAGATACCTCGCTATAATAGGTATTCCCATCGGGCGCAATCGCCTTCATTTGAAAGCCAGATAAGGTCTTAAATTTGCCTGGCTCATAATCGATCCGAATCCAGGCCGTGAACCGGGTTTCACCGGGCGATCCGGTATTGTACGCTTTAAAGACTGCCGAAAAAGGAAAGGCTGGGGTCGGCGTGGCCGTTGGCTCTTCTGGCGTTGGTGTATCGGTTGGCTCGGCAGGGGGCGGTGGTTCGGTGGGCGCTTGTTGAACAGGGGCCGCAGCCTCTTCCGCCGGTTCTTCTTCAGGGACAGGCGTATCCGTGGGAATGGGCGTGTCGGTCACCGTTGGTGTATGGGATGGGGTGGGAGTGACGCTGGGTGTAAAGGTTGGAGTCCAATTTGGGGTATGGGTAAAGGTTGGTTTGGGGGTTCGTTGCGGGGTTGGCGTGGGCGTGGTGGCTTGCACCATCAACGCGCCTAGCGAGCACCCCAAGATAGCGGGCAGCCCAATCACCGCAAAGATGCTGATACTTAACCAAAAAATGAGACGCTGTGTTCTAAAGTCATTCATTGCTTAGCTACTGTGACCACCAGATAAAATCCCACGCCCGCTGATTGGGATCACTGGGATAGGTTAATGAAAGGGGGGCCGCTACTTGGCTGCCCGCGCTATCCACCAATGTCAAGGTCCAGGTTTCATCACTATAGCCGCCTGGCGGCTCAAATTTCATATTACCCTGCTTGACATACCCTTCCAAGCCATTGGTGACATCATACGACCAGCTTGATTCAGCGCTTTCATAACGCACCCCCTTTGAATTGGTGGCTACCACCTTAAATCCACCCAAAGGGGTGTCACTGGCATTGGTGACCAAGACAATACTAGAGATAAAGTTAGCCGAGGTTCGCTGAAACTCACGATTTCCCTGTTCTCTAACCTTAAAGGCCCAGTTAGGGGTGGGCGTTGGGGCAGGGGTGGGGGTATCTGGGACAGCTGTAGGTGGGGCCGCCGTTGGTGGTACTGGCGTGTTGGTGGGCACTGGTGTGTCAGTGGGCACCGGGGTTAGCGTTTCTGTTGGGGTGGGCGTGATAGTTGGGGTTTCGGTTTCGGTGGGAATCGGGGTCAAGGTAAACGTTGGCGTTGAGGTGGGGGTGTCGGTATAGTTTGGTGTTGGGGTAAAGGTGGGCCGCGGAGTGGGTCGGCGTCGTGTGGCCGTTGGCTCACTCCCAGTCAATCTAGCGATGGTATCATTATTTTGGACCCGCTCGATCACCGGTTGGGCTAACCCACAACCAACGGATAATAAGACAAGCGAAAGAAACGCCGTAACAATTCGACGTGAAGTTCCCATAATATCATTCCTTCTTCCTACTATAATTCTAAATCTGGCTTTGCCAGCCATCGATAGGCGCGCTACAAGCAAGTAGGGGCAACAAAGGTGCAGCCCCTACTGGTTCCCGTGATCTTGAGCATCCCTCACAACAACGAGGCATTATAGCACGCTCAATCCCTCTGGCAAAAATTTATGAGATGTTCGATGTGTCATTGAGGTTGGGATTTGTGGATGTTTGGCCCCTCAAACCCCAGAGGGGCAGGGCCATTAAGTTCTGGAAAGATTGAGGTAGCTCCCGATCATTGAAGCGCCGGACTGGGGTTTAAGGGATCGAGGGGACTGAACCTACTCAAACTTAACCCGTAACTCAGCCCCTGACCCAACCTCAGCCAAATCATTCTTGACTACGGCCAGAGTAGCTTTATAGCCCACGGCTAAACTTCCTTTGTAATTCCAGTTTTCACTCTGAATCCAGAGACGAATCTCGGCCAAATTGGGTAAGGTGAAGCCAGGAGGGTAATTTTCTGGGGCAAAGGGGTCATTTTCCAACGGGGTGGTAACAAACAAAAAGGCACTGTCGGACGCCTGAATAATGCGGCGTAAGCGACGCAATAACATCGCGAGTAGATTGGGTTGTACATGGTTTAACAAATGGGATGTTTGCCCGGTCAACACGATGACCAAGCCGTTCTGTTGGGCCGCCTTCTCCAAGGTGGTTAGGGCCTCAAAGATTGTCTCAGGTTGAACCAATAAGAGTTCTGGGGCCGCTAAGCCACACCGTTCCGCCAGCCAAGTATCAAAGTGGTGGGGCAGATCAATGATGGTCACCACCTGCTGTTGGCGCTGGGCACGCACTGCCATTCGGGCGGCCAGACAGCTCGCCCCGCTACTATCAGGGCGGTTGCCCATTGCGATTAATTCGGTTAAAGCGCCTCGAGGCAGCCCCTTTAAGCCAATGGCTTTATCCAAGGCTCCAAACCCCGTGGCCACGGTTTTGATATCGGCCGACATTTTCTTTCTTGATTGCGTTTGGGCTGGCGTCCGCCCCAAAGTTCCGGTCAATAAGCCCGTCATATTTTCAAATACTTTTTGCGTCCGCCGCCACGATTTTACCGCCACAATCCTCGCCTCATCTTGTTTATCTGATGAGGATATTGTACACGAACATCCGTTCTGTTGTCAAGACATAATCATAAGAGATGAGGACTAATCTCTTGAGCCAAGAATGTGACACACCACTCAACCTGTTTACCCAAACAACACTAGGATAATCACAAACAAGATAAAGAGGCCCACAATGATCAGGGCCAGCTTGGTCCAATCCTCAGGTTGGGATAGGTGCTCAGCGTGACCTGAGCCAAACTCTGGCAACTTATTGTAACTCGGACTCGTCTGTCCGCCGCCGCCATCACTGTCATTCTCATACTCACTGTCATAACCACCACCGCCCATTGGGGTGCCTCCTTATGGCTGCCTGGAGCTTCTTCATTTTGCCTTGTTCAAACTTACAGTTAACTTACCAAAACTGGGCCTGATTTACAACTCTGTCCAGGCATTTTCTTCTCCGGCAGAGACCGCCAGAATCGGGGCGCGATAGGCGGCCTCCAGGATCGGGATCACTGCTTGGTGGGTCATCGTTTCATACACCGGGCTGGCCCGAAAGAGGTAGTCGGTCCAGGTCTCGGTTGGCGCTGGCGGGCTGGCGTAGCGGGTACAATATTTGAGGCGGGGGAGGATTGTCAGGCGGTCCAGATTGGTGACCACCACATAATCCAATTCAGGGTTGAGATCGCGAGCCGTACCAGCCAACACCGCATCAAACCAACCCACCCGAAAGGGACCTTGCCATTGATTGGGGCCGTTGTGCCGATCCGCTAGGTGGGGGAGTAGGTGGGGTGCTTCGGTGGGTAGGGGGCCGGGGCCGTGTCGATGCAGGTAGGGGCGGCTGACTCCGAGGTAGGTGACCGCCAGGGTGTGGCTGAAAGGGTCTAACAACTTTGTAGCCTCAGCACAGCGGGTGCCTGTTTTTGTGACATAGGGTCGGGTGCCAAAGTGATAATCCAGGAGGGTGCCCTGTGCCCCTTCCAGGATGGTGGTTTCCGAGGTCAGGGTGTGCCCCAAAAAGTCGTCTCCTTGCGCCGACCCCAGGAGACACGGGGCCAACGTTTGCCCCACCTCTGCTAGGCGCTGGATCAGGCCGGTGGGCTGGAAGGTTGGGGTGTGTTGGCTTAAAAATTGGGCTAATTCGGCGCTATCTGGGAGGGACTGTAACGTTTCAATGGTATAGCGATGGAGGCGGTGGGCTTTTTCGGCTAACTGTTGGGGGCGGATCAGATCACCGGCGGTGATGACCTGCTCGGGAAATTGGCGTTGATAGTGAAAGGTCTCGCCCACCCCAATGCCGACCGAGCCCAGCCGCCGCTGGCCCCGGCTGATTTCTCTGGCCCGATTGATCAGCTTGTGCCACGGCGTGACGATCGGACAGCGGCTATCGATCTTGAGCCGTTGTAAGGGCTGGGGCAGCCCGTTGTTCTGGTGGACCTCCGCTTCGCGCAACAAGCTAAAGGGTTGGATCACCATCTGCTGACTGAGCAAGGTCTTGACGTGAGGGCTGACCACCATCCCCGCCCCAAATTGAGCAAATAGATGGGTTTGGCCCTGATGCACCACGTGGTGGGCGGCTTGAGGCCCGCCGTTATAGCGGATGATGGTGGTCGCTTGTCGGGTCTTGGTCAGCCAAGCCACCGTATGCCCCTTGCCTTCATCCCCAAACCCTAAGCCGCAGACAACATATGTTTTCATAGGTGGAATTTTACAAAAAGATCAGGTATCGCTCAATAAACCGTCGGGTGTATGAAAGCAAGGCCTTAAAAAGCCCTGCCACAACTTTGCCTCGCTCGGCCCGTCCCTGTTGCAAAAGCTGGGCATAATCCACATTGTCTAAACGGCTCGATTCTTTACGTGTATCAAACATTGCACCGCTCCTGTTGCTAAAGTGATTACTTCTTTTGATACACGTAGCATAGGTGGAACGGTGTCCTATTGCATAGAGGCAAGCGTCCCTATTGTGTCCTTACTTTCTCTCCTCACCAAAGCCAGCCTCCCGGGCCAAAACAATGGCTTCACCACGACTGGTGACGTGTAGTTTGCCAAAGATGTTTGAAACATAGTTCCGAATCGTCTTTGGAGAGAGGACCAAGGTTTTGGCGATCTCTGGGTTTTGATACCCTTGCGCCAGCAGTTGGAGGACCTCTTGTTCCCGGACTGTTAGGTTCCAGTTTGTTTTGGGGTGGGCCGATGGGGCGGCTTGCGTCGGCGGTGCAGTGACACCCAGGAAACGGTAAACCTCAGTTAGAAAATCTGACCAAGCGGGTTCGCTCTGCAACAGGATGTGATTCTGGCTGGCCAGGGGGACAAATCGAGCACCGGGGATATACGCGGCGGTCAAGCGGCCTTGCTCAAACGGCACCAAGGCATCACCGCTGGCGTGCAAGACTAAGGTCGGGGTGGTTAGGCTTGCGGCACTCGCTCGCACATCAAGCTCGTTTAGGGTTTTGACAATGCTGACGGCGGTGGCTGGAGCGGTGGAGATGCGTTGTAGATGGTTGAACCATTGGACTTGCGCTTGATCGGCTTCGGGTAAAAATTGGGTGGTGAAGACCTGACGAAAGGCTGGATTTTCTCGCCCCCAGCCCAACTCAATCAGCTTGAGCAACATCGCCACCTCTTCCCGATCTTGCTCAGAGGGATTGCGCTTGAGCCGACCTTGCAGATAGGTGCCGTATAGAATGAGATGGCTCACTTTTTCCGGATGCCGCGCCGCGTACGCCATCGCAATCAGGCCGCCTTGGGACATCCCAAACAGCGGAAATCGTTCCAGGCCTGCTGCCTCAATCACGGTTTCCAAATCTTGCACCCAAGCCTCAAAGGATTGGTTTGCCAGGTCCCGGTCGGACAAACCACAGCCCCGTTTATCATACCGAATCAAAGTGTGGTGTTGGGATAAAGCCGCCAGCCAAGGCTGCCATACCGGGCTTTGCCAATCATACTCCAGATGGCTCATCCAGTTGGCCACCTTCACCAACACCGGCCCTTGCCCCATCGTGGCATAGGCAATTGTTACATTATCAGGGGCCAGGCAAAATTGAATCTCTTGGTTCATAAGGCTATGTACCTGGGGCATTGTATCACAACCAGATATAGCGGGCAATGGACTTGTGGAATTTACTTAACTACGGTGTCACTTGCATTTTGCAACCTACGCCGTTTGAAAAACAGTTGGGTTAGATATACCAAAAAAAGTATGATAATCAATAATACTGTTAGCGAACCTATGACGAATTTGATCAGGATGAATAATCTGGTTAAGAGATCGAAGATCAAAATGGGGGTGTTCAGGGTGCTTAAAATCAAAAAGACACCCAAATTTTCCAACCAATCCAGTATAACGGCTAAGCCGCCTAACAGCGGTAAATAACGCCAACGTGAACCAGCCGGATAAATTTGTTTGGTCAACATTGCCAGGGCGATGGTAAAAAATAAGCCTGCGGTGAGAGGGTAAAAGATATCCAGGGGGAGGATGACTGTTTGGTAGAGGGTCAAACCTGCCTCATTGTATTGTTGTGCGACGGTATATAAATTTTCCGAAAGTAACGTCGGCACCTCCAACAAACTCATTCCCTCTGTTACCGCATCAAAGCGGTTCACTTGTGGTAGAATAACTAAGTTTCCCGCAATAAAGAGAAAAAGTGTAATCAGTAGATAAGGCCATTTTGCGAATGCTTCAAATTTTTGGGCTAGTGTTGTCATGATATGCTCCTGTTTAATATTAGGTTGGACTGAATGTTCATTCCAATTTTATGATAAAAAATTTTAGACGAGGTTAAGTAGACCGAAGACAGTTTTGGGAAAAACGAAAACTTGGAAGGGTGAAAATTACGCCTAAACAGGCTTACAAATCGGTTTACTTATTAATGATTCGCCAAAATCCATTCAATTTTCGATCTGTTTGGACGAAGCTCGGAATCTCTAAATCTCATTACTTTTTGCGAATCACTTAATTACGCCTCATATTTGATGGCATCCCAAAAGGTATCGATCGCCATTTCAATGACGGTTTGATCTAAACCTTGAATGCCAGAAATATGATTGCGAATTAGTGCGCCAAAGGCCCCGTGCACCATAGGCAAAAAAAACTCTAGTGGAATGTCTTTGATCACTTTTTGCTCGCGCGCTTTGACAAACATTGTATTTAGCCGACTCCACCGTTCAGCGGACTCGGCCATCAATTGCGCTGTCATGTATGGAGAGGCCGCAAATCGTTCTCCAAACAAAAATTCCTTGGGGTGGGCCAAGTAATGATGGCACATTGTGCGCCAGACATGGGTAAATTGCTCTTGGGGCGTGCCGTTATCGGGGTATGCAGCAAAAATGGCTTCAGCTAACTTTGCCCGAATAATTTGAAACAATTCATACAATAGGACATCTTTGCTTTCAAAGTAGTTGTAAATCGTGCCCATCCCAACATTTGCCTGCTTAGCAATGCGAGACATTGCGGTGGCCTGAATGTCATACGTTACAATTAAATCTAGCGTTGCGGCGAGAATGTCATCTCTTTTGGTTGATTCCATTTTTATCATCAACATGGCTTGGATTGAATGTTCATTCCAAACTTAACACACAATTTATAGTTTGTCAATTGGTGATTATTTTCTTAGCAGGTGTCTTAAAGCTGGACCCCAACTCCCAAGCGATAGACCAGTTCACCACCCAACCAAGCGGTGACCCCGACTAACACTAAGCCCAATACCATACAGGCTAGGTAGGCCAAGCGTTGCTCGGCCAACACCTGCCGATTGCGTAGCCGCATGTAAATCAGGACACCATTCACCACAAGCAAGGCGATACCAGCGGTGATGTGATTGTTGACCGTGTCCAGGCGGGGATCACCGATCTCTAACTGAGACTGATCGACCAGCCCAGCTAGACTGGCCAGCAGGGTAGCCACGGCGCTGAGGATGAAGGCCCAGGCGGCAAAACGCTCCACCTCGGTGCTACCTCGCCAGAGATAGAACAGGGTTAGCCCCACCCCCAGAACATAGAAGGCGATGGGGAAATGAACGGTCATCGGGTGGAGCGGATGGCCGAAGAAGGTCATTTGATGTCCTTGGCCAAGGTGGTGTCATCCCCAGCTAGCATCTCCTCATAACGGCCCAGGGCAAAGAGCAACGAGGAGAGGCGATTGAGATAGGGGGCGATCAGGTCGTTATCCAAATCTCCCTGGTGCATCAGGCGGGTGACGTGTCGCTCGGCTCGGCGAATGACGGTGCGGGCTATATCGAGTAGGGCGCTGATCTTGTTGTCGCCGGGAATAACAAATTGGGTCAGCGGTGGGGTTTCATCGCCAAGCTTATCGGTTTCGACTTCCAGCCACTCGACCCGATCGGCCGTAATCCGTTTGGGCAATTTGACCCCAGGCGCTGAGGCCAGCTCGCCCATCAAAATCCACAAGTCACGCTGACACTCCAAGATCAAGGTCTTGGTGCGATGATTGACCAGGGTTTCGGCCCGAGCCAATCCCAAAAAGGCGCTGGCTTCATCCACGGTGCCATAGGCCTCGGGCCGCAGATCATACTTGGCTACTTTATCTTTTCCTAACAGACTGGTATAGCCTTCATCCCCGTTGCGGGTGTAAAGGATGGTTTTTTTTGACATAAAGAAACGCTTTCGTTTTAGTTCGATAGAATTTATGGTTTTATATAGACAGAATCAGGCAGGCCTCGAAGTAGACAATAGGAAGTAAGGAAAAGATAGTTATGCTACCGTTTTAATTTTACCCCCTAATGCTTAATCCTTACTTCTTATCACACTAATCTCAAGTTCGGGACAACATCACAATCCCAGCCGACGGTGTCATCAGCTTTGAACCGCCAGTAGGCGGCGGCACCAATCATCGCAGCGTTGTCGGTGCAGAGAAAGAGTGGGGGCACGCGCACCGGGCACTTGGCGCCCGCCATAATGCGATTGCGCAGCAAGCTGTTGGCCGAGACACCCCCCGCCAACAAAATTTCTGTGGCCTCGTGGGCCTCGGCTGCGGCTTTGGTCTTCTGCACCAAAACATCAACTACGGCCATTTGGAAAGAAGCGGCAATGTCAGCGACAGGCATCTGCTCAAGCTGTTTTTTTGTGTCCTCATCAGGCTGATGCATTCGATCAACCTTGCTATATTTTTGCACTTCCCGCAGCACAGCCGTTTTCAGACCGGAGAAGCTAAAGTCGAAGCTGTCGCCCAGCCAAGCGCGGGGAAATTTGTAGGCGTTGGGGTTGCCATCCTCGGCTACCTTTTGGATGGCCGGTCCCCCTGGATAGCCGACGTTGAGAATGCGGGCCACCTTGTCAAAGGCCTCGCCCGCCGCATCATCGATGGTCCGGCCCAGGATTTCATAATCGCCGTGCCCCTTGAGCAGAGTCAACTCGGTATGCCCCCCGGACACAATCAAGGCCACCGCTGGAAAGTTGATAGGCGGTGGCTCGGTTTGATCCTCAATGGCTAGCCAGTTGGAGTAGAGATGTCCCTCCAGATGGTTGACCCCGATCAAGGGCTTATCAAGGGCCAGAGCCAGCCCCTTGGCGGCATTGACCCCCACCAGCAGGCTGCCTGCCAGACCAGGGCCGTAGGTCACAGCCACAGCATCGACCTCGTTCCAGCCCGTGCGGGCTTCAATCAGGGCGTCTTGAATGACGGTGCTGATGGCCAAAACGTGTTGACGGGAGGCTACCTCTGGGAAAACGCCGCCATAGCGGCGATGGATATCGATTTGAGAAGCGACGATGTTGGAGCGAATAAAGGCCCCATCTTCAATCACTGCCGCCGCAGTTTCATCACAGGATGTTTCAATGGCCAAAATTTTGGTCACGATACTTACAACTCACCTTTCTGCCAGGCAGCCAAGGCCTGAATATTCGACTCAAACGCAATGTTCTCGGGCAAGGTTTCGGGGCTAAAAACTTTGACATCGGCCACATCGTCACCCGGTTGGAGCTGCCCGCCGGTCACCTGCCCCTGATACATAATCAAAACACCGCTACCTCGGTAATCTTCGTAGTAGAAGACATCCAACAGCTTGGTGATCTCGACAATCAAGCCGGTTTCCTCCAAACACTCCCGGGCTGCCGCCTCTTGTGGGGTCTCCCACAACTCCATAAAGCCGCCCGGCAAACACCAACTGCCGATTTCCGGCTCCATACTACGTTGGGTCAAGACGACCTGGCCGTCTTTTTCCGCTAGAACCGCTGCGCCCACCTTGGGGTCGATAAATTGGATAAAACGGCACTCTGGACAGACGCGCCGCACCCGGCCATAGGCCTCCTTATTGACCATCTCGGCTCGACAACGGGGACAGTAGGTGAAGCCTTGGCGCAAGGCCGCCGCTTCTTCTGCGGTTAGGGTGATTTCGTCGTCTTTGTTTTCGGACATTGGTTAGTTGGTATCCTCTACTCTACCCCCCTCAGTCCCCCCTGCAAGGGGAGAACAACTTCTCCCCTCCCAGCGGGAGCGGATGGGGGAGGGAAAAATTTTTGTTATAAAATTGACGTCTTATGGCTACTCAACTACCGCAACTCATCCTTCACCGTCTGATACAACGTATCTGCCTTAAGATCACCCAAGGCATAGCAGGGGCCGTTGAGTTCGATGGCCAAGGCTTGGGCTAGACCGCGATCAAAGCTGGCGTGCTCCATATTGATGACAACGGAGCGGATGCCTTCTTCAACGATCATTCGGGCGGCCCGGTGCGCTTCTTCCTGAGCCGGTAGGTTTGAGACCGAGACATTGCCCGCCCCATCGGTCAGCAAAATCATCAGGGGCATCACTTCAGGATTGGCCCGAATGTGCTGGGTCATCACCCGGTGGGCCAGCAGCAAACCCGCTGAAAGGGGTGTCTTCCCCCCTACGGGCACGTCGGCCAAGGCGCTCTTCGCCAACTCCACACTGGAAGTGGGCGGTAGGGCCAGTCGGGCTTCCTCTTTTTGGAATACGACCAAACCGACTTGGTCGCGACGTTGGTAGGCATCCATCAAGAGACTCATAATCGCCCCTTTAGTCGCTTCCATCCGCTCGGCTGCGGCCATACTCCAACTGGCATCCACCACAAATAAAATTAGGTTGGCGGCGCGGCGTACCCGTACTTTATCCTGAATATCCCCGCGCTCGACGGCAAAGGCCCGCTCAGAGCGGTCACGATTGACTTGGTGCGGGGCGGCGGCGCGCAGAGTGGCGTCAAAGGCCAAATCCTTGGGCTTGCCTTGGGCGGGGCGTGATTGCACATAGCGACCCCGTTTTCGATCGGTTTTAGTATAGCTGCGTTTTCCCGCGCTAGAGCGGGTCATTTTGTCCAGTGGCGTCTGCAAGCGTCGAGTGCTAAAATCCTGACCAACATTGGCTTGATTGGTGGCCTGGCTTTTATCGCCCGACGCTTGATTGGACATATCGGGCTGCTGAGGAGGCGTGCCGGTGGGCAGCGACTCGGGTGAAGAATCGGGTTCGCCTACCTCAGTATCGTTTTTTTTTCCTCCATCGAGGAACCAGCGTTTGATGTGGCCCCGTCCTGCTCGGCAGCATCATCATTTTCTTCTTGTCCGCGAATCTGCTCCAGCCGCTCAGAGAGTTGCTGATATTGCATTGCGGTGTCTTGGAAAGGCTGGCGCTTGAGCCGGTGGGGCAGGGCGAGCCGGGCTGCAACCAGAATATCAGTCTGGGTGACCCGACTGCGGCTGTTGTAGGCGGCGTGGGCCAAGGCAGTTTTCAAAATAACGATGTCACCGCGGTGCCCATCTACATCCATCTCAGCCATCAACTCGGCCACCATACTGATGTCACGACGAGCGTAGCTGACGTTGGGTAGCTGCTCCCGGGCTGAGGTGATGCGCTCAGCTAAATCATTTTCTTTGCCAGACCATTCTCCATAGAAAGCGTCGGAGTCTTGCTCAAATTTGAGCGATCGCTCCAAAATCTGCATTCGGTCGGACGCGTTGGAGATGCTGTGAATATCAACACACAAGGCAAAACGGTCGAGTAACTGGGGCCGTAAATCACCCTCTTCGGGGTTCATTGTCCCCACAAAAATGAAACGAGCTGGGTGCGAAAAGCTAATCCCCTCCCGCTCAACCACATTAACGCCCATCGCCGCAGAGTCGAGCAACAAATCGACCACGTGATCATCGAGCAGGTTGACCTCATCAACATAGAGGAGGCCCCGGTTGGCCGCAGCCAACACCCCTGGCTCAAAGTGGCGCTCCCCTTTTTTGATGGCCTGCTCAATATCAAGGGTTCCCACCACGCGATCCTCAGTTGCACTGACTGGTAAATCAACAAAGCGAATGCGGCGTTTGCCGACAGTAAGGTTGGCTTGTTTGGCTTGACGTTCTTTGACCCAATCGGACCAGCTTTCTGGATTGTTGGGGTCATCGTTGAACGGCGAGTCGGTGTAGACGTCAATTTCAGGCAGTAATGCGGCCATTGCCCGGGCAGCGGTTGATTTCGCAGTACCGCGCTCACCTCGAATGAGCACGCCCCCGATGCGCGGGTTAATCGCGTTGAGGATGAGGGCCATCGTCATTTGATCCTGGCCCACAATCGCAGTGAATGGGAAAATTGAAGGCATTATTATTCTTCCTGTTTTTCTTTCTTTGCCTCAGCGATAATCTGCTCGGCAATATGTCTAGGTACTTCTTGGTAGTGCGTTATTTTCATTTTATAAATACCACGTCCCTGAGTGAGCGAACGTAGATCCGTCGCATAGCGTTGCACTTCGGCGAGCGGTGCCATCGCGGTGATGATGGTATTGCCACGAATTTGGTCCATCCCGACCATTTGGCCTCGTTTGGTGCTGATGTCGCCATTCACATCCCCGGTGTATTCACTGGGGATGGTGATGGTCAATTCAACCATCGGCTCTAGCAAAACAGCCCCTGCTTCAACCATTGCTAGTCGGAAGGCTTCCCGACCGGCAATCTGGAAGGCAATATCCTTTGAGTCAACGGGGTGCTCCTTGCCATCATAAACGACCGCCCGCACATCAACCACGGGATAGCCACCTAAAGGCCCTTCCTCTAATACTTGGCGAATCCCCTTTTCAATCGAGGGGAGGAACGGCTGAGAAATGGATCCCCCAAAGATTTCACTCTTATACTCAAAGCCTTCCCCACGCTCCATCGGCTCGGCGCGTAAATGAACCTCGCCAAACTGACCCGCTCCACCACTCTGCTTCTTGTGGCGATACTGAGCTGATCCCACGCGGGTGACGGTCTCGCGCATCGGCACTTTTGGTACTGAGATATCAAGGTTCAGACCAAAGCGGGCAGCCATTCGTTTCACGGCAATATCAATGTGAGCGTCACCCATTCCTTCCAGGAGGGTTTGCCGGGTGCCTTCTTCATAGCGGCTTTGAATTGTTAAATCTTCTTCTGTAATCCGGGTAATACTTGATCCCAACTTTGCCGAGTCTGCCTGCGTTTGCGGAGACAGGGCCACGGCGTACAACGGATGTGGGAACTCCAGGCGGGGCATTGTTAGCTGGTGTGATTTGTCGGATAAGGTGTCTTGGGTTTGGGTGTCATTGAGCTTGACCACCCCGACAATATCCCCGGCCATTGCTTTATTAAGGTTAACTTGCTCTTTACCTTTTGGCATAAACAGGCTGCTGAGTCGCTCTTCTTGCTCTGAGCGGGTATTGAGGGCACGGATGTCCCCATCAATAGAGCCTGACCATATTCGTAAGTAGCTGACCCGACCATATTGGTCGTTGATCGTTTTAAAGACTTGGGCGGCTAATGGGCCATCAGCCCCACCCGAAATTGTTTCTTCCTCGCCCGTTCCGTTTGTTGCGGTAAACTCGGTGCTGGGGGCTGGGAAGGCTTCACCAATCGTGTTCATTAAACTGCGGACGGCGACGTTTGCTGTCGCTGAACCACAGAAAACGGGTACAATTTTTCGATCGGCTAACCCGGCTCGCAGACCAAAGGCGATTTCTTCCGGAGTTAGTTCTTCGCCGTCGAAATACTTCATCATCAGGTCATCATCGCCTTCAGCGGCGTATTCGATGGTTTCCACCCGAAACTCTTCAATCTCATCGACCATATTGTCGGGCGGTGTTGTCCCTTTGCCCTCACCGGTGTGGGCTTTCATCGTAATCATATCAACGATGCCTTCAAAATCTTCGCCATTACGGATGGGCAGTTGAACTGGGACAAATTTAGCATCAAAGGCTTCTTTTAACTCGTCAATCACCCGGCGATAGCTGGCGTTGGGACGATCCATTTTGTTCAGGAAAAGGGCCAGCGGTTTGTTTTGCTCGCGTACCATCTCCCAGGCCAGTTGGGTGCCTACCTCGACCCCAGAGGTGCCATCCAAAACCAGGATGACGGCATCGGCTACCTGAATCCCACTGAGCATTTCGCCCTGAAAATCGGGATAGCCGGGGGCATCTAAAATGTTTATTTTGGTCCCTTTCCATTCACAAGGAACTACCGATAAACCAATCGACATCGTGCGGTTTATCTCTTCTGCCTCAAAATCTGAGACAGTGTTGCCATCTTCAACTTTGCCGAGACGAGTGGTGCCACCACTCTGAAATATCATGGTTTCGGCTAGCGAGGTTTTACCACACCCACTATGTCCTAATAGTACGACATTACGAATCTTATCCGTTGTGTAACTAGCCATTGTTACAATCTCCTTTCCGCTTTCCGCATTTCAGCGGAGTATTTTTGCAGCGTTGCAAATTTTCTTTTCTCTACTTTAAAACAATTCGGCTATTCTAATGCAATCATAGGTGATTGTCAAGGTGTTTGCGACAGCGGTCACAAGCGAAATAAGGGATCACGTTGGCCGAAAATTGTTCGATTTTTTGCAGTTATCACCTTGAAGAATTTGTGCTATAATCCTTGGCTTAATGTAGTAATTTGTAATGTAGTAAATAGTTAATAGGTGGTTATAAATTTGGATTCGGTTGCAAATTGCAATTGTTATGTCATTTCGACCGGAGTGAAGCGAGGAGAAATCTTCCCCGTGCGAACATACGTCAAAATCGGTCTAGAAGATTTCTCGACAAAAAGCCGCCTCGAAATGACATATCTGGGTTGATGTGGTCGAACCAACGAGTATTGATCTTTTGACAATGTGTGATGTCATTTTGAACGGAATGGAACGCAGTGGAACGGAGAGAGAAATCTTTCCTGTCCGGATATACATCAAAATCGGTCTAGAAGATGTCTTTGTAAGCACAGTGGCCTCGAAATGACAGGTCAATGCGTTTAACTTAATGACAATAACTACTTACCAATTACTAATTACTACCCATTCATCATTTTGGATACAAAATCTAATTAACTATAAATCTACTCTATTAAGGAAGATAACATTATGAATCGAGAAACTGCGTGGGATATCGTGTGTGAATATACCAAAACGCCGCACCTGCGGCGCCATATGCTGGCCGTGGAGGCGGCGATGCGCGGCTATGCCCGGCACTTTGGCGAGGATGAAGAGCGGTGGGGGCTAGTCGGGCTGCTGCACGATTTTGATTACGAGCAGTATCCCGATGTCTCCGATGTAGGGCACCCCAATGCCGGTGCCCCGATTTTACGCGAGCGTGGTGTGGACGAAGAAATCGTCCGGGCCATCTTATCCCACGCCACCGAAGTCACCGGCGTCGAGCGAGTGTCGCTGATGGAACGCACGCTGTACGCGGTGGATGAACTGACCGGCTTGATTACGGCGGTAGCTTTGGTCCGCCCTTCAAAGGACATTCGGGATGTGAAACTGAAGTCGATCAAGAAGAAGTGGAAGGTCAGCGGCTTTGCCCCTGGCGTCAATCGGGAAGAGGTTGAGGAAGGGACCGCCGCGATTGATAAGCCATTGGATGAGCATATTCAAATTGTGCTCGACTCGATGAAAGAGGCGGCGACCGAGTTGGGGCTGGCTGGGCAGGAAGCGGCGGCGTAATTGTGAGTTGCGAATGACGAAAATAACTTATCGAAATTGCCTTAAGAGTGGAAGATGATAAGATGTTTGTCGATATTTTATATCTTATTCATCTTTGTCCTGGCCTGAACAGATGTTATGGTAGGCTCAGGTTCGGATCAGGAATATTGAATGGCAAAACTGGCTGAAAGTGCGTCCCTCGCAACAGAAAATATCTCAAACCAAACAATTGAAGATGGTACCGATCTTGAGCTACCGACAACCATCGCCCCCTATCTGATCTTGACAATTATTCTGTCGATCTTCGCCATCGCCCCCCTTTTTTATCCTGGTTTTATTCAAACGCATGATGGCTTTGTCACTCTCTGGAATATCGCCGATTTGCGGCAAAATTTTGGCGATTTCAGCTGGCGACCGCATATTGCCCTTGAATTTAATGGACTCCGCAGTAATGGGCTATTGCTATATTATTTGACTGCCCTGCTCCCCCTATCCGAACTCAATGCCCTCAAATTTGTAGTTGGGGCCAGTTGGGTGGCAGGTGGGGTTGGTATATTTTTGTGGTTGCGAAGCTGGTTTGGCAACCCTGGGGCCTTGGTCTCGGCCTTGGTGTATGTTTATTTGCCCTACCAAATCGTCACGGTCTATATCCGTGGGGCCTGGGGGGAAACGTTGTTTTTTGGCATTTTGCCTTGGGCGATTTTGGCCGCAACGTACTTGGTTACTAGCCCGCGCTGGGTGCTTGTGCCCATCGCCGCTCTCTTCGGGCTGATGTTAGGTTTAAGTCAGCTGGGCTTGACTGTGTGGGCCTTTATATTTTTGGTTATCTTGTTGCTCATTGTTCATTTTGCCCAAGCATTGCTGCCGATTATCTCGGCATTGTTGGGGCTGGTGGGGAGCTTCATCGTTTCATTTCCATTTATCACCTCACCGACCAATCCTACCATCATCTTTACCGATCATTTTCTCTACCCATTTCAACTGTTCTCCGCCTACTGGGGCTTTGGAGTCAGCACGGCTGACTCAAATGACGGCCTATCGTTACAACTCGGTCTTACCGCAATTGGTTTGAGTGTCCTGACCGTTTTATTATGGCAACGCCAAACCTCCTCTGAAGTGTCGGTCGAACGCAGTGATCGACGGTTGCTCTTTTTCTCGGGAACTGTGGTCATTTTGAGTCTGTTGCTCCTTGGCGTCTTCGCGTTCATTTGGCAACTGCCGCTTTTGGCTACAACATTGACGTATCCGTGGCAGTTACTTGGCTTGATTGGACTGTGCCTGGCTGTATTGAGCGGGGCGTCCTTGTGGATTGATCGACAATTGGAGCGGTTGACCCTCTTTGCGGGGATCATTATTATCATTGTACTGAGCAGCTTCAGTTATCTCGAGCCAAATTATATTCAAGCGGATATGATGACGCTGGCTGGACCAGAAGCTGAGTTAGGCCAGAGCCAACTGAGCTTGGTCTCACACGACTTTGCCATTTTGACCACGGGCCATACGGCGGGTTTGTCACGCGGCGAAACGACCATCCCTTTTTCGGTCAGGCCGATGTTGACGGTAAACGACATCCTGATTGTGAATGTGGTCTGGCAACCCCATCAACTTTTTGCTGACAACTTGAAGATTTTTGCTCACCTTGTTGATGTCAATGGCAATATGATTGCTCAATTTGATGGGCAACCCAAACAAGGCGAATACCTTACCTCACAATGGTTGCCCGGAGAAGTGATCGAAGACTCTTATCCCATTCGATTTCCTGAAAATGCACCACCCGGTCCTTATCAGGTTTACCTTGGTCTTTACGAAGAGGCGACATTCGCTCGTCTGCCTGTTGCAGGAGATACAGAAGGAAGGATTATTTTGACGATTGAGTGAGCTAAAGGATATATCGCAAGCACAATTTAATGGCTATTTTAGTGAAGCCGAGCCACAGGTACGTTCGGATTCAGCCCCCCCGTCCCCCCAGAGGGGGAAGAAAATGGTTTCTGCGAGACTTGGAATTCCTCCTTTTGGGGGGCTATTAAAACAGCCTCTCAACCATTCGACACCTCCAGATAGAAAACTACCTGCGTTCTATCGTGATATATATTTTTGGTTGACCGTGTTGCTCTCTTTGCCTGTGGTCGGGCCGCTGTTACAACCGGGCTACTTTTGGGGCGCGCACGATGCCAGACACTCGGTCTACTTTTTGCATCAGTTCAATCTAGCAATTCAAGAAGGCATTTTGTATCCGCGTTGGGCACCTGACTTTGCCTTTGGTTACGGGTATCCCTTTTTTAATATCTACGGACCACTGTCATCATACAGCGGACAATTTTTTCATTTGTTTGGGCTGGATATAGTCACCTCCGTTAAAACGGTCTTTGGCCTATCAGCCATCCTCTCTGGGGTGACGATGTATCTGTTTGTCAGCCGTCTTTTAGGGCGACCTAGTGGTATTGTGGCCGCCTTGACCTATGTTTATATCCCCTACCACTTATTTGATATATATGTACGGGCCGCTTTGGCTGAGTCAGTTGGTTTTGTTTTCATTCCCCTGGTCTGGTGGGGCTTTTATGAAACGGTCACTCGCCCTAATCTAAGGACGATTTTGTGGACTGGTGTTGCCTATGCAGCCTTGATGTTTACCAGCAATTTGCTTGCCCTCATCTTTACGCCACTGTTGGGGCTGTATGTCGCCTATATGATGGTCTTGCGATTTTTTGTCGAGATTGTGCAGTCCGCCGAACATCGGATTTTGAGCCAAACCGCGTTTTTCTTTGTCATGCGAACGGGTATTCCCTCCGCGCTGGCTCTGTTTGTCGGTTTGAGTTTGAGCGCGATCTTTTGGCTGCCCGCCTTCACTGAATATCAGTTTGTTCGGGTCGATCAATGGATCGGTGGACGATTTGCTTTTGGCGATGATTTTGTCGAGATTTTCCAACTGTTCTCCCCCCAATGGGGCTTCGGGGCAAGCATTCCGGGACCGGATGATGAGGCAGGCTTTCAAATCGGTCTCGCTGCGACAATTTTATACGTTTTATCCTTTCTGGGGGTGGCCCGCTTATCGTCTCGACCCCTTCGACAAACGGTATTTTTCTTTCAGGGGCTGACCTTAGTTGTGATCTTTCTGACGGTGCCCATCTCCAATGTGGTTTGGACCATCCTGCCGCTATCGAGTTTCGCTCAATTTCCGTGGCGGTTGTTGGTTGTGGTTGCTCCGATAATCTCGGTATGTACCGGTGTTGTCGCCGTTGGGCTAGATCAGGCTGATCATCACAAAAATCAAAAAAATTTGGGAGAAGGACGACCAGCGCTACCCTTAATTGTGCTGATAAGTTTGATTTTACTTTCCAGTTACCCCTATATGCAAGCTGAAGTCCGTGACCCCAAACCGACTGAGGGACCTGTTAGCCAAACTGCTTTATTTCGCTTTCAACAATCGTCTGACGAAATGACTGGACAAACTGCTTGGGTGCGACGTATTCCAAATTGGTCTACCCTAGCCGAACAAGTAAAAGCAGGTGGCACGATTACGACAAAAGTGAATTACACAGCTTTACCTGAGGATGACAGCGTTGGGGTCTTTTCAATGGAGATGGAAAGTACGCGGGAGCTGTTATGGGTTGGGACTGAACAGGAAGGGCAAGCGGTAACCTTCTTTATCCCCTATTACCCAGGCTGGCAGGCTTATATTTATGAAGATTTGGGGCCTAATGATGGTAATTTGGATAAAAATGTTGGGCCTGTCACTCGCATTGGGGATATTGTGGCTCGACCCAATATTCAAACGACACAAGCTGAGGGTTGGATGGTTGTCCCTATTCCAACTGGCTCTCATTTTTTGGAATTGCGATTCGAGGATACAATGATCAGAATCGTTGGGCAGTGGCTATCAATGATTTCTTTTATTTTTGTGATTGGCTTATTGATACTTACTTACAGGCAATGGGGCGGACTAACCCCATAAATTACCTGTGAGCCATAGATACAATGTACTAGCTACAATTTCCTACTATACCCCTTCCTTTAAAGCTGTTATACTTCAAGTGGGTCTATCGTTCCAGCTATAAAAATTAAATGCCGAGTTAGTAGATTAACCAAATTACGAGTATTATTAATATTAAAGGAGATACTTTAAGTAAACCAGCAGAGGCTTTTAGGGAATAAAGATTGCAACGATTTTGTAGCACAAGTAGCGACCTACCCTACCTGATTTTCAGAAGCGTTACAATTCGGTTTACTTAATTAATAATTCGCCAAAATTTGTTCAATTGTCGGTCTACTTAGATCACACGGTAAAATTTGTTTTTGAATACTTTTTGCGAATTACTTAATCCTTAGCTGGCAAGCAAATAAAGTAAACTGGAAGAAGTTTTCAAAAATGAAAATTGGAAATGGTGAAAATTGTATCTAAACGGATTTATGATCCAGTTTACTCAATTAATAATTCACCAAAGTTTGTTCACAGTTTGGACTAAGTTCTAAATTTTTATTTCTGATTACTTTTTGCGAATTACTAAATGATCCCAGAAGGTGAATATATTACCATGTTTGATAACCCAATAATTATGGTTGTAGATGATCAGCCGGATTTTGTGGAGGGCGTAAAGCTAATATTGGAAGTGGAAGGCTATGATGTCTGGACAGCTTCTGATGGTAAGCAGGCGATTGAGCGACTACAAAAAGCAACGAGAACAATGAATGATGAAGAACGCCGCCTACCAGATTTAATCTTGGCTGATATAATGATGCCCATTATGGATGGGTATGCGTTATATGAACAGACCCAAATTAATCCAAACCTGAAACATATCCCTTTCATATTTTTGACGGCTAAAACAGCGGTATCAGATTTGGAGCATGGCAAAGCTTTGGGTGTAGAGGATTACCTAACAAAGCCGTGTGTTCCAGATGTTTTACTTGCTAGTGTGAGGGGACATTTAAAGGAGAAGACTGGTGGGGATGATCACGCGCCTGTAAATGAACAAGTTCCTGCTCTACCTCAGCTTGGTTCCCGGGGAATGAGTACAGGTAATGTAATCCTTATTATTCTTGCTGTCATTTTAGTTGTTCTTACGCTGGTAACAACTTATAGTACGACCAATTTTGGCGGGTAGCTCCTTGAGATGTAAGGACATCCTTAACAAACTACTACTGTATTTAGAATACTTGTACACTACTGAATTCAAACTGGAAGGTGACAAATCATGATGGATGAAAAACAGATTATTATGGTGGTCGATGATCAACCTGATTTTATTGAAGGTGTGAAGCTTATTCTTGAAGCAGAAGGATATGAAGTTTGGACGGCCTTCAATGGGCAAAACGCGCTTGACTCACTACAGGAATCATTTACAAATCGGCATAGTGTCGATGAGAATGAGGATTTACATCAGAAATATTTGCCTGATCTAATTTTAGCTGACATTATGATGCCCACAATGGATGGTTATGCCCTGCACGATAACATTCGTGGCAATCCATTTCTAAATCATATCCCCTTTGTTTTTCTTAGCGCGAAAACTGATGATCCAGATATTCGGCACGGGAAAGAGTTGGGGGCTGATGACTATCTCACGAAACCTTGCCAACCCGATGATCTGCTTGCCACGGTTCGTGGAAAATTGAAGCGTACATCACAGCGCCGAGCGATCTCCGCGCAATTTATGGGAAATCCTTCCCGTCCTTCCGTCGCAGGAATCTTTATCATTGTATCAGTTTTGGTCGCGATTGTTGCCGCCACTGCTTTTGTCACCCTGATGATTGCTG
Source organism: Phycisphaerae bacterium (assembly GCA_028285035.1). Next base: position 123,126 of record JANQQF010000019.1, read on the forward strand.
GCTAGATTTTTTGAGGTTGACTAACTGCTAAAATAATGAAAAAATTTATTAACGGGCCTTGGATCAAGGTTGATCCCAACTTATGGCTCATTCTGATTATTTCATTTTTCGCTTGGGCCCCACTCCTTACTCCCACTTACTTTTTTGATGCCCACGATGCCCGACACAGCATTTTTTTTCTTGTTGAATTTAATCAAACCTTCCAAGATGGGTTCTGGTGGCCACGATGGTCACCAGATTTTTCTTTTGGCTATGGCTATCCTCTCTTTAATCTCTATGCCCCGCTTGCCTTTTACTGTGCCCAAATTATTCATCTGCTCGGATTCGATATCATAACCTCGATCAAGACCATGTATGTTCTCGCCACGATTGGGGCCGGCTTGAGCATGTACGGCTTTGTAAATCGTCTGTTTGGCGGTCAGGCCGGGCTGTTAGCGGCTGTGGTTTACATGTATACCCCATTTCATTTGGTAGAAATTTACGTTCGTAGCGCCTATGCCGAATTCGTGGCCTTGGCCTTGATCCCTCTCCTCTTTTGGGCATTTACCGAACTTATTGCCCAACCCAACTGGCGACGAGCCGCTTTATCTGGATTTGTCTATGGTCTCCTGGCTTTAACCCACCACTCAACGTTTTTCACCTTTAGCCCCTTTTTGATTATCTACATTTTATATTTAGTGATTGCCAAAGCTCAGCTAAATGTTCGAGCTATTTTTGTCCGTGGTAGTTATGCTTTCTTGGCCGGTCTGTTGGGAATGGCTTTGGCCTCAATTTATTTAATCCCGATGATTGCTGAAACGCGATTTGTTAAGGTCGAACAATGGACCAGTGGGAGTTACAACTACCTCCAACATTTTGTTTATCTCGCCCAGTTTTTCTCACCCATATGGGGCTATGGTTACTCAGGCCCCGGCGCATTGGATGGATTTTCGTTTCAATTGGGCATCGTCGTTGTTGCGTTAATGCTGCTGGCGACCTTGATGAGTGTCGTCCGTCGTATCCCCCATTACGGTACAGTTGTCTTTTTTATTGTGGCTACGTTTACCATCATTTTTATGATGTCGCCCCTGGCTACAACCATTTGGCAGATACAACCTATTGTTGCCTTAGCTTCACTGGTGCAATTCCCTTGGCGTCTGTTGGGAATGACGACCTTTACTATGGCCGTTGTCGTCGGCTCTCTCTTTGCCCTTGCCCCATCCCAACCAAAAACGACGCCTAAGGCCAATATGTCAACCCCAATGTATTTGCTGTTTCTTGTCGTGATCTTGGCCTCTTTCAATTATACGCTGCCCGAATATACAGATATTCCCCCAGACGCCCAACAACCAGCCTTTGTCGTTCAGTGGGATCGTGCCTCCATTGTTGATCGCGTTGGAATGGTCTCTGTCACAGAAGAGCAGCCCCAAACCAGCCCAATGGAGGAGGAGTATCTGACCTACGGCTATCCTTTGACGGTGGCCGCGATTATCTCAGGTGAGGGTGATCTTGAGGTTTTACATCACGGGGGTGGGTCAGACAATGTGCGCGTGATAGCCGAGCAACCTGTCACGCTTCAATTTCATACTTATGATTATCCAGGTTGGCGTGTCACGATTGACGGACAAAGCGTGCCGCATCGCCCAGAGCCACCATATGGCCTGATAACAGTTGATCTTCCTGCCGGTGAACACAATGTCTGGCTTAAAATGGGAACTACCCCCCCGCGTACCATCGGGACAATTGTATCTATTGTGGCACTGTTGTCCATCATTTTTCTCGTAGCCAGACCTATATTTAATTCGCAAAGCACTTAGCATCTGTGTTGTTATCGTTTGACATTTCCTTCTAGATCACTGATAATCCTCCTCTGTTTTAGCGACAAATAATCTTCTATCCAATTCTAAATCCAAGTATGACTGAATGTTCGATTTGTGGTGCAGAGCTTGAAGCTCACGTCACACATTGCCCAACCTGTGGCAAACCAACAGCCTATTATCATCGGCAACGCCGTTGTTTTCACTGTGGCACCCCTGCGGCTGAAAAGACTGAAATTTGTATGATGTGTCGTCAGCCCGTGGATAGCCTTCCTTTGAGCCAATCACTCTTTAGTGGCTCTTGGCTGGGTATCTTGCTCGGCGTAATTTTAATCGGCTGGTTGGCTTGGACAGTTGCCCCTTTTGATATTGGCGTGTTAGCTAATAGTGGTGAGGCGGTTGCTGTGGTCGAAACCGCCACCCCCACCCGTACCCCAACGATCACCCCAACCTTTACCCCGACCCCCACTGTCTCTCCGACCAGCACATCAACCTCCACCCCAACGGCCACAGTGACTCCAACACCGACGCCGCGTACGCATACCATCCAAGATGGAGATAACCCATCCTTTATTGCTGAACGCTATGGTATCACGGTTGACGAATTGTTGGCTTTGAATGACATTGAGGATGTTACTGCTCTGCGGGCCGGACAAGTTCTGAATTTGCCTCAAGAAATTAGTGAGACACAAACAGTCCCGCTGGGCAGCGAGAGTAATCCTTACTTCGTTTATACCGTTCAATCTGGGGATACATTATTAGGCTTGGCCGCAGAATTTGGTACCTCTGTTGAGTCTCTGAGATCACTCAATCCTGATGTTGATTTGGATTTGATTTATACAGGGCAGGGGCTAGTCATACCCTTGCCCACACCAACGCCAAGCGCGACCCCAACCATCACCCCAACACCGACTTGGACGCCTGGACCAGTCTACGCCTCCCCAGATTTGCTCAATCCAATGGATGGGGTAGAGGTTGATAGTCGAGTGCTTTTTTTTAATTGGACGGCCCCGGGTATTTTAGCAGAGGATGAGTTTTACGTCCTACAAATCAACTGGCCCAATGGTGATGTTTCAGAAGAGTGGCTTAAACAAAGTAGCTGGCGGATATTGAGACGTGACCGCCCAGCCGCTGGCTTGATTGAATGGCGGGTGGGGATTATGCGTGAAGTCGAAAATAACGGTTCAACAGGCCGGGTGAGCGAAAATATCATCTCGCCCAGTGACTATCATACGGTTCTGTGGCCTTAGATAATTGTGAATTTTGAATAGCCGATTCTGAAGTTTAGAGTCTGTACTACATTTCAGAAATTATAGAGAGAAAATTTCGATTGCGTTTGTAATGACCTGAACGCAACCCTAAGCCACCTCAGATGGACTTGCCTTCCGATCAAGTACACCCTTCAGCCACGCTCCAGTATGACTCCCGTCGTGAGCAGCCACTTGCTCAGGCGTACCTGCGGCAACAATATCGCCCCCTTTGTATCCCCCTTCAGGACCAACGTCGATCACCCAATCAGCATATTTGATCACATCGAGATTGTGCTCAATCACTAAAACTGTATTCCCCGTATCAACCAAGCGGCTCAAAACGGCTAACAATCGCTCAATATCGGCGAAATGTAGACCCGTTGTTGGCTCGTCTAGAATATACAGCGTTTTGCCAGTGGCTCGCCGGCTGAGTTCCTTGGCCAGTTTGATGCGCTGGGCCTCCCCACCGGAGAGGGTGGTGGCGGGTTGCCCTAATGTGACATAGCTGAGACCGACGGCTTGCAACGTAGCGAGTTTGTTGCGAATAGCGGGAATATTGGAGAAAAACTCTAGTCCTTCCTCAACGGTCATATTGAGGGCATCGGAAATGTTTTTGCCTTTGTACTTGATTTGTAGCGTTTCCCGATTGTATCGTTTGCCATTACAAATCTCGCAGGGGACATATACATCGGGCAGAAACTGCATCTCAATTTTGATAATCCCATCTCCCTCACACGACTCGCATCGCCCCCCTTTGACGTTGAAGCTGAAGCGGCCAGCCTTGTAGCCTCGTAACTTGCTCTCTGGCAAGCTGGCGTAGAGTTCGCGTAAGGGGCCAAAGAGGCCAGTATAGGTCGCCGGATTGCTGCGTGGGGTGCGACCAATCGGGGTTTGGTCGATGTCAATGACTTTGTCGATAAGCTCAATGCCCTCTATTTTGTCGTGCTGGCCAGGCTTTGCCACCGCGTTGTACATCAGTTGGGCCAACTTTTTGTATAAGATTTCGATGACCAAACTGCTCTTGCCACTCCCACTAACACCGGTGACACAAACAAGTTTGCCTAACGGAAACTCAACATCGATGTTTTTGAGATTGTTCTCTTTCGCACCACGAACGACCAATGCTTTGCCATTTCCCGCTCGGCGAGCGAGCGGAATGGGGATGACTTTATCACCCCGTAGGAATTGAGCGGTTAAGGAAGGGCTATCAGCCAGAAATTCATTTCGTTCCGCCGACCAAACGACTTCACCACCGTGCTTGCCCGCCCCCGGCCCCATCTCAACCAGCCAGTCGGCCTCGCGCATCATGTCCTCATCGTGCTCCACCACTAACACGGTATTACCGATGTCGCGAATGCCTTTTAGGGTTGCAATCAAGCGCTCATTGTCCCGCTGATGCAGACCAATGCTAGGTTCATCCAAAATGTAGAGACAGCCCATAAGCTGTGAGCCGATTTGGGTCGCTAAGCGAATGCGTTGTGATTCTCCCCCTGATAAGGTTGTGGCCGCTCGTCCCATTGTCAGATAATTCAGTCCCACGTCCTGCATAAATTTCAAGCGGCTCAGGATCTCTTTCAGAATTTGATCGGCGATGATCCGTTGGCGTTTTGTAAGACTTTGTTTTTGCTCCGTCTGCCCATTGCTGCCCGGTGTCTCAGGTTGGCTTAGTCCATCAAACCAAGCTAAGGCCTCGCCCACGGGCATCATATTCACCTCGTGGATACCCAGCCATGTAATTTTGACGGCCAGGGCCTCTGGACGCAGGCGATGACCCTGACACGCTGGACAAGTACGCGTTGACATAAACCGCCCAATTTCAGTTGTCACTTGATGATTATTTGATTTAACTGCCTCTTCATAACGGCGACGAAGATGAGGAATAATCCCCTCAAAAGTGGTGCTGTAGGTGCGCTGTTGACCTTCGGCATTTTGATAGCTCAAGGTGATCTGCTCAGTGGCCTTACCACCATACAAGATGATGTCCCTTTGCTTGGGCGCAAACTCTAACAATGGCGTTTCCATATCCAGTTTGTAGTAAGCCGCCATTGCCGCGATGAGTTGGGTGTAGTAACCCTTTTGTTGATTACGGGTATATTTTTTCCAGGGACGAATGGCCCCTTGCGCCAGAGAGTCATCGAGATTGAGGACTAAATCGGGGTCGACCTCTAACTTCGTGCCTAAGCCATCGCAGGTGGGGCAAGCCCCGTGTGGGCTATTGAAACTGAAGGTGCGAGGCTCGATTTCAGGCAAACTGATGCCACAATGGACACAGGCGAAATGCTCACTAAAGAGGCGATCCCACGGTTTGTCCCGATCGGTTACATCGTAAACAATCAAGGCTCCTTCGCCGAGCTTGAGGGCCGTTTCAACTGAGTCGGCTAAACGAGCCACATCATCATCCCGATCCCCATCGTGACGGATGACCAAGCGATCTACGACCACCTCAATGGAATGCAACTGATATGGCTCTAGCTCCGGTAACTCATCCAGGTCGTAAATCTCGTTGTCAACCCGCACCCGGACAAAGCCCATCTTGCGAATGTCATCAAAAATGGCTTTGTGCGCTCCCTTGCGTTCGCGAATCAGGGGGGCGAGGATCATAATTCGACTGCCTTCTGGCTTTTCCAGAATGGCATCAACAATCTGCTCGGTGGATTGGACATTGACTTCTCGACCGCATATGTGGCAATGGGGGGTGCCGATGCGGGCAAAGAGGAGGCGCATATAATCGTAAATTTCGGTGACCGTGCCCACTGTAGAGCGTGGATTGTGGCTGGCCCCTTTTTGGTCGATGGAGATGGCTGGACTTAAGCCCTCAATCTGATCGACATCCGGTTTATCCATCTGCCCTAAAAATTGACGGGCGTAGGCTGACAAGCTTTCCACATAGCGCCGCTGCCCTTCCGCATAAATCGTATCAAAGACCAAACTACTTTTCCCACTACCCGATAAACCCGTAATGACGATCAGTTGATCCCGTGGTAACTCGACATCAACATTCTTCAAATTATGTTCGCGTGCCCCGCGAACAATCAATTTTTTAGGGGTCATGCTGCCTTTATCCATTGCCTACCATTCAACGCTGATTTTGACGGAAAACGTAAACTGTAAATTTACCATCAATTAGTGAATTTTGCAATGGAGATTTTCATTACCCAACCATTCGATACCCACCATTCACACTGATAATCTGCCCAGTCACCCAACTAGTTGCGTCGGAGGCAAGGAAAACGACCATTGGGGCGACATCTTGAGGGAGGCCGATGCGGCGGAGGGCATATTGTCGCTCGATTTTGCTGCGATTGGCTTCGAGCCACGCTTTGTCACTGTGCGAGGTTTCAAGCAGGCCCAACGACACGGCGTTGACCCGAATGCCCGATTTGCCTAACTCTTTGGCCAGCGATTTGGTCAGGGCTAAGACCCCACCGCGTGAGGAGGCCGTGATGGAGAGGTATTTTTCGCCAACACGGGCCGAGTCGCCGGTGAGATTGACAATCCGACCATCGCCCTGCTCGGTCATATAGGGAGTCACCGCGTGGCAGGTGTGGATCACCGCGTAAAGCCCGATGTCGATCTGGGTTTTCCACTGCTCCGGTGTGGTTTCGGGAAAGGATTTCGGTAACACCAAGCCTGCATTGTTGACCAAAATATCGATCCGACCAAACTCCTCGACAATGGCTTTGACCATTGCTTGAACCGCCTCAAGGTCAGTGACATCGGCCTGATACGCTATTGCTTGACCGCCCTCGGCTTTGATCGTTTCAACCAATCCTTCTGCTTCAGCCTGTGAACTACGATAGTTGATTACGACGGTTGCCCCTTCTGCGGCCAGCGTTGTGGCAATCTCCGCGCCTGTATCGCGTGCCCCGCCCGTGACAAGAGCAATTTTTCCGTTTAGATTTAGGTCCATTTTGTTTCTCCTCGAAAATAGCTTTCAACTAGGAATCCAATCCAAAGGGGCTTTGGGCGTGTACTTGCGGCTTCCTATTCCTGTGCCTGCCGAACCAACTGAAACAACCGCTCCGAGGTGATCGGCAACTCAAAAATCTCAATACCCAACGGAGCCAGCGCATCAGCCACCGCATTGGCAATCGCGGCGGGAGCGCCGATAGTTCCACCCTCGCCCATTCCACGGAAGCCGCCGATGGTGGCCGAGAGTTCACTTTCGATATGGATGATATCGATGGTCGGGGTTTCGACGGCTGAGGGGATGACGTAGTCGGCCAGATTTGCGGTGAGCACTTGGCCTTGGGCATCATAAACCACTTCTTCAAATTGGGCCGCCCCGACTCCCTGCGCCACACCTCCGTACACCTGTCCATCCACAATCATCGGATTGATCAGCTTACCGCAATCCTCGGCCACAACATAGTTGCGAATGGTCACTCGATAGGTGCCGGGATCGATATCTACGACGACGAGGTGGGTGGCTGAAGATGTCGTGCCAAAGAGCGGATCGTACATCTTTGTGGCCGTTAAATTGCCAACCTCATCCTTGAAATCTTTAGATAAACGTCCCATCTCTGAGTAGAAGGCGCGGGCTAATGCTAACAACGTCATTGAGGTGCTGGTGCCGCGCACAGAGAGGCGACTGTTATCAATCTCAATATCATCCAATCCCGCCTCAAATAGCTCCGCCGCCACCTTGACCAACTTCTCGCGGACGGCCCGGGCCGACAATGCCCCGGCCCCGGCACCCAACACCCCGCTGCGGCTGGCATACGTACCTGTGCTATGAGGGACGGCTGAGCTGTCCCCATGAATGATTGTAATATCCTCCAACCGCACGCCTAATTCATCGGCTACAATTTGGGCCAAGGTCGTTTCCAGGCCCTGTCCGTGGGATGATACGCCAAAGGCTGCGGTCACGCCGCCGGTAGAGTCGATGGAAATCGTACAGGTTTCGGTGCCCGTATTGATGGGCATTCCAGGAGAGGCTGAAATTCGAGAGCCAATTCCCGTTAGCTCGGCATAGGCGGCAAGACCAATGCCCATCCAGCGGCCCTCTTCTTTGGCTTGGGCTTGTTCTTGTCGTAGCGTTTCATAATTGATGCTCTCACAGGCTGCGTGTAGACATTCCGTGAAGCTGGAGTGATCCCAGATGATGCCTGAGGCGGTGCGATATGGAAATTCATCCGGCTGGACCATATTGCGCTGTCGTATCTCGCGAGGATCTAATCCGAGCTTCTTTGCGGCCATATCCATCAGCCGTTCCATCACAAAAGTAGAGATGGGCCGACCCACGCCCCGATAGGGTCCCATCGGTGTTTTTGAGGTCGCCACGGCGCGTACTTGCGCTTTGTAAGCGGGCATCCGATAGGGGCCGGGTAAAAAGCTGACGACCTGAACCGGCTCAAGCCCTGCGGTCCAGGGATAAATCGAATACGCCCCCACATCCCCAATCACATCGGCTTGGAGGCCAACAATTTGGCCTCGAGTATCAAACGCCAATTCGGCGTCAACGATTTCGTCGAAGGATTGAGTGGTCGAGACAAGATCCTCCAAACGATCCCCGGTCCATTTGATGGGCTGGCCCAACTTGCGGGCTAAAATGCATACAAGTAACTCTTCGGGATAAAGCGTTACCTTACCTCCAAAACCACCGCCCACATCTGGGGCAATGACCCGGACCCGGTTCCCAGGAATGTCCAGGGCTTCTACCAGAATATCGCGAATGATGCCAGGGGCCTGAGTCGAAGAGTGCAGGGTCAAACTGCGGCGGGCAGGGTCATACTCGGCCAAGTAGGCCCGATTTTCCAAGGCCGTTGGAGTTTTGCGGTGAAAACGGAAGCGTCCCCCAACTTTCACCGCAGCTTGCTCAAATGCCTCAGTCACATCGCCCCGCTCAAAGGCACGTGAGACTAACACATTCGAGAAGAGATCATCATGCAATTTAGGGGCATCTGATTTGATCGCTTCTTCGGGGTTGATTAAATTGACCAACGGTTCATAATCAATCATCACCAAGGCCGCCGCATCTTCAGCAATGTACCGATCCTCGGCCACCACCGCGACCACAGGTTCTCCGACAAATCGCACTTTCTCATCAGCCAAAATCGTCAGAGTTGTGGGCTGATAATTTTTCATTCGTGATTTAGCGTGCAGGGGATTGACCTGACCAACTAGATCTTGGGCTGTAATCACTGCTCTCACCCCAGACAATTTCGCTGCCTCGCTCGTGTCTATGCCGGTGATCTTGGCGTGGGCATAATCGCTGCGTCGGTAGGCGATGTGCAGAAGGTTGGGGATGTGTACATCATCGACGTATTTGCCGTGGCCAGTCAGGAGGCGGGGGTCTTCGACCCGCTTGACCCGTGATCCGACCAGCTTTGGTCTCAGTTCGGGGTTCATTTTGCCACCCCCTTCTGCTCATTGATGGCCGCTCGAACCGCCTGAACAATGCCATCGTAACCTGTACAACGACAAAGATTGCCTGACAATCCTTCGCGAATGTCGTCATCGGTTGGTAGCTCATATTTGTTAAGCAAGTCGACACAGGTCATTAACATACCTGGTGTGCAGAAACCACATTGCAAGCCGTGGTGCTCCTGAAATTTTTCTTGGATCAGATTGAGCGCATCGGGCGAGCCCAAGCCCTCAACGGTTGTAATCTCAGCCCCATCAGCCTGAATGGCTAAAGTCAGACAGGCCCGAATGCTGTTCCCATTGAGTAGAACGGTGCAGGCCCCACACACGCCATGCTCGCACCCGACGTGCGTGCCGGTTAAGCCTAGGGTGTGGCGCAAAAAATCGGTTAATAAAAGGCGTGGTTCGACGTCTCGTTGATAGGAAATACCATTGACAGTGAGTTGGATCGACTTTTTTAAGCCCACGGGTTCTCTCCTATGGCTCGGTCCCACGCCGCCTCAAGCGTCCGTTTGGTTAAAACCCCAGCTAAATGTGTTCGATAGTCAGCAGACGCGTGAATGTCATTGGTTGGGGTGATGCTATTTTGGACAATCTGTGACACTTGCTCTAGCAAACTCTCATCAAGGCGCTGGCCTTTGAGAGTCTGCTCGGTAGCTTCAGCTCGAATGGGCGTATCCGCCACGCCCATCAAGGTAAGACGTGCTTCCGCAATTGTTTGATCATCAGCCAATGTCAAGGTTGTGGCGACTGCAGCCAATGCATAATCTCCGGCTCGTGGTGCATACTCGTCAAATCCCCAGCCTGTGTTAGCAGGCAAGGCCGGTAGCTCAATTTCGATCAGCAACTCATCTTCAGCCAGAGCGGTTGTCAGTAACCCCTGGAAAAAATTTTGAGCATCGATCCATTTGGTTTTTGTCGGACCAGCGATCTTGAATTTTGCGTCGAGGAGTAAGGTGAGCATCGGTAATTCCGCCGCCGGATCAGCATGGGCCAGACTACCACCAATCGTGCCACGATTACGAATTGCCAAATGGGCCACGTGTTTCATCGCTGCGGTGATGATTGGGAAGTGGATTTCAATTACCGATGACATTTCCAAAGTATGCTGGGTGGTCAAGGCCCCGATTCGCAACCCATCCTGATGTTCTCGAATGTAGGCTAAATCAGGCAGGCGGGAAATGTCGACGAGGAGATCTGGCTCGGTTAGCCGGAAGTTGAGCATCGGCATCAAACTCTGTCCACCCGCAATAACCTTCGCCTCCCCAGCGTGATTGGCCAGCATCGTGAGTGCTTCATCCAGGCTGGCTGGAGCCATATAATCAAATACCGGAGGTTTCATCAATCACCATCCTTTGAATTGAGGATCACGTCTTGCTTTGAAGGCCTGCTGTCCTTCTTGATAATCATCACTCTCACTGGCCTTGAGCATCAACGCTTTAGCTTGAGCGAGATCTAGGGTACCTGTACCGAGGGCGAGTTGATTGAGTATGAACTTTGTACCGGCAATAGAAAGGGGGGCATTTTTGGCCATCTCTTTGGCAAATTCAATCGACTGTTTCAGCGGATGGGCTTCAATCCGGTTGATAAGACCCATTTGTTGGGCTTTTTCGGCATTCAGGCGTTCGGCAGCGTACAGGATGCGTTTGGCGTTTGATAGCCCCACAAGCGCCAACAAATTTTGGGTGCTACGGAGATCATAGACGATCGACATTTTGGCGGCGGGGATAAAAAAGGTGGCGTTGGGGGAGACGATACGAAAATCACAGGCCAGGGCGAGGCCGCAGCCTCCGCCAACACAATAGCCCTGAATGGCGGCGATTACTGGCTTTTGCGTTTTCATGATGGCATTTGAGGCCCCGTCCACGGCTTGGCTGTAAGCAGTGATTTGCTCGGCGGTTGAGCGCACCTCCCCAAATTCGGAGATGTCGGCCCCAGTGCAGAAATTGCCACCACTGCCCGTCAGAATGACGCCACGTATGTCAGAATCTTCACTCAATTGGCCAAATAGGTCGGCCAACCCCTGCCACATCGCCAGTGTAACGCAATTTTTTTGCTCTGGCCGATTGAGGGTAACGATTGCGATACGATCTTTAGTCTGAGTTAAAATATGATTCGTCATTGAACTGTTCTCGTAAGTTTATTTTGGAGATTACGTGTGGAAAATGATGCTTATAGTTACAAGATAAAACAGATAAAAAATTTAAGCAAAGATGTCTAAATTTAATGACGAGGTTGCTTGATTAAAGCAGAAGCGGTTTTGAGGAATATGCCTGAGCCTGTGGCACGATGCCGAAGAGTGAAAATGTAACGCGGGTTGTTTACCTACAGGCTGTCCGGCTGTTTCAAATGGCAGGAAACCATCCTGCCATATGCTATTTTCGAGGAAGAAATAAGGGGCAATTCAAGCGAATTACCCCTTCGAAATCTTAAGCCAGATCTGTGCTTACGTTGAGAGCGCGTGTCAAGATACTGCCGACGGGAGAGGTTCTGAGGACTTGATCGTGTAAGGCTTGTAACTGTTCTGGGCTGGCATCGCTATCCAGATGAACGGTCGTTTTGATATCTGAGAAGCCAGCCGGTACATTGTCATCGATGCCCAGGAAACCGGCTAAATCAATGTCACCTTCTACCTCAATCTTCAAATCTTTGATCTCAATCCCACGTAGGGCTGCATTCATCGTGTAGCCAACGGTCAAGCAAGAACTATAGGCAGCCAAGACCATTTCCACCATATTCGGGGCGGTGTTACTGCCACCCAAGCCTTCCGGCTCATCCATATGAACGACGTGGTCTCGGATGGTCGACTCGCACTGAAAGCCCCCCTTCCAGGTAGTGGACGCTTGCCATTTGGTTTGGCCTTTATCAGCGTCATCACGAATCGCCCCGATCAGTCCTTCAACGGCCTGTACTGGAACCCCATTGATACTTTCATCTTTTACGAGTAATTGTTCAGACATAGTTACCTCCAAGGTATGAATAGTAATGAATTTGTAGTAAATAGACCCACGTTGGCGTATTGCTCCACACGAACGTATCCGCATACCAAAAACACCGCCTCCTAATAAAATCGGGGGCGGTGGTGTAATAAAAAAGCGCCTGGAGAATTCCAGGCGCTTGAGCAACCATTGATTTCCCCGCCCGACCGCTAGGCCGTTGTGGCGAGGACAGTGATGCGTCTGATGACGTTAGGCAAGCTTAAAATCCTGCGCTTCAGACAGTTTGCACTGCCCTCGTGAGCAACAGGAACAACAACAGATGCAGTTGTTTATAATTTGCCAGGCGTTTATCATGGGTGTGATATATCTCAAAAATTTCGCGGAGTATAGTTCGATTTTAGACGTCTGTCAAATCAAATAAAAAAATCCCGGGCAACATAGTCCAGGATTGTTCAAAACTAGCAAGACATGGCCAGTTTTTATTTAATTGGTGAGTGATCACTCTAGAACAAACCAAACAAGCTGAGCAAGCGTCCAATCACGCCCTGTTTTTTGGGCGAGACGGCCTGCATTGGCTCTTGAACCTGTCGAACGCGAATGATCTCTTCAACTTTTGGTAAAACCAACATATCCATCTGATTGCTCCTTTCATCCTTAGTCGCAGATGTTGAGAGTACCCTTAAATTTTTCAGAAATTTAGGAGTAGATGAACAAAATATTAAACCATTAATCTTCGTTGTTAATTCTGTGGCGTCATTGTCACGGGTGGTCACTTAAACATTTCGCTCAAAGTCTCAACAACCCGTTAGCCAGATGAGTAATAATTGTTTTGTGCAATTTATAACAAACTACACGCCTCTCATTAAACTTAGCTTAAATATATTACAAATAGTTATTCAGGGTGTACCGATACCCGTAGCCAATCCTGTGAGCGGGCTATCTCGATTGCAGTTGGTAAGTCTTCCAAGGTATACGGTGGGCTGACTAACTGATCAAAAGGATACTTCTCTACTGTATTGGCGAGAAATTGGACAGCTTCATCAAGATGCCATGGGGCATAATTATGGATGCCGTAAACCGTCAGATTCTTACGAATGATTTGCTCACCAGTAATTTCAAGCTGGCTGTTGGGGTGAACCATTCCCACAAAACCGTACGTGCCGCCAATGCGTAGCAAGCGCAGTCCCTCAGGCACCAGTGCGGCCACACCAGCGATTTCAAGCACCGCATCAACTCCCGGTTCTGCCACAGCTAAAATTTTTTTTCGCTCTTCTCCATATTGGTCAGGTTGCCCATTGATAGGAATACCCCCAAAGTTTGGGACCTGAGCCAAGCGGTTCTGGTTGATATCGACGCAAAATATGTGCTTTACGCCTTGCTGGTGCAACAAAGCACAGGCGTATAGACCAAGAAGCCCAACTCCTTGGATGACCACACTGTTGCACTCATCAGGTAGTTGGGAGACCATATTGACCACCGTGGCGAGGGCGCAATTGGCGGGGACAATGACGTTATCTGGCAGCGAGTCGGGCACTTTTACGATGTGCGTGCCCGCTCTCAGAAGGATGTGTGAGGCGTAACAGCCGTTGAGTCCCGTGCCATTGTCCATCGCTGCGTGACCATACTTAAAGAGATGTTGACATTTTTGGGGAAGTTGATATTCGGTGCACATTACACATTGACCGCAGCTATCGGCCATGCTCCAGGTGACACGATCTCCAATGTTTAGGTTTGGTCGATCTTGCCCGATGTGTACGACTCGACCGACGGCCTCGTGTCCCAGAATACAGGGCGTCGGTTCCTGTCGTTGGCCGCTGATGGTATGTAAGTCTGAGCCACAAATCGTAGCCAGACTGATTTCCACGAGAACTTCGCCCGCCGCCAACTGTTCAGGCATAGGCCAGCTTTCCAGACGAAACGGCTGGTTGAGAGTATCAAAAATTTGTACCGTAGCCGATTGGGGTTTTGGGGAAGGCATCGTCAACCTCATCTGTCATTTTGGACAGGATCTACAAGATTATTAAGATTTTATTAATTTATTCTGTAAATCTTGTAAATCCTGTCCGAATTGTTTTCGTTTACAAATCAATTCGCATCAAATCGCGAGCAATACGTAACTCACCAGACCAATGCTGACGAATATCGCGGACAACATCCTCCATAAAAGCCGGACCGATTAACTCGGCAGGCATATGTAGCGACAGGAATTGCTTCAGGATTGGATTGGTTGTGTCGAAATGGCCAAAATGGGTGGCGACAAGGCTTTTTACGTTGGCTCGTGTGGCGAGCTTCCCCAGTTCAGTCGGACTGGTATGCGCATAGGTCCCAATCTGAATCTTTTTGCGAAACTCAATGGCTTTTTCGGGGAAAGTACATTCGTGAACTAGCAGATCAGCCCCTTTGGCTAGCTCGACCAATCGCTCACACGGCGCGGTGTCACCACTAAAGACGACAGATTTACCATCCACGCTGTCTAGGCGAAGGCCAAAACATTGGGTAATATCATCAGGAATATGATCGACTAGACAAGCCCGAACCTGGACGAGGTCATCCTCAAAGATCAAACCTGGCTCACATTCGCGGACATCCGGTTGCAGAATCCCCAGATTTTGCCGATTTTTGTATTGTGAGCGGGCCTCAATATCTTTGCTGAAGGCCCCGTTTGCTAAAAGCTGATCAACAAACCGCTGTGTTCCTGGTGGCCCAACCACAATCGGGGCTTTTTCGCGATTGCAAATCCAGGTTGAAATCATAAAGAAGGGAAATTCGCAGATGTGATCGAAGTGGAGGTGGGAGAGGAAGACGTGATTAACCTGCGTTGGGTCGACGCCCGCTCGCATCATTTGATGGGTGGCCCCATGGCCACAATCGAGGAGATAGTGGCGATCTCTGATGGTCACTAAGATTGAAGAATGGTTGCGGTCTGGGTCCGGTAAGGCTGCGCCCGTGCCTAGCATAATTATTCGCATGATGATGCTCCTTGGAAGATGGTTTTCAATAAGGAATCCGAAAGTGCACTTTTGGATTCCTGAAAATTTTAACCTGCAATCAAGCTTGATAAGCTTCCGAATTAATAACCGGTTTCCGCGACAGCCACACAATCAGAGCCCCAAGCAAGTAGACCCCGATCAGGGTCAGAAAGGCAAATTGATAACTATTGGCGATATCATACCAGTAGCCGACCAATACCGGGCCAAAGGTAGGCCCGAGAAAAGTGAGGGGCTGGCTGATACCGCGAATGGCCCCGATATTTGCTCGGCCAAAGTAGTTGACCCAGATAAACTCACCTAGCGGTATTGTGCCGCCAAAGCCAAAGCCATACAAAAAGAAACCGATAAACAAAATTGTTTGTAGATTGAGACCCGTGGCCAGCAGCATCAAACCAACCCCTAGCGCTGATGTCGAGAAGGCGACAACAACCAGAAATTTAGCATTGAACCGTTGTAAGGTGTAGCCCCACACCCCCTTGGAAGTGAGATTGCCCAGCCCATTGACGGTGAGAGCGATGGCGGCGATGCTGCGGCTGAACCCACCATCGGTGGCAAAGGGAATTGCATGGACCAAGACAGAGGATAAGGCGGCCAGATTCAAACCGTAGCCGATCAGTAACAACCAAAATGCGCTGGTACGAACGGCCTCGCGTGTGGTGAGTGAGTGGGACTCGGCGAGATCCGATTGTTGCGTTTCTTGTTGCGGTGGTGCCGTGTCTCCATCAGGAAACAATCCATAATCTTCAGGCCTGCGCCGCATCACAAAGGCAATCGGGGTAATCACGACCAGAGCGAAAATTGCTAAGATAGTGTAGCCATTCCGCCAGCCCAACGAGTCGACCACTGTAGTCATCACAATTGGGGTGATGAGTCCGGTGAGCGAAATTCCGATTGACCCAATCGCCAAAGCCCAGCCCCGTTGGCGAATAAACCATTTGGTTAAGGTCGCGTTGATAATTAAGGGGCCGAAAAGGCTCCAGCCGACTAACCCTGCCATGAGGTGTAGGGTTAGATATAAGGCGAAATTTGATTGGCGACCAAGGCTGTAAAAGGTGATGGTCGTGACCAACGTGCCAACAATGATGAGAAGACGCGGTCCTCGTTGATCAACCAGCCGACCGGCGACGATGCCCGATAAAGCACTTACACCAAGAGCTAACGAAGGGCCTAAGGTGTATTGCCACACCTGCCAACCCAATTCCTCAACCATTGGATTTAAGAAGATGCTAACAATGGTCTGCCCGAGACTGACTGCCGTAAATTGGCAGATGATGGCCCCTACCACAATCCAGTGACCGTAGTAATTTTGGTTGGTTGGCAAGGTTGGCTCCTAAACTTTAGGCCTAAACTTTAGGCACGTAAATCAAAATAAATCGGGCTAACCCAAGCCATTTCCCCATCGACCTGGGTCGCTTTGACAAAATAGGGAGTGAGCTTGCCTTTGGGAGGGGTGATTGTTTCGGTTAGGCTGAGGTTCAAGGTTGAGATCTCGGTGGGATAGCGTTCGACGATCACCTGCATATCAACGCCACCAAAATCGAAGGTTTGGCGGGGTTGAGCGTCGGTTAACTCGGCCAGATTGACTGTCGCTTGACCCGCAGCGGAGGCAAAGATCAGGGTGCCGCTGCTGGCGTCATCAAGGATGATGTCGAATCCATCCCGATCCCCGGTGGTTTTGCTGCCGAAACTGATGTATGTGTCCGATTGCTCGATAATGCCGTCGGCGATAACATCGAAGGAGAAGAGATCAGCCGCCTGAATGACACAACCTTCAACACGTACTTCACCATCCCAAGTCACGCGCCGCTGGCGGCCTCGTTCGCGACTGCCTTGCCAGCTGATGCGAATGTGGTTGGATTGGGTGAGCTGCTCGAAGGCTGTGGGGTGGACTTCTTGGATGATTTCTTTACCGCAGAAAAGCTGGAGGGACTCCAGTGGGGCGGTTCCCGTAACACTAGCCTTTAGTTCGACTGACCCTGCCTCGGTGATGACATTGCCCATCGGATGCGATCCAGCAGCAAAATCGAGCAAGATTCGGGCACCCGTGGTGCCGTAGCAGGTGCGGGCTTTTAGAGCATTGAAGATGCTATCGCGGGTGAGATCGTTACTCAAGACGCAGGTGAGGCCGTTGACGATGCCAAATTCGGTCATCCCTGAGCCTTCGGCACCAGGTCGGCCGTGGTGCCCATCCGAGTTACACATCACCCCAACGATGTAGTCTTTGTCAAAGGCATCCCACAACATCCACTCAAAAACACCCCAGCAGGAGACCACCTCGACCAAACTGATCAGGTCTTGATCGAAAAAATTCAACATATTCGCGTAGCGACCACCAACGTGCATACAGACGATCACCTCATCAGAAGGAACCGCTTGTTTCATTTTTTCATAGAAGGTGCTGGCCGGGTGGGCGGGGCTGAGGTCATTGGCGGAGATGTGGGGGACGAGCCAGTGAGATGAGCGTAAGATAGGATGCCCTTCGCGACGATAGAAGATGTTGTGGTCGCCACCAGTGGGGGAACTGCCTGACCACTCGTAGCCGGGGAAAACGACAAATTTGTGGTCTTCATGATACTTTTGGGTGGTGGCATTGAGATGTTGCCAATATTCGTCGCTGATTTGGAAGTCGTTGCCCTGATGGCTGGTGAAATCGAGCCTGGCCCAGTCGCGCCCAAAGGTGAAGTATTCATCCTCGGACCCCACCCCGACCGTTTCCGCCGTCTGGGCGTGAAGGTCGCCCCAGAAGCGTTGTTGGGCAGGCTGGATTTGATGAATGGTGATCGGATTACTGCGGCAGGTGAATGAACCATTGTTTGAGGTGGCGACGAGGTAGCCTTCGCCCGGTTGCCGAGCGATCAGCGTGCGATTTTCGATCTCAACCTCACCTGTACCAACCCACTCAAAATTCATCTCGATGGGGGCTGGCATTGGGTTGCGCCATTGATCTTCGCCCTTGACAAAAATTTCGATGGGGGTGTTGACCGTTGCTTGTGAGGGGAGCAGGCAGATTAGATTAACCATTTCAGCGGCGACGACTTTGACAGACGGTGACTGTGGTAAAGGACGAGGATCAGTCGAGTTAGTGGGATCAACCATAACAAAGAAACCAAATTCGGATTCGACATAAGTTTGGGCACGAAGGCCGGGTGAACCGTGGCTGGTATCGCCAAAAATAACAGTGACGGTGTCGCCAGAGTAGAGTGAGCCGTCATAGACATCAATTACAACGGCTTTGCTTTTTGGCCGAATGTAGCCACGCGGTTGCCAACTGGCTCGTAGTTTAGCTGGGCCATTCGTAACAGCGGTAGTGTATCCCTCGGCCTGTGGATCATCGAACTGAGGTGAGCCCCAATCAGACACAAGGCGTTGGGCAATCTTAATCTGGCCGCCTGAGTCGATGCCTAGGCTCCCGACCGTGTAAGTTAATGTCCAGGTGCCGTACGTTCCAGCGACTACAGGTGTTTGGGGGCTAAGGGTAGCGTGGCCTAAAGAATGTGTCATGGTGCTCCTCCGTTGATTCTGGTTGAGAAGAATTGTAGGACGCGGAAAATACAGAAGACACGGATTTTTTATTTTTTTCGTAGTTTCCGCGAATTCCGCGTACAAAGGAATTTTTTGATTTAATAAATTATTATTTATGTTCCCGGTGCCGGAGTGAAGATACCAGACCCCGACGCGGCCAAAACTTGCTCAAGACCACCACGGGGTTCAAGCTCAGCGGCTTGATCGGCTTTGGCTTGGGCTTCAACTGCGGCGGGATCACAAATCGTTTCAAGCTGGGCCTGACATTTTTGCAATACATTGGCATACTTTGGATCATCTGCCAAATTGCTGATTTCATTTGGATCATCGTCAAGGTTGAAAAGTTGTGGAGGGAGGTTGGCGGACAGTATTTCCAAGGGCCGGAACGCAACATAAAGACCACAGCGGTTGAGTAGATCGCATGATATTCGCTGAAAGCAAGGCGTGAGGTATCATTATCGGCGTTGGCTAAACGTGGATGTTGAGACCATTGGGCGGGGGCATTTGTGCTCGGTAGCGGGGCTTTATCGAGGGGATAGAGATCGACGAACTCTTGTGGGGCAATAAATGGATAATGCGGATAGGCCCAGGAGACAAAGGCCGCCCACGGTTTATCGAGCTTGGTTGAGTCGTTTTTAAGCCAGTCTACTGTCAATTCCGTAGTTTTGCGATCAAACGGGGTGTAGGAAAATTCCCCTGGGCCTGCATCTAAGACATTCTGGCGAAATTTTGGGAAATCGGGATAGGTTTCTCGATATAAACTGTAGGCTTCAGCCATTGTTGAGCCAGGGACTTTGTACATCGGATTACGCTCGTCAAAGCCAGTCGGACTGTCGGCTTCATAATGCAATTTGCCAAAGGTGATGGCCGTGCGTCCCTGCTCAGTGAGACGATGTCCCCAGCTATCCGTCGTGCGTCCATTATAAGCCACGGCGTTGTCCCAAATTCGATTGCCGTGGGCACCCAGGACGTGGGGGCTGTGTTGATCAGAACAGAGAAATAGGAAGTTGTATTGAGACAATGGAGGCTCCTTTGATAACAGTGATTAGGTCTAATACTGGGTATTAGTGGTGTAGTGGTTAGTTGTCACACGTCAATAGAACGTGTGCGAGTTAGTAACAAAAGCATCAATAGATTGTGTTGAACCTTAACAAATAAAGCATCAATAGATC
>JANQQF010000032.1 GCA_028285035.1 Phycisphaerae bacterium
TGTTGTATCATTCGCTTGGGCTCCTTCGGTTTTGGGTTTGTTTCGCAACTACCTTTTTACCGAAGTTGCCCTTTCTGTCAACTTTCGTGATCTACTGAAATTCATTGTCTAAAAATTGAACTATATCTAGCTGATTAGAAGGGGTGGTCTCAATGTCTGCCAACGTTTGATTTACCAGTTGCCCATACTGGGCAATCACATCATCGATTTGCTGACGAGCCACTACCCCAACCTCTCCAATCGCTTTTCTCTTTTCAGCTTCAAGTTGCTGGCTCTGTTGGGCCAACGCCAGGTTTTTAAATCCAGGCTGCAAGGCCAAAACTACAAGTAGCAACAACAAGCCAACAAAAATCGTCCCAATAATGACTTCCATATATCCTTTCCTTTCCAAACCTATTGCTTCAATATCTCTGATAGTTGCTCATTGGCCTGAACACTAATGGCTCGTAATTGAGTTACGCATTCTGCCATCAGCAGAGCCATGTGAAGCTTTTTTGCATCGGAAACACCCCCTTTCTCCGCGATTAGTTGTGCCTGACGTTCAATCTCCACAATCAATCTCTCTAGTCCATATCGCTCGATATCACCTATGGTTTCGATTGCAAAGTGGGTTCGTTGTGCCATGCCTTGCCAAGGGACAACTGTTAGTGGTGTGGGTGCGAGTTCCCTGTCCAGTTTATCGTCTGGCATGATGATCACTTTATCAGCTTGATTTCTACCCATTTGAAACCATCCTTTTCTTGAGAATGTAATATCGACTCAACCTGTTCTAGCAGATCGAAAGTGAAATTTGGTTAACCTCTCCAACCCCCTATAATTAACTTAATATAGGTCATGCAGAAGTACATGCAGCTTACCGTTGTGAAGGTTACGCTTACATATTTAGCACAGGATGACTGAATAATATAGGCCACATCTGCACCAATTTTATGAGGGGATGAACAATGCCAGACCCAGTTACACTGGAAAATGTCTTATCTCATTTAATCGAAGAATCTGGAATACCAGATGCTACGCTTGTCAACATCGTTAATGAGCGTGTGGGGCGACCTCTATTAACACGGAGAAACCTTCAAAATTGGAAAACGGGCCTTAGCAAAAAACCTCGCACTTGGCAGCCCTTTGTGGGACTAGCCATTGGATTACGGCTGTTAAGAAAAGAGGCAAACCAACTCTTGCAGGCGGCTAGCCAACCCTCGTTAACAGAGCTATTCCCAATAGCTCAGGAAGTAGATCAAGAGTTATTACAGATTTGGGAAGCGGTTGAGCAAGAGCGACAACAAGAGGTTCTGCAAGAAATTGCTCAAGATAGCGTTGTTCAAGAAAAGCCATCTTCGATTAGACATTTCTTGGGACGTGAGGATGAGATTGATAAGCTTATTGCCAATCTAAAGCCGGGCAAGGTGGTCGCGTTGAGTGGAGCCGGTGGCGTGGGCAAAACAGCCATTGCGACCCAGGTCTTGCATCGCCTCACCCCCAATAACACCCTACCTGATTTATTTCCAGACGGTATTTTATTTCACAATTTTTATGAGCAACCCAATTCCTCTCAAATATATCAACACATTATCGAACGTTTTTCCTTTGATCGATCACATACGACAACCGTCTCAAAAGAGGCGGCCCAACGTGCTTTGGAAGGTAAAAAAGCCCTTCTAGTGTTGGATGGCGCAGAAAACGCTACAGATTTAGCAGCGATTCTCACCGTTCAAAATAATTGTGGTGTGTTGATTACGAGCCGAGAACGGGTCGAAGCTGATTATCACAACAATTTGAGTGTATTACCGCCTACGATGGCAGAAAAACTCTTGGTCGCCTGGGCCGAAGATCGGGCTGATACAACCGAAGCAGTTCAAGAAATTTGTGACTTGGTTGGTTATCTTCCTTTAGCTATTCAGTTAATTGGGAGCTATTTAGCAACTCACGAGCGTAAAGCTACTGAATTTCTGTTGCACCTGCGGAAAGCCCGACTAGACGCCTTGAATATGAGTGATCGACAACGGGAAAGTGTTTTTGTGGTGTTAAAAAAAAGCGTTGAGGTATTAAGCGAGTCGGCTCGTCTTAGCTTAGCCATCACTGGAATCCTCGGTTTGCCCCGTTTACCGATAAGGCTATTGCCGCTAGTCAGGATGTACCGATTACGGAGATTTTTACCCCCTTAGATGAGTTGGTCCGCTTCTCTTTGTTAGAACGCCCTCAAGATCGGTACCGCCCCACTCATATTCTGGTCCATCAATATGTCCAAACCCATCTTCAAGATCTGGTTCAATCTCAGCAAGTGGTACGCTTGATAATGTATTTCTCCAACCTGGCCCAAGCCCTTACCCAACAGCAGGCTCAAGGATTGAGGCAACTTGCCGCTGAACAATCCCATATTTTGTCTGTCTTAAAGGTGGGTCAAGAATCTCAGGCTTGGAGTTCACTACTTAAGTTATCGGCTGATATAGATGAATATTTGGACTTACAATGTCAATGGGAAGCCAGGGTTGAGGTAAATCAGATACGACAAAGGGCAGCCCAATCCTTGTCAGATCAGGCAGAGATAGCCCAAAGTTTGATCAGGGCCGGTATTGCTCAGTACCAATTAAACCAATTAGATCTAGCTGAGACGCAGATTCATGGTGGCTTGGAGCTAGCTGATCAGCTCGGAATACCGCAGTTACAAATTTGGTGTGCGTTGATATTGGGGCATATATTTTTACGAGGGAACCAATTCGATCAAGCCGAACATTGGTATAAACGTTGTCACCAAATGGCGAAACAGAATGATGATGTCTTACGCCAAGCAATGGCTTTGAACGGTCTTGGGAATATACGTCTGAATCAAGGTAAAATTCAGGCAGCACGGGACATATTTGAGGAAAGTCTAGTTATGTTTCGAATCGAGAATCGTCATGAACCTGACCGAGAAATGGCAAAAGCTTTAGATAATTTAGCAGTCTGTTATCGCAAATTGGGCGATTTTGATAAAGCCATTCAGTATCATCACCAGACCTTGAAGATTTTTCAAACAGCAGGTGAGATTCATTCCGAAATTTTGATAACAATGCGGATTGGCAGTATTTATCTTGAACAAAAACAACTGGATAAAGCGATTAGCTTATATGAACACAGCCGTAAATTGAGTCAAACTGTAAACCATCTGTATTCGCTCAAAATGCTTCTAGCTAACCTGGGCATACTCTATCGCCGACAAAAACACTATGATAAGGCACTCGAAATGTTACTGAAGAGCCAAGAAATTGAGGAATCTTTTGGAGATGAGCGTGGTCTAGGTAGTGTATTCAATTCTTTTGCAAGAATTTATCAAGAGCAAGCTCAATTTGAAAAAGCCCTTTCCTACTATCAATCTGCTCTAACCTTGTTTCGTAAGACCAACTCTCTTGAAAACGAAGCAATTACCCTAGCGGGTTTGGGCGATATGCATACCGAGTCACAAGATTACACCAAAGCATTCGAATATTTCCAGCAATCTGCCGATTTGTTTGAAGCCTGTGGGAACCTACGATATAAACTATACGCCCTGCGTGGATTAGCCTTAGTACATCGTGCTCAAGGCCAAGAAGAACAAGCTCAAACCATCTTGCAAGAGGCGTTCGATCAAGCCCAATCAGACTGGCCCGAATATCAAGATCTACTCAACCTAATGGACCAAAAACCTTAAATCAATAACCTCCCCCTACTCCATCTTTTATGAGCCGTGGTCCACTACAGGTATTAATTTAATTTGGATCCCCGCCAATATCTATATAGTCTGGAAGAATTATTTTCCAGGTGGAAAGTTGATGTTTTAAAAATTGTCATATTTTTCAGATTTCGATGAAATATTTTTATTTTCACCCTGTTTTCAGGTGTCTATCTGAAAAATTTTGCCTTTTATCTGATTTATCCATAAAAGCGTATTGCAAGTAAGAAGCAGGGGTTTGGGGTATACAATGCAGGGGTAAAAGCAGGGGATTCATAAGAGGTAGGCATCTTTAAAGCGTGCCCTCCTTGTGGAGATAGGATATAATGTCCTACAAGGAAGTTACAGTAGACATAAACCTCCTCACTCGCTGAACGGGAGTAGGCAACTACCTTGGTCTGCCACCTCGATAGACTATGATGACCTTTTCCTTGTTTCGGAATTGACGCTTATGATACGTCTTCCGCTTTCGCCTAAGGGGTAAGACATTTATCAAAATTGCCAGACCGAGCAAGAAAATAACACCATATTCTGGGGATTGGAAAAACATGTAACATCACCTCCTTTCCCCACAACGAGCGAGTGAGGTAATGTCTACCTAGAAAGAAACTCTACCCAAATTGACGATTTTGCCAAATATAAAGATAAGATTTTCCATAAGATTGCACTACTTTTACAGATAAGTAGAAATTTGAGAATAACGTGACTTGAGGTCCATCCAACCAACACTAAGTTTACCTACGCCATTTTGACAAATGATATTTCCTCCTTTAGTCATACCAAGTGTCGTTGTGCAACGGTCTCAGGGTGTTACACGCCCCTTTTTATTAGGAATGGCTCACTTCCGAAACTAACGAATTGATTATTTATATCTCTTGAAATTAAACTCGCATAGTGGGTTCCGATTTTTTCGCACGCCGAAGCCTAACGCTTTTTTGCGCCTTCGGCGGGTTGGGTGTTCTCCCTATTGCTTCCCTTTCTCTAATGTCTCCCCTTTCTTTCCTGACCGGCACCTCGAAAAAAAATTTTCGGGGTGCGGATGATATAAATCAGTAAGAAAATGGTTTCTTCCTGACACGGTCGAGGTGTCTTCGCCTCGGTTTGTCATACCGAGGTTAATCTCCACGCTGGAGAACACAGTTGGTCATCCCCTGTCATTTGGCTGGCTCAACGTCTTAAGGATCAGGTAAGTAACTTTTTACGCGGAAACCTCATTATTGAGGAAAAGCTCAGGCTGCCTGACCGCCCCCCTATCCTGCCAATGTTTTTTGAGATTGGCCGCTCAAGAAGGTAAGAATTATCTCGATCTTCTCGAAAGGTCAATCTTTTCGGCAAATCTTTGTTATGGTTTGGGCATCATTTGCCGCGAACAAAATGAGAACTGTGTAGCGAAACCGACCACTTTTGATCCACTTCGATCATCTAAGCAGCAAAAAACCCGCTGGGTCAGCGGGTCTCTCAAAAGATCGGTTGCAATCCAATTTGATTTTGCTACAATAGCAAGTAGAATACATTCTGGTAAGAGGCCCATCTTACCCTTTATCAATACCTCAGTTTTATCCAAACTGGGGTATTTTTTTATCAAGGTGCGTTTGTTTATTCAGAGATTAACATAAACTTTCCAGCCCTAACAAGAGCCAAATCATAAGAATAGACTCCAACATCAATATTTTTTAGTCGATCAATTGCTTCGATTGATTGACTAGATTGATCGAGTTGATTAGTCCAGTCGACTGGTCGGGTTGATTAGTCAAGCAGATTGGTCGACTGGTTCAATCGACTTCTCACTCGGTCATTCATTCGATTTTTGAGTTGACACATCACTTGCTTGGCATTCTCTTCCAACGCATCCTCCTCCCATAAATTGGGATCACCCAAAATTGCTGAAACAACAGCGGATCGGTCGATTTTAGGATGATAGTTTTGCTGATAGTATTCGACCGCTCGTTCTAACCGTTCGTTAATGGCCTTCGGGATATAGAAGGCTAAGGGACGTTTTACTACGGCCCCAATGAGTTGCTGATGTTCTTGATCGACCGCCTCAGTCGACTGGTTTGGTTGATTATTGCGATCAACTGACTTGGTTGACGATGCTGATTGACTACTCTTGTTGACCGCTTTAATCGACCGTTTTGATTTATCATTTCGATCAACTGTCTTTGTTGACCACTTTGGTCGACTGGATTGGTCATTTGATTTGGTTGATTGGGAAACTTTGGTCGCTGGCTTTGATTTTTGAGGGGGATTAAATAGAAGTTTATCCAGCCCACCAAACGGGCTAGATTGCTTACTCATCGGGAAGACCGCAACTCAATCTCCTGATCTTCAGCGACCCGGCTAACTAAGGTGTGGTCAATAACCTTTTGCTTCTCCAAAAAAGCAGACAGAAGGGTGTTGTCTGCTAAAATTATCTGAGTACGTGGCACCCCGTTAGAACAATCGTATAAGGCTTTCAAACCCTCAGCAGTAAATGGAAATTTGGTACCTCCCGCAATCTTCCAACGAAATTTCAACATTTCTTCGCTGTCTTCTAAACTCAGCGGCTCTAAACTGGATTTCAGGGCAACACGATTGTTGAAGTTTTGCTTCCGTTTCAGCTTGGGCCTCAACTCATTCTGAGCAAACAATACCAATTGCAGCAACTTCTGCTCATTTGTCTCATAATTTAGAAGCTGCCTCAAGAACTCCAACATCGAAGATTTGAGCGTTTGGGCCTCATCCACAATCAGCACAAGGGTTTTGCCCTCCTGAATTGATTGTTGTATTAGAAACTCCTTTAATCGATCTAAGCTAGCTTTATATGACCGCCCAAACTTAGGGTAATCAAACTCTTGCATTATGGTCCGAAGCAGTTGATTGGGGGTTGGATAAGAAGGGTTGGTAATCAAGGCCGTGGTAAAGCCCATATCCAGAAATTGTTGATAAAGCAATCGTGAGAGGGTCGTTTTCCCCGTTCCGGTATCTCCAAAAACAACACATAGCCCTTTTTGCGCTGAGACAACATAACTCGTTTTTTGTAGAGCCACGAGATGTTGGTGCGAGGTATATAAAAAGCGAGGGTTAGGTGATGAGGTAAAGGGTTCCTCTTGCAACCCAAAGAACGTTAAATAACTTTGTTGAACTCCCATTTGATGCTGGGTTAGGCTAACTCAGACATCTAAGTGTGCAAGTTAGGTTAACTTAACATCATCATAGAGTAATTGGAAGAAAGATGTCAATGGGAAATTAAAACACCCTTAGCTTTAAGCTAAACGAACTTTAACTAAAATAGTCAAGACTTACTTTGTCATTATAAATGTAGGTCTACCACGTCCTCTGAAAAGTAACCTCCCAGGAATAATGTCCGCCACAAAAGAATGATTCATGCTCCCGTTTCCAATCACACTCTAAATCATTAGCACAATAACCCGCTGCAACCATCTGATCGTTAGGAATGGTGGTCATAAATGAACTAAAGGGAAAACTAACTTCGCTGGTATAAGGTTGGCCTGTGACCCCATCTCTCTTTACTTCCATCTCCATAGTATTTGTCCAGAGGTTGACCTCGGCCTTACCCACACCCTTGCTACCAGTCATGGTTTCGACATTATCCCAGCTATCTCCTACAACAATGTCATTGAGAGGATTTCCCGCTGCGTCTAACACGGTAATGAATATACTGTGCATCCCCTTAGCACAGCCACTATTTAGCTCCAAAGGTAGTAATCGCCAGAAAGTAATTCTAAAATCAACATCGGGCAGCGGCATATCAGTTGGAGTGGGAGTGACCAGTGGTGGGGGAGACTCCGCAAGAGGAATTTTCGTTGTATTACTAGCTTCCACCACAGAGTCAGCAACCCAACCGTTATTACCATCCGGCCCTTCAATTTTCCACCAAGACCCGTCTTCATTACGTCCTACAATGGGTAAAGGAAAATCTGGTGGCAAAGAAGCAATTACGGCATAATCTGTACTTGGGCCAGCCCGAACGTTGACTGTTACTGAGGCAACGACCTCGGGACTGATAACAGTCGGTGTCGGAGAGGCTGTGACGGTTGGTATAGGCGTTCTAGTCGAGGTGGGAGTTTCGGTTGGAGTAGGTGTATAAGTCCCTGTAGAAGAGGGGGTATGAGTCGGTGTTACCTTCTTAATAGGTGTAGATGTTTGAGTTGAGGGTGGAGTAAGGGACAAGCTAAGCGAAGAAGGCTCTGTAGGTTGAGTAGCTGCTATTTCTGTACTGTTACACCCAGTCAGAGGGATTATTAAAGTGGTGAATAATATAAAAAAAGTAAAATATGTTTTTAGTCGTTTTTTCATTTATACCGTGCAATCCGTCCTGTTATAAAAAAAATCATTGCTGTCACAACACAAGTACTTCAAAACTGTAGACAAATGGTTTGTGAACCGTGTACGGTCCATCGTATTGCTCCACAGGTCAATCTCCGCCTTACCAGGGCCTTTGCTCCCGGTCATCGTCTCAACATTCCCCCAGCTATCCCCAACGACGATATTATCTAACGGAACACCGTTCACATCCAGCACATCAATAAAAATCGTATGCCCACCCTGGACACAGCCATTCAACGCAACCGGCTTGAGACGCCAGGTGGCAATGCGGAAATCCAGATCGGGTTGAGGGGGTGGCTCGGGGGTGGGTGTCGGGGTGGGAGCACTTGATGTCGGGGGTGGGGGGGCTTCAGCGATGGTAATCTCGGTCGTATTACTCGCTGTCACGACCGAGTCGGCTACCCAGCCTCGATTGCCCTCTGGTCCCTCAATTTGCCACCACGAGGCCGCTTCATTCCGGCCCACAATCGGGAGCGGTACATCCGACGGCAATGTGGTCACAATGTCATAATTGGTGCCTGGCCCAGCCCGAACATTGACCTCAAGCGCGGCAACAACTTGGGCAACCACAACGGTTTCAGTTGCGGTTGCTGTGGCCGCTGCCGTTGGCGTACGGGTTGGTGACGGTCGAGGGGGTCGCGTGGCTGATGGTGTTGAAGTTGGCACCTTGGTGCGAGTTGGTTTAGTGGTGGCCGTAGCAAGATCTAGGGCATCCATCACATCTGCAGCAACGGCTTCACTCACAGTTGCCTCCACCTCGGTCGCCTCCACCTCGGAAACAGACGTTGTTTCTGAGGCGCCACAACCAGCCAAAAATATCACAGTTAGCATAAAAACAATTAGTTTTGTTGACATGCGCCGCATTGTAGAAGAATGTTTACAAGGGGGCAAAGTCGCAAGGTAGCAAGGCCACATCACGAATACATAAATTCGCCCAAATTGTTGTTGACAATCGGCTGTTCGGAAGGATTTTTCCGTAAGCGGCCTCAAAATGACAGGTAAAAATGTCAAGCGCGTAGGTTCTGTAATTAAACAATTAATCGATTAATTATTTTCTTCACTTAGTCGTTCTCTACCACGTTTCTACCTCATCACCTCCCCCTTGCCACCCTGCTACCTTGCTACCCTGCTTACCTTGCCCCCTTGTTACATTCTGCTAAAATCGGGGTCTATTCTATCAAACAAAATGCCTGTGAGGGGGAAGAGCCTGATGTTAACAAAAAGGCGTACAATTAGTTTGATGATGATGTTGTTGGTTGGTTTGGCTTTGGCTTGTGGATCAGGGGAGGAAGAGGCTGATATCGCCGCCCAACCCGCCTGGACCGTGGAAGAGATCATTTCGATGTCGGAGCGCCGCGAGCGATTGACGGAGAGCATTGAAATTAAGCACTGTGAAGCGCCAGAGCCACAGGTAGTGGAGTGTTCAGCGGGTGGAAAAGCCCAATTCACTTACGATTTAGGTAACACTGATTTTCAGGCAGCCGAGCTTTCAGCGGGCGTCGCCGAATTGCTAGAGGTAGGCAGCACCTCCATCATGCAGGAAAACCTACCTGTGCCCCCACAAGGGCAAATTTTTCAATACGACCTCGAAAAACGATTTACGGTTCGACGAGGCGAAGCTTCGGCCCAATCAACGACGGGGGATGTCAAAAATTTCAACTACACCTTTGTCGCAACCTGCGAAATCGTGACCCGTTCCCGAACCACCCTTGACTGTGAAACAGGTCAGGAAATTGTCCCGACCATCACAAACACCCCTCCCCGGTCCGCCACCGCGACACCGACACCCACCTCAACTGGGGACGCGACCGAAGAGGCTACGGGGGAGGCGTCTCCAACCCCGGAGGATGAGGTAACCACCACCGCCACGCGCACACCGACACCCACTGTCACCCCCGCTACCACTATCGGCCAAAATTGCACCTCTGATCCTGGCACGACATTCAAGGATGCCTATGAGGCGTACCGCTCAATTCTCGGCTGCCCAAAATCAGATTTGGTAACGATTCCAACGATTGCCGAGGAGTCCTTCCAGGGCGGGCACCTTTTCTGGCGGAGTGATAATGATCAGGTTTACATCATCTTGGATCGTCGCAAGAGCGATGGCACCGAACTTTTTGAGGGAGTTTGGGAACTAAACCCACCCGAGCGTCGCTGGGACGGCAGCAACCCTGATGGCATTGGCCTGAATCCACCCTCCGGCTTGGTTGAACCCAAGCGGGGCTTTGGCTGGCTCTGGCGCAATCATCTTGGCCAAGAAAATGGGCCACTTGGCTGGGCCCTGGACCGTGAGTACGGTTTTGATAATGTCGGCAAAGTGCAAATCTTCGAGCAAGGTTTGATGTTCAAGGGTAGCGGTGCTAAAGTTTACGTCTTGATGAACAACGGATTCTTCTTTGCGGAACGATCTTAAAAACTTGCGCCCCCTAGCCACAACCTGTTTTAATGTATCCCCCAATAACAAATTCTTTTCACCAAAGGAAAACATCTTGACAGCAAAAACATTGATGATTATGGGCACGCACTCCAATGCGGGTAAATCGATTTTGGTGACAGCCTTGTGTCGTATATTCGCCCAGCAAGGCTATCGTGTGTCTCCCTTCAAAGCTCAAAATATGGCTCTGAACGCAGGTGTGACCCCAGAGGGTGATGAAATTGGCCGGGCCACCGTGGCGCAAGCTGAGGCCGCTGGGGTGCCTGCCCACGTTGATATGAACCCCATTTTGCTCAAGCCGGAAGGGCACGCTCGCAGCCAAGTCGTACTCAATGGTAAGGCCCACACCCACATCGAGGCCAAAAACTGGCTCGACCTCAAAGCCTATCTGTGGCCCCATGTCACCGAGGCGCTAGCTCGATTACGAGCACGAAACGACTTGGTCATCATCGAGGGCGCAGGCAGTCCCGCCGAAATCAACCTTAAGGCTGGGGACATCGTCAATATGCGGGTAGCCCGCCACGCCCAATCGCCCACGCTACTTGTCGGTGACATAGATCGAGGCGGTGTCTTTGCTGCCCTCGTGGGCACAATGGTGCTTCTGGAGCCAGAGGAACGAGAATTGGTCAAGGGCTTTATCATCAACAAATTCCGAGGCGATGTCAGCCTGCTCGGCGATGGTCTCAAAATGTTACAGGAGCGGGCCTACAACACACCAACGCTGGGTGTGATTCCTCACCTGCCCCACATCGGGGTCGCTGAGGAGGACTCAGTTGTGCTGGATGAGCCAAAATTGAAGCAGACCTACAGCGGCCCTGTCATCGACATCGCGGTCATTCGTCTGCCCCGTCTCTCCAACTTTGACGACTTCGACCCGTTGATGGCCGAAGCTGGCGTACAAGTCCGTTTTGTCGAGCGAGTTGAGGATTTAGGGCAGCCACACGCCATCATTCTCCCCGGCACAAAAATGACCGTGGCCGATTTGGCTTGGATGTATGAGACAAACTTAGCCGACCACATCCGCCAACTGGTTGAGGCTGAAACGCCCATTGTTGGCATCTGTGGGGGCTATCAAATGATGGGGCAAACTCTGTTGGACCCCGACGGAGCCGAAGCTGAGGCAGGCACCCAACTTGACGGCTTGAACCTCCTGCCCATCCGCACCACCTTCGTTCCCACCAAACGAACAGTGCAAACGCAGGCCACCCTTCTGGCTGAAGAGGGGCCATTCGCCGCGCTGAAAGCCACCCCCATTCAAGGTTATGAAATTCATATGGGCCGCAGCGAGCCAATTAACGGTTCAGTTCTGCCCCCGTTATGCCGCATCGGCGACGAACAGACGGGGCACTTTGATGGTGTCGTCGTCCCCAATCGTCCCATTTGGGGGACCTATTTGCACGGCCTCTTTGACAATGATGCCCTCCGGCACGCTTGGCTGCGTAGCCTCGGCTGGCAAGGTGAAGGTAGTAGCTTTGATCGCCAGCAGGCTTACAATCGGTTGGCAGATCATGTTCGTGATCATCTTGATATGATGGCGCTAGAAAAAATTATTTGGGGCCAGGAATGATCCGTCCCCTGAGCATCCTGCTTGCCTTCATCATCGATCTTGCCTTTGGCGATCCCCCCAATCGATTTCACCCACTCTTGTTGATGGGGCGTTGGCTCAATCTGGGTCGGCGGCAGGCCCCGACAGAAAATCGCTTTTGGTTTGGGGCAATGTGGACGGTTTTAGGCACCTTGCTTTTTGCTTTGCCGTGGCGTTTCGTGGCAGGCAAAATCAACCCGACGACTGGTGCCAAAACTGAGTTTTGGCACCCACTTGGGTTACGAAACTGGAGTTTCGTAACCAGAACAAAGATACATCCTCCCCGACCCCCTTTTTTTGGCTCCACCCTACTCTTTCACGCCCTAGCCCTCAAGCCTATTTTCGCCTACCGCAACCTTCGTAATGCGGTCCGAGATGTTGCAACTGCATTGGCTCAAGATGATTTAGGGGAAGCCCGCCGCCTGACCAGTTGGCACCTTGTCAGTCGTGACACCAGTGAACTCACCGCAGACGAGGTCGCCGGAGCGGCCATCGAGTCACTGGCCGAGAATATTACCGATAGCGTCACGGCCCCACTACTGGCCTATGCCACAGGCGGCCTACCAGCGGCTTGGGCCTACCGCTTTATCAATACTGCTGACGCGATGTGGGGCTATCGCAATGAGGAATTTGAGCTGTTGGGCAAATTTCCGGCCCGCTTGGATGATGCCCTCAACTGGTTACCCGCTCGTTTGACAGGCTGGCTCTTGGTCTTAGCTAGTGGTTTAACCGGAGCCAATGCAACGCAAGCCCGACACACGATGCTCACCCAGCACGACACCGTCGCCAGCCCCAACGCGGGCTGGACGATGAGTGCAATGGCTGGGGCCTTGGAGGTCATCTTGAGCAAACGCGGTGTGTATAACCTGACAGGTGGCTCCCGTCAGCCTGAGGTGGCGGATATGCAACGCGCTATTCGGGTGGCTGATATGACCGTGGGCTTGGTGGTGATGGTGAGTGTGGCAACCAGTTTGGCATGTAAAAGGATGCAAGATTGAAGAGAAAATTTTGGACAGAATTAACAAGATTTACAGGATAAAAAATTTTATGCAATCTTGACAATCCTGTAAATCCTGTTTATTTCTAAAACATAAAGGTTGTAAGGAATATAATGACTGAAGAAACGTCACCAACAATGAAACAATACAGCCGACAGGCCTTTATCTGTATCCACGGCAACTGTGCCGAGCCAGAGTTGGGAACCAAGCTCCAACAGCGCTTCAACGAGCTCAATCGAGCGCACGGGCGAAACAAGCTACGTAATCCGGAGCGGGTAAAATGCACGCTGGCCGACTGTCTGGGGGTCTGCACCGGCGGACCGTTGATGGTCGTGTATCCAGATGGGGTGTGGTATCATCATCTGGATGAGGCCAAGCTGGAACGTATCTACGAGGAGCACATCCTCGGTGGTATACCGGTCAATGAGTATATCTTCCATCGTCTCTACCCCAGCGACGACGAGCCAAATTATGCGCCTGATGCACGCGGCGATGCGGGTACGTGGCAGGCCGAGCCGACCGAAGCCGAGATCAAGGCTGACGAGACTGAAACCGCGGCCCCACCTACTGATGCCGCAGCGGTTCGCAAGAAAATCCGCGAAGCCCGTAAGAAGAAGGGCTTGGTCATTGTCAATACAGGCAAAGGCAAGGGCAAAACTACTGCCGCCTTGGGTGTCATGACCCGGGCTTGGGGTCGCAAAATGAAGATCGGTGTGTTACAATTCCTCAAGAATGAGAATGCCCGTTTTGGCGAGATCAAGGCCAGCGAACGCATGGGCGACATCGACTGGATTTCCACGGGCGATGGCTGGACCTGGACCAGCAGTGATATGGACGAAACCGAGGCCAAGGCTCGGCACGGCTGGGAGATGGCCAAAGAACGGATCACCAGCGGAAATTATGACCTACTGATTATGGATGAGTTTACCTATACGATGCACTTTGGTTGGCTCGACACCAACGAGGTGGTGGCCTGGCTGAAAGCGAACAAACCTGAAATGCTCCATCTGATCATCACGGGACGCAGCGCCCCCCAAGCCTTGATTGATTACGCCGACTTGGTCACCGAGATGCGTGAGATTAAACACCCATTTAAAGAGCAGGGCATTCGAGCGCAGGCGGGGATTGAATACTGATTAATTATGAATTATGAATTGTGGATGGTGAATTGTGAATGAAGGTTACTCAAGCCGTCGCGGACGACGCGTGATGTTGTGTGTGCGGGGGAATTGTGCGCCGCCAGAAGATGCGTATGATATCGAAAAACATTTGTTGGCCTTGATTGAGGAATACGGGCTGGATGACTCGGAGCACCCGCAACACGTGCGTTGTATGGTCACCCAATGTTTGGCGGTATGCAACAGCGGACCGATTATGATGGTTCACCCTGAAGGTATCCGCTACAAGCAGGTGACTAAAGAGAATTTGGAAATCATTTTTCAGGAGCATTTTCTAAAAGATCAACCCGTCCAGCCTCTAATTTATGATGATATGTCAGCCCGACGGGCTGAGCGTAACAAACGGGGTCATTCCCGGCGAGAGCGACCCAAAGATCAAAACCGCCGCTCATTTTGACAAAAAATCGGGGGCGTGTTACTGTCATAATTCAAGGTAACAAGGTCGCAGGGTAATAGAGTAACCAGGTCATCATTATGCTCTTGGCCCCTACAACTTTGTGACATTGCTACCCTACAACTTTGATAAAATCGTGTTGTGTTAGGGGAAGCTGGTGGAATTCCAGCACTGTCCCGCAACGGTAAAAGGTCAAAAACAAATTTTGACTCGAAGTCCGACTACCTAACCCAACATCATTTTGGCAAAACCTACGCGGATGGGGAGTGCGCCTGTTATTCAAGCCTGCACCTAAGCGGGCTTTTTTATTTTGAGTTAGAGAGTTTTTAGGGTTCGTAGGGCTAGTGGGGTTTACAAAGGTTGCTTAATAGCGGTAAATAGTAAATGGTAATTAGTAATTGCCGATTACAGTCTAAAATTACCATCTACTACTTACTAATTACCTTAGCGCAAATTGGAACGCGGCATCTTCTTCACTAATACCACCAACCCCTTCCCCAAGAGGAGATTAATATGGCAAAGCAAAGAAGAGAACGAAATTATGTCGTGCGACCAGATGGCAAACCAATCAATGTGCCACGGACACGAGGGCAGCTTTTTATTTGTGAAACTGGCTGCTGTTGCGGGCAGACGGAGCGGGGCTTTGCGCCCGTGCCACACGATTTGTACTATGAGGAGTGGCAAAGGCGCAAGTTACGAAACCGAGTGCATCTCAACCACGCTGGCTGTCTTGGCCCTTGCGCGATTGCGAATGTGGCGATGTTGATTTTTGATGGCCGACCCATTTGGTTTCACTCGGTCAACTCGGAAAACATCATCCTGGCTATTTACGACTACATCGACGCGATGCTGGAGGCAGACCGCTATTTGCCCCCACCGGCCAGTTTGGTCAGTCACGTTTTCAACGGCTTTGCTTGGGATGGCACTGAGCAACATCAGCCAGATGAAATCCAGCCTGAGGCTGTCACGTCGACCTTTACAGAGGAATCCTCAATCTTGGCCCTCCACGAATCGGAAATTCTACTCCTCAGTCACGCCGACACTGACCTCCTGACATTGAGCCAAGCAGCGGCCCAACTCCCCGACGATTTCCCAAAAATCCGTGGTGTTAATTTGAGCACGCTACCCACCGCCGATTTGGTCACCGAATTTATCCGCACCGAGTTGAATGACGTGCAGGTGATTGTGCTGCGTTCGCTGGGCGGGCGACAAGGCTTTGCTCACGGCTTCGACCAAATTGTCCAGGTGTCCACGCAACAAGGCAAAGATTTGATTTGTGTGCCAGGCACCGAGGGTCTGGACCCTGAATTGACCGCGCACAGCAACGTCCCTGTACCCGTCATTCACGACATCTATCGTTACCTCCACTTTGGTGGGGTTGAAAATATGCGGCAAATGCTTCACTTTTTGGCCGACCACCTGCTAGCAGGCGGCTGGGGCTATGACCAGCCCGTTGAGCAACCTCGTCATGGCATTTATCAATCAACCCAACCTGAAGCATACAAAACCATCGAAGGCTGGCTGGAGCGATACGACGCCAGCCAGCCTACTGTGGGCATCCTATTCTATCGAAGCCATTGGCTCAGTGGCAACACCG
The DNA here is from genome assembly GCA_028285035.1 of Phycisphaerae bacterium. The sequence goes on from JANQQF010000032.1 coordinate 16,198, forward strand.
ATTTTATCGATGCCATTGTCAATCAAATCGCGGCAATAGGTGGCAATGCCCTGCCGATTTTTACCACTTCCCTCAAGGAGATGAATGAGACAGGCGACCAGCCCGCCGCGTTTGACTTACTGTACAACAATGAGAGCCTGCTGCCTGACGTCCTCATCTCCACCATCTCCTTTGCGATGGGCGGCATCAATCCTGACGGCCCGACGACAGCAGGCTGGAATGTCTCAGCCTTGGAAAAGCTCAACATTCCGGTGTTGCAAGCCGTAAGTAGTGGGATGAAGCGGGAGGATTGGGAGCTAAATCAGCGCGGCTTGCGCCCACTCGATGTGGCGATGAATGTGGCTCTGCCCGAATTTGATGGGCGGATTATCACCGTACCCATCAGCTTCAAAGGTGTGGTCGAACCTGGGTGTGAACACACCTGTGGCTCAACCTGCGCTTGCGGGGTCGAGAACAGCATGCCTGTCACAAAATATATCCCCATCCCCGACCGAGTTGAGGCCCTTGTCCGACTAGCCCTGCGTCAGGCTACCCTTCGCCACAAACCCAACGCCAAAAAACGGATCGCCTTTGTTCTAACCAATTCACCTGGCAAGGCTGACCGCATCGGCAACGCAGTCGGCTTAGATGCCCCAGCCTCTCTACTCAATCTGTTCAAACGAATGATTGAAGAAGGTTACATTATTGAGGATTTAGTTTGGAATAGCGATCAACTACTACACGAACTCATTGAGCGGTGCTCGTATGATGAGACTATTCTGACTGAAGCTCAATTAGCTCAGGCAGCAGGACGAGTGCCAGTGGGCACCTATCAAGGGTGGTTCGAGCAACTGACCACGCATCAACGGGAGCGAATGGAGCAACGCTGGGAACCTGCTCCCGGCGTTGCTTACGTACATTATGACCAGCGGGGTCGTGAGCAGCATTTGGCTTTGGCGGGTCTAGAATTGGGCAATGTTTTCGTTGCACTCCAACCGCCCCGTGGCTACGGAATGGACCCCGATGCCATCTACCACACCCCCGACCTACCGCCCACCCACAACTACTATGCCCTCTACAAATGGCTAGCCACGGGGCAAGATGATGGCGGTTGGGGGGCCGATGCCATCGTGCACGTCGGCAAGCATGGCACGCTGGAGTGGCTACCGGGCAAGGGCGTGGGCCTGAGCGAAGAGTGTTTCCCCGATGCCTTTTTGGCTGATCTCCCCTTGATCTACCCCTTCATCATCAACAATCCCGGCGAGGGGGTCCAGGCCAAACGCCGTGCTCACGCGGCAATTGTCGATCATATGATTCCCCCGATGACCAGCGCCGATGTCTATGGTGAGTTGGCCCAGCTAACCCAGCTTGTCGATGAGTTTTATCAGGTTGAGCAGATGGATCCCTCCAAATTGCCACTGGTCCAGCAGCAGATTTGGGATTTGATGAAGCAGACCAATTTGGATCGGGACATCGCCGAGATGATGCGTTTTGTCGATCACGGCGATCACACCCACGAGTGGGATGGCAGCTACACCGACGATGGCACGCCGCTGACTCTGGCTGAAATGAATGCCACTGATGTGGCCCACCTGCTTGAGGATATCGATGGCTATCTTTGCGAGTTGGGTAGTCTACAAATCCGTGATGGCCTGCATACACTCGGCTTCATTCCCGAAGGCGACCAGCTCTGCCATCTGATCCGCGCCCTGACCCGCATTCCGAATGGTGACATTCCGAGTTTACGGACCGAAATCGCCACCGTGCTGGGCTTTGAGCTTGACACTTTGCTGGAGAATCGTGGGAAGCGGTTGAATGATGAACAAATTGACAAGACCGCATTACTTCGAGAAACCTGGCCGGAACGACAATATGTCTCCCAAGCCGATCTTATCGATTTGATTGATGCCCTGTCACTTGAATTGATTCAGCAGTTGGAGGTTAATCAGTTTGCCGAAACATCGATTCAAACAGTGATTGAGGCAATCCTTCCATCTGTATCCGAAGACGAAAAGGACAAGGGGCAGTTCTCCCCCCTAAATCCCCCCGCTGGGGGGACTTCATCTTCCACCGCGCCCCCCATACTAGCCACTAACCGCCAGCCACTAAACACCGTCCTCTCCTTCATCTGTACGACCCTCGTACCACTCATTCGGCAAAATGGGGATGAGGTGGAGAACGTCATTAACGCCTTAAATGGTGGCTACGTGCCCGCTGGCCCAGCCGGGGCACCGACACGAGGGATGGCGCACATCCTGCCGACGGGCCGCAACTTCTACGCGGTTGACCCGCAGGCTATTCCCAGCCAAGCGGCTTGGCGGGTGGGTCAGCAGTTGGCCGATGAACTCATCGCCCAATATCAGACCGAAGAAGGAAGCTATCCTGAGAGCATTGGCCTCAGCATATGGGGCACGAGTGCGATGCGCACGCACGGCGACGACATCGCTCAATGTTTTGCCTTGCTCGGTGTGCGTCCCGTGTGGCAGGCAGAGAGTCGGCGGCTCAAGGGGCTGGAAGTCATTCCATTGGAGGAATTGGGCCGACCTCGGATTGATGTCCTGATGCGAATCAGCGGCTTTTTCCGTGATGCCTTCCCTCACCTGATCGAGTTGATGGATCAGGCCGTCCAACTCGTGGCTCAGCTCGATGAACCGACTGACAAAAACTTTGTTCGTAAAAATTTCCTGCGTGATATGGCCGGACAAATCGCCCAAGGTCGCACCGACGATGAGGCCGAACGGCGGGCCAGCTTCCGTGTCTTTGGCAGCAAACCGGGAGCGTATGGCGCAGGCATTCTCCCCCTAATCCACGAGCAAAATTGGCAGGACGAAGCCGATTTTGCCCAAGCCTATGTCAATTGGGGTGGCTATGCCTACGGCCAAAAGCTCTATGGCGAGGATGCCCGAGATGAGTTCAAAACGACCTTAGGCGGGGTGCAAATCGCGGTCAAAAATCAGGATAACCGCGAGCACGATATTTTTGACAGCGACGACTACCTACAATATCACGGCGGGATGATCGCCACCATTCGAGCCTTGAACGGGCGCAATCCCAAGAGCTACTTTGGCGACAACAGCAACCCCGAGCGGGCCGAGGTCCGCACCCTGCAACAAGAGGCTCATCGAGTCTTCCGCAGCCGGGTGGTCAACCCCAAGTGGATTGAGGGTATCCAACGCCACGGCTACAAAGGTGCCCTCGAACTGGCCGCCACCGTCGATTACCTGTTTGGCTATGACGCCACCGCCCAGGTCGTCGAAGATTGGATGTATGAGAAAACTGCCGAGACCTACGCCCTTAACAAAGAGCTGCAAGATTTCATGAAGCAGAGCAATCCGTGGGCCTTACAAAGCGTCACCGAACGCCTCCTCGAAGCCGCCCAACGCGGGATGTGGGCCGAGCCGGATGCGGAAACGCTAGAACAGTTGAAGCAGGTTTATTTGGAGATCGATGGTGAGTTGGAGGGGCGGGGGTAACTCTATGCAGTAGTCTGGACAATCGAGCGACCTGACTTGTTTTTGATTAATAGGGTTTCTGGCAAATTAATTCATAATGCCCCATCGATACATTTTGATGAATAAAAGTTAGATTGTTTTTAGCGATGATGGTTTCAAGCGCAGGTTTGGTCGGAAAGCCACTCACCTCCTTGACCAGGATTTGCCCGATATGTGCCACCCAGCCTGGAAAAATGAAATCTGTATACAAAAGATACCCACCCGGTTTGAGCACCCGAATCATTTCTTCAAAAGCAGTGACCCATTCAGGAATATGGTGCATCACCTTATTCGTCCCCACGATATCAAAATGATTTGAATCAAAGGGCAGTTGGGTACCATCTACCATAAAAAATTGAGCGTTCATTACATCTTGACTGGCCGCCTGAGCCAAGGCAATCTGTTCAGGATCAACATCAATTCCAGTAACATTTAGGCCAAATTTGCGGGCGATATGGATTGGGGCGGCCCCATTCCCGCAACCTACATCAAGATAATGCTGGTCTGGTGATGTCGGGACCAAGCTAACAAGCCGATCAAAGTGTTGGCTCACCTGCTGGCTATGCTCGGTACTATTTACAAATGTTTTTTCAAAATTCCCCATTTTCATAATAAATCTCCTAAGGTTACAAGGTAACAGAGTAGCAAAGGCGCAAGGTGGCAACAATCTGGCTTACTGTTATTTTGCTACCTTGCTATCCTGCCTCTTTGTTACTTTGCCCCACGTCTGTGAAGAAATTGTGAAGGGGTTTGGGAGAGGTTGTGAAGGGTCAGTTTTGTGATATATTAGTCATTCAAATTTGCCAAAACAAAACAAATGTTCTACACTAGGTCAGCAAGAATATCCTTGCAAAAAACATACTTAGTGACCATAGGAGAGGTTATCATGGCAGAAATGACGTCATACAAACCAGGTACATTTTCGTGGACTGATTTAGGCACCACTGATGCTGCTGGGGCTAAGAAATTTTACACTGAGCTATTTGGTTGGACTGCGGTGGATATGCCAGCGGGCGATGCGGGCATCTACTCAATGCTACACAGTAATGACAAGCTTGTAGCTGCTTTGTATGAGCAGAGCGATGAGCAGAAAGCGCAAGGTATCCCTCCCGCTTGGCTGTCCTACGTGACTGTCGCCAATGCGGAAGAAAGCGCGGAAAAAGCCAAGGCCTTGGGTGGCACGGTCATGATGGGGCCGTTTGATGTGATGACAGCGGGTAAAATGGCGCTCATTCAAGGGCCAACTGGGGCTGTTTTTGCCGTGTGGGAACCAAAAGATCAAATTGGGGCGCACCTCGTCAATGAGCCAGTCTCGCTGGTTTGGAATGAATTGGCTACTCGTGATGTCGAGGCAGCCAAAGCTTTTTACACTGGACTTTTTGGTTGGACCACGGAAGAGATGCCCATGCCCGATTTCACCTATACGACCTGGGTTAATGATGGCAATATGAATGGTGGCATGATCCCGATGACTGGACCGCAATGGGAAGGCATTCCAGCCCATTGGGGCGTTTTCTTTGCCGTAGCAGATACGGATGCCATCGCCGAAAAAGCCAAATCCTTAGGCGGAGCTGTTCACGTCCCACCTACTGATATTCCAAACATCGGTCGCTTTGCCGTGATTGGTGATCCGCAAGGGGCAACATTCACTGCGATGAAGCTTATCAACCCAAGCTAACAATTCAAAAACCAAAACAAAAACGCCTTTGGTTTCGTGACCAAAGGCGTTTTTTAGTCATTATGGATGCCCGCCTAAAACACGCGGGAATGACAGGCATTAGGCTTAGCCCAAGCGACTCTTAAACTCTTCAGACAACGCAGGAACATACTTAAACAAGTCGCCGACGATGCCGTAGTGGGCATAGCGGAAGATCGGGGCATCGGGATCTTTGTTGATGGCCACGATGATCTTTGAAGTCTTCATTCCAGCCAAGTGCTGGATTGCGCCAGAGATACCACAAGCGACGTAGAGGTCAGGCTGAACAGTTTTACCTGTTTGACCAACTTGGTGTGCGTAGGGGATCCAGCCGGCATCAACCGTGGCTCGGCTAGCACCCATTGCGCCACCGAGAGCATCGGCTAATTCTTTAACCGGAGCGAACCCTTCAGGGCCACCCACCCCACGACCACCCGAGACAATGATTTTAGCATCCGTCAAGCTGACTTGGCTAGACGCTTCTTCAAAGCCCTCAACTTTTGTAGCCAAAGCATCTTCAGCCAAAGCGGCCCCGATTGTGGTTACCTCACCAGAACGAGACGCATCGGCTTCGGCGGCTGGGAAAATACGGCGGCGAATGGTGATGATCGGCGAAGCAGCATCGCCAAAGTTAACTTTGGCAATCACGTTCCCAATTAAAGCGGGGCGAATAGCAACAACGGCACCACCCTCAACTTGCACATCCGTGCAGTCAGAGGCCAAGCCTGCGCCCGTGGTAGCAGCCGTGTAGGCAGATAGTTCCAAGCCCGCGTTGCTTGCGCCCATGATGATGGCCGCAGGTGAATGCTCTTGAGATAGCTGGCTCAAAGTAGCTGCGTAGGCTTCTACACGGAAGGTTTTCAAGGTAGCGTCACTGGCTACGATGGCGCTATCAGCACCACGCTGAATGGCCTCTTGCGCTAAATCGTCGACACCTTCACCAATAACCACAGCGACAACTTGGCCGCCCAAGTTATCAGCCGTTGTTCGAGCCACACCCAATGCCTCCCAGGCAATTGAGTCGACAGCACCTTCATATTGATCGATCCAGACTAATACATTGTTTGACATTATCCGCTCCTTAAATCACCTTCTCAGCCAGCAATCGCTCTGCCAAAGCTTTGGCAGCCTCGGCAGGTTCGCCTTCGATAATTTCCGCATTCGCTTCACGAACCGCAGGCAAGGTTACCTCTGGCCAGCGGGCTTGTGAGCCAGCTTCGCCAACTTGGCCTGCCTCTAAGCCTAAATCGGCCAACCCCCACGTTGGGATTTTGGCCTTGGCCGCTTTTCGAATACCGATAAAGCTGGGGTAGCGGGGTTCATTGATTTCTTTCACCACGCTGATGACAGCTGGCAATTTACTACTGACGGTCTCTCGACCTTTTTCCAGCAAGCGAACAGCGCTAATGGCTTGGCTACCCGCATCCACAGACTTCAACTCAGCCACGTAGGAGATCATCGGCACTTTGAGTAGCGCCGCAACTTGAACGGCTGTAGCGGCCATGTTACCATCGACGGCAGAACGACCAGCGATGATGATGTCATATTCACCGATTTTGTTGATGGCCGCTACCAAAGCACGGGCTGTCGCCAGTGAGTCGCTATTTTCCAACGCTGGATCAGAGACCAAGATTGCCTCATCTGCACCCATTGCCAAACCTGTTTTCAACGCCTCAGCCGCTTCGGGCTTCCCTAAAGTAAGCACAGTAACTTTACCGCCGTGCTCTTCCTTGAGCTGAATTCCGGTTTCGAGGGTATACTCATCCCACGGATTGACAATCCGGGCACCCCCATCGGCCATCAATTTCAGCCCATCCACACTACCTGATAATTGAGCAGTATCAGGTACCTGCTTAATAATAGTAATGATATTCATAAACCGCTTTTCCTTACTAAATTATGGGTTAGAAATTTATGTCATCAAGTCGTTTACAACCTCATTGTTGTCGGCGCTTTACAAGGGTATGAACGGTGCTTGACGGCAAACAAGATTAACATTATATTCTTTTTTATTGTGTTGACAATTTGGGTTAGATTGGGCAAATTGTTGTAGAAAATTAGCGTTGATTTTCTGGAAGGTTGAAAGATTGGAAAATTGGAAAATTGGAAAATTAAAACTACATAGGTTAATCGTCCAGGCAATCTGGCTCGTTAGTTTTTTTATATTTGGCTGCAGTTCATCGGTATCAACGCTACCCTCACCAGCCGCTAGCCCAACCCCATCTTTGCTAGATATTTGGGCTGATGCGGAAGCACATTTGGCCGAGCAACAATATAGTGAAGCCAGCGCCACTCTGGAAACTGGGCTAACCATTTATCCTGAGCACCCTGACATTCTTATTCCCTTGGGGCAAATTTATCTCATCCAACAGCAGTGGTATTTGGCAGAGGATGTCTTCAATCGGGCTTTAGCCCAGAATATTGAGGATGTCCGGGCGATTGCGGGGTTGGCTGAACTAGCGGCTGGACGGGGCGACCATCTCAAAGCCCTGCCACAATGGCAACGGGCGGTCAATTTAGACCCGACGGTGGCGAATGGCTTTACAGGTTTAGGGTTAACCCACCTGACCCTACTCAATTTTGAGGCGGCGCAACAAGCCTTTGAGCAGCAACAAGCACGCGCCCCCACGTTCGAGGCAGGCTGGCATCTTAGTGCACTTTTGGCCCCAGCCGATTTGGCAGCAGCCCAGACTGAATTAGAGAGCCTACCAGCCATCGATCCTGATATTTCAGAAGCAGAGCAAGCCCTCTTACAGGCGCGACAAGCGTACCTCACCGAAACATTAGCCGCCTTTGATGCGACCGCCTCTTCGGCAGAAGTAGCAAAAACGGTGGGGTTGGCCTTGGCCCAAATTGAGCAGTGGCCATTGGCTATCAACGCCCTGCAAATTGCCAATGAGGCTACCCCCAATGATGCCGAAGTCCTCACCTTTCTCGCTCACACGCTGGCTCAGGCCGACCAACCGGCGTTTGATCTATTTGAAGCAGCCAAACAAGCTGATCCAACCTCGCCCCTTCCGCTCTATTTTCAGGCGACATACCTGAGCCAACAGGGTGCATATCAAGCAGCAGAGGATATTCTTGAGGAGGCGAGTGATTTAGATCCAGAGAACGCAGCCGTTTATATGCTATGGGGCAACATCCGCGAGGCGCAAGGTGATCTGCCCACAGCGGAAGCTTTTTACGCCGCAGCCGTTGAGGTTTCTGATCAGGATTTAGAGTTCGCCTTGTTGATGCTAACGTTTTACACCAATTATAGCTATCGGCTCAATGAGGTTGGCATCCCCTTTGCTGAATATTTATTAGAACAGTATCCAGACAACGCCAAAATCCACGATGCATTAGGCTGGATGCAGTTTCTCGCGGGCAGCCCTGATAACGGTGAGGAGATGCTACGCGAAGCCATCAAGCTAGAGCCTAATCTCATCAGTGCCCATTACCATCTAGGGCGCTTGTTTGAAAGCCGTGACCAATCGGCCCTTGCTGAAATCGAATACCGCACGGTCATCGACTTAGACCACACTAACCAGTATCGCCCGCTGGCCATGGAAGCCTTGCAGCGGATTCGGACGCAGTAAGGTGAGGCTAGTCCTCATGTTCGGGCAAAGGGGGTGGACGGAGAGGCACGGGAGAAGATTGGATAATCGAAGTTGTGGTCGAACCATACAGCAAAAAATCATCAAGCAAACGATCAAGTTGATCAATCGCTGGGATGTAGACTTTTAGAAAGAAGCAATCCTCACCTGTCACTCGGTGACACTCAACCACTTCGGGAATTTGCTGGGCGAGTTGGGCCACCTTTTGCAATTGACCAGCATTGGGCCGAACACGAACATAAGCCGCGATGGGTAGCCCCAAGGCTACTGGGTCCAAATCAACTGTGTATTTCTTGATAACGCCAGCCTCCTCCAAGCGACGGACCCGCTCGGCCACTGCGGGTGATGACATCCCGATACGCCTGCCCAATTCAGACATCGTGAGGCGTGGATCCTCCTGAAGTTCCTTCAATAACTGGATATTTACCGAGTCAAGCACCTCCTCATTGACTTTATAAGTGAAAGCACGATTATTCTTTAAATCTTGAGGCACAGTAATCTCCTTGATTTAATAATGCCATTTACTTCCAAGTTTCTCTATACTATCATAAACTCAAACAGAAATCCACTATTGAGGAGAACGTGATGCTTTCACAACAGAGACTTATTCCAACAATCAACATTCCCCCGCACACCTATTTTTTGGTGAGCGCTCTATTTCATTATCTAGGGCCAGCCTTTGCCGTTTTGCTATTTGCCCAGGTCAATGTACTCGGTGTGGCTTGGTTACGTATTGCCAGTGCGGGCGTGATCTTTGCGTTGTGGCGACGACCCTGGCGAGTTTGGGGTGGCTTATCGCAAGAGCAACGATATACCTTAATTGCGCTGGGGGTAGTCTTGGGCTTGATGAATGCCGTGTTCTATTTAGCCATCGCTCGGCTGCCATTGGGTACGGTGGGTGCCATTGAATTTATTGGTCCGATTACGTTGGCAGCTTGGGGGGTGAGAACAAAACGAAACATTACAGCACTTGTATTGGCCGCGCTAGGCGGTTGGTTCTTAACCGATGTCCAATTTGGTGGAGAGCCGCTTGGTATCGTGTTTGCCTTCGCGAATTGCGCCCTGTTTATGCTTTACGTTATGCTGGGACATCGCATCGCCCAAGATGGGGCCACGGCTGGTATCGACAAGCTTGGGATGGCAATGATAGTCGCGCTAATTACGGTTAGCCCCTTAGGATTTATCGATGCGGTGGCAACCATAACTCAGCCCTCACTATTGTTAGCAGGCATCGGTGTTGGCATTTGTTCTTCAGTCATTCCGTATGTCTGTGACCAATTGGCAATGGCTCGGTTATCACGCGCTACATTTGCGCTACTGATTTCACTACTACCGATGTTCGCCACATTGATTGGTGTTGTGGTATTGCAACAAATCCCAACACCTATGGAAATTGTTGGGATCGGCCTCATTGCAGGGGGCATTGCTCTCCATCGCGAATAAATTCATTTCAATTGACTAGGCATCACCTTGGTTACAAATCTGTAATCGATTTGAAACTAGATTGCAATTCAGCGCATTTACCCTGAAAAAAAGCCAAGGAGACAGTTTATGAGACACAATAATCAAACGTGGTTTTTATTTTTGTGGGTAGGGTTGCTGACAGTTTTGATTGGATGTAATTCGGGGGTCGGGCAAGGTAGGGTTGGTGAAACTCAAGGTCAATCAGCCAATGACAGGGTCACCGATCAAATTGAGGAGTATCTTGATCGTCTGGAATCTGCTGGTTTTTCGGGAGCGATTTTAGTCGCCCAGAAAGGTGAAGTTATCTTTAGAGAAGGCTATGGTTTAGCCAACGAGGCTGAGGATATTTCGGTGACACCAGAAACAGCGTTTGACTCCGGCTCGCTCTCAAAACAGTTTACAGCCGCTGCTATTTTACATTTGGCCGAGCAGGATAAACTGCAACTAGAAGATACGCTCGCCGACTTCTTTGACAACGTCCCTAAAGACAAAGCCGAAATCACCCTGCACCAACTCTTGACGCACTCCTCTGGATTACCGCAATATGTTTACGAAGGAGATTTTGTCGAAACCAGCCGCCAACAGGCGCAAGAAATGGCCTTTGCCACCGGATTGGAACTTCCATCAGGGACAGCCTATCTTTACTCTGACACAGGGTATGGTCTATTGGCAGCCATCGTTGAAATCACCTCCGGGCAAGCGTTTCAAGCCTATCTCAAAGAACACCTCTTTGATCCCGTCGGGATGGCCCATACAGGCTTTTACAACGATCCGCAATGGGCCGAGATCACCGTCGCCAATGGCTACAACAATGGCCAAGATTTTGGCTCAGCCGCTACCCGTCCTGGTCCCTATTGGGGGTTACTTGGCTTTGGGGGTGTATTAACCACAGTAGATGATCTGCACGCCTGGGGGCTAGCTTTGAAGAAAAATACAATTCTATCAGCCGATTCAACGAAAAAGCTTTTCACACCCTATGTCAAAGAGTTTGAAGATGGGGAAAGCTATTACGGCTATGGTTGGGTGGTGGAAGACCTACCAGACCGAGGGCGATTGATCTGGCACGATGGCGGCACAGACTCGCAGAATGCTATCATGTTGATGTATGGCGACAACAATGAAACGACTATCATTGTCTTATCTAATCGCATTGATGAAGGCTTGTTTAGTGAGGCATTTTATGGCACGGACACTGGGTTTGCCCTCGGGAGAAGCGTAACCACTAATGATTTCAGTCTGCTTCCAGAGTATGCCCAATAAATAATTTTTAGACCTATAAAAAGACCGCAGAGGTCTTTGAGACCTCTGCGGTCTGGCTAAGCTACACAGTTGTTTAGGGGGTATCCTCGACAGGATAAGGTTCGCCATCAAACGTTTCCGAATGATACATCTTTGAGCCAATCAAGCGGGCCAAAGGACTGAGAGGGTCGCCATCGGTTTGGAGCCGCTGAAGCACGTAATGAAAATCGTACTTGGGGTGCCAGCCTAATTCCTGACGGGCCAGATCGTTGACGTAAACTCGATCTAATTTGGGAAACATTCGCCAGTCTCGTTCGGTGTAGATGGCTTCATACTCGGGGACAAGACGCCTCAGCACGGACGGGGCATCGGCTCGCAATTCGGCCAAGTCAGCGGGGGTGAAGGGAGTGGTGGCACTGATGATGTATCGCCCAAAGCCGAGGCTGGGAGCCTGCTCCATTGCCAACAGATGGGCACTGACGATATCCTCGATGTCTGCCCGACGATGTAAAAACTCATTCACTTTGAGATTGTGATCTTCATACGCCTCGCGGGCTTCTTTCCGATCATCAACTTCGGGGAAAAAGCGGGAGGTACGAAGGATTAGACAGGGTAGCTGCTGATTGCGATGAAAGAGTTGACACAGATTTTCGGCGGCAATCTTGGTTACACCATAAATATTTTTCGGAATAGGCACCACCTCTTCTGTGACCCACACAGCTGGGGCATCGGGAATGGCGGGAATCAGCGCATCGCCGAAGGTGCTGGTAGTGCTGGTAAAAATGAAGGCTTCGACCCCGACCAACACCGCCGCCTCCAGCAGATTGAGCGTGCCAGTGATATTGGTATCAACAAAATCCTGCCGACTATGGGTGGCAACGTGTGGCTTGTGGAGGGTAGCGGCATGAAAGACAACATCGATACCAGCCATACATTCGGCCACAAAGTTCCGGTCGGCAATCGAGCCAACCCGATGGGTAAAGTCCGATGGGTTGAGGTCAAGGCCGATGATCTTATGCTCGGTTTGTTGTAGGGTTCGCACCAGGGCCTCACCGAGATGACCGGCACTACCTGTAATTAGAATGTTTTTTGAGTTTGTAGAGTTCATAGGGTTTGTAGGGTCCAACTCAATTGACGATTTTAGATTGACGATTTACGATAAATCCGGATATCTCATACTCGTACCGACGCTCCGCGTTGGTACGACCGGTGTATCGCAGAGCATCACACTACCCTCGCAAAAATGCTGAAATATGCTCAAAAATTACGTCGGGATTCTCGCGATGCAGGAAATGGCCGACATTCGGCACCACCATGTAGGTGTATTCGCCGGTGTAACAGCGTGGTGTTTGCTCCATCAGCGACAGGTCCAATGCCCCATCCGCATCCCCAACCAAACAGAGTGTTGGCACACTTGTCTTGGCATTAACCACCTTCCCAACTGTTTGCGCTTTTTCACCAGAGTTGGCCTCACGAAAAGCCCAATAGTAGGCCAAAGCGGCATCAAGCCGGGCAGCATCCTTGAAGGTGTTTTTGATATAGGCGGTTTCACTCGCTGGAAAACTCCAAGTTGGTGACCAACGTTTGTAAATTTGATCGACCCCGGAAAAATCACCTTTTGAAATCATTCGTCGGGCTGATCCACGAAACTGAAAGGTGATAAAATGACGGGCTTTCCACAACCCTCGTAGCGAGGGTTTGATCGACCGGGGATGGGGAATGGCCAAGGTTATCAATTTGGAAACTGCGTTCGCCTCCAAATTCGCTGCTGCATAGGAGGCCAGCGCGCCCCAATCATGCCCAATGACGATGGCGGACTCAAAGCCAAACTGCTTGATCAGGGCTACAACATCACCGCCCAAATCGAGGGCCGTGTAGGCCAGATCATCGGCGGGCAGGGCGGTGGGATGATACCCTCGCATGAACGGAGCAACCACTCGATACCCCAACTCGGCAATTCTTGGGCCTAGCTGATCCCAGGTGTGGGCAGAGTCGGGAAAGCCGTGCAGGCAGATGACGAGTGGCCCTTCCCCATACGAGAGGTAGGCAAATTCAAGGCCGTTCGCTTTAACTTTTTGGATTTCGGTCATGTTTGGTCGATTCCTCTATCAATTTCAATCAAGTCATCATCTTGGCCTCGTCGATAGACGGCCTGATGATCTTCGATCTGTGAGCTATCCATCCCATCCACCGTTCTCACCTCAACATCTGCAAATGTTTGCCGCAAAATCCGCAGGGTGTTTTCTGACAATTCACAGGTAGGGGAGATGTTGCAGCGTATTTGGCCGTATTTTTTCTTTCGCACGGGATCGGTATCATTCCGAACCTTGACCACAAATCGTTCCACCGCTTCATCACTAGCATCAACGATGGCAACAGCATCAAAATCGAACAGGTCAGAACGGAGCAAGGCATTGACTTTCAAAATTTGATTGGCAAAGGTCATAGCTTTTTCGGATGTTTGATCCAATATTGCAGCCACCCAATTAACATCCCAAAGAGCCAAGCTACGATGACATTGTCGGCAGCCATAGTAAGTTTCGCCATCAAACCAGCCCAACTCGATTTGATGTGTTCCTTGGCGGACCAAACAATCTGGGCACAAGACAGAATCAGCCTCGGGTCGGTCTAAATATTTGGTCGTGGGGGCAATTTCTTTAATGAGCTGAGCAGCAATTCTTTGGGCTGGATGCTTATTATCACGAGCAATGGGTGATAGAAGGGGAATAGTGGCACCCCCTAGTTTACTCATATGAGGATACCGTTCCGCAATCTGGACTAACATATCAAGGGCAAGCTGTAGATATACACTATCAGTCCTTACTTTGGAGGCTTCATAAGAAAAGACACCGTGATCTGTGTTCGCTTTGAACTCACCGCGCAAAACCTGTCCCTGTTGTTTATAAGCATCAAAGAGTGAAATAACGTCGTCGAGATCAAATTTTTCAGCTAATTCCTGTGATTCCCCTCCCTTCTCCGCAACTCTAGCAATTAAACGGGTTCGATATGTTTCGATAAGTCCTTCATCTAGGACGAGCAGCTCAATATCAAATCCTTGATACTGACCAGCCACCTGATAGCCTGTACGCAACTTTCCCGATGTAAAACGAAGTCCATTGACTTGGGCAAATTGCTGCCAACCATCAAAATTTTCCGAATAATCTATCGGTAACTCTTCGGAGACAAATTCGTCCTCAATACCCAAGTATCGTTCGATCTCTTGCTCAAGGAAAAGCGCTTGTTCAACAGAGTCCAAACCTGTCACAATATCTCTATGCCCTTGATTAGTCTGGAGATGAAGCTCATAGGTGATTGATGAGTTTTTACTCTGTTTTCCCTCTTCTGTTATGTACAATTGTTTAACATCGTCAGCATCAATTGTAAAGCGACGCCACCACAGTAAAGGCCCTCGTTTTACTTCCAGTTGTTCCGAATTAACTCGCACCTCACTTCGATTAACTAATCCTGTCAAACCATAATACCATAAACCAAACACCATCCAGGTTAAGGGGTTAACCCAAAATTCGAAGATATGCAAATCACTAAAGAATGCCCCAAAACCAAGTAGAAAGGAGGTGATGGCAAACAAACCTAGGCGAGGCAAACTACGATTATGGCGGGTGATCACCAAATCATCAAATACCATTTTCACGGACATTTGAGCGGGCAGCTTCCGGGAGGAGGGGGTAAAATTAACAGGGCTTTTATCTACAGGCAGCACTGTATGACACTCAGGGCAAGTGATGGTTCGCCCATTCACCTCATCGCTTGTATCCAGGGACAATTCGGTACCGCACTGTTTGCAATTCATCATTTACATCACTTAGAGCTTATTTAGATTTCTTTGAGTCAGGGGGCAACAGGAACCAGCGAATAAGGTCTCGTAACACAAGCCGAGACTGCTGATAAGCTTGCTGCATCAGCTCCCAAATGGACATGATATTGACCAAAAGATCCACATGCCCCGCAAAGGTTTGGGAAGCAAAATGTTTCAGCCTAATGGTCGTCCGCCACATCAAAGAGTCATCTTCACCTTTAGCGAGCCGCGTAATTTTTTTGAGCATTTCGGGTGACGCTTCTACCGCACGATATTTCGGCAGGGCATCCGAAACCACCCAAGCCCAGCGATCTTCAAATCGGGTGAAGTCAAGTGGGACATGACTGGCAGCGATAAAGGCTTCAAACGAGGCTTGATTTTTGACATCACTCCGAAAATGGTCGCCATCAAATTCAAGGATAGTAGCCCAAGACATTGAACCCAGCGATAGTTTGAAATCACGGCTAAATTGATTGAAGCTATTCTGAACTGTTTGGGATTGTTCATATCTAAGGAGTAGGATGTTCCCTTGCCAAATCAGTTGCTCATTTTTTTCTTGCCTCCCTTGATCAATTAATTGAAAGCCCCGATAAATTAAGTTGTAGTCAGGTTGAGCACCCAGAATCACCTTAATCTCAGCCAGTCCATTTCGCTGATAGGCAAGATGGGCCCAGCCGATGTCATCAAATACCTTGTTATTCGTCTCACGCATCAATCGCACATCGGGGTCATCAAAATCACCTTCAAACAGAAAAAAGCCTACCCGTTGCGAAGCAAAGGTGGCCATTCCCGCCCATTTAAAGAGGTCAGGGCGATCACAATAGAATTGCGCGTACAAGCGGGTGATGGTCGCATTACGTTCGATAGGCTTATCTTCATCGGGCAAACGAATATCTTGATGCCGTTGCCAAGCCTGCTTTTGCACTAACGCCGAAGTTTGATCTGTATTTGATGTTTGAGTGTCTTCTGCGGTCATCATAAATTTAAGGGTGTTTTATGGATTTATCTGAAGTCGTTGGCTGTATTCTCTCAAGTTATCAAAGGTACTTTTGAAAAGTATAACATAACACAGACCAGCCACAAGTGACACCAGTCTGTCCCACCCGACCGTCTTCTTCCGGTTTGCTAAAAACGTTTGTATAATAGTATAAACTTCCAACAATCCTACAGTTACGACGGTTTAATGACCAAAAGTTCCAACACAGCAAAGATACAACTCAATAAAGTACAAAAACGTTACCTCAATCTGAGAATTATTCTTTTCAGCTTGATAGCCATGTTCTTGGTGCTTAGCTTATGGCTGGTGGTCAATATAGCACTTGATATTTACCTAGTCAGCCTTGGCTTGACAGGAATCGAGTTGCAGGTCATTCGCTTGTTTTACGTCCTCCAGGCGGGGCTGACCTTGGCCATTATCGTTATGAGTTTTGTTGTCGATCTCCGCATTGTCAGGCTCATCCGACGAGACCCGATTGTGGCGAATCTGGGTCAGCTAGGGACATATGACCAAATTGGCCGTTTTTTCAAGCGCGTGTGGGTGGTCGGTGTGATGATACTGGCCTTCATCGTCAGCCTCTTTATCTATTTAGGATTACGCCAATATGCCAGTCTGGTCATCTTAGTTGGGTTTGTGTTGATTTTACTCCTTTTGACCGGGGCTACCCTACTCCTTCTCCTCTATATCCTACGCAGTGATCTCAGCCAGATTATCGCTCCATTGCGAGGCAAAGACCTCACCGCATTCGATCTCCGAGAGGCCGATTTAAGGGGTAAAGATTTACGCAAGGCCAATCTGAAAGGGCTCGATTTGACCGAAAGCAGGTTCAAACAGAGCCTCTTGGAACGGGCGGTACTAGGGGGCGCGACATTAACCCGAGCAAAGTTACAACAAGCTCAACTCAGCG
Source organism: Phycisphaerae bacterium (assembly GCA_028285035.1). The sequence continues at coordinate 33,384 of JANQQF010000032.1, forward strand.
GGGCCGACCTCAAACGGGCCGATTTACGTGGTGCTAAACTCAACGAGGCAAACTTGCGTGGATCATCCCTGGCTGAGGCAAATCTACAAGGAACTGATTTAACCTCGGCTTACTTGGATGGGGCCATTTTACGTCATATCAACCTACAAGACGCCACACTGATGGGAGCCAATCTAAATCAGGTTGATTTGTCTCAAGCCACTTTGTCTGGGGCTGATTTTAGTGGGGCAAATTTGCTAGGCACTGATCTCTATCAGGTATCTACATTAACGCCAGCGAAATTTCATCAGGCCGATCTTAGTGGGGCCATCCTACGTCGGGCTTATTTTGCTAAAACCGATTTCAGCGAGGCCATACTAATCAAAGCTGATCTCAATAATGCCCACTTGCCTTGGGCTGATTTACAAAAAGCCGACCTCACACAAGCCGGGCTACAAGGCATACGACTGGCAAATGCAAACTTGACGAAAGCCAATCTCACTGGGGCCGATCTTAGTGATGGGGCAAATTTAAGACAGGCCACGTTATACCAGGCCAACCTCACTGACGCGAATTTAACTGGGGCGGACTTGACCGAAGCCGATTTAAGTCAAGCCGATCTCACCAGAGCAGATTTGGCCGGAGTCCGCTTAATCAAGGCGAATCTGGCGGATGCAAACCTGCAAGGCCTCGATTTAAGTGGAATCGATCTAAGCTGGGTCAATTTGAAAGGGGCAAATATCGACGGGGCCATTCTTGATGAGAAATGGCAATTTATCTGGGAACTCGTCAACCACACCCCGATTTGGGAGACAGAAGGTTATTTTTGGGCTGAGGAGGATGGTGAAGGGGATTTTGACGAAAATGAGGAGGTTGATCCTTATGATTATGATATGGGTTTTGGGTTATATGAGGCCACCCATAATGAACGGTCCTTTGATTTAAAGGGCAAGGATTTGAGCAATATCGATTTAAGTGGAGCAAAATTGGCCTTTATGAATTTAAGCGGAGCCAATTTGGAAAACACCAATCTCACCGGGGCTAAGCTATTTAGAACCGTTCTGGCCCATGCCTATTTGCGCGGCACCATCATTGATGGCACTGATTTAGAGGTGGAGAATCCCTGGGCTTTCTTAATCTGGCAGGTGGTGAATGGGGAGGCCCGCAAAAAAGGCATTGTCTTGGGGGGGCAAGATTTACAGAGTGCCGACTTACATGGGGTTGATTTGTCTGATATGGGGGACCTCGATGGCATTGAGCTTGATGGAAGTAATTTAGAAGGAGCTAATTTGGCCCGGACCAGCATATTCCTAGCCAGTTTAAATCAGGCCAACCTAAAAAATGCTAATCTTCAAGAGGCCAACTTAAATGGCAGCAAATTGGAAGAGTGTCTTCTACAGAAGGCAAATTTAAGACAGATCAAAGCAATTGAAACGGATTTTAACTGGGCCGATTTAGCTGAGGCTGATTTAACGGGTGCCGATCTACAAAGCGCCAAATTTTTCGGCGCTAAGCTGATGCAATGCCAGTTAGCCAATGCCGATTTACGCGGAGCAAATCTGGAGCAAGCAAATTTAAGCAAGGCAAACTTGGCTTGGGCCAACCTGAGTACAGGAAAAAAAGGAGGGACCAATCTCACCCAAACGAACTTGCAAGACAGCGAGCTACGATGGGCCGATTTATCGGGCGGCGTCCTGACGGAGGCCAATCTACGTGGGGCTAATCTACAGAACGCAAACCTGATGCGGGCGGATTTGACCGGAGCGGATTTAACTGGGGCGGATTTGACGGAGGCAAACCTGGCTGGGGCTAATCTCGAAGGGGCAAAATTATGGGATATCAAAATCAAGGAGGCGAAATGGGCCAATGTTAATCTGGCGGATGCCGAGATAGATCAGAATTTCCGAGATGATATTCTGCGTCTAGCGCAGTTAACCAACACCCTTTACTTCAACCAAGCCAAGGGCCAACATTGGGCGGGGGTTAATCTGGAACGGGCAGATTTGCAAGGAGTTTATCTGGAAGCGGGCGATTTGACAGAGGCTAAGCTGGAGTACGCTAATTTGAGCGGGGCCAATCTGAAAGGAGCCAACTTGCACGGAGCCATCCTCACGGAGAGCAAGCTGCACGGGGCCAATTTGAGCGGCGCTAGATTGCATGCGGCCCACCTTGCTGAGGCTGATTTTAGCGGAGCTGATTTAAGTGGGGCTGATCTTCATCAAGCTAATCTAGAAGGGGCAAATTTCAGTGGGGCTAATCTAGAAGGGGCAACATTAAGCGGCTTTACCCCTCATCGTAATAGCTACAACTTGGACGTTCTACACAGCCCACCTAATTTTCAGGGAGCAAATTTAAGCCACGCCACGATAAGCTGGATAAATCTGGATGGCGCTAATTTATTTCGAGCAAATTTAACCAACGCTAAACTACATCGGGTTACATTGATGAAGAGCGATCTGCGGCTGGCAAATTTTACCGGAGCTGATTTTGATCTGGTCAACTTTTACGAGAGCCAAATTGATAACCAAACGATTATTGCTGATAAATGGCGATTGATTTGGCGGTTGGTTAATGGAGAGGCAGGTGAGCAGGATCTGAGGCAGGCCGATCTGAGTCAAGCCGATTTACTCAATATTGATCTGCGTGGGGCTAATTTGGAGGGTGCCAATTTAGCCAGAGCAAATTTTCAGAATGTTGCGCTGGATGAGGAAACCATTATCGCCGATAAATGGCGCTGGGTCTGGGCTATCCCAACGGTAGAGTCGTCAGGGGTGGAGTCGATGTTGCCCCCGTCCCTAGCCGGGGTCGACTTCAGTGAGGCTTATCTATTCAAAGCTAATTTGTCTGGTCAGGACTTGAGTCAGGCCAATCTTAGCCAAGCTCAGCTAAACGGCGCTTCTTTAGATGATGCGATATTACAGCAGGCCAATTTAACACAGGCAGATTTGAGGCAGGCTAATTTGCACAGGGCTGATCTGCGTGGGGCTGATCTGCGTGGGGCTGATTTAAGCGGGGCGTATTTGGATGAGGCCGATCTAAGCGGAGCCAAGCTCAGCCAAACCCGGCTTGACGAAACAAGTTTGATGGGCACCAATCTGAGCCAAGTAGATTTAAGTGAGGCGATCCTTATCAAAGTAGATTTATCAACCACTCAACTTGGCAAGCAAACCAAACTAAGCAACAAATGGCGACTACAACAGTATCTCATGAAACACGGTGGGGCTGGCAAAGATTTGCGGGGACGGGACTTGAGTGACCTATATCTCCAAGGGGTGAATTTAGAGGGGGCTAACTTACAAGGGGCTAATCTGCGTAGCACCAACTTAGATCAAGCAAACTTACACCAAGCCAATCTACAAGAGGCTAATTTAGCCCAAGCTCGGTTATCCGAAGCTAATTTGAATTTAAGTGATTTAAGCCGAGCCGACTTAACGGAAGCCAGTCTATCTAGCGCCACCTTGAATGAGGCGGTTCTACACCAAGCCAACTTAAGACAAGCCGGATTACAGTGGGCTACACTCCTGCAAGCTGATCTAACCGAAGCCATTTTGCAACAAGTCCAGATTAACGCCGCCAACTTAAGCAACAGTAATCTTAGTAACGCCGACCTTTCAGGCACACATCTAGGTGAGGCTGATTTGAGTGGGGCGTCTTTACAGGGCGTTAATTTGGAAGGCTGTCGATATTCAGGCACGAAGCTTCATAACAGTAAAATCGATAAACACACCAAATTCCCGCCAAAATTGGAGCTTGCCTGGGAGCTGTTGAACCAGCCTCAAGATCATCGCGATTTAAGGCGAGTTGATTTAAGTGACATTAATTTGTCAGGGGTACAGCTTAAAGGGGCGGATTTGCGACAGGCTCAACTTGAGTTCCTCAATTTGAAGCAGGCAAATTTGCGTGAGGCCGATTTAAGAGATGTTGATTTATCTCATGTTTCGCTTGATAACACAGATTTAAGCGGGGCCGATCTGCGAGGGGCACAATTCCCCGACCTTCTCTTTGGGGCCACACTCATTTTGAATGGAGCGGTGTACAATCAACACACCCACTGGCCGGAGGATGAAGATTTTGAGCCGGTGGCGATGGGGGCGGTTTTTAAGGAAGTCTGACAGAAGTTAGCTTCGACAACGAGTATAATCATTCAACAATTAATCGATTAATTTATTAATTGTTGAATGAATTTCACAGGCATCTGCTCTACCCCCTACCCTCCAGCGCCTACCTTCTTCTGCATCATTCCTGTTGGCGCAGACGAAGATGATGTGTCACTAGCTAGATTGGCAAAGTAGGCCTGTAAAAGCTGATGAATGAAGATATAGCCGCCACCGACGCGACGCAAAAAGATACATTGGGCAGCATAATCGAGGAAACGGGAGTATTGCCAGGGCAGGTGACCATTGCGCCAAAGTAGGAAGCGTAGGGTGTAATGCTTGACGATGTGCCCGCCACCGTAAAAACTTCCCCAGAGTAAAAAACCGACCAAGCCAAACCGAAGACCGTGCTCAAGGCCAACGGTGGCCCCGAGCACCAAGGCAAAGGCCAGACCGCCGATCACTGCTGCAAACAAGCTGTTTTTGACCGCGAGTTTGATCCCCTGATTGGGCACTGATTTGGTGTCCGTGGCCTGACCACGCAGCCCACCAACAATCATAAATGAGACCAACCAAGTTAGGGCGATGCCAACAAAAGCCGCATTGAATTGAGTCGCCACAACCTGCAAGATAGCCCCAGGAATCAGGCTGAGCAAGCCCCCTTTCACAGCGCCCAACCAAGACCACCCCAAACTTTCCACCGCCTTGATTTCATCCTGAAAGCCATCACCATGAGCAAAATAGGAGAGCAAGGCATAGCCCCCAAAACCGTTTGCGGCCCAATAGAGGGCCACCCCCAAGACCTCCGGGGAAAGGGCCAAAATCACCAAAAAGGGCAGCCCCCCTGCCAGCGCCGCCACGCCTAGATGTCGAAGAAGTTGATGCCGTTTGCTAGGGACAAAATCAGGCGTTCGATCTAGCCACTCATAATACAGGCCATCAAATAAGGTGACCACAAGGCTCAAGGCCTGGGCGATGAGTAGCCCGCCAAACAACATTGCGCCCGCCCCTTGCCACGGCAACCAAGCCGTGACTAACCCAACCGCCTTGCTCACAATCTCTGGGGCACGGGGCTGCCAAAAGAAGATCAAGGCCCAAATTAGTAACCCAATTCCAATAGCCTCGATCGCTCGGGTACTCAGCAGATAGAGCCAACGCTCACTGCGACTGGGGAGCCAACTGGGTTGCATTCGCTCGATCAGGAAGACCGATTGATTGTGTTGGAAGAGCTTCTGGGCCAACCAACTGAGCCAGGATGTCGTCTGCTGCGTCGAATACAACGCGTTGCCACGACGTCGCTCAAACATCCGCTCGACATAGGCGGCGAAGAGATGATGCCGATGGACAGCTTGATCCTGATTGGCTTGCAAGAGCAATCGAGTTTCTGAGCGAGAGCGTTTGGCTCTTGCCTCTGCCGGTATATCGGAACTAGCTTCATCAGAGTCGTAGGCCAGCCGAATAACACTCAACATCAGCGGGGAGTCCAACACCTCACGTAATTCCTGACCTTCGTATTCAGCCTCACGCTGTAAAGCCACTCGCAAAAATGAGAGTTGCGGGCCAGCTTCGGCCAAAAAGGTGTCAATCTGTTCAATGTTTAAAGGCAAAAGTTTGATAGCCCCGCCAAGATGTAGACGAGGCTCAAGGTTGGCGTAAACCTCGGCTCGACTGCACACCACTATCCCACTCAAGCCATTTGTTTTCCGCAACGCATTGATCGTCTCCACCACATCGGTCTGATAGCGTGAGTCAACTTCATCAAGGCCATCTAGCAGTAAAACCAAATCATTCTGCTCTAACCAGTCTGTTCCCATTTTGGCTGGAATTTGGTACTTGATGGTCAGCTCGGACACAATCCAGTCAGTTAAAGGTGGCCGTTGTTGGCTCCATGTTGCCAAATTGAGGATCACGGGAATGGGTTGAGTTGGATCATACTCGGCCAGAGCAATCAGCTCGCGAGCCAAATCGATGAGGGTCATTGTTTTACCCGCGCCCGGCTTTCCTAAAATCAGCAGCGCCCGATCCGACTCTGCAAATAGATCGAGCATTTGCTTGTCTGGGGGGATTTGGTGCTTGCGGGTCAGCGGGGCAACGATTTGTTCCCACGGTTGCTCAACCATTTCAGGTACCATCTGCCGGGCCATCCCTAGCCGAATATTGCTCTGCAACGCTTGCTCCATCACCCCTTTCACCCAAAAATTCTTCACTTTGTTGAGCAAGATCAATTGATTACGTCGCTCGGAGGTGAGCGGGGGTGAGGGTGAGGTGGGCATTTGTGGCGTGGTGGCTAGATTGGCTGTAGCCTCTGGTGTGTTGGAGGAACCCATAGCTGGAGCAACCTGAGTAGGCACGGAGCTGGTCAATGCCCCAACCCGGATCTGCTCATACAGGGCCTGCGTCTCGGGCGCAGGCTCCACCGCCAATTCCTCTTCCAAGACACGGCGACAGGTTTCGTATTGAGCCAAAGCCGCACTGCGTTGCCCATTCCGGGCCAGCAGCATCATCAAACGTCGATGGGCTTCCTCCCGCCACGGCTCCAAGGTCAACCACTGGCGGGCGTAGCCCTCCGCCAAACTTTCCTCGCCCTGCTCTAGGTGACTCGTGATGAGTTGATCCAAAGCCTCGACCACCTGTCGCCGGAAATACTCTTGCTCACTGAGCAACCACGTTTCAAAATCAGGGCTGTCGTTGAGGGTGCAGCCAGTCAGGAAGTCGCTACGATAGAGGGCGATGGCTTCAGATAAATTGGAAGGCTGGTTTGGTGGTTGATTTGGAGTTGGCTGTTCTTTGATGATTGCTTCGAAGGCAGCGGTATCAAGCCAGACATTTTCCGATGGGACGAATTGGATGGTCTGACGATCAGTTTCAAAAAGGCCGGGGAGTTGGCTAGAGATGTGACTGAGCTCGTTGCTGAGATTGCGGCGACCCCGTTCCTCAGTCAGGTCGCCCCAAAATAAGTGGGCGAGATAGCTGCGCGGTACAGGTTGTTTCTGACGAAGCAGATAACCAAACAGAGCTACCGTCTTTTGTGTCCGCAGGGCGGGCAAGGCCTCGCCATCTTTCTCGATGTACAACGGCCCCAATAAATAGATGTGGTAGGCAGATACATTCGCTTCCATTTCGCCCAAGACTATAGCCCTAAAGTCAAAATTTCAACAATTTCCCCCTAACAATTTGGCAAAACGCATAGGGCTCCATATACTCTTCACCTGTTACGGGGAAATCCCCCCAAACCCTCACCATAAAATCAAAGCTTGGCCCAAATTGGGCCAAGCTTTTTTTGTTCCCCAAATTTATTGAGTTCACAGAGAAAGGAAAATCAAATGAACAAGATGTTTATCACAAGTATGACCAAATCTCACAAATTAAGTCTTAGTGAAACGTTGGCACAACTCAAAGTTTCGGATAAGGTCGATGGATTAGCCCTATTTGGTTCGCGAACTGAACAGCCAAGTCCTGTCAGCGACTACGATCTTTTGATTTTGGTCAAAGATTCACCTATCCACATTTTTCAAATGTTGACTCACATTAATGGTCGCATGGCGGATGTAGTATTTGTTGAGACTGATGTGGTGGATCGATTATTGGATCTGAACGAAGCCGTTCGCAGTACCTCGATTGAGGGAATGTTGATGCTCAAATCACAAAAAGCGCAGATCGTCTATGATCGGTCAGGGCGGTTGGAGCGAACCCGACAATATACGCTTGAGCGAATGCAATCTAAACAGTGGCTGCCCCCTACCCCCGAAAGCAGTCTATATAATGATTGGTTTTGGCAAAATCATTTACTATTTCACATCAAACGAATGATACAGTCTGATGATCCAATTTATCAGACAGCCGTTGATATGATGCTGACCTCAGGACTCTCTGACGTTTATCAGGTTTACTATCGAGTCCATAATTTACCTTGGCAGGGCGAGAAAGAAGCCATCCGCTACTGGCAACTCAATGATCCAAATTACCTCAAGCTATTACAAGCCTGTTTTTCAACAGTAGATCGTAATCAGAAGGTTGAATTGTACGAACAAGTTGTTCGGCAAACTATCAGTTCCATTGGGCCAATGTGGAAAGAAGGTATAACAGCAGTCTATCTCAAGGATACAACGTTGCACCCTGCTCAAATCTCTGAAGCATTGCAATTCTGGGAAACCCTATTCGGCAAGTAAAGGGTGTTCCTGTATAAGATAGACCCTATTAAACAAACGCCTTGACTGCTGTCATCATTTGATCAAAAAAGGATTTGCAGGTTCCAAGGGTACCTCATTTTTGGCAAAAACAGGCTTTTCCAGCACGACGCTTGCGTGGGGAATGCCAAAAAATTTACAAAACTTAAAGAAGTCTTTCTTATTAGTACTATTTTCAAGTAAGCCTATACCCCCACAAAACCTCTTAACTTTCTATCTTCACATCTCAAAGTATAAAACTAAAACCGCAAGAAATGGGTGGTTTCATCGCTGACTTTCAGGTATTATCCCAATCATATTTACTTGGAGAGGGTAATGACATCCACAATTAATAAAGTGATGGGGCCGATGGAATGGGTTCTACTGATTATATTATCCGTTTTATGGGGGGGTTCTTTTTTCTTCAGTGAGGTAGCTCTGGCCGAGCTACCGCCATTGACTGTGGTATTGGGTCGAGTCGGATTTGCGGCAATTGCCTTAAATATTCTGGTCATTGCGATGGGCCATCGGATGCCAACCGATGGTAAGTTGTGGCGAGACTTCTTGATTATGGGGGCGCTCAACAACCTGCTCCCATTCAGCCTCATTGTATGGGGACAAACCCAAATCACCAGTGGGTTAGCGGCCATTCTAAACGCGACCACTCCCTTATGGACCGTTCTGCTGGCTCACTTTTTAACCACTAATGAAAAGATGACGCCACATCGACTGGGTGGGGTATTGTTAGGTTTGGTCGGGGTCACTTTGATTATCGGGCCAGAAGCCCTGAGCGGGTTGGGCATCAACTTTTTGGCCCAAGCAGCCATCGTCGGGGCGGCGATTGCCTATGCTTTTGCGGGTTTGTTTGGCAAACGATTCCGAGAAGTGCCATCCATAGTAACTGCCACAGGCCAAATCACCAGCACCACAATGCTCATGATTCCGTTGGTATTGTTCATTGATCAGCCGTGGACTTTGACGTCACCCAGCTTCACAATCTGGGCCTCAATTTTGGGCCTGGCCCTTTTAAGCACAACCATCGCCTACATCATCTACTTCCGCCTGCTGGCCAGTGCTGGGGCGACCAACCTTCTGTTGGTCACCTTCCTCATTCCCATCAGTGCCTTACTGCTTGGGATGACCATTCTCGGCGAGCGACTGGAGACCATCCATTTCGGCGGAATGATCTTTATCAGTCTCGGCCTCATCGCGGTGGACGGGCGCTTGTTGCAGGTGTTCAAAAGAAAATAACAACGGGTTGGGTGCCCATAGTTCCTCGTTGAGGTTACGGGTTAACCACCCTGCAGCAAATATAGCGATGAATGAAGGCAATCCCAGAAACAAAACGAATGTTTTCCAAATCTCTATGGCCTCGGCCAGACTTGAGGCCTCACCAAACATCAGAACAAACGCACCGTTGAGCAGAAGCACTGAAATGATCCCATAGCCCCACCCAACGATCACAACCCAGATTCCTGGTAGAGGCTTGCCGACCACACGAAGAATCACTCCAAGCACACCCCCCAAGACTCCCCCAATAATGGTCGAGGGAATAACCCCAATAAAAAAGCCAACCAGTAGCGTTAAAAGAATAGCAAGGGGATTGAGCGTGGCCAGCCCAAGAAAAAAGGCAATCACCGTGGTATAACCAAATGAGAGTTTAAGCGTAAGCCCCAATCCCCGCCAGCAACCAATCACAAAGACATCGAGAATAGTAGCGATATCAATGGGCCGTCTCACATCTGCATTTTTGAGCATAATTATCGCCTTTCATACTAACATATAAAGCAAACCGAAATCCTCATATATTTTTGTTTCAGAATTTATTAAAATTACAATACTATAAAAACAGGGCATTTGTCAAGTGGTATTTATTGTTCCACCTTCACAAACACGTGCATAACAATCACCATACATCTTTGACAAGTTCAGAATAATTGATATCTTTTCTATGATCAAAATTCAGGAGGGCAATCATGAATAAGCCAAAATCTATATTTGAGATTATTCAACAAACCCGCCAGCACCAACCCATTACTCAGTTGTTAGAGCAGGTGAAAGGGCAGCCAAACCGCACCCTCGTTCGGTATCTATATCACCATCTTATGCGATATCAGGTTAGTTTTGTCTACCTCAAACGTTGGGTGTTGGATCAAGTTATCGGACATCTTCCTCTCCCAAAAATGAAGCCCGCTGAATGGTTAACTTTAGGTTTATCCGCTGGCCTAATGGCCGGATCACTGCTTCAGCCAGCAAACACTGTTGCCCAAGAGATCAACCCCATCGGTAGCGAGTTTCAGGTCAATAGTTACACAACAGGAGGGCAGGTCATCACCGACATTGGGATGGATGCCAATGGAAACTATGTTATTATTTGGGGAAGTGGTCCTATCGCTAGAGACGAAGTAGGTCAGGATGGGAGTGACTTTGGAATTTATGGCCAGCGATATAATGCTCTTGACTTACCACAAGGGTCTGAATTTCGAGTCAACAGCTATACGACTGGGGGACAAGGCTGGTCAAGCGTAGCAATGAATCAAGATGGTAATTTTGTCGCTGTTTGGGACAGTGGTTACTTCATTGAACCAAGTCAAGATGGTAGCGACTCTGGGATTTTCGCTCAACTTTATAGTGCGAATGGCATACCACAGGGCAGTGAATTTCAGGTGAACACCTATACTACTGACAAGCAATATCGCCCCGACGTCGCGATGGATAGCGAGGGAAATTTTGTGATAACATGGTCTGGTACAGGTGCTGATGATTCCCATGGGATTTATGCCAAACGATACAACGCCAGTGGGGCAGCGTTAGACGATGAGTTTTTGGTCAATACTAATATATCTTGGTCTCATTATGTCCCACAAGTAGCGATGGATGAAGCTGGAAATTTTGTGATTGTTTGGGAAAGTGGAGAACTCAGCAATGAGGAGAACATTTATGGCAGACAGTACAATAGTGCTGGTGTTCCCCAAACGGATGAATTTCAGATCAACTCCTACACATCAAAAAGTCAATGTTTCCCAAAAGTAGCAATGGATCAAAATGGCGATTTTGTTGTAACTTGGTTTAGTGGTCTCTCCTATGATCCAGGGCAAGATGGCAGTACTTGGGGAATCTTTGCCCGCCGATTCAACGCCAGTGGTGCAGCGTTGGGTAGTGATTTTCAGGTCAATACTTACACTACGGGTTATCAAACATTTTCCAGTGTTGCAATGGATCAAGATGGTGATTTTGTGATTGTTTGGCAAAGCATTAAGGACAATGCTGTACAAGATGATGACATCAGCCAAGATGGCAGTCACTATGGTGTTTTTGCCCAGCAATACAATGCTAGTGGTATTCCAATCGGCGGCGAGTTTCAGGTCAACACCTACACCACTGGGCCACAGGGTGGTAGTTTAGGCAGCCGACTAGTGGCAATGGATGCCGAGGGCAATTTTGTCATTGGGTGGCCAACAGGCAATCAGGATGGTAGCAGCTGGGGCGTCTTTGCCCGTCGATACGCTGCGCCAATTTCTCAACCGAAGATTATAGTCAGTGGAAATGGCGTGGAAATTACCGATGGGGATAGCAGCCCGGTGAATGATGATCACACCGATTTTGGTAATGTTCTAGCGAATTCAGGCTCAACGCAACGTACGTTCACCATCTCAAACATCGGCAGTGCTAATCTAACACTCGGGACCATTGAAATCAGTGGAACCCACAAAAGTGATTTTGCCGTAACACTGCCCTCGACCACCACCATTGAGACGGGTCAAAATATCACCTTCACCATCCACTTCACGCCCACAGCCCTTGGCTTACGAACAGCAGAAGTAAGCGTTGTCAATAATGACGATGGGGAAAGCCCACACAATTTTGCGATTCAGGGGACCGGGATTACAGGGTCTTTGATTTATCTACCATTGGTCATCAAACCGTAGCTACTTCATCATATAGCGACTCTATTCGTCTCAACTTAAATTACATCAACGCTACTACACAGCAGCCCAGTAAACCAAGTGCACAAAGCCAACTATCTACAATTTCCCATTAGCCCCTAAACTGTACGCATACTCCTCTTTCACGATCTCCAAAAACATAAAGGTTTCCGAATCCCTCACCCCTTCAACCTTGTAGAGCTTGTTGGTTAAAAAATCTAATAAATGGTTTTTATCCTGACACACAATTTCGGCCATGAAGTCGTAACTACCCGTCACCATAACCAGATAAATAACTTCCTCAAAAGCAGCGACCTCATCAGCAATGTCTCGAATACGCGCACCTTCTGCCTTGATTCCAATCATAGCCATTTTTGATTGGTCCATCAGCATTGGGTTTGTCACCGCAGCGATTTGCAAGACTCCTTCTTCCACCATCTTTTGATAATGAAGCCGTACTGTGCCCGTAGAGACAACTAGCTCTTTCGCAATTTGAGCCAGAGGCATTCGACCATCTTTTTGCAGGAGTTCAATGATCTTTAAATCAAGACTATTCATCTTTTCCTCAAACACTTGGTTTACTTTGCCGATTATGTAAGCATCGTATCATGCAAATTAACGAATCGCAAGGGGTTTTTGTATATTTTTGATCGAATTGATAATTTACTGCAAATAAAATTGCTATTTCTTCAGTTATAGGAGATCATCTTGTGTGATTTTTAATAACGTGCTATGATCGCCTCACCTCATTAGTGTAATCTAACAGCCTCCTTCATTCATTTTTTCAACGAAGGAACCACTACCCCTATAACTATCACTTTCACATCCCAATATTTTCGTCAAATGAATTAATCGGAATAAGAGATTCCGGGGCGAGTTAACCTCCACGCAACACAGGAGATTCAAACATGACAGAAACACTCAAAGAATTGGGAACCGTCAAGTTGGTTCAACTCCAACCAACTGGTTTGATTATCAAAGCCGATAATACGCCCTCAGGTAAATTTTACGATGCCTCTCGGCGGGTCGAGGTCGACAAGCTCATTATCAACCCTCTCGGGATTGAAGCCGTGCTCCCTACAGGCGAACACGTCCTTGATATCCACCACCTCAATCATCCTGACAAAGCCTATGATCCCGATGATATGATTTGCATTGGCTTTACCTCCCATTACGATGCGATGCGTGACCGTTTTGGGGCGCATATGATTGACGGCATTGCGGGAGAGAACATCATCATTGAGTGTGACCGAGAAATTTGGCCGGAAGATTTGGGGGAGTATCTTGTCATCGAGGAGGCTGAGACAGGGCACCAAATGCGCTTAGAGATGGTCAGTCACGCCGACCCTTGTCAGTCATTTAGCCAATTCGCTCTACAAAGCCCCTACGAAAATCCACCGGCCAAGACAATGAAGGCAACCCTTCAATTCCTAGGGCGAGGGCGTCGGGGCTTCCTCTTGATTATGCCAAAAGAAGAAAGAAGTGCGACAGTGCAACCTGGCGACCAGGTGTTTGTAGTTAACGCGAAATGATGCCAAACACAGAAGCAATCACCCTCATAACTCATCTCAATCACATTGTCCGCAATCATTTGACCCTGGTCAGTCAACTCTTCCTGCACGATTTAATTTTTAGGCAGTGGGGAGAAACGGCTATTCATCAACTGTATCACCGGCGACACGCTCTTTATGCCCATTCGCTGTACCCAGAACCCGACGATGGGAGAAGAGTGGCGGCGGCGTTGGCATCCTGAACGCATCACCAAACAGAAGAGTGATAAAGAAATTTTGGTTGTGGGCAGTGGTCCGGCGGGATTAGAGTGCGCTCGGGCCTTGGGGTAACGGGGTTACAATGTTGCGCTGACCGAAGCCCGCCGAGAGCTGGGGGCGAGTTGCCCTGGCGTCGCAACTACCTGGCCTAATCGAATGGCGACGGGTGATGGATTGGCGGCTTACTCAAATTGAAAAAATGGCCAATGTATCAACATTCCCCGGTAGCCCAATAATAGCTGAAGATGCTTTGGAGGCAGGGTATAATCATATCATTTTAGCTACAGGAGCGACTTGGCGGCGTGATGGGATTGGTCGCAGTCACTGGCAGCCGATTCCTGGTCACGATCATGGCAACGTTTTTAGCCCAGATGACATTATGGTCAATCGCCTCCCAACAGGTCGTGTCGTGATTTTCGATGATGATCACTACTACATAGGCGGGGTCATTGCCGAACGGCTCACCCAAGCCGGATGTGAGGTGACACTCGTCACGGCCTCAGCAAAAATTTCGGCTTGGACTGAGTACACCTTGGAGCAAGAACGGATTCAAACGCGATTGATCAAGCTTGGCGTTCGTTTGCATACCCAACGCACCTTGAAAAGGATGCTGACTGGGGGTGTTACTTTGTCTTGTGGGCTGACGGATACAGTATCCGAGATCGTCTGTGATGCAGTTGTCTTGGTGACGGATCGTCTGCCACATGACTCACTTTACCGAAAACTAAAGCCAATCTTTGCTAAGTAGCCCTCAAAATCGTTGCAAATCATTGGTAATGCGGATGCTCCAAATATTATCGAACGCGCTGTATTTGCAGGTCATTTGGCAGCTCGTCAGTTTGATGAGCCAAATATTGAGGGCACCCCGTTTCAAATTGAACGGGTTAGCTGTTAGGGAACAGTTTTGATCAGAAATCAGGATACTCTAAATGATACCAAAAATAATGAAAGCCGTCGTGACCACTGGCAATGGTGGCTACGACAAACTCAAATATAAAGATGTGCCCGTACCCACGCCGGGACTAGGCGAGGTCTTATTACAGGTACTTGCGGCTGGGGTGAATAACACCGAGATTAACACCCGGCTCGGCTGGTATTCAGCCAGCGTTACGACAGACACGGAAACGGCTGCCGAAGCTGAGGAGCAGGTGGCCACCCACAAAGCCGATGGCGGATGGAATGAAGCCACCCCTTTTCCGTTTATCCAAGGGACAGATTGCTGTGGTCGAGTCGTGGCCGTTGGGTCAAGTGAGTATGAGGAGCTTATAGGAACTCGGGCACTGGTTCGAGCCTGCATGCGCCCCAGTGGCTTTGACTCAATGGAAAATGTTTGGATGGCCTCCGACTTTGATGGAGCTTTTGCCCAATTTGTCAAGGTACCTGCCAGTGAAGTCTTTCCGGTTGGGTGTGATTGGTCCGACGCTGAGTTAGGTTCAATTCCTTGTGCCTACGGCACCTCCGAAAATATGCTCCATCGAGCTAAGGTCAAGGCTAGTGATCACGTGCTAGTTACTGGCGCATCGGGGGGCGTCGGCTCAGCCACTGTGCAGCTTGCCAAACGGCGAGGGGCCAAGGTAACTGCTGTTTCAGGGGCAACCAAAATAGAACAAGTCCAGGCTATCGGGGCCGATCAGGTCATCAACAGAGGTGACGATATTGTCGCTGCGCTGGGCAAAGAAACAGTTGATGTGGTGGTTGACAATGTAGCCGGGCCTGGCTTTGGTGACTTGCTGGAGGTTCTGAAGCGAGGTGGTCGCTACACATCATCGGGAGCCATTGGCGGCCCCCTGGTCGAACTTGACATGCGTACGTTTTATCTCAAAGATATCACGCTCATTGGCTGCACCGCTTGGGATGAGCCGGTTTTCCCCAATCTGATCTCTTACATCGAACGTGGCGAAATCCGCCCCCTAATAGCCAAGACTTTTCCGCTTGAACAAATCGCCCAGGCCCAGCAGGAGTTTCTAGAGAAAAAACATGTGGGCAAGTTTGTCTTGATTCCACCGTCAGTGGAAGCGGGCTAGTCTCTGCGAGATAACAGCGAGGATAAAAATGTAACGCAGGATGTTCTTCTGCGAGTCGAACAGAACACGGCAGGTTACTAAGCGAAGCTTAGACACATCCTGCCATACAGAGGAGATAACGATCAGCCATCAATTCGATATTCTATTCGAACCGATTCAAATCGGCCCAGTTGTTGCCCCCAACCGCTTCTACCAAGTCCCTCACTGCAACGGTATGGGCTATCGGATGCCCCAAGCTTTGGCGACGATGCGAGGAATGAAGGCAGAGGGCGGCTGGGGTGTCGTTTGTACTGAAGAAACCCAAATTCATTATACGAGTGATCAGGCCCCCTACATTGAGGGACGTCTGTGGGATGATGCGGACATTCCGGCCTTACAACTGATGACGGAGGCGGTCCATCAACACGGGGCCTTGGCCGGAGTCGAGTTGGCCCATCACGGCCCCGATGCCTCAAACCTCTACTCTCGAACACCATCCTTTGGTCCCCGTTCGATGGCGATTTCGGGCGGAAGTGGTCTGGAGCCAGCCCAGACCCGGCGAATGGACAAAGAAGATATTCGTAACGTTCGTCGTTGGCATCGCGAGGCTGCCTTACGGGCAAAACGAGCGGGCTTTGATATTGTTTACATCTACGCCGAGGCCTTGCCTTGGTATTTTTTATCACGCCATACAAACGATCGAACGGATGAATATGGTGGGTCTCTGGTGAATCGAGTTCGATTTCTACGCGAATTACTAGAGGATACCAAAGAAGCCATAGGTGATCGTTGTGCGATTGCGTTCAGATTTGCTGTAGAGGAACGAGACCTTGAAGATGGCATAACTAGTCAAGGGGAAGGGCGTGATGTTGTGGCGATGTTGGCTGATTTACCAGATTTGTGGGATGTTAACGTCAGCGGCTGGAGCTATGATTCGGCCACCTCTCGCTTTGAAAAAGAGGGTCATCAGGAACCCTTTATCGCCTTTGTCAAGACTCTAACAAACAAACCGGTCGTGGGTGTCGGACGGTACACCTCCCCTCAAGCAATGGTCTCAGCGATCAAGCGGGGCATCGTTGATCTGATTGGAGCCGCTCGTCCCTCCATTGCCGACCCATTTCTTCCCCAGAAAATAAAGGAGGGGCGGGTTGAGGATATTCGCGAGTGTATTGGCTGCAACATTTGTGTCACAGGCGATCCATTGTTCACGCCAATCCGTTGCACTCAAAATCCAACGATGGGCGAAGAGTGGCGGCGAGACTGGCATCCTGAAGTTATTGCCCCAAAGAAAAGTGACAAGGAG
This sequence comes from Phycisphaerae bacterium, assembly GCA_028285035.1. The sequence goes on from JANQQF010000032.1 coordinate 50,624, forward strand.
ATTCTGATTGTCGGGGCTGGTCCGGCTGGGCTGGAGTGCGCTCGGGCCTTGGGTCAGCGAGGCTACAATGTGGTCCTGACCGAAGCTCGGCGAGAATTAGGGGGGCGTGTTGAATTAGAGGCACAGTTACCCGGTTTGATTGAGTGGCGGCGGGTGGTGGATTGGCGGCTGACCCAAATTAAAAAGATGCCCAATGTCTCTGTTTATCCCGGCAGCCCCATGACCGCCGAAGATGTGCTAGAGGTAGGCTATGAGCATGTTATCATCGCCACGGGAGCAACGTGGCGACGGGACGGTATTGGCCGAGAACTCATACAACCTATTCCAGGTCACGAGTTATCCACGATTTTCACCCCAGATGATGTTATGGCCAATCGGCTGCCATCAGGACGCGTGGTTATTTTTGATGATGATCATTACTACCTGGGCGGGGTTATCGCCGAACGTTTGAAAAATGAAGGATGTGAGGTCACGCTGGTTACACCGGCCTCTGACATTTCGGCATGGACCGAATACACGATGGAACAGGATCGCGTTCTAGCTCGACTCATTGACCTCGACGTCGAGTTGCAAACACATCGGAGCCTTGAGTCGATTCAATCTGACTCAATTACGCTTTTCAACAACCTTTCAAATACAACATTCGAGCTGACCTGTGATGCCGTTGTTCTTCTGACAGAGCGTATTCCGAATGATCAGTTGTACAATAGCTTAAAGCCCAAGCTTGCCGAGCAACAGTTAAAATCCTTACAGGTCATTGGTGACGCGGAGGCACCCAACATCATCGCTCAAGCGGTGTTTGCCGGGCATTTGGCCGCCCGTGAGTTTGATGAGGCACCGATCAAGGGAACCCCATTTAAGATTGAACGGGTAAAGCTAGCTCATTCGACATAGCTTACTAGCACTTTGTCAGTAATCTCTAAATCCGATCCAGTTCAGCCACCGTTTTCACATCCTCAACATTGCCTGTATTCAACGTGCTGGCGGGTTCAAACAACAAAATATGCACTTCTTCCGCTGCGACGGGTCGATGTTCCACCTTGCGGGGAATGACCAAGAATTCGCCCTCATTGAGCGTAATATCACGGTCGCGGAATTGGATCACCAATTGCCCCTTCACCACCAAAAACATCTCATCCTCTTCATCGTGGTGATGCCACACAAACTCACCCTGCACCTTCGCCAATTTCACGTGTTGCCCATTCAACTCCCCCACAATCTTGGGACTCCAGTGGTCATTGAATAAGCTAAATTTTTCAGCAAGATTTACTTTTTCCACTAAAATCATCTCCTAAGTGCAAAAATCATCTGGATTTTAGTTGATTCACGATCACAAAGCAAGAGTTCAAGGTCTGGTCTGGACCAATAAAAAAAGCGCGAAAAAGTTTCGCGCTTTGAGATTATTCAGTTTGTTAAAACAGGTCTAGTAACGACCGCGGCCACCACCGCCACCGCCACGTCTGCCACCACCGCCTCGGCCACCACCGCCGCCAAATGAGCGTTCTTTAGGGGGACGAGCTTCATTCACAACGATGTTGCGTGAGTTAACTTCCTTCTCATTCAGTCCTTCAATCGCCGCTTTAGCACCATCTTCGGTCTCCATCTCAACAAAACCAAACCCTTTTGATCGACCCGAATCGCGATCCGTGATGATGTTGGCTGAAACCACCGGACCAAACTCGGCAAACATATTATGCAATTCGTCTTCAGACGTTTGATAACTAAGGTTACCTACATACAGCTTCTTATTCATGGTATATTCCTTTATGCTTACGGGTATTGAGCCACAACATTACTAGCCTGGAGACCTTTTGAACCTCGTTCAACACTAAACTCAACCTGTTGGCCTTCGTCTAAGGAACGGTAACCTTCGCCTTGAAGCGCAGAATAATGGACAAAGACATCTTCGCCCCCTGTATACTCAATAAAACCATACCCCTTGCTTGCATTGAACCACTTGACGGTACCAGTAATTCGTTCAGACATAATTGTGTAAAACTCCTTGTTACATGTACTAATAGATTAATAAAAATATAGGTCAAAGTGTTTCAGTGCAACAAAAAAGCGGCCACCAGGAAATTTGGTGGCCGCTCAACAATCGAACAGAGACTTTCTTTATCCTAACAAGTGGGAATATATCAGGTTCATACCCTTTTGTCAACTCCAAGAAACAAAATCAATATTGTCAAGCGTTAAACTTGATGGCTGGTCAGACAAAGGTTCAATTGAGCTAAATTGATAAATGTATTATATTATTAACTGCGTCCTACAACATTTAATCAGCCATTCACGCTCGAAGAAGGCATTGATCTTGCAATTCTTAAAGTTCAATAGATCCCGCTCTTACCAGTTAGGCCTACTCCTTATCATTGTCATTGTTGTGTGGGTCATCAGCTCTGTACTCGCAAATAGTTCGTTCAAGTGGACCCGATTTGAGATTTGGTTCCGAGTATTTGCGACAATTGGAAATCTCTTAATTGGGTTCCAGTTATGCCCCGTTTTATGGCTGCGATTATGACTGTTGTAACCCCGGCAGATCTCACAATTCCTCTGACCTGCCTTAACTTGATTTTTGTCATAGGATTATTTCGGGATGTAATGACAGCTAATCGTGCTATTATTATCACCATAATCACACTCATTGTCTCTGCTTTTATAATGGGATTTTAGGGCATTGTTTATTACCAGATATACGTTGAGTGGTCTGAAGAGTTTTATGGATAGTTACCAATCAGCTTGTTTTGAATTTAATTTTTTCATTCTGTAAATCTTGTAAATCCTGTCCAAACTCCTCCTTAATTATTCTTACAAAACCCTACAAAATCGACTGCCCCAGTAGCGAGGCCAATAATTCGGTGGCAATTTTCGCGGTATGATTCCGCTCATCCAAAATAGGATTGATCTCAACAACATCAACCGAACCAACTCGACCGTCATCAGCCAAAATCTCCATCAAGAGATGGGCCTCGCGGTAGGTCAACCCGCCAGGAACGGGCGTACCCACACCGGGGGCCTCGCTGGGGTCGAGGCTATCCATGTCCAAGCTAACGTGGAGACGGTCGAGATGCCCCAAGCGGGTCAAGGCCTCCTGAACCACGGTCGCCATACCCCGCTCATCGATCTCACGCATCGTATACACGCCAACTTTACTGGCTTTGAGAAGATCACGCTCAGCCGGGTCCACATCCCGAATCCCAATCAAGATCACCTGACTGGCCTTCAGTTTTGCACCCGGTCGTCCAGCGTTCACCCACTGGTCCGAGCCGTGCCCCAACAAGGCAGCCAGAGGCATTCCGTGCAAGTTGCCGCTGGGCGAAATGTCTGGAGTATTAAAGTCGCCGTGGGCATCGATCCACAACACCCCAGCTGGTCCGTCGTGGGTGACCCCGCCGATGGTTCCGGCGGCAATCGAGTGATCCCCGCCGACAAAAATGGGGAGCCGATCAGCCGCCAGGGCCTCACGTCCCTTCTCATACACCGCTTCACACACCTCCACCACTGCCGGCAGGTAAGCCAAGCCCCCTTCGGGCGAAAGGGTATCGCGAACGGGCGTTTCGATGTTGCCGTAATCATCAACGTGGCAGCCTAAACGGGCCAGACGTTCATTCACCCCGGCGTACCGTAATGCGCTAGGCCCCATATCAACGCCGCGCCGGGCTTGACCCAAGTCCATCGGCACGCCAATCAAACAGATATCTTTGCTCATTATTTTCCTCAAAATGATTTATAATTTCAGATTTTTGACTTACGACCCAGATCATAGATACAGATCATTGTAAAGCCAAATTGATGTTAGATTTATATGAAATTATCGATTTTTTGCAGGCGAAGTATAATATCTCTTAAGAAGACTAGACAGGTATCTCTGCCTGTGAGTCAGCAGGCTAGAAGCCTGTGTTACATGCTATTTTTTATAGGAGTTATTGAATGAGTGATAATGCAGATAAAATTCCAGCTCGATTGCAAGAGATTATCGAGGATTTTGGTTGGTTGGAGGGGCAGGAAAAGTTGGAATTATTGCTAGAATTTTCAGAGAAAATGCCGCCTCTGCCCGAGTGGCTGAATAAGGAAACAAATATGGAGCAGGTGCACGAATGTATGACGCCTGTATTTGTTCACGCCGAGAATGAAAATGGGGGAATGCACTTTTATTTTGATATCCCCCCCGAATCGCCAACCGTACGAGGATACGCCTCACTCCTCAGCGAAGGCTTGGCTGGCGAGTCACCACAAGCAGTCTTGGACCTGCCTGGCAACTTTTACACGGAAATGGGTCTACATAAAGTGTTGACCACACAACGGCTGAATGGGATTGGGGCTATTCTGGCCTATCTCAAACGTTTAGCCAAACGGGAGCTCGACGCCTAAAGCAGCAAAGGATTGCACCATGCCACATCACGATTTAACGGACATTCCGGGGTTAAAAGTAGGACATTGGACCGACTTAGAGGCAATTACGGGTTGCACGGTCATTTTGTACCCAGAGGGTGCCGTAGCCGGAGTAGATGTTCGGGGTGGCGCACCTGGCACTCGTGAGATAGCCTTGTTGGACCCCGTTTGTATGGTGGACAAGGTTCACGCCATCCTACTCAGTGGGGGCAGCGCCTTTGGTTTGGCCGCCGCCGATGGAGTGATGCGTTGGCTGGAAGAGCGAGGGCACGGCTTCAACATTGGTGTGGCCACCGTGCCGATTGTGCCCGCTGCCATTCTGTTCGATCTTGGTATTGGTCGGGCAGATAGGCGGCCTGATGCGGCGGCTGGATATGCTGCTTGTGAAGCAGCTACAACGGACCCCATCCAATTGGGGAGTGTCGGAGTTGGAACCGGGGCAACCAGCGGTAAAATTCTTGGTTTTCAACAAGCCACAAAGAGCGGCTTGGGCAGTGCCAGCCAGGAAATTTCGCCAGGTGTCTTTGTTGCAGCCTTGGTTGCAGCCAATCCCTTTGGTGACATTTATGATCCTGCCCAGCAAAAGATCATTGCTGGGGCACGTCTAGCCAATGGTCACTTTGCCGATACCGTAGCGGTGATGAAAAATATGGGACAACAAAATCAAGCCACGCCTGGTAGCAATACCACCTTGGCTATCATTGCCACGAATGCAAAGCTGAACAAAAGTGAGGCGACAAAAGTCGCTCAGATGGCCCACGACGGTCTAGCCCGAACCATCCGCCCTATCCACACTCAATTTGATGGGGATACCATCTTCGCCCTATCCTATGGTGAACAGCAAGCCAATCTCAACCTCATTGGATCTGTGGCGGCCGATGTGTTAGCCGAGGCTGTTATGTCAGCAGTCCACGCGGCGACCCCACTCGGTGGCCTGCCTACAGGGGACTCAACTGTTACCTAAAATCCAAATCGCCTCTCACATTAATGGGGGCTATATAGTTCTGTGAGATAGTGGGCGTGCCGCACCCGCTGCATTTTTCTTCGTTTTTTTTAGATTTCGTGCTAAAATTGTTAAGAACGCGAATAGTGTTTTTTAACGGATGAAGCTTATGGTGGATCAACTCAAAGAAAGTTTTAGTCGAGAGCTAGCAAAAACGGATGATCAAATCAATCTCGCGTATGCCGCCCTGCTTTTTTCCGAATACCTCACTGGCCCTTTTGACAATACCCTCTATTTGACCCTGTTGGATGAGATTGCCGAGCATCTTGAGCCAGAAATAACAACCGCTGGATCAGAACACGAAACGATCGAGGCCTTCAACTATCATCTTTTTGTTGAGCTAAAGTTTGCGGGGAACATGAAGAATTACTATCATCCCCACAACTCTCTCCTCAATCGTGTCCTTGACCTGCGTTTGGGAATTCCAATTTCATTAAGTGTGATTTATCTTGAGTTGGGGTGGCGCTTGGGGTTACCCTTATGGGGGGTTGGTTTGCCAGGGCACTTTATTGTGGCTTTCGGGTCAGAGGCAGACCCAATTTACATTGATGTCTTTAGTCACGGACGTATCTTGAGCCAAGATGAATGTATCGCCCTAGCTCAGGGTCATATGGCTGATCCGGTCAAAATTAAAGAGCTATATTTGAAACCCGTTGAGAAGAAATCAATTTTATACCGAATGCTGCTCAACCTAAAGCAAATCTATGTAAATCTCGAAGATTGGTCAACCGCCCATAAAATCATTGATTTAATGCTAATTGTTAACCCTAAGGAAATTAGTGAAATCCGCGATCGTGGTTTGATTGCGTATCGTCTTAATCGTCTGCAAGATGCTACGATGGATATTGAACGTTATCTATTTTTAGCCCCAGACAGCAAAGATGCTCAATGGCTCAAGAAGCACTTAAAATTGATGGAGGAAAATTTCCTTCGTCTAAATTGAAATGCTTGCAACCTCTGGCTCCCATGCAGTATAAACCGCTTGACCCGCATTAACCATCAAATCATTCACATTAATCCAGCCGTTCTCCTCACTTTTTAACCACATTTCAATATGACAAGCGTCTTCAACATCCGCCTGGATAACTTGGACCCGAACAGGGCGAGACATAATTTGACTTTGCAGAAAATCACGAGCTACCAAACCCACCTCACTATCCACGCCGACTATCTCAGGCACATTGATACGGGCCAGATGAGCTGTTTTATCTCTCTTCCAGCCATCAATACCATAATCTAGATCAACCACACAGGTTCTACCATCACAAACCGATCGTACCATTGCTTCATAGTAATCCATGTGCTCTTCCATATACACTGTCTCCACAAAATCAAGTCCTAGGTTAATATATGTTCATAGTCTCACAGTACAAGATATCGAAATGTAATCAGACCTACTAATTGTAGTCATTTATCATTGATTGGTATATGAAATTAATGTTGACTTGCATTATGTTTTTATTAAGAAAGTCAAGATAATTTTTAAAGTTAGACAGACTCATCTCTAGCTTGCGATGTGAAATGCAGGCAAAATGGAGAAAAAAGGATCTTACATAATGACCCAAGAATTTTACGAAAAATTAACACCTTTTTACCATCTTATTTATCCAGATTGGGAACAAAGCATCACCCGTCAAGCCGATCAATTGAATGACATCATCAAAGCAAATTGGGGAAACGACGTAAAAACTCTTCTCGACGTCTCATGTGGTATCGGCACCCAAGCCTTGGGGCTAGCCCAGCTTGAGTATCAAGTGACGGCGTCTGATCTATCGGCCACGGAAATCGAGCGAGCCAAGCAGGAAGCTGAACAGCGTGGCGTGTCTATTTCATTTTCCGTTGCCGATATGTGTGAAGCATACACCCATCATCAAGCCCAATTTGATGTGGTCATCGCCGCAGATAATGCGATTCCCCATCTTCTGACCGATGCGGATATCTTACAGGCCTTCCAACAATTCTACCAATGCATTCGGCCTGGCGGTGGGGTCATCATCACTGTCCGAGATTATGAAAATGAAGAGCGAGTGACCAAAATTAAATCAGAGGGCATTCGAATCGAGAAAGGTGTTCGACATATCCTATTTCAAGTATGGGAATTTGAGGGAGACACCTATGACCTTTCGATGTATCTCACCAAAGATGAAGGTGGTAATGTGTGTCACACGCAGGTGATGCGGGCTAAGTATTATGCAATTGGGACAAGCCGACTTTTGGAATTACTGGCTGAGGCCGGGTTTGTGGATGTGAAACGATTGGATGACGCGTTTTTCCAACCGGTTCTGGTGGGGACACGCGGAGAATAGGGTAAAATTATGAAGAAGCGTCTCATCATTACATTCATATTGATCTATCTTTTCTATCCAATATCCGTCGCCCTAGCCTGCAACCCAGCCCCACCGACCGTAGTCATAGAATGTGACATTCCTCAGGAAATCTTCGAGACAGAGACCACGTTTCTTGATGACCAATACTCTGTACAAGCACGAGATGAAGGAGGTCGTCATATTATATACAAGGATGGCGCACAACTTGGTATTGTTGATAAGACATCCATTACTATCTGGGGAGTACCTGACAAGGTATTTTTTGTAGCCAACGAGATCTGTCAAAACGATTTTGACCCGTTAATTCCAGCCTTCACAGAAAAAGCCCAAAAATGGGCTAAGGATTATAGATACTTTCTTGATGGCAGTTTAATTTTCACCCCCTATTCTGACAAAAAGATTGCGCGAATAAATCAAGAGAACCGAAATCTGCTTAGCTGTACCTACACAAAAAGTGAGGTTGTGAATAATTGGTTAATCACTATGAACACCACACAAGATTATTGTTATGGCGCACCAAGTATTATTGGAGGATGTCCTATTGATATTGTGATCATTGCTCCATTACATTTTCTTCTACACCTTATACAAAGCCCAAGCCTATCAACGTTGCCATACTGGGTAACCATTAGCCTTTTAATCGCTCTCTTGGTTTATCTAGGCAACAAGGGCGAATTACATCAAATACTACGCTTAAATCGAGCATCAGTCATCATTCTATTACTTGGCGTGCCTTTATTTTTAGTCATAATGTGGTCAAGACTTGATGTAACATTAAGCTATCTTGCAATATATTATTTATTGGCTACTCTAATCGTCTATTTCACAAAACAGGTAAGGAAAAGAGTATTCTCGAAAAATTAAGGTGAATGACCATCATAAAAAACACAACTATCGATTTCGCTGCCCTCTGGTGCACCTATAAACAACAAGATGAAAACGGGCGAGTCGCGGCGAAAGATGATCTTGCCTTCTGGGAAAAGGCAGCCCCCGAGTACGACAAAAGCCATACAATTTATCCGAACGTTCTAACTGAGTTGACAGCCCTCATCCGTCCAGATGACACCCTCTTGGATGTTGGAGCAGGCACAGGACGCTTCACCATCCTCCTCGCCCAACACGCGCGACAAGTTACGGCCTTGGATCATTCTGTGACAATGCTTCATTTTCTACGCGAAAAGCAACAGGGTTTGTCCATAAACAATGTCAATATCATTGAGGCAGCCTGGGAAGAGGCATTCGTCGAGCCACACAATATTGTCATCGCGGCGTGGTCGTTGTATCGTCAAGTTGACCTTTTAACCAGCTTACAAAAGTTGATTGACACAACCCGCCGCACCTTAATCATCATTGAAAGTGACGACGATGCCCCGCAATATCCCCACCATCATCTCGTTGCCGATATTTGGGGCACACCTCCCAAAGAAACTTTATCCAAGTATCTATTGTTTCAGGGTGCTCTATGGCAACTTGGTGTTCAGGCCGATGTGCGAATCATCTACGAAACCAGCCATCTATCTGCCTCATCACCAAGCGAGTTGGCTCAACAACTTGTCCCTGAGGACGCTACCCCAGCAGAAACAGATCGCTTTTTGGCTGGCTTACACCCCTCACTGACGCAAAAGAATGATCAGTGGCATTACTCCTTCAAGCATCCAATAGAAATGCTCATTTGGCACAGAACGTAAAGCCACATTTTCCAGCCTGCCACACTTCCAACCTGCCAAAAATGGAGATTGGAGATTGACAGGATAGAACACCTGTGCTACAATGTCACAGTCAAAGAACATACGTTCAACATTACATAACTTTTGGAGGTTTTTTGTGGCC
>JANQQF010000036.1 GCA_028285035.1 Phycisphaerae bacterium
GCCCGATTTGCAAACCGAGTGTTTCACACGATCCATTGATGCTTATTTGTTTGTTAATGTTCTTTCATTTTCACACGATCCATTGATGTCTGACAATTAGTGGGTAGTGTCTGGTATTTATGTTTGTTAAATCGAAAACCGCGTGGTTTATCCAACCAGCGCGGTGAAAGTTGTCAAACCGATAAAATTACGTCAAACATTACATAAGTAGTTATACCCTTCAATATCATTCCTGACAAGTTTTGATTGAAGAGAATGGGACCTGTCCTTTTTGCCAAGGTAGACCTAACCAATTGGGCGATGCGAGGTGGCGGTGTTTGCGGTATAATGGGTGATAACCTTGTGAGTAAAATCAAAGACAGTTCTTCTACAGTCAAGGATTTAGGACAGTTCGAAAGGAAAACCATAATGAACGGAATGGGAAGCTGGTGGCGTTATATCAGCTACGACGAAGAGCGTGACCGTCCCCAAGTTAGTTGGGATCTGTTACACCGGGTATGGACCTACGCCCGCCCTTATCGATTTCAGGTGCTGGGCTTGTTAATAACCATTATTGTGATTACGGGATTGAGTTTGATCCCGCCGCTGCTTTATCGAGATTTGATCGATAATACAATTCCCAATCGAGATTTCACCCGGTTGACGTGGCTGGGCCTAGGGATGATTGCCATTCCACTGGTCAATGCCGTGATTGGAATTGGCCAGCGCTTTTTGAGCGCTTCGGTGGGTGAAAGCTTGATCGCTGATTTACGAATTGCGCTGTTCAACCATATGCAGCAGATGAGTATGCGCTTCTTTACGCATTCAAAAACGGGTGAGCTGATGAGCCGTCTCAATAATGATGTGGTTGGCGCGCAAAGTGCGGTGACGGGAACATTTATCACGATCATCACCAATATTGTGACGGTGGTTTCAACCTTGGCGATTATGATTTCGCTCGATTGGCGGCTGACAATTTTGAGTGTGCTGGTAGTGCCGATTTTTGTCTTGCCGACCCGGCGAGTTGGCCGACGATTGCGGGAAATTCGGCGGCGTAGTATGGACCTGAATGCCAAGATGAACGCGATGATGCAGGAAACGCTCAACATTAATGGGGCCTTGCTGGTTAAGCTCTTTGGGCATAAACAGGATGAGGTCGATCGCTTTGATGAGCGCAGCCGCAAGGTAGCGGACATCGGTGTCGAGTCGGCGATGGTTGGGCGAACCTTCTTTGTTGGTTTGGGCTTGATTAGTGCCATTGGTACGGCCTTGGTCTTCTGGGTGGGTGGCTATCTGGTGTTGCAAGGCACCTTCACCGTTGGGACCATTGTGGCCTTCGGGGCTTATCTAACCCAACTCTACGGCCCCTTGAGTGCCATCAGCAATGCCCACATCGAGTTTGCTACGAGTATGGTCAGCTTTGAGCGGGTTTTTGAGGTATTGGATCTGCCCGTTGAGATCAAGGATAAAAAGAACGCCATCGAGTTGAAGGATGTAAAAGGGAGCGTTCGATTTGAAAATGTGAGCTTCAGTTACACCGAAGGGGGTGACGGTGGGGCCAGTCGCTTGGGCGTGAGTGCCAGCCGTAATGGACAGAGTGATGAACCCACCACGATTGCTCCGATTTCAACCCGCCAGATGGCGATTGAGGATATCAGTTTTGATATTCAACCGGGCGAACTGGTAGCCTTGGTCGGGCCGAGTGGGGCTGGGAAAACGACGATGACTTATCTATTGCCACGTTTGTACGATCCAACCGCCGGAGAAATTTATCTGGATGGGCACGATTTGCGGGACGTGACGCAATATTCGTTGGCGCAAGGCATCGGGATGGTCACCCAGGAAACCTACTTGTTCCACGATACCATTAAAGCCAATCTACTCTACGCTCGCCCCGAGGCGACGCAGGCTGAAATCGAAGCTGCCGCCAAAGCCGCCAACATTCACGACTTTATCGCCAGCTTGCCCGATGGCTATGAAACCATCGTCGGCGAGCGCGGCTATCGTCTAAGTGGGGGTGAAAAGCAACGCTTGGCTATCGCTCGAGTCATCCTCAAAGACCCCCGCATCCTCGTACTCGACGAGGCAACCAGTAACCTCGACAGCCAAAGCGAAGCCCTCATCCAAGACGCCTTAGAGCGGATTATGCAAGGCCGCACCAGCCTCGTCATCGCCCACCGTCTGAGCACTATCCTCGCCGCTGACGTGATCTTGGTGATGGATCAAGGCCGCTTGGTTGAGCAGGCTCGTGATGATGGTCGCCAGTCGGCGCATGAGTTGCTATTGGCACAGGATGGGCTATATGCTAATTTGTATCACACTCAGTTTCGGTATACGGAGCCGGTGGCTGTTTAAATAATGACACCATATTTCAAGACTTAACTAATTGAAAAATCAGTGCTACAGAAGCCCGTAGCACTGATTTTTGCGTTTACAAAGTGGATAGGAATTGTTGTTAAAGGAATCTAAGTTAGCTAAGTCGTAACATTTTTGCACAATGACTCAATAAAATGATTAACCAAAAATTGACAAAACAATGAAGTTGACTTATTGTTGGTTTTAACATTGAGCGCAATATAAATTTTGCCTCAATTCTCAATTTCATCTCCTTCACAAATTGAACCGTATTTAAAACTCGTTCCCCTTCTAACAAACATTCTTGCGACAAAAAATTATTACCGCCGCATATTGCAATGTTTCGTACCAAAAACACCATAAATTTCCTTCTCTTTTAGAAACCTAGTCATAATTTTCATCATTTCAGGCTTCCGTCTTCCTCAAAACCTTCTTCGGTTTACTAACAAACTTAAGTGACTTGTAAATCGAAAAAAAATAAATATCAAAGTTCCGCTCAAACCATGTTTGGGCAAAATCATTCGAAAATTGGGCAAATTTTTACGCTTCGAATAATCAGATCGATCATTTTTGTTAGAACGCTGGTTCAGCGTAGGGTAATGAGTAATTATGAAAACACTTGCCGTACCCATTCATCTCGATGCATTGATCCTCCCTCATCAAACTGTCGTGAAAGACACGCTGGCAGACTACTCACGCCTTCCCTACACAGATAAAACTGAAGATTACAATCCAGATACCCCGTATGTAGGAGAAGCCATTCTCAATCCTCCATTTCAGGATAAAAACCTGTTGCTTAATCCGGGTGTCCATTTGCATTGGTCACTTCCTAAAGCATTTTCTCAAACCATTGGGTTTCCCTTGATTGAAAAACGCGACTTGAATAGTCTGCGATCTCTTTTCACTCCTGAAATGACCAATAACGCTGATACTTGGACCCAGCTACAAAGTGATATTTGGGAGACGATTCTGACGAGGCCAGGTTGGATCAAACCTGTTGGTGAAAAAAAGGCGATCATTGTAGATGTACATCAGGTGAATCAACAAAAGTTTGACAGTGGCGTTGAATCTCTTGTCAATCAGGTAGGCTGGTCCCCAATTGAGGCGGAAACCTTTGTTGAAGCACTGAAAAAGCTGGTCAACAAACCAGTTGGTTCCGATGCCCCAAGTGTACCTGATGTTTGGCTCGTTGTGCGCAAAGAGAATGATAGCCTTGCTAAAGTTTGGATTGTCGAAAGTGGTTTTATCGCCCAAACCCGAACGGCCGAAAATGGAAATTTGTCGGCCGTCACCGTCCCATTTCACGATGATCGGCCTAATAACAAAACCCAACCCTTCCGTTTTATGGGGCGCCAGATTGAGAGTAAAACTGACTGGCGGTCTAGCAGACTTAGCGGGGAAAGCTATTTACAAGAAGTAACAGCGCTGGGGTACAATCCACAGCCCGGCACCAAAGGTTATGCCGAGCCGACATTTGCCGCTTTTTATCCCAATTGCCTGTCCATTTTTGGCTTATATGACCCTGATATTGTGGCTGAGGGCGAAGGGATAATGTATGAAGTGTTGGGCCTTTATGCCAATCCCGAAAATGATTATCTCGATCTGTTTCTAAAAGATTTTGCGAACCATTATCCCGAGGATGAAAAATACTACGAAACGCTTAATGAGGTTTTGTCCACCGAATTTCTGTGGAAAATAGCGCCTGATACCCCAATCAATAGCAACGCCACAACCCCTGATCAGGTTGTATTATTTGGCAAAACGGTTCCAAAACGCTCCGACCAGCCATCGATGAACCAGATCGAAATTGCTGTTGGCAATACAGGAACAGAAGCATTATCTGCCTATCTGGCGTGGAAGCTTGAGATAAATGGAGTCGGTGAGAAAAAGAAGGTTGAGGAGTTATTAGAGTCGATTCAATTTTCAGCCAAATTGCAAAATAAGGTGTTAGATATCGGCCATAAATTTCAGGAAGCCCGCCATGACAAAGGATTTACAGCATTTCCTGGGGGAACCCTGTGGAGCATCAAGGTCGAGACTGAAAAGGCGCAAACAGCGACTGATGTTAATGAGGCGCCTCATCATGATGTATCTCTTCCGCCTGATATAAATTTTTTGCTAGACGAGACCAATACGCTACAAGCTACTTATGATAAGGCCACGCGTGAAATTGCCCATTTGCGTCGTCAACTCTTCTCCGATTGGTATAAATATATGGTTGGGGCCTATCCTCCCGTTGATAATATGACGGCCTTTTTTAGCAGTGATGAGGTGCTGGCCTATATCCGGCGCGAAAGTATTTCCCCCTTACAAGAAAAGATTGAAAATGTTGGTTTGGTTTCGATTGCGTTTGATGAAAATGGAAGATTTCAAGCGGCAAGAGTTTCAGGAGAGGTCGATAGCCTAGCTAATCAACTGGTCGGTAAGCTTCAGCAGTTGGCTACGGCTATCTCCCATTTCAATGATACAAAAGGCAATGATGGAACATCGTGGTTGGAGAAGGGGAAGTGCTTGGCCTTGCGGTCAACCGCAGCCCCCCGTTACTGGCGAGCCAACGATCCCGTTGTGTTATTTGCCGAGCAGGCGGAGGCCGATCAAATGCAGGTGCTGAGAAATGGGCGTCATCCCATCCCCACGGTGACAGAACCGGTGGTCTGCTATGTGATCGATAGCCCCGTGGCTAATCCCGCCGACTTTTCAATGGCTGAAGCGTCTGATTTACTGACCCTGATCAGCGATCGATTTAAGGATGTCAGTGAGACCGGCAGTAGGGAAAGCACAGCCATTTGGAATCCATTTATGCTTGAATGGGAGATCGAGTTTTTGCCTGCGTTTCCAGCCAGCAATCGAGAAACCGAGACCCGGCTGTATGATCACAACTATGTAGACCTTCATTATCAACTCCAAGCAACCGACCCTGATTTGAGCTTGATCGCCAGCCCCGATATTTTTCAAAACGCAACCCTCTACACCGGTAGCACGATACTCACGCCCCATGCGGGCGTTCGGCTGGATCAGGCGATCCGCGAGTTTGTGTCTGACCATGGCCAAAATCAGTCGGCAGCGCTTTTGCAGATACTAGACAGGGCTCAACAACATTTAACTAAAACCAACGTACTCTCTCAATCCCTGGGCGGGTTTCACGAAGCTTTACTGATGCAAAAGCAGACTCGGCAGCTGGATATTGCTGATCCTTTAGGCTTTCCCGAATATCAGACGTTTACAGTCGAAGAGGTTGCGCCCTGGGTCGGGAAGTTTAACCTGACCGCACCCCAGCCCTTGACAGAATTTAACCCGATTCGCAGCGGAGTAATGAAAATTCTAAATTTACGCCTCATCGACTCGTTTGGGCGAACGATAGATTTTGATGCGCCCCCCATCGTCACCAGCGAAACGCTGAACTTGAATGGGGAGCCAGCCGCCGTTCACCTGAAGCCAAGGCTAACCCAACCCGCTCGGCTCAATTTCCGTTTTTTGTCTGCTGCTGCTGGGGAGCAGGAGATGAATGCCCACCCAGCCTCATCGCCGGTGTGCGGGTGGCTGCTCGCTAATAATCTGGATCGCAGCCTCATGGTTTATGACCAAGATGGCGAGGCAGTGGGGGCTTTAACGATGAATGCGGCTAATCCGTGGCGGCCTGCCCCCGATGCTGTGACGACGACGTTTATCGACTCCATCGGTAATATCCATTTGCGCCGAGTGGTCCGCTATCTATTTGATCGGCAAAAAGAGGATTTAGACACAAACGAAACAGCCGATAACAGTTTTCTGCACCATTTCATCAATGCTTTAGACCAGGCTCAAGAGACGATCGATCCAGAGAACTTTGCCGAGCATCAGGACTTAGCGATCTTAATGGGCAAACCTGTCGCGGTCGTTCGAGCCAAACTCGATGTGGAGCTGGAAAATCCGCCAGCCACAGATCAGAGTTGGACCCAGCTAACCCACGAGTTACAGGGACACGGTCGGTCATCCGATGCCTTCACTGCCGTCAAAATCCCGATCCGCTTAGGGGAGTACCAACAGCTTAACGATGGCCTGGTTGGTTATTGGCTTGAAACGGCTGATGGGCAGCTGGGAGAGGATTACTTTAGCTCGGAGACGGGTGATAATCCCGATCCGCATATCCGGAGCTATGTGCCGGGCGGTGAACCAATCAATATGAGGCACGCCATCGATGATGCCCCGATGTTTGTGACGATGTTGGCCGATCCCAAAGGGGACATCCACGCGGTGAGTGGTATATTGCCGGTTAAATCGATCACAATTCCCAAAGATCAATATAAAAAGGCCTTACAGCGGATCGCAGTAACCTTTTTGACCGCGCCGGTGATTTCCTCGGCCCATCATCTAAAGATTAGCCTCCCCAAAGAGCCAGGCTATGAGTGGACTTGGCTAGAAAAAATACCCGACAGACGGTGGCAGGAAATTCGGCAGACCGTGCTGGTTGAAAAATCGCTGTTTGACTCTAAATTTCCAGACCAGCCAAATTTGTGGCACCAACTGGTTACTATGAAATGGCTGCAACCGTTAGAGGCTGATGGGCAGCGGGCGGTGATCACAACAGCCGTACACCGAGCTTTCCCACCGAACGAGACCGGGGACCCCCATCCATTTCCGATCGATATCGGCAAACGGTTGGATAACTTTTTTGATACCTACGGTAAACGGGTCGAACCATTTGACGGGCAGATTTCTTTTGCCGAGACGCAAATTATTCGCGAAGGGTGGTTACGATTGCGGGAAACCCCCGACTCGTCCCCCGCAACTTCAGACGATAGCGATGCTTTATTGCCCCTGGATGCTGGTTAGCCAATTGATATTTCTAAGCGTGGAGAGGGATTATGCTAAATACACAATCGAGTTTTCCAATCAATTTTGAGTTATACAATGAAGATGAAGAACCGGTTCTCTTTATTACCGATGACATTGCTGGGCAAAAGATGATGTTGGAAATTACCAATACTTCCAACACGCCCACCCTTATCAACAAGATTGAAGACGTATCGGCTGAGAACCATCATTTTGAATTGATATTTCGGCCTGGCACCCTGTACAGCACGCCGTCCGCGGTCAAACTAGAGGATACTCAGTTCGAAATGGTCACTAACAAAGATGAAACGGGCAATATAAGACCCAATGCAGACGGCACCCTCTCGCTTTATTTTGGCGCGACTGACAACTGGACGATGAACGAGACGGAAAAGGTGTTGATCACGCTCAACCAAATTCGGGCGGCAACTCAGGGGGGCACCCGAGGCACGCGAGTAATGCTGAAATATCGGAATTTGTTGCACGCTGGAAATACAGCTCCCTTTTCCGGTTTTCGAGAAACTCATCTAAATATTGTGAACCATCAGGGCAAGAGAAATATTCCGCTTCACGTTGGCTTTGTTGGCTCAAATATCGTCCTCAATGATGGTGAACATCCAAATAAATTGACACTCCGGGTGACCAATAGCTCGCGTAAAAACGTAGCAGTCGACGTGGCTGCGCATTCCAAGTTGGTCCTGGTCGCAGACGGCGGCCCACCTACCGATGAGTGGACGTTAGCAACCGATGATCAGTTGGCCGGGATGAACGTAAACGTTACATATCCAAATGGGACTCAGCAAGAGGTGAACAAAACCCCTGGCGGGAATGAATGGGAAATCTCCTTCAATACATTGAACCAGGGTGAATTTATTGATATTCAGATCAACAATTTGATAACAGACCACCTGACAGGACAGGCCGGCCTGTACCTTCACTATGAGGACATCCCGAGGTATTGGAATGGCCAGTTTGTGGCTGTTGTGGAGAAAGGCCCGCTGGTTTTTAGCAATAAAAATGTTGGCATTGGTGAAAATGATCCTGAAGGGAAACTGGTCATTGTGCCAGATAGTGATGCCAAAGGCTTAGAGGTGCGTAGCCCTACGGCTGGTAAGACCCATTTTCCCTATGTAAATAACTGGAACTATATCTCGGGCACGGGTGTTATTTTTCGACAGTTTCTCAATGAGGGAGACTATACCGAAAGAGTGAGAATTGATCTTGATTCTGGTAATGTTGGCATTGGTGAAAATGATCCTGAAGGGAAACTGGTCATTGTGCCAGATGATGATGCAAGAGGTTTAGAAGTGCGTAGCTCTACGGCCGGAAACACCCATTTTCCCTATGTAAATAACTGGAACTATATCTCGGGCACGGGTGTTATTTTTCGGCATTTTTTCGAGGGAGACTATACCGAAAGAGTGAGAATTGACCTTGGTTCTGGCAATGTTGGCATTGGTGAAAATGATCCTGAAGGGAAACTGGTCATTGTGCCAGATGGTGATGCGAAAGGTTTAGAGGTACTTAGCCCTACGGCTGGTAAGACCCATTTTCCCTGGAAAAACAATTGGAATTATATCTCAGGTGACGGGGTTATTTTTCGACAGTTTCTCAAAGAGGGAGACTATACCGAAAGGGTGAGAATTGACCTTGGTTCTGGCAATGTTGGCATTGGTGAAAATAGGCCTAAAGGGAAATTGGCTATTGTGTCGGATGGTGATGGAATAGGCTTACAAGTGCTTAGCCCTACGGCTGGTAAGACCCATTTTCCCTGGAGAAACAATTGGCATTATATCTCGGGCACGGGTGTTATTTTTCGACAGTTTCTCGATGGCCGCCATACGGAAAGAGTGAGAATTGATCTCAGTTCTGGCAATGTTGGCATTGGTACTGTTAACCCACAAAAAAATCTGCATATTGGACAGGGCTCTTACTTACATCCGGGCATACGAATCGATGGCAGCGCTGGTACGTATTGGGACATTGAAGTGGAAGCTAATGACCAGTCTGACCAGGACCTTCTTTTTGTATATAAAGATGGGGCCTTGCCCGGTAAATGGGCGAGCCTGTGGATTGAACCCAAAGGGGGGAGTCGTAAACCCAGCGACAGCAGCTTAAAAGTGGATATCGAGCCCATGAGCGAGATATTGGAAAAAATCTTGACCCTAAATCCAATATCGTTTAGATGGAAATCGGATCAGGACCCACACGCTCCAAAAAATATAGGGTTTGTCGCTCAAGAGGTTGAAAAAGTTTTTCCACAGCTTGTTAAAGAAAAAAATGGCTATAAAGGATTGGCCTACGACGATTTTGCTGTGCTGGCCGTTGCTGCCATTAAGGAACAGCAGGACGAAATATCAGACCTTAAACATCAACTCAATGAACAGCAAACTATGATCCAACAGCTCTCAACCCGGCTTGATCAGCTGGAGGGAAAATAAATGTCTTGCAATACAAAATGTTTCACTGCTTGGCTAAACAGTCAAGGACCTGTAAGAAATTATTTAACAGTTAATAGATAAAACAAAAAATAGCCGATTATTAAACTAAGCCTAAATGTCACAGTGATGGGAAAATTTTATGAGACCAATAAACAGACCTAACCCACCAGCTCCTAGTTATTTTACAAATTCTACAGCTTTAGCAGGACAGAGTAATGCTGGAATGGGGCAACATGAAGGGGTTCGCAAACTAGGATTGTGCCTGAATTGGGAAATTTATAGATTATCCAGAATCATCCGTGCAGCAGCAGTAGCAGCAGGAGGATTAGCAGCGGCGGCCCTCCCCTTCCCACCAGCATTAATTCCAATACCTGTGCCAGCTCCAATAACTGCAGCACCTGCCATAGCAGGAAGTAATATAATAAGAAATTATGAAAGATATAACCGTATATCAGCCTCAATTCAATATAATGTAAATGCAAATACTTGGGGAGGAGGAGGTCAATATATGCTTGTAGGCGATTATCCCTACGCCATCTCTGCGATGAGAGACGTGATGCATCAAATCGGGGCAGCAGGAGCAGGCGCAAAGATTTATAGTTTTGCGCCTGCTCCTGGCCCTCATACAGCTATAGCGCTTCCTCCTCTTCCGGCAACTTTGAGGAGCTATACTGGCGGAAATATTTTGAGCGGCTTACGTCATTTCTATACTGCAATGAATAGGGCCTCTATAGCCCCACCTCTTCCTTATAGAGATGCATCTACAGAACTAATAAATAGACTTGGCCCCTATTGTGCGTATTGTGAAGCCAACCTAAAAGCTATGATTCACGTAGAGCATATGCTTCCAAAAGCAAGTCACCCTAACACTTTCCCTTCTTTTTCAAAGTATTGGGAAAACTTTCTGCCTGCCTGCCCAACTTGTAACTCCTATAAAAGCAGTCACCCTACGAAAATAGACATTACTACCCGGGCTAATGGTAATCCCTTTGTTAAAGATGACACTACGCTTCTACCGCCAGTGGGTACAATCGCAGGGGGGACAATTGCTGCATATCCACAATCTCAATTTGATGAGAGAATTACAGATTTAGAATACAAGAGACTCTTGGAAGATCATTATCAGTTCCCTCTAGAGGCAACATCTTACCAAAATGTCGGATTTCGTTTGAATGAAATAACTGGTACACCCACTGCTCCTATTCGTACGCCTGTTACTTCTGCTATTTCAGCTCAAGTTGGATGGAGTATTCAAAGCGTTAATGAAAACGAAAAAGAAGTCATCGTCAATACACCGCAATTTACAAGTCCAGCTACAGGAGTGGCTAGTCCAGTGAGTAGGTTCGAGGTCTATCTAGATATAGTACCAAGAGTAGGAGTAGGGGGGACTGCCCTTCTCCCTACTCCTCTTGGTGCTTTAAGTAAAGTTCAGGCGATGGGAGCAATATGTCGCTTAAATGACACATCCTCAAATACCGATCGTAGAGTGGTAGAACGCACCGAAGCTTGGTTTATGGCGTTGGAGGCAGTAAATAAGATCGAGCAGCGTCTGCAAGGATTTTCTGGAGGTACCCCAGCAACTATATACAATGATTTTTATGAGTTGTGGCGCGACAATACCATTCGCATCATCAAAGAGAAAGGGTTTTTATCCGTTTGGTTGAAAATCTTTACGCAATTTGCACATCCTCTCACAGGAACTCCGGGAGCAAACCCAACCTTTCCTGTAGCCCCTGCTGTGGGGGGAGTGTTTATCCCGATGATTGGAGGAGCAGCTACAGGAGCGCCTGGGGCAGCTGTTCCTGTTAGAGGGGCTGCAATTGGTAACTTAGCCCAAGATATTGCCCAAACCATTTTGCAAACTGGAGCAGGCGTTAATGATGCCGCACAAAATGCGGCAGGGGTCTCATTAGGAATACCCGCGCCAGCAGCACCAGCAGTCATACCAATGGCAGGAGCAGCGGGGGTGGGATTGGTAGCAACTTGGGCAGGAGCAGGAGCAGGAGCAATAGCCCTAGCAGAAGCCGCCGCAAGAAAGGCCGGGGCCGCCTATAGCAGGTACTTCCCCAACACCAACTGGGATCAAGTCCCATAATGGTCAAATTCGGGTCTTATATTTAATTGGATTTATCAACTTATGAGTTTAACCAATCTTTACAATCGACTAAACGGTCAAACTATCATATCATTAAATCAGGCTGGATTAGGCGAAGCTGGACAGACACTCTTCCCTTTGCTGCCTGAACTAAGTGAAGCAACAGTTATTTTTACCGTTTCACAAGGGCCTACCTGGGACGATGCCACCCACTCTAAATTTACCATTACAGGCACATCACAACAGCCTTTATTGGGCCTGGCTGCCCCTGCCATTACCTTCGATGCGATAGCCGATGGTCATGACATTCAATTTCGTATACAGGTCGAAACGGGGGCAGGTTGGACTTTTGGAACCAGCTTTCCTCAACTGACAGGCACGGAATTTAACTTATTTTCTTTTGACAATCCTCGATTTATTCTGGCTACTTTGGCTAATCCTGAAGAAAAGCTGTTACAAGGGTTAAATTTTAAGGGAGACTTACAGCTTGCAAACACGACACTTTTACCTGCCATAGAAGAATTCATCACAGGTGCTACTGATTCCCTGCCCCTAACGGGAACTATCCAAACGCAGGACCATTACCAACTGATCACCATAAAAGCACAGATAATCAGCGGGGATGCTGCTTTCAGTGTGGCAGACTTACTCAACTTTCAATTTTCAGCCCCTGACCTCGCGCTTTATGCTTATATCTACAGGGGGGGACAACCAGTTGCGCTTATCAAAAGAATAGAAAGCAACGTTACCTTAAACGGTGAGTCTGGGCACCCAGTGACCCTACCATTGGCGCTACAACTCCCTACGTTGGTCACTGGCTGGCTAATGATGCTGCAACCGGATCAGGAAACTTCTCTGGCAGACTTTTTGGAATTTTTAACGTTATTAGGCTCTGCTGGTCAGTTTGATTTAATGGGTTTATTTACTGGGCCATTAACAGCCGTAAAAGAAATTCTTAATGCTTTGCTCCTGAAAAGTTTCTCTATAGAAATCATAGGGTCTTTAAATGCAGCCCCACAATTTCGGTCCTTTTCTTTTCAGGTTCAGCAGCAAGAGAATGCGCCTTGGCGTATCATCCCGAACCGACTGGAACTGGCTAACCTGCAAGTATATCTAAGAATTTCGAAGGAACCTTCAAGCTATAATACAGCGGGTTTTATTCAAGGCGAGTTGGGAATTACCGATAGCATCGCAATCAATGCGCTGATTCCGGTGCCAATTGGTAATGGGGATTGGCAATTTTCTTCGCGTCATTCGGTTCCCCTTTCTGATATTAATGTCCTGTCGAAATTCACTGATGACACTTCTATCACAACCCTCTTACCCGCATCTCTAGTACAAGCCCTTTCTAGTTTAACCTTACAAGAACTAATTCTAATCTATAACCCCAGTGCGGGAATTAAACAATTGAAGTTTACTGTTACGATGGAGGAACACTGGGTTATTATCGAGAATAGCTTCGAACTTGCTTCACTCCAGCTTCATTTTGAACTGGAAAAAGGTACAACAGGCTGGGGGCTATCAGGAAACATCTATACTCAATTGCTAGCAGGTGGGATTACTATTGACTCCCAGGTTCGAAAATCATCCGCTGCCTCGGATTGGTACTTTAATCTTCATGCAAACAACGTTCCCTTACCCAGTTTGGCGGATTTGGGCAGATTGACAGGCGGGGAGAATGCATTAGCGGATACGCTGCCAGATAGCTTGCTCACCGGGCAGCTTTACCTCAATGACCCAAGGGTAGAATTTAATATAAGTCAAAAGAAACTAGAAGCATTTGGCTTTTCTTTGGTTACTAATGAGATTGATTTTACAGAAATCAAGATTCTCCAAGTTGGTTTAGATGTAGACATCGTTTTTGGTGTTCAAAGAAATATCAATATCTACGGACGATTTACAATTTCAGACATAGATTTTTATGTAGAAGGTACGTATGTCGATACGGGTGGTTGGCAGTTTTTTGGGCAGGCCGCCATGGGAACAGCAATCCCTATTGGGGAACTGATTTCCAAATTTGTTACAGAATTTGGGATCGCTGAGGATGTGCCAACGGCTATCGATGGTTTAACCCTGTCAAATCTTAGCATTTCCTTCAACACCCAAACCAAAGACTTCACCTTCTCCCTTGACACCAAATTCCCCATTGACCAAAAAGAACTCGACGCCGTCATCGCCATTGAACTCACCCACAACAATGGGCAATACACCCGCAAGTTCAGCGGTGTCGTCACTGTTGGCGACCTCGAATTTGATCTTATCCTTAACCAAGAACAAGCTGCTGACACCATCTTCCTGGCTGCTTACGAAAATAAAGCAGGTAAAGATGAAAGCATCAAGACTCTGGTTGAACTGATCACCGATGATCCCGCTATTCTAGATGTGGCGGAGGGCATTTCTTTCAACCTGAAAGACGCCCTGCTCGTCATTGACAAAGGCACCGCCACCAAAATTCTGTTTGGGCTGGATATCGGTGGTGGGCTGGATATATCGAAGTTGCCGCTGGTCGGCGCAATGTTTCCCACCGCCTCAACGGTACGGATAACGTTCCAGCCGTTGCTAACCAATCAAGATTTTTCGGCAGAGGAATTGAACCCGATCCGTGCCTTGGTGCCTGCTGGCGGCTATCAATTGCCACAGGAGGCCAAAGAACGATTAGGCTTCAATATGCAGCTGCTCATCGGTCAAGAGGCAATAGACCTGAGCTTGCCGATTGGGGTGGATGTGGTTAAGAATCAACCGCCCACCACCAGCACTCCGCCAACGACGACCGCTTCTGAGCCTTCAGAGACCTCCTCTGTCACGCCCGCCCCACCAGCCACAACCGCTAACATCAAATGGTTTGTGATCCAAAAGCAGCTAGGCCCGATCAACTTTGGCCGGGTGGGCCTTCAGTTTCAGGATGCGCAACTCTACATCCTGCTCGATGCCTCGCTCTCCCTGGCGGGGCTGACCATCTCGGTGGATGGCCTCTTTGTCAGTAGTACCCTCAATCCGACCCATCCTCAATTTGGCTTGCACGGTTTGGGACTTGACTACAAAAATGAGCCGCTCGAAATCGGCGGAGCGTTTCTGCGCCAAACGGTCACCGACTCATCCGGCAACACCTACGACACCTACGATGGCACAGCCATCATTCGCACCGAAAAATTCTCCCTGGCCGCTTTGGGGTCTTATGCCTATATTCAGGGACATCCCTCGCTCTTTATCTACGCCTTTGTCGATTGGCCGTTGGGTGGCCCCGCGTTTTTCTTTGTCACTGGGCTGGCCGCAGGCTTTGGCTACAATCGGCGGCTGATCGTTCCTGGGATCAATGAGGTACAAACCTTCCCGCTGGTAGCTGAAGCGATGGCAGGCGTGCCAGGGGCGACCAATGATCTGAGCGCTGAAATCAACAAACTACATGCGGTGATTCCCCCGGCTGTGGGCGAATATTTCCTGGCGGTCGGTATTCGCTTTACCTCCTTCAAGATTATCGACTCCTTTGTCTTGCTCACCGTCAGTTTTAGTCAAACGTTTGAGGTTGACGTTTTAGGGTTGTCCACCCTGGTCATCCCGACCCCCGTCGAAGGAGAGGCGGTCGAGCCACTCGCAGAAATTCAGATGGCCCTAAAAGCTGTCTTTAACCCAGAAAAAGGGTATCTCAAAGTGCGGGCGGCACTCACCTCGATCTCCTTTATTTTGTCGCGCGATTGTCACCTGACCGGGGGCTTTGCCTTTTACACTTGGTTCACGGACAATCCAGAAGAGCAAGCCACGGCCGGTGATTTTGTCCTGACGCTGGGGGGCTATCACCCTCGTTTCAGACCGCCTGCCTATTACCCGAAAGTCGCTCCGCTGGGCTTCAACTGGCGGGTAAACAGCAATCTGGTGGTAAAAGGGGACGTCTACTTTGCGCTGGTGCCTTCGATGGTGATGGCCGGGGGGCATCTGAGTGCTACGTGGACCAGTGGTAACCTCAAAGCTTGGTTCCAAATGGGGGCTGACTTTATCATTTCGTGGAAACCCTACTTCTATGATGCCACCATGTACGTCGAGATGGGGGTCTCCTATACCTACCACTTCTTCGGGACCCATCACATTACCGTTGACGTCGGGGCCGATCTACATATTTGGGGACCACAATTTTCTGGCAAGGCTCACGTTCATCTCTGGATTGTCACCTTCAACGTGGCCTTTGGGGCACGGACCAACCCCGCCAAGCCTGCTCTCACCTGGGATGAGTTCCGCCAAGCCTTCTTACCGGAGCCTTCAAAATGGGAGAGCGTGACCGTCAATCACGGCTTGGTCAAACAGCTGGGGACAAAAGATGACCCTCTATTTATCATCAACCCCAAAGAGTTTATGCTGGAAACCAGCTCTGCGCTGCCGATTACGTCCTCAACCAACGACACATTGAGTGACACTAATACAAACATCAATGTTGGGTCAATGAAAATTACCAATAATGTCACGACCACCCACAATATCACGATCAAGCTTGATGGGGCTGACGTGACCTCAGATTTTACCTTCTTGCCCATCAAAAAGCATGTGCCCGGGGCCATCTGGGGTAGCAAATTCAAACACTCAGAAAATGAACCTGAAGATGAGCGTTTGATCAAAAACGCCTGTACGGGATTTTTGATCACAGGAAAACCGATCAAGGCTTCGACGGAAACCCACGATGTTGCTACGGAAAATTTGCTGAATGAAAATGAGCCGTTTGAGCCTTCGATTAGTTATGAAGAAAGACCGATCCCAGTGGGTGGAACGTGGCTCAAATCAAGCGGTGTGAAAGATCAAGTCAAAGAGACGTTAGAGCAAAGAACAGCCAAACGAACCGAACTTTTGCAGGCCTTAGGGTTTACCGAAACGTACCAGCCAAACAAAGAATTAGCCGATGAATTTATTGTTACCGCTGTTTGATAGCGATTGGATAATCAAATGATGAGCCAAGAACAGACTCCTTCTCGTATAAAATTTTATCAAAATCATCGCCCTGAGATGGTTGCGGGTGAATATTCAATTGAAATAGGCGGTTCGATCTCACATGCCAAAATTAGCGGCCCTGATACAACCTCAACGATCACCCGGCGTTTTGCAGTTTATGGCGAGCGCTTCACGTTGAATGATCAGGATGTGCGATCGGTTTTTCCGGCGGCTGGCAGTACAGGAACCTATGCGAGCGTCCTCCCTCATATCATTTTGCATCGAAACACGCTACCCTGGGAGCGTCAGGCTTCTCTGGGAGATGGGGAAGTGCCGTGGCTTGCTTTGCTGTTGTTTGACGAAGATGACGGGCCTGACAAAAAAATCATCACCGTCAAAGAGTTGTTTGCCTCACCTGCGGGGGGCGGTCACTTTCCCGACCTGTCACAAGAGGTTGCCCAGCACGATGATGAAAAAGTGACGGTCATTGATGTGCCAAAAAACGTACTGGACCGAATTCTCCCCTCGACAGATAGCCTGCGTCTGATGGCGCATACGCGACAGGGCATAAATAATCAACAGGAAGTTGTGGGCGAAGAAAACGCGGTCATTTTTTGCAACCGTCTGCCAAACCAGGGACAACGGAGTACGGTACATTTGGTTTCTTTAGAAGGACGATATGATGGGAGCGGCTTTGATTACACCAGTGGGAGCGACCTGTTTCGCTTAGTGAGCCTAAAAAGTTGGGATTTTTATACGATTGAACATTATAAAATCACATCAGCAACCCTACAGGCCTTGCAGGGTCAAGCACCTGCCGATGATATTGACAAACTGTCGACGTTGCTTGATCGGGAGTTTGCGGGGTTGGATAGTAGCTTTTTGGAGGATGTTGCTCAGGCTGCCGGCCTTGATACTATTTCCGATAGCTATAAAACAATCTTGATTGACCAGGCAAAGTTTGATAAAACCTTCGATGGCTTACTCAAGCACTTAAACAAAGATATATTAACCTTGCGTCTTCCCCCTACACTCTCAAATACACAAGTGGATACAGAACCTTATTTATCAGAGGGACTGGTCCCTTTAGAACACCATTTCCGCAGTGGCGACCGGTCAGTATCGTGGTATAGAGGGCCGTTTCTGCCTTTCAGGCCCGATAGCACCACGAATGATGGATCCATCATTCGTGATTTACACCCAGAAACTGCCGACGAATTAATCCAGTTCGATAACAACCTAGGGATGTTCGATGTGACCTATGCCGCTGCTTGGGAAATCGGCCGTTTGTTGGCTTTGGTCAAGAAAGACTTTTCGGTCAGCCTTTTTCAATGGAAACGGCTGATTTCTCAAAAACAGCACAAAGCCAATCAATTAGAAGGCCTTGAACATTTGCCCGTTTTTGCCCATAGCCATAATCATGACTCTGAACAACTGCTTTGGGAAAAGCATTTGCAGCCTTGGCTGACTCAATTGGCAACCTTGGAAAACATACCGACAAATTATCTCGTGCCTAAAGAGCAGCAGTTGCCCAAAGAATCGATCCGTTTTTTTTATGTAGATAAAAATTGGCAAATGGCAGCCCTCCTCGGTGCGCTCAGTGTGGGGGGAGATGGGGATAGTAACAGCCAAGCCGATGACGATGCGCTTCGTGAATTTTTGAAATTAGAAGATGCTTATTTGACGGGATTCCTGCTACGATCGGATGTAGTCAGCGGCTGGCCCGGTCTACTTATTGACGGTTTTCCGGCTGAAGAAGGTAAACAGCCTCTGTGGCGTCAACTCTCCAGGGATGTGTTGCTTTGTCTCTTCAAAACCGAGATTGAACAAGTCATTTTTTATCAAAAATCAGAAGTTATGCATTTCGGATTCATCAAGGAAAACGAGGTCTTCAAAAAAAGAGTTCGTAATGCCGATGGCCTTGAGGTCGGCGATCCACTGCCGGTTGATTGGCAATCTGATGCCCAAGCACGAGTTATTGATGTCGCTAAATTAGCGAATACGCTCGGCAAGACCGGTAAACCGGCCCAGTTCGCCATGAATATGATAGAAGGGGTCCCACGCGTAATCTTCGAGATTATTGGGGGGCCAGCAACAATCCTCAATATTGAGAATTAGTTTAGACAGAAAAGTGATAGTTCTGTTGAAGAAGATTTGAGTATAGTTATATTTTTAGGTTAATCCAATGAAAGCCATCATGAAAGTCGCTCCCGGTGTCGGACACATTGAGCTTCGTGAGATAGACGAGCCAATGGCTCAGCCGGGGCAGGTGAAAGTCAAAATCAGTGCGGCCGGTCTCTGCGGCACTGATATTCACATTTATAAAGATGAATTTCGCTCGTGGCCCCCTGTCGTGTTGGGGCACGAGGTTTCGGGCGAAGTGGTCGAGGTCGGTGATGGGGTGGAGACGGTACAAGTGGGCGACCGGGTAACGAGCGAGACATACTTCTCGACCTGTGGTGTTTGTCGCTACTGCCGCAATGGGCAAACCAACTTGTGCCTCCAGCGTCGCTCGATTGGCTCGGCGGTGAACGGGGGCTTCACTCAATATTTGGTGGTTCCGGCAGGCAATGTTCATCGGCTGCCGGAGAGCGTTTCGCTTGAAGCGGGAGCACTAACTGAACCGTTGGCTTGTGTCGTACACGGGGTGTTGCTCAATGCGCCGACCGTTAGCGCAGGAGATGTGGCGGTGATTGCTGGACCGGGGGCGATTGGTCTGCTGACATTGCAGGTGGTTAAGGCGGCGGGGGCAACGGCTGTCGTCCTTGGCACCAACATTGATGAACAACGGTTGACCTTGGCCCGAAAATTGGGGGCAGATTACACGATTAATATTCAGGATGAAAACCCTCTCACCCTCATTCAAGACCTCACGGAGCAGGGTTTGGGAGCGGATGTGGTGTATGAATGCTCTGGGGCCGGACCAGCAGCGCAGCAGTTATTGAGCTTGGTACGGCGGCGGGGGCGATATATTCAGATTGGTTTGTTTGGTCAGCCCGTGGCGTGGGATTTGGATCAGCTCTGTTATAAAGAATTGGTTGCTACAGGGAGTAATGCCAGTACCCCCGAATCTTGGCTACGAGCCATTCAACTTTTGGCGGATGGGACGGTCAAAACTGAGCCGCTCATCACCCACACTTTGCCCATTACCGAATGGGAGCAGGCTTTCAAGATTTTTGATGAGAAAGCGGGAGTGAAAACCTTGCTGAAGCCGGTAGGGTAGAGCGCTCAATGAATTTTGGCAGTGATCCAACGAAGCTGGGCCTCAAGCTTGTTGCTGCCTAAATCGACAAGATTTTATCGGACATAGAAGACGCAGAATTTTTGACACGTCGCAATCTAAACCTCCCCTGATTGCAACCTCAACGTTTTTAAGAAACCCCATTAAATGTTACACTTCGCTAAAATTGGATAGCTATGGAAGGAGGCACGATGCACGTTTCTGTTGATGTAGGGGGAACCTTCACGGATGTGATTGTTCTGGATGAGAAGACGGGCCAGGTGAGGCTAGAAAAGGTTGAAACGGTCCCGCAGGACCCAGCCAGTGGGGTGTTGCAGGGCTTTAAGAAGGCCGAGGCGGCGCTGGATCAAGTGGATTTCTTTGTCCACGGGACAACGCTTGGGATTAATGCGCTATTAACTCGGACCGGGGCCAAGGTCGCGATTGTTACCACGCATGGCTTCCGGGATGTGTATGAATTGGGCCGGACGGATCGAGATCCGATCTACGATTTTAAGTATCGTAAGCCAAAATCGCTCGTGCCGCGTCATCTGGTGTTTGAAATCGAAGAGCGAATGAATTACAAAGGGGAAATCCTCACCCCATTTAATCGTGAGAATGCCGTGCAAATTGCCCAGCGGATCAAGGAGAAGGATGTTCAGGCTGCGGCGATTTGTTTTTTACATAGCTATGCTAACCCTGATCACGAGCTGGCAATGGCGGTGGTGTTGCAAGAGATCTGCCCCGAGGTGTCGGTTACTCTCTCACACCAGCTCAATCGCGAGTATCGCGAGTATGAACGAACCAGCACCACCGTTATTGACGCCTATGTGAAGCCGATTACCAAAACGTATCTGGATAAACTCGATGGAGCCTTGAGCCAAGGCAGCTTTAAGGGTAAATTCTTGCTCACTCGCTCAGGCGGTGGGGCGATGACCGTCACCTCGGCCAAAGAGCAGCCAGTGCATCTGGTTTTGTCCGGTCCAGCCGGAGGGGTGATTGGCGGGGCGTCGCTTAGTGAGCTGATTGGCTATAAAAATCTGATCACCATCGATATGGGCGGGACGAGCCTGGATGCCTCATTGATTGTGGATGGGCAGGCTAGAGTTGAAAATGAGCAATCCTTCCAGACCCTGCCCGTTTCCATTCCCACGATTGATATTCATACGATTGGGGCAGGCGGCGGGAGTATTGCCTGGATTGATGATGGGGGGCACCTCCAAGTGGGGCCGCAAAGTGCGGGCGCGGTGCCGGGGCCAGCCTGTTACAACAAGGGTGGGGACCAAGCCACCTTTACTGATGCGACCCTCGCCATTGGCTATCTTGATCCTGATAACTTCCTTGGCGGTGAAATCAAGGTCGATACGGCGTTGACGGATAAAGCTATCGGTGCCTTGGCCCAACAACTCAACCTCTCGACCGATGAAACCGCTGCTGGTATTCTACGAATCAGTGAAGCCAAAATTGCGGGGGCTGTCCGCGAGATTTCGATTGAGCGTGGCTACCATCCCAAAGACTTTGCGATGCTTGCGTTTGGTGGGGGTGGGGCTTTTGTGGCGGCCAGCGTCGCTCGCGAATTGGGCATTCCCAAAGTAATCGTACCCCCCGGTCCCGGCAATTTCTCCGCCTTTGGTATGTTGATGGTTGATGTTGTCCATGACTTTTCGCAAACGTATGTGATTGGTCTGGAGAATGTCGATATTGATACAGTGAATGACATCTATGCCAAGCTGCTGGCTGAGGGGCAAGCCGCCTTGGCTCGCGATGGCTTTGCTGATGACCAGCGGGCCTTCATCCCCTCCGCTCAGATGCGATACCAAGGGCAAGAGCATCCCGTCAACTTGCCGATGCCGGGCTATCAACTGGAAGCGTCCCAAATTGGCAGTATTGTTGAGGCCTTCAACGCCGCTCACCAGCGACAGTATGGGCACAGTATGGACGATCCGGTGGAGATTGTTACCCTACGCCTCCGGGCCGTTGGATTACTATCTCATCCGGATATTCCGAAAATTGAGGCTGGGACGGGGAGTGCAGATAACGCTCGCAAAGAAAGCCGTTCGGTCTATCGGCACGAGTTGGGCAAACATATCGATTATCATGTATATGATCGGGGCCGTTTGTTAAGTGCTGATCGCGTTGAGGGGCCAGCCATCATCGAGGAACCCAGCTCAACGACAATTCTACATACGGGCGACGTGTTGACCGTTGGGGTTTATGGCGAGTTAGTGATTGATATTTCTGGAGGAGATGATAATGAGTAAGATCGATCAAATTACCGTTGAAGTGATGCACAACTATCTGCTGTCAGCCGCCCGGGAGATGAACCGAAACCTTACCCGAACTTCATACAATACCATCGTTTATGAGGTCCACGATTTTGGTCTTGGCATTTACGATCGCAAGGGGCGTCTGCTGGCTGAAGCGCCTGGTCTGGCTGTCTTTACCCGGGGTAATGATTATGGTTTGCAGAAGCTGATCGAATATCTCGGCGAAGATAATATTCATCCCGGCGACCTCATTTTGTTGAACTATCCCTATTGGAGTTCGGCCCACATCCTCGACGTGATGGCCACCTCTCCGATTTTCCACGGGGATCGGCTGATGGGCTTTACGGCCGTCAAAATTCACTGGCTGGATTTGGGGCAAAAAGATCCAGGCTATGTCCTCGACTCGGTCTCAGTTTTCCAGGAAGGGCTGATTATGCCCTGCTTGAAAATATACAATCGGGGCGTTTTGAACAAAGAGCTTGAGGAGCTGATTCGCTTTAACAGCCGGATGCCTGATCGGGTGCTCGGTGATATGAACGCCCAAATCTCCTCCTGTCGGACGGGTGAGAAACGGGTGCAGGAGTTGATTGAGAAGTTCGGGCCAGATACCTACGAAGAAGCCATCGAAGAAATTCTCAATCATGGGGAACGGATTGCGCGGGCGCGTTTGGCCGAATTACCCAAAGGCACCTGGTCAGCGGAAGATTTTGTGGACGATGATGGGATTAACAAAGATATTTTGGTCAAACTTAAGGCGACTGTGACCATTACCGATGATGAGATGGTCATCGATTGGGCCGGTTCTGACCCCGCGACCGAGGGGCCGATTAACCTGCCCATCGGTCTCACCGTCGGTATTTCCGGCTTGGCCTTCAAGGGCGTCACGACACCCGATACCCCCGCCAATGAGGGCAATTTCCGGCCGCTACGGGTCGAAGCGCCGCCTGGGAGTGTGATGCACGCCGTTCCGCCGATGCCAACGTTTACCTTGTGGACGGGTCTGCTCGCGATTGAAGTGGTGACAAAGGCCTTGGCCAAAGGGTTGCCTGATGTGGTCCCGGCTTGCTCCGGGGGGGACATTTTTTCGGTGATGGGCGTTGGTGTTCATCCAGATACGGGGCAGATGTGGCTTGAAGCCACCAATGAAGGGGTCGGTTTTGGGGCGCATGCGGGTGGCGATGGGGAGAATGGGATTATGCACCTGTCCGAACCGGGGTGTCGGAATAACCCGATCGAGATTTTGGAGACCAAAGCCCCTTGGTTGATCGAGAATTATCAACTGCGCCAAGACTCAGGGGGACCAGGTGAGCATCGGGGCGGGGTCGGAGTTACGCGTACCTACAAATTTTTGGCTGATTCGTCAGCCCTGACCTTGGTCAAAAAGACAAAAACCAAGCCCTGGGGAATGGCTGATGGGCAAGATGGGGGCAATGGTCACGTCGTCCTACGACCTGGCACGGATCGAGAAGAGGTCACGGGAATGGTGTACGAGAGTATGGCTCCTGGGGATGTCTTGGTCAATAACTCTGGTGGCGGCGGTGGTTGGGGTAATCCCTTCAAGCGCGATCCCCAAAAGGTCTTAGCCGATGTTGAGGATGAGTATATTTCTTTGCAGGGGGCCGAGCGGGATTATGGCGTCGTGATTGATCCTGATACGATGACTGTTGACGAAGCCGCTACAACAGCGGCCCGTCAAGAGAAGTAAAGGACCCTGATACGTGATGCGTGATCCGTGAAAATCATAGCTTGAGTTTTTTTACGTATCACGTATCACTCTCTTTTACTATGGAAGATACGGGAGAGCCGGAATAGTTTGTAGACTATGCCAACATTTGTTGAACAGCCGCCACAAACTCTTTTGAGGTAGGCTCATCAATATTACAAAAGCGGATTTCTTTGAGGGTGGTGGTTGGGGTTTGGTCGAGGAAATCAAAGACCGCTTTGGTGATTACCCGAGCACAAAGATCTTTGGGACCACCAAAAATGCCAGAGGAGATACCGGGGATGGAGATTGAGGTGAGATTACGGTCATTGGCCAAGGTCAACGCGCTGGTGACGGCCTCAGCCAGTTTTTCTTCTTCATCGCCACTGCCCCAGACTGGTCCAACGGCGTGAATGATTCGTTTTGCGGGAAGATTGCCGGGACCAGTGATGGCAGCTGTCCCGGTCGCGACTCGACCGTATTTGCGGATCCAGGCAAAGCTTTCAAGTTGAACATCTGGCCCCCCCCGCCGAACAATTGCGCCTGCCACGCCCCCACCGTGCATCAAGTTCTCATTCGCTGCATTCACGATTGCATCAACGGTTTCCTTCGTCAGGTCACCCGTGATAACCCGAATGGTTTGGCCTGTTGGGAGTATCTGCTCAAGTAGTTGGACGGTCATTGGCTTAATCCCTTTGATAAATCATCTCGCAGAACGATAAGTGGTGTTTGGTTGGTAATGATGTTAGGGATTAAATTGGGGCTAATTTTGGCCCTAACTATTCAACCCAGTTTCATTTTCATTGTCCATCTTGGCTACACCGATTGCGTACATCATCCCAACAATGCCCCCAATGATTGCCCCAATGATGCCACCGACAATGGCCCCAATGGTAGAACTCGCGCATAGCCCAATGGCTAGAGCCAAGATGGTTGCTCCAATAATGGCTCCTACAATCATACTCACTACTTTTTTGTTCATCAATCCCCCTTTGGTCACGCTGTGAGGTTGTACTTAGTGATTAGTAAATGGTAATTTGATTTATAGTTTCATCTTTGCACTTTGTAGACATGGACAGGATTTATAGAATTATCAAGATTAAATAAAAGGTTTCATTCTGTAAATCCCGTAAATTCTGTCTAAATTTTGTCTTGAACTTAAGCGATTTATGGAAAGTGCAAAGATAGTGTGATTATTTATTCGCCACCCGAATGGTTATAAAGTCGACCGCTGCGGCCAATGTCCGATTATCGGGCACCGCCCCGAGGCGGAGATAGGCTGATGTTTCGGGTGTACCGACAGCTTGCAGAGCCTGGCCAGGTGATGCCCCTTTGAGGCCGATGGCAGAAAATGGTACAGTTAATCCTTCTGTCGTCAAGCCCAAGCTTTGCAAAGCGGTCCAGGTATCAGGCGAGAAATAAGTGGTAGCATCCGCACCCTGACTGCCTAAAATTATAATCTGACCACTTGCAATGCCCTGCACATACTCAACCAAAGCCGCTGCTTCAAATTCGTTGGCGGCGGTATCAAAACCACGTTGATCAATCACCTGACCATTTGTTGGATTGATTATGGCGATGTTGATCCCCCGGCGATGGGCTGAAGCATCACTGGCGTCTTGATCAAATCCAACAGTCATAAAGTTGAAGTCGACCCCACTGTTTACTTCGAGATCGACAGGCGTTTCGATGTCTGTCGTACCAATCGCTCGGTTGGCAGGTAGCACCTGACGCGGAGCGGCTGCATGCTCAAGGTGTAGTTTGAGGCGATTGAGGCCCTGCTGTAGTTGTTGTTCGGGGAGGGTGATCTCAATCGTTTGCCAATTTTCTTGCAAATCAAATCGTTCACTTAAGCGTTGCCCATTGATCGAAAATTGGACAACTTGCTGTGGGCTACCGGGATAGCTAAAGGGCGCAATTTGCAATGAGATTTGCCGATCTCCAGCCCCGCGAACAGGGAAGAAGACCAACGCTTCATTGGCTGTAATCCAATTGGCTGTGGCGGAAAAGACGACTTCTTCTCCGGCCCAGCCCTCACCCCGATAGGCACGGGTGCTGGCCTCACCAAAGTCCAAGGTGAGTTCATCGGGGATAGGTGCTTGCTCGACGGCATAGGCCTTCACCCTAGGCGATGCGTACACCGGCTCTGGTTGGTGGGGGATGAGATCAAGGGCGGTCATCTGGGTGGCGAAAGCGGTGTCAAGGTAGGGCAATCGGTTGGGAATAGGGTCGTGGATCACTAAATATTTGATATTGTACAGAGCCATCAACTCAGCGGCCTGGGCACGGGCTTGTTCAAGAGTCGGCTCATCTGCCGTTTGATAAAGCTCAGCTAGGGTGATGGCCTCAAAAAGCGGAATGTTGCGGTAGTAATCAAATTTGAAGGCCGGATTACGGGAGGTATTGCCGCCAAGCATCGGGCGTGTGTGAGCCGCCTGGAAATATTGGAGCTGGGTGCGCTCGGAGCCAAGCGTACCATAGCTATTCCGCCAACCCAGTGGAAGTTGCATAATGGTGAAGTCGTCGGGTTCAGCCCCGATTTGATAATAGACATCGGGAATACGGGCATCTGTTAAACTGATCGGAGCGCTGTATTGGTCGAAGGTTAGAACAACGAGCAGAACAAGGCTGAGAATAGTTGTACTGGCGATGCCAACCTTGCTCACTCGGTTCGAGTATGTCTTGATAACCCAAAATGTCGCATAGCCAACTAAGACGGCTAAAGCCAATGTCAAGGGAATACCGAAACGATTGGGCACCCGATTGGCGTTGATCACTGGGATGTAGTGGAGTAAGGCAAAGGGCAAAGGGAAGGTGGCATCAATGCCATCAAGGTCGAAGCGATTGCGACCGTTTATGGTCAAGAGCGGGCCAAGACTGAGAATAGTGAAAACGATAACAGCCCACAACCAGGCGCGGCCTTCACGGCGGCGCAGAAAGAAACCAAGGAGAGCCAAAGCCAGAATCCCATAGCCAAGGAAAAGGGTGTTGGCGTCGCTAAAGCGGCTGTTGCCAGTGATCACATCCCGTAATTCAGTCTGCCAATCCAACCCAGAGAGTGGGTGGAGCGGAGTCACGGTGACCAGACCCACCAAATCTGCGCTGAGCTTCAGCCCCTCGCCCCAGCCGGGTTCAGCATAAGCAGGATCAAGAAAGTCAGGCAACACGGCCAAAATGAAGGGCGCGGTCAGGATAAAGGTGATGACACCGATAGAGACCAGTGATCCAATTAACCGGCCCGATTTTCGCCAGGGACGTTCTCCCAGAAGAAGAATAATCGTTAAAAATAGAAGAAAGACGCTAAAGGTGAGTTCGGCATAGAGGCATAGGGCCGCGAACAAGCTGGTTAAAAAGATAGTTTTGAACTTGGGTTGTCGTATCGTTTTGAGCAGGAATAGGGCGTAGAAGGGAAACCATTGGATGGTCACGAAGTTGTAATGGCCAAGCGCGACATACATCATTCGGCTGGCGGAGAAGGCAAAGACCGTTCCCGCCAGCATTGCTGCGGCTTGATGTGTTAGTTTGGGTGTATTGTCCGTTGATGATGCTAATAAGTAGCGAACTAACAAATAGGTGCCGTATCCACTGGAGATGTAAGAAAAGAGCAGGGTTAAATTGTTTGCCAAAGGTAAGCTCAAGGCTAGCTGAAGGGGTAACCCAAATGCGGCATTGAATAAGTTGAAGGTGTAGGTTGTCAGGTTGATGCCTAGGGGAAAAAAGGTGAACTCTGTATAGAGTGGCATTTGGCCCAAGGTCAAAACACTATACTTGAGCCACCACATATTCCAGATAAAGGTTGACTCATCAAAAGCCCAGGTGGCTTCACCTGGGATGTGGGTGTTCAAATTTATAACTAACGGCCACGTAAAAATTAGTGATAATGCTGTATACAGGCCGATAACAATTAAGTGTGATCGATAGGGTTTTTTCATAGCGGGCTATGATAACATGGTTGAATTTTTCTGGAAAACTCGGCACGTTTTGGAAAATCTGTATTTTGTCAATATTTTAGAATTAATATTGACAAAATATAGACACTGAGGTATAATTTGTTGACAAAAGTGGGATAACACCTGCGTTTCTTGTCAAGGAGAAAACAATGAAGTTAAAAATCATTGGAGATCAAGTGATGGTTTCGGTGCCATCAGAGATGCAGGCTAATGCGCCAGAATTACTAGAAGATATTTGGCGTGATGAATTCGCTAATAAAAATTACTTTCTTTTGGAAATGACCGAAGCTGTCCAAGATTTTGTTGAACGTGCCAAGTTGAATTGGCATATCTTGGTTTATCGTTAGGTAACATTCCTGCCCGAATAAACTAGGGCATTTCAATTCTTTTGGGAGGTATATCTTATGCATATTCTTATTACTGGTGGAACTGGCTCAATCGGGCGACGATTGATACCTCATTTATTTAAGAGCGGCCATACTGTTACTGTGGTTGGGCGTCGGGCCTATCGACCGGCCAGCCTGCCAGCAAAGCTGGGCTATGCTCAGTGGGATGCCAAAACGGCTGAAGGCTGGGGCGAACTGCTGGAGAGTGTTGATGCTGTTGTTAATCTTGCTGGGGCTGGTCTGGCTGATGAAAAATGGACGGCTGATCGTAAGGCTGTGATTAAGCAGAGTCGCGTGGATGCTGGGGTTGCGATTACAGCTGCTTTTGAGGCAGCGACAAATAAGCCGAGCGTACTTATTCAAAGTTCGGCAATCGCCTATTATGGGGCTAGCCAGCAAGATCACGTCTATACTGAAATTAGTGAATCTGGCAATGATTACCTGGCTGATGTATGTAAGGCTTGGGAGACCTCCACAGATGCTGTTGAAGAAATGGGTGTACGTCGGGCCGTTATCCGTACGGGGATTGTGCTAGACCCACATGGGGGGGCTTTTCCAAAAATGGTCATGCCGTTTAATTTTGGGGCAGGTGGCTCATTAGGCAGTGGGCGACAATGGTACTCGTGGATACATTGGTGGGATGAGGTTGATGCTATTCGATTTTTAATTGAAACGGAAGCAGCCAGTGGTACATTTAATTTAACCAGCCCAAACCCTGTTCAACAGCGTGTTCTAGCTAAAGCGATGGGTAAAGCCCTGAGTCGACCCTCATTTGCCCCAACGCCAGGATTTGTCATGAAAGCAATGTTTGGTGAGATGTCGACCGTTTTATTAGATGGACAACGCGTGTTGCCAACCCGGCTGCTAGAGGCTGGCTATGAGTTCAGGTTTGCAGATGTTGACGCAGCCTTAGCTGACTTGGTAGGTGATATGAAACGAAAAATTCATCCCGATAGCTATCTGACTCCAACTCACGCGGTGCAGATGTAAATTGTTAGTAAGTAGGTATTTGAAGGTAATTTAAATGGTGACAGCAACGGCTTTATCAATTAAAGAGATATGGCGTAATAAGGGTCGATTCTTGCTTATTGCAATGGTCATTGCCTTGATTACGACTCTGGTTTTATTTGTGGCGGGTTTGGCCGAAGGATTAGGATCTGGTCAGAAAGAATATATCGAGAAACTAAACGCTGATTTACTGCTCTATCAAGAAAATGTTGAGTTGACGATTCCTTCGAGCACTCTCGGCTGGTCTAGAATTAATGATGTGCAACGAGTGCCCAATGTGGCTGATGTCGGCCCACTTGGTTTCTCCCGTTCAACGATTGTTGCCCAAGACCTTGATCCGAACAGCCTGTTAGAAGAAGCGTTGGACATCTCTATAGTTGGGGTGGAACCAGGGCGGCCCGGTGAACCAGAGGTTGAGCGTGGTCGACAACTTGGCGGGCGACGGGTCAATGAGACGTTGATTGATCGTAACCTAGCTCTGCAAACAGGCTTTGAAATCGGCGACAGTTTTACCATCAAGACAGTGCAAGGCACCCTAGAAGAATTTTATACCTTTGAGATTGTTGGTATCACTGATGAGCGGCGCTATGGGCTGGCCCCATCTGCCTTCCTGCCATTTCTAACTTGGGATGAGGTGAAACCGCGTGGGGCGGAACGGTCGGAGAATGCGGAGTTGACGTTTAATATATTGGCCGTGCGCCTCAATGATCGCACTAATTTCACAGAACAAGCCGAGGCCTTGGTCGAACAGGTTGGCAATGTTGAATATGCAGATTTGCAAACTGCCTATGAGTCAATTCCAGGCTATCAACCCCAGCAAAGCACCTTGGGAACTCAACGAACCTTCTCGCTTTTGATTGGTTTGTTGGTGATTGGTGGTTTCTTCCAGATTCAGACTCTACAAAAAGTGGCTCAAATTGGCATGCTCAAGGCGATTGGGGCCTCAAATACAACCGTGGTGATTACCTCCCTCATTCAAATTGTCCTGATTACAATTTTGGGAGTTTCAATCGGGGCTTTAGGTACACTTGTACTATCTCTAAATTTCCCAGTAACAGTTCCTATCGTGTTCACGCCTGAAGCTGTTTTTACAACCGTAATCACCTTGCTCTTGATTGGCCCTATTGGTGGTTTGGTTTCTATACGTACATTGCTAAAGGTAGAACCGTTGGCTGCTTTGGGATTAGCTCAATAATTTATGAGAATACTATGGGAGATTCGATGACAGTTGCTCTAGAAACACAATCAGTTACAAAAACATATCAAACCGGAAATGCAATCATTAAAGCCGTAGATGAGGTCTCTATTTCTGTTCAAGCAGGTGAGTTTGTGGCACTGGTTGGGCCAAGTGGCTCTGGAAAAACCACAATGTTGGCTATGCTGGCCGGCTTGTTGAGTCCGACTGATGGCGGAATTCTTATTGACGGGCAGAACTTGAGTACGATGTCGGAACGTCATCGTACTCGGTTTCGCCGTGAAAAAATCGGTTTTACATTTCAGTCTAATAATTTAGTGCCTTATTTAACCGCTCAAGAAAATGTAGAATTAATGCTGCGATTGAATGGTACGCTCAATAAAGCTGGGAAAGCAAGAGCAAGAGAGCTTTTAATTCGACTGGGATTAGGGGATCGGCTAAACAATTTACCAAGCCAACTTTCAGGGGGGCAACAGCAGCGGGTCGCCATTGCTAGAGCGCTGGCCCACAATCCCGACGTTGTTTTGGCAGATGAGCCAACAGCCAGCCTTGATACTGAGCGCGCTTATCAGGTGGTTGAGACCTTTGCCAACTTAATTCATGAACAGCAACGGGCTGGGATTATGGTCACTCATGATTTACGGATGTGTAAATTTGTGGACCGAGTTATCCAAATGCAAGATGGACGTCTTGGGCATATTATTGAGAGACGAGACCAAATCGACACATTTGCCTCAACGGGCCGAATTGTGGTTGAGCCTGAGATGTTAGATACCCCAGCATCTATTTTAAAGAATGGGAATTTACAATTGATGGATATTTACAATTAGTGTAAAAGGCGTGTGGCCTTGAAATAAAAAAGCCGCACGTCTTTGTGCCGCCTTCCGCAAACAGAGGGTCTCGCCACTGAGATCATTTTGACTATTGTTAATCACCCAAAGAAATACCAAGACCTCGGGCAGTTTGTACCAAGTCACCGTTGTAGGGTACCACCTTTTGACGGCCCACGATTTTCCAAATCTCAATGGCGCGAATTTCCGTTCCACGTAGGGATACCATCGTA
Source organism: Phycisphaerae bacterium (assembly GCA_028285035.1). Next base: position 31,385 of record JANQQF010000036.1, read on the forward strand.
CCTGTTTGACCTTTAGCAATCAAGTGTACTGCCTCACTACCAAAGCGGGTGCAAAGAACTCGATCAAATGAGGTTGGGGATCCCCCTCTTTGTAGGTGACCAAGAACAATTTCGCGGACGTCATGATGATCGCTACACTTTCCCTCTAACTCAGAAACAAGCCATTTGGCTACCCCACCTAAGCGTTTATATCCACCCTGATGTTCTTCGAATAACTGATCGCCACCAACTGGACAAGCCCCTTCTGCCACAACAATCAAGGTGAATTGCGCCCCAAAACTATCTCGCCAAGCAATTTGGTTGAGGATTGGTTCGATGGTAAAGGGGATTTCGGGAATAAGAATGACATGCGCACCACCCCCGATCCCTGCAAACAGGGCAATCCAGCCTGAGTCTCGTCCCATTACCTCGATCACCATCACTCGATTGTGACTTTGGGCAGTGGTCCGTAATTGATCAATGGCTCTTGTCGCTGTTGTTAGGGCGGTGTCAAATCCAAAGGTATAGTCAGTGCCTAACAAATCGTTGTCAATTGTTTTTGGCACACTAACTAAGGGCACGCCACGACGACTTAATTCGTGACTGATCCGTAGGGTGCCATCACCCCCAATACATATCAAGGCGTCAATCTCGTTATCCTTCAAAAATTTGATTGCCTGATCAGCAACTGACGGGTCTGCCAACTCCGTAGGCTTTTCTTTGGAAAATACAAAATGCCCGCGGTTTGTCGTTCCCAGAATCGTACCACCCAATGGTAAAATACCGATGACTTCTGGTAAATGTAACGACTCTAGAGAGTTTTCTGGTTTATCGAGCAAGCCTTCAAAACCATTATGAATCCCCACTACCTCCCAGCCATACTGACGTGTAGCGGTAATAACTGCGGCCCGTATGACAGCATTCAGGCCAGGCGCATCACCCCCACTTGTCAAAATACCAATTTTTTTGACTTTTTGCATATATGTTTCCTCCAAGAATTTGTTATATCACAATTAAAAGATAGCAACGATTTGTTAGAAAAAATGTAACCCTCAATTGTAAACAATCCCGTAGTATACTTCATTCTGAAATTGTCACAAGCAGCGGAAAAATCATATAAATAAAGCTAAATTTTCCAAAACAAAGTTCCTCTGAATCTCTTGACTCCCTTAAGGATGTGACTTAATATCAATGAGTATGCCAAATATAGCAACGGAGGCGATTAATGACTGCCACACCTGAAGAATATCTTGCAGATTGGAAATTGAAAGAGGAAATTGCCGAGGCGATGTTGCCCTTAATTGGACGTTTATATCGAAATCGAAACGTCATTACCTTTATCTATGGCCGAAAGGTTGTTCAAGAATCAGCCATTAGCATCTTGAAAGCACACCGGAACGCAAGACAGTGGATTGGCTCGGAGCTGAAGGTTCAGGATACCTATCCTGTCCTGGTTGCCCTTTGTGAGATGGATATTAGCCCAGCCCGTGTTGATTTGGGGAAACTGGCGACTCAATATTATGAACAAGGAAATGGGCTTGATCTGTCAGACTTCTTAGAGCAAAAATTAGCCCCTGTTCTCAAGAGAGAAAGCACAATTCCTTCAAAACCAGGGGATGTTGTACTCTATGGATTTGGCCGTATAGGACGTTTAATCGCTCGAAATCTCATTGCTCGAACAGGTAGCGGTCATAAACTTCGCCTCCGGGCTGTGGTTGTCCGACCATCGGACAAAAAATTCTTGCACAAACGAGCCAGTTTGTTAAGACGTGACTCCGTGCACGGTCCCTTTAATGGGACCATTCAGGTTGATGAGGAAAAACATGCGTTGGTTGTTAATGGAAATTTGATCCAGTTTATTTATGCAGATGGCCCAGATCAAATAGATTACACTGCCTATGGAATTAATGACGCGCTCGTGATTGACAATACTGGAAAATGGCGTGATGAGGAAGGTTTAGGTTTGCACCTCAAGTCAAAAGGGATCAATAATGTTCTATTAACAGCACCGGGAAAAGGATCTATTAAAAATATCATTTACGGTGTGAACCACGATGATATTTCATCCGATGATCAGTTATTATCGGCGGCCAGTTGTACCACCAATGCTATTGTGCCTCCGCTCAAAGTCATCAATGATAGATATGAAATTATCAATGGGCACGTTGAAACTATTCACGCTTATACTAATGATCAGAATTTGATTGATAACTTTCATAAAAAGGAGCGACGTGGACGCGGTGCTCCACTCAATTTAGTGTTGACTGAAACCGGCGCTGCTACAGCAGTTGTTAAAGCCTTGCCCGAACTTGAAGGTAAGATTACAGGGAATGCCATCCGTGTCCCCACCCCCAATGTGTCACTGGCCATTCTTAACCTCAATTTGGCTGAAGAGACGACAAAAGAAGAACTCAATGCGTATCTCTATCAAATTTCGTTACAGTCTGATTTAAGGGACCAAATTGATTACACCCAGTCCTCTGAGGTTGTTTCTAGTGATTTAGTCGGAACGTTACGCACAGGTATTGTTGACTCAAAGGCAACCATTGCGATGGGGAATCGGTGTACTGTCTATGTTTGGTATGATAATGAAGCGGGCTATAGTAATCAAGTGGTTCGTATTGCTCAGCAAATGACTGGCTTGCATTATCCATCGTTGCCGTAGTTGACACATTACAATAAGCTAAGGTAGACATTTATTCAGGGCAGGGTTTGTCAAAATAAAAATAGGCCTTGCCCTTATGATTTGTTAAAACTGCGTATAGCCAGAAAGTCTTTGATATGATTTTATCTCCCACAGCCCTTCGCCCAGATGATGAGCCTGATGAAATAATCGAATCTATTGCGGATGTGCTTGAAGCAGAGCAACCCGAAGATGAGCAACGTATTCGTTGTCCTCACTGCAAATGGTCACCCAATGATCAAAGCCGATGGGTCTGTAGTTCGTGTGACTATCCAGAATTTTTGTCAAATGGCTGTGGCACAGTGTGGAATACGTTTGCTACGCGTGGCTTGTGTCCTGGCTGTGGGCATCAATGGCGGTGGACAAGCTGTTTATGGTGCCATCAATGGTCGCTGCACGAGGCTTGGTATGTTTTCTGATGAAAAAGATTAAATGTGACTGTTTAAGGAGAACATTATGGCTCGAATTACCAATGTTGATCAAAGTGGGGTCGCGGCAAATATTCAAAAGGCTTTTGAGGCTCAAGCCAAAAAATGGGGTGGGCCATTGCTTAACCACCTACTCTATGCCCGTCGCCCTTCAATTTTTCGAGGGGTGCGGGCGATGTGGACGGGAATTGATGCGTCGGGGTTGATTGATGCCAAATTGCAGGCTTTGATCAATCGGCGGGTGGCTAGTCACAATGGCTGTGAATTCTGACAAGACATCAACGCTGCCGTGGGCAGCGAATTGGGCCTGTCAGATGAGAAGATTTTGGCTTTGGCCGATTATGCGACCAGTCCCTTATATGATGAACAAGAGCGGCTGGTCCTTGAATACGCCGATTGTATGACCATCACGGGCCGAGATGTCAGTGATGAGTTGTTTGCCAAATTGCGACAAACTTATGACGAAGATGAAATGATTGAATTGACCGCAATTATTGCCTGGGAGAATTCATCTAGCAAGTTTAATCGAGCATTACGGGTGCCAAGTCAGGGGTTGTGGAAGCGAGGGTAGATTAATAAGTGTGAGTTTATCTACCACTTTGAGCGTCCAGTCGTAAATCGTAAATTGATAGTACCAACTTCTCTACACCTTTTGACTAATCCCACGTATAATAAAATCATAAATCAACATCGACTTGAAAGGTTCTACTTGCCATGAACATGTCCTACAAATTTTTTATGATTTTGTTGTCAATATCTCTGTGTATCACAGCCTGCGCTACTGAACCAGAAGCTACATCTATTGTGTCTGCGCCAACATTGGCACCAACTGAGACCCCAACCAATATCCTGGTTGAACCAACCTTACCTCCTACGGCCACGCCCATCGAGGTGACACCGACCGAATTACCAACAGAGGTACCTACTGCCACCACAGCACCTGATACGCCCACTCCTACCGCAACCATTGCCCAGAGCGGTCCAGTTGATGTTGAAATCGAATTTTTAGAAGACCCAGACGCAACGGTAGCGTTGCCGACACCATTGTCTACCTCAACGCCAGTGGCATCATCAAACCAATCACAAGTTCAATCGACTGGGGGGGTAAATAGTGACACAGGGTGTACTTACTATGTGAGCACAACGGGGAATGATGATAATGTCGGGACAAGCCTTGACACGGCCTGGCGAACAATTAGCCTAGCTGCCGAGTTGCTCGTTGCTGGCGAGACCGTATGTGTCCAACCTGGTACCTATGTCGAACATGTGGAGCCGGTCAATTCAGGCAATGAAACAGACGGGTACATTACCTACTTGGCCACCGAGCCGGGACAGGTGATTATCGATGGCCAGAATGAACTCCCAGACAGTGGTCAGCCTGTCAGTGATGGTTTGTTTGATTTGGTTGATAATAATTACATCATTATCGATGGCTTTGTGCTGAAAAACTCTTTAGCCGGTGGAATTTACGTAGGGGGTGAAACCGGCTCCAGCAACATCATCATTCGTAATAACAGCACTGATACGACCTGGTCCTCAGGGATTGGGGTGTGGTACTCTCAATTTATTGAGGTGTATAACAACGAGATTCAACAGGCCAATTATGGTGAAAAACTGTTTGATGGCCAGCCTGCCAAAGAGCAGGAAATGCTTACGATTGCCGAAACCAGTGACTTTGTCGTGCATCATAACTATGTTCATAACGGTGTGACCATCTCCGAAGAAATTATTGGTGGGGCTGAGGGGATTGACATCAAGCAGGGCAGTCAACGCGGCCAAATTTACAATAATCGGATTGAGGCCTTGCCTGAAAATCTGGGCATTTACATCGACACCTACGGCCCTACCTCCGATCTCGATATTTACAACAATTTTATCGACTGCCGTCACCCTGAACAAAATGGGGTGCAGGGCATCATTCTCTCGGCTGAGTCTGAAGACCCGCTGAGTAACGTCAATGTCTACAACAATATCGTCGTCCATTGTCGGGATGATGGAATTGTTTTTCCCAATTGGACAGTCGGCCAAATTAGTAACGTCAATATCTTGCACAACACCGTTCTCTACAATGGTAATGCAGATGCTGGTTGGGGTGGTGGCATCTCTGTTCAGACAGAGAACGTCACGGGAATAACGATTGGTAACAACATCATCAGCGGCAACAACAATTGGCAACTACTCATACCCGATGCGCGTGCCGATGAGATCGTCGTCGCCAATAATTTAATTCACGGAGCGAATGAGTATGTGACTGAGGGGATGCAAAGTACCTTCGGTGTTGAGGCTATCACCGAAGCCCCCCTGTTTGAAGCAGTAGCCCAAAATGATTTTCAGCTATTGCCAGAATCACCGGGTGTTGGCGCGGGCCTCGCTACATTGCCTGTTGATGTTACTTTTGATTTTGATGATGAGCCTCGTACAGGGGCTGATATTGGAGCATTTGAAGTTCCATAGGTATAAGTATTTTTGCCTGATGGAGGTAAATTACCTAATATTTGAGACCATAAATTGTTAAAACCAGTGGATGGTCTTTTTATCAATAATAAATGCAGCTATTTCAACAGTACCTTACTGACAGTAGATAGCTGCGTTTTCTGTTGAATGCATCTTTTTCACTTCTGTAAACACAAATTTTTAGAAATGATGATTGGATACGTTTTGGATACGTTTTATCTGTAGAGTTGTCAAGAGTACTATGTCGTGCCAGAATTATCGCTGATGATCATTATGAAAATTCCTGCTAAATATTTTAGAGGTTGTAAAAGGTGTATTCATGGATCAATCAAAAACCATTTGGCTTATCGTAATAGCTTTTACCAGTCTACTCATCGGCTGTAGTAGAGAGCAATTGTTGCCGATGTCTGAAACGATGGAACTCAAACTTAATGATGCTCATTTTGATATCGATGAGGATTGTACTTACTTTATTAGCCCCACAGGCGATGATACCCAGGCAGGAACTGAGAGAGAAGCCCCTTTTCAACACATCAATCACGCTGCACAAATAGCCAAGGCCGGTGAGACAATCTGTGTGGAGGCTGGAATGTACAAAGAACAAGTCGTACCAGCCCATTCTGGTAATGAAGAAGCTGGTTACATCACTTATCTAGCGTTGGAACCGAATGAGGTGATGCTTGATGGTGATTATCAATTCCCTGACCGTGGTGTCCATTGGCACGATGGGCTGTTTTTTGTCTCGAACAAGAGCTACCTGATTATTGAAGGCTTTATTGTAAAAAATTCGTTGGCTGCTGGGATTTATGTGGGGGATGGCTCGCATAACATCATTATTCGTAACAATAGTACGGATGCAACCTGGAGTTCAGGGATCGGGGTATGGCATTCCGATAGCATCGAAGTGTATAGCAACGAAATTCAACAGGCCAATTATGGGGATCATCACTTTGATGATGGGCGTGTGGCTAAAGAGCAAGAGATGCTAACCATTGCGGCCACCACCAATTTTGATGTCCATCACAATTATGTTCATAACGGCGTAATCCTTGAACCCGAGATGATTGGGGGTGCTGAGGGGATTGATGTTAAAGAAGGTAGTCAGTTTGGTAAAGTGCATCACAATCGGATTGAAGGCTTGCCAGATAATCTAGGCATTTACATTGATACCTATGGCCCAACCGCACATATCGAAGTTTACAATAATTTTATCGATTGCACCCACCCTATGACGAATGGCATTCAGGGCATTGTTCTAGCTTCGGAAACATCTCATCCTTTGAGGAACATCGACGTGTACAACAATATTATTATCAACTGTGTTTATGATGGCATTTTGGTCGCAGATTGGAGTACGGGTGATATCACAAATATCAATATTGTCCACAATACTGTCTTGAATAATGGGCGGGAGGATTTTGGTTGGGGCGGCGGTATTTCAGTACAAACGGACCTTGCTCGGCAAGTTTATATTGGCAACAACATTATTAGTGATAACGGAAATTGGCAACTTTTCTTGATAGAGTCTGATGCTATTACAGCCAGCCATAATCTAATCAACGGCCCCAACGATTATATCGATGGGGCCTTAGAGACCGCATTAGGCGAGAACCCCATTGTTGCGCCGCCAAAATTTATTGATGGAGCGCAACAAAATTTCAGATTGGCCGCGGACTCGCCGGGGGTTGCTGTTGGTAATGAAGACCTGCCTATTCAGGTTTTATTTGATTTTTATGATCGCCCGCGTGGCAGCGCAGTCGATGTAGGCGCCTTGATTTCTGAATAAGCATTCACAACTGTCCTCAAACCTTCCAGACGACACCACCCAATTCTAAAACATAAAGTGTTTGATCAGATTGATCCGGCATCACAGCCACATCAATCAAACTTCGCCGGGCTGGCTCTTCAATGGTTTCCCAATCGGTCCCGTCCTCTGTGCGGAAAAGTTGGCTCGGGGTGAGGGCCAGCAAACTCCCTGAAGGTAACGGTAACAGGCGATTGATGGTGTTTTCAGCCTCCAGATTCCGTTCCCAGCCTGAGCTGGTCGCTCGCCAACAGCGTTTGCCAATGGCGATGATGGCTCGCTCGTTGACGACTGCAATCTGTATAGATGGCAGAGCCGTTTCGACCTGCATTAGTTGCTTCCAGGTGGCCCCATCGTCAGCCGAAGCCCAGACAGTAGCCCGTTTGGTTGGAATGTCGTAAGTTCCAGCCAAGAGCACGTGCGTCGCCTCACGACCCTTTGCCTCAGGGAGCGTTAAGGCAGGCAGGGCTTCCAGCGCAATGATCGGGGTCTCTTTCTTCGGGGTGTAAACCACTTGCCAAGATTTTCCATCATCAGTCGTCTGATACACCAGACCCTGAGATGTGCCAGCCCACCCCGAACCTGTTTCGCTGAAACAAAGTCGGGTGACTTCTATCTGATCAGTATCAAGCAAGCTTTGCCACGTTTGACCCTGGTCATCAGTCCGTAGCAACCCCTGACTGGTGCCAACAAACAAAGTTTCGGCTTGGGCGGCGAGCGTTAAAATTGGGAATTTATCGGTGACACCCAAGATGGCTTGCCAGCTAGTTCCCTGATCTGATGAACACCAAATACCTTCCCACGGGCTAAAGGCCCATAGGCGATCGGCCATTGCTTCTAAACGATTGATCGGGCGGCCTGCTAAATTTTCTGTCGGTTGCCACGTTTCGCCGGTATCTTCTGAGACTAACAGGCCTTGATGATGTAAGCCTGCATAAATTTGTTTAGAATTACCCCCTATCGAGAGCACCGGGCCTTGATCGGAGGCGACGGATTGCCAGCTTAACCCACGATCACTGGAGCGGAAGATATCACCTTCGCCCGTCGCAGCAAGACACACCTCATTTTTTGCATATTCGGGATGAAGCCAAATGCCATTAATGGGCGGATAATTACCCGTTTCATCAGAGTGGGTGATCCCTTCGCTATAGGCTTGCCAATTTTTGCCCCGATTGAGGGATTTGAAGATGCCATGCTCCTCTGTGCCGACAAACATCGTGCCGTCCTTCTCGAAATTTGGACTTAAGGCAATGCTCAGAATTGCAAGATCATCGATGCCGAGATCCCATCGTTCCCAAGAACGGCCTGCATCAAAGGATCGATGTAAGCCTTTCGCCGTAGCCGCAAAGATGATTTTGCGGTGTCGCCAACTAGGGGTTGTGGCTAGAGCTATCACGGATAAATCTCTAAGCCGTAAATTTGATAGATACCACGTCCGGCCTTTGTCCGTTGATTTCAATACCCCAGCCCCATTTGTGCCAGCAAAAATAGTGCTGTCCTCTTCAAAATTAGGAGATGGGGTAAACCAAGTAATCGGCTCGCCATTAAAGGGGCGCTCATAGTTTGATCGGCCAATTTGCCCCTGAAACCACGTTTGTCCCCCATCGTTAGAGGTGACAAGCTCACCTTGACCGCCCCCTACAAGCACCATTGAACCGATACAATTTAGGGCACTGATCTGTGAGAGTGGTTGAGTTGAGACAGGGATCCATTGATTGTCATCTTGATAAAAGACTCCGGCCCCTGTACCCAGCCAAACACGACCGGTTGTGTCATTTGCGATATTAAAAACAGTCCCACCTGATGCGATGAGACCGAGGTGTTTCCAATCATTTGTCATTTCATCATCCTGTGTAAGAAATTGCAGTGAGCCATCTTAAATTGTTTTTGGTTAAATTGAAAATTTGTGCAGAAACCTTGAACAGAAATTTGGCTAATTTGAAGCGGATAGGTGTAAAAATTTAACAAAATCGGTTATGATTAAGTGAACCGGAAGAAGTCTTAAAAAAACGAATATTTGAAATTGTGAAAACTGTATCTATAGAAGCTACGCACTTAGGTGCTCGAACCAATGCGCTTCCTTGGTTCGAAGGACGTGACGCTCTGCGTCACACCAGCTATCTTGCAAGACTGCGTAACTCCCAATCCAAATGGACATACAATCCGGTTTATTGAATATGACAAAATACAGAGGCATTTCACCCAAACTTACTATTGTAAATTAAATAAAAATATCTGACTATACACTTTACAAATCGAAATAGTCTATCCTGCATTCGTTATAAATATGCTAAAGGACTTCGTCATGATCTTCTCTTCTATCCATCATTTATTACAATATCAAGCTGATCAAACCCCCAGCGCTCCCGCTGTTTTAGGGGTAGATCGCACCCCCTTAACCTACGGTCAGTTAGTTGAACATGTTCAACAAGTGATTGACCAACTTAATGCATTTGGTATTGGTCGCAATGATCGGGTGGCAATTGTTTTACCCAATGGCCCGGAAATGGCAATGTCATTTCTCTCGATTGCCTGCGCCGCCACCTGTGCGCCTCTAAATCCGGGCTATCGTGCCCCCGAATATGATTTCTATTTGTCCGATTTGGCTGCTAAAGCCTTAATCATTCTCAAAGGAATGAACTCCCCGGCCATCGAGGTGGCCCAACAACGCAATATTCCTATCATTGAATTAACCCCAGCCGTAGATAAAGCTGCCGGCTTGTTTACGCTTTCTGGCGAGACGCAACCGTTAACCGCCGAGGTTGGTCCCAGCCAGACGGATGACGTGGCCTTGGTTTTGCATACATCAGGGACAACCTCTCGGCCAAAAATTGTGCCGCTCATTCACCGCAATATTTGCACCTCGGCGCACAATATCGGCCAGACCCTACAACTAACACCCCAAGATCGGTGTCTCAACGTGATGCCACTCTTTCACATCCACGGCTTGATGGCTGCGACCACCTCTTCTATGGCAACTGGGGCCAGCGTTGTCTGTACCCCAGGCTTTTATGCTCCGAAATTTTTTGAATGGATGGCCGAATTCAAGCCAACGTGGTACACCGCTGTGCCGACGATGCATCAGGCTATTTTGGCGCGGGCAGCGGGTAATCGTGAAACCATTGAAAACGTTCCCCTACGTTTGATCCGCTCTTCCTCCTCTTCTCTACCCCCACAGGTGATGAAGGTGCTGGAAGATACGTTCGATGCCCCGGTTATCGAGTCCTATGGGATGACCGAGGCGGCCCACCAAATGGCGAGCAATCCGCTGCCACCAGCGGCTCGTAAGCCTGGCTCGGTTGGGGTTGCGGCTGGTCCGGATGTGGCGATTATGGGCGAGGATGAAGATATGCTGTTGCCGCAGGGTGAAACCGGCGAGGTCGTCATCCGGGGTCAAAACGTTACTCTGGGCTATGCCAATAATCCTGAAGCGAATGCCAACGCCTTCCCTGGCGAAGGCTGGTTCCGCACGGGCGACCAAGGCCGTATCGATGATGAGGGATATTTGTTTTTGACTGGACGTCTAAAGGAGATCATCAATCGGGGTGGAGAGAAGATTTCGCCCCGTGAAGTGGATGAGATTTTGCTCGATCACGCTGATGTGCGCCAAGCATTGACCTTTGCGATGCCACATCCAACCTTGGGTGAAGCCGTTGCCGCTGCGGTGGTGTTGCGGGACAATGCTACAGCCGATGCGCTGGCTCTTCGTCATTTTGCCACCGATCATTTGGCAGACTTCAAGGTGCCAGAAAAAGTGGTCATTTTGGACGAAATCCCCAAAGGCCCTACTGGAAAATTGCAACGCATTGGCTTGGCGGAGAAATTAGGGGTAACGAGTGACGAAGTTACCTCAACCTCCTCTGAAGCCCAGTTTGAGCCGCCTCAAGGTGAAATGGAGGTATTTTTGGCCGAAGTTTGGGGTGATACTTTAAATGTCGACAAAGTAGGGCGTCACGATCGCTTTCTTAATTTGGGCGGTGACTCTATAACGGCTACTCGGTTGGTGGCCCGTCTTCGTCAAAGCTTGGAGGTTGATTTGACGTTGATTGATTTTTTTGAAGCCCCCACAATTGCTCAACAAGCCCCCATTGTTGAGGCTTTACTCATATCTGAGGACACCTGGGTGGAGGGTGAAATTTGATTATGAACCCAACCGTTGATCTGACTTATCTCGCTCAACCAATCTCCACCCATTTTGAGCAACAAGTCTCCCTGTATGGGCAGCGCCTTGCGGTTAAAGATCAAACACAGGCTTTAACCTACGATGCTCTAAATCAAAAGACGAACCAATTGGCTCACAGCCTGCTGAGTGTGTCTCCTGAAGCACAGACACCAATCATCTTATTATTCGATGAGGATGTTTCAGCGATTGTAGCTTTGTTAGGGGTGTTAAAAGCGGGCAAGATTATTGTGCCACTTTCGCCTCGATTTCCCAAAGCACGTTTACAGGCAATGGTAGAACATTCCGAAGCTGAAATCATCGTAACGAACCAAAAGAATTTTAGTTTGGCTGAGGAAGTGGCGAATAACGCGGAAATACAAGACATCATCAATATTGATGATTTGAGTGTAACCCTTCCTGTGACAAACCCTGAATTAGGGATTTCCACAGATGATGTATCTGCCATTCTTTATACCTCAGGCTCAACCGGTCAGCCTAAAGGGGTGATGCGTCGGCAGCGAAATGCGCTGTTGCATGTCTGGCATTATGGCCAGCAAAACCATATTTCCCCTGAAGATAACGTTGCTCTCGTCTTATCGTACACGTTTGCTGCCGGACATCCAGAGATTTTTGTGTCCTTGCTGAATGGGGCCACCCTCTGTATCTATGATGTGAAATCACGAGGGTTGACTGACTTAGTGGATTGGATTGATCAGGAAAAGATTACCATTTTTCATCCGTCGGTCACACTTTTTCGTCATTTTCTGGATATCTTGCCTGAAGGCAGTCAAGTGCCGTGGGTCCGAGCGATTGTGATAGGTGGGCAAACTGTGAATTTGGCAGATACGGTTCGTTTTAAAGCCCATTTTTCGCAGGATTGTTTGCTCATCAATCAATTAGCCTCAACTGAAACCAATATGGTGGCCAGATTTTCGATGGGTCACGAGACAATTCTGGCTGATGATGTCGTGCCAGTTGGGTATCCCGTTGCAGGCCAGACAGTCTTCCTTTTAGATGACAATAAGCAACCAGTTGTAGATGGTGAAATTGGTGAATTGGTGTTGCGTAGTCGTTTTGTGTCGCCCGGTTATTGGCGGTCGCCGGGCCTGACAGAAGCTGTCTTTCAGCCGGATCCCGATGATCCAGACTATACCCTTTATTTTTCCGGCGATTTAGCCCGACGCTTACCAGATGGTTGTTTGATCCATTTAGGGCGCAAGGATTTTCTGGTAAAAATTCGTGGGTATCGAGTTGAGTTAGCTGAGGTAGAGCGTGCCTTGGAAAGTTTGCCGATGGTCAAAGAAGCAATTGTGATTGCCCATGAAGTTCAGGCAGATGAAAAACAGTTGGTGGCCTACATTGTGCCGACCTCGCCAACCGAAATGTCAATGAGTGCGGTACGAACCGCCTTGCAAGAGATTGTGCCTGACTATATGTTGCCCAGCCTCTTTTGCTTTTTGGAAACAATGCCTTTAACGGTCTCAGGTAAACCAAATCGACAAGCCTTACCCGATCCCGCATCAATTCAAGCTAACCAAGATACACCCTTCGTTGCTCCTCGTGATGCCCTGGAAACCAACCTTGTCACATTGTGTGCTGAGGTGCTTAATCGAGATCAGGTTAGTATTCACGATAATTTCTTTGAGATTGGTGGTCATTCACTGCTAGCGGCTCAGTTATTGGCGCGGATCGATAAGACTTTGGGATACAGAGTATCTTTGACAACTTTGTTTCAATCGCCGACGATGGCCCAACTCGCTGAGGCGTTGCGTACAAACGAGACACCGAGTGGTAGAACCTCGCTCATTCCCATTCGAACCGAAGGAACAAAGTTACCTTTTTTCTGTTTGCCCGGTAATTTAGGCAATGTTTATACCGATTTGATCGCCTTGGTCAAACACCTTGACCCTGACCAACCGTGTTATGGGTTGCAGGATGGTCCCCACAACCCTTCAAAAATCGAGACGGTGGCCGCTCATTATCTGGCCGAAATCCGAACTGTCCAACCTAACGGACCTTATGCTTTAGTTGGGGTTTGCGGCGGGGGAACGATTGCCTTTGAAATGGCTCAGCAGCTCATCGCCCAAGGAGAAAGTGTTCGCCTTTTGGCCTTGATTGAACCTGCTCCTTTTCCTGTTTCCAAGGTCAGTGCGATTATTGATTTTGGTCGGGTTGTAATCAATCATGTAAGACGACGCTTGTGGCATCATACTGACAATTTTATGCAAATGGAACGTGGTGCCCAACAAGCATTTGCGGGAATGAAACGTAAATTGATTGCCAATATGTGGGCCAATCGTCGATACTTCCCCAAAGTTTACCCTGATGTCGTGGACCTATTTTTGGCCGAAGATACGTTGGCTCAGCCAAACCATCCTCGTCATCGTTGGCAATCGATGTCCGCAATAAAAACAAGGCTCCACGCTATTCCAGGTGATCATAATGCAATTACGGGGACAGATGACGCCTATATTGAAGAGGCCTATATGCAGGTTGTGGCTGAGATATTGAATGAACGGCAGAGTGCGGGCCTGAGTTCTCAGATATTGATATGAATACCTGGGGCCAGAAGATTAAGGCTGACCAATTAATTGGTTACTCCAGAGGGAAATCAGATGTATAATCCCCAATCGACTAATCTATTAACTCAACGATTACAACGTGCACGACAGCGATTGAACACGGGGCGTACAATCCCGCCCCGGCTTGACTCGAACAGGTTGCCACTTTCCTTTGCACAGGAGCGCTTCTGGCTTCTCGATCAATTTGAGTCCGGTAGTACGATTTACAACCGCCCTATTCTACTCCAGCTACAGGGTGAAGTGAGCGTAGATGCGCTTCAGAAAAGCCTGAATACAATTATTGATCGACATGATACGCTTCGTGCTATTTTCCCAAACAATGACGGTGAGCCGAGTCAGGTTATCCAGGCTGATTTGGACCTACCAATCGATATAACGGACCTCACGGAACAAGGGCAAGATATAGGCGATCCATTGATACAAAATTGGATTGATGAGAGGCTGGCTCAACCCTTTAGCCTGGACCAGGGGCCATTGCTGCGGGTCGATTTGTTGCGTTTAGCGCCCAATCATCATTTGCTGCTGTTAGTCGCTCAACACATTCTATTTGATGCGTGGTCAGCCCGTCTCTTTATTCGTGAGTTGGTGCAATGTTATGATGCGATTGTTGATAATCACCGACTAGCTTTACCGGACCTGCCCATACAGTATGCCGACTTTGCCCACTGGCAACGGGAACAATTCAAGCGTGGTAAGATGCGGGATGAACTCGCCCACTGGCAGGGCCGTTTGGCAGAGGCTACTCCTTATTTGGAGTTGCCGCTTGATCATAAACGGCCAGATGTTATTACCTATACGGGGGGGCTTCATACCCGTACCTTCTCCCCACAATTGGTGGCCCAGCTTAAGGAATTGAGCCAGCAGGCCAATGTCACTTTGTTTATGACTCTTCTAACCGCGTTTAAAGTTTTGCTGCATCGTTACAGCGGACAGACAGATATTATCGTAGGTTCGCCTGTGGCTGGTCGTACCCATACCGAGTTAGAACCATTAATCGGGGTGTTGTTTAACACCCTCGTTTTGCGTACTGATCTCTCCGAAGAGCCAACCTTTTTAACGTTGCTCAATCGTGTGCGCCAAACGGCGTTGGAGGCTTATAGCCATCAGACCTTACCCTTTGAGAAATTGATAGAAGCCCTCAACCCGTCCCGTGATTTGAACCGATCGCCAATTTTTCAGGTGATGTTTAACTTTGAAAATTTGGCCGATGCGACACCACGTAGCCGGTATTTAACGATTGATGAGGTTGACGTTAACCCACATACGTCTCTTTTTGAGATAACTATAGAGCTGATAGAAACGCCTGAAGGGCTTAAGGGGCTAATTTTCTATCAGACAGAATTGTTTGAGGCAATAACAATTGAACGAATGAGTGCCCATTTTGAAATATTGTTGAATGGTATCGTGGCTAACCCTGATCAATCTATTTCAAACTTACCCATGCTAACAGAGGCAGAACATCAGCAAATTTTGGTTGAATGGAATCAAACAGAGATTGAGTATACTAAAGAGGACGTTTGTTTTTCACAGTTATTTGAGGCCCAAGTTGAACGGACACCGGATAAGATTGCGGTGCTTTTTGAGGAGGAGGCACTGACCTATCAACAGCTCAATCAGCGAGCCAATCGCTTGGCCAGAAAGCTTGTTGAACACGGCGTTGGCCCTAGTGTTGTGGTTGCTCTGTTGGATAAACGGGGCATCAATCTGCTGACAGCGATTCTGGCCGTGTTTAAGGCCGGTGGGGCCTATTTGCCCCTTGATCCAGATCATCCTGCCGAACGAATTTCTCAAGTGCTTCAGCAAAGTCAGACCCCGCTTGTACTTATTGCCAATGACTTCGAGGATACCATTGCTGACGTGATGGAAATCATTCCCACAAAACAGCCACAGGCTCTTCACCTTGAAGCTGCCTTGGCATTCGAGGCCTCCAATGATAACCTGCCGCCTCGCTCAAAAATCAATGACTTAGCCTACGTCATCTTTACCTCTGGTTCAACAGGCCTGCCAAAGGGCGCGATGTTGGAGCAAAAAGGGATGCTCAATCACCTCTATGCTTTGAACGCAGATGTTGCCTTGACCGCCGAGGATCGGGTTGCTCAAACGGCAACCCAATGCTTTGATATTTCCGTTTGGCAATTTTTAGGGGTGTTACTCATTGGCGGGCAAGTTAAGATTTATAGGGATGAGATTACCCATGATCCGCCAAAGCTACTCGCCCAGGTCGCCCAGGATCAGATTTCGGTGCTTGAGCTTGTCCCATCCGTGATACGGGTCATGGTCGAAGCGATCGCAATGCAATCCTCAACACATTTCGATCTCTCGGCCTTGCGCTGGCTGATCTCCATTGGAGAAGCCTTACCCCCGGAATTAGCTCGCCAATGGCTGACCTATTATCCAGCGGTGCCATTATTGAATGCTTATGGCCCAACGGAGTGCTCTGACACGATTGCACATTATAAAATTTATCAGCCACCGGCACCTGAAATGGTCAATATGCCCGTGGGTCGCCCCATCGGAAATATGCGGCTGTATATCCTCAATTCTCAACTACAACCCGTGCCGATTGGGGTTCCTGGCGAATTGTACGTTGGCGGGATCGGAGTAGGCCGTGGTTATTTGAATGATCCAACTCGAACAAATCAAGCCTTTATTTCGAACCCGTTTTTATCTGAGGCAGGATCGCGCCTTTACAAAACAGGCGACTTGGTCCGCTACCTGCCTGATGGAAATATTGAATTTTTGGGACGTATCGATTATCAGGTCAAGATCCGTGGCTTTCGAATTGAACTGGGGGAAATCGAGGCGAATTTAAGTAAACACCCAGCCGTCGAACGCTGTGTTGTGATTGCTCGCGAAGATATACCAGGTGATCAACGGCTCGTAGCTTATATCGTGCCATCATCGCAACCGGTACCTTCGGTGGGTGAATGGCGGGCCTATCTCAAACGAACATTGCCCGATTATATGATCCCGGCGATGTTCGTCACCTTAGCGAGTTTGCCCTTAACGTCAAATGGAAAGGTAAATCGTCGGGCTTTACCGGCCCCTGATGCCCTTCATTCTGATCGGTCTGATAATTTTGTCTCCCCTGATGGCCCTGTTGAAGAGATGTTAGCTGAGATATGGCAGAGCGTTTTGCGTGTTGATAAAGTTAGCCTGTATGATGATTTTTTTGAATTAGGTGGGCACTCTTTATTAGCGGTCAAAATGATTTCTCGTTTGCATCAAGTCTATAATTTAGATGTTTCATTTCGTACTATTTTTGACGCACCAACGATTGCTCAATTGGCTGAGATCATTGAGGCCATGCTTTTGGATGAAGTCAGTGATTAGTTAAACTTAAGTATTTGGCAGAAAGTTTTAGGAAATAAAGAGTTATTCAAAAACCGAAAATCGTCTCAAATATCGTCAATTTCTCGCCATAATCCATGGTAAATTTCATTTACCCGTAAACGGCCAAATTGATCTCATTTTGAACAAAAATCGCCTATTGAAATTCATCGGTTTTTCTAAAACTTCTTGCCGTTTACTTAAGTAATCCTTCAGTTAAACGGAATTTTCTATGTCAACCAATATTGATACTCCCAAAACAAAATTATCTTCGGCGGATAAAAAGGCCCTGCTTGCGAAAAAATTGCAAGAACGCAAACAAAAAATAGGGGCCAGGCAAATGTTGACCATCCCGCGTCGTGATACCAGCTCACCTGCGCCATTGACCCATACTCAAGAGGGGGTGTGGTATATTGAGCAGTTACAACCAGATACAGCAACTTACAATATCTCTTCAGCTTGGCGACTGTACGGAAAAGTGGATGAGAGTGCTCTTCAACAAAGCCTCAACACAATTGTGCAACGGCACGAAAGTCTGCGAACTCATTTTGTCCAGATTGATGGTCAGCCGATGCAGGTTATCACGCCTGATCTTGAAATTACTCTAGACGTTGTCGATTTGCAGCGCCAGCTAGATGCAGAGTCCGAAGACCAGATCGAGAAGTTGGTGGCTGAAACCGCTCGTACGCCATTTGATTTGACTCAGGCCCCATTATTACGGGCCAAGCTTTTTCGATTAGGGGCGGAGGATCAAGTATTTGTCGTAACGATGCATCATATCATCAGTGACGGTTGGTCTTTTCAACTGTTTCAAAATGAGTTAGCTAAACTTTATAACGCATTCTATAAACAGCACCCTATGCCAAATTTGCCCGAGTTGCCGATTCAATATGCAGACTTTGCTGCGTATCAACGACAGCAGATTGAAAATGATAATCGTAATGCCGATTTGGAGTATTGGCGTCAACAGCTTACCTCTGCCCCACCTGTCCTGGAGTTGCCCACAGACTTTACACGCCCAGCAATCCAGAGCTATGATGGTGACCGAATTCGTAAAACGCTTTCGCCTGATTTGACCGCTGCTTTGAAGAAACTTGGTCAGCAAGAAAATGTCACATTGTTTATGACCTTACTGACCACCTTCAAAATTATATTGCAGCGCTATAGCGGTCAGGATGATATTGTTGTTGGCACCCCCATGGTTAATCGGAGCCAAGTAGAAATTGAGAATCTCATCGGCTATTTTTTGAATAATTTAGTCCTCCGTACTGATCTCTCTAATGAACCAACCTTTCTTGAACTTTTACGACGCGTACGCAGTACTACACTAGATGCCTATGGTCATCAGAGCTATCCCTTTGAAAAATTGGTTCAGGAATTGCAGCCAGAGCGCAACCTGAGTCATACACCGCTGTTTCAGGTCTTTTTTAATCTGTTTAATGCCTTTGAAGATCAGACTCTCGAGTTGGCCGACCTGACTGTAGAAAGTATCACTCGATCGCAAGATGATACACGCTCTAAATTTGATATGACAGTTTATGTAAAAGAGAAGAAAGGTAAGATCCAGCTTGATCTCGTTTATAGTACGGCTCTTTTCGGGCGGGAGCGGATGGAGACAATGTTGGATCAATATGAACAATTACTCACAGAGATTGTGGCCCAACCTGATCAACCTATTGCAACGTTTTCGTTGGTGACCCCGAGTACTGAGACTATATTACCCAGTCCCACTGAACCCTTAGATGATGCGTGGCAAGGGGCGGTTCATAATATGTTCTCAGCTCAGGCAAAACAACACCCCCACCAGATTGCTGTGGAAGATCCCCAATTGCATTGGACCTATCAAGAATTAGATGAGACTAGCAACCAACTCGCTCATTATCTAAAGGCCAAAGGCATTCAAACAGGTGATGTAGTTGCGATTTACAGTCATCGCAGTGCATCGACAATTTTAACCTGGCTAGGTATTCTAAAAGCAGGGGCAGCCTTTATCAACTTAGACCCAGCTTACCCTGTTGATCGATTGGTAAATTATCTTAACACAGGGCAACCCAAGGGCCTGATCCGTATCGAAGCTGCTGAGGCGCTTCCTGCGGAAATCGAGGAATGGATCCAAGACCTCCCTATTGGTTTGACGATGCCTCAAGACAAAATGCTCATCCAATCAGAGTTACTGGGCGAATATCCATCGACTGACCTTGATGTTGAGCTTGGGGCAAATGATTTGGCTTATATTGCCTTCACTTCAGGTTCAACAGGGCAACCCAAAGGGATTTATGGCCTGCACGGGGCCTTATCTCACTTTTTGCCTTGGCAGATGGAACGGTTTGAGATACAGTCCAGGGATCGCTTTAGTTTGTTATCTGGGCTACCTCACGATGCGTTCCAACGGGATATTTTTACGGCGCTATGGGCTGGGGGCACAATTGTCATTCCTGACCCCGAACAAGTCGGTTCGCCTGGTTATTTAGGGACCTGGATGAAACAACAGCGAATTAGCTTTAGTAATCTTACCCCGCCCATGTGTCAACTCCTGTTTGATACAACCCCAAGCGGCGAGTTGCTTTCAGACCTACGTCGTGCCTTTTTTGTCGGTGAAGAGCTAACGCAACACCATATTGCTCAACTTCGCAAAGTTGCCCCAAATGTCGCTTGCTTCAATTTGTATGGGACCACCGAAACACAAAGGGCTTTGAGCTACTATCCTATTCCTGAGGGACCAGCCTCTAAGTCGGTCTATCCCTTGGGGCAAGGGATGCCAGGCTGTCAGCTCCTGATTTTGAACCAAAATATGCAATTGGCGGGTGTTGGTGAGACGGGCGAAATCTATTTTCGTAGTCATCATCTCGCCCAGGGGTATGTCGATGATGAGCGTATGACGAGCGAAAAATTCATCCCCAACCCGCTCACGGACATTCCCGGCGATCGACTCTATAGAACAGGGGATTTGGGGCGTTATCGATCCGATGGTGTGGTTGAATTCGTGGGCCGAGCTGATCGACAGATCAAAATTCGGGGGTTCCGTATCGAACCAGGTGAAATCGAAACAACCCTGACCCAACACTCAGCGGTTCAGCAAGCCATTGTCGTTGCCTTCTCAACAACGGGGCAATCCGATAAAAAATATTTGGCGGCCTACATTATCCCAGCCAAGAATCAAACTGTAGAGATTGATGAACTCAAAAGGTTTGTCGGCGAACGACTGCCAAATTATATGATCCCAACCGTTTTTATGACGGTTGAAGCTGTCCCCTTGACGCCTAGCGGAAAAGTCGATTTTCGGGCGTTGCCTACGCCTGATCTTACCTTACTTGACCAGGGTGGTCCCAAAGTTGCCCCTCGTACCCCAGAAGAAGCCAAAATTGCCACAATTTGGGCTGATACACTGGGCCTCGAAGAGATTGGAGTGACGGCTAATTTCTTTGATTTAGGGGGGCACTCCCTCTTGGCTGTGCAACTACTGTCTCGGATTGAAAAGGAGACTGGACAAAGCTTGTCACTACCCATTCTTTTCCAGGCCCCGACGGTAGCCGAGCTAACCCAGCGAGTCTATCAAGCTGAGGAGTCAGCTAACCTGCGATCTTTAGTCCCACTGCGAACTAAAGGTTCGCAACCACCCATCTTTTGTTTGCCCGGTAATCTGGGGAACGTATTTACCGATTTGAATTATTTGGTAAAACATACCCAAACCGACCAACCTTTTTATGGGTTGCAAGACAGTGCTGATAATCCGGCCAAAGTCGAGTCTTTGGCTGAACATTATCTGGAAGAAATTAAAGTGGTTCAGCCGGAGGGGCCATATTTTATTGCAGGGATTTGCTCTGGTGGGGCCGTGGCTTATGAAATGGCGCAACAGCTTAAATCTCAAGGTGATGAGGTAGCTCTGTTGGCTTTGATTGAGCCATCACGGCCCCGTATTCCGGGCGTTACGACAACGCTGAAATTTGCTTGGACGATGGCCGAACGATTTTTTACCCGTATTCGAGATCAGGCCGAGACCTATACCCATATGGAAAATAATGAGCAGCACGATTTTGCGCGATTGAAGCGAAAATTGTTTGCAAATGCCTGGGCGTTACGTCGTTATCGCATTAAACCTTACGCTGGTCAAATTCATCTCTTTCTGACAGAAGACTCACTACAGAAAAAAGGAAATGATCAAACGCAATGGATGGACTACGCCGAAACCGGCGGGACGTTATACGATATTCCCGGTGATCACGACCTTATTACTGGGACGGGAGACAGGGTCATCGAAGAGGCTCCCATGAAGGTTTTGGCGGATAAACTAAGCACCTGTATCAAAACGATTTTGCATTGAACCTATAGCTCACATTTTTAGATAAAACAAGATTATGACGACAACCGAACTTCTCAACCAACTGACACAACAAGGCGTCCAGCTCTGGGCTGAGGGCGATAAACTTAAATTTCGCGCCCCACAAGGTGCATTAACCACTGAGCAACAGATACTACTCAAAAAACATAAAGCTGACCTCCTTAGGGTTCTGGGAAATCCAGATACTTGCCCAGTTTCGTTTTCTCAGCAACGATTGTGGTTTCTCCATCAGATGGAACCTGATAGTGCCTTCTACAATACCCCTTTGCTGTTTGAGTTAACAGGTCATCTTGATCTGGTCGCTTTAGGCAAAACCTTAAATGAGATTGTGCGACGACATGATACGTTACGCACGACGTTTACAACGGTTGATGATGAACCTATCCAGATCGTTGCCCCGTATCACCCCTTTACCGTATCGGCCCTTGATATTCAAGAGGAGATAAAACAGGGAGGGGCTAAGCAAAAATATATCGATGCTGAATTCAAACAGCCTTTCGATTTAGAAAGTGGTCCTTTAATTCGTTTCAAACTCCTCCGCCTAGCTGAAACACGATTCCAACTTTTGATAACGATGCATCACATTATTTCAGACGGTTGGTCTCAGGCTGTGTTACATCGAGAGCTAACCTCGCTTTATACCGCCTTTATCCAAGACCAACCTTCACCGCTACCAGAACTCCCGCTACAATATGCTGATTTTAGTCGTTGGCAGCAGGCTTGGTTTCAAGGCGAACGAACCCAAATCCAACTAACCTATTGGCAAACAAAATTAGCAGGTCACCTACCGATTTTGGATTTACCAATGGACCACCCCCGTCCAGCAACTCAATCGTTTTGGGGCAGACGACACATAATCACAATACCCCAAACATTGTATGAGGCGCTCAAAACATTGAGCCGTCAGGAAAATAACACCCTGTTTGTTACCCTATTGACAGCTTTCAAAGTATTGCTCTTTCGATATACGCAACAAACAGACATCTTGGTGGGGATGCCAGTTGCCAACCGTACTCGCTCCGATGTTGAGCCATTAATTGGCTTTTTTGTGAACACGCTGGTTCTCCGAACTGATCTATCAAATACCCCAACGTTTCGGGAATTGTTGCAAACTGTGCGTCAAACGGTGTTAGAGGCACAGGCGCATCAGGATCTGCCCTTTGAAAAATTGGTTGAAGTGTTACAGCCTGAACGTAACTTGAGTTATTCCCCCTTGGTTCAGGTGATGATTTCGCTTGAAAGCGGCCTCCAGTCGTCGGTTGAATTGCCCGAGCTAACGCTAACAACTCAAGATGTTGATGACGGCTCGGCCAAATTTGATCTTTTTCTGGATATGTCGGAAACCGAGGCGGGGCTTCAAGTTCAATTTCAGTACAACATTGATTTATTCGAGGCTGAGACGATTGAACGAATGGCCGGACATTATCAAACCTTGCTGGAGAATATCGTCACTAACCCTGACGCGTCTGTGGCCGAGATTTCTATGCTTACTGCAGCCGAACAGTATCAACTTTTGCACCTATGGCCGGATACTGCCACGGCA
Organism: Phycisphaerae bacterium; assembly: GCA_028285035.1. The sequence continues at coordinate 54,689 of JANQQF010000036.1, forward strand.
TACCCCAGAGATGCGCTAATTCACCAGCTATTTGAGGCTCAGGCTGAGCAGTCACCGGATGCTGTCGCTTTGGTGTTTGAAGATCGGGTGTTGACATACGCCGACCTCAATCATCAGGCCAATCAATTGGCTCACTATCTAAAGACGGCTGAGGTAAAGCCAGGGGATTTTGTTGGCCTATGTTTGGATCGATCCATTGAGCTTATTGTCGGCACCTTAGCCATCCTCAAAGCAGGGGCGGCGTATGTTCCGCTTGACCCCGCTTACCCTGATGAGCGATTAACGTTTATGTTCAATGACACCCAAATGCCGTTGCTCTTAACAGACAGTCGCTTGGTTCATCAATTACCCCCATATACAGGTCAGCTTGTTTGTCTTGATGATGAATGGGCAAAGATTGAGCAGCAACCTGTGACAAACTTGTCTGACACACTTGAGCCGGTGACCGCTCAAGATTTAGCGTATGTGATGTACACATCGGGGTCAACAGGACAACCCAAAGGCGTTTGTGTCACCCATCGTAATGTGGTGCGTTTGGTCAAAGAAACCAATTTTATCACGATCACCGATGATGACACTTTCTTACAATTTGCGCCGATTTCTTTTGATGCTGCTACGCTGGAAATTTGGGGGCCGTTGCTCAACGGAGGCCGTTTGGTTGTCTTTCCCGCCGGATTGCCCACCTTGGAAACGTTGGGTGATGTCATTGAGCAAAATGGAGTCACCACTCTGTGGTTAACAGCGGGCTTGTTCCACCAGATGGTTGACACCCAGCTTGACAAACTACGCGGCGTGCGACAACTGCTGGCTGGTGGCGACGTTCTGTCAGTCTCACACGTGCGTCGAGTACTGGACGAATTGCCCGATACCTGCTTGATTAACGGCTATGGCCCTACCGAAAATACGACCTTCACCACCTGTTACCCGATGACCCGTGGTACAATGTTTGAGACCTCCGTGCCCATTGGAAAACCGATTGCCAACACGCAGGTCTATATTTTGGATGCGCAGATGAAACCTGTGCCGATTGGCGTTCCGGGGGAACTCTATACGGGCGGGGATGGCGTTTCGCAAGGGTATCTCAATCGTCCGGATCTGACCGCAGAGAAATTTATTTCCAACCCCTTTAGCTCGGAAGCAGAGCTCAAACTATACCGGACGGGTGACCTAGCCCGTTATCTGCCCGATGGCAATGTCGAGTTTTTGGGGCGGATTGATAATCAGGTCAAAATACGAGGATTTCGCATTGAGTTGGGGGAAATTGAGACAATTTTGAGCCAACATCTTGATGTAGAAAAGTGTGTTGTTGTCGCCCGTGAGGATAGACCGGGCAACAAACGTCTAGTGGCCTATGTGGTCGGAAAACAAGAAACAGAGGCAAAGCAAGCTGATCTCCGCCAACATCTCAAAATCCATCTGCCCGACTATATGATCCCTGCCGCCTTTGTTATGTTGGATGATCTCCCCATTGATCCAAATGGTAAGATAAATCGCCGTGCTTTGCCCGCGCCTGATACAAGTCGCATTGATGTCACTGATTTTGTTGCACCTGAAGGGGCCGTCCAAGAGATGCTGGCTGAGATGTGGCAAGAGCTTTTGCAGTTTGAGCGCATCGGTGTTCACGATAATTTTTTCCACTTGGGCGGACACTCGCTGTTAGCAACTCAGATTGTCTCTCGCTTACGTCAGGCCTATGCGATTGATGTGTCCGTACGTACACTGTTTGAGGCACCGACGATCGCTGAGTTGGCCGCTCTCATTGAGGGTGAACAGGTGAAATCGAAAGACGGTGAGGTGAGGGCAACCGACCCAATTCAACCAATGATGCCCCAACCTTTGACACAGCCAGTGTCGGTCCCTCTCACGCTAGGCCAAGAAGGCATCTGGTATACTGAGCAATTACGTCCCGGCAGTGCTGCCTACAATATGCCAATGGTGTGGCGGGTTGGTGGGGCGTTGGACGTGGCTGTGCTGGAACAAAGTTTGAATGTCCTGATCCAACGTCACACTGTATTCCGTACGCATTTTGAGGTTAGTGAGGGACAACCGAAGGCAATCGTTTGGCCTGATATGCACATCACACTTGATAAAGCTGACCTACAACATCTACCCCAAAGTGAGCAGGCTCAGCAAGTCGATACCTTGATTCAGGCTGAAGCTAACCGCCCCTTTGATCTGACTGAAGCTCCCCTACTGCGGGCAAGTGTTATTCAGCTGGACCCAACGTCATTCATCGTCACTCTAACAATCCATCATATTATCGGTGATGGGTGGTCGTTAGGCGTTTTAGCTCGAGATTTGACGGCAATTTACAACGCCCTCATTGTTGGTCAAACCCCAACTTTGCCTGATTTATCGATACAGTATGCTGATTTTGCTCACTGGACACAAGCCCAGCAGGAAGGCGAACGCTTCGCCAACCATCTGGCTTACTGGGAACAACGGTTGGCCGATGCACCTCCGATTTTAGAGCTGCCGACCGACTATGTACGACCTTCTGTGTACAACTACACAGGCGATCAGGTGTCACTCACCTTGCCGCCATCATTGACCGAGGCGATAGGTGTCCTAAGCCGTCAGCATCAGGCAACGCTTTTTATGACCTTACTGACTGCATTTAAAATGCTACTTTATCGCTACACAGCCCAATCTCAGATTGTGGTGGGCAGTCCCATCATCCATCGCCCCCAACCTGAATTGGAACCACTTGTTGGCTACTTTTTGAATAATCTGGTATTGCATACAGATCTCTCAGGTGAGCCAACCTTTAGGGAGTTGTTGGACAAAGTGCGACAAACCAGTCTTGATGCTTACACCTATCAAGATGTGCCCTATGAGACAATTGTCCAGCGCCTCCGGCCAGAGCGAGATTTGAGCTACAACCCGCTTTTTCAAGTAGCGTTCAATTTGTTAAGCGCCACAATTGACCATAGTCAGCTCAATTTGGCCGATTTGAATGTGGAGACTGTATCCCAAAGTGAGATTGAGGCTCATTCGAAGTTTGATTTGACGCTCTATGTGCGTCCAAATGAGACAGAAATCCAGCTCTATCTTGTCTATCGCACTGATCTGTTCCGACCCGAACGGATGAATGAGATGTTGACCCAGTACCAGCATCTTCTTCATCAAATTGTGGCTGATCCATCTCAATCAATCAGTGCTTACCCACTGAATACACCCTCAGCTAAGGATATATTACCGAATCCGTTACACCCAGTGTCCGCCCCGACTCAACCCCTCGTCACTGATTTGATTGCCGCTTGGGCTAAAAAATCACCCGATCATCCAGCGCTTAGTCAGGGCAATCGAACATGGACTTATCAGCAATTGATTGCTCAGGGGTACCACATAGCCCGAAACTTACGGGCCAGCGAGGTTCAGACTGGTGATGTGGTCGCTATTTATGGGACACGACAATTTGGCTTGATTACCAGTATCCTCGGGACGCTGTTAAGCGGCGGGGTCTTTATCTTGATCGATCCTTTTTTGCCCGATGAGCGTAAGCGGATGTTGCTTCAGGAAGCTGGCGTCAAATGGCTTATTTTGGTGGACGGGGTGTCTGATTTATCACCGGCTGAAGATTGGTTGAATGATGATATTGCTGGGCGTCTATCCGTAGATGGCGTAACCGGGCAGGTCAATGTAGGGCTAGATGTTACGAATATTATCTTGCCGACTGTTGATGAGAATGATCCTGCTTACATCTTTTTCACTTCTGGCTCAACCGGCAAACCAAAAGGTATCTTGGGGTGTCACAAGGGATTGAGCCATTTTATTCGCTGGCAAAGCGAAACGTTTGAGGTTACCCCCAATGATCGTGTTGCCCAACTGATCGGCCTTTCCTTTGATGTCATTCTCCGCGATATTTTTCTTCCCCTGACGCGCGGAGCCACTTTGTGCCTGCCAGATCAAGTGGATGGCCTTAATTTGGCCGATCCTATCGCTTGGTTTAATGAGGCCCGGATTACGATGTTGCATACTGTTCCGGCGCTGGTGCAAACTTGGTTGGCAACGGATGAGGCATTACCACAATTGCCCCACCTCCGTTGTGCATTTTTTGCTGGTGAACCATTGACCGATAACTTGGTCGCACGATGGCGAGAGATGTGTCCCAATAGTCAGGTCGTCAATCTCTATGGTCCCACTGAAACGACGATGGCGAAATGTTACTACGTGGTTCCCGAAGCGACGCAGCCTGGGGTGCAGCCCATCGGCCACCCCCTGCCCCAAACCCAAATATTCATTATGGCCGAGAATGATCGACCATGTGGTTTGTATGAGCCAGGCCAGATTGTGATCCGCACTCCGTTCCGAACGCTGGGCTACATCAATGCCTCCCCAGAAGCACAAAAGCAATTCAGACCTAATCCATTTACGGATGATCCCCAAGATTTGTTTTATTACACGGGTGATTTGGGGTATTACCAAGCGGATGGCATCTTGACGATTTTGGGACGGATGGACGATCAGGTCAAAGTGCGTGGGGTGCGCATTGAACTGGGCGAAATTATTGCTACCTTGGCCCAACATCCGGCTGTACAAGCCAATACTGTGATTGCCAAGCAGGATGAGCAAGGCCAAAACTACTTGGTAGCTTATGTTGTTGCAAAAGTAGGCGATGTTCTAGATGAAGTCGAACTAAGTACCTATTTAAGCAAAATTTTGATGCCTGCAATGATCCCTACTGCGTTTGTCCCCTTGGATCGACTTCCCTTGTTACCGACCGGAAAAGTCAATCGACGGCAGTTACCAGAGCCAAACCTAAGCAGCACCCACTTGACAGATAATTTTGTGGAACCAGAAGGAATAATTGAGGAAATGGTGGCCGAGCTATGGCAAGCCGTGTTGAGGCTTGATCGTGTGGGACTTTACGACAATTTCTTTCATTTAGGGGGACACTCATTATTAGCAATCCAGTTTTTGGCTCGGCTTAAACAAGCGTATGGTATCGATTTGCCCTTGCCTACCCTGTTTGAGGCTCCGACGATTGCTGAATTAACCCCACTCATAGAACACATATTGATATCGGAGGAATGAGAAAATAAATATGATTCGTAACGGATTGTACCAATGATAAAAGGAAACTTCAGTAATCTCATCCTCTATCAAACGAAAGTGAATTATGACAAAAACCGAACTCCTTAACAAACTGACTCAAGAAGGTATTCACTTATGGGCTGAGGGCGACAGACTTAAATTTCGCGCCCCAAAGGGTGCGTTAACAGAAGAGTATCGTACGCTCTTAAAAGAGCACAAAGCTGAACTACTCCAAATATTGAGTGAGCCAAAAACCTTTCCGGTTTCCTTTGCTCAACAACGACTCTGGGTACTCTATCAACTGGAGCCAGACAGCCCCTTCTATAATATTCCGCTCAGCTTTGAATTTATAGGTACACTTGACTTAGACGCCTTGACCCAAACCCTCAATGAAATTATTCGCCGTCACGAAACCTTGCGGACAACATTTTCAACGGTCGATGGGGTCCCGATGCAAGTGATTACACCCTATCACCCGTTTGACATCTCGATCATTGATTTGCGAGATCACTCAGAGGCGACGCGAGCCACCGAACAACAGCAGATTATTGAAGCTGAGATCAAAAAGCCTTTCGTTTTGGAGAGCGACACACTTATTCGGCTTAAGTTATTTCAACTGACCGAAACACATCACTATCTTCTCTTTATCATCCATCACATTATTGCCGATGGATGGTCGATGGGCATCCTATCTGATGAAATTGAGGCACTGTATACGGCCTTTGCCAAAAGTCAGCTTTCACCCTTGGTAGAGTTACCGTTGCAATATGCCGATTATACTCAATGGCAGCGAGACTGGTTTCAAGGCGAGCGCGCCGAGACTCAACTGGCTTATTGGCAAAAGCAATTATCAGGTAAACTTCCTATTTTGAAGCTGCCGACGGACAAGCCTCGCCCACCTATTAAGACCTATCGCGGTAAGTGGCATGTAATGACAATGCCCAAAACGCTTGAAGATTCGCTCAAAACCTTAAGCCGAAAGAACAAAGCGACGCTGTTTATAACGCTATTGGCTGCGTTTAAGGTTCTGCTTTATCGATATACTCAACAAACCGATATTTTGGTTGGTGTCCCCTCAGCGAACCGCGGTCGAGTTGACATTGAAGCACTCATTGGCTTTTTTGTGAACACTTTTGTTCTTCGCAGTGATTTATCTGACAGCCCCACGTTTCGAACCCTGTTGCAACAAGTACGAGAAACGGCTTTAGATGCCCAAGCACATCAAGATTTACCCTTTGAAAAGCTGGTCGAGGCTCTACAACCCGATCGTGACCTAAGCCATACGCCCCTGTTCCAGGTGATGTTCTCACTACAAAATACGACCCGACCACCTATTGAATTACCAGACGTAACATTGAAAGCTGGCCTACTTGATGATGGGTCCGCCAAATTTGATCTTCTGTTGATGATGAGTGAGACGGACAATGGGCTGCAAGCTCGATTTCAATACGATATCGAGCTGTTCGAGGCCGAAATGATTGAACGAATGGCCAGTCACTATCACACCCTGTTAGATAGTATTGTGGCCAATCCTGATACACCTATCGATCAGCTATTGTTGTTGCCTGAGACTGAAGCCGAACAGTTTGCTACTTGGAACGATACATATCAGGACTACCCCAAAGATCAATGCCTTCATCATCTGTTTGAGGCCCAAGTCGAGGTCACGCCCAAAGCCATTGCCGTGTTGTTTCCTGCTGAGGACGCATCCGCAGACCAATCACTGACCTATCGAGCGCTCAACGAACGCGCCAATCAATTGGCTCATTATCTGGTTAGTCTTGGTATCGGCCCTAATCACCGCGTCGGTCTCTATATCGAGCGCTCACTGGAAATGACCGTGGCGCTATTGGCCATTTTCAAGGCCGGGGCCGCCTATGTCCCGCTCGACCCAAACTACCCACAAGAGCGGCTAAATTTTATGCTGGTTGATGCTGAGGTCTCAGCCTTGCTTACTCAGGAAAGTCTGCGTAACACGCTAGCCGCCCCAAATGTGCCGATCATTTGCTTGGATCAAGACGAGCCACGATTGTCAGAATGGCCTATAGAAAATGTTGTCACTGATGTTAATCCGAGCCACCCAGCTTATATTATCTACACCTCGGGTTCAACAGGACGCCCCAAAGGGGTGGTGATGGGCCATGGTCCGCTTTACAATTTGATCCGCTGGAATCTGGATCAGCCTGGGTTTGCTGAGCCTATGCGCACCCTCCAATTTACGACCCTTAGCTTTGATGCCTCTTTCCATGAAATGTTTGCGACGTGGCCCGTTGGGGGAACCATGGTTTTGGTTGATGAGACGTTGCGGGCTGATTTTGAGCGTCTGATCCAATATATCGACTGTCATCGTATTGAACGTTTATTTTTACCATTTGTGGCCCTACATCATCTTGCCATGGCCGCTAACAATTTAGCCTTGTCATCCCTTAGCTTGCGTCACATCGTCACGGCCGGGGAGCAGCTAAAAATTACACCTGACTTGGCTGAGATGTTCAACAAGCTAGAAAATTGTCGTCTACACAATTATTATGGCCCATCTGAAAGTCACGTGGTGACTGCATTTACCTTGGGGGAGACAGTGGCTGAGTGGCCGAGTTTGCCGCCCATCGGTATCCCCATTGCCAACACCCAGATTCATCTGCTGGATGCCTATTATCAACCCGTACCGATTGGTATTCCTGGCGAATTATACATTGGTGGGGATTGTCTGGCTGATGGATATCTCAATCGGCCTGAACTGACCGCCGAACGTTTTATTGATTTGCCCCCAACCCTACAATCGAGATATGCGCCAGGAAAACTGTACAAGTCAGGGGATTTAGCCCGCTATCTCCCTGATGGCAATATCGAATTCCTAGGTCGGATTGATCATCAGGTCAAGATTAGGGGCTTTCGCGTTGAATTAGGTGAGATTGAAACCTTCCTGAACCGACATTCAGCGGTGGAAAAATGTGTCGTAGTCACTCGTGAGGATACACCCGGCGATAAACGCTTAGTGGCCTATGTGGTTAGTAATCAACAAACCATTGATGAAGGTCGCGAGCGCAATGAGCAGAAAAGCGACCTGATTTCCACCCTCCGGCACTATCTCAAAACACATCTGCCTGACTATATGATCCCTGCCGCCTTTGTCGAATTGGATGATCTGCCGATTAATCCCAATGGTAAGGTGGATCGCTTGGTTCTCCCTGCCCCTGATGCAAGTCATCTTGAGGTTGCTGAGTTTGTGCCGCCTGAGGGCCCGATTGAAGAGATGCTGGCTGAGGTATGGCAAGATATTTTATCAGTTGACCGTGTTGGCCTGTATGATAACTTTTTCAACTTGGGAGGGCACTCCCTGTTAGCGACCCGTATGGTATCTCGTCTTCGGCAAGAGTATGAAATTGATTTATCACTACGGACCCTATTTGAGGCACCAACGATTGCTGAGTTGACGCCACTTATAGAGAATATATTGATGTCGGAGGAATGAGAGATAAATGTGAGACTGAATTATTAATGCGTCGGAGCCTCTGTACCCCCTTAATTACCTGGGAGATTGTCTAATGTCATCAAACCACTTGTCCAAAACCAAAATATTAACTTCCTTTGAATTAAAGCCAGAAATGATTGAAACTACTGTGTCAGCTTGTTTTGAGGAGCAAGTTCAGCGTTATCCACAATATTTAGCGGTGCAAACACCAACCCAACGTTTTACTTATGAGGCCCTAAATCGAGCGGCCAACCAGATTGCCTCAGCTATTATAGAACAACTTGGTGAGGGCCAAGCCCGCGTTGCGTCGCTGCTGCAAACCCACTCGCTAACTATTCCGGCGCTGTTTGGCATTCTCAAAGCGGGAAAAACTTGGGTGCCTATCGACCCTAGCTACCCCCAAGCTCGTATTGCCTATATTTTTGATGACGCCACCGTAAGCTTGATCCTGACCGACAATGATAGCCTGGAAACGGCCCAGACGTTGGCTCAATCTGGGCAAATTATTCTGAATGTTGATCAGTTAGCCTCAACCCTGTCTCAGGAAAATCCTCGTCTTAACTACTCGCCGGATGATCTTGCCTTTATCTTATACACCTCCGGTTCGACAGGGCAGCCCAAAGGAGTCATGGAGAATCACCGAACCCTGTTACATGGTGTTTTTGCCTATATTCACAGTTGTGGCTTGGTGCCTGAGGATCGCTTGGCCCTGTTGACCTCTCTTAGTTTTGTGGCTGGCTTTAGAGATGTACTCCGCGCCTTACTCAGTGGGGCTTCGATTAGCCCGTATCATCTCAAAAGTAGAGGGTTGGCCGGGCTGGCTGATTGGCTCATCATTGAGAGGATCACACTGTATCATTTTGTCCCGACTGTATTTCGCCACTTTATCGATATCTTGACGGGACAGACCTTCTCTGATGTACGCCTGGTTCATCTAGGCGGTGAGGCCGTTTCAACGCACGACTTTGCCCTCTTTAAACGATATTTCCCAGCCAACTGTGTTTTGCTTAATAACATTAGCTCGACCGAAGTTTCCTGCTATCGCCAGTTTTTTGCGACTCACGAGACCGAGATTAAAGGGGATTTGATGCCAATTGGCTACCCCGTGCCCGATAAGCAAGTCTCGCTTTTGGACGAGCAAGGACAACCCACACCCATCGGTGAGGTCGGAGAAATTGTTGTCAAAAGCCCCTATCTGGCCCTTGGCTATTGGGGCCGACCAGAACTCACCACCCAGATGTTTTTATCCGACCGAGAGGGTAGCACTAATCGTATCTACCACACAGGCGATTTGGGTCGGATGGATGCTGATGGCTGTTTGTATCATCTGGGGCGTAAAGATAATCAGGTCAAAGTGCGGGGGCAGCGGGTGGATCTCGGTGAAATTGAAGCAACCTTGCACACCCATCCGTCTGTTAAAGAGGTTGCGATCATTGCCCGTTCTGAGCCAGAGATTAATTTAGCTGCCTATATCGTACCTGTTTCGGCACAGCCTGTTACCGATGAGACTCTGCGTTCTGATTTACGCCAGAAGCTGCCTGATTATATGATCCCCGCTTCGTTTACCCTGCTTGATGAAATGCCGTTACTCCCCAACGGTAAGATTAATCGTGTAGCGTTGAGTAAGTTGCAGCCTATGGGTCCTACTACACCTTTTGTTGCCCCCCAAACCCCGACTGAGGTGCAGTTAGTTGAATTATGGCAAACGATTTTGAACGTTGATCGCATAGGTATCAATGACAACTTTTTTACCCTAGGCGGGCATTCAATTCTCGCAATGCAGATCATATCCCGTATCCCTGATCTGTTTGAAGTTACCCTATCGGCTGATACATTATTTGATAATCCTACCATAGCCCAGTTGGCTGTAATGATTACCTTAGAACAGGCTGAAGCGATCGATGGCGAAAGCTTAGATGATTTATTAGCCGAGTTGGAAAATCTACCGGATGATATCTAGTTCCATTTATGATGTACCTAAGAAAGGATAAAAAAATGAAAATTAAAAATAGCGTTTATCGAATTGAAGCACGACGAGAAGGGAGCTGGCTGGAAACAATTTCCACAGCTCTAGCTGAGAAATTAGAGGAAAACACCTACCCGTTACGCTTTTCAATTGTTGATATTCTCGATGAAGAGATCGTGATTGAAGCCACCATTGTCGAGTATGCCCCTGATGATAAATATGCTGCGGCTCTCAGCGATATTGAGATATTGACCCCCCGGAGAAAGTCGTTCCAGGCCTCGTCGTTCGGCATAGTACAGATTGTGCCGACGGGGATTCGCTGCGAATTGGGCGGGTTTGCTGGTGACGCTGGCCCAGCCACCAACTTGCTCGCTGCGGCTTCAGACTTTCTCGTGACTCACCCGAATGCAGTCAATGCCTCTGAGTTGAATGAAATGGCCGACAATGTCTTATATGTTGAGGGTAAAGCGCTGGACGACTTCTTGTTAGGACATTTGGCGTTGCTCCCCGTTCGTAGCAATCGCATCGCCACCTTTGTTGATCCCACCGGGCTGGATTACATCGATTACGTGGTCAATACGCTCAACGCCGCTAGAGCGGTCAAAGGTGTTTCCTGCGACACGTACAGTGTGTTGCGTGAAGAGTTGGGTGTTAAAATTGCCTGGTCCGAAACGGGCTGTGCGGTAGGGACGGTTGTGAACCCCGACGCGATTTTAGAGGCCGTCGAATTTTTCCTTGAACGCGGGATGGATGCCATTGGTGGGGTCTCGGTCATTCACGGTGTCACCAAAGATATGTTTATCAAACACCTGAATGGGGAAATCCCCAACCCCTCTGGCGGAGTTGAGGCCATCATTACCCATCTGATCACCAAAATCTTCAAAATACCAACCGCTCACGCGCCCTTGCCATACTATCAAGAAGTCAAAGAAAACGATACGATTAACCCGCGGGCCTCCGCCGAATTTATCTCAACCCCCCACTATTTCTGCGTTCTTAAAGGGTTAGCCAAAGCGCCACATTTGGTACCAATTTCAGGCCTAGCCGACCCCGCCTCACACTTGACCACCCTGAATAACATCGGGGCGATTGTCATGCCCGCCGACGCCTTGGGTGGCATTCCCGCCTTTGCCGCCGAGTTTAGTGACATTCCACTGATCGCCGTGAAAGAGAACAAAACCGTGTTAGACATCACCAATGAAAAAATGGGGATGCGCAACGTGATTGAGGTCAATTCATATCTGGAAGCTGCTGGGGTCGTGGTTGCCTTGCGTGAGGGTATCTCTATCGAGAGCCTGCGTCGCCCGATCTACGTAACAGAACGGGTTGATCTACCCGCACCGACCACTTCAACTGCCATTGAAAATGGTGTGCCTGAGGTGGCTGAGGCAGTAAATGTAACAGCTTAAGCTTTTAGGGGGGCAGATAGAATTCATTCTGTCTGCCCCTTTAACAATAGATTTCAATCTACGACCACCAGAATACAGAAAGAAGATTAGATAACATGACCAAAACAAATCGAATTTCAAATCTTTCACCTGAAAAACGGGCGATGCTTGAGGCACGCCTCAAAGAAAAACTACAAGCTAAGAAAGGGGGGAAACAGTCAATCCCTCGTCAATCGATTGACGGTCCAATCCCCCTTTCCTTTTCACAGCAACGGCTTTGGTTTCTCAACCAACTGGACCCGGACAGTCCCACCTACAATATCTCTAGAGCAGTTCGAATCACTGGGCCGCTAAATAAAGAGGCGCTGCATCAGGCTTTGACGACCATTGTCACCCGGCATACGACACTACGCACGACATTTACCCTCATTGATGACGAACCTCGACAAATTGTTTCGCAAGATTGGGCGCTCGACTTACCGATGTTTGATCTGAGCCACTTGTCCGAAGCAGAGAAAGACGCCGAGATTGATCGGATTATCGAAGAACGAAGCCGACACCCCTTCAACTTAACGACAGATTTGATGTTGCGAACTACCCTGCTACAGCTTGACACGACAGATTATATTCTTGTGTTCGTGGTCCATCACGTGGCCTCTGATGGCTGGTCTACCGGTGTTCTGCTGCGAGAAATATCAGCGTGGTACACGACATATTCCGGTCAAGGGGACTCATCACTGCCCGAATTACCCATCCACTACACAGACTATGCGCTCTGGCAACGGGATCACCTTCAGGGTGATGTACTGGAAAAACAGCTAGCGTATTGGAAGGAGCAATTGGCGGGAGCGCCCGCTGTTTTAGAATTGCCCACCGATCATCCCCGTGCCGCGACAAAGCATTCTTCCGGCGGACGGCAAGCGATCAACTTTCCCCTGGCGTTGCAGGAGTCGCTCAAAGCCTTGAGCCAACAGGAAAACACGACAATGTTTATGACCCTACTGGCAGCTTTTAAGACGTTACTCTATCGCTATACGGCTCAGGAAAATGTTGTGGTTGGGTCACCTGTGGCGAACCGGAGTCGGGTTGAAGTGGAACCGCTGATCGGCTTTTTTGTCAATACGTTGGTGCTGCATACCGATCTTTCCGGTAACCCGACCTTTCGTGATATCCTAGCTCGGGTTCGTGAGGTAGCTTTGGGGGCCTATGCCCACCAAGAGTTGCCGTTTGAGAAGCTGGTCGAAGAACTACAGCCAGAGCGAAACTTGCACATCAATCCCCTGTTTCAGGTGATGTTTATTTTGCAAGACGGGACAAATCGGACCTTGAGCCTGCCGGGACTAACCACCGACATTTTGCCCCGAAAAATTGGGACCGAGCAATTTGATTTGACCCTGTCTATCCACGAGTCAGCTACGGGCTTAACCGGATATTTGACCTACAATGCCGATCTATTTGAAGCCACAACGATTGAGCGGATGGTCGGGCATTTTCAGACTTTGCTCGAAGGAATCGTGGCTGATCCAAATCAATTGATTGCCCAATTACCCCTGCTAACCGCCAGCGAGCGTGAACAGTTGCTCGTGACCTTTAATGCAACCGAGGCCCCACGCCAAGTGGATCAATGTCTACATCATCTGTTTGAGGCGCAGGTGGTGCGCACCCCACAGGCGATTGCCGTGGTCTCTGGCAACGAGCAATTGACCTACGAGGCCTTGAATCAACGGGCCAACCAACTCGCTCACTACTTAACAAAGCGCGGGGTCGGGCCGGAAACGTTGGTGGCGATTTGTATGGATCGGTCGCTGGAAATGGTCATCGGCTTGATGGCGATTCTCAAGGCGGGGGCAGGCTACGTCCCCCTAGACCCCACCTACCCGGCTGATCGCTTGGCTTTTATTGTGAATGATGCGCAAGCTCCGATTTTGTTGACCCAACATAAACTGATTGATAGGCTCCCGCCAAGTGAAGCCCAAATTATCGAGCTTGATACTGATAATGCGGCTATTCTACAAGAACCTCAAACCAATGTGCCCAGTGAGGTGAGTGGTCATAACGTGGCCTATGTGATGTATACCTCTGGCTCGACGGGGGTGCCGAAAGGTGTTGTAGTGCTGCATCGCGGGGTGTGTAATTATTTGCTTTGGCGGCAAAGCTACTTCCCGTTGAACGAGACCGATCGGGCCTTGCAGAAAACCTCGTTCAGCTTTGTTGACTCGGTGTGGGAACTGTTTGAGCCACTGATGGTTGGCGCTCAATTGATTATGGCTGAGCCGAACCGACATCAGGATACAAATTATCTGGTCAAATTTATCATTGAGCAGAAGATTACAGCCGTCGATTTTATCCCGTCTCTCCTCCACCTGTTTTTGGAGGAGCCAGACGTTGCCCAATGTACAAGCCTGAGACGGGTGACAACCGGGAGTGAAACCGTCACGGTTGATTTACAGACCCGATTTTTCACCCATCTGAATGCGGGTTTGTATAATCTCTATGGCCCGACCGAAGCCTCAATTGCGACTACCTGCTGGACCTGCCAGCCTGACGATGACCGACGTAGCGTCCCCATTGGTCGTCCGATTGCCAACAGCCAGATTTATCTGTTGGATAAATATTTGCAGCCAGCCCCGCTCGGCTTTCCCGGCGAAGTACACATCGGGGGACGTGGTTTGGCGAGGGGGTATCTCAATCAGCCCGACCTGACCGCCGAAAAGTTTATTCGGCACCCCTTCAACGATGATCCGGAGGCCCGTCTCTACAAAACCGGCGACTTGGCCCGCTATCTGCCAGATGGTACCCTGGAATTTTTAGGGCGAGCCGACCATCAAGTCAAAATTCGAGGCTACCGAGTTGAACTAGGCGAGATCGAAGCCTTTTTGCGCCAAGTCGATGTAGTACAAGAGGCTGTGGCGATCGTTAGGGAAGACCGCCCTGGCGATAAGCGGCTGGTGGCTTATGTGATCGCCAATAATGGGGGAGATATTGATCCGGCCCAATTACGGGATTACCTCAAAGAGAAACTGCCGGACTACATGATTCCCTCGGCGTTTGTCGATCTGGAGAAGATGCCGATGACCCCTAATGGCAAAGTGGATCGGAAGCAACTCCCAGAGCCGGATTGGAACACGCTTCATTTGGCGAATGATTATGTGGAGCCAGAGGGGCTGATCGAGGAGATGGTAGCCGAGGTGTGGCAGACGGTGCTTGGTCTGGACCGGGTTGGTCTCTATGATAACTTTTTTGATCTGGGTGGACACTCCCTGCTTGCCATTCAGGTCATCTCCCGGCTCCGGCACGACTATAGCATCGAGTTGATGGTACATACGTTGTTTGAAGCCCCGACGATTGCTGAGTTAGTTCCCGTAATTGAGGAATCATTAACGGCAGAATCATAAAAATCGATAAACTGTTTGTAGACTTAACATGATTTTGGATATAGCGAAAAGAGACTGGCAATGGTTAATGAACTGTTGAAGGAGCTAACCGAGCAAGGTATCCAGCTTTGGGCTGAAGGCAATAGACTAAGATTTCGTGCGCCAAAGGGAGTGTTGACTGATGAACAGCGCGCTGTGCTCAAGGCACATAAAACAGAAATTCTCAAGGTTTTAACGGCACCCAATCAAGTTCCCTTGACGCCGGGTCAGGAAGGGATTTGGTATACCGAACAACTGCGTCCTGATACCGCTGCCTACAATATGCCGATGGCATGGCAGATTGACGGGGCGTTAGATGTGGCTGTGCTAGAACAGAGCCTCAACCTCATAGTACAACGGCACGCGGTTCTGCGTACCTACTTTGAGGTCAACGAAGGCCAACCTGTGTCTGCCATTCAGCCCAATATCAATTTCACCCTCGATAAAATTGATCTGCAACATTTGGCGTCCACAGATCAGGAAGAACAAGCGAGTGAATTTGTACAGACTGAAGCGGATCGTCTGTTTGATCTGGCTCAAGCCCCGCTTCTGCGGGCTAACGTCATCCAACTAGCCCCGACCACGTTCATCCTCACGATGACAATTCATCACATTATTAGCGATGGTTGGTCAGTCGGCCTTCTGGGGCAAGAATTGGCGCAGATTTATAATGCACTCAAATCGGGCCAAACCCCACCGGTACCTGAGTTACCAATCCAATACGCCGACTTTGCCCGCTGGCAACAAGCTCAGCTTCAGAGTAAGACGTTTAGCCAAAGACTAGACTATTGGCAGCAAAAACTGGTAGATGCCCCCACCGTTTTGCAATTGCCCACGGACTATGCACGACCGGCTGTTTACAGTGATGCAGGGGGGCAGATCTCACTAACGTTGCCCCCAGACTTAGCTCAGGCGGTTCAAACCCTCAGCCGGCAACAAAATGCTACGCTCTTTATGACCCTGTTGACAACCTTCAAAATGTTGCTTTATCGCTATACAGCGGAGACAAATATTGTCGTGGGCAGCCCTATCATTCATCGTCCGCAGCCAGAGCTAGAGCAACTGATCGGCTACTTCCTTAATAATTTGGTGTTGCATACCGATTTATCAGGGGAGCCAACCTTTACAGAGTTATTGAGCAAAGTGCGTCGCACCAGCTTGGAAGCCTACTCTCATCAAGAGGTGCCCTATGAAACCATCGTGCAAACGCTTCAGCCAGAACGAGATTTGAGCTACAATCCACTGTTTCAGGTGGCTTTCAATTTGTTAACCACAAGCCAGCATAGCGGTCTCAACCTCACCGACGTAAATGTCGAGACTATCTCTCGGACTGAAATCGAAGCCTACTCTAAGTTTGATTTGACGCTTTATGTGCGGCAAAGTGAGGCAGAACTTCACCTCTATCTCGTCTATCGAATAGACCTGTTTCGCCCTGAGCGAATGGAGGAGATGTTGACCCAATACCAGCATCTTCTCCAGGAAATTGTGGCTGATCCGAGTCGAGGTATTAGCGACTATCCATTGATTACACCATCTGCCGCAGACATTGTACCCGATCCATTGTCTCCAGTACCTACGCCTGCGCAAACCCTCGTCACCGATCTGCTTGCGGCTTGGGCGGAAAAAACGCCTAATCAAACAGCCATTAGTCATCGTGAGCAAGTGTGGTCGTACGAAACGCTGTTTGAACGAGTCAACGTTATCGCCCGAAGTTTGCGGGCGATGGGGGTGCAATCCGGTGATGTCATTGCTATCTATGGCACCCGTCAATTTGGACTGATTGCCAGCGTCATTGGCACGTTGTTAGGTGGTGGGGTCTTTATTTTGATTGACCCCTTTTTACCCGATGAACGCAAATTGATGCTTTTGCGAGAAGCCCAGGTTAAATGGTTGATTTTGGTGCAGGGGACCACCAACCTTCCGGCAGCGGCGGATTGGCTTGCTGCTGATGATGAACTGTTGACGAAGCAACTGCAGGTTGATGGGGAGACAGGGCAGGTGATCTCCGCCCCAGATATAAGCCAAGTGACCTTACCCACAGTTGCCGAAGATGACCCAGCCTATATCTTTTTTACCTCTGGCTCAACCGGCAAGCCAAAAGCAATTTTGGGCAATCATAAAGGGATTAGCCATTTTGTTCGGTGGCAGGGTGAAGAGTTCGCGGTTAGCCCCGAGGACCGAGTCGCCCAATTGATTGGGCTTTCTTTTGATGTTATCCTACGGGATATCTTTCTCCCCCTGACCCATGGCGCAACGTTGTGTCTGCCTGATAAGGTGGATGGTCTTAATCTGGCTGATCCTCTTCCTTGGTTCAAAGCGGCTGGCATTACGATATTGCATACGGTGCCTGCCTTAGTGCAAACGTGGCTAACAACAGGCGATACGTCCACATCATTGCCAGATATCCGATATACCTTTTTTGCCGGTGAGCCGCTGACCGATGCTTTGGTCAATCAATGGCGCGACCTTTGCCCCAACAGTCACGTGGTCAATCTCTATGGCCCCACTGAAACCACGATGGTGAAATGCTTTTATCGTGTCCCGGCTGAGACACAACCGGGCGTGCAATCCATCGGGCGACCTCTGCCCCAAACCCAGGTCTTTATCTTGGATGAGAATGATCGACAGTGTGGTCTGTACGAGCCAGGCCAAATCGTGATCCATACCCCTTTCCGCACCTTGGGCTATCTTAATGCCCCAGAGGTCGCTAAAAAACAGTTCAGGCCTAACCCTTTTCAAAATGATCCCGATGATCTGTTTTATTACACGGGTGATTTGGGCTATTGTCAAGCCGATGGCACCTTGGCGATTTTGGGACGCACTGATGATCAGGTCAAAGTCCGAGGGGTTCGTATTGAATTAGGCGAAATCATAGGTACATTAGCCAAACATCCAATGGTTCAAGCTAACACGGTCATTGCGAAAAAAGATGAGCATGGTCAGAATTATCTTGTGGCCTATGTTGTACCTCAATCATCAGGCGAGCTAGATGCTGGCGCATTGCAACGTGACCTGAGCAAAATTTTGGTCCCCGCGATGATCCCTGCTGCGTTTGTTCCCCTAGAACGACTGCCGTTACTTCCCACCGGAAAAGTTGATCGTCGGAAGTTACCCGAGCCGGACTTGAATGTGACGTCTTCAGCGAATGATTTTGTGGAACCGGAAGGACTAATTGAAGAGATCATAGCTGAGGTGTGGCGAACAGTGTTGGGACTGGAGCGCGTTGGTCTTTATGATAACTTTTTTCATTTGGGCGGTCACTCTTTAATGATCATCCGAGTCGTTGCACGGCTTGAGCAAGCGTATGGCATCGAGGTTCCGCTTCGTGCCTTATTTGATGCCCCAACGATTGCGGAATTGGCTCCTGTGGTCGAAGAGATATTGATGGCAGAAGATCAGGACTAAGGGGTAATTACCTGTCTGATTTTTACCGTTTTTGAGCGTAAGAAACACGATAATTGTTTAATTACAGTTCCTTAGTAGCCGAAAAGTTTGCTTCCAAAATAGACGCGAAGTTGATAAAATTTACGAATAGCTGGTTGGAGAACATTTATGACATTCAATATCATTCATCATCTTTTACAAACTCAAGCTGAACAAACCCCTGACGCAGTCGCTATAACGGCCCCCAATCGTTTGCCCCTAACCTATCAGGCCCTTTTATCTCATGTCGAAACGATTGTGAGCCAATTTAATCATTTAGGAGTGCAACGTAATGACCGCGTTGCTCTCGTCTTGCCCAGCGGACCAGAAATGACTGTTGCTTTTGTGGCGACGATTGCGGGCGTAACGGCGGCCCCACTAAATCCCGCCTATCGAGCTAATGAACTTGATTTTTATTTGTCCGACTTAAACGCAAAAGCGGTGATCGTTTTAGCCGGTGAAGACTCTCCCGTTCGTGAGGTAGCGGAGCAGAAAAACCTGATTCTCTTGGAATTAAACCCATTGCTGGATCAAGCAGCGGGTCTGTTTACCTTATCGACCCCTGACGGAACTATCATTGAAACAGATGTGGCCCCCGCCTTTGCCGAGGCGGATGATGTTGCCTTTGTTCTCCATACCTCTGGAACGACAGCCAAGCCAAAACTGGTGCCCTGTACCCAAGCTAATGTGATGGCTGGGGCGGCAATGACAGGTGAGTCGCTTCAACTTGGTCCGACTGATCGATATTTGCGGATTATGCCCTTATTCCACACACATGCATTGATAACCACATTGACCTCATTGAGTACAGGTGGTACGCTTTTTGCTGCGCCGGATTTTAATGCCACTCAATTTTTTGATTGGTTCCAGAAATTTAAGCCGACTTGGTACTCAGCTGCACCTACTCTACATCAAGCCATCCTACAACAAGCTCAAGCGCAACCAGATTTGGTCGCAGCCAACGATTTGCGCTTTATTCGATCCTCTGCTGCCGCTTTGCCCCCGATTGTACGGAAACAACTTGAAGCTGCGTTTGGTGTGACCGTGGTGGAAGGGTATGGGATGACGGAGTCGGCCTTATACCTCACGAACAATCCGTTAGATAAGCCTAAGGCTGGCTCTGTTGGTGTGGCTGTAGGCAATGAAGTGGGGATTATGAGCGAAACAGGTGAACTGCTTCCGGATGGACAGCGCGGTGAGATCGTTGTCCGTGGGGCAAATATTATTTCGGGATATGAGAATAACCCTACAGCTAATGAACAAACCTTTCGCAATGGCTGGTTCCGTACAGGTGACATCGGCCACGTTGACGATGAGGGCTATGTCTTTCTCACTGGGCGGATCAAAGAGATGATTAATCGCGGGGGGCAAAAAATCGCGCCGCTTGAAGTTGATGAAACGATGAAAGGTCATCCTGATGTGGTCGAGGTGGTGACCTTTGCAATGCCTCATCCCACCCTAGGGGAAGACATCGCCTCTGCTGTTGTGCTACGGGCGGACTCGCGCTCAACCGCGATGGATCTGCGTAAATTTGCGATGGGGCGGCTGGCCCCATATAAAGTGCCCAGCCAAATTGCCATCTTGGCTGAGATTCCCAAAGGCCCGACCGGAAAGATACAGCGCATCAATTTAGCCCAAGAATTAGGTGATCAGCTTACCACAGAATTTGTTCATCCTCGGAATTGGGTGGAGGAGAAGATTGCCCAGATTTGGGGCGATGTTCTAGGGATCGAGCAAATTGGTGTGAATGATAACTTCTTTGCGTTGGGTGGGCATTCTCTGTTTGCGATGCAAATTACATCTCGATTGAGAAAAGAGATGCAATTTGAGATTAATTTGAACACGATGTTCGAAACCCCAACCGTCGCTGGTTTGGCTGAAGTCTTGCTCGATAAACCGCAACCGACTTCAATACCAATTCAATCTATCTCAGCTCCTATGACGCCCAAAATCACCACACCTGCAACACCACAGCCTGTGTCATCACCAATCTCAAACGGGCAAAGTGATCGACATCCACACGATATGGATATCAGCTTGATTTTCTTCTCAGCGGATGGATCGGCCACATCTGGTAATAAATATCAGCTCTTTTTAGATAGCGTGCGTTTTGCCGATGAACACGGCTTTAAGGCGGTTTGGACCCCGGAACGTCACTTTCACCCCTTTGGTGGCTTGTATCCCAATCCCTCGGTATTAGGGGCGGCGATGGCGACAATGACCAAGAATATCCACATTCGAGCCGGTAGTGTGGTTATCCCTTTCCAGGACCCGTTGCGTGTCGCTGAGGAGTGGTCTGTCATCGATAATCTCTCAGGCGGTCGCGTTGGCATTGCCGCCGCCTCTGGTTGGCACGCCAATGATTTTGTGCTGGCCCCAGACAATTTTGAGAATCGTAAGCAGATTATGGATGAGCGAATCGAAATCATCCAAAAACTGTGGCGAGGTGAGACAATTACCCGACCCAATGGGACGGGCAAACCCACCGAAATTCGGATCTATCCCGATCCGGTCCAACCCCAATTGCCTATGTGGCTGGCCAGTCACGGGGACGCCACCTTTATCAAGGCTGGAGAGATGGGGATCAACCTACTAACGGTCTTGTGGGATACGACGATTGAAGAGCTTTCGCGTAAAGTTGAACTTTATCATCGAGCTTTAGAGCAACACGGTCACGACCCGGCCGCCCGTAGTGTCACCTTAATGATGCATACCTATGTTGACGATTCGATGGATGTGGTCCGGGAAAAGGTCAAATCAGCCTATGAAGAGTATCTTTATGTGAATTTAGGGTTACAACACGATCAATCTGAAGGGCTGAACCGTACGATTGATTTGAACCAGGATGACAAAGAATTTATCATTGCCCAAGCGACGGACCAACTATTTAAGACACGAGGCTTGGTGGGCACACCCGAAATCTGTGTGGAGAAGATGAAAGTCCTCCAAGCCATCGGTGTGACCGAAATCGCCTGTCTGGTGGACTTTGGGGTCGATTATCTGTCAATGATGAACAGTTTGGCTAAATTGCACGAAGTGAAAGAGACGTATCACGAGCAAGCAGGGGCTGTTGAAGTAGAGATGGAAGAGGATTGGATATAATAGGCAGTAAGGAGTAAGAAGTAAAAAAATAAATTCCTACTCCCGCTTACTTACTGTCTTGCTGAGTCTCATTTGATGGCTCAAAACCAAAAATCGTCCGAGCCTTCTAATTTATGATAGCCGATTTTGGCGAGGCGATCATTGCCCCCAGGTCTAATCGTAAATCATAAATCTTCAATCGTAAATTGATATAGATACTAAGGATTACCAATGAATGTAGCAGAATTTATTCACGAACTCTCCCTTAAAAATGTTGAATTATGGGTTGACGAGGGAAAGCTTAAATTTCGGGCCCCAAAAGGGGCTATGTCCCCTAAACAACTGCTGTTACTCAAACAGCATAAAGCAGACATTTTAACATATTTGCAACAGCAAAGATCAAGCCCCACTGTTGAAGCGGCTCCGCCATTACCACCACCAACAACCATTCCGCGTCGTGCTCAACAGTCACCTGTGCCTTTGAGCTATATCCAAGAGGGGGTCTGGTACACTGAGCAACTTCAGCCCGGTTTAGCGACGTACAACATCCTATCCGCGCATCGTTTACGGGGGCCTTTGGATGTTGGTGCCTTGGAAGAGAGTTTGGCCTTTATTGTCCAACGACACGAAACGTTGCGGACGTCTGTTGCCATAATTGATGGTGAACCCCAACAGATTATTCACCCCACCGTTGACTTTGCGCTTGAGCCGCTTGATTTACGCCATTTACCGGCTGAGGAACGTGAGGCGCAACTGCCTGATCTGCTCAATCTTGATGCCCATTTGCCCCTTGATTTAGAACACGCGCCCATGATGCGAGCCACATTAATCTATCTGGACACTGAGGATCATATTTTGAGCCTAACTGTCCATCATCTAGCCGGTGATGGGTGGTCCTTTGGGGTGTTACGTAAAGAACTGGTCGCCTGCTACGCGGCTTTTCGTCAGGGCGAAACTCCTCAGTTGCCTAATCTACCAATTCAGTATGCCGATTTTTCTGAGTGGCAGCGGGAGCGGTTACAGGGCGATGAACTTGAGAATCAACTTTCCTTTTGGCGAGATCGTTTAGGGGATGATCCAGCCCCCCTACAACTCCCAACTGATCATCCTCGCCCCACATGGCCCACCTATCGTGGTCGCCGACATAAATTCATTATCCCAGAGACATTATTGACAGGGATCAAAGAATTGAGCCGTAAACAAAATACAACCTTGTTTATGACGCTGTTAGCGGCCTACAAAGTGCTACTTTATCGTTATTCTCAACAGGAGGATATTCTGGTGGGCACACCGATTGCCAATCGGAATCGGCTCGAAACCGAGGGGCTAATTGGCTTTTTAGCCAACACGCTTGTGCTTCGGACTGATCTCGCTGGCAATCCTTCATTTTTGGAGTTGCTCAAGCGAGTTCGGCAGATGTCCTTAGAAACCTTTGCCCATCACGAAATTCCCTTTGAAACCGTGGTCAAATCACTCAAACCGACGCGTGATATGACCTATACCCCATTCTTCCAAACGATGTTTGTTCTACAAAATTTTCGGGAACAGGCCTTTGATTTGGAAGGAGTCACGGCTGAACCGTGTCAAATTGATCGCCGAACTGCGAAATTTGATTTGACCCTTACAATTTTTGAAAAAGCTGGGCAGCTTGAGATTATGTTTGAGTATAGCACCGAGCTTTACGAGCCTGAGACGATTGAACGAATGGCCGATCATTGGCAGATGCTGCTCAATGAAGTTATAGCAAATCCTGACCAGCCTATCGACCAGCTTAATCTGCTGACTGAGGCTGAGCGGCACCAAATTCTATCGGTTTGGAACAACATTGAACGAATATATCCTGCCGATCAACCCATTCAACAATGGTTTGAAACCCAGGTTGAAAAGGCGCCAGAGGCTGTTGCGGTGACCTATGAGAATGTGTCGTTGACCTATGGTGATCTCAATCAGCGGGCCAATCAGGTGGCCCACTATCTGCAAACGCAAGGAGCCAAGCCCGGTGATTTAATTGGTTTGTGTGTTGAGCGCTCGCCCGATATGATCGTCGCTATTTTGGGCATTCTCAAAGCGGGAGCGGCCTATCTGCCGCTTGATCCCTCCGTACCAGCCACCCGAATGAGCTTTATTTTGGAGGATGCAGAGGCAACAATCTTGCTGACTCAACGATCGTTGATGGGCGTTGTTGCGGATTACAAGGGACAGATTATTCAGCTTGATCAAGACTGGGCCACCATCGCAGCGAGCGACGGGGCAAATCTGCCCATTCAAAACACGTCGGATGATTTGGCTTATGTGATCTACACCTCCGGCTCAACGGGGAAGCCGAAAGGGGTCTTGGTCACCCACGCCAACGTCATCCGTCTCTTCACGGCCACTGACGATTGGTACCACTTCAAGGCCGATGATGTCTGGACCTTGTTCCACTCTTACGCCTTCGACTTTTCGGTCTGGGAAATCTGGGGTGCGCTTCTGTACGGTGGGCGCTTGGTCATTGTGCCCTATTTGATCTCCCGTTCGCCCGACGACTTCTACAAATTACTCGTGGCGGAAAGGGTGACCGTGCTCAATCAAACACCGTCGGCCTTCCGGCAACTCATCCAAGCCGAAACGCTGGTCGGGCAAAGTCCTGATCTTGCCTTACGCTATGTCATCTTCGGCGGGGAAGCTTTGGAGATGCAGTCGCTCAAACTCTGGTACGAGCGACACGGCGATCAAACACCGCAATTGGTGAATATGTATGGTATCACCGAAACCACCGTTCACGTCACCTATCGTCCGCTGAGTATGGCTGACCTCAACTCTGGTAGTGTTGTTGGTGGCCCGATCCCCGATTTGCAGGTGTATATTCTTGATGCGCATCAGCAACCCGTTCCCGTTGGTGTGGTTGGCGAGATGTATGTTGGCGGCTCTGGGGTATCGAACGGCTATCACCAACGGCCCGAGTTGAATGCTGAACGGTTCATTCCCGACCCCTTCAATCCTGACCCAGACGCTCGACTGTATCGATCTGGTGATTTGGCCCGTTATCTGGCCGATGGCGATATCGAATACTTGGGCCGAATCGATCATCAAGTACAGCTACGGGGTTTCCGTATTGAGTTGGGCGAAATCGAATCCAATCTGGCCCAGCATCCCGATGTGCGCGAGGTGATGGTGATGGCCCGCGAAGACACCCCCGGCGATCAACGCCTCGCTGCATATGTGGTGCTTAACAGTGAAACGTCCCCCACGGTTGATGTCTGGCGCTCATTTTTGGCGGATAAATTGCCTGATTACATGATCCCCTCTGCCTTTGTGACATTAGACCAGTTTCCTCTAACCATCAATGGCAAAATTGATCGGCGAGCGCTCCCCGTGCCAGAAGCTAGCCGGGATGCCCTGGTGACTGAGTTTGTGGAACCTCGTACGCCGCAGGAAGTGCAAATGGTTCAAGTGTGGCGAGATATTTTGGATGTTGAAGAGGTGGGCATTCACGATAACTTCTTTGATTTGGGGGGGCACTCAATGCTGGCGGTGCGGCTCATCACCCAGATTGAAGCCATCACCGGGACAAAGATTTCCCTAGCGGCTCTGTTCCAGGCACCTACCGTGGCCCAGTTGGTCGAGATGATTGATGATGAGGAAGAAATCGCCTTGACCAGCAAAGCGTTGGTCGCTTTACGAGCGCAGGGTAGTCAAGCACCTTTGTTCTGTATGCCTGGCAATCTGGGCAATGTTTTTACAGATCTACAGTATATGCTCAAATATCTGACCCCAGATCGACCCTTTTACGCCTTTCAGGATAGTGCTGATGTGCCGACAATGGTTGAAGATGTGGCTAGCTACTATATCGATCAACTGCGGGAAGTGCAGCCTGAAGGCCCCTATTATATCGCCGGTATCTGTTCAGGCGGGACGGTGGCCTACGAAATGGCCCAGCAACTACAGGCCCAAAACCAAGAGGTTGAATTTTTGGGCCTAATTGAGCCGTCTTCTCCGTCAGGCGGAATGATTAAATCATATCTCCAATTGGCCCGCACCGTCCTGCCGCGGGCGATGCGCCGATTCACCCATCACTCAGATACATTGCAGGATTTATCAGCGGAGGAACAACGAGATTATTTGAAGTTGAAGATGAAAGTGGTCACCAATACCTGGGCGGTTAAACGCTACATTCCTCAGGCTTATTCGGGTAAAGTCGATCTCTTTTTGACTTGGCCAAGTCTCAGTTCCCCTACTGGCAATCAACTGAAATGGGGTAATTTGGCCACGGAAGGGGCTGAGGTCCATCAAATTATCGGATCACACAATACTATTACTGGGAACGATGACACGGAGATCGTGGAAGAGGATATGCGGGTATTGACTGAGAAGTTGAATGCTCGTTTGTCGCAGTTTTAATAGGGATAATTATTGGTGAATATAGCTGAACTGTTACAGAGTTTGTCACAGCAAAATATTGAGTTGTGGATCGAAGAGGACAAGCTTAGATTTCGGGCACCTAAAGGGGCCTTATCTCCAGAACAGCGGATGCTGCTTAAACAACATAAGGCGGAGATTCTGACCCACTTGCAGCAGGAGAAAGCAAGCACCCCCGCTGAGGCAGCTATACCACCAGTAACAACATCATCTATCCCGCGTCGCGTCCAACAGACACCGGTTCCCTTAAGCTATATTCAGGAAGGGATATGGTACACTGAGCAATTTCAGCCGGGTTTAGCTACCTACAATATACCCCTTGCGTTTCGTTTACGTGGTCCGCTGGATATCTCGGCTTTAGAGCAAAGCTTGGCGTATCTCATCAAACGGCATGAAACGTTAAGAACGGCTTTTACATTGATCGAGGGTAAACCCCAACAGATTATCCATTCAACCGTTAATTTTGCCCTTAAATCGCTTGATCTACGTCATTTGCCCGCTGAGGACGCGTGAAGCTCAATTGCCCGATCTGATTAATGAGGATGCGCATTTACTTTTTGATTTAGAACACGCACCTTTGCTGCGAGCGACAGAAACGCCAGAAGCTATTGCCGTGGTGTATGATGCGGAACGGTTCAGTTACGCAGAGTTGAATGCGAAAGCGAACCAATTGGCCCACTATTTACAGGAAATGGGGGTTGTCCCTGATGTTTTGGTGGGCCTTTGTGTTAAGCGATCTGTTGAGATGGTCATCGGTTTATTAGGTGTTCTGAAGGCAGGCGGGGCTTATGTACCGATTGATCCCGAATATCCGCCAGACCGTTTAGCCTATATGTTGGAAGATGCCAATGTAACGGTGCTGTTGACACAGGAAAAATTACTGAACCAACTGCCCAACCATAACGCGCCCACACTTTGCCTGGATCATGATTGGCCCACCCTCAGCCAATACCCAACGGCTGCACCCGTCAGTTCGGTTTCAGGAGACAATTTGGCTTATGTGATTTACACCTCCGGCTCGACGGGCAAGCCCAAAGGCGCAATGATCCCCCATCGGGCCATTGCCAACCACATGGCCTGGATGCAAGATATGTTTCCATTGGTCGAATCAGATCGTGTTCTGCAAAAAACGCCATTTAGTTTTGATGCCTCGGTTTGGGAATTTTACGCGCCCTTATTGGCTGGTGCCCAGTTGGTCATCGCCAAGCCAGAGGGGCAGCGGGACCCATCATACCTTGTCCAGCAGATTATTGAGCAAAAGATCACGGTACTGCAACTGGTTCCTTCATTGCTTTCGGCCCTGCTAGATGTGAAATGCTTTGCAGATTGTGTCAGCTTAAAACGGGTGTTCTGTGGCGGTGAAGCGTTGTCGGGCGAACTCCGCCGACACTTTTTTCATCGCTTACCCTCGACCCGTTTGTTTAACCTGTACGGTCCGGCTGAAGCGACCATCGACACTACCGTTTGGGAATGTTATCAAACGGATCAGCGGGTCAATGTACCCATTGGTCGCCCGATTGCGAATATACAAACGTATGTCTTAGATCACAATATGCAACCAGTCCCTATCGGTATACCCGGTGAGCTGTATATTGGCGGGGCAGGGGTGGGGCGGGGGTATCATCATCGACCAGCCTTGACCGCAGAGCGGTTTATTGATAACATTTTTAGTGAAATCCCTGATCAGTGTCTTTACAAAACCGGCGATTTGGTTCGATATTTGCCCGATGGTGCCCTTGAATTTTTGGGTCGTATTGACCATCAAGTAAAAGTGCGGGGCATGCGAATTGAGTTGGGCGAAATTGAGGCTGTGCTAAAGCAACATCCAGCAGTGCGCGATGTGGTGGTCATTGTTTGGAAAGATGACCGAGGCGATGGGCGGTTAGTGGCGTATCTGGCTTTGCATCAGAGCGAAAAGAACATCATCAGTGAGATACGTGATTTTGCCCAACAACAATTGCCGAATTATATGATTCCGTCTGCCTTTATGGTACTTGAGGCGTTGCCGCTGAATCTAAGTGGCAAAATAAATCGCCGAGCGTTGCCCACGCCAGAGATCACCCGCTCGGAGGTCATCGAGTTTGTGGCTCCGGCCAGCCCCCTTGAAATCATGCTGGCTGAGATATGGCAAGATATTCTGGGGATCGACCAAATTGGGATAGATGATAACTTTTTTGATTTGGGAGGGCATTCATTGTTGGCGGTGCGGCTCATCACCCGCATTGAGGCTCAGATTGGTAAAAAAATTCCCTTGGCGACCCTCTTTCAATTCCCCACCATCGCTCAACTTGTTGAATTGATTGATGATGAGTCAGAAGCAGCCTTGACCAGCAAAGCAATTGTTGCTTTACGGGCGCAAGGGAGCCAGCCGCCCTTGTTCTGTATGCCTGGTAATTTGGGCAATGTCTTTACCGATTTACAGTATATCCTCAAATATCTGGCCTCGGATCGACCTTTTTACGCCTTTCAGGATGGTGCTGATGTGCCGACAAAGATTGAAGATATCGCCCACTACTATGTTAACCAACTGCGAGAAGTGCAGCCTGAAGGTCCTTATTACATCGCTGGCATCTGTTCCGGTGGGGTGATCGCCTATGAGATAGCTCAACAGCTACAAGCCCAAAATCAAACGGTTGAACTGTTGGCCTTGATCGAGCCGTCTTCGCCTTCAAAAGGGACAGTCAAATCATATCTCCAATTGGCTGGTAGCCTCTTACCTCGGGCGATGCGGCGGTTCACCCATCACTCGGATAACTTGCAGGACTTATCAGCGGATGAACAAAAAGATTACCTGCGGCTGAAGATGAAAGTGGTCACCAATACCTGGGCGGTTAAGCGTTATGTTCCCGAAAGTTATTCGGGTAAAGTTGATCTCTTTTTAACCCGGTCCAGTCTCAGTTCACCGACGAAGGATCAATTGAGATGGGGCGACTTTGCCACAGAAGGGGCCGAGATTCATCAGATTAGCGGAACACACGATTCTATTGTCGGGAATAATGATGTGGAAATTGGGGAAGACGATATGCGGGTGTTAACTGAGAAGTTGAATATGTGTTTAAAATAAACTCCGAGTAATACTAAGGCAAGAAATTTAATACGTGGAAAAACGAGAGATAGCTTGTTGACAATTGAGGCTGTCTCTTTTAACGTTAGGTAAGTACTGCACAAAAACATTGAGGATTGGTATGAATATTAAACAAATCAGTCTTGGTATACTGGTACTTGCTGGAATCGCTGCAATCGTTGGCGGCTTTATTTAACTTCTTTGTGCCGTTAGAAACACTTCTAGGGCAAAATTGGTGGCTAAAAGTAATTCTTGGTGGGTTTGTCATTACCCTGCCTCTATTTTTTGCTGGCATAATCTTTGCCATATCACTTAAGAAAACAACGAATGTTGAAGTTGCCTTTGGCTCTAATTTGTTGGGTGCTGTTTTAGGTGGTCTGTTAGAGTATTCCTCCTTGGTCATTGGCTTGAGTAATATTTTTTTACTCGCTTTGGTCAGGTATATTGGCTCATACATCGCCTTGCGCCAGCGAATTGAGTAAGGCTTTTCCAAGAATTAAATTAGACAAATAAAGTAACAAGAAACGATCAGCTAGAGAGCATTGACCTTCAGCGGAAAAGCTAAAGGAAGTTCTACAGACAGGTTGCTGACTTATTTATCTGTTTCGATCGATCTTCTCTTTTACCTATCTATTTTCTTGGAACTTCCTAACTGAATGCCCTCACTCGATTGCTTCACATTTTGAGCATAGTGTACTATAATCGCTCTATCAAATTTTGAGGGTGATCGTGCCAGACTGGGTTACACATCTAGGGACAACTTATCTTGTGGCCCAGGGGACACTCAAAGTAAATACCGGGGTGAGTCGGTGGTTAGCATGGCGCCATTTATTGCTGGGGGCTGTGCTACCGGATACGACCCGATTTACCATTGTTTTGGTTGATATTCTGGATTGGCCGGCCATTCCAACCTTTACGTATTTTATCCCTTTCCACAGTTTACTGATCGTCAGTATCTTGGCTGGCGCGATTGCTTTGCTAATCCCTCTAGGGACACAACAAATCTGGTCCCGTGCTTTTGGCTGGCTTATGATTGGAGCAGTGTTCCATTTTGTTTTGGATGAGGTCGATGGACTTATCGGCTGCGGTAGCACCTTTCTCTATCCGGTCTATCACGGTAAACTTTTCTCTGGCTGGGATAGTGAGGGTGGGTTTGCCCTATTCCTGCTGGTCGTATCGGCCATTGTTATCGGTTTTGCGTTAAGTCAACGAGCAAAATGGCCAAAATTATCATTTTGCCTGACTTGGCAGCGCTTGCTTGGCGCCTCAGGCCTTGTCATCATCGCGCTTTTGACTCCGTTGCTCTTTCAAACTTGGATGATTGAACAAAATGCGTATTATTTGGGTTTTGTGACCCACCCCGCTTCGTTTCAGGGACAGACCGTTGAACTCTGTTTTAGTGAGGTCATTGAGACTGATCCACCTACGATAGAAGAATTTGATTTGCCATTTGTTTTACAAACCGATCAAGGATTTACCTTGGGCGAGTGGGTCAGTGTGCGGGGCGTTTATCAAGATGATGTAATTCAGCCAACGGCCCTGATCCGCCATCGGAGTTTTTCGGATTTAGTTTTGTCCCTAGTTGCTGCGGTTACGTTACTTTTCTTGTTGTTTGATCGACGTAATATTGATGATGTGTTGCAATGGGTTGCCCAATTTAAATCGAATTATTGATTTATCGAAAATGTCAGGGTTTTTAGTGATCGCTGACTACTATAGACTGAACACTTTTACTGGAGGTATGAAATGAACGTTGAACCCCAACATAGGCGGGGCATTCTGATTGGTGCCTTAATCGGCGCGTTGGTTGGCGCAAGCGCCGCTTATCTATTGATAACGGCCCCCGCCGATGAGGGCAAAGAATTATCCCCCCTCAAGTCAAAAGATTTGTTGGATCTAACAAATACTGCCACAAAATTATTGCGCCAGCTAGACTCGGTGCGTCATAAAACATAAATTAACTTTAAGGATAATGGAGTAAAGATGCCTAAAACCAAAAAGCAAGAGCGATCTCAATATAAAAAAGTGGTCTTGGCCTATTCTGGCGGTCTTGATACCAGCGTTATCGTGCCCTGGCTGAAGAATAATTATGGCTGTGAAGTGATTTGTATGTGTGCGAATTTAGGGCAGGCTGAAGAAATCGATGGCTTGGAAGAAAAAGCCCTGGCCTCAGGGGCCAGCAAATGTTATGTGGAAGATTTGCGGGAAGAATTTATCGTTGATTATATCTTCCCTGCCTTGAGAGCTGGCGCGATTTATGAACGAAAATATCTGCTTGGTACCAGTTTCGCTCGACCCATTATTGCCAAGCGACAGGTTGAGATTGCTGAGCTTGAAGGCGCTGATGGTCTAAGTCACGGCGCAACCGGTAAAGGCAACGACCAAGTCCGTTTTGAACTAACCTATCAAGCCCTCAACCCAAAATTACGCATTGTTGCCCCGTGGCGCGAGTGGGATATTCGTTCACGTGAGGATGCTCTAGATTACGCGATGGAGTACAATGTGCCAGTTGCTGCTACGGAAAAATCAATCTATAGCCGCGACCGAAATATCTGGCACCTTAGCCACGAAGGTGGTATTTTGGAAGATCCATGGAATGAGCCAGAAAAAGAGATGTACCAAATGTCTGTCGACCCAGAAGATGCCCCTAACGATCCAGAATATGTTGAGATTGATTTTCAGGAAGGTATTCCGAAGAAGGTTAATGGTGTGGCACACGGGCCAATTTCGCTCATCGAAACGCTCAACGAAATTGGGGGGCGTCATGGGGTAGGCCGCATCGACATTGTGGAAAATCGCTTGGTCGGGATGAAGAGTCACGGTGTTTATGAAACACCGGGTGGCACCATTTTGGTTGAAGCCCATCAGGCCTTGGAGCAACTGTGTCTCGATAAATTGACTTTGCATTACAAAGAAATTGTGGCCCACAAATACGCCGAAATTGTTTACAACGGCCAATGGTTTACCCCACTACGCGATGCCTTGGACGCCTTTGTTAATGTGACGCAGCGCAATATGACGGGCACCGTTCGGCTCAAATTGTACAAAGGTAACATTATTCTGGTTGGCCGTAAGTCTCCCTACAGCCTTTACCGCGAAGACTTCGCTACATTTGGCGAAGAAGACGTTTACAACCAGCAGGATGCAGAAGGCTTTATCAAGCTGTTCGGCTTACCGCTCAAAGTGAATGCGCTCCTCGATATCGAAGGCGTACGCCGTGGTCAGCACGAAGAGCCGGATTATAGTAAATTCAAACGGGATTAGTTAATCGCTAATTATTGTGCCTGTTTCAAGGAAATTAAAAATAAGTTAAGCGAACAACTGGTGTATGTAATTGGTAATTAGTGAATTAGTAATTTCAATTTAAGTTGTCAATCGCTAATTACAAATTACCAATTACTTCAATTCAAGATGGCAAAAAGGCTCGCTATTCTTGTAGAAACAACCAATGACTCAAATTAGGTAGGTGAACAATGAGCCAGCTTTGGGGTGGTCGATTTAGCGGGACAACCGATGTCCTGATGCGGAAATTTAACGATAGTATTTACTTTGACGTGCGGCTGTGGGAAGCAGATTTGGATGGGAGTATGGCCTATGCCAAGGCTCTGGTCAAGGCCGGGGTGATTAGTGAGGAAGAGTCCGATGTCCTACAAGATGGCCTCGATCAAGTTCGGGCCGAGTTTGCCCAAAGTCAGTTTGAACTCAAAGCTGGTGATGAAGATATTCACTCAGCTGTCGAGCGACGGTTGAGTGAATTAGTGGGCGAGGTGTCGGGTAAGTTGCACACAGGCCGATCCCGCAACGACCAAGTCGCGACTGATACCCGCCTCTGGCTCAAACGAGAGATTGTCGCACTCCGTCAACATCTGGTTGATCTGCAGTCGGCCATTCTGGAGAAAGCCTCAGCCCATATCAATGTCATTATGCCCGGTTACACCCACTTGCAACAGGCCCAGCCCGTTCGATTTTCTCACTGGCTCTTGAGCTATGGCTGGATGTTTCAGCGGGACAAAGAGCGGCTAGATGACCTGACCAAGCGAGTCGATGTGCTGCCTCTAGGCAGTGGGGCGTTGTCCGGTAATCCCCTTGGCATCGACCGCGAATTCCTGCAAGTGGAGCTGGGCTTTTCAGCCACCTCAAACAACAGTATGGATGCGGTTGGCGACCGCGATTACATCCTTGAATTTCTTAGTTGGGCCGCCATTCTTCAGGTCCATCTTAGTCGTCTCGCCGAGGATCTGATCATTTACACCAGCCTTGAATTTGGCTTTATGGAAATTGATGATGCCTACGCCACGGGGTCTAGCCTGATGCCCCAAAAGAAGAATGCTGACTCGATGGAATTGATTCGGGGGAAAACAGGTCGTGTCGTTGGCTCATTGACGGGTCTGTTGACCACCCTCAAAGGCACACCCTCAACCTACAATAAAGACTTCCAGGAAGACAAAGAGCCGATGTTTGATACGGTCGACACCTTATTGATGACCATTCCGATTGCCACGGGTGTGGTCAGCACCCTCAAGGTGAACGAAAGTGCGATCTACGACGCAATGGA
The DNA here is from genome assembly GCA_028285035.1 of Phycisphaerae bacterium. The sequence continues at coordinate 88,486 of JANQQF010000036.1, forward strand.
CAGCACGATGATGGCCACCGAGCTGGCCGATTATCTGGTTGACAAAGGGATGGCCTTCCGCGACGCCCACCATCTCGTCGGCAAAATCGTCCAACAAGCGATGGCCCTCGGCCAACCTCTCAATTCCTTTCCCCTCGCCGCCTACCGTCGCCACAGCGACCTCTTTGACCGCGACGTTCACTCCTGGCTCACCCTCAAGCGTACTGCTGATCGGCGCGAAAGTATTGGTGGGACGGGTGAAAACGCGATTAAGTATCAGATTGAGCAACTGAAGGCGAATGTTGATATGTAGCTTATCTGTCATTCGGCTCAAAATGCATTTTTCTAAGTGGTGTAACGATTGATAAAATCCGAATGCTTTCAGAAAAAATGGTATTTCTGGATATTTTGGGTTGGCGCAAATGCAATCGGCTTTGCGTTAGGCTGGTCAGCTGGCGAGACAATTGGCCAACTGATTGGTGAAAATATTAATTGGCCACTTGGTGAGTTAATTGGTTGGGGTACATTTCAATTCAGTGTTTGGATGATGCGGGCCAGTATTTTGCATCAGGTGCGTGAGTTTAGTAATTGGCGAACGTTAGACAGTATAATCTGGTTTGCGGCAGAGATATTGGGATGGTTTATTATTACTCGCTTTGCTTTTTTGATAGAAGGAGACTGGATCGTTGCAGGTGCTATTTGGGGATCGATTTTTGGAGCAGGTGCGTGGCTTTCAATATGGTTAATTTTAGAACCTTGGCCAAAAACAGTTATTGGGCAGATGATGACTCTAATTCGCCGTGCTTTATTTGGTTCCCTAGGGCTTGTTGGTGGGGTACTATTAGGTGCATTATTTTTGGTTATCAGTTTAGAATATGGAAATAGGTTGGGCGAAATAACACACCCAACTGTGGGGTGGATTATTTCTGGGCTTATTTTAGGGGCCTTGATTGGCGGGGCAACAGGCGCGGCCTTTACCATTATCCTCAAATGGCCATCACAAAAGAAGTAAAATGGGTGCTAAAAATAGCACCCATACAACTCATAACTTTGACGTAATGGACGAAATTCAAAAACTTTGGCGCGAGCATTTGGCTGCGCCATTCCCAAGACAAGTAACTGATGAGTTTATTGGCGACTATGATGCCGTAATGTTGGATGCCGATATTGCAGGGTGTGTTAGTTCTTTTCTGGACGCAGAAGGAAAACTAGACGAGGTAAGAATTTTGGTGCTACAAAAATGTCAACGTGTTCTTGCTGAAAACATTTCGCTCTTGGACACTTATTGCCAGCAGTATTACGGGCGACTTCAACGCTTATGTGAACTTGTTTTATTTGAACTTAGTCGTTAACTCTTGAGTGATCATCTTTTCTACCCCATCGCCGCTTGCAACAACCCCACCGCATTTTCCTCGATATCGTGAATCCCCATCACGTGTTCACTCAAATTCTCTCGAAACTCGACAACCTCAGCCTCGCTCATCGGAAAATCCTCTGAGACGATAGTACGAATTTCGTCCAAACGTGTGTTAATTTCGTAAATGGTGGGCAGAGCAGCATTGCCTTGCGACAGGAATAGCTGATGCTTGTGGACACGTAATTCGCGAGTTTCCTTGAGCAAAGGAATGTCATCAGGGAGTAACGCCTCGCCCAAGGCCTGCCACGCTTGACTACTTTGGCGAAAATGGGTGGCGACCTCGACGAGAGCGGGGTTGTTCAAGATCACGTTCGCCTCCTCTAGAAAGTCGGCGTACAAACTGCGCTCGGCATCCAATGCTTGGCCGTTCTGCCCGAAGAGGGCGAGATGCTCGTGGGCGGAAGTCAAGCCTGCATATAAATTGCGCCCCGGCGCAAATTCTTTAGCCCAACTGAGGCGGGTTTTGGGCCGAGTCAGCAATTTGACCCAGTGTTTGTAGGCGGCCAAGCCAAAGTTGTTTTTGGAGCCTTTGGGCGGTTGTTCGGTGTAGAGTTTGATACAATCCCAAATGCCCTTTTGTACCGCTGCTACCAGTTTATCTGGGTTGGGCATATCAAGGGTGAGCAGCCGAAATTTGTCCTTCTTCACCCGTGCTCGGGCCGAAGCCAATTCGTCTATTGTCGTCGTGAGAGGGACGGTGGCTCGGTCGGCAATGGATACCTGATCAGCTTCAGTGTCATACCCGTAAACCACAATTGGCATCATCGCCCACATCCCCTCGTCATACGGCAGGGCATTGTAGGTCAGCGTGAACATATCAGCCCAAGCGATGGCTGGAGTGCCATCATCTAACACATTACGCAGATTTTTTACGGCTTTGTCCAGACTGCTGGTTTGGATGATAGTTTGCTCGACGCCAAGGCGTTCCAGCATCGTATTGAATGGGGAAAAAGTGTTGCGGGTCAGCAGAGATACATTTGGGTCGTAACCCTCATAAGCAAAGGAGAAGTAACCCATCACCGCCCCGCCGCTGACTCCCATCAGCAAGGCTTCGGTGTAGGGCTGTTGGGTGTGCGGGGCTGTAAAGCCCCGATAGGCAAAATAGTTTCGAACCGTCCCCGTTTCCCAATGATACCCTTCAAATTGATTGTAGTCTGATAATGTTGACATCATTTCACCTCTCATAGTGGATGATTGTAGATGCCTCAAGTCTAGCAGAAAAGGGAACAATTTTGGCAAAAGAGAGACATGCTATGCATTTTTTGGAGTAGAATTGCTGGGAAAATTGGTTTTTAGTCGTGTTGATCTTGCAAACGGGGACGTAGTGCGTAGTGCGTAGTGTGACTTACCCATTTTACGCACTACGTACTATCGCCTGTTAAATTGTTCGTGATAAACGGTAGGCCCAGTTTCCCTGATCATCCCTTCCCAAACTCCCCAATAAACCGTCCCATCATTTTGATGCCATCCACATAATCTTTAATCCGAAGATTTTCATTGGGTGCGTGAATGTTGGCACCGGGGTAGGAGCAGCCAAAGCTAATCAACGGCGTGCCGTGGCCGATGGCAACAGCCCAGACAGGACCGGTGCCGGGGGTCATTGGGTATAAAACCGGCGGTTTGCCAGGATAAATTTCCTTAGCCGCAGCCAATGCAGCTTGGGTCACGTCGCTGTTGGGGTCAGATTTGCCCGGATATTCGCCACTCAGCATCTCGATTTCGATATCGTTAAAGCCGTGTTTGTCCAAGTGTGCTCGCAACAGGTTCGCCACCAACTCCGGCTCAAGGTTGGGCACCAGCCGAATATCCAATTTCGCCATCGCCTGTGCAGGCAAGACGGTTTTCGACCCTTCGCCCGTGTACCCCGCATCAAAACCGGAGATGGTACAGGTTGGTTGGAAGAGATGTCGTTCAAGGGCCTCAACGCCGCTCAAGCCGCCGACCCATTCATTAATGCCGAGATGGGCTTTCATGGCCGCCTCGTTGAATGGCATCGCTTCGAGCAAGGCACGTTCGGCAGGTGTGGGCGGGACAACGTGGTCCATTAGCCCCTCAATCAAAATCGTTTCATCGGGAGCCTTGAGCGTGCTTAAGGCCCAGTTTAGTCGCCACGCTGCATTGGGAACAATCGTTGCCAACGCGGAATGTTGATCACCGTTGATGGCCCGGACCCGTAACTCAAAATAAACGTCTCCTTTTGCACCACAAGCAAAGACCGGGTTTTCGTCAATATCGACACCACCCATCTCCCACAAACAGCCATCTGCTTTAAACAGCTCGCTATGGCTGAGGCAAAATGCAGCTAAATCGGGGCTACCAATCTCTTCTGCCCCCTCAATAAACCAGTTTATCTTGAAGGGGAGCGGTCCCATTGTGGCTTGCCAAGCCCGGATGGCCTGGACTCGTTGTAGGACATGGCCTTTGTTATCGGAGACGCCTCGCCCATAAATTTTGTCGTCGCGCACCGTTGGCTCAAACGGCGGGGTATCCCACAATTCAAGGGGATCGGCTGGTTGGACATCATAGTGATTGTAAATTAAGAGGGATCGATCTCCTTCTCCCAACGTTGCATAAACACCTGATGGATCATTGGGGCCGATCTCTAACATTTTTATGTCAGCTCCGATGCCCTCCATTGTTTGTCGGACGATTTGGGCCATCTCCTCTAACCCCTCGCCCGTGGCGGCGATGCTCGGCTGGGCACAAAAGGCTTTGAGTTCTTCGATAAACTCATCTTGATGGCTTTCGATATAGCTGTCAAAATTTTCCATTAGTCTGTAATATCCTTTTTTATATCAATTCAATGTCGTAATCAACCAAATCACAATCGAGACGCGTGGTCTCAATCCATTTGACCACACGCATCATCAAACCGTGTAAGTAATCCTTGTCATTGGATACAGCAACGACCGCAATGACCCCGTGTTGCCACGCATCAAGTTGATCCACCTCGGCAACGGCTACATTGAAGTTGTTGCGTAATCGAGTGATCACACTTTTGAGAATTTGTCGTTTATCTTTGAGTGAAGCGGCAGGAATTGCCAAATGAATAGTACAAGCGGAAATGATCATAAAATTGGTTTAAGTGGATTTATCTAAGCTATTTATTATTTGTGAATTTTCAAACCCGTTGATTCCAAGCCTCATTGGCATACTGCTCGGCGCGCAACTGGTCAGCTTTTTTTTGCTCAGAGGCAGTTAGGCCGTTTGGCTCAAACGTTAAATTTAGCACCTCGGCAAACCCCTCAGTAATGGCAGCAACGACAGTATCAAATGAGAGGACTTGCCCCAAGGCCTCCTCTAAGGTGGACGCGCGTTCCGGAAGGAGTTTGGCTTGCTGGCCATACTCTTCTGGGGTGAAAGCAAGGGCATCCAGAATACGATTGAGGTTACCGTGTAAAGGTAGGGAACCGTGTTGTAAAATCGTTTTACGTCGCCGCAATTGGGCACTGCCAATTAACTTCTTTCCCTGCCAAGTGATCTCGTACCGTGATGGTGTATCGAAACAAACTGGACCGCCACCACCCGCTTTCAAATGGGCCTTGGTTTCTTCTTTTGTCGCCTGTTTGGCTGTTACGCCCAGTTTGGCTAAGCCTTGCAATAGCCCAAAACTGAGTACGCGATAGGAGTTAACCACCCCGCCTTGAATGCGTGGATCACCTTGCGGGATGATCAGGCTGTAGGTGACTTCATCGGTGTGCAAAATGGCCTTGCCACCCGTTGGACGGCGCGTCCAGGTATAGCCATACTGCTCACAGGCGGCTAAATTTACCTCATCCCAATGTTGATTATATCCCAGGCTCAAACAAGGTGGATCCCAAGCGTAGAATCTCAGGGTGGGAGGGCTATCGCCATCGGCAATGCCGTGCAGAATGGCCTCATCAATGGCCATATTGGTGGCCCCATCAGTGGGGGGGCTAATGATGATCCGCCAGGTCGCTGGGGGAAAGGTTTCTTGGAGATCCGCAGATGTGTTCATAAAAATCGCGTTGATTAAGGTAAGAGGAATTTTATCACAGGCCTAGCGAAATCCAAAGCAGTGTAGAAAAACAAAAACGTGAGGAGAATACATTTCCCCTCACGTTTTTCGCGAATTTAGTTTAGCCTATTTGACCAACGTCAACCAGCCATGTCGATCCTCGACCTCGCCTGTAATCAAGGCGAAATACTCGCTTTGGATTTGTTCAGTGACAGGGCCACGTGAGCCAATGCCGATACTGATGCCATCGACGCTTTTGATCGGGGTGATTTCGGCGGCGGTGCCAGTGAAGAACAACTCGTCGGCGATGTAGAGCATTTCACGGGGGATTTGCTGCTCGATAATGGGATACCCTTTTTCTTCAGCCAGCGTGATGGCATAGTGACGCGTAATCCCGGTGAGGATAGAGTTACCCATGGGTGGGGTGTAAATCTTGTTGTCGATGACCACAAAGATGTTTTCGCCACTGCCCTCGCTGACATAGCCGTTGACATCTAACACAATGCCTTCAACATAACCGTGCCGCTTGGCTTCCATCACCACCATTTGGGAGTTGATGTAGTTTCCACCCGCTTTCGCCATTGCTGGGTGGGTGTCCGGGGCCATTCGGCGCCAGCTACTGACCGCAACCTCAACACCCTGCTCCAAGGCGTCTTTGCCCAAATAGGCACCCCACTCCCACGTGGCAATAATCAACTCAACAGGGCAGGCTTGGGGATCGACGCCGAGGGTTTCATAACCTCGGAAGGCCAGCGGACGAATATAGCAACTGGTGTGCTTGTTGCGTGCCACCGTATCAACAATCGCCTGACTGACCTCAGCTTGGGTGTAGGGCAGAGGCATATTGATGATTTTACAGCTATTGAATAAACGCCGTACGTGAGCGTCCAAGCCTAAAACGGCGGGACCTTGCGGCGTTTGATAGGCCCGAATTCCTTCAAAAACACTTGTTCCATAATGCAAAACGTGGGAAAGCACATGTATCTTTGCTTCACCCCACGGTACAAAGTCGCCATTAAACCAGATAACATCTGATTTTGGTAAAGCCATTGGATCTTACCTCTTCTTTGAGAAAATTTGGCTCAATTGTACTGAGGGGAAGGGAAAATGCAAACCCATTGAGGGGGCGGGGTATCTTTGATGGGGGATTAAAAAAGATGGGTATCCTATGGCTAAGGATAATTTTGGAAGGTTGGGAGTAACACCAAGCAAGCACCCTTCCATACTTCCAACCTTCAAAATATGTTTACCTAATGCAGAGCACGTTTTATTAGACCATCTTCAAAAGAATAACGCATCATTACCGCCCCGCCCACCAATCTTTCCTAACTCGGGGGTCCATAATGGTACCATTGTCACGAAGGGCCACTTTGATTGTATTGTCTTTCGCTCGGCCAAAGGCTTCGCCCGCTTTTAAGGCGGGGAGGTGAGTGCGGTTAAAATTACCTTGTTGATTGTATAGCGTCAGGAGAGATGGCTCGACACAGATATCTTCCATATGAAGGGTGTAGCCACCAACAACCGTGTCCTCACGGGTATACTTTAGCGTAATTCGGTTTTCTTCGGCATAGAGCACCAATACCTGATAGCCATCACCAATGGTGTAATTTGCACCAGGCACGTGCAGCGTTTCTCCCGACATCGTTTGCATCTCGATCAAGGTTACATCATAAAAGGTGATGGGCACGCCGCGTGTCCCTGCGTCTAATGGTGGATTGCCAAAATTCCATTCATTGACCCGGTAACATTGCCCAAAGGTTGGGGTACGTTGATCGGCAAAGAGGCCATAAAGTTGAGGGGCACGTGGGTCAGTATCACCATTCATGTTGATCAGGCCAGCAAACGCTGTCGTTGGTCCATATCCCCGCAGCCCCAGGTTGATATCACCATGAATGTTGGCTGGCCGATCTGTCTTTCGCCCATCAATAGTGATGGTCTTGTAGTTTACGCCAGGAATAGCTTGGCAAGCGGTTGATCCCCCTTGGCCTGAGTTACTATTTCCATCAACCAATTTGACCTTGACCACCTTTTTGGTCAATTTTTTCTTTTCAAAGGTGATGCCCCGCGTGCCCGCTTCTTCGGCATCGTTTGCAATGGGTTCGGTTGAGGCTCGTCCATACTGGGCGTATCCAGTCACCAGTTCGACCAGAATATCTGCTGCACTTTTTCCCGAGGCTGCAATGCGGGTTTGGGCCTCACCGATGATCCAATCTTCAATATCCACCGTCAAGATCACTTGCATTGAACTGCCAGGCTCGGCTAATGCTAATGAAACGGGGTCTTCAAGGGCATAAGCCGTTAGAAGATCACCAATAACATCGTTGAGACTGCTCAAGCCTTCCTGTTCTAATCGGCTCCGCGCCTTAACAACGGTGCTTATGCTTAGATTGATTGGAAAATTGATTAACATAGTGACCTCCTCGGCTGAAATCTTATGTCATTATCTTAAACGATGTAATCAGCCTGTGTCAAGAGGGATGATTTTGCTTAGGTAGGACGACTGTGGAAAATTACTTGCTACAATATTTTAGCCAAGCCACCCAATTCCTGTAAACATCGGCGAAACCGGGCTTGTATTATTGGTTTATCCCCAGCCCGTAAATATATCTCAGGAGTCAACTCAGTGTTTAGTCGATGCAAATTCTCATAAGCCACATGCAGACTCCACAAAAAATATTCTGCCTCTAGTTGTTGCTGGATTAGTTGCTGTTTATTCGCATAGCTACTGATGAAGCCATCACCGATTGCGTTCAAAACAACTTTGAATTGATCAAAGTAATGGTGAATGTATCGAGGCGCATCAGCCAAATTAATAAGATATGATTTGTAGCAGTAGGCAAAAAATGCGGCATAATGGTAAGCATTGTGTAGACGGGGAACTGGGTCAATCAAGCCCCTGAACTTACCGCGACGGGTAGTAAAGTTCTCTGGGGTAATGTCGCCATTGATCAGCACAATGGGTTCTTGGCTATGATTTCGAATTTGTAATACCCAGTCCAGCCTTTCTCGAACCGGCAGCCAATCGATGTTTGGTTCGGCGTTGATGAGCGCCTCAAGCTGGGTTTGCAATTGTTCGACTTTCTCCGACCAAATAATCGTTAATTCCCGCTGATCCTCGCCTATAAACCCTTGTCCGTCCCATATTAATTCGCCAAAGCCGGGAATGGTTGTGGGAGTAATGTATAACTCGCGGAAAAATTCGCCGACCTGCTGACCATAATCAAAGGCTTGCTGCTTGGTCAAGGCAGGGATGGAGAGGGTTGGACCCTGATAAGACTCGATCGTGAAATTTAGGTTGGGGGTCAGACGGTATTCGTAGATGACTGGACAGATGCTTGGCCGAATTTGATTAGCCTGATCATAGAATATCCCCACAGGACCATAATCTTCGTGCAATTCTTTTTCAGATGGGCTTTCGGTTTTGCCATAAATGACCTGCTTACGAAGCCGGACGACCAATTTGCCACCTTGCTGCGGATACACCAAATAAGCATCGTGCCAGGCCCCTGCCCCAAGTTTTCGATAGGCCGTCTTGTGTTTGAGTAGCGGTAAATCGCAAGTTGCTAAGGCAAAATTGAGTTTTTCATAAATGTGCATTTTTAAATTGATTTGACTTTTTTTCTGGACATGTTACAGTTTCATCCCGCAATGACAACCTATAACATTCAAGGATTTGAGAATGTCCCAACTGACTATTGATAAAAACATAGACCAATTTATCCAGACTATGCCTAAAGCTGAAATTCATGTGCATTTGGAAGGGGCCATCGAACCCAAAACCGTGTTTGAGTTGGCCCGACGACACAACAAGCTCGATGAACTGCCTGCCACGGATGTGCCTGGTTTGCAGGAGTGGTTCACCTTCACCGACTTTCCCCATTTTCTGGAGGTGTATCTAACCATTCAAGATTTGTTGCGAACTCCCGATGACTTTGCTCTAATTGCCTACGAACTTGGTGCGGATATGGCGGCTCAAAATATTCTCTATCGGGAGGCGACCTTTACCCCTTACACCCACACCGATTATTTAGACAAAGGGCTGACCATTGATGACATTTTGAGTGGCCTAGAAACAGGACGGCAACAGGCTCAGCAAGAATTCGGCATAGAGATGCGTTGGGTGTTTGATATCTCCCGTAATTTAGGATTCGGTGAGGATGGATCATACGACCCCAAAGCTGCGGAACGTACGCTGGAATTTGCCCTCACTGGTCGAGAGCGCGGTGTGGTTGCTTTTGGCTTGGGAGGCTATGAAGTCGGGGCACCGCCTGAGCCATTTGCCCATGCCTTCACTGAGGCCAAAGCCGCCGGGCTGCTCAGCGTCCCACACGCGGGTGAAACAGAGGGCGCCGCAAGCGTTTGGGGGGCTGTCCGAGATCTCCAAGCAGATCGTCTTGGTCACGGCGTACGGGCGATTGAGGACCCAGCTCTGCTACAACTCCTTCACGAAAAACAAATCCCACTAGAGATCAACCCGACCAGCAACATCTGCCTACACGTCTACTCCCAATTGGCCGGACATCCCTTTCCCCATCTCGATCGGATGGGCCTAATCGTTACGGTGAACAGTGACGACCCGCCCCTTTTCAACACAAATTTATCCCAGGAATATCAAGTCTTGGCCGACTATTTTGGCTACAGCCCCGCTGACCTGGCCCGAATTGCCCGTAATGCTTTTCAAGTTTGCGGCGTCGAAGAAGAAGTGAAGCAGAAGCTTTTAAAGAAATTTGATGCTTGGGTATCGACCCAAAATATTTAGAAATGGATTGCCAATTTACGATTTCAGATTTTAGATTTATGATTAAAACTGAGATTTTTCGTAAATCGTAAATCAACAATCGTAAATCAAGAGATTGTTATGACAGAATTAACCCCAACTATAGAAACTGGTTCCGGTGTTTGTTATCAACACCCTGATGTTGAAACGGGCTTGCGCTGTAATCGCTGTAACAAACTGATTTGTGTGCAGTGTGCAAAGCGGTCAGCCGTGGGCTTCCAATGCCCTGAATGTGTTGACGATGCTCATCGGCGATACTACAAAAATGTGAAAGGGTATGTCAACCCCTATGAACAGCCGATGCAGCAACCCTTTATCACGTTTTTAATGGTTGGGTTGATTGTCACCATTTGGTTCTTGATGGAAGCACGAGGGGGATCGCAAGATAATCAGGTCTTAATCAACTTTGGGGCCAATTATGGGCCTCGTATTTTTCCAATCGACTCACCAACCCCAGAATTCTGGCGCTTTTTCACTTCAATGTTTTTACACATCGGCTTGATGCACTTATTGTTCAATAGTATCGGCCTTGTCATTTTTGGGGTAGAGATGGAGCAAATTTATGGCAACATTCGCTATCTCATCATCTATCTGCTTTCAGGATTGTTTGGCAGTTTAGCCAGCTTTGCTTGGAGTGGTCCCGGCCAATTCTCTGCCGGTGCCTCTGGGGCGATTTTTGGCATTGTAGGGGTGCAACTGGCCTTCTTTCTCTTTTATCGTCGGAAGATGGGTGACTACGGTAAGTTTCAGGTACAACGGGTCATTCGCATCACGATCTTTAGTTTAATCTTTGGGCTGTTTATGCCTATTGATCAAGCCGCTCACTTTGGTGGCTTAGCGGCAGGATTTGTATTAGGATATGGCTTAGCCCCACGCTATCAAATTCAGGAAGGGAAACGAGGCCTCATCGATTATGGCTCTTTACTCCGGCGGTGGTGGGTCATTGCCTTGGGGATAATTTTATTGTTTCTTGGTACCGGGCTGACAGTTATGTTGTGGTTACAGTTTTTTGGTATACCGATTTCTTTCACCCAAGCGCTCTTGCTGGTTGTTGGGCAAAATCCACTCCAACTTTAGTCTAACATCAATTACGATTGCAAATAATAAAAAAGGTGAGCCTCTATTGAAATGGCTCACCTTTTTTTGTCTACCAGCGATCAACTAAATGAGTAAACAGGCTGAACGTGCATCATAGTGATGCTTTCAGGATCGATGGCACTGCCAAAAGCCTGCCCCTCTGGCGCAGCCATAATTTGCTCGGCTGCGGCCAAGGCTTGGGGCAAGCTCTCCCAATGAATAATATCGACCCACAAACCCGCCTCATTCTTGCTCAACTCCCGGTTGATAAAGCCACCGACTTTTTTGAGCCAATGTTCCAGCCCACGTGCACTGGCCATAAATTCAACCTCATCAATACCGTCCTGCAGCTTGAATGTGACAACTTCTAAAGTTGGGGTGTTCATTTTTGTCAATCATCCTTTCTTGAATGGAATAGTTTTGTTGAACAACAATTTTGTTGAACACCAATTTTGTTGAACACCCTTAGCTTATACCCCAGCAGTGACAACCCTATGTCAGCATGTCGAGCATCTTTTTAACCTCTGCACGAATTGCTTGCCGAAATGTTTCCGGCGCAATGATTTCGGCCTCTGCCCCCCAGCTCAACAGCCACGCTCGCAATTCATCGGCCCGACTGAGACGATAGGTCATAATCACCTTATCACTGTCTTGCACTGGGCGTTCGCCTTCAAAAGAATAGTGTTGCTGCTCCCGAACGCGATGAATAATGTTACCCGAAAATTTGATTTGGACGGTGAGATTTCGAATGCTATCGGCCTCTAAAACTTTCTCCCGTGGTGTAAATGTTTGGTCCACCGCTTTGAGCGTTTCGATCCTCGATAAACGGAAGGTGCGAATATCCTGCCGCAACCGACAGTACCCAGTCACATACCAGGCATCATCGGCGTAGGAGAGCGCATAGGGCTCAATATCGCGCTCACTGAGGTCCTGCTGATAGTTGTAATAGGTGAGATGAATCACGTGATATTGCTGAATGGCTTGCTGTAAGATGATTAATGATTTGTCATCAAGATTAAGCCGTTCGGCAGGGGTAATGAATTCGATAATATTGGTGAGGTTGACCGCTTGCTGGCGGGTTTGTTTGGGCAGGGCCACATCAATTTTGGCCCAGGCCTGCTGGGCGTGATCGATGAGCGTGCCTGCCGCATGCTGGGTTAGCATTTTTGCCCCGAGATAGAGCGCCGTAGCCTCGTTGGCAGTGAATATCAAAGGAGGTAGATAATAGCCCTCCATCAACTCATATCCCTCGCCAGGCAACGAGACAACTGGCACACCCATCTCACTCAAGGCGGCCACATCACGATAGACAGTCCGCTTGCTGATCTCGAATTGATCAGCAAGCGCCTGAGCCGTCGTTCGATTTTGTTGCAAGATGAGCAACGTGGCGAAGAGGCGATCTATGCGGTTCATACGCAGAAGCTATGAAGCAGTGTCACGTTTGCGAGCGTGATACGCCGCAACCTTCATTCGATTCCCACACGTATCCATACTGCACCAACGCCGCGAATGGTTTTTGGTCCCGTCATAGAAGAAGCGAATGCAATCAGGATTATCACACACTTTTAGGCGTGATAGATTGGCGTTTGACAGAAAGTGGGCCGTATCTTCAGCCACGGGCACCAAGAGATGAATGGGGGCCGTAACCTCATAGATAAATTTTGTGTGGAATTTGGTGTCATTAGCCTCTAATTGCAAATGACCCGTGCGTGACCGAAGCAACTCATTAATCGTTGAGATCGGCTTGGTGTTAAGTGTGCCGCCCTCAAGGATCGTTTCCACCATTCGGCGTAAGAGTTGCCTAAAATCTTTGACCTGCCGCAGTAAGTCTGTACCTGCCGCAGAGTTACCCCAATTTTGTAGCCCCTTCTGTGTCTCATCATTAGTAAATACCTTGGCCTCAACGAGCCAAGCAATCCACTGCTGAAAATTATCCAGAAGATCGATAGTTTTACCATGCTGTCGAATTTGGGTGTTGATGAGATCGAGGTAGAGATAACCGCCGATGAATTCAAATTTGGGTTGGGTTAATGTTTCATTTTGTATATTTGTCATAAGATAATTCTAACCACCTAAACTTATTTTGACAAGTTAGTAAGAAATCAATTTTTGCACCGTCTAAACAATTGATAGCTGGTTAAAAATCTTAGGAGAAACATTTATGAACACAGATACCGTTTTTCATGCAGGAGAATTAGCAGTCCAGGCCCAAGCTGGGGTGCAGGAGATGGCCCAGATGGTTGGGCAAAGCATTAAATCGGAACTACCTCGTCTCGCCACAGCATTTCTGGCAGACCAACCTTTTGTGGTTGTGGCCTCTAGCGACGCCGAAGGCCGAATCTGGGCCTCTATCCTCCCTGGTATACCAGGCTTTTTGCAGGTTTTAGATAAATGGACTGTACAAATCAAAGCCACCCCCCATCGCGATGACCCACTCTATCAAAATTTACAGACAAATCCGCAGGTCGGATTACTCGTCATCGAATTTGCCACCCGACGACGTATTCGCGTCAACGGGCAAGCGAGTCTGCTGCCAGAGGGCGGCATTCAGCTGGATGTTCAGCAGGCCTATTCAAATTGTCCAAAATATATCCAAACCCGAGAATTGACTGTCGAGGAAAATAATCAAACACACGATACAATCGTTCATCACGGGACCACGTTAAGCACATCGCAACAGCAATGGCTGTCTCAGGCAGATACTTTCTTTGTCGCCAGTCTTCACGCTGAAGGTGGGGCTGATGCCTCTCATCGTGGCGGAAACGCTGGCTTTGTCTCTGTGCTGGATGACCACACCTTGGTCTGGCCCGATTACTCCGGGAATGCGATGTTCAACACCTTGGGCAATATCCAAGCCAACCCTCAGACAGGATTGCTCTTTCTCGATTTTGAGCGTGGCAACATCTTACAAGTGACCGGACAGGCCCACATCGTCTGGAATGAGGCTGAAATCGCCAAACATCCTGGGGCCGAGCGGCTGGTGTCCTTCCAGGTAGAATCGGTGCTTGAAACCGAGCAGGCCTTGCCTCTGTCGTGGCAATTTGGTGATTATTCGCCGTATAATCCATCGTAGGAGGGTAACTATGAACGAGAAAACAAGCACAACCACTTGGATGTGGGCGGGGGATGATGGCACATATGGCCTTGTCCTTGATAATCAAGCTGGCAAACTGCTTTGGTATGATGCCATCGGCTGTTTATGTGGTGATGACGAGCACTACCTTGAGCAGACCGTTAGCGAATTTCAAGTGAAAGGTACGCCTTGGCCTGTTGAGCCGCCGCCTCCATTGATTTTGGCCGAAATTGATTTGGCTTTGGCTGCGATTACGAATGATTTGAAGATGAGGGGGTGATCACTACCTGGCGTCACCCACAAAAGAGGCGATTTCCTCTAAAGCCCGCTGATACGTCGGGTGGTGCACATCCTGGTTTGCCTCAAAAAATTCCTTTATCCCTAAATAGGCAGTGGCTAATTCCTCGCGCTCAACATCGAGGAACACCACTTCGGCTTTTGGTGGTAACTGATCAATTTGTTCTTTTAATTCAACGCTAATATTGCCGTGATCCTTGATAATGTATGCGGTATTGAGGGAAAGTGTGACTTTCATTGATGTCATCCTTAGTCCAGATAGCTTAAAATTGCTTCTTAAAGGGCTGCCAGCAACTTTGTGGCTCGTTTAGCTACAGATTTTCGGCTGTCATTGCTGAGCCGCTCCAAATGGGGGCGCAGCCATTCCTGTAACGTAGCATCCGAGGCTGCCCACTCCGCCAGGGTTTGCATTGTATTATTCAGCACGATCCAGTCATTGTGAGTCGCCAGATTGTGCTTGAGGATATTGAGCGCTCCCGCCTTTTGCTCAGCGGTCATCGAGGGTTCGAGGGTTTGAAACAGGTTGGCCAATGTCCATTGTGTTGATGCCTGGTCGATGGCAGCAATGTCGCTGATCAAGCGATCGATGTAAGGCACCAGCCACGCCGGATGTTCCCGCGAGACTCGCTTCATCGCGTTAGAGGTGCGCAGCCGCACCACCTCATCCTTACTAAAGTAGCAGTTGTACAGTTCTTCCAGTTTGTCCGGTTGGGCCAAGACGGTGTCAACCACCTCAATTGTTCGCCCTAATGAGTTGGGGTGTCCGCCCGTCAGCATTGTTTCAAATGGTTCGGAGTTCATAAATTCTACCTTATATGATGAAATAATGTTGTCACATATTAGCAAAATCCGAGGTAGATGTCTAGTAGAATTGGAGCGATCCGTATATTTCTATGGATTGGTTAACAAAGGGTGAATTAATGACCAGCCTGCCAAATTTCCTTCCAAAACATATCAACGTTCGCTTAAAATGTGAGATCCTCCTGATGGTGATAATTGTCTCCACCCTAGTCACCTATCTAGGCCCAAGACACGTACCTTGACCGGTCTGATTTAAGGATGCCGCCCCTATAATGTTATGAGGATTAATTTATGACAATTGGGGGGAATAATGTCAAAAGCTGGGAAGAACGTTGCCGAAGCCAAGGATCATCCAAGCGGTGATCCACGTTTTAAGATGGTTGACCGGACCTTAAAACGGTTTCACTATCAACAAGATGCCTTAATTGAGGTATTGCACACCGCCCAAGAGGTTTTTGGTTTCTTGGCCGACGACTTACTGATCTACACCGCCCAACAACTCAAGCTCCCATTGAGCTGGGTTTATGGCGTGGCCACCTTCTACCACTTTTTTTCACTCAAACCGCAAGGGGATCATACCTGTACCGTTTGTATGGGAACTGCTTGTTATGTCAAGCAGGCTGCTGAAATTTTAGCCCAATTACAACAAGAGTATGGGGTTGAGCCAGGCCAGACGACCCCAGATGGTCATTTCAGTTTGGCTACGGCCCGTTGTCTGGGGAGCTGTGGGCTTGCCCCGGTATTAGTTGTTGATGATGAGGTGTTGGGTCGAGACGCGCCTGAGGTACTGTTGGCAAAAATTCGGCAAATCGTGGCACCACAATCTGAGGAGGTGACCGTATGAACCGTAATGATCTACAGACCTTGGCTGATCGTGAGGCGGAAAAGCAGCAAGGTTACCGTTGTCGTTTGCTATGTTGTGGTAGCTCGCCCTGTCTTTCTTCGGGCAGCTCCGCTGTACAAGACACCTTTAGCCGCTATCTCAAAGAGAATCCAACACTGAGGAAAGAGGTGAGTATCGTAACCACGGGGTGTATGGGGCCCTGTAGTCGCGGACCACTGGTGAAGGTTGTTTCAGGTGATGAAGAAACCCTCTACCAAAATGTCACGACGGAGACAGCTGAAGCGATTATTCAGCAACACATCAACACTGAACCCACCGAAGGGTTGGAGCAGAATATCTTGCCAATGGATGTTCCCTTCTTTACCAAGCAGCGGAAAGTTGTGCTTGACAATAGCGGCCTCATCGATCCAGAGCGTCTTGAGGATTATATTGCCAAGGGGGGCTACACCGCACTGGGATACGCTCTTAATGAGATGTCACCAGAAGAAATCTGTGCCGAGATCATCGCCAGTGGTTTACGTGGGCGTGGGGGGGCAGGTTATCCCACGGGCCTGAAGTGGGATTTGGTCCGCAAATCGCCCAGCGATAAAAAGTATGTGGTGGCGAATGGTGACGAGGGGGATCCTGGGGCCTATATGGATCGAACCCTGATGGAGTCCGATCCCCATCGTGTTTTAGAAGGGATGGCGATTGCTGGATACGCCGTCGGCGCGGAGCAAGGTTACATCTACGTGCGTGGGGAATATCCGATTGCGGCTAAGCGACTAGAAAAGGCCATTCGGATGGCCGAACGTCGCGGTCTGCTAGGCGGACGGGTGATGGACAGCCCCTTCAGCTTCCGCATTGATGTGCGGATCGGAGCAGGCGCTTTTGTCTGTGGTGAAGAGACTGCCTTGATGGCTTCAATTATGGGCCAGCGTGGGCAACCCACCCCGCGGCCTCCCTACCCTGCCGAAAGTGGTTTGTGGGGCAAACCTACCTTGCTCAACAATGTTGAGTCGTTTGGGAGTATCGCCCCGATTATCAACAATGGGGCCACGTGGTACGCTGGAATCGGCACCAAGAAGAGCAAGGGCACCAAAATTTTTGCTTTAGCCGGACAGGTTGAGACCACCGGGCTAATCGAGGTGCCGATGGGCATCAGCTTGCGGGAGATCGTTTTCGATATTGGTGGGGGTATCCCCGATGGCGGTAGCTTCAAAGCGGCTCAGACTGGCGGCCCCAGCGGTGGCTGTATTCCGGCAGAGCATCTGGATACCCCGATGGATTACGAAAGTCTAAGGGCCTTGAATTCGATTATGGGCTCGGGGGGGTTGATCGTGATGGATCAAACCACCAGTATGCCCGACGTGGCCAAGTTCTTTATGGAGTTCTGTATGGATGAGAGCTGTGGCAAATGTGTGCCCTGTCGAGTCGGGACGGTGCAAATGTATCGCATTCTGGAACGGATTACCGATGGCACCGCCACACACACTGATCTAGCTAACCTGGAGGAGTTGAGTGAAATGGTTAAAGAGACAAGTCTGTGCGGGCTGGGTCAATCCGCCCCGAATCCACTTTTAAGCACGCTACACTACTTTAGAGACGAATATGAAGCTCTGTTAAATGATCAGTTGGAGCCATCCAATCCGCGCTTTGGGCTAATCCCCCTAACGGAGGTGAAATAATGGCTGTTGTCACCCTCACCATCAATGATGAAATGTTTAGTGCTCGCCGTGGACAATCCCTCCTGGACGTTATCCGTGAGCAAGGTATCTATTTGCCGACCTTGTGCCAAATGGAGGGGCTAACTGACCGGGGGGGCTGTCGGCTCTGTTTGGTTGAAATTGCGGGGAATCGGAATTTACAGGCGGCCTGTGTCACCGATGTAAAAGATGGAATGGTGGTCACCACCCATAGCCAGCGCTTGAAGAAGTATCGCCGCATGACCCTAGAGTTAATCTTTGCCGAACGTAATCACGTCTGTTCGGTTTGTGTGATGAATGGGAATTGTGAATTGCAGGCTGTGGCCGCCATTGAAGGGATGGACCACGTTCGCTACGACTATCTCCACCCTGATCTACCGATGGACCTCAGCCATAGTCGCTTTGGTCTCGATCACAACCGCTGTATTTTGTGTACCCGTTGTGTTCGGGTGTGTGATGAAGTGGAAGGGGCTCACACCAAAGATGTGATGGGCCGCGGCCACAACTGTTTGATTATTCACGATCTCAATCAGCCGTGGGGCAATAGCCGAAGCTGTACCAGCTGTGGCAAATGTGTCCAAGTTTGCCCGACTGGCGCCCTCTTCCACAAAGGAATGAGTGTGGCCGAGATGGAAAAACGTCACGATTTCCTCTCCTGGATCACGGCAGGCCGCGAGAAAGACGAGTGGGATCACGCCCAAAAGATGCCTTACTACAAATTAGAGCGCAAGGAA
Source organism: Phycisphaerae bacterium (assembly GCA_028285035.1). The sequence goes on from JANQQF010000036.1 coordinate 107,149, forward strand.
GGAGAGACAAATGGCCAAGAACCGTAAAATCCGCTTAGCCACCGCTTGGTTGGGAGGCTGTTCCGGCTGTCATATGAGCTTTCTTGATCTGGATGAACGTTTAATCGAACTGGCTGAACAAGCCGATTTGGTCTACAGCCCGATTGCTGATACCAAGGAGTTTCCGCAGAATGTGGATGTTACTTTGGTTGAAGGGGCAGTGGCCAATATCGATCATCTTGAGTTGGCTCAAGAAATTCGGGAACGGAGCAAGCTTGTCGTCAGCTTTGGCGACTGTGCTGTCACTGGCAATGTCACCAGCCTGCGAAACCGACTCCAGGTCGATGATCTGCTCAATGAGGTCTATCAGGGTGGCCCAGGGGCCGTTCCCTTTGGTCAAGAGGAAGATCGAGTGATGCCGGCCCTGATCGAGCGGGTCTATCCCCTTCATCAGGTCATTCCCGTCGATGTTTATCTGCCTGGCTGTCCGCCTGAGCCAGATCATATATGGGCGGCTGTGTCTGCCCTACTTCAGGGCGAGCCCGTGCGTTTACCTGAAACAATGCGGTATTTTGGCTAGGATCAAACAGGAGAAACACAATGACAAAAACAATCACCATCGATCCGGTCACCCGGATTGAAGGACACGCTAAGATAACGGTCTATTTGAATGATGACGGGGCCGTGAATGATGCCCGCTTTCACGTGACCGAGTTTCGGGGCTTTGAAAAATTTTGTGTCGGGCGTAGTTTTTGGGAGATGCCGGGGATTACGGCCCGTATCTGTGGCATTTGTCCGGTCAGCCACCTGATGGCCTCAGCCAAGACCGGTGACGCCATTTTGGGCGTTCGTATTCCCCAGACAGCAGAGATGCTGCGGCGCTTGATGAATTGGGGCCAAATTGTACAGAGTCACGCCTTAAGCTTCTTCCACCTCAGTGCCCCAGATATTCTGCTGGGGATGGAGAGCGATCCAGTGAGCCGTAACATTATGGGCCTGATTCAGAAACATCCTGATATTGCTCGCAATGGTATTCGGCTGCGGCAATTTGGCCAGGATGTCATCCGTATTTTGGGCGGACGCAGTGTGCATCCGGCCTGGACGGTACCCGGTGGGGTGCGCGAGCCACTGTCCACCGAAAACCGAGACGCCATCAAACGAATGTTACCCGAGGCCTTCGACATTACTGAAATCGCCCTCGATCTGCTCAAAGACTCCTTTGATGACCACGCCACAGAGATCAATACCTATGGTGACTTCCCCAGCCTCTTTATGGGCCTGGTGACGCCCGAAGGCGGCTTGGAACATTATGATGGTAAGCTGCGGATTATGGATCACGATGGGCGGCTCGCTCAGGATGATCTGGACCCAGCCCAATATCGGGATGTAATCGGTGAGGCGGTTCAACCTTGGAGCTATCTCAAATTCCCCTACTATAAACCTTACGGCTATGAGAACGGGGCCGGAATGTATCGGGTTGGTCCGCTGGCTCGGCTCAATATCTGTGACTTTGCGGGCACCCCCCGGGCTGACCGGGAGCTCCGTCAATTTCGGCGGCTGGGTGAGCACGGTCGTCTGGTGACCAGCAGCTTCCACTATCACTATGCCCGACTCATTGAAATTCTTTTCTGTTTAGAACGCATCGAGGAAGTGTTAGAAGACCCGGCCCTGACGAGCGATCACATTCGCAGCCAGGCCAGCGTTAACCATCGGGTTGGCGTGGGGGTGAGCGAAGCCCCTCGAGGCACCCTTTTCCACGAGTACCACGTGGATAGTAATGGGATTTTGGAGCAGGTCAATTTGATTATTGCTACTGGCCAGAACAATCTGGCGATGAACCAAACGGTCAAACAGATTGCCCAAGGTTATGTGACCAACGGTAAATTGGGACAAGGTATTTTGAATCGAATTGAGCACGGCATCCGGGTGTTTGATCCCTGTCTCAGTTGCTCCACCCACGCCGTGGGGCAGATGCCGCTACACGTACAACTGATCGGCCCGGATGGTCAGGTGGTTGATGAGAAAATCCGTGATTGAGACCGAGACGATGATTTTGATCATCGGGTATGGCAACAGCCTGCGCCGCGACGATGGCGCAGGCGTGTGGCTGGCCCACCATTTAACCCAACAGCTTCGCCAGCAACATCACCCCGTGCACTATCTGGCCTGTCAGCAACTGACGCCAGAGTTAGCCGCCGATCTGGCTGATCCAGGGGTGATGGCTGTCTTTTTTGTTGATACCCGAGTCGTTGCGCCCTCCGAGGTGGCCCCGCAGGTAAGAATTGAACCGCTGGCGGCCGACAATGGTAGTCCCAGCACCGGCCACCATCTGACCCCAGCCACGCTACTTCTCTACACGGCCCACCTGTACCAGTGCATTCCACTCGCCTGGCAAATCACCGTGCCCGGTCACGACTTTGGCTTTGGCGAGACATTTAGTCCAGAGACCCAGGCTGCCCTGACGGAGGCGGAGCATTCATTTTGGCCGCGCTTTCAAGATATTGTTTCAGCGAGCCTCAAACCCGCCCCCCATACTGCTTCAGCAAGACCACTGCCGCCTGATGCTTCTTTTTAATGGCTAACGCCAACGGCGTTTCCCCATTTGGCATTCGGGCGTTCACCTCCGCCCCAGCGGCGATCAGCACCTCAATTACCTGCGTAAAGCCTGCTCGAGCCGCATTGTGTAAAGCGGTACGGCCTTTATCATCGGTCTCCTCAACATCAGCCCCGTATTTGATAAGCATTTCGATCCACACGGAATGTTCGCCCTTGTCCCCCCGGCAGGCGTAGGTCAGGACGCCTTCGATCAGACAGCCATGGCTAAAGAAAAAATCCATCATTGCCCCATCATTGCTGCGTAGCACCGAGAAGGCATTTGCTTGGCTAGGCACTGCCCCATTGTTGACCAGCAGGGTGACCAGATCCATTCGACCGCGACGACATACGATATCAAACAACAACGGCGCAGCCGTGACCACGTCTGCCTCGCGTTCAATCAGATATTTCGCTGTTTCGTATTGGCCGCCTGCCAGCGCATAGTGGAGCAGGGTTGAGGCGTGCACCTCGTCATCGGGGTGGGGCTGATGGATTAGGGATGGGTCGCTGCTCAGGTGTTGCTTGAGCGTGGCTAATTGACCCAAGAAGGTGGCGGTGTAGCCGTTGATGAGGGTGCCGTGGTCAAGGAGATACCCGGCAATTTCGGTCCGCTTCTTTAGCAGGGCAATACAATAAGGCTTGACCAAGACAATTGTCTCGTGTCGATACCGTCCGGCCAGATTAGGATCGGCTCCCGCTTCGATCAGAAACGTAACTACCGCCATCCGCCCCATCCGGGCCGCCTCCCACAACAGCGTGCGGCGATGGCCCCCACTGCGGGCATTGAGTAGGGCGGGTTCCGTAGCCAGCAGCGCCTGCACCGCTGGCAAATCACCCTTAGCGGCCAGTTTGAGCCTTTGATCCGAAATCTGCACGAATCGCCCCTAGCGGGTCCAATTCAACAGTGCTTGCAAAATTGTATAGCCATCCACCGAGGGAATCGGCAAGAGAGTCAGCAGGCCAATCACCAAATTGGTGTTGGCAAAGAAGGTCAGCAAGTGATTTGGCCCCACCATTTGACCCAAACCCCACACCAACGCCCACACCAACAGATTGGCTGCGGGTCCACCAATGGCCCGTCCAATATGAACTCGGCTGGGTTGTTCTTCCTTATCCTCATAACGGGTCAGCTCGACCACCGATGTCAGGAGCGTCGAATCCATCGGAGCGCCCACCGACCAACTGCTAAAGATATGGCCAAAGTTGTGCAGATAGCCCGAAATAAAGATCAACCCCGCATAAGCCAGCCCGTACAGCAGCCGCCCCACTAGCTGTGCGGTTGGGGCAAAGAAAAATGCCAAACCAACCCCGATCCCAATCAGTAAGAATGGGTAGAGCCAGGCCAGCGGCGTTGCATAATAATCCACGCCAAACAAACGGAACACCTTGCGCTCCCGCGCTTTATCCATTTTTTCAAAAACAAATAGCGTCATTGGGCTGCCTCATTGTCTAATCTTGTCATTACCGCAGTGCATAGCTCCGTGAAATCAGATTGCAGGTGAATATCAGGGGTAAGTGTGTTCATCCTGCGAAGAATATTCATTAAGTCTGGTAACAACGCGCGGATATCGGTGTAGAGATCAATATCATCCCGAAAGCCTTCCATATTTGCCGTAGAGACACTTTTCATCAGATGATCTAATTCATCTCGCTTATCTTCCCAATGTTTCACATACCGCACCCGCTCAACCGCATCTGTGATCTTGGTATCTGGCATGATAATCGGGAAGATACGATCATAAAAATCACCGTTCCTGGCGATGTGGACCAACTCATAACAGCCGTTGGCGGATTTGAGATAGGCTTCGTTAATAATCAGAATCACACATTGACCAGTTCCAATCTGTTCCATAAAGGCTTTGATGCTTCCTTTGAAGCCCAAATCACGCGTGTCACGCACAATAAGCACCCCCTGATCTTGGAAGGCTTGATCTACTGCATCAGCCAAGGCTTCACTCTCAGCCCCAGCCGCGTAGGAGATAAAAATCTCTGGCCTGATTTCCTGCAATCCCGCCAGCGTATCGTGCCACTGTCGGCGCAAATCCTGACGCAGTGGCGCAAAGGCCGGATGATTGAAGGGAATGGCATAGAGGGTCAGCACCAAATCATAGAGGGTCAAAACATGACGCGCAGGGTCTCGGAAATCACCGGGCTGAACCCCACGGAAATCTTGAGGTTGGGCCGTGCCCGTATCGTGCTCTAGAAGCAAGGGGATGATGGTTGACCGTCGTCGGGTTTGTTTGAGACGGGGTTTAGCCAAAGTGATGTCGGTGGCGATGACTAGATCACGTCGTTGCCACGCTTGTTTATAGGCCGAGGTCGCGGCCAGGAGGATAAAGTCGTCAGCCTCAACCTGCGCCGGATTATCAATAACATGAACCCCAGCGTTGTGTAGATCATCGATCAGGCTCGCGACCCAAGACGCTTGGGCGGGCAGGTGACTGACCCAGCAGCGTGGCGCAGCACGGTCGCGCCGGAAGCTCTTCACATTGGAGAGGTGCATCTCATATTTGCGGCGTAGCTGGGCTAGATGCTCGGCGCGGGCCACTGACTGACGATTACGTTCGCCTAACGCCTGAGGCTCATCTATTTTGGGCAACATCACTTTTTCGCCACAATCAGAGCAAAAGATGAAATCCTTACGCTGGCGTAGTTGCTTGATAACTGTGGCCCGTTCCTGAAGATGTTTGTTGACACAGTGGACTGGCGGGTAGCGACGTACCTCTACATCACGTTGGTAGAGAAATTTTTCGAACAAGCCCTGGAACAGGGTGCGGGCGTAGATGGGCGTGGTGGTAGCATAGTAGAGAATGAATTCGGTCTCACCGGCTCGCTCCTCGATCTGGCGGAACCCGCAAATTTCGCCCGGACCCATCTCGTACTGGGCCTGATTTTGCCATTGGTTGACCCGGGTGAAGGTTTGGGTATAGCCCAGCAGGACGACCAGAGCTGAGTAGACGTTTTCGACCGCGCCCCGAATGATGTAGGATACATCGTCGATGGTGTCGAAATCATCAAAGAGGGGGCGTTTTTGCTGGATCAAACCGGGAAAGATGAGCAGATTTTCCGCCCCCAATGTTTCGCGGAAGCAGATGTTATGCTCCACGAAGCGCAAGATGGCCGCATCGCTCAGGGTCTCCTGCTCTGCCCCCGACAGCGTTTCAAGTTCAGCAAACGGATAGCCGCCATTCAGCAGCGTGGTTTCATTGAGGGACCCCAAATTGCGGGGATGCCGATTGGCCTGCAGGATGATCGACGACACCAAATTGACCAGCAGGTCTGGCGAAAGGAGAATGGTTTGTTCGCCAGCCGAGGTGCGCAGGATGGTAACATAGCCGTGATTCTCCAAATGACCGATGGCTGTCATCATCTCAGCGTTCGTAAAGTGCCACTCGGCCCGTTCTTTGTCAGTCTGCTCACTCTGTCCTGAGCTTGTCGAATGGGCGTCAAAGGGGCTGGCCCCCGCCTGCCACGCGGTCTCGATCTCTGCCCGCAGTTCCGCTGGGCTGACCAGCACGTTCGTCCGCTCAGGCTGTTCCTTGAGCGACAAGACGTAATCCTTGATCCGCTTGAACGTGACCGTCGTGACCGTGGTGGTCATACTCTCCCAGGGAATGTTGTCTTTGAGGAGCGTCAGCAGCGCTTCAATGTTGACATTCTCTTTGGCACTGGTACTAATATAGCCCCCACTGATGCCGTAGCGTTGGCAAAATTGATCCACCTCATCTTGAGTTAGGATCGAATCTCCCACGTCAACCCGTGCCCCCACCAGGACGGACGGCGGTAGCTCGTCTTTGCCAGACAGCTGATTGATCCAGAACTCCACCCCGTTCAGCGACTCCACCCCTTTGGTTGGGTCAAACAGGAGCAGCGACAGATTCACATTGTCTAGAAAGAGGGGGTGGCCGTGCCGATAAATCGGTTGCCCCGCCAAATCCCACAACACCGCCTCACACTCGGTGCCGTCGTCCTGGGTTTGCCCCAACTCATCAACCACCCAGAACTGCTGGCCGTGGGTCGAGGGATGTTCCTTGAATTCGCCGTGGGCCAGTCGCCAGCCTAGGCCGGTCTTGCCCACACCCGAATCACCGACTAAGACAAGTTTGGCGGTGGTGTAACGGACGGAGTCGGTGGTGGTTTGACCAAGGAGGGTGTCCATATCAAGATCCCAAATGCGAATGACAGTGTTGTTTTCGCCGAGAGAGGCGAGGATGGGGAGGTGGGGGTGGAAGGCAAGATCTGCATAAAAAACGCACTCATCATTTGTGGTTTCAGACAATTGACCTATCATTTCCCAAGTATCGCCACGCCATAACCGTATTGAGCCATCATGCGACTTCGATGCAATAACTTGGCCATCAGATGAAAAGCCAACTGAGGTTATAATATTACTATGACCTTCCAAAACACCTAGCTGCCGTTTTTTTACTATATCCCAGATATGAATAGTGCTATCCTTTGATGCTGAGATTAGTAATGTACCTTGAGGTGCCCAAGCTACATTAACTACGGGGGATTTAAGGTCTTTAATATCCCAGATTATCTTTCCATTATTAGGGTTCCACAATTTGATTGTCTGATCAGTTGATCCAGAGGCGAGAATTTTGCCATTTGGCGACCATCGCAAGCTCCATACCCTATTTTTGTGCCCCTTCAATGTTTGGATAGTCTCTTGACTCGTGGCTTTCATTAAGAGAATATTATTGTCAGTATTATATGCGATAATTGAACTGTCTGGTGACCAAGCTATACCTATTACCATTTTTGCCCAGTCTTGAGCCTCCCATGCGTTCTCTATTGGTAAAGACTTATGGACAACCAATTTGATAATTTGTTTTCCCGTATATGTTTCCCAAAATGCAATTGTTCCATCAGATGATGCAGATACAAGCTCTTGGCTATTTGTCGACCATACAATGCAATTTACCTTATGGCTGTGGCCAGTTAGAATAACTGTCGGTTTTCCAGTGTCTACATTCCAAAGACGAATTGTTTTGTCATTAGACGCTGAAGCCAAGAACTGGCCGTCCGGCGACCAAGCTATGCGATTAATTTGGCCAGTATGCCCGCGCAGAATGCGCTTCAGGGTCAGGCCCGGTACGGGACTTTCGCCCACGCGCACCCCGTCGGCGGGTTCGGGATCGTAGTTGGGCAGGTCGGGGAGGAGGTCTTGTGAGGATATAGGAGGTGGTTTTTGCTTGGGGTTGGGGTGCGGTGATGGTTTAGGTTCTTTTTTTCCTGTAAATCGGTTTAACCAATCCATTACGCTGTTTGTCCTTTGGTTTTAACTAGTTTCTACCCGTCCAGCTTAGCCATCACGGCGTTGTACAGTTCTTCAAAGTCTGATTCGCGATGTAGGTCAGGGGTCAGGGCGTTCATATCCCTAAGAATGTCGGTCAATTCAGCAATTGTGGCGCGGATGTCGGTGTATAGGTCGATATCTTCGCGAAAACCTTGCATATTGGCTGCGCTGACAGTTCTCATAGCTTCATCCAGTTTTTTGGCTTTGGCTTCCCAATGTTGAACATATTGTATACGATCCACCGGATCGTAGATGTTGGCGTCTTTTAGAATAATGGGGAAAATACGATCATAAAATTGACCATGTTTTGATATTTGCACTAACTCAAACATACAATTTTTTGACTCTAAATATTGTTTGCTGATGACCGCGATAACACACTGCCCCTGCCCCATCTGTTCCATAAATTGTTTGATACGGTCTTTGTAACCCACCTCGCGGGTGTCACGTAAAATGGTGACCCCTTTGGCTTGAAACGCTTCATCCAATTGATCGACAATCTTTTCGCTCTCGCCACCCCAGGCGTAGGATATGAAAACTTGTTTGTTGGGATTACGGTTCGTACTGAGTTTAGCCTCACTTGATGTTTGCTGTTCCTCGTCTGCTACTTCATCATCAAGCTGAACATCCACCCCAAACTCATCCCGTAGTTGGATTTTTAATCTTCTAATCTCTGCTTTTTTATCTTCAATTTGCGCTACAATATGGACTGGGGTGAGAGGTGCCATCGTTGCCTGCTGCTTTTCTAGAATTTTTAAGCTACGTTCGTGAATGCGGAGCAACTCTTCAATATGACTTTGATCTGACATAAATAGTTTACCTCGTCAAAAGTGTAGGGAGTTTTATAACATTGATGTAGTTTTCTCAACCTTCTTTTCAGCGTATATGAGGGGGTGGAGTGTTTTGATTGAGTGTATGGATAGTTATTTCAATTAAAGCAGAATTGCAGGCGGGAGTCAATAGAAGTTTACTGACCCAGACGTAACTTTCTAAACTTTTCAAGATGGTTTATGGAACTAAGGAATCGTATTTACTTTTCTATGTCCGGATCAGTAAGACAAGTGATGGCCGTATCTAACCAAAGGCGTGGTTCATATAGATTGTTGTTCAGTTCAGTTCAACCTACTCCGATAAAAACATCAAAACCGCACGCGGGGGGACGGTCAAGGCGCAGGTCCTATTCTGGATGGTCACCCGCTGCTGGGTGAAGCGATCGACGAAGGGGCCATCGAGACTATCAAAGCTGACAGCTGCCTCAAGTGGGTCTGAAGTTTTGTTGATGGCAAAGAAGCCGGTGTCACGTCGCTCGCAGACCAATAGACCGTCGTTGACCAGGCTAAAGCGCATCGGCTGACCATGGGCGGCATTGTGAAACTGGAGCATTTTTTGTAAGGCTGGATCTTTGTAGAGATTGTGCCAGCGATTACCAAAGGACTCGACCGCGTTTTGGTTATCGCCCTTGTCGGTAAAGATGAGCGGACAGCCCCCATCCCGCCCTAGGATATAGGCGTAGGCCAGCATCTCATCGGTCATACTGTGAAAGAGATGGCCATTCATCGCCCGATTGTTAGGAATGTCGTGGGTGTTGACAAAGGTGATGGCCCGAAATTTTGAGATCGGCGGATAGTTTTCCAGCGCCTCAAGCTGCTTAAAACTTTCGCCCCAATCAAACGACTTGCGGATGCGGTAGAACAGGGGGAAGTCATAGAGGGCGATCTCCGTTTCGTTGATCACCTCAGACATAATTTGATAACGCTGGTTGGGGATCACCTCGGCAAAGACGTGGGCCTGAGCCAGGATTTCCTCATCGATGATGGCGTTCAAATGGGCGGTGGGCACGTGCTTGGCCGCATCAATGCGAAAGCCAATCACCCCCAGCTCTAGCAGGGCCAGTAGATATTGCTTTTGTTCCCAGGCCACCTTGCTGACGAGCTTAAAGTCAGGTAACCCATTGGGCACCCGCTCGTCCTGAATCCGATAGTTCCGGATCTCCTCGATGCTGTTGTAATTTTCAATCATCCGTTTAGGGTTAAAATCACCAGGCGCAAATTGATTTTTGGTCAGATCGCCATAGAGGTGACTGGCCGTCAGGGCTGGATCGGTGCGATAATTTTCCAACTCGGCCTCGCCAGGAAAAAAGAGGGACTCTCCCTCGGCCCGATGAGCCATATGGTTGATGACAATGTCGACATAGATGCCGATGTCGTGCAATTTGGCCTGTTCTAGCAAGGTGACAAAGGCTTGCTTATCTCCCAAGGGCGAGTGGATCAGGCGGTAATCGAGCGGTTGATACCGCATCCACCATTCCTCCCCGTGGCTATAAGAGATCGGCGAGGTCAAAATCGCTGTATAACCTGCCGTTTGGATCTCGTCCAGCCGGTCGGTGATTTCAGCAAAAGTCCAGTTAAAAGCGTGTAGGATGGCGCAACCCATTGATTTCTCCTCAAGCAGTCAAAGATATGAGGGGAATATCGTAGCAGATATTCCAGAATTGGGCGAAATGAGGTGAGCTGATATTTCGTATGGAGGCCAATTACAGACGGGTGTTGGCCTCAACCCAATCGATGTCTGTTTTCAGCAAAATCCCGTAAAAAATTTCGTTGCTCATTAGAAATCAACAGGCATTGGATGCGGCGCGCTTTGACCTTGGCTTCGGCCTCTGACAAGGTGAAGCCTTGGTTTAAGAAGTAAGCGTGGAGAATCGTTCCGGTTCGGCCCACGCCCGCGTGACAGTGGATCAGGGTTTTGCGGCGGGCCTGTTTCATTTGCTCAATAAAGGCCAGAATGGCTTGGGCCTGGGGCAGGGTCGGGGGATAATGATCTCGCACCGGGGCGTGAAGATAGGTGATATCGAGCTTGGTGAACAGGGATGGGGTGATATCACTCAAGCCGATTAAAGAGCGGGTGGTCAAGGAGACAATGGCTTGCACCCCCTGCCGATGCAAGGCCCGCATATCTTTGGCGTTGAAGGGGATGCTACTGGCCACTAGATAAGGGGCCTCAATCACGCTAAATTTCAAGCGCGTCTAGGCCCCTGCTTTAGGCAAGAACAAATGCAAGTCTCTCGCCTCTTTTTGGACCCGATCACGCAAGATGGTGCCGCCATCGGTTTGACCGGTGGCCAGCAGGAAGTGGGCGTACTGGTGTTGGGTCCGTAGTAGCCCCGGTTGGCTGCCCACCTTACCAAAGAGATCGATCGCATTTTTATACATCACCTCGGCCTCGGTTTCGTCCTGCTGCTGGGTATAAATTTGAGCCAGGGTGACCTGGGCCTGGGCAATCAAGGCTCGATTGCCCGCCGCCTCGACCAAGCGCAGGGCTTTGTCGGTGGCTGCTTTGGCTTCGGTCAGCTGCCCTTGTTGCAGGTGGGCCTGGGCGGTGATCAGATAGATGTCGCCCAAGGCATAGGCGCTGTGTTCGCCCGTCTCATCAACCAGCATTGAGGCTTGGCTCAGGGCGGCCAGGGCTTTGTTGCTCGCCTCTTTATATTGAAAGATCCGACCCCGATTGATATGGGTGGCCAGCAAACCGCTGCGCACCCGCTCGTTTGTAAATTTTTGGTAGGCATTCTCACACAGGGATAACCCCTGATCAAAGTCACCGCGCTCGGCCACCAGCCGCCCCATTGCGTTCAGGGTGTGGGCCTCGCCAGTTTCGTCCTGTAGCTCGCGGCTCAGCTTGAGGGCTTGCTGCAAGGCCAGACGAGCCTTGTTAAACTTCCCAGCATCGGTATAAATCTGACCCAGCCGGACATAGGCCTCGGCCAGCTCTTGCTGCCGATCCATCTGCGGAATCAATTTGATGGCTTGCTGGGCCCAATGCTCGGCATCGATCAGACGACCAGAGAGCCACATAATCAAGCCCAAATTGGATTGCGCGATGGCCTGGCTGGCTTCGGAGGCACTCTCTAGCTTGAGCACCCGCTCGGCGTGTTCCTGGGCCAAGTCATATTGATCGCTAAGACAGTGGGTGAGCGATAGATTGTTGAGAATCTGGGCCTCCTGCGCTTTGTTCCCAGATTTACGAACCATCGCCAAGGTTTGATTGTAGGCATCAATGGCCTGATCATGCTCTCCCTGCTCCCGGTATAGCTCGCCCATTGCCTCCAGGGCGCTCGGGGACTCGACCAGGGTGACAGCACGATTGTAGTAGGTCAGGGCTGCGCTGGCGGCAGCGGTTTCCTGAGCACGCTCGGCGGCCTGCTCCAGAAAGTCGGCGGCCTTGTCAATCTCCCCAGCCTGTTCATAGTGGTGGGCCACCAACATTGGATCGCTATCGATCTTCTCCAACATCGCCGCAATATCCTGGTGCAGGCGTTTGCGGCGGGTACCGGTGAAGGTGGCGATCAACACCCGGCTCACATCCGGGGGATGGAAGGTGTAGCGCTGATTGCGAACCAGCCGAATCAACCGCTTTTTGAGGCCGTGCTCCAACGCATCTTGCACCGAAACATCGGGCAACTCCTGTTGTAGCAACACCCCCCACTGGATCATCTCAAATTCGGGGCCAGGCTCCAACATTGCGGCCAAGGCCAGGGCGTCCCGACTTTGGTCATCAAGCTGTTTAATGCGGCGTTGGAAGGCCCCCAGCACCGATTGGGGCAAAAAGGCGTCGGCCAACTGCTCCTTCTGGCTGCGATGCCACACCCCCTGATCATCCTTTTGAATTTCATCCCGCTCGACAAGCTGGCGGGTCAGGTCATCAATTTGTAAGGGATTGCCCTGGCTGCGTTCATAAATTAAGGTAGCCACTTCATCAGAAACGGTGCCCTCTAGTAAATCGTCAAGGTGGCCTTTGGTGTGTTCGGCAGAGAGCGGACCTAGCTCCAGCACAGTCTTTTCCCAGCCTGTAAAGCCGTTGGCCCAGGCTGTGGCCTTTGGTTCGGTTCGGCAGGCCGCAATACATAGCAAGGGCAACTGCCCCTGCCGCACCAAAAAGCGCAGCAGTCCGACACTGGGTTCGTCGATGTAGGTGGCATCCTCAAAGAAGAGGGCAATGGGTCCGGCCTCGCCGAGCAAATCGAGCACAGTTTTCGAGAATTGCCATTGGCTATCTGAGAGGCGATTATTTTGTTCAGGGACGCGCTCGGTCAGCTTTTGCCACAAACCACCACTGGCGGGTTGGGGCTTGGTGGGGGTCTCAGTAGCGGCCGTCTCCACTTGAGTGTCAGACACGTTGAGAATACGGGCCAAGCTGGGCATCTGCTTGAGCAAATCATCAATTTGAGTCTGGCTGGGCGAAATATTGAGCTGGTTGCCTTGCAGCCCCGTGCCCAGAATTTCGGCAAAAGGGGCATAGGGTACCCCGGCCTCATCACAGCGTCCAGCCAGGGCCACCAACCCTTGATCGACCAATACTTGGCCTAAAAAGTCGGTGATGAGTCGGGTTTTGCCGCTGCCCATCTCGCCCTGCAAAATCAGCAGGTGGGGTTTGGCCTTGCGTTGTACCTCTTCCCACAAGGCTTCTAATTGCTCCAGTTCGGTGTCGCGGCCAACCAACGGATAGGTGTCTGCGGCCAGCAGTTGCAGATGGGGCTGGCTAAATTGTTGTCGGGCTTGAATACTGCGCAAATCTTTGAGGAGATCATCTGCAGTGGCGTAACGATCCTCCGGTTGTTTGGCCAGCAGCTTCATAATGGCCCGCTCTAAGGCAAACGGGATATCTGGCGAGTAATGGCGCAGATCGGGAGGCGGCTCTTCCAGATGGGCCATAAATAGTTTGGTTTGGGATTTATAACTGAAGGGGCGGTCCCCCCCACTGGTCATCTCATACAGCATAATGCCCAAGGAGTACAAATCGGCGCGGCCATCGGTCGGCAAGCCTTCAATCTGCTCTGGGGAGATATAGGCTGGGGTGCCAACGATATAGTCACTGCCTTCAGCCAGCAATGAGGCCAGTCCAGCAATACCAAAGTCGGTGAGTTGGACCCCATCCTTTTGTAACATTACATTAGAGGGTTTGATATCCCGATGAACAATTCCCTTTGTGTGAGCATCCGCCAACGCTTCAACCACCCCGATGGTCACATCTAGCACGATATCGAGGGGCAGGGGGCCATTCCAATTATCAAGAATGTCATCCAGCGGTTGACCCTCCACAAATTCCATCACAATATGGAAGCGATTGTGTATGTCATCAAATACTGCATCATAAATTTGGGTAATGTTGGGATGATTTAGCCGAGCCAGCATCCGGGCTTCATCTAAGAACATATCTTTGATGCGGGGATCATCGTGGGCCTTGAGGTATTTGATGGCCACTGGCCGGTCTAGCAAGGTGTCACTTGCCAGCCAGACTTCACCCATTGCACCAGCGCCTAATCGTTTTTCTAGCGTGTATCGATCTTGTTGCTCGTTTGCCATAGGGGTATCCAGAAGTACTAATCGTTTATTTTCTCAATTTTATCACGTAGGCCAAGGGTAAGCAAGCAATTGTTAATGATCAGAAATTCATTTATAATGCTTTATCTTAACCTTTGGATTATGTGAAATGACCTTGACACCGACCGAGGCCTTAGAGAAATATTTTGGCTTTTCCACCTTTCGTGAAGGACAAGAATCAGCCATTCGCACCCTGCTGAAACAGCAAAATACCCTCCTGGTGATGCCGACCGGCTCTGGAAAATCGTTGGCCTATCAACTCCCCGCCCTGATGCTGCCAGGGCTGACCTTGGTCATTTCGCCACTGATTGCCTTGATGAAGGATCAGGTCGATGCTTTGGTAGAGCGTGGCTTGCCCGCCACCTATATCAACAGTACCCTGCCCGCTCAGGAGGCGCATCAGCGGATGCGAGCGGTGCGAGAAGGTCACGTCAAACTGCTCTATGTTGCGCCCGAACGATTGCGCAGCCGTCAATTTACCCAGGCGCTCGCGAATGTCAAAATTAGTCTGCTGGCAGTGGATGAGGCCCACTGTATTTCGCAATGGGGCCACGATTTTCGCCCCGACTATCTGCAGATCGGCCCAACGTGGCAGGCAATGGGCCGACCCACCTTGCTGGCTACAACGGCCACAGCCACCCCCCAAGTACAACAGGATGTCATCGCCGCGCTGGGGACGATACAATGCCACACCATTGTCACCGGTTTTAATCGGCCCAACTTGACCTTTCGGGTCAATTTTACCAGTGATGCCCGAACCAAGCTACAAACCATTCAAGCCTTGTTGAGCCAAGGTGAGGGTAAGGCGCTGCACGGGAGCGCTATCATCTATGCCGGAACCCGACGCTCAACCGAGGAAGTGGCCCAATTTATCAATGATGTGTTGGGTATTCCCACGGGGGCTTACCACGGGGGCTTGGATCGACATCAGCGGCATCAGGTTCAAACGGACTTTATGGCCGATCGGCTCAAGGTGGTCGTCGCGACCAATGCCTTTGGGATGGGGGTTGACAAGCCTGATGTGCGGATGGTCATCCATTATGCAATGCCGGCCACGGTCGAGGCCTACTACCAGGAGGCGGGCCGCGCTGGGCGCGATGGACAACCAGCCGAGTGTGTGTTGCTCTTTGCTACCGAGGATTTGCAGCTACAGCAGCGGCTGATCAATAATGACACACCTGAACTCCACGACTTGCACGATGTATATCATCGCCTTAATGAAATGGCGATGAATAATGAAGTCCATTTTGTCTTGCGTGAGTTGGCAGAGATGACTGGTTTGTATGATGTGAAATTGCGGGTGGTGTTGAGCGAACTAGAACGGGCTGGGGGGCTGATCCATCTGGGTGATCAACACGGCTACAGCCAATGGCGGGTCTTGCCGCTTGAGGCCGAGGCCTTGACTCGACAGAGCCACGCTATCAAACAGCGGTCGAAGATCCGTCATGACCTGCTGGCAACGATGCTTGATTATGTCCATTTGACCACCTGCCGTCGTCAATTTTTGCTCAACTACTTTGGGGATGTCAGCCCGCCAAGCTCGCCCCGCTGCTGTGATAATCACGGCGAGCAAAGTATCGATCAACTGCCCAAGGCAGTGTCCCCGCAGGAGTGGTTCCCGTTGATTGTGCTGGAGACCATTCGTAGTCTGCAACATCGGCCCGTGGGGCGGGGGCGTTTGGCCCAACTTTTGAGCGGCTCGCAATCTCAAAAGATGCGTCAATTTGGCTATGATCGTCATAAATTTTATGGGAAGCTGAGTACCTTGAGCCAGGTTCAGATCAACGATTTGATTTTGGCTTTAATCGAAGGGCGATATGTGCGGGTGCTAGGTAGCGAGCTGCCGGTGTTGGGGCTGAGTCCGTTAGGTGAACAGGCTTTGGCAGCGCGGGCGGCCCTCCCTGTTCGGGTGCCCGAGGTGCCGGTTGGGAATGCGGTGGATCAATGGCAAAATCGTACTGAACGATCAGATACGGTCACCCAGACTTTCACCTTGTTTCAAGAAGGGTTGGCC
This sequence comes from Phycisphaerae bacterium, assembly GCA_028285035.1. Next base: position 123,419 of record JANQQF010000036.1, read on the forward strand.
CCGTCCGAAATTGCTGCGCAGCGGGAGTTAACGCTGACAACGATTTATGGTCATCTGGCTCGTCTGATTGGTGATCAAAAGATTGAACTCCATCACGTCGTGTCCCCAGAAATCGCGGCCCAGATTTTGGTCGTGATCGAACAGGTTGGTGGCTTACGGCTGACCCCAATCAAGGCCAAGCTGCCAGATACAATTTCATTTGAAGAGATCAAGTGTGTGCTGGCGGCCTATCCCGAGGAGCGTTTGCCACAGAATGATCATCTTTCGCCGTCTCGTGAGACTGAGCCATCGCCACCAATTGAGGTAGATGGGGGCGCACCTGAGGCAAATGATGAGCCGCTACCCCAAAATCCGCTTGATCTGATTATTCTTGCGGTGACAAAATTAGGGGGCACGCTGGGCCGCACGGGATTAGCCCAATTCCTAAGTGGCTCAAAGCAAGCTTGGCTAGAAACCTTTGCTGATCATTCGTTGTATGGGTGTTTACCAGACCTCTCTCAGCGAGCTTTGCTGGATATGATCGATGCTTTAATTGCGGATGGAAAGCTGCAATCAACGGGGGGACGGCGGCCCAAGGTACGAGTGCCGGAGCAGGGTGTTGGGATTGACCAGACGGAGATAGTGATTGAGGCGTCCTCTTCTGAGGAGAGACCCTCGACGCAGGAGAGACCCTCACCCCAGCCTTCTCCCAAAGAGAGAGGGAGCGAAATAAATGCCCCCGAAGATATTAGTTCCCCTGTAAATCAAGACCTACTTGAAACCTTGCGGACGTGGCGAACCGGGCGGGCGCGGATTCAGAAGGTGCCACCGTACATTATTTTTTCCAATAAAGCGTTAGAGACGATTGCCCAAGTGCAGCCAACGTCGCTGGCCGATTTGGGAGAGATTGCTGGGGTTGGGCCGGCTAAACTTGAGCAGTATGGTGAAGCCGTGTTGGCAATGATTTCGGGCGGGGAACGTATGGAGACAAGCTTGAATGATGATGACGATAAAGCTAAATTGATAGTGAAAGAGGAACCAGCCTCAGAGATTTCCCCTGTTCCTACACCATTTTCAAATGAAACTACCCATACACCACGTGACTATATTTTGCAAACGATTGAGGATTTGGATGGATTGCTCACCCTGGAGAGTCTGATCGATTTGCTAACTGCAGCACCGGGTGATGTGGTGTCCTTTAGTGATCACTCCAACTTTGGCCGATTGAATGATCAGCTAACGCCTGAAGCTACGCGTGAGATTGTGATGGGGATGATTGCTCAGGGGACTGTGCAATTGACCGGGCATCAGCGATTGGTTGTACCAGATTAAAGCCCTATACCCGCTCATCCAAAGCCATTTGTAGCGGCAATGTCTGGTTCTTGCCCCCATAAGTTTTCCCTCTATAATGCGCGGGACAAAAAACCTATAGTCATTTAGATGGTTTTGTGGCAAAATGGAGCTGGCTTTGTGATCAATTTACGCCAAAAAGACCAGCATCACCTTTAGTTTTTTCTTGCTCCTCATAACCATCTTTGGGGCAACGCCAGGTGATAACCATCACAAAGGCATTGTCTTGTTCGACTTCAGCACGATCTTCTTTCAACGTGCTATCACATTGTGGGCAGCGTCGCCCAATCAAGCCCCGAATGGCAAAGAGACTGGTGACCAGAATAATCATCAAATAAACAAAGCCAAAGCTCACGGTCAGCACTAAAAATGAGCCGATGATGAGTAAGGGCACGATGACTTTGAAACTGATGAGTAGCTGGTGCACGTCATAATAGAAATGGTCACGACGAATCATTGGTTGCTCCAGTAAAGAGATTGGTTTTTTGAGATTAGAGATTAATGAGTTGAAATGAAATAGTCTCCCAACCTCTAATCTCCTAACCTAGACGAGCCAGAACCAAATAGGAAAACACCATTTTTCCCAACTTCTTGCTTATTGGGCAAGAAAATGATTGGTCAGGCACTAATAGCATAACTCTAACAAGTTTTGTAACTTCTATATCATAACACGACTGTCAAACCTTGAGTGTACATTGTTTTCTGCAAACTTGATTCTTTTGCAGAAACAGTGGAACACTGTCCAAACCTAGATGAGGTGAATTATAAATGTTAATTCCAGACAAGATCGCTGATCTAATCGGCCAGGCTATATTAGCTGCTCAGGAAAAGAGTGAATTTCCTACGTTCGATTTACCAAAAATTGTAGTTGAGCGGCCAAAAGATCCTAATCACGGTGATTATGCTACACCAGTAGCGTTATCGTTAAAGAAACTTTTTGGCACGGAGAAGAAATTTAACCCCCGAGCGGTGGCTGAGCAGATTGTGGCCGAGTTAGGACAGGACCCGATGATTGGCGAAACTTCGATTGCGGGACCAGGCTTTATCAATATTCGTCTGTCTGAAGCGTGGCTGGATCAACAAGTTGAGACAATTTTAGCCGAGGGCGACAATTTTGGCCGGGCTGATCTGGGCCAAGGTAAATCTATTCAGGTCGAATACATCAGTGCTAATCCGACCGGTCCTTTGGTCGTTGGTTCGGGCCGCAATGCCATTCTGGGTGATACGTTGGCCAATATTCTTGAGGCGGCGGGCTACTCTGTTCAACGTGAATATTACATCAATGATGTGGGTACTCAGGTGACCAACTTGGGGAAAGCTTTGTATGCACGATATCTGCAAGCCCTCGGGCGCGATGAGCCGGACCCAGAGGAGTATCAGGGCTACTATCTCGTTGAAATGGGGCAAGAATTGGTGGAAGCTGTGGGGGACAAATATGCGGATATTGCCTCGGTAGAGACCCTTGATTTTATGCGGCAACACGCGCTTGAAAAAATCATCGAGAGCTTGAAGGAAGATACAGCCTTGATTGGGGTGAACTTTGATAAATGGTTCTCCGAACAAAGTTTGTATGATACCGGATTGTATGATTTGGCCTATGCTAGGTTGGTTGAACAAGATATGACGGTAGAGCGTGAGGGTGCGATTTGGCTGAAGAGTGAGGATGAGGACGATAAAGAAAATGTCATTGTCCGCTCTGACGGTCGCCCCACTTATTTTGCCTCAGATATCGCCTATGTTTGGAATAAGTTGGCTGATCGTGGCTTTGAACGGGCCATCTATGTGTGGGGGGCCGATCATCACGGTCACATCAAACGGGTAAAATATGCAGCCAAAGCGTTGGGCCTTGATCCGGACAAGGTTGAAATTGTACTCTATCAACTCGTAACCATCACCCGTGATGGGGTGCCTGTGCGTCAGGGTAAACGTACCGGGAATTTTACGACGGTGCGTGAGGTTGTTGAAGAGATCGGAATGGACGCCTTCCGATTTATGCTATTGACCCGCTCCGCGGACAGCCAAATGGAGTTGGATTTGGTTTTGGCAACCAAAGAGAGTAATGAGAATCCGGTTTATTATGTACAATATAGTCACGCTCGAACGGCTAGTATTTTTCGACGGGCCAATGAGGAAGGGATGTCAGTAGAAGGCGGTGATGTGGCCTTGTTGACCCACCCCTCGGAGCTTGAACTCATTCGCCAAATGCTTCGCTTATCTGAGGTTGTGACCTATGCCGCGATAAGTCTAGCGCCACATAGCCTAACTTATTATGCCCAAGAGGTGGCTTCGGCTTTCAACAACTTCTATCGGGACTGCAAAGTAATCCTGCCCGAAGAACCAGAGTTGACTGCAGCTCGGCTCAAGCTGGTGAACGCTGCTAAAATCACCTTGGCTAACACCCTTCGTTTGATGGGGATGAGCACACCAGAGCGAATGTAGGTAAGATAGACGACAACATTTAGAATATAGTATTATAAGGGTAACTCAAAGGTTGCCCTTTTTTGTTTAGAAAATTTAACAATAAGTACGAAAATTTGGTAGTATTTATGGTATAATCTTATTCTACTTAACAACTTGACCGCAAATTTAATAGGGTCCCAGAAAATCTCAGCCGATACTCAGTGTGGAGACAGGTAGAGTCAAGCAAAATAAGATAGACTGAGTCTGCCTGATCATTAACACCATAATGGGGTATTCTCAAAAGAGATGCACATTGGGTGTACTTTAAATTTGGTAGAAAAAAATTCTTATTTGAGGAGACAAATGCGAACCATCAGTTATACCTATTTGAAATTGGAAGTCTTGTTGATTGTGGTGGCAATGGGCGTACTTACCGCCTGTGCGGGAACACCAACCCCAGATGTTGAGGCGACAGTCCAAGCAGCGGCAACAGCAACGGAAGAGGCCAAACCGACGGATACGCCAGTACCGACCGATACGCCAGAGCCGACGGACACCCCAACGCCAGAGCCGACTGATACACCGGAGCCGACCGATACACCAACGCCAGAGCCGACCGATACACCGGAGCCGACCGATACACCGACCCTGGAACCTACAGATACCCCAGAGCCGACAGAGACACCAACCGAGGCCCCTCCGACCGAGATACCAACACCGGCTGCGACCGCAACATCTGCCCCCACAGCCACACCTGATAATTCTGATGCAGCTTTTGAATTTCTAGAACAAGGTATTGCCCAATATGAGGCAGAAGATTGGCCGGGTGCGATCGATTCATTTGAGCAGGCCGCCGCACTTGACCCTGAATTCCCATTTACATTCGCCTATTTAGGATATGCTTATGCCTTTAACGGCGATTATGATGAAGGTGTTGCGAGTTTGCAGAAATATTTAGAGCTTAATCCAGAGGCGGAAGATCGAGATCAAATAGAAGAATCTATTATAGCTATTCAGGAGGCTGCTGCTAATGATCCTGGCTTCCCTGAGTTTGAAGTGCCTGAGGGGAAAGGCTTACTTGTGTACGTCAACTACACTGATATTCAGATTAATATTGATGTTGGGCCTCACTTTATTATATCACCTGGTCGAGGGCCTGATGAGCCCTACACCATAGTCACTTTAGAACTTGACCCTGGTGATTATACTTTGCAAGGAACTACTCCTGATGGTCGTTTCTTAACAAATGATAATAATGATAGAGGGTTTGATTTCTCCATAGGGGAAGGCGAAATCGTTTATCAGACTGCTGGCTAGAGGGATAAATCCATAAGTTAAAGCTGTAAGATATCTATATATGAAAAGACCCTCTGTCTATCAAGAAGTTAACAGAGGGTCTTTTGTTTTGGTAAACTTCCCGTAAAATAGTACCAGATAAAAGTAGACTCTTCTATACTAAAAAAATAAGGAGAGCTCGGATGAAAAAAAGCAGGTACAGTGAAAATCAAATCATCAAAATCCTGAAAGAAGCAGAGACGGGTCAAGGGGTAGAAGAGTTGTGCCGTCGCTACGGGATTGGCAAAAGCACGTATTACAAATGGAAGTCGAAATATGGGGGACTGGAACAATCGCAAGTCAAACGGCTCAAAGAACTTGAAGCAGAAAATCGTCGGTTGAAACAGATGTATGCCGAACTCAGTCTAGAATATCAGGTGTTAAAGGACATCGTTGAAAAAAACTAACGAGCCCTGAACAACGACGACCGTGGGTGCAGTACGCCCAACAGCGGTATGGCTTGAGTGAACGTCGTGCTTGTCGGGTACTGTCACTGAGCCGAAGTGTATATCGCTATCAAGCCCAACGACCGGATGATCAGCCTGTGATTGAAGTTCTCAAGCAGCTAGCCGATCGACATCGTCGCTGGGGGTTCTGGAAGATGTATCACTGGCTGCGTGGGCAGGGCTATGAATGGAACCACAAGCGGGTGTACCGCGTTTACTGCCAGTTAGAGCTGAATTTACGGATCAAACCAAAAAAACGCTTACCCAGCCGGAGTAATCAGGTTCTCGATCTTCCAGCCAAACCCAACGTTTGTTGGTCAATGGACTTTATGAGTGACGCTTTAAGTTCGGGGCGACGATTTCGCACCTTCAATGTGATCGATGATTTCAATCGGGAAGCACTCTGGATCGAGATTGACACCTCACTGCCCACCCAACGGGTCCTGCGCACTTTACAGCAGATTGCTGATTGGCGAGGTCTACCCCAGCGGCTCCGTAGTGACAATGGCCCGGAATTTATCTCTGGCAAACTGGCCGATTGGGCTGAACATCATCACGTTGAGGTGGCTTTTATCCAACCTGGCAAGCCAGCTCAGAATGCTTACATTGAACGCTTTAATCGCACCTATCGCGAGGATGTCTTGGATATGTACTTATTCAGCTCACTTGATGAGGTTCGATCTATCACTGAGACTTGGATCGATGACTACAATTGTCATCGTCCCCACGATGCTCTGGATGGTCTGACTCCTTATCAATTCTATTGTCGTTATGTTAACTCACAGTCTCTTTTTCATTGGTCCTAATTTTGGGTAGTTGACAACTTATCTATCTCTCGATGATGATACTTTAGAGAGTCCACCTCCTGAAATTGTTAACAAAGGGATTGAAGCAATCATACAATATCTCCAGCAATTGGAACAAGAAGGTGTTGACTATCTCTTTGAAGCCAAACTTTTAATTGTAGGTGAAGGCGGTGCCGGTAAAACTACATTAGCCAATAAAATTAAGGATCCAAACTACGCCTTACCTAACTATCACCCTTCGACAGAAGGCATTGATATTATCTCTTGGCACTTTCCGCTTACAGATGAGCGAGACTTTCAAGTCAATATATGGGATTTTGGTGGACAGGAGATTTACCATACAACCCACCAATTTTTTCTCACCAAACGCTCACTCTATGTCTTAGTGATCGATAATCGTAAAGAACACACCGATCTCTCTTACTGGCTCAATGTGGTTGAACTTCTTAGTGACAATAGCCCCCTATTAATTGTCCAAAATGAAAAAGATGATCGCTTAGTTCAGCTTAATCTCCGAGAATTACGCGGTCAATTTGAGAATCTCAAAGAGAATTTTGCTACTAATCTAAAAACACCAGGCGGCATGGATGATATACTACAAGAACTCAAGCATCATTTTAACACCTTACCCCACGTAGGGGATCAAATCCCCAGAACCTGGCTGAATGTTCGAGAAGCCCTTGAAGTGAGTGACCAGAACTATATCAGCCTGACAGATTATCTGAGGATTTGTGCTGACAATGGCATAGACCGCGATCAAGACAAAATGCAACTTAGTGGCTATTTGCACGATTTAGGGATTTGCCTGCACTTCCAAGAAGATATCCTCTTAAAGCAGACCGTCATTCTCAAACCCACATGGGGCACAGATGCCGTTTATCGAGTTTTGGATAATAGACAAGTTCGAGAGAATTTTGGTCGCTTTAGTTGGAATGACTTAACGCAAATATGGGCAGACGAAAAATATGTTGCAAAACAGGCTGAGTTGTTGCAACTGATGACAAAGTTCAAGTTGTGCTACTCCCTGCCCAATCAACCTGACTGGTTTATAGCCCCCCACCTACTCACCAAAGTAAAACCAGATTATGAGTGGGACAAAGCCAACAATTTGTTATTACAATACAGTTATGACTTTATGCCGAAAGGGATTATTACTCGTTTCATCGTTATGATGCACAATAGCATTGAGGACCAAGCCAATGTATGGCAAACTGGTGTCGTCTTAACTAAAAAGGACACCCGCGCAGAAGTCATTGAGGATTATAATCAACGGAAGATCACTATTCGAGTTATCGGATCACATCCAAGAGATTTTCTGTCTGCGATTATGTTTCAACTTGATAATATCCACGCCTCATTCCCACGTCTCAAATATAATAAATTGGTGCCGTGCAACTGTTCGAAGTGTAAGGACAGTCAAACCCCTCACTTTTATAAATTTGAGGAGCTACAGGAGCGGCTCCGTAAAAGGAAGGATACGATTGAGTGTTACAATAGCTATGAAGATGTTTGGGTTAGGAGCTTATTGGATAATATCGGGGAACAAATTGAGGATACAAACCATCCAGAAGCAGCCGACATCCGAGAGATCATAAAGAGAAAAAAGAATCAATTACAAAAACTCAAGTTACAAGAGGCTGAAATAGGGATGTACACCCCCCCTCATATTTTAACTCAAATTGAAAAGCTAAAGCATGAAATTGAGGAAGCGCAGTTTGAATTACGTAATTTGTTAAAATTCCCCTCCTAAATCCGCTCCCAATAAGGAAACCCAAATGTCCATCGACTTTATCTTATACAACGCAAAAATATTCACCCTCGATCCGGCCCAACCGTGGGCAGAGGCGGTGGCGTGTCGGCAGGGCCGGATTGTGCAGGTCGGCTCGAATGAGGAGATTGTGCCACAGCGGACACGGAAGATGATTGTGTATGATGCGGAGGGGCAATTGGTACTGCCCGGCTTGATTGATGCTCACGTCCATTTTTTGCAGTATGCCATTCGGCAACATCAGGTGGAGCTGTTTGGGGTGACCGATTTGGCTGAGGTACGACGACGAGTTGAGCAAGCCGTGGCTGAGACACCGCCGGGCGGCTGGGTGCAAGGAGCGGGCTGGGATGAGCATCTGTGGGATCAAGCGCCGACCGCAGCCTTTCTGGATGAGATTGCGCCGAACACGCCCGTTTTCCTAGCCCGAATGGATATGCACAGTTGGTGGCTCAACAGCGAGGCGATGCGGCGAGCCAATATCACCGCCGAGACACCTGATCCCCCCGAAAGTCGCATTGAGCGGAATGAAGCGGGCCAGCCCACAGGTATTCTGCGCGAGTGGAACGCGATGCGCCTGGTATCGAAGCACATCCCCCGGCCCGATGATGACACCTTGCAAAGATGGTTGGGCGAGGCGATCAAGGATGCCCATCGGCTCGGATTGACAGGTATCCACGATCAGCGGGTGGAACGGGATGGTCGGAAAAACCTTCGTTTCTGGCAACATCTTCGCCAACAAGATCAGCTTGACTTGCGCGTACACTTTAATCTGGCCGCAAACTTCCTCCCAGAAATAAAAACCCTTGGCTTGAAACCCGGCTTTGGCGATGATCGGCTGTGGCTGGGACACATCAAGGCCTTTGCCGATGGCACACTCGGCTCCCGCACGGCCTACTTGTTGGAACCATACGAAGGCGAGCCGGACAATCGAGGGTTGCTGGTCAACTCGGTGGAAACACTGGCCGACTGGGCAGCACAGGCCCATCAGGCAGGCTTCTCCTACTCCGTCCACGCCATCGGTGATGGGGCGGTGCGTGAGGTGGCGAACATTATGACCGAATTCCCGCCCGACCTCAGCGAGAATAGCGGCTGGCTACCGCATCGCATCGAGCACGTGCAAGGCATTCACTCCGATGACATCGCCCGAATGGCCGAGCACAAGCTCGTGGCCTCGATGCAACCCATCCACCTCGCCAGCGACTGGTCCCCCGCCGATAAGCTATGGGGGGCCGCACGCAATGAGACCACCTACTGTTTCCGCACCCTACTCGATCGAGGCGTGCGATTGGCCTTTGGCTCGGATGCGCCCGTTGCCCCACTCAGCCCGCTGGTCGGCATTCAGGCAGCGGTCACTCGGCAGGATATGCAGGGTCAACCGGAGGGTGGTTGGTACCCCGCCCAACGCCTGACCCTGACCGAAGCCCTCGAAGCCTACACCCTTGGTCCCGCCTATCTCGCAGGCAAGCAATCCGTGCAAGGCTCCATCACTCCAAGCAAATGGGCCGATATGATCGTTCTCTCCCGTGACCTGTTCGAGATTCCAGCCAACGAAATTGGGCAGACAGAGATTACTGCCACGATTTTTGATGGGGGGGTGGTGTATGAGGCTTAAAAGATTTGGAAGATTGGAAGGCTGGAAGGTTGGGATAATCAGGACCCTCTAATCTTTGCTCATAACAATCTTCTGAATTGCCGCACCTTATCCCCAAAATTTGATTTCTCCCGCATTTGCTTTTATCATAGGACGGCTTTGACAAAGTAACTTTTTGTCAAGGTATTGTCCAAATATTGATGTGGGTATCATTTCGAGCGAAAAATGAGCGAGAAATCTTTTTATTGGGGTTTGAAAAAGCAACGAGCCTAAAGATTCCTCAGCGCCATGCTTCTCGAAATGACATTACCGCTGGTTCATCTTTTACAGGTAATTTTGATTTATGATGCAAATAATGACAGCCGATCTCCCGGCGATTGATACAGTTCCAGACAACATTGACCAACAACTCAAACATTTATTGCACAATTCACCTGATGTGGTCACAGGCGAATGGTTGCACCAGCTTATCCAAAATAGTGGGCATCTGACCACAACCGATCATATGCACTGGCGGGTTGTGGCCTTGCTGTGGCTGGCGGCTGAGTTTGATATCGACGCAGCTTGGCCCTATCTACAATGGTTTAATATGGGCGAGGCCACGCTGGCCGATCATCTCAGCGAGATCATCACCGATGGGGTGGATGACTTGCTGGCCCACGTGCAGTTGGCAAATTGGATTGCCAACGCCAAAGATGAACGCTTCAGCACCTTCTTCAGTACCTACAAGAACATCCCGGTGGCCTACAAAATGCAAAAGGTGCTAACCCATCTCATCCCCAAAGCAAAACGGCCCGAGGTTGGCGTCTGGCTGGCCGAGTTATGTCGCGAAACCGCTGACAATCCCTCGCCGATGATGCATCCATGGCATCTCTTCATCGCTACGTGGTACGCCACCTGTTTTGAAACAAATGAAGGTTTGGGCTACCTCAAGGTGAAAAGTGGCGGACAAGCCAGTTTGTCCAGTGAGGATATGGAGAAGCTGACCGAGGTGGCTAAGGAGGTCAAAGCCGTCCCTGCCGTCATCCAGTGGATTGCTGACTGCCCAGACCCAGCCGTCAAGCAGATGCTCAGGGATTTTGGCCATCCTGATTTACCAAGCGTAGTCAACACCATTTTTGACAACCCGCCGAACTACACGCACTTGCCCACATCCGCCGCCCAAGCCAGCGCTGACGTCCAGCGATTTGAACGCAGCCGAAGCATCTTGCAGAAGCAGCTTGGTGACACAAAAAAGGCCGAGGTTTTGGATTTAGGCTGTGGACCATTGGCCGCTCAAACCCTGCTCTTGAATTCAGCGGGTTACAAGGTCACAGGTGTCGATTTGGACATTCCCCCCGACTACCTTGCTCCAAACAGCATCAAACAGCGCCTGGGCAAAGGGAAATACAGCAAAGCCTGGAAAAGCGCCACCCAGCCCTACTACGATCAATTGGGGCAACAGACCAACGGTTTAAAACTTAATTGGAAAAAGGCCAAGATTGAGCTGGCTGACTTAACCCGTCTCGGCTACACCGACTCCCACTTTGATGCGATTGTCTGCCACAATCATTTACAGCACGCCCCCGATGTCAACGGGCTTCTCGCCGAGGCCAGCCGAGTCTTGAAGTCAAAGGGGGTGTTCGTCACCACAATCAAGCCCTACGTCAGTCTGGACGGCGGCTTCATCTCAGAAAACGCCGCACCCTGGGCACACCTGTTGAATGGTGTTGCTTCCGACCATGTCATCCTCAACCAATGGCTTGCCAGCCAATTCCGGACCGCCATTGGGCAATATTTTATGATTGAGCAGTGGGAAACTGAAGTTGATGAGGTCGCACAAGCAAAATTGACACCTGAGTTGCGCAGTCAGCTAGGCGATTACAACGAAGAAGAACTGATTTGTAAGCAGATTTTTGTGGTGGCCCGTAATTTGTAGCGCTTAGCAGAAATTCATCTCAATCCATTCAAAATGATCTCTCACAATAGGAATCCAAAAGCGTACTTTTGGATTCCTATTTTATCTCAAAAACTATGACCGAACTCGGCTCTTTGCTGGATCATAAAATGGAATCTCATTCACAACTGCCGTAACCGCCAAATCATCACCCACCACATTTAAAACCGTGCCGGGTGTTGCAGCGTCGGGGCGGAGATGGACCAAGGCCAATGATTTATTCAGCCGATGGGACCAGCAAGGGCTGTTGACCACCCCGACTTCTTCATCATTGAGCAGGAGACTTTCGCCACCAGCCAACATATCGCTGTGATTGACCACGATGCCTGCCCCAAGAAATCGCTCTTTTCCTTCGGCGGCAAACAGAGCCTCTTTGCCTCGAAAATCACCCTTTTGCCGACTGACCGTAAAGCCCAAGCCGACTTCCCATGGGGTATGCTCATTGGTCATATCGTAGCCAAAGAAGAGCAAGGCCGCTTCGATGCGCACTTTATCGAGTGCGGTGAATGAACAGGGCATCACGTCCAAAGACTCACCGTGTCCCAAAAGATTGTCCCACACATCACCCGCAGCGGCACGATCGACAAAGATTTCATAGCCCCGTTCACCAGAGTAGCCGGTACGAGAAATACGGCATTTGTGGCCGAAGAGGTCTGTTTCGGCGTGATGGAAGTAGGCCATTGCCGCCAAGTCGAGCGGGGTATGGGCCTTAAGCAGCTCCAGCGCTTTTGGGCCTTGCACAGAGATGTTGTGCAGATCATCATCAAATTCGAGATCAACATTCAAGCCCGCCGCCGACTCCTGAAGCCGTTCCATACTCTCGCCCGAGCCGTGGCAGAGCAGCCACTCGTCATCGCCGTTACTCGCCAAAATGGCATCATCACAAACCGTACCCTGCTCGGTCAAAATCGCCCCATAGGCCGATTTACCGGGATAAATCTTACTCATATCACGAGTGATAACGTGGTCAGCCACCTTAGCTGCATCCGCTCCTCGCAGATAAACCTTCTTCAACGGGGTCATATCAAAAAGACCCACCGCCTCTCGTACCGCGTCGTGTTCATCATTGGGGTCGGTGCTATAGCTCCACGCCGTCCCCATTCCATTCCAATCTTCAAGATCAGAGCCTAACGCACGATGGCGCGAGGCCAATGCAGATTCTCGGGTTGATTCAGTCATTAGTTTTCTCCATAGATTTGTTTGTAAGGTATTGATCGTTGAAAAAGATTATTTCTAACTAAGGTACGACGACCTAATACCACCGATCTGGCATTGTGTTCTTTTTATCGGCAATAAAATCCAACAAAGCTTGATCAATAGCCGGATCCATCGGTGGCTGTTCGTAATGGGCCAGAATCTGCTTCCAGCGGCGATTGGCCCGCTGCTGCATATCCTCTTGGCCGTCATCTGACCACTGTTCAAACGAGTTTGTATCGGCTAAATCAGACATATAGTTCGCTGTCTCGAAATTGGTTAAGGTGTGTGAGGTGCTGAGAAAATTGTCGCCGGGACCAGCTTGACGGAAGGCCTCTTTCCCCAAAGTATTCTCATCGATAGTCAGCCCATTCAACATCTGAACCATCATCCCACAGTGATCAAGATCCATCACAAATTTCTCATAGCTCATCACCAAGCCACCTTCCAGCCAGCCTGCCGCATGCAGAATGTAATTGGCCCCGGCCAACAAGCCCGCCATCATACTGTCCGAGGACTCTTGCATTGCTTGACCATCGGCCACCTTCGAGGCGGTCAACTGTCCGCCACAACGTAGCGGCAGGTTGAGCCGACGGCATAGTTGCCCAATGGCTAAGGCCGACAGATTGGCTTCGGGGGTGCCAAAGGTGGGTGCGCCAGTTTTTAGGTTGAGGTTATTGAGAAAGTTGCCATAGACCACGGGGGAACCGGGTCGGACCAACTGCCCGAGGGCAATACCGACCATTGCCTCAGCGTGAGATTGGGCAATCAAGGCCGCCTGAGTAACGGGGCCCATCGCCCCGCCGAGAATAAAGGGCGAAAGCACAATCCCTTGATTGGCCCGAGCGTAAGCTTTGAGCGCACCCGTCATCACGCCATCAAACACGAGGGGAGAGTTGACATTGATGTTACCCTGAATGACACAATGCTCCTCCAAAAAAGCTGCCCCAAAGACAATGCGGGCCATCTCAATCGAGTCCTCAGCTCGCTCTGGCGCCGTGACCGCGCCCATAAAGGGTTTGGTTGAGTACCGCAGATGGGCATACACCATATCAAGGTGTCGCTTGTTTACCGGAATATCAACGGGTTCACAAACCGTCCCCCCTGAATGATGAAGCCAAGGGGTAACGTAAGCCAGCTTCACAAAGTTCTGAAAATCTTCAAGGGTGGCATAACGCCGCCCGCCTTCCAAATCGGACACAAAGGGGGGACCGTAAGCGGGGGTAAAAACCACGTGATTCCCACCAATAGTGATGGTGTGCCGGGGATCACGACCGTGCATCTGAAACTGGCTGGGGGCTGTACGGCACAAGGCACGGGCCAACCCTGGCTCAAAGCGCACCCGGCGACCATCAACAGAAGCTCCTGCGGATCGAAAAAGATCGATGGCCTCATCATCGTCGGAGAATTCGACGCCAACCTCCTCTAAAATCCAATCGGCCTGTTGCTCCAAGGCCAGCAAACTAGCCTCATCCAAGAGGTCATACACGGGAATGTTCCGGGTAATCGTTTTTGATGCCGTTTTGAGCAGCGTGTAATTATCACGGCTCTCCAGTCGAACGGCTCGTTTGTTACTGGTGCGCCGTCGGGAGCTGGTGGTTGTATTACTTCGATCAGGTGTTTTAAAATCTGACATCATTGTCCTCTACGATCAAAATAATTGATCAAGCTATAAAATGTTTTGCCTATCGGCACGATAGTTTTGTATACTATAGCCTAATTAAAGGCTATTATCATTCAGCTTTTAGCCAAATTCAAGCGAAATGATTTGAACACTCGTTTAAATTTTTTAAACATATTATGGACTTCAGATTATACAATGCCCTATGGCTCTTCACCTCGGTCGCTCACCACGTCAGCTTTACTGCGGCAGGTGATGAACTGAACCTAACCAAGGGGGCGATCAGCTATCAAATCAAGCAGTTGGAGCAGGAGCTTGGCTTTGAGGTGTTTGTGCGCCACCCTAGCGGGATTGTTTTAACCGAAAAGGGCAAAACGCTTTGGCATACCGCCCAATTGGCTTTTCAGGACATTGAACAACAGATTGCATACTTACGAGAGGCCGATCCAACGTATATCACTATTGGCACCACTACCTACTTTGCTTCACGCTGGCTATCTCCCCGGCTAATGACCTTTATCACCGCTTACCCTGATATCAAACTTAGACTTCAACCTGTGGTTACCTTCACGAATCTACGTACAGAGAATATTGATCTAATGATTCGGTGGGGCAAGGCTGATTGGCCCGAGATGTATACTGAGCTACTTTTTTTGAAACCTGTTGTCCCTACCGCTGGGGCATCAATTGCTAATCTGGTTCAGGACGTTGGTTTGCGAGAGGCTTTGCCAAAAATCACGCTTCTCCACGACCGTGAGGACAGTGATGTCTGGCAAGATTGGCACAAGGTGGCTAGAGTCCCCTATCGGCCCAAACAGCATTCCCCCATCATTCCCGACCCAAATGTGCGGGTGCAAGCGGTCATTGATGGGCAGGGTATTGCCCTAAATGATACCCTCATTGCTCCTGAAATCACTGATGGGAAGCTCTTCCAAATTTCCCCCATTGAATTAACCAATTACGGCTACTTCCTCTTTTATCCGCGTGGGGCTCTAAACAATCCATCGCTCCAAGTATTTCGCGACTGGATTGTGGCTGAAGCTGAGCAGGATCAGGAATGACCCCCTTATTCTCTCCACAATCTAGGCCGTATTCTCCACATTCCGTCAGCAAAATCTGATATAATGGCCAAACTATATTTACGATTGACGATTTTGGATTTACGTTCAATTTTAGCCAAATTCAGTCATAAATCGTAAATCTGAAATCGTCAATTCATCAACCTACTATCCCCAACCAAAATAATCTCCATTCAATATTCTCAATGGTGAGATAATGACAGACACAGACGAACCGCCAGAAATGGCGCTCCATCAATTAGCTCGATTTATCGCCGAATCAGAGTTTTACCCCGATGCGACAACCGTTGAGGTGGTGCGCGATGCTCTGATTGATACAGTGGGTTGTATGCTCATTGGGGCACGCCAGCCTGTCGCCCAACAAACGCTGGCTGCTATAGCAAGCTGGGGTGATGGTCAAGCCCCAGTATTAGGCACTGACCTGAACTTATCTCCACCGTGGGCGGCGATGGCCAACGCGGTGGCGGCCCACGCTATCGAGTTCGACGATTGGGAGATCCCCGGCAACACACACCCAAGTATCGTCATCTTTCCGTCTCTACTCGCGCTCGCGGCTGAAAAGCCTTATTCTGGGAAAGATATTCTTGACGCTTATCTTGTCGGCTTTGAGGTCATTGCCCGGCTGGGTGAGGCGATGAATTTCGAGCATTATGATGCGGGCTGGCACTCAACAGCCACACTCGGCCCGATTGGTTCAGCAGCAGCGGTGGCCCGCTTGCAAGGGCTGAATTGCGAGCAAACGGCCCACGCAATGGCCCTTTCGATCAGTCAGGCAGTGGGCTACACGAGCCAATTTGGCTCCACCGCCAAACCGCTTCAAGCAGGCTTTGCAGCTAAAACTGGCATCATTGCCGCAACGTTAGCCGAGCACGGTCTGACGGGTCAAGCAAAAGTTTTAGATGGGCCAAGGAGTTTTAATGCATTGATGGGGCCAGGAGACAGTAATCGATTTTCAAAGGTAATGACTCGGTTGGGGGGCGTCTTAGCACTGACTGAGTATGGTTTGGTTGTGAAACCCTACCCCTCGTGCGGGTACACTCATCGGGTCATCGATTGTGCCTTAGAATTGCGTAAAAAGCTAGCCATCGATCCAAGCCACATCGTGAAAATCACCGCCTCACTCCCTGATTTTCACGCCGCGATCTTGCCCTTCCATCAACCCACCAAACGGGCCGAAGCCCTCTTTAGTTTCCCTTTCTGCGTGGCCCAAACCCTCATCCACGGCAATCTCACCCTGGCCGATCTGGAAGCCGAGCGATGGAACGAGCCGATCATCCGTGATTTGATTTCCAGAACCGAGCGATTGATCCGTAAGCCAATCAATCCAAAGCTTAATTATGACCCAGATGACCCTGATTGGGTTGAAATCGAAATGACGGATGGCTCAGTGCATCGAGCCGAGGTGATTTATCCTCTGGGGGCACCGCAAAATCGGATGACGCCGGAGCAGATTATGGACAAGTTTTTTATCAACGCTGGGATAGAGGCGACAGAGACCGTTCAACAAACTCCGGCTATCACCGCCTTAAAGCAGTGGCACACCACCCCTGATATTCATTCCGTGATCAGGCAACTTGGAGATTTAGTATGATTGATGCAGATTCACCTCGAAAACGAACTCGCCGCAGCAGCAGAGGAAGCGCAGCTCGTCGGCAGGATCGAGTAGGCGGGGCAGGAGCAGGCCCCTCATCCGCGATTTGGCCTGGTATCCAAGGGGGGGCCTATCGCCCGCTGTCCGAGGCCGATATTGAGCAGATGCACGAAACGGCCTTGCGTATTCTAGCCGAGATTGGCCTGCGCAGTGCAACCCCTCGCTGTATCAAAACTGTTACAATGGCTGGGGGAAGCATCACCGATGATGGTCGTCTGCTATTCCCAACTAAGCTCGTCGAAAAAACTTTGGCGATGGCAGGGCGGGGATTCAAACTCTACGCTCAAGAGCCTGAATTCGATCTTGATCCCTCCACCACCCGCATCCACCTCGGTACCTCTGGGGCGGCAGTACACATCATTGACAGCAAAACGCGCCAGGTGCGCGACTCGACCTTGAAAGATTTGTACGATATGGCTCGGTTGGCTGATGCCTTGCCCAACATTCATATGTTTCAGCGAACTGTTGTTGCCCGTGATCTGACTGATTCTTATGAGATGGATTTGAACACGGCCTACGCCTGCCTAAAGGGTACTTGTAAGCCGGTTGGCACCAGCTTTATGAGTGCCAATCATTTAGATGATGCGGTCGAGATCATGCATATGATTGCGGGCAGCGAAGCAGCGTTTCGAGCCCGCCCATTCATATGCGTCTCCACCTGCTTCATTGTGCCTCCCCTCAAATTCGCGGAGGATGCCTTAGGTGTGATTGAACACGCCGCTGATCACGGTGTGCCGCTCAAGCTGGTTTCAGCAGGCCAAGCTGGCGCGACTAGTCCGGCGGCTTTGGCTGGGGCCGTGGCTTTACAAACCGCCGAGGTTTTGGCGGGCTTGGTCTACTTAAACCTCCTCAATCCCGGCCATCCAGCCCTCTTTGGGGCACTGCCTTTTGTCTCTGATTTACGGACAGGGGCAATGTCGGGTGGTAGTGCCGAGCAAGGCTTGTTAATGGCCGCCTGCGCGCAGATGGCCCAACATTACGACATTCCCTGCGCCGTCTCCGCCGGGATGACCGATGCTAAGATGCCCAACTTTCAGGCGGGCTACGAGAAAGGCTACACCGAACTGCTCAGCGCGCTGGCTGGGGCTAATTTGATCTATGAGGCCGCTGGGATGTATGGCTCGTTGATGGCCTGCTCATTGGAGAGTTTTGTGTTGGACAACGATCTGATTGGCTCCGTACTCCGGGCCACCCGGGGCATCGAGGTTAATGAAGAGACCCTCTCGTTAGAAACCATCCGCGATGTCTGCGTGGATGGTCCTGGCCACTTCCTCGGCCATAATCAAACGATTGAGCGCATGCAGAGCGACTACTACTATCCCGCTCTAGGTGATCGCAGTTCTCCCCTAGAATGGCAGGATCAGGGTGCCCCCGATTTGTTAGCACAGGCTCGGCAGCGGACCCGTGAAATCCTCGCTGCCCCCCCACCAAACCACATTTCCCCAGAAATCGATCAGGCTATCCGAGATCGATTCCCCATTTATTTAAAGTAGCCCAAGTTTGGAGCTAGCGAGCCCCTAGAGCCTATTTGGAAATTATGATCTTGACGAAACTTGGGTATGTCATTTCGACGACGTAGGTTACAAAGCGAGCCTTGCCGAAATCTTCCAGATGGGACTTTAAAGACGATCGATCTAGAAGATTTCTCATCCTAAAGGGTTCGAAATGACATGACGCCCCATCACTTACAATTAAGCTATCCCCTTCCTTTTGCACCTCACATAAACTCAGCCCCGTGTCAGTTAAAAATCAGCCAAATGTCAGAAAAATAGCCTATACTTCAAGTATAGTACTCATGTCACAATTTCAACATCAAAAGGGGATTGCCAATGAGGGATTTTGAGCTGATTTTATTTTTATTTGGCGTGATTCTTATCCTAAATTTCTGCTGCCAACTCTATATTTCAAGTGTATTCCATAATGAACAGGGTCTACTCTTTGTCCTAGGAGCCTGTTTATGTGTTCCAAAGCTGTTTAAACAAGGGTGGCAAGAAGCAGATACATTAATCATCAAAGATGTAATGATTATCTGGTCAATCTTGCTAGGGGCTTTTATATTTCTTTCTTCAACCTTGTTACTGGCCTTGCTCAATTTATAAACCAAGGAAAGGGCCTAACTTATTAGGCGTCATTTTTGGTTGCGTGTTTGGTAGTGTAAAAAATAAGTTGATGAGAAGGGGAGATTGTATTAAAGTAATTCAAACTGTAGCAAAACAAAAAAATGGCTCACCCAGATCTGGGTGAGCCATTTTTTATAAAACGATCAAACTCGTCGGCTAATTAGCTGGCGTTAACATCAATTTTCTTGACATCTTCACGAGCTTCAGCCACTTTTGGGAGGGTAACGGTCAGGAGACCATTCTTAAGGACGGCTTCAACTCTGTCGAGTTGAACATCAACGGGTAGTCTGACGCTGCGCTTGAAAGAACCGTAGCGACGCTCAACGCGGTGATAGTTTTCACCTTTGTCTTCGCTCTTAGATTTCTTTTCCCCGCTAATCGTCAACACTCCACGCTCTAGGGAAACATCTAAATCTGCTTCATCCAGCCCAGGCAATTCAGCAGAAACTTTGAATGCTTCTTCTATTTCGCTGACATCTAACTTGGGGCTAAAGGCTGGGCCTAGCTGACCAAAGGAGCGATCACTATCGCTGAAAAATTCATCAAACAATCGATCAAATGGATTCGCCGAGGGGCGTCGTACCAGCCAAGGATTTCGTCGTAAAGCTAACATAATTCACAACCTCCGTAGTGTTTATTGGATTTTTGAGGGTCACGTAGTTGACTAATGGACACTCTGGTAAAAATAGTTCAAGGAAAATATGCAACCTCGCAAATTCTATTCTATTTATCTTATAGCCTTATTTTATGCAGCTTCTGTTAGATTTGTACTGACAAAATAATAGAGAAGTGTTAGAGGAAAAAATAGATTTTTTGGGAATTTTGGAAAAAAGGATTGACAGGGGGCTAAAAATATGATATTTTGGGTATCGTAGTTACTGCTGACTTGGACATAAAAAAGTAAACAAGATGTTTTGTTTCATAAACTATCTTGAAAAGTTTAGAAAGTTACGTCTGGGTCAGTAAATTCCAGTGAAAGGAAAACAGGTATGTATCATATCCAATCAATTATCCCCAACCTCCCAACACATAATACAATAGCCTGTTTTGATTTGATTAGTCGCGATCATCTTCGGACTAAGGTCACTGGTTTGATACCCTCCCCTAACATATGTTAGCGTTACCCAAGTTTGCTACATCCAGGGCGTGAGACCAGTGGTCATCACGCTCTTTTTTTGTTTTGGCCCTACCGTACTCGTGAATGGTGATTGTCAATTAATAATTCACAATTCACCATCCACAATTCACAATTAATCTGCCCCCGTAGCTCAATGGTAAGAGCAGCAGGCTTATACCCTGTGTAGTGTCTGATAAACACAAGGTTCCCGGTTCGAGTCCGGGCGGGGGTACAAGGCATCAAATCCATTTAAGGGGTGGGTCATGGAAGCAATTATTCTTATCGGCATCCAAGCGACGGGTAAGAGCACCTTTTATCGTGAGCGATTTTTCAGAACGCACATTAGGATCAGTCTGGATCAATTGAGAACCAGACACCGAGAGCAGCGTTTCTTGAGCACTTGTTTGGAAACAAATCAGAAATTCGTGGTCGACAACACCAACCCAACACCAGAGAATCGACACCGATACATAATCCCAGCCCAGCAGGCGAAATTTGCGGTCATTGGCTACTACTTTGAATCAAAAATTGAAGCCGCTTTGGGCCGAAATGCCCAGCGAACTGGGGACGAGGTTATCCCTGAGGCAGGGGTTCTGGCGATCTACAGCCGGCTGAGGCTACCAACATTCGATGAAGGATTCGATGAGCTATATTACGTCCGCATCAGTGATGAAGGACGATTTCACATAGAGCGATGGACAGATGAAATTTGATGAATTAGACAACAAAATGCGAATATTCGAAACCGCCCACGATCAATTTGTGCTCCCTGGCATTCATATGGTCGCTCGATTGGATGGGCGCGGTTTCACCAAACTTACTAAAGATGTGCATCGCTTCAAGGCCCCCTTTGATGAACGCTTTCGCAATCATATGGTAGCAACAACGGAACATCTGATGAATTGTGGCTTTCGAGTTATCTATGGCTACACGCAGAGTGATGAGATTTCGCTATTACTCCATCCTGAGGAAGCCATCTTTGGTCGGAAATTGCGCAAGTACAATTCGGTCTTGGCTGGAGAAGCCAGCGCGGCCTTTACCCTAAGCCTACAAGCCCACGCCACCTTTGACTGCCGGATTTCACAGCTCCCCACCCTTGATGATGTGGTCGATTATTTTCGCTGGCGCAGTGAGGATGCCCATCGCAACGCTCTAAACGCGCACTGTTATTGGATGTTACGTAAAAACGGCGTCTCGGTCCAAGCGGCCACAGAACAGCTCCGTGGGGCCCCCGTCGCTGAGAAAAACGAGCTGTTGTTTCAGCACGGGATCAACTTTAACAATCTGCCAAACTGGCAAAAACGTGGCACGGGGCTGTATTGGGAGAACTACCAGAAGGAAGCGCAAAATCCGCAGACGGGTGAAACTGTCTTTGCCCAACGTCGACGACTGGTCACTAACTTGGAATTACCAATGCGAGATGCGTACAGCGACTTTATTGAAGCGTTACTTCAAACAAAGACAGATAACCAATGAAACTTTCAGAATATTTATAGCGTTATCCAACAAAAGAAGCGTTCAAATAGATTGAAATCTACGACTAGAGGATTAAACAGGCTTCAAGCTTGTTTCCTAGACTAGCAGCAGAATTCATTCTCCTTGTACCGTCAATAATTCCTCGACTTATCAACTAGGAGGCACAAAATGAAGGAATACCACAAGATCCAAACGGTTTACAAGCGTAATCCAGAAACAAGATTCAAGACCTTACTTGAAGGCGATTACTCCCTGCCCGAATTTGCGTTCCTAGCAAAAAATGAGTGGGTTTTTACAGAGAAGGTCGATGGCACGAATATTCGGGTAATGTTTGATGGCGAGCAAATCACTTTTGGTGGCAAGACAGATAACGCTCAAATCCCAGCCTTTTTGGTGGCGCGTCTCAATGAGCGATTCCTACCTCAACTTGAGGCCTTCAAAGATATCTTTGGCGAAGCGGTATGTCTATACGGTGAGGGTTACGGGGCCAAAATCCAAAAAGGTGGCGGTAACTACCGTCAAGACCAGGACTTCGTGCTGTTCGACGTCAAAGTTGGGAAGTGGTGGCTACAGCGTGAGGACGTGGAGGACATTGCGTCTAAACTTAGCCTAGACATCGTGCCTATCATCGGCAGCGGGACCCTGTTCGACATGGTCGAGCAAGCCCGACACGGCTTCAATTCTATCTGGGGTGATTTCAAGGCCGAAGGAATTGTCGCCCGGCCCGCCACCGAACTTAAGAGCCGCAATGGGAAGCGTATCATCACCAAAATCAAGCATCGAGACTTTCGATAACAAAAATGGATCGACGATTAGATTTTGACTGGTGCCCAAACTGAGTTTGGGCACCAGTCAATCAATCTTCCAACCGACCAGTATATGAGGCAACATCATGAACACAAACGCACTTCTACGAAAACACGGCTATAACGCCATGACCGTTGATAATTTTGGGCAAGTGGCCCGCCGAGCAGCCGCATTGGCAAAGGAAGCGGACGCGACCGAGGAAAGCGTAATCGCTCAAATCCAGACTGAATTTGGCAAGGAAGAGGTGGTCACGCTGTTGGAGAAGCCACAGCCTTACGCGATGTATGGGACACCTGGCGTCCACTTCGACTACGGCGTGGTCGAGCAGATGAATACGGTCTCACGCCTGCCTGTTTTTGCCAAAGGGGCAGTATTGCCTGATGCGCACAAAGGCTATGCTCTGCCCATCGGGGGAGTGGCTGCCTTACACCGGGCCGTGTCACCGTACGGTGTGGGGGTAGACATCGCTTGCCGGATGTGCATGACGATTTTTGAGGATTTGAGTCCCGCCGAAATGATGGACAAGCGAGATGCCCTGTTCAGCGATTTGGTGGCCGAAACGCGTTTTGGCTTCGAGGATTTTGCGAATAAGCCACGCAAACACCCAGTAATGGATGATTCGATGTGGACGAACAAGAGCCTACCGCTACACCGTCACGTAGATCGGGCCAGCAAGCAGCTTGGTTCATCGGGTGGGGGTAACCACTTCGCTGACTTGATGCGCGGAACGGTAGTCAAATCCGTGCCGTGGCTGCCGTTGCCCGTCGGCGCGGAGTTTACCGCCTTGCTCACCCATAGCGGCAGTCGAGGAGTGGGTCACAAGATGGCAACGTACTATAGCCATGTGGCCCAGCAAAAGACAGCCCTGATTGCACGGGGAATCCCGAAGGAGTATGGCTGGCTGTCGATTGATGAAGATGCTGGACGTGAATATCTAGAGGTGATGCGGCTGATGGGGCGATATGCTCAGGCCAATCACCACCTGATCCACGCCCACTTTTTAAAGCGAACAGGGCTAACGCCGTTGGCGGTTACCGGGACCGAAATCAAGCTCCCAATGGGTGCCCCGCACTTCTCGGTCATCGAAAACCACCACAACTTTGCTTGGGTGGAGGATGATTGGGTAATTCACCGCAAAGGGGCTACACCTGCCGGAGTTGATGTAGCGGGGTTGATCCCTGGGTCATCGGGGACAAAGTCCTTTTTGGTGAACGGCTTGGGCCACCCAGACAGTCTGGCCTCATCTAGTCACGGGGCGGGCCGTCCCTTCAGCCGCTCGGAGGCGAAGCGTCGGCACGATCCCGAGTTCGTCAAGAGCTGGATGCGTCAACACGACATCGCCCACCAAAGCGTAGCTGCGGATGAAACGCTGATGGCCTACAAAGATATCGAAACCGTCATCGGTCTACAAGATGGTATTCTAGTTGACATCGTCGCCGAGATGTTTCCTGTCGCGGTGCGCATGGGAGGGAAGTCGGACGATGGAGACTGAGTGATTGTGAGTTGTGGATGGTGAATTGTGAGTGAAAAGACAATTCGCCATCCACTTTGACAAAAATGGGATTCAAAGATAAAGGTCTGCAACATTTAAAGACGTCCTACGTAATACGTAGTACACGATACGTTATTTGCAGGCATTGAGCATTTAAACAAAAAATATGTTGATTACCCCCTGAATCCCAACTAAACCCGAAAGGTTTATCGTGAAACCGCTAGATTTACGAGAAACATCACATAAAACGGCAATGGCCCGGGGTCGGCTGATTCTGACTGCTGAGATGGGCTGGTTGCCAGGATTTCCATTAGCCCAAGGGGATGGCTATATCGAGTGGTTTAGCCTGCCCCGTGGGGGCGACACCTCGCCAACCCTGATCACGCTTGAGCGTAACCATCTACATCGGGCTACCTATACTTGGCAAAAGATGCGTTATCGTTTTCCAAAGGTGCTCCCTCGTTTAGTCGAGGATCGTGATCGGTGGGTGGCCGGGGTGCCTGAGTTGCTCAACAATCTAAATCGAGCGATTCATCAGGGGGATCGCTTGCCAAACACCTTGCTTTACATTGATGGTGCCTTTTCACTGTGGATCGTGACGCAGGCCGAAACATTGCTCAAACATCATCCTGAATTACGGCCCGTGTTAAACGCGCTCACTTGGATCACCTACCTTTCACCCGCCGAGTTAAGCAAATCGCTCACTTGGCTCGAACAATATAGCGATTCGCTCACTACCCTGCTGGCTCATCTGCCGCAACAGGAAGGGCTAACCACCATTTTGAACATATGGAATATTAGTCGACACCAGAAACCGCAGGATATGGCGGGGTTGCTTCGCTTTTTGGGTGATGCCCGTATCTATTCGCTCAAGATGGATGGCTTGGGGACTTACATCAACGATTGGGTGGTCGCATTACGAAGGATTGGCAAAGACAAGCCGGTGCCGGTTATCCCTGAGCCGACAAAATCGGAGTGGGGACCTATGCTGCTCACATTTGTCCAGTGGTTGATGGAGCAAGATAAAGTCGTTATCCGACAGGCGTTGGCCCTGTTTGATGTTCTGTTTCCCATCGAAATTCTGGATTACTATGAGCAGTGGTGGCAAACAATGGAGGGTCATCTCAAGGAAGCCCAAGCGTTGGTCTATATCAAGCACAACAAGTATACGCGCAAAGCGGCCAAAGAGCTGGCCAAGAAAATCGAAAATCATCCTAACAAAAAACCGTTGGATTTCGATCGGCAATATGTGCTGCAGGCGATCCAAAAAATTGCTGTATTGAAAGCACCAAAACTGACAAAACAAATCTGTGAGACCTTGGCCCTTTTGCCTTGGCGCGAAGGGAAAAAGCTGATCCGTATCAGATTTCTCAGCGAGTGGCTTCAATATGCAATCCAATCATCAAGGCGAATGGCATCGTATCAAAAACAGTTTCGACAGTGGCTAAAAACCTATCTCAAACAATCAGAGGATATCAAGCCATTTTTGATCATGTGGGGTCACAACAACAAACGGCAACATGGACGGATTCACCATTTGGGTGATGATCTAATGCATGAAGAGCTGCCTACTCGTCTATGGAAGCCCATCTTTGCCACCTTCACGCGTTGTAATGAGGCGCGTGATGAACTGCTGGAGCAAAATGAGGCACGGCGGATCATCAAACTGGTACAACTCACTAAGAATGTGGATATGAGCACAGCTTACTTCCTGGAGTTGTGCAAACACGATAGACAAATAAATTATATCGGGCCAGATATCGCTCAAGCTGCCCATCAACTGAGCGATACTGCCGAACAATTTGTCGCTTTGATTGAGGCCCTCCAGAATATTGACGGTGATCTATATGAGGTTGGCGACGCGCTAGTCCAAGTCACCCAATACCTTGATGAGGCGGGGTGGAATGGGGCGATGCGCACGCTGGTGCTATCGGGCGAGGTCGAAAGTCTGCGCAGCATCGGCCAGCGGTATCAGGCCCTACAGGCGTTTGGGGTCCCCATCGCGATTCCAGCTTTGCTATCAG
Source organism: Phycisphaerae bacterium (assembly GCA_028285035.1). The sequence continues at coordinate 149,611 of JANQQF010000036.1, forward strand.
AGGGTGAGGCCCCGTTCTGGATTCGACGATATCCGCACGCCTTCAGAACAATTCTGACCCGACTGGCCAGTCTTACACCTGACGCTGAGGATATCGCCGGACGAATTTTGGACCAATGCTTTCTCAATCCAAGCAAGGTTCGGCAAGAGATTGAAACGATTGAACAGCTGCTTCAGGAAAAGCCAGAGGAGGTCAAGCTCGTCCGACGTTTGGCAAATCTCAAGGCGCGGCTGGTTGTGTCTCAACCTGTACCACAGAGTCGAATGACAAAACTAAAGGAAAAGCTCGAACGCGCCACCTACCGCACATTGCTCCGCGTTTGGCAGGCTGATCTTGATCAAACCTTACGGCTCAAATTGGCCGAGTGGTTGGCTGTCGAAGATGTACCGGCCTGGTTTACAGAGCCACGGCAGCTTAGGCTTTTAGCGCCAATCTTTGGCCTCAATGGTAGCTTCCGTAGTCTGGCCCTGCGATTACTTCAGAAGCGCTGTGGCCCAGCCCCGTGGAGTCTCGTCGACGATCCAGCCAACCAAAGCTTTATCAAACGAATGACGGCCCGGGGAATCGATATGGCCCCATGGCTAGAGCCATCTGAACCAGTAGCAATGACGGGCAAGAATGGAAAACAAGTTTGGCTTTCTTTTGAAACAGATCCGTTGGAAATCTTTCTGATGGGCGAACACTTCAAAACCTGCTTGAGCTTGGGATCCTTCAATTTCTTCTCGGTCTTTGCCAACGCAGCGGACATCAATAAACAGGTGGTGTACGCTCGGGATGAACAAGGCAAAATCCAGGGGCGATGTCTGATGGCTATCACAAGCATCGGGACCATCTTGACCTTTGAGGCTTATGCCCATGATCGAACACTTGGCTTTGACCAGATGATGGGGCAGTTCGCTGAGGGTTTAGCCCAGCAAATGAAGACGATGGTTGTGCAGCGAGGTGAGGTACCACACCTGGTAGCCACTGATTGGTACGATGATGGGCCACAGTACTTTTCAGATCGACTGGCTTTCTTGAATTACGATGCTGACTTCCGAAACAGTCTCAAAACCCTACCCGTTGATGAATTTCTATCAGCCTTACAGCGGGAAAGTGGCACTGAGGATATCGAGCCGGTTATCTTGGAAAGCCTCATTCATCTTGATGAGATTTTCCAACGGCCCGAGTTGCTTGTGCCACTCCTACCCCATATCGAGTACAGCGAAGGGCTCCCTGACAACACCTTGTTACGGGCCGCTCAAATCGCGCATAAAGTTGGGGAAACTAGCTTCACGCAGAAAATTGTCCGTGAGTTGGCTGTGTCGTATCTTTTAGCCGACCATCGTCGCCACAACTATCTGGATGAGGATGTGACTTACCTGCTCATTCAGATTGATCCAGGGGCCGCGTTACGGGTCTTACGCCAAACCCGCCCCCGAAAAATCCGCACAGATGAGCAAGAGTATCTGCCACGACGGAATATGTTTATCAAAGCGTATAAGGGTCTAGGCCGAATGAAGCAGGCTGAACAGTTGCGGGGATAGGCTAATCCAGGGAGTTGCTTACTTTACAACTCGTACCCACGCAGAGCGTGGGTACGAGTGAAGTATTCAAGATTATAGAAGCTTTTAATCCCATCAGATTTTTCCTTCAACTCGATTGCTCTGCCGGCGTAGGAGCGACTGGGGCAGGGTCGTCGTCAAGCTCGGCTACTGAAGACGAGACCAATTTAGCCTCAACCCAACGCCCCAAAATGGGATATTGATAAGGATCGCCCTTCAGGATACGCCAGGTGGCCCACATCGCTAACACCATAAAAAGGGGCCAGCCGACACACTGAAAAAAGTAAATGATCATAAAAACCAACATAAAAATGGCAAACACAACGATCATAAAAGCAGCCATTGCATCATTGCCACCCCCTGAGGTGTTACTGGCATCTGATGATAAGAGTATGGCAAAGGGAATGATCGCAAAACTGCCCATCATAAACCCCATTTGACAGATGTATAGGATGAAATAGGCAGCGATACCAGCAATTTGGTAAACAAAGGCTTGGAGGGCTTGATAACCAAGTAGGGGCGCTCGGTCGCGCTGGGTCAGCCAGATGGTCAAAGGTACGGCCAAGCCAATCAGGGGCAACAGGGCACTGAGATGGCAGAGGGCCGCTACAACGTTATCTTCGCGTGAAATATAGGTCACGAAGCCACCTCCGCTGGCGTTGGATTCGGATCATTGACCAGATAGCGCTCCAGCCGTTTACCTAAAATCGGGTAACGAAAGTCGCGTCCGGTTATGGTCATCACCGCGCCCACAATTCCAAACAACGCATAAACCCCAAAACCACAGAAAAATAGCCCCATAAAGAGAAATTGCGCAAAAAGGAAAGCGGCGGGAGGCTCTCCACTACTTCCACCAGCCTCGGCCTCGATTATGGCAATGCCTACCACAGAGCCTATCATCAAGACAACAGCCACGATTGTAATCACAATCCAGTAGACCATTTGTAGGAGTTGGAAGGCGAGGGCCTGTAAAGCGTGAAAGGCCACAAACGGCGATTTGTCCCGTTGGGTCACCCAGGCGACCAAGGGCAATATGATCCCCAGCCAGAAGAGAATGACCGAGCCGTGGCAAAAGGTGGCCCAAAGTTTTTCATCTGACGTAGCATCTTCAATCGCAGGTATATTCACAAAAACACCCTTCTTGGTAGTAATCACGTAAATTTATTATAGTGCTATCTAAGAAGAATTCAAAGGTGAGATGGCTATTAAGCAGGAGTGTTCGTAGTAGGTAGTAGGGTAAGCCCACTCCACTCAATCGCGTTGTTATCCCGATACCACTGGCGCTTACGAGAAATCCTTTGCAATATCAAAGTTCTCCACCGGGTTTAGAGATTAATGTAACGCCTCAGGGATTTCTCGCTCATCGCTCGAAATGACCGGTCCGGAGGGGGGACTGTTTGGATAGGGTATTGCAAATGAATGGGGGCTTCACGTCCCAACAGGCAACTGAATCGTAAAGCAACTGCCCTCACCAGAGATGCCGCTGCTGGTGGCGTGGATGTGGCCGCCATGCGCTTCTATAATGGCGCGGGTGATGGCCAGGCCGAGGCCAGTGCCGCCGCGGTCGCGGCTGCGAGCGGGGTCGGTACGGTAGAAGCGATCAAAGATGTGGGGGAGGTGTTCGAGGGGAATGCCTTCGCCGTTGTCGGAGATGGTGATTTGGACAGCATTTGTCGCCGCCTCGGTATGAATAGTGATTTCACCACTCGGCGGGGTGTGCTTGAGCGCATTCGAAAGTAAATTTTGCAACACCTGCTTCAACCGAGTCGAGTCAACCTGCAAGGTGGGCAGGGAATCGGCCAAATTTGTTTGTAGCTGAACCTGTTTGGCCTCGGCATTCGGGCGAAATTGGGCCATGGTGCTCTCGATTAACGCCCCCACATCAACGGTCTCTAAATCGAGCGGCAGTTTATGGGCCTCGGCTTGGGCCAACTCGTGTAAATCATTGACCATTCGGCTAAGAAAACGGGTTTGGTCGTAGAGCCGGGTAATCTCCGCTTGATCAAGCGGATAAACCTCGTCGAGGATGGCTCGCAGATTAGCTTGCAGAACCGAGAGCGGGGTCCGCAACTCGTGGGCAACATCCGCCAGTAGATTACGACGCAATTTTTCGGCCTGCTCTAAATCGGTGGCCATTTCATTAAACGCCTCGGCTACCGCAATCATCTCCTGCGTACCTCGTGGCTCCACCCGCTGATTGAGCTGCCGCGCTCCGATCGAGCGGGCCGCTTCAGCCAGTTGATCGAGTGGGGCGGTCAATGAGCGGCTTATCACGATACCAAAGATAATCCCTAGAATCCCGCCGGTAATCGCAATCGCGAATAATGAGTCGACCGCACGACGCAGCCAAAATGAAATCAGGGAGGGTGAATCGGCTTCATCATCAGTAAGTACAATCAATGTTCCGATAGGGGCATCACGGCTAGTATCAATGGGAAGCGTTAAAATGGGGTCCAGGGTAGACAAAGGCTGTCCGATCAGGTCATTATCGGAATGGTAAATCACAATGCCCTCAAGGTCAACCAAGGCCACATCGTGGTTACCACGCAGGTAAGGTTGGGCACCCTGGATTAACAGATGGGCATTATTCCAGTTGTTCTGCTGATCGTAAAGTTGGCTGAGGTGCTCAACCAATCCGTTGGGTTGGGTCAACAATCGTGTAATCAATGTTTCCCGTTCATCGTCAAATTGTCGCACAACGGTACTACTGATGATGATGAGCAACACAGCCAACAAGACTACGCTGCTAAAAGCCAAACTCAGTCGCACCCACAATCGATTCATGAGGGGTCTACCAATCTGTAGCCCACTCCGTAAACTGTTTGGATGTAGGTGGCTTGTTTGGGGGTCGGTTCGATTTTATGTCGCAGATTTCGCATGTGGCTGTCCAACGTCCGCTCAGAGCCTTCATATTCATAGCCCATTGCCTGTTCAATAAGTTCACTCCGGGTGAAGGCATAATCGGGATTTTCCAATAGGGTTCGCAATAAATTAAATTCAGTTCCGGTCAGGTCGATGACTGTGCCATCCAACATCACTTCACGCCGTTTCAAGTCCATCACCAGGCCACCCAGCTGCAATGTCTGGCTGGCTTGCGTCTGCCGCTCCCCTGCACTTCGCCGCAACACCGCGCGGACACGGGCCACCACTTCACGTGGGTTAAAGGGCTTGGTGATATAGTCATCGGCCCCCAACTCCAACCCAATGATCTTGTCAGTGTCATCAATCCGGGCCGTGAGCATAATGATCGGCATATCGACCAAGCTAGTATCGCCGCGCACAATCCGAGTAATGTCCCAGCCGTCCTGATCCGGCAGCATCAAATCAAGTACTACCAAATTGGGTTTTTCTCGTCGGATAGTGTGCAGCGCTGTCTGCCCATCGTTGGCGGTCAAAATCTGATACCCCGCCTTCTCAAGGTAGGCTCGCACCACCCGAACGATGTCAGGGTCATCATCTACGACTAGAATAGTTTGGCGTGTTGTAGACATTGGCTTAACAAATAAAATAAAAAATCAAAACACCCCTCACCCTAACCCTCTCCCCGAGGAGAGGGAATTTGCTCCCCTTCTACCTTTGAGAGAGAAGGTTGAGGGATGAGGGAAAAATTACAAATCGAACCTATCGCCACGATAAAGCGTGTTCATTCACCCCATCATACGTCAAAGTGATGTCCATTAACAAGTTCGGATCGATCAGGGGCTGTTGTTCGCTCCCATCCACGTTCATCACCCAGATTTCCCACTGTCCAGTGCGGTCGGTGAGAAAGGTGATTTGGCTGCCATCGGGCGACCAGGTGGGTGAGGCGTTGTTGAATGAGCGGGGCGATTCGCCGTTGAGAATTTGCTCCAGCCAGGTTTGATAGCTAGTCTCGGTCAGCCGCACCCGGCCGCTGCCGTCATTATTCATCACGTGGATGTCCCAATGATCGGTCTGGCGATAAGTCACCGCGATTTTCCCGCCATCGGGGGAAAAGACGGGACGGTGATCGTTAACATCGCCCGTCAATGGCTGATTTGCCCCGGTCAACAGATCCAAACTCATCAAACTCCGATCGCCATCATACACCACTTGGCTACTGCTGTTTGGATTCCAGGTCGGTGAGAAGGAGTAGGTGTCCCCAGGTAAATCTTCAAACTCACCTGAGATGACATCGATACGACGCAAAGCCCAGTACGGATCAGGCAGCGTGGTAAAACAGAAGACGATGTCATCCTTACCTTCAACAATAATGTCGATATCCTCAACCCCTCGGGGCGGGCGAGCCCCTTGACATTTGTATTCCGGGACTGCATTACCGCCGTGCTGCATACTCACGACCAAGGCTTGCCCATCGGCAGACCATGTTGGGCTGCGGGGGTTGCGAATATCGTCGTGAATAACTCGCTCGCCTGTGCCATCAATATTGATCACCCACACCTGTCCCAACGCTGTATCCTGACTGGTCTCCCAGCGGGTGAAGGCCACTTGTTGTCCATCTGGTGATAAAATCGGGTCGATGCCATGGGTCAAATAACGTAAATTTGTCCCATCAGGGTTGACCGCATAAATGGCGCCGCCGATAGAGGTTTGAAAAACCAGCGTATGGGTGGTTGTCGATACCTCGGTCTGCACCAAATCTGATGACAGAGTACTATTTGCCACGGTCACATACTCCGCCCCACCACTGATCCAGCCCGTTCGACCATCGGATAGGCGAACTTGCCACCAATCTGTGGCAGCATCATAGCTCACGATGTCGAGAACCTCACCAGCCAGCACAAATCCGATTGACCCATTCGCAATACCCGGCCCGCTCCGCACATTTAGCGCCGGGGCAGCCACGGTGAGCGTCTCCGCTTCGGTTTGTGCTACGGCTGGCAATTGCGTGAGGGTCAACCCGATGAGCAGAAGAATCAATAGGAGGATGGCTTGCGTTAGACCCCCTAGCCCCCCAGAGGGGGGAATTCTAATGCTTGTAGGGGAAGATGCCACTTTCTTCCCCCTCTGGGGGATCGAGGGGGCTAGATCTTGACCTTTACCCCAGTTAACAAAATTATCAAAATTAATCATCGTTTTCAACCTTGTCACCTTCAATTACCGACGGCCACCGCCGCCACCACCACCAAGACCACGCCCAAGGCCGGGGCCACGCTGTTGGGTTTCATCCTCGCTATCGATAAAGGAGTTGACCCGACCAATCACCTGATCCCCGGCTTGGAGATCATCCGACTCGACGACCGTCCACTCACCCTGACTGGTACCCCGCTCAACCTGAATGCGGGTGCGTTCGCCATTTCGGACCGCTACGACCATCGTTTCGCCTTCAAATTCACGAATTCCCGTAGTCGGCACCAGCCATTGCTGGGCGGTGCTATCATCCTGCAAGCTGGCTACGGCTGTCATGCCGGGTCGAACGCCAGCTAGATCGAAACTATCAAGCTGAATGGTCACGCCATAGTTGACCACACCACTGTCAGAGACACTGGTCGGGGCAATCCGGGTGACCCGCCCCTCAATGTCACGATCCGGCAAGGCATCCAGGGCGATCTGGGCCCGTTGACCGATCTCAACCTTGCTAACATCGACCTCAGCCACATTGACGGTCAGTTCCAATTGGTTCAAATCGGAAATCGTCAACGCACTCTGGCCGGCTGTCACCCGCTCACCGATATTTAGCTCAAGCCCTAGAATAGCGCCCTCAATGGGGGCGGTAATTTGGGCTTTTTCCAAATCGGCCTGAGCTTCCTCTAAATCGAGTTCGGCCTGAGCCAGATTTAACTCAGCCTCAACCAAATCGGTTTCATCGACGCCTTCAAATAAGTTGGCCAAGGAAGCTTCTGCATTTTTGATTTTGGCCTCTGCCGCAATAATCTCAGCCTCGGTTACGGTCAATTCCTCCAGTTGGGCCTGAGCTGAATTGATCGTGCTCAAAGCATCTTGCAACTCCGAGTCGGCAACGGGTGCAATCGATTCCTCATAGGCCGCTTTCGCTACATCAAAATCGAGAGTGGCTTCCTGCAAATCCTGCGATTGCTGGGAGGCTCCGATACTGTCAGAATAAGCGATCTGATCATAAGCTTGCTGAGCTTGCTCCAAGGCGATAAAGGCCCGATTGAGTTCCGCACTGAGTTGGACAATTTCCGCCTCAGTCGGTCCTTCTTGTAGCTCCTCATATTTCAACCGAGCCGCAGCCAACGACGTTTGAGCCGCAGCCAACTCGGCGGAAGAAGCCCCTTCCTGCAACAAGGCCAAATCCGCTTGCGCCGAGGCCAAGTCTGCTTCGGCAGCAATAATGTCAGCCTCACTGGCATCAGTGGAGGTTTTCAACGCCTCCAGCTTGATCTCATTGACCGTCACATTTAGCTCAGCCTGGGCCACAGCCCGGGTCAAATCATCGGTCTCCAGAATGACCAACGGGTCACCGACCTCAACCTGATCACCCACCTCGACGGTAATATCAGCAATAATTCCTTCCACTTGAAACACCACTGATTGCTCACTGGCTAGCTCGATATTGCCCGCCGCACTCACCTGGGCGATGTCGGCGGCTGGACGAATGGGCAAGGCTCGCTCAACGAGTTGCTCTTCCGCCGTCGCTTCCGTGGTTGCTGCTTCTCCGTTAATCAACCCTAACAACGTGTCTCGATAAAAGTACCCCGCCGCGCCCAACGCAGCCAAGATAACCACAATCCAAATTATTCGACTTCTCATCCAAATTCTCCATTTATGGTAATTGGTTATTAGTAATTGGTAATTTGATCTTGTTCCAACGCAGAGCGTTGGGACCAACGACCTGGAACGTGACAACGCAGAGCATTGTCCCGAGTGGGAGCCAATTACTGCTTTACTCCGTCCGCAACGCCTCAATCGGGTCCAATTGGGTGGCCCGAATAGCGGGATAAATTCCAAAGATAAGACCGGCCAGCAAGCTGGAGCCAAGCGCCAGAGCCAAGGCGTCCGACTCGATGGCGACGGTGAAGGTGAAGGCGGGCACTTGGGCTAAAAGATAGGCGACACCATAGGCCAGACCCACGCCAATCAATCCACCAAGGAAGCACAGCACAAGTGACTCGATCAAAAATTGCAGTAAGATATCGCTGTCATGCGCTCCAATCGCTTTGCGGAGGCCGATTTCGCGAGTTCGCTCGGTGACCGAGACCAGCATAATGTTCATAATCCCGATCCCCCCGACCAGCAAACTAATCGCCCCAATGGCCCCTAAGAACAGGGTCAGGGTTTGCGAAATATCCGCCGCTGTTTCGAGCAGGCTGGCTTGGTTAAAAATATCAAAATCATTCTCTTCATCGGCCTGTAAGCTGTGATGTAGGCGCAGAGTCATCTCAATTTCTCGCTCGGCACTTTCCAGCGAGTTGCCATCAATGGCCTTGATGTTTAGTCCCGAGATGGTGTAATCCCCTCGATAGCGGGGCGCGTTAAACAGGCGACCTTGAGCTAAGCCAATCGGGATGTAGGCTTGGGTATCGACCGAGTTCCGACCACCACCCACCTCTTCCATCACACCAACCACCTGAAATGGTTGGGCATCAATGCGAATGCTCAAGCCCAACGGCTCTTCCTCGCCAAACAAATCAGCCGCCACATCGGCCCCTAGCACAACCACCTGGCTCTGGGCCGCCACCTCTTCCTCGCTCAAAAATCGGCCCGAAGCCATCTCCAAGCTTCGCACGAAGGCGTAATCGACGGTGACACCGTTCACCGTGTTTTGGGTGTTGGTGTCGCCATACACCAGCCGAGCGTTTGAGCCGTATTCCGGGGCGACCCAGCCGATGGAGGGGTGATAAATCGGGTTCATCAAGGCCACCGCGTCATTCATTGTCAACGTTCCCGCTGAGCCACCAGCCCCGCTTACCCCGCCAGAGCTACTGGCCCCAGGGGAAACCGTAAGCAAGTTGGTCCCTTGGCTCTCGATGCGTTGGGTGATGCTGACGGCGGCCCCCCGCCCGATGCCCATCGTGGTCAAGACAGCGGCCACCCCGATAATGATACCCAACATCGTTAGAATGGCTCGTAATTTATGGGAGAGAATGCTCTCCAAAGCGACTTGTAAATACTTAAATAATCTCATGATGACATTGCCTTTTCGGTGAGTTCATCTCGGATGATCTCGCCATCAAATAGGGTAACAATCCGACGGGCTTGCTGGGCCACCTCCAAATCGTGGGTGACCATCACCACAGTCATCCCTTCTTGATTGAGTTGCTCAAAGATACCCATCACCTCACTGCTGGTTTTGCTATCGAGGGCCCCCGTCGGCTCATCCGCCAGCAACAAACTGGGCTGGTTGACCAAAGCTCGGGCAATGGCCACCCGCTGTTGCTGCCCCCCTGAAAGTTCATCGGGGCGGTGGCTGGAGCGATCGCCTAAACCAACTTGCTCAAGAGCGGACAGGGCCATTTGTTTTCGTTTACGGCCTGAGGTTCCGGCGTAAAACAAGGGAAGCTCAACTTGACGGCGGGCACTGATTCGAGGCAGGAGATTGAACTGCTGGAAGACAAAGCCGATTTCTCGATTTCGTAAATCGGCCAAGGCTCCCTTGCTCATCTTACTCGCCTCAGTACCTCGAATTTTGTAGGTGCCTTCGGTCGGGCGGTCCAGCAGCCCGATCATATTCATCAGGGTACTTTTGCCCGAGCCGCTTGTGCCCATAATGGCCACATATTCACCAGGCTGCACCGTCAAATCCACCCCGCGCAAGGCGTGGACTTCGGTCTGGCCCATTTGATAAATTTTGCTCATCTGTTCAATTTCGATGAGTGACGCTTCGCTTATAGGTTTAGTTGTGTTCATAGCGTTTTTAAGGTTTATAGAGTTTTATTTTTGGACAAGATTGAGATATTTTATCGTTATGTGTGATGCGTAACAAGAGTTTGTCCACGTATCACGCATCACGTATCACTTTTGTGTTAAATCCTTAGCAAACGTAAATAACACTAGCCAAACCGTATCAATCCTGTACATTAATTTTGAACTTCATTATAGCGATAGATTGTGCAGATGTTGTGCAGAATTAGGGCAATTGTTGATGAATACCGTAGGGGTGTCTTTTGTGGGCACCCAAAATCATCGCAGCGAGGGGAACAGGCAGGTGATGCTTCACTCACTCGGTACTGGCTCAATCACGGCCATCACCTTGGCCTCGTATTGACTGCAGTGGACTTTGATTTCTTTGGAGGATTTGGGCACTTGACATTCGCCCAAATTAACCCAATTAACAGTTTCAACTGCGATCCAGTCACAGGTTAAGGTGGAGCTCAGGCCCAAGCCAAATGAACAACCGAAGCCGACTACAATGAGGACAAAGGCAACAGTAGTTTTTAGGCGGCTACCAGCCAATGAAGTAGCGTGTGGAATAAATGTTCCCAGGATTACCCTTACTGATGTTTGGTATTTTGTTTAGGGGAAACCTGTCCCTCTGGACAGAGACCACAAGGTCTTGGTCATTGTATAATGGAACTAAACAAATTAACCAATGAAAGGAGCAAAAAATGATTTTAGGTCTCTTTGAAACCCATATTAATGTGAGTGATTTGGAAGCAGCAATGGATTTTTATGAAAAGGTGCTTGGGTTGGAGTTCGCCCACAAAGTAGAAGCACGGCGGTGTGCATTTTATTGGATTGGGGGACGCGGCGAGGCCATGCTTGGCTTGTGGGAAAAGCCTGCGGCGCAAGTGGTGCGGCAACATTACGCCTTTCGTTCAACCATTGAGGCGATCCGGCATCATTCGGTTGCCTATCTCAAAGAGAGGCAACTCACCCCTCGCAATTTTCTCGATGATGGGATCGAGCGCCCAATGATCTTTGGCTGGATGCCTGCCATTGCCATCTATTTTCGAGACCCGGATGGACACTCGCTGGAGTTTATTGCGATGCTACCGGATGAGCCAAGGCCAGAGGTGGGAGTTGTGACTTGGGAGGATTGGCAGGCGCTTGATTAAATTGTGAATGGTGAATTGTGGATGGTGAACTGTGAAATAAAAAAGAACGCTTTTAAGCCGGGTTTTTCAGCCTAGTCTGGCTTCATAAAGCAATGCTATCAAAAATCATCACAGCTTAATCAAATTCGCTTCCATCCAGCTGATAGCATAGTCGCTCAAATGAACTGCCTCAAAAAGATAACTCCTCGCCTCACCAATCTTCCCCGCTCTTATATCATATTGTTCAATATACTCGGCCATCAAGTCGGTGAAATAATCGCCTTCGTATCCATCAATAATCCCGTCTGAGGTGTCAAACTCTTCAATTTCAACCCATTCGACACCATCGGCTGTCTTGACGGGCATTTGATAGGTCACAATGCGTTTGTTGGGAACATCGGATTGATCTTCAGCATAGTGTAACAGGTTAGTGGTATTAAGTGGGGCACCAATGTTGAGGATTTTACCCTGGGAGGCAACGAGTTTGGCCAAGGGAGAATTGGCACCATAACCGTATTTCAAGGGATGATCAGCCATCAGGGAGGCAGCCATCTTACCGATGGCTGCATAAGAGCCGTCGGGGTGAGTACTGCGCACGGCTCCTGGCCACTTACGTACAATCTCGGCGACAACACTCCATTCGACCACAGTACGGGAGGTAATGGGGTCAAAGCCGGGGCACTCCTTCAGATAAGCGACCTTTTTTTCTTCCGACCAACCATCCATCGTATATGGCCCATCCTCCCAGCCCACATACATCATCAGTGTGCCGTCAGGGCCAAGTAGCTCAAGAAGGGCCATCATCAGAATGTCCGGGCCACCGACCAGCCAGCCAATACTTTTCACGGAAACGTGCAACATCAGGCAATCGCTGGGGGCAACACCGAGGGCTGTGAGGTCTTTCTTCAAAATAGATTTTGTGATGATGGGTGGGGAGTTGTCAGACATTCTATCCACCATCTACGCGATTGCGGCTGTCGCTTCAATCTCAATGATCAGATCGGGCAACGCCAGGGTTTGAATGCCAATCAAAGTGCTGGCGGGTGAGTTGGTTGTCGGAATGAACTCGTCGCGGATATCGAGCAGGGTTTGCCGATACTCTCCTTTATAATCAACGATGTAGTAGGTTAATTTGATGATATCGGCATAACTGGCCCCCACTGCCTCTAGGGCTAGCCCAATGTTAACAAAGACCTGCCGAGTCTGAGCGGCGAAATCACCCTGACCTACCAGTTCACCGGCAGCATTGAGCGAAATTTGTCCCGAGAGGACAATCAACTTGCCACCTTCAATGGTGACGACATGGCTGTAGCCAGCCGGTTTGCTAAGGGTTGAAGGAGAAATGAATTCTTTTTGCATCATAGGGTCCTTTCTATGTCTATTGAGGATGGGGAACACTGTATCGTATCGCCCCAATTAAGTCAATTGATCAGAGGGAAATATCACGTCCCCCGCACCGTTTCATAATAAACCGCGCCCAAGATAATGACCCCGCCGATGAGGGTCCGGGTGGTGGGGATTTCGCCCAGAAGCAGGATGGCGTAGATGATGCTGTAAAAGACCTGAATGACGCTGATGACGCTGATTGTTTTGGTTTTGAGATGGGTCAAACTGTTAATAAAGAGGGTGTGGCCGATGGCAGTGATAATAATACCAAATACCAAAAGATTCACCGAGAAGAGGCCGACCCAATCAGCTTCAAAAAGCACAAAGTAGGGGGCCAGTACCACAGCCGTAACGATCAATTGATACCACATCACCACGCTACTGGGATAGGCCCTCACATATTTTCGATTGAACATATTGCGGATTGAATAGAAGAGGGCCGACACAACACCCCAAAATACGCCCTGAGTAATGTTGTTTGAGACTTCCAAGGTCGGCACCAGCACAATAACCCCAATCAACACGATCACTCCCAGGATAAGATCAGTGGGTTGAAATCGCTCTTTGAATAGCCACGGCTCTAGCAAGATCGTAATGATGGGATGGGTGTGCAGGGCAATCATTGCCACGGCCACCGTCGAGATCTGGATGGCGTGAAACATCATCACCCAATGAATGGCGAGAATGACCCCAACCAGGATGATCGCCCCAGTGTCACGACCATTCCTCAGGGCTAACGACTGTCGTTGGATACCGATAAAAACCAATAAGCCCAGGGCCGCGAACATCGAACGGCCAAAGATAATGCCCATGGGTGACAAGGCCACGAGCTTACCAAACAGCGCCGATGCACCTAGAAACAGAAGCGAGACGTTCAGTTCAATGAGACTTCTAGTGCGAGGCGTCAAGAGCGTGGGTCGATTTCGAGTAGATGTTTATTCGGCATCACGTTGCGTCAGCTCGATTTGATGCCCATCGGGATCGCGTAAGTAGGTTGAGCGGCCCCAGTAGTAGTCCTGCGGCGGTACCTCAAGGGTCAGGCCTTGCTCAACCAAGGCTTGGCTGGTTGCATCCACATCATCAACGGCAAAGGCGGTATGATTTTCGGGGGGTAATTCCCCCTCGGCCGGAGTGTAGGTCCGGTGGATAAATATCTTGGTCTGGCCCATCATAAAAATCGCCATATCGTCCGATTGAGCGACTGGGTCACTGCCGAGCAAACGGCGATAAAAGACAGCCATTGCTTCAACATTTTCTGTAAAGAAGGCTAATTCAACCAGTTCCATTGCACTCTTCCTTTCAACATAGTAGATGGTGATTATAAGACATTCTGTATAGCTGTCTAGCTTGTAGTATCACGATTTTCAGGCCATAAATTCCAGCCAAATTTCCAACTTAACGCCAAATTCGCTACAATCAAATAGAGCATTTTTAGGTGTCACGCTACGCATCACCCACTACTCATCATCAAAAAAGGAAAATTCTATGACTCCGAAAAAAACAACAATTCAGGCCACTATGATTGGCTGTGGTGGTATGGCCCAGGGCCACTTTAGACGAATTCTAAATAACTTTCCCAACACCCACTTTCCGGTTGTCAGCGAACCATCAATTCCACAATATGAGACAACGGTTGCCCTGTTTGAAGAGTTAGGTCGGCCAGCTCCCAAAAATGAGCCTGATTTAGAGAAGCTTCTGGCTGAACATAGCGCGAAGCTAGATGCAGCATTTATCATCACCCCTCACAAATTTCATCATAACCAAGCCAAGGCCTGTCTGGAAGCGGGTCTGGATGTGTTGATGGAAAAGCCGATGGTGATCACGGCAGAAGAGGCCACCAGTTTGATTGAAACACGGGACACCACTGGTCGATTGTTGGTCGTGGCCTTTCAAGGCAGCCTCTCGCCGCAAGTGCGGATGGCGGACAAGCTGCTGCGGAATGACATTCTTGGCACCGTTCGCAACATCGACGCCCAAGTTTGGCAGGATTGGGACACCAGTCAGGCCAACACCTGGCGACAGGTGCCGGAGATGTCAGGCGGCGGTTTTATGTTTGATACCGGCGCGCATATGCTCAACACCGTCAGTGATTTAGCGGCGGAACCTTTTATTGAGGTCGCAGCCTTCTTCGATAATCTGGGACGCCCCGTTGATATCCTCGGCGTGGTGATTGCCCGCCTCCAATCAGGCACCTTGGTCACTTTCAATGCTTGTGGCGATGCCTTCACTTCCTGCAACTCTGAAATCAAATTGGTTGGCACCAAAGCGATGCTTCGTACGGGTATCTGGGGTGAATGTCTTGACATCCGATATCACGGCGATGATGACTGGCAAGCTGTCCCTGTGCCGCCCAGCTTGGGGGTTTGGGAGCAATTTTTGGCGGTACGTCTCGGCCTGATTACCAACCCATCGCCCCCCGAGGTAGGCTTACGTATGGCTGCGCTGTGGGATGCGATTCGCGAGTCAGCCAGTCGTGGCGGGCAGCCGGTTCATATTGATTAAAAAATTTGGATAAAACAAACTTAATGCAGGAAACAGCGGAAGCCCGTATGGATCATTGTCATCCCGTACTGCTCGGCGGCGGCGGTGACCCCTTCATCGCGCAAGGAGTTGCCGGTTTGAGCCACATATTGCACATGAGTGCGGCTGGCTCGGTCGATATTATCACGGAAAGGGATAAAGGCATCGGAAGACAGGCAGATCCCCTCAAACTGGTTGAGCCAATCCGCCCGGGCAAAAGTACCCAGAGGTTCGGGCTGATCCGTCAAGCCGGTGAGCATCGCCTCACCCTCAGCCTGTGAGAGCTGATCCCACAACAAATATTGATCGACCACATTGGCCCGCTCGGGGCGACCCAACTCCTCCTTGAAGGGCAGCCCAAGCACCTGCGGATGTTGCTGCAAGAACCACTTTTCGGCTTTATCACAGGCCAGACGGGTGCAATGGATGCGCGACTGTTGCCCTGCCCCCATGCCAATCACCTGCCCATCATATGCCACGCACACCGAGTTGGATTGGGTATACTTCAAGGCAATCGTCGCCACGATCAGCGTTTCAACAATGTCTTCAGGCACACTGGTCTGAGAGGTCACGATATTCTTAAAATGATCGGCAGTGACCTGCACATCGTTGCGTTCCTGTTGCAGGGTTAGACCAAAGACCTCGCGCTGCTCCACAGCGGGGGGGGTGTAATCGGGATCCATTTTCAGAATGAGAAAGTTCCCCTTCTTTTTCGAGCGCAAAATTTCTAAGGCTTCTGGCTCATAATCAGGAGCGATAATGAGGTCACATACCTCTTGCTTGAGCATCTGAGCCAATGACACATCCACGATATCACTGACCGCCGCCACATCCCCATACGAGCTCATTCGATCGCCACCCCGCGCTCGGGCATAAGCCAAAGCCACCGGCGAATAGTCAGTATCTGGTAACATCTGGGATTGGCGAAAGGCATCGGTCAGCGGGCGAGCGATGGCCGCACCCGCCGGGCTGGTGTGTTTGAATGAGGCCGCGCCTGGCTTATTTATGGCTATACGCAGTTCTTGCGCCAGTTGCCACGCCCCTAGCGCATCCAGCAAATTGATATACCCCGGTTGCCCATTGAGCACTTGCAATGGGCTTGGATCAGGTAACTGTAACTGGGCTTGTCCTTGGTGGGGATTACAGCCATATTTTAAGTTGATTTGCATAGTTTTTACTCCAAGAATGATAAGTCTGTATAAAAATTGGTTAGATGGATTGCGTATTGCAAATGGGGACGTAGTGCGTATTGCGTAGTACGTAGTGTGTGATCAATGTATTGATGAAAGTTCAGTTGGAAACTAATTACTGCTTACCCTTTAATAATTACAATCTACCCCACATCCCCAAACCGATTGCGCACCAAAATCTGGGCCTCGCCCGCCGCTGGGATGACCTTCACTGCCAGTGAAATCCGATTGTCGGCATTAAGCGCATTCCAATAGGCATCAAGCACGGCTTCAGGGGTCCCCTGACAGGGCAACACGAGCGGATCGCCGGAGAAGCTGAGTAAGGGATTGCCATCGCCTTGGTAGGTGGTAAGGCCGTAGCCGAGACCAGGGGGAGGTGGGGCGGGACGGAAAGTAAACCGGTCGGTCAGGTCGGGATTGGCGGGATTGGCCTTGAGGATGCTCATCGCGATTGGACCAGTTACGTCAGTGGGGGTGCGTGTCTCAGCAGGGCTGAGTGTCTCAGCAGAGCTGAGCATCGCGCTGATGCGGGGGGTATAGTTGGGTGCATCCGGCTCACGCTCTCGTTGGGCCAGCGCCTCATCGAAGGTACCGCCTGCGGTCAGGGTTTCATACAGTGTCCGGGTTTGATCCCCATTGCTCACCAAATATCGCCCCGGCATATCTAACATTGCCTCATAAATAATTAGGCTGGGATCTTCGACCAAGGCAGGATCAACCGGCTCTGTGCGAAGAGTTGTCCCTTTGATGACAAAACGGCGGTTCTGGCTATTCCGACTCCGGCCCATAATCCAATAGATCAACAGCCAGTCGTCATTTTCCGTAGACCGTCCCACTACCAGCCCACGCCCTGGATAACTATTTTGGCGCAGGTGTTGTTCAAAATTTGTATTTGCAACTTCAGTGATTGACATTGATGTGTTCCTTGGCACATTAAAGATTTATTGAGCATCAGAGGCTACAGTGTTGGGGGTAATCCGTATTACGTAGTGCGCAGTGCGTAGTCTGACCCTAATTTACATTCTACGCACTACGCACTACTTCAAATGTTTCTTCTCAAACAAGCCAAAATCAGGCAAAATACTTATTGCCCCAGCCCTCTCATCTCCCAACAAAAAAGACACCGGCCAAAAAATTGTACGGTGCCCAGGCGAGCGACAAAATTTCTTCTCTCAAACTCCCCTGTGGTCGTTCCACGTTTCTCGCCAGTTGTTTGAGATGATTTTTATTTTCAGGCCAAGTATAGTGTAGTTGGAGGGGGTGTCAAATTAAAGTGGGGTTGCAGTTTGACTGAAGTACTCTTGAAGCAAGCAGTGGGTATTTTCGGACAAGGTGCAGGTGGGATGCACGGTATAAGTAACCTGTTTGTAAGCCGCTCGTTGCGGAGGTGTACTCTGATTGAGTAGTTGGGTCAGCCACCGCTCCACCTCATAATCATTCGTGTCAATAACTTCAAGCCTATCAAACTCGGTCAGGCTTTCATAATGATGCCAGTTCACTCGTAATTGTACCTCGGTTAACGTATACTTTTCTTTTAACGCGCTGTCCAAAACCAAGACAACTTGCTCGAGCCGTTTTAGTAATTCACGATTGTTATCACAGGGTTTGCAGCCATAAATTGTAATATTGTCCCATTCATGATGCCCAAATATAGGGCAACAGATAAGTTGCCCCACCAGCTGAAACTTTACGTTATATTTTGGAGTCATTAAATCACACGTTATATTTACTTAGGTGGCAGATGATGAACCTCAAAATTCTAATTCCTTTGACATTTTCATCAGTTGAGGTCCAGTCATGACAAAACCCTTTGGGCACAAAAAGCAAGCCAAACCTAAACCCTGGTTTCAACAAATACTTTCATATCAGGTCTATCAAATCTCCATACAAGGTTGGTTAGGGTTAATTTTACTTTGTCTTTTCGTGGCCGGAGTTATTTACCTTTTCTTCAATAGATATGCTGCGCCAACAATGGAAACAAAAATTGTTGAGGTGACCCATCGGTCGTCGCGAATGGTGACTGTTGGAGAACGGGCTCACATGGTTTATCGGGTGGAGTTTAAGGAGGACGAAACCATTTCAGGGTGCCGAATGTCTCCAGTCTATGTAAAACTGTGGCACCAGCTAGAGATAGGGAAACGCTACGAATTTGATATCAATGTAGCTCGTGACAGATGCTTTATTGTGGGGGTTAGAGATATACAATGAAGCGGAAAAAGCAAGCCAAGCCCAAATCGAGGCTTGAAAAAATTCTCACCTATCACATTCTATCATTACCCCTTCATAATTGGCTGTTCATGATTTTTCTGGCGACCTTGTTTCTTGGCTTGTGTTATCTTTTGATGCTTGTTGAAGTCAGAGCCCCGACCAAGGAAACCAGAGTAGCTAAGGTGAGTAATCGATGGTCCCGAGCCATTGAAGGTGACACAGGGGGTTATATGGTCTATCGGGTCGAGTTAAATCATGAGGGCACTACAACACGATGTAGTGTTCCGTCTATGTTTAACCAATTGTGGTTTCAACTCGAAATTGGAGAGAGTTACGAGTTTGATCTCAATTTAGCGCATGGCAGATGTTCTATCGTTGGATTTAGGGACATTGAATAAGACCGTGTTATGGAGCCTCGATCTAGCTAGTATCCATCATCAACCAAATTTTATCCGACCTGATCATTACCTAGCTCCATACCTTTAAACAAGCTGCACAATCTCCAAAAATACCCCCTTGACATTCAAGTCGCTTGAAGGTTTATACTACGAACCATCTTATCATTTAGTCCAATCACAAAAGGAGCTTTACTATGTCTGGATATGTTATTGTCAACTACACGGTCAAAGATCAAGAAATGTTTGGGGAGTATCCTGCCAAATCATTGCCGACCTTGGTACAACACGGGGGAAAAATTTTGGTCGCTGATCCAAAGGCTGAGGTCATTGAAGGAGAGCCACACCAAGTAACGGCAATTATCGAGTTTGAGTCTGTTGAAGCGGCAAAACAGTGGTACAACTCACCGGAGAATGAAGCGGTCAAGCATTTACGCATCGGCTCAACCGACGGTTGGTTGATTATCGCTAATGAGTTTGTAAAACCGTCGTAATCGAAGAGGGCTTCGACAAAGCGTTCATTGAGCCTGTCGAAATCAATGTTTGTGGGGCAAAATGTCTGGTTTCGACAAGCTCAACCTACATTTTTTACCTATTCTGCGTAAGTCTGTTAAATGATTTGTCTAAACACGTACACCTACGCCATTGGGTTGATGCGCTTGGCGCAGGGTACGTTTCAAGCGGGATAACGAAACCTCAGTAATGCCAAGATATGAAGCGATGTGGTATTGAGGCACACGCTCGGCCAGTTCTGGAAATTGCGCTTTGAAGGCCAAATAGCGATCCTTCGCTTGATGTTGCAGCAAGTTGCGGGTGCGAAGCTCTTTGCGCACCAGCAACCATTCAGCCAATTTTCGACCCAACCGATCATACACCGGATGTTCGTCGAATAAATCCACAAAATCTGAATACTTGGCCACCATTAGCGTGGTCGGCTCCAAGGCTTGCACGCCATAAATTACGGGCATTGCTAACACCGAGGCGGCCAGTGGTCCGGCAAAGGTATTTTCGGCAATAAACGCTTTGTTCGACTCGGTGCCATCTTTGGAGAGGTAGTAGAAGCGCAATAGGCCTGAGCAAACAAAAATCAATTCATGGACATAATCGCCCGGAAACAAGATGCTTTCCTGCTCAGCAACCTCACGCTCGTAAAAAATCGCAGCGAGATGCGTCCACTGCTCATCAGCCACATCCACCCATTGATTAACCGCTGTTCTCAATTGTTGTTCATACATCATCTTTTCCTCACCACCATTTCGTTTCTCTCCACATTTTATCAGAAACATCAGCTTTCACAGAATTTCCACGCTATTTTTGATTTCACCCACCTATTGAATTGACATGTCAATTCAATAGGTTTATACTACACCTTAACTTCAATTGACATGTCAATTCAAACTCACATTTTAATTTAACCGACTCAATTATGACTGTTATCAACCTTGAACACCCAGCCGCTGTAACCAAGAATGGGCATTTGGTTTTGGATGAAACCCAATTTGCCCCCTATTTCATCAATGCAATTGCCCAAAAATTTTCCCGACGGGTCTCCCAAATCACTCGGGAGCACTTTGGCATCGGCCTAGTCGAGTGGCGTCTGCTCGTCGTGCTCGCTTGGGATATCCCGATTACCGCTCACAACGTCAGCGATAAAGCCCACGTTGACCGGGCCTTGGTCACAAAAGGGTTTCGGTCATTAGAGGAAAAAGGGCTAATTACGCTTGAGCCTCAACCCACAAACTCACGGAGCCGATTAGCCAGCCTCACGGAGAAAGGTCATGTCTTGTTTGACCAGTTGCTCCCAATTGTTTTAGAGCGAGAAACGTGTTTACTCCAGGGGATTGATCAGGATGAGCGTGATCAGTTTTTGAAAACGCTCGGCAAAATTGTAAAAAATCTCAACGATTTATAAGAATTATCAATGAAATTGGGCGCTGTTGCCCACCACAATAATGACTAGGAGGAAGTCAGTGTCTGATACAAGTCAATTCGGAATGTTTCAATCGGTCCCAGGCGAATATGAGGCCTATCTGGAAAAACGGGCTAAGGTTGTAAAAGGTGAGGGATTGGGGGGTGAATTTACCCCATTTTCAGAGGAGTATTTACAAAACCCTTACCTGTTTTTTGAACAAGCACGGCAGGAAGAGCCTGTCTTCTACAGTCCTGAAATGGATTATTGGGTGGTGATGAATTACGAGGATATCATCTCGGTCTTCAAAGATCCAGTCACTTTTTCAGCAGCCAACGCCCGTCACCCTGTGGTGCCAGTCTGCCCAGCGGCAGCGAAAATTAGAGAAGAACAAGATATATCCATTGAACCATCTTTGGTCGATGAAGACCAACCCACTCACAAAGCACATCGGCGTATTTTTGGCGACGCCTTCACCCCTAAGCGGGTCAATCAACTTGAACCCCAAATCCGAGCCATCGTCAATCGTTATATTGACCGATTTATTGGTGATGGTCAAGCCGATTTGGTTAGCCAAATCCTTTATGAAGTTCCAGCCCTCGTCATTTTCCTGTTTCTAGGCGCAAAAGACGAGGATGCAGTTTTGGTCAAAGACCTGGGTTCAAAACGGGCCATTGTCAATTGGGGGCATCCGACAGAAGCGGAGCAAATTGAAATTATGGCTAATATGGGTGAGCATTGGGAATTCACTAAGAAGTTGGTTGATGGTGCTCTGGAAAACCCAGGAGATAATTATTTGGGAGATTTAGTGCGGTTACATCAAGAAGATCCAGACCGTTTCACTATCAACTACCTCTACAATGTAATGTTTTTGATGCAATTTGCCGGACATGAAACCACGACACAAGCCTCGGCCAATGGTCTAAAACATTTGCTGACCCAACGTGAGCAGTGGGAAGCCTTGTGCGCCGATCCAACCTTAATTCCCAATGCCGTCGAGGAAATTTTACGTATCGATACCTCCATCTTTGCCTGGCGACGGCTAACCACTAAAGACACTGAAATCGGCGGAAAATTGATTCCGGCTGGGGCTAGAATTTTATTGATGCTTGGCTCGGGAAACCATGACGAAAGCATGTTCCCCAATCCAGCGCAATTTGATGTCCATCGAAAAAATGCCAAACGGCACTTTGCCTTTGGCAACGGAGCTCATTTTTGTATGGGCGCACCCTTAGCCCGGCTTGAAATGAAAATTATTCTGGAAGAACTCACCCGCCGTTTGCCGCATATGACCTTGGTCGAGGATCAGCCATGGGAGTATGTTCCAACCTTGGTTTTCCGGGGGGTGCAGAAATTGCAGGTTGAATGGGATGTAAGTCAAAATCCGTAGTTCAAAATAAACAGGTTAAATATTCGCCCTCAAAATAGCCTGATCTTTGGCAACACATATAATACGGCCTCATTCAAACAAATGAGGCCACCATCGATGGGACAACACGCCCGACGTAACGCCATTTTACTGCTGCTGCTCACTGGTACATTGTGGAGCAGCAGCGGTCTTTTTATAAAGCTCCTTAGCTGGGAACCCTTCGCTATTTTGAGCGGACGCAGCTTTATTGCAGGCGTCGTGCTCTGGCTCTACTTGGGGCGAGTCAGAATGCCCCGTAGTCATTGGCAGTTCGTTGCTGCGATTGCTTATGTGACCACTCAACTCCTCTTCATCACCGCAACAAAATTGACTACCGCAGCGAACGCGATCTTCCTACAATTCACCGCACCGATCTATGTTGTTTTCTTTGGCTACTGGTTCCTACGCGAAAAACCCCAACGGGCTGACTGGGTCTCGATGCCCCTCATTTTTATTGGAATGGCCCTTTTCTTTGGGGATAATCTGAACTTTGACGGTTTTGTGGGCAATGTTTTAGCCATCATCAGCGGGGTGACGATGGCCTTGATGATTGTGGGGATACGGCATCAAAAGGAGGCCAATCCGGCCAATGCCATATTGATTGGCAATCTTCTGGGCGGCTTGGTCGGCCTTCCCTTTCTCCTACAGGCTACCTTTCAACCCGTTGACATTAGCATCATCCTTTATCTTGGCCTAATCCAAATCGGTCTATCAATGATCATCTACACTAACGCCATCAAATATGTCCCGGCCCTCGAGTCAACACTCATCGTCACTATTGAGCCAATTCTCAATCCGGTATGGGTTTTCCTGGTGTTGGGTGAAATTCCGGGGCCGCTCGCCATGATTGGGGGCCTGATCGTCATCGGGGTGATTACAGCACGAGCCGTTTTGAGTACACGGGCGAAGGCAGAGGAGGTCAATCCAGCGCCGCTTGTACAATAGCGCGGGCTAAGCGATGAATAATCTCGGCCAACTGTTCGGGAGTCTGTGAGCGAGGCGTTGCACTCATAAACCAATCGGTGAGAAGCATATTGTAGACACCAGCAATGGACAGGGCGAGTAAATGAAAGGGAATCGTGCTGTCAGCTTCCTCAAAGGCGTGATGCAAGCTGTCCTCAAATTGGTGGATGAGCAGCCCATTGATCCGTTGCATCACATAATCCATATCATTGCCCAGTTTGGCAGCCAGAGAAACCGGCGGCGTATTATAGCGTTGATATTGTGTGAGGAAAGCAATCAATGCCGGAGATGGGGTATCAGCCAGCCAGTCGGAAGCAGACGTCAGGCCAAGGCTAAGGTGGTTAAACAATTGGCCGTGCATGCTAATCAAAACGTCAGCTTTTGTTTCAAAATAACGATAGAAGGTGCTCCGCCCTGTGTTTGCTCGATCAACAATCTCTCCGATTGTAATGGTGTTGTAGCTTTTTTCGTGAATCAACTCTGAAAAAGCGGTTTCGATTGCCTTTTTTGTCCGTTGGGCTTGTCTTTCCCCACGTTGTAATCCCATAATCACATGCCTAAGATGGGACAGTTCGTCCCTTTTGTCCAAAGTTGGACAATTATAACAAGGTGTTGCTTGATTTCAAAAGTGACGTGATTTATGATCGGAATGAGACTAAAATCAGATGAATACTTCAACCCCTGAACAAATCAAACAACGTCTTCGTATGGTCCGCTGGCTTGCCCTGGCAGACGTCGTCCTGCTGATTGCCCTCGTCACCGCGTCACGACTCGACTATCGAGAGGCTGTCAGTGTGCTAGGGCCAATTCATGGTGGAAATGTCTTACTGTTGGTCGTTGTTATTTATACGGGCGTTACCGATGGTTTGTGGCATTGGGGATTTCTCCTCGGCACAATCATCACCGGGGGGCCGCTCGGGGCCTTGGTCGGCGAGGTAATTATCTCACGTCGTTTAAAGAAAGAGGAGAAATAGCGTTATGAATGTTGCTGTACTTATTGCTTGGTTATTTCGATTTGCCCACGTTGCCGCCGGGGCAATGTGGTTGGGAGGCTATCTGGTTCTCGCTTTTTTGATGATCCCTGCCCTCGCGAAAAGCGGAAACGAGACGCTTGAACAGTTAACCCACCTCACGGTTCGGGTCCTAACCTATGTTGGCACAGCCACCATCTTCTTTGGCTTATTGCTCGTCACTCGTACCCGAGGCTTTGCTAGCCTATTTACGGGTGAATGGGGGGCCATTATCATCACCTGTTTTATCATCTCGATTGCCCTCCTCGGTCTCGGTGACAGCGGCATCCGACCCGCCTTGCGCCGCCTGCCCACGACCGGAAATGCCGCCCCCGCTCAACGTCTGGCCCTCATCGGCTTTGGTCTAACCATCTTAGCCGTGGCCTTGATGACTCGCGCCCTTTATGCCACCTCTTAAGCAGATTAACCTGCCCTCACTGGTACGCAGCTAGTAATACACTAGCCCGTGATATTCCGTCTGGGTTAAAAAATTGGCAACGAATTGATCAAATTGACACGAAAAAGTCGCTATATTTAAGAAAAATCAGAGAAATTCGTGTAATTCGTTGCGAAACAAAATTAGTCCACGATTTAGTGTAGTTGTACCAGTACAAATTAACCACATTTTCGACCAATTTTTAGCCATTTCTAAACAACTTATTAACATCTTTTAGGTATGGTAGAGTTTATAGAATTCCTGGGGTTTATGGGGTTCTTAGCGTTCAAATAAACACTCATCGATCACTCATTGCTATCACTGGAATAACACGCGGAGCACATTAAAATGGAAATTCTAACAGGGAAACAGTTCGGGGCATATCAAATTGTGGGGCCATTGGGAGCCGGCGGGATGGCTGCGGTGTACAAGGCCTATCAACCTGGCATTGATCGATACGTGGCCTTGAAGGTTTTGCCTCAACATTTCGCCAAGGATCCCCAATTTCTCAAACGATTTGAGCAAGAAGCGAAGGTTTTGGCCAAGTTGCAACATCCCCACATCCTGCCGATCCACGATTATGGGCAAAGCGAAGATTATACCTACATTGTAATGCCATTTATCGAAAGTGGTGATTTAGCCGATGTGTTAAGTGAACAAAAGCTCCCGTTAACCGAAACAGCTCGCATCATCTCTCAGGTGGGCGATGCCCTGGACTATGCCCACTCGATGGGGGTCATCCATCGCGATATAAAACCGAGCAATATTTTAATTGATAAGCGCGGCAACTGTCTATTAACAGACTTTGGTATTGCCAAAATGGTCGAGGGGAGTCAAGGGGGGCCGTTGACAATGACAGGCGGGGTTATGGGTACGCCCTCTTATATGTCGCCAGAGCAAGGGATGGGCAAGCCGTTGGATGGACGCAGTGATATCTACGCTTTGGGGGTGATTTTGTATCAAATGGTGACAGGGCAGGTGCCCTTCAAGGCGGAAACCCCGATGGCGGTGATGATTAAGCATATCAATGACCCCCTCTTGCCACCCCGTCAATTTGACGTTGACATCTCCGAAAGCCTGGAGCGCGTGATTCTAAAATCATTGGCCAAACAACCAAATGATCGCTTTACTAAGGCAGGGGATATGGTCGCATCTTTGAAGGCGGCAGTCGAGGCTCCAGAAACCTTGCAGGTCAATCAAAACCAGCATACTACGCCGAGCTTACCTAGAATCGATACCCCAAGAAAGCCGCTTAAACGGCTTAATCCAACACCGGCACAAGCAATTCCAGCGAAAGAAAAATCGAATGACTCCGTCAGTTTAATTTTAGTCGGAATCACCGGCTCCCTCTTTGTTTTAGGATTAATCATCCTAGCGGCCTGGTTCTTGTTACGCCCAACGAACACTGAGCTGACGCCGACAGATCAGTCAATCGAGGCCCAAGCTCCAGCTATCGAATCGCTTGATACGCCCCAGGCTACGGCAACCTCTGCCCTAACGTTACCCGCAGCCCCAACCGAGACTCCAATTCCAACAGCAACATCAACACCAGCCCAAACACCGACCTCAGTCCCTGTGCAAGTACAAAACCCACCTAATGCCTCTGGTGATTTTCCTACCCCACCCGATTTCGCGTTTGAGGCCTGTAGCGGATTGAGCAGTGGCGCGATTTGTGAGGTACAAGGGCCTACGGGAGCTCTTAGCGGGACCTGCACCGATTTTAGCCAAGGCTTGGCCTGTGTTCCAGAGGGTGGGCCACCAGCGCCACCACAGTAGTAATCGTGAATAGTGAACCGGATTTTTTCACAAGGCTTTTCGTAAATCTAAAATCGTAAGTCGCAAATAAGTTTCTTACCGCAACTGTTGAGCCACTAAGGGAGCCAAATACTCAGGGCGAAATCCATTCCAGCCCGCTTCGGGGATAGCCCCAGGATCATCAATCATAGCGTGGAACACACATTCATTTTGCAGAGTCACCTCAAACAGCTCGATATGGCCGACACCTTGTGGGGGAATCTCCACTCTTTCCCCGCTGAGGTCATGCCTAATTCCGGTGCAAGCGATAAACCGATTGCCATTGGGCATCTCGCATACGCCGCTCACGTAATGTGAATAGGGGAAGCCCTCACCGCCATAGCGCCACGTTTCTTTGGCCGTCATCAAAATTTCATCAATTTCATAGGTCAAAGCAAAACTTTGTCGCAACGCCAGCGGTTGACGAGGATTGGGGGGAAATGAACCCGCTGTACCATTATCAAACAGCATCAAATGCCCTGCGGCGGTAAAGCTCAAATCGTGTTGATGGTAAAAGGGTCGACCGCCCTGCAACCGCAGTAGCTTATTTTGCCACGGGGTTCGCCACCCCGTCGAGTCGCCCAAAATCCAGACAAGTTCACCCCGTCGAGTCACCTTGACCACCGCATCTTGATGCCTTAGTGACAACAGTAGCCCACCATCTTTCGGGTCCTCAATCAAACAATTGCCGTGGGTCCAATCAAGCGTATTGAGCCAGCCTTGGTTGGCCCAATACGGGGCAGGGCCATCGTGGCTCATACGCTCCGTATCAAGACAATCCACCAAGCTAAACTCTTGTTCAATGCGCCCAGCCCGATCAAAAATCACCACCGTATCACTCATCAAGTGGGTCCAGCCATCGTGCGGTTCGGCCAACGGATGATGATGGATGGAAAGGGAAGCCAGCAGCCCATCAGCTAGCTCGCAGATGGTATGGTGTATTTTTTCGGTTTCAAGCGGAATCCCATCCAGCCCATCAGGAAAGCGGGGGGTGCAATACCATTGATGGATTAGCTCACCATCAAAGCCAATCTCCAATGCTCGACCATCTGTGCCCATCACCAGCAAAGTGTTTTGCCGCGATTGACGACAATCCATCAGGCAAAAATCAAAGGTTTTGTGCCACACAATCTCCCCGTGACGGTCAATGGCAATAATAGCTTCGAACTCACTCGTCTTGCGAATCGAACGCGTATTCCGGCCAATGGTCAACAGAATAAGACCTTTATCACGTTTATCAGGTTGGCTAATTTCGAGGTCAATTTTGGGTAGCATCAAACACCTCCCTTAACAAGTTACTCAAAAACAATCCCTAAACTTTCTGGTGGGCTAACCAATTAAGTTTTGGTGAGGTCTGCAAGACTTTACGGATTAGCTCACGTTCTCGCTGTTCAAGTGCAGCAAGATTACCGTCATTTTGACGATCTTTTGCCTGATTGGCTTGTAAAATAAATCGCGCTTCAAAGGGAAGTCGTTCAGATTGTGGGCCGGCTAAACCGCCGGTTATGCCTTGAGGACTATGCAATTCAAGGAAGAGTGCTCCATTGGGGGCTGGTCGATGCACTGAAACGTCTAAAGCAAGTAGCAAGTAAGCAAATTTTTGTTGGATTGGGGTTTCTACAGCCATAACAAAAATATGACCCCGCACTTTATTTTTGTCGGGATGTTGAATTTGCAGGAATTGATAAATTTTACGAAACCACGCCTGAAGCAAGGCTGGTTCCATTTCAAAATTTTCTATGGCACTCCCCTGAAGTACCCACAACAGGGATGTAGCCGGTTGATCTTCAAGAAAAGTCTGAATATCCGAAAAAAACGCAGAGTCATCTAATGTATCCGGCCCAAAATCGATCAGCCAAACCCCGCTTTCCATGCGCCAAATCCCAGGATTTGGTTGTGGCGCAGCGCCCCTCACCTCGTGCCCTTCGGGAATAGTGACCATATCGGGAGTAGTAGGCTTATTTTCCGGCTCAGAGGTAGTCGGCTTCGCAACTATTTTTGGCTCAAGTTGTAAGATTCCTAATCTTTCCAGCAACTGTCTCAAGAAGTACCACATTGTTAGGGCTTCCTCGCAACAAACAAATCACGCTCATACATATCCTGCACAATTTTGGCCTCAAAACCAACATCTTGCAAAAGCTGAAGCCACTCGGCCCGAGGAAAGAGACCACAAACGTGCTGTTCGTGTTCAACCCGAGTCGATTGCGCACCCTCTCGCAAAATGAACACATATTCGGTGATGTAGGTCGTGTCTGTCTCATCGGGGTCATAAGCCCACTCCAGATAACGCAGCGCCCGATCGTCACCGTCATTTCCGTCGTGGTCTGTGCCTACCTCAAAATTTTCCTTGACGTGGTCTGGGGCTAGGAGGGCCACGCCGCCCACCTTACAATGAACAAACGCTGTCTCCAAGGCCTGCCGCAAATCATCAGTGGTTGTCATATAATCGATGGCATCGTGAACAAAGACCACATCGAAGGTCCGATCCAAACGCAGCGTCCGCATATCCCCTGGCAGATGTTCACACTCTGGGTTGAGCGCTTGGCTGACCGCAAGCATCTGTGGCGATAGATCAGAGAGTGTCACTTGGGCAAAATGCTGCTTCAAGTAAAAGGCGTTGCTCCCCCCACCGCTGCCTAATTCCAGCAGTGTTGGCTCATCAGGCAGGCTCATCTCAGCCAGCACCCGCCAGTAAAAGGCGGCCTCTTCTTTGTAATCTTCCACGGGTGACAGGAGTGGCCACCAGCTTGCCAAATCGTCATACATTTTTTTCATACAGTCTCCCTATGTTTGGGGTCATTAAAGCCTAACATCGCCAGATTAGTCCAGTCTTTGACGGCTTGATTTTTTAGCAATATCTACCCTTTGTAGATGTATAGTTGCCCAAATTATCCTAGCTAGACTGGGCCAATCAAAAAGGGCATTCACCTCACCAATGAACACCCTTTTGTTTGCTAATTATTCTTTCTCTCTAAAAGTAATAGGCTCGTAAGGCCCCATCATATCGCCCCTTCTTGAGACAACACTTCTTGAATTTCCGGTTTGAGCCACAGGGACACGGATCTTGTCGGCCTAATTTTTCAAGCAACTCTTTATTCCCGTGAACCATTCGGTATCCTTTCTTGACGCTTGTTTCCGATGGATACCCCTTACGTCGCTTACTCATCACCTCAAAAGGAATCGAGTTTCTCTAGATACTCTAGGTCGCAAGCGTTCTTAAAAATGGTACCCTTGTTTAGTTTTGTGTTTCGTAGACATGATACACCTCCAGATATTATAAACTGATGTTCAAGGTATCAAATCCACCGCCAAATGTCAAGCACTTTTTGCCAGGGCTACTGCAAAGTCGAGAAGATTTCAACGTCCATCACGATAATGTCATTTCGATGAGTGAAACGAAGGTCGCATCACGGATGCACAAATCCTCCCGAATGGTCGATTTTAAGCGGACATCTGGGCGGATTTCTACGTAAGTGTAAGCGGCATCGAAATGACATGACAAATATTTTGTCAGCCAACTTGCCAATCTTCCAGCCTGCCAATCTTCCACACTTCCAACCTGCCAAAAACGGAGATTGGAGATTGACAGGATAGAACACCTGTGCTACAATGTCACAGTCAAAGAACATACGTTCAACATTACATAACTTTTGGAGGTTTTTTGTGGCC
>JANQQF010000040.1 GCA_028285035.1 Phycisphaerae bacterium
CATCATCTTTGAGCAGATGTTAACGGCTGCTGGGGGTGAAATCGATGCGGCTGTTGCGGCGAATGATGGCTTGGCTGCTTCTGTGTACGCTGCTCTGGCTAACCAAGGGTTAGACCCCATTCCAGTCACGGGTCAAGATGCGACTGTTGGTGGAATCCAGAATATTCTGGCCGGTCGCCAAAGTATGACCGTTTACAAAGCCATCAAAGCTGAAGCCGAGGCGGCTGCTGATCTCGCCATCGCGCTACTCATCGGAGCTGATACATCAGGTTTGGTCACAGGGGCGGTTGATAATGGCACGAATGACGCCCCCTCTGTCTTGCTCACCCCAGTTTCTGTGACCACAGAAAACATTGCTGAGACTGTTATCGCTGACGGTTTCCGCACCTGGGATGAAATCTGTGTCGGTGACTTCGAAGCCCTCTGCCCCGCAGATCGCTAGGATCAAGGTATCTATTTAGCAGGTGATATCCCAAATTGGAATTTGGGAACGATACTGCTGCCGAAACTCCGTTTCAAGCGGCGTAAACAGAGTTTACCAAACAACTTCCGTCCCAAACTCTGTTTGGGACGGAGCCTGGTAAGTAGTTACGGATCAAATTTAATTTCTAAAATAAGTGGGAACACTCTATAATGTGTTCCCGCTTATGCCGGATCAAATTAATAAGCTAGGAGTAAATGTTGTATGTCACAGAAGACCCCTCTCCTTGAACTACGAGGTGTATCAAAAAACTTTGGAGCGGTCCAAGCGCTCTCCAAAGTCAATTTTCAAACGTACTCCGGCGAGGTTATGGCCTTGGTTGGCGATAATGGGGCTGGAAAATCTACACTGATCAAAGGGATTGCTGGCATCCATCCATTTGATGAAGGTTCAATACTTTTCGATGGCAAAGCTGTCAATATCAATGGACCCCGCGATAGTGCCAATTTAGGTATTGAAGTTGTATATCAAGATTTGGCCTTGGCCGATAATTTGGATGTGGTGGCCAACATGTTTTTAGGCCGAGAAATCACCAAGACGCCTTGGCGACTGGACGAGGTAAAGATGGAGCAATCCTGTATTGAAGCCCTCGATTCCCTCTCGGTTACAACTTTGAGATCGGTTCGTCAAGCCGTGGCTGGATTATCAGGCGGCCAGCGGCAAGCCATTGCGGTCGCCAAAGCGGTCATGTGGAATTCCAAGCTGGTCATTTTGGATGAACCAACCGCAGCACTTGGGGTGGCCCAAACACGTCAGGTGCTTGACTTAGTCCGACGGTTAGCTGAGAAGGGATTAGCCGTCATCTTGATTTCACACAATCTCCACGATATTTTTGAAGCGGCTGATCGTATCACCGTACTCCGACTGGGTAAAAATGTCCGAGAATTTGTTACAGCAGATACAACACAACAGGAAGTTGTGCACGCTATTACCGCAGGCACATTAGAAGCCGTTCCAGGGATGGTGCAAGAATGAGTGTCAATGAAACAATCAATAGTTCATTAGCAGGGCAGTCAGCGCCCTCAATCGCTGAATATCTTCGCGAATATTTCAAGCGTGTTCGAGGTGGTGACCTCGGGGCCTTACCCATTATTTTGGGCTTGATCGTTATCGCAATCATCTTTCAATCACAAAACGAAAATTTTCTAACTGCTCGAAATTTTGTCAACTTGATCGTCCAAATGGCCGGGATTACAACCATTGCCTATGGGGTAGTGTATGTTTTGCTGTTGGGTGAAATTGATTTATCCGTCGGCTTTGTGAGCGCGGTCGCTGGGGTGGGGATGACGTTATTGCTGCGTGAACCAACGGGCTGGCCTTGGTATCTAGCAATTATTGTCGCCCTACTCGCTGTCGGGGCAATTGGCTTTTTGCATGGCTTGATCATTACAACATTCCAAGTGCCCTCATTTGTCGTGACCCTAGCGGGGTTACTCGCCTGGAACGGGGCCGTCATTATTCTCATGGGTGGGGCTGGAACCGTTGTTATTCAGGATGCGGTTGTGATTGGTATTGCTAACTACTTTCTACCACCCATCTGGGGTTGGATTGTTGCCGCAATTTTTGTGGGCGGCTATACGCTGATGCAAATCCTGCGAATTCGCGCCCGGCAGCAGCAAGGTTTAGCTGATACCCCGATGATCATTATCATTCTTCAAGCAATTGGGTTAGCGATTATAGCCGCCTTCGCTGTCTATGTTGCCAACCAAGATCGGGGTGTACCTTTCGTTGGAGTATTATTGATTGTTCTACTTAGCGCTCTAACTTTTTTGGCTACGCGAACAACTTTTGGCCGATATATCTATGCGGTTGGCGGGAACAAGGAAGCGGCTCGGCGCGCCGGTATTGCGGTCGAACGCATCCGAATCTGGGGCTTTATCTTATCCAGTGTTATGGCAGGGATGGGGGGTATCATTCTAGCCTCGCGTCTACGCTCTGTCGATACGGCAGCAGGTGGTGGTAATCTTCTGCTAAACGCTATTGCGGCAGCCGTCATTGGCGGTACGAGCCTGTTTGGTGGTAGTGGTCGCGTTTCAAGTGCGGTACTCGGCGCGTTGGTCATTGCCAGTGTTGAGAACGGGATGGGTCTACTGGGGCTAAGTTCGGGTGTAAAGTTTGTGATCACGGGCTTGGTTCTGCTAGTCGCGGTGTTGGTTGATGCTTTATCACGACGTAGTCGTAGCCAATCAGGGATTGCTTAAGCGAAAGCATTCCGACTGGAATGCTTTCGTAATCAATCAAGATTCATCAAAGCGTTATGTATCTTTGATTTTTTCCTTAGCTTCATTATCCTCATAGAGGAGGATAGCACAGCGTGGAACCTTTACTAAAGGTCAATCATCTTTCAAAAACATTTGGCACGTTAACCGCACTTCACGATCTTAGTTTTGATGTGTATCCAGGTGAGGTTGTCGGTTTAGCCGGGCGGAGTGGCGCAGGCAAATCTGTCTTGGCTATGATTTTGGCTGGCCTCTATGCGCCGAGTGAGGGCGAGATTTGGCTCAATAATCAGCGGGTGGCTTGGCCGATGCCCCCCCGTAAGTTCGGCATCGAAGTCATTCACCAAGAGCCTAGTTTGGCTGACAACCTAGATATTACCAACAATATTTTTTTAGGGCAGGAACTCGGTTGGTCCATCTTTGGGGGGGTGATAAAAATTCCCCATCGGCAGCGGATGGACAGGGAGGCAACCCGCATCTTAAATCAGTTGGGATGGGAATTTCCTGTTCTCTATGAAAAAGTTTCGAACCTGTCCAGCGAACAACGCCAACTTGTGGCCATCGCCCAGATTATGGCCCGACCCGCCAAGCTCATCTTTGTTGATGAGCCGACCGTGCTGCTAAGCTACACCAAGCAAAAAATCCTCTTATCGCTCATCCAAAGTTGGCAAACGCAAGGCATTGCGATTATTTTTAGCAGCACCAACCTCGAACATCTCTTTGCCGTCACCGATCGGATTATCCCCTTACGGCTTGGTCGTCAGGTGGCCGAATATCGAACAGACGATACCAATCGGGAAGAGGTTGTGGCTTCGCTGATGGGGACAATGGATCAACAGCAGTTAACCCCCGCCATCTGGGCCTTGGACAATTACTATCAAGCTCGCCAACAAACTGAGCGTTTGCGTCATCAACAGACTGTCTTGGAGCGAGATTTAGCCGCTCAAGGGTCACTCAATCGGCAATTAGTCAACAAACTTGATGAACAGGTCAAAGCCTTAGATCAGGCTAATCTAGCTCTACAAGCGGCCCAGCGACGGTTGCTCACCGAGCGTGAACTTGAGCGCAAACATCTCTCGCGAGAATTGCACGATCAAATCATTCAGGATTTGTTAAGCGTGAATTATCAACTCGAAGAGATGGAGAGCGAGGATGAAATCGCCTCGGAGTTGGTTGATGAACTGATTGACGTGAGAGGTAATATCCGGCGGCTGGTCGAAGATGTTCGAAACATCTGTGGCAACTTACGCCCCCCGACCATTGACAGTTTAGGGCTAGGTGCAGCCATTCAATCTTACACTCAGGATTGGGCCGAGCGCACCAACATTCCCGTCAAGCTCAATCTTGACATTCAACTCGGTCGGCTACCCGAAGCCACTGAACTCTCGATTTTTCGCATTCTACAAGAGAGCCTAAACAATATCTATCGCCACGCTCAAGCCGATGCCGTCGAAATCTCTCTCACCCACACCTCTCCCCGCAAACTGATGATCTCCATCAGCGACAACGGCCAAGGGATCGGCCAAGATTTCAATTTATCTACCCTCCCCGACCAAGGCCATTATGGACTATTGGGCATCAGCGAGCGAGTCGCTTTGCTGGGTGGCCGCTTAAAGCTGCAAAATCAGCAAGGTGGTGGGTTGCTCCTTCAGGCTGAAATCCCTCATCCTCGGATTACGAGTGTGAATTAAATGAATAAAATTTACCCCATGACCGAGAAGCTACTCTCCTGATTGATCTCACGCAACCGAGAGAAGAAGCCAGCATCCATGGTATGCGGGATGTGGCGACATTTAACCTGTACCGGATTTTGGTCATGATCATGTCCATTCTCACAAGCTTCAATCAATTCGGTCATCAAATGGCCAGCCGGGGCGGCGTTTTTGTATTGATTGCCGCTGGTGCCGACCGCCATATAGAAACCAGGTAGGTGGGATTTATCGTAAATCGGCAGCCAATCATCAGAGACATCGTATAAATCGACCAAACCTTTGGGTTGATTTGGTACAGGCAGGTCGGTCACCCGCTTGGCTAAACGATAAACTTGAGCCTGCCAGCGCTCCTCAGTGACCTCGGTGTGATACTTATCTGGGTCCGCGACCCACTCTCGGGGATCACACTCGGGGTCGGAGCTACCAACGATCAGGCTATTGCCCACCTCTGGTCTAAAGTAAACCCCATCATCCCCACAATGAGCCACCATACCATCCTGCTCATAGTTAAAATCTTTCGGGGAGGGCACGGTGTGAACCTCGTGGCGAAGTGCTCTCGTCTTGACATTCATCCCTTCTTCAACCCCGGCCATTCGGTTAATCACAAAGGAGTGCGGGCCAGCCACATTGACCACGATCGGAGCATCAATCATCCGACCATCCGCCAGAGTCACTCCAGCCACGCGCCCCCCACTCTGGCGAATATCGCTGACCTCGGCATTAAAAATAAACTGGCTACCCTTAGCTTGGGCAGCACGCATCAGGTTGTGGGTGGATAGTTGCGGATCGGTGACGTAGCCACCTTGTGGCATAAAGACCGCACCTGCCACTGTACCGTGCGAATCATTCCAAAAGCCTTCATCGTTGGGCAGCTTTGGAGGGCCATAAAGCCCGGTGCCGACTGGGAGCCTTTCTTGCAGGGTGGCGTTGTCCCACACCTCGAAGGGCACTCCCAAATCCCGGAAGTGATTCTCGATATGCTCATACTCCCCGTCTCGAGTATTCATCATCAAGACCCCGACCTGTCGAAATTTGGCGTGGCCCCGCTCATCCTCAACCTCAAGATAGTCAGCCCAATTTTTCCAATAAAAGTACCCCTCGTGGGCCATGATGATGCCGTCGCGGGTAGAGTAGTGGAAGCGAATAATGGCGCAGGAGTTGCTGGTTGAGCCATATCCTGCGTCTGGCAGTTTATCAATATTGATGACCTTGTATCCCTTTTTGGCTAATTCGAACGAAGTCGCACACCCAATAATTCCGGCCCCAACAATAACCGCGTCTGCTGTTTGAGTCATAGTATTTTCCTCCGCATAGTTACAATTTACGCTTAACAAATTTCGTTGATTATAATTCAGTCTGGTATTCTCTCAAAAGTAAGTCTTACAACATTCTTAAATAATGACACCTGGCATAAAGCGGGTAGCCCCACGCCCCATCTTTTAAAAACTCCTAAACAATGGTAGTGTATGACCACAAGAGGGGCACCCGATCAGCGGCCTCGGCGACACTATCTGAAACTCGCCCGATACCTGAATACAAACGCACAATCGTTCCCATCAACCATCTCGTGGTATACTCCACCCCATCAAGTTCAAAGTCGAGCGAGTCTCACGATGACAACAATCACTCAGCAACAACCCACGCTTCGTATTGGTACTAAACTAGCCTATGGCGTTGGTGATTTGGGGCCAGCGATGGTCTCGATCATCAAAGGCTTTTTTTTGCTCAATTTTCTGATCAATATTGCGGGTTTGTCACCGGGGCGAGCGGGGGCAGTGCTGCTGATTGGTAAAATTTGGGATGCGGTCAATGATCCCATCGTCGGTACCTTGACGGATCGCACTCGGACTCGCTGGGGACGGCGACGGCCGTGGTTATTGTTTGGCTCAATTCCTTTTGCGCTGGCCTATGTGCTTCACTTTTTGGTGCCAGACATCGGGCCGAATGCCAAATTCTTCTACTACATTATCGTCGGTATTCTGCTCGATGCCAGCTTTACGGCGGTCAATGTGCCGTATGCCGCGTTGACCCCGGAGTTATCACAAAACAATCAGGATCGGACCGAACTGAATATGTACCGCTTCAGCTTTTCGGTACTCGGGGGGCTGGTCGCGGCGGTCTTGTACAACATCATCGTCAATCAAGTGGCAGCTACGCCCGAAAGCGGGAACCTCATTCAGGGCTTGCTGATTGGGGCGGTGATTATCATCAGCAACATCATCGTGTTCATGAACACTACCGAGCGCAATCTCGACAGCGATGATGATGAACAACAACTTCCTTTTTTTGAAGGCCTCAAAATCGCCTTACAAAGTCGGCCCTTTTTGTATGTCTCAGGCATTTATCTGCTGACTTGGCTCTCAGTGCAATTTGTCCAGTCATTGATTCTCTTCTTCTTCCGCGATTGGGTTGGCGGTGATCCCGGCGGCCAATTCACAATCCTCTTGGCTAGCCTACAAATATCGATCTTCGTCTTTATCCTGTTCTGGGGGTTTTTGAGCCGTCGCTTGGGCCGCAAACGGGTCTTTTACATCGCCGTGCCTATTTGGATTGCCGTACAGATTGGCCTCTTCTTCGTTCAGCCAGGGCAAGTGAACCTCGTCATCATCCTAGCCATCCTGGCTGGCATTGGCGTCAGCATCGCCTTCCTGATCCCCTGGAGTCTCCTACCCGACGTGGTCGATCACGATGAACTGCTCACCGGCCAACGGCGCGAGGGAATTTTCTACGGCTTTTTTGTCTTTCTCCAAAAATTTGGTATCGCCTTTGGGCTTTTTATCCAGGGACAGGTGTTGGAGTGGACAGGCTATGTTCAGGCCCAAGGCGACGTCATCCCCCAACAGCCAGACTCCGCTCTGCTCGCCCTGCGGTTGCTCACCACCTTAGTTCCGATTGGATTCCTCATCGCCAGCATCGTCGTGATGACCTATTATCCCATCACCCGACAAAAGCTGGCTGAAATTCAGACGGAGTTGGCTGAGCGGCGAGGGTAAAAATAAACAGCCCTGGTCTGAATGAACCAGAGCTGTTTCGTCAAATCCTCACGTCTTCAATTTATTGCATCTCAGCCAGCCGCTCCTCAATGAAGGTTCTGAGATCATCACTAATCTCATAGGTCAACGCTGTTTCAAGATCGGGAATAGCCTGGGCATCTTGTGATAGGGCATAGTGGGAGATACCTCGGCCAAAATAGGAGTAGGGGCGTTCTGGGTCAAGACTGAGGGCAGTATCATAGCTGGGAATGGACTCTTCAAATCGCTCCAGCAAGCGGAGGGACAAGGCTAAATTTTCGTGGAATAAGGCCACCTCTGGATTAACTTCGATCGCAGACTGATAGGCTAATTCGGCATTGGCTAAGTCATCAAAATTGTAATAGATATCGCCAATTTCATTATAAACCCACGGATTATCTGAGCCTAAGTCGGCCGCTTGAAAAAGGGTATCCAGCGCTTCTTCAGGACGCCCGGCCAAGTTGAGGGTAAATCCTAAATTCTCAACGAAGAGAGGCTCTTCAGGTGCTAATTCAATCGCAGTACGATACTGGGTTTCGGCTTGGTCCCACGCGGATAACTCATAGTAGGTATCCCCCAATCGATTGTGAATCCAGGGATCATTTTCAGTAACCAAGGCCAACGCTTGTTCATAATTGGCGATCGCGGCCTCATAATTTCCTTCTTCATATTCAATTCGCCCGATTAAATCATAGTCATAAGCAGCTGGCTCTTCAATGTTCAGAGAAATGGCCGCTTCGATATCGGCGAGGGCATCTTTATTACTGTAATTCAGATAGTTAGAATACGCCCGATTACGATAAAAATTATCGAGGGCCGTGACATCTGTTGTGCCGTACTCGATGGCTTGGGTGTAATCCGCAATCGCATTCTCATAATCGCCCATATAACGATAGGCTTGACCACGCACGTTATACGTTCGGGCTGTACTTTCTACATCCACGCCAGCCAACTCAATTGACTCGGTCGCATCAACGATAGCCTCTTCATACTGTCCCGTGGATAGGTAGGCGACCGCCCGAGCGTGTACAATCGTACCACGACGAGCATCGCTTAAATCACTGCCGAGTTCAATCGCTTTGGTCGCATCGGCAATCGCGTCTTCATACTTTTCCTGATCACCATAAACATAGGAGCGATAGGCATAAGCCAGCGGCTCATTGGCGTCAAGTCCAATCGCTTCATTCAAATCGGTCAACGCTTTCTCATTTTCATACATCTCAGAGTAAGCAAAACCACGGGCCACTAAAATTTCAACCCGGTCGTCCGTATCATCGGCCAAATTCAGGGCTTCGGTATAATTTTCAATCGAGGCATCATACTCACCGACATCCAACAGGGCTTGGGCCAAGTCATAATAGGCATTAATCAGGTTTCGGCGGTTATCGAGATCGTCAGTCGCCGCATCAATATCACCCTGCAAGCTGGCCTTCAAATCATCAATGGCTTGCTCAAAGTTACGCAGCTGTAAATGCGCATATCCTCGTCGGGCCAAGGCTTCATAATTATCGGGCTGACTTGCCAAAATAGCATCTAAATCAGCAATCACCTCGGGCCACTGCTCCTGAAGGACATAGATATCAACGCGACGATTATAAACGCTGGTGCGATCTCCAACAGGGTTACCTTCCGCGTTGGTCACATTTAAGGCTGCCTCATAATCGGCCAAGGCCGCCTCAACATTTTCCTGATTACGATAAAGATCACCGCGCTCACTGAGTACCGCAAAGCGATCTTCAGCCGGCAGATCATCCTCTTCCAAAGCGAGCTTGTACTCCTCAAACGCCGTTTCCGTTTCGCCATCGGCCACCGCTTCACGGGCCTTTTCCAAATGACTGGCCCCTAAAGCACAGGCCAACGTCGACAAGAGCAAAACAGAAAATACCAATAAAAATTTTCGATGTGTTGATTGAAACATAAAGACACTACTCCTTTTTCCTTGTGAAAATCAAAATTCGGTAGGTATTTGAAAATTTCCTGCTCTTGTGACGACGGAGGGGGTGTCAAAGTTCTCTCCATGTTTAAAATTGTAGAAAATGATGGTTTGATTACCATTTCACCAATCGACTTGATAAATCTCTGAGTTGAGCATAACCGATTGGTTTTAACAAAACCAAATCCGCATCATGACGTAGACTATCAGCCATCAAAGAGTCGGCTGTGGTTACAATAATTTTTATATCTGCGAGTTGAGCATCGCTCCGAATTCTTTGTAGAATAGCCTGACCAGATACACTTGGTAGGTGCAAATCCAAGGTAACAATCACAGGTCTAACGATGTGCAGGCGTGCCAGAGCCTGCTTCCCATCATTCACAATTTCTGGGGTGAAGCCTGCTTCGGCCAAAGCCTCGGCAAAAATTTCAGCGGCATCTTCATCATCTTCAATAATTAAAACGGGTCTAATCTCATTCATAGTTACTGCTCCTAATTTGGTTTTATCGGCAAAACAACGGTAAATGTACTGCCTTGGCCCTCTTTACTCTCTAACACAATCTGTCCCCCCATAAGCTTGGTTAAATTTTTTACAATTGATAGTCCCAACCCTGATCCCCCATAATCACGCGTTGTGGTACCATCCACCTGCCGAAATGGTTTAAAGATTTGAGTCTGATCCTCTTTTGGAATACCAACGCCTGTATCAGCAACCTCCATCGCCCAGTGGGTGGGTGTATAACGATAGATGCGGATGGAAACGGAACCGTTCGCTGTAAATTTAATGGCATTGTTCGCCAAATTAATCAGAATATCTTGCAAGCGATTAAAATCACCCACCAGCATCAGCGGTAATCCTTCATCCACGGTCCGGGTGAAATTCAACTTTTTCGCTTGGGCTTGAGGCCGTAAAACTGCCTCTAAGTTTTTTAATAATTCTTTTGGAGAAAAGGGATTCAAGTGAATTTCAATTTTCCCCGACTCGAATTGGGCCTGGTTCAAAAGATTACTGATCAGATTGTTTAACTTTTCAGAATTGATCTTGATGCGAGTGATCAGACGCTCCTGACGTTCGGTCAATGGACCTCGCGTTTTGGCTTTTAAGAGCATATCGGTGTAACCAAAAACGGCATTCAGTGGCGTCCGCAACTCATGACTAACCATCGCCAAGAGTTGGCTCTTAAATCGGCTGGCTTGTAGAGCATCATCTCGGGCAAGTGACAGGGCTTGCTCATGATTTTTACGCTCGGTAATATTACTGATCACCCCATAGACAATGACCGTCTTAGTCAGGGTATTTATTTCTATCTGACCACTATCACGCACCCAAATAAGCTCTCCATTTGAGTCAATAATACGATACTCTTGGGCACTATTTTGTCCCGAGGCAAAGGTCTGAAGCAGCGCATCAACAATGACCCGATCCTCTGGATGTACCACATCCGTCAGCCAAAAGCGCCAACTGGCAATCAGTTTCTCAGAGGT
Organism: Phycisphaerae bacterium; assembly: GCA_028285035.1. The sequence goes on from JANQQF010000040.1 coordinate 10,842, forward strand.
ATAGCCAGATAACTGCTCGATATTTGGGGAAATGTAACGACTGAAGGGTTGACCATTTGGGGGGATTTCAATCAGATAAATATGCTCACTGATCGAGGAGACCACTTGCTTGAACCGTTCTTCACTCTCTTTGAGAGCTTGCGACGCCCATAATCGGCGCGTGATATCTCGGGCGAACACAAAATTGTAGGCTTGATCATTAAACTCAAGATAGGTGAAGGTCACTTCAACCGGAAAGGTTTGCCCATTTTTTGAGCGATGGCGTGACTCGACCGTAATGGCATTCTGTTGCGTTGAGCGCCAGTGGCTGGGCCAAAATTCCGCAGAGTAATTGAGATCGATATCATAAAACGACATTTCTAACAATTCATTGTGAGAATACCCCAGCAATCGGCACGCTGTTTTATTGGCATACAAGAATTCGGCATCGGGTCCAATCCAATAGACAGGATGAGACGCGTTTTCAACCGAGAATTGGGTTAGCTGTAAGGCTTCCTCAGCTCGCTGCCGTTCAGAGATTTCCTGTAGAAGCTGTTCATTTGCTGCGATAAGTTCAGCTGTCCGGGCTGAAACTTGATCTTCAAGTTGCTCGCGATAGTCTTGCAATTCACGCTCAGTTTGCTTACGGTTGGTGATGTCTCTAAATGAGCCAATATAAATCGGCTCCTGACCAACCGTTGCCTCGGAGACGGTACACTCCACGGGAAAGGTAGTCCCATCGGCTCGCAACCCCATAAATTCCACAAATCCTTTCATTCTGGCTGTCTCGGCTAAAATACCTTGCACTGAATTCAGTGTCAGGTTTTTGTCTTGAGGTTGAATGATGGTTGAAAGTGGTTGTTCCCATACCTGTTGCCCGCTATAACCAAAAATCGCTTCGGCGGCTGGGTTTAAGGGGGCTGTGATCTTCAGGCTATCTTTCGAAAAGGTAATGATGCCATCCCTAGCAGTACGCACGATCGCTTCAGTGCGAGCGACAGCTTCCTCCAAAGCAGCCATCACCTTGTTATACCGTTGGGCAATCTGCCCAATTTGGGTGAATGGTTCAACGGGCACCCGTAAGCTCAAATCGCCAGTTGTTGATTGCATTTCCATTGCCGTGAGCAAATCGAGCAATTCCGTGCTCGCGCCGTGTTCAGATACATTGAGACCGATTTGCTCATCATGGACTGACACTCGAAGCGGAAAAATGCGATTAATGCCCAGCAACAAAATGTAGGTTAGACCAAACGCCCATAAAAAACAGACAACAATTCCTAATACTTGGGCTTGCAATTGGCCCCAAAATGATAAGCCGGTGCCCAATATTTCGGGTATCCCAAAAAAGGCCACAGCTAAGGTCCCCCACACACCGGCACTAAGATGAACGGGGATAGCGCTAACTGCATCATCGATGGCAAGGCGCTCCAAAATCAGTTCGGCGCCGAGCATGACCAAGCCGCCAACCGCTCCAATCACAATAGCCGAGGCCGTATGTACCGCATGCGCATTGGCGGTGATGGCGACCAACCCGGCCAGTGCCCCATTCAAGGCCAAACCAACATCAAATCGATGATGCGTGTAATAGCCAAGGAATAAGGCAGCGACCATCCCTGTCGCACCGGCTAAAACTGTATTCACTAAAATAGTGGCCACTTGAGCATTTAAGGCCAAGGTACTGCCACCATTAAAGCCAAACCAGCCAAACCATAATAAAAATACACCCAATGTTGCGAGGGGAAGATTTGCCCCGGAAATCGATTTGGGTGGCCCCTCCTTTGAAAATCGGCCCATTCTTGGCCCAACAATCAATAGAATGGCTAACGCGGCCCAACCACCAACACTGTGGACGACGGTCGAACCGGCAAAATCAACAAAGCCACTAACGGCCAACCACCCATGCACGGTCTCGCCATCAATCCCATTCCAGGCCCAATGTCCAAACAACGGATAAATCAAGGCCGAAATCAAAGCGGTGATGATAAGATATCCGTTAAATCGAACGCGTTCGGCAATCGCGCCGGAAAGAATGGTGACAGCGGTGCCACAAAACATAAGCTGAAAGAAAAAGAACACCATTAGCCACACATGATCAGGGGCAAAATTGGGGAGAAAGTTAGTGACTCCAATCCAGCCACTTTGGGAGGCACCAAACATAAGGGCGTAGCCACACACCCAAAACAACAAGGTATTGAGGCCAAAATCAGCTAAATTTTTTATGGCCACATTGATGTTATTTTTACTGCGGGTTAACCCTGTTTCCAAACACAGAAACCCGGCTTGCATCAAAAAGACCAAACCGGCACTAAAGGCCACCCACAAAATATCTTGAAACGCTTTGTCTGCCATAAGGCACCGCCTCTCTATGGTAAAGGGCAAATAAATAAAAAAGCTCTCGGCACACCCTTCCTAAAGTTGATACTTTAGGAAGGTCACAACGAGAGCATCTCGGCTAGCTCAGAAAAGAAAAACTCTCAACAATTGGCCCGGGGCCTCTTCATTGAGAGTTTGTAAACGTATTTAGCTATTGAACCTAGTATAAACAGTCAAAAATGACTTGTCAACTTAAATATTTAGCCTGACAGGGCAATCCTAAAGCCAGTTTACATTTTTCCCCAATGATCAGGGATTGGGTGAGTTATAAACATTGAACTGAATTTTATCTGCGTTACAGTTTGGCTGATAATACCGCGCGTCTTCTGGACCCCCGGTAAGTCTATCCATGAAGTAGGTGGCCCAGCCGATCCGGTTATTGCCCAATGAGACTATTTCATCCAGTTCACCCCAAGCCACACCGTCTAATTGCCAAGCCTGTCCAATCGTCTGACCATTCGCATCGATCTCCTGAATCCAATATTCCTCAGGGAATAAAAGTGTCCAACGCATCTCAAATTGAAAATCAGCTAAAGTGCTATTAGCAGGCATTTTGCCGTACCCCAACAGATAATTACCATTCTCTAAAGGCACTAATTGTGGATAGGAAACATAGTAAGGGGAGGCTGAGACAATCCAATTAACACTGCCTACCAAATCGCCCGCTTGATCAAATCTCGCCAACCCAATTTCGGTCGGTGGCACGGCGGGTACGGCTCCGCCATCATCTCCGTAGGAAGTAGCGTCAGGGACACCTACCACAATGCCAATCCAGCCTCCGTCAGCCAACGGATGAAGGGCACCTGGTCCCCCCTTCATCATGGTGCGGTGACGTTGTAGGAGCAGAAAGTTCGGCTTCTCTTCATTTTCTGTCGTAAAACTGATTGAACCATATCGGCCAGCCCCCATGTTGTTATAGTCTGTGCCGCACAACAGGCCGTATTCTTGTGTGACCGGGTTATAGCTGGGTCGATTATGAATGGTATGGCCGGTACCACACGACCAATCCCAGCCTCGGCTTGTATCTAAGGTATAGGTAGCTCGATCAATAACGGTAAAACTATCAGCTTCATGACCACCATACCTTGATTTAAGCGCAATCCCATAAGTGTTGTCGTTTTCACCGTAAACAATGCTGTATTGACCATACTCCCAGCCCCCAATCCCTTTGTGAACAATGTATTTTGCCGGTTCACTTTGAATATCGCCGTTGGTCCACTCATACAGCCACATCTCGTCTAGACCATCGTCATGTAGACGGTTGTCTGGATTAGGATGGGTAGCGACGATATCTTTATCGTAATCGGTTCTACCAGCGTCAGTTCGACATAGAGCAGCAACGACCCCACAGGTACTGCTCGTATCGATGCCAATCATCTCTTTGCATTCAGGAAAATGGCGTTGCCCAACCACATCTAGTTTATTGCCCGTCGGATCTAAGATCGTCTGCATAATCATTCCTGATTGATTATTGAATAGATCGTCAGGATCGTTTGGATCAGTTTGGGCTAGGGTGAAGGATGCGAACATCGAGGGTGTGTTTGTGGCTGTGTTACAAGCACTAAAATGCATACTTTGGGGGTGGATACCTCGGGCTAAGTTATCCATCGTCATCCGTGTGGTGTAAGTATGTTCGCAGGAGAGCGGTTCATCACCGGGAACATCGACCGTATTTGAGGTAACTAACCCAGGTGGAGCCAAGTTTGGATTATAGCTGTTGTAAATAATCGGCAGATATGTTGTAGCAGTGAAAACTAATGTCCCCAGTTTTACATCGCCTTGCTCTGCATCAAGCGTTTGATCTTGAACGGATTGCCCCGCCTCAACACGAAGAACGATAAACATTAGTATAAAAGCGCTTAAAATAACAGAATAAAATAACTTATATGATCGTGAATTCATTTGTCCCCCCTGCTAGTGGAGTCTATTGGAATCTTCGATTTTTTATTTAATGATTGATTGTTTTACTGATCCAAACATAACTCTTTAAACTTTCACGATGTTCAGGGAACAAGGGTTTTTGTTTAGTTTTTTATGTTTGGATCAGTCATTGTCTTTGAGCTTTGTTGGTCAATATAGTTGCTAATCAGCCAAGACAATTTTGGGGTGATAGAATTTTTTTATGCTAGTGGTCAATTGCTTGGCATAAACCAAGCTAGGCTCAGTATAGAAAAGAGGGGGGTATACGTAAAGCGTAGAATGTGCGGATTTTTGAGTAGACATCCTCGTAGTTTCTACGGATGTACTCCTGTGAAAATAGTGATTAGTGATTGGTGGTTAGTGAATAGAAAAAAACAAAAAGCCTTTATCCGTGTTCTTCCCATCCATGTTTAGTAAGTACTTGGGACGATTGTGCCCCAGTCAGCCCGTTCAGCGATCTGTACTACAATTTCATTCCCCGCTGTCAAAACCAGAGTTTCTGTTGGGCTGATCAACATATGATCTTTTTTGTTCCACACAATTAACGACCGCCGTTCTTCTCCATCAACCGTGCCACATCAACCGACACCTTCAGTTTATGCTCACCGGTGCTAAAAAAGACGCCTTTGAGAGGGGTAACATCGGAGAAGTCTCGACCCCAGCCTAGCAAAATATGTTGATCGGAAGGGATCAGGTTGTTGGTGGGGTCAAAGTCAACCCAACCGAGGTTAGGTACAAACACCGAGCACCAGGCGTGTGAGGCATCGGCTCCTTGCAATTTCTCTTGGCCGGGCGGGGGCAGTGTCTCGATGTAACCGCTGACATAACGGGCCGCCAAACCATAAGCACGCAAACAGCCAATCATCAAATGTGCATAATCCTGACAAACCCCACGTCGTTTTTCTAGCACCTCTGTTAAAGGCGTGGCAATCGTTGTCACCCCTGGGACAAATTTCAAATCCTGATAAATATATTCCATCAACCCTTGCACTGTTTCTAAAATAGGCCGCTTGACGGTGAAGACAGATGCTGCGTAGTCGATGAGGTCAGGAAAGACTGAAATTAACGGAGAGTTAAGGATAAATTCTCGGGCCTCTAAAGTAGTCGGGGATTTATCGGTTAACAAGCTGGATCGTACGGCTTCCCAGGCTATGCGACCCGCCTCGCTATTTAGAACAGTTTGCTCAACATCAGACGTGGGATCGACCCGTATCTCGCTGGTGGTCGTAATTACAGTGCGGGCGTGAGGTTGACGAATTGTGTAATAGATGACCCTATTGCCAAAATAATCAGTTCGCTCACGGTAATCGGTGTAGGGTGGCTCAATAAAAATATTAGGGGCGAGACACGTTTGGGTGAGTTGGGGTAGATCAATTGAACGGGGCAGCAACCGTGCTTCATTGTAGCACAGGCTGGCTGGCTCTTCATAGATATACTCGGTTTTGTGGGTCACTCGATAAATCATAGCTTTGATCAGGCGATTTGTTCAATATCGGTATCATTACGATTATCAGAGGCTTCGGGCAGGCTTGCTGAGGTCAGACGTTGATACGGAACCTGAACGTGGGTGAAATAATATTGAGTTAAAATTGGAGAAAGTTGGCCCAGCAGTAAAAACAATTCAGCCAGGAAATCGTCCAGCGCTTCACGGGTATCTTCGTCCGTTCTGGTTAAAGAAGCCGTGTTAACAAGCTGCAAGCGCGTCGAGGCATCAAGAATGACACGTTCTTCTTTGCTCAAGCGATAGGCTCTCATTTGTCGGGGCAACTCAGCAATATGTGTTTGCAGCCGATCCAATTGATAGGTCAAGGAACGGGGGTTTGTCTTGTCGAGCAAGAGCAAATCCAAAACTGTCTGTAGTTGCAGACGAGAGCGATAGCGGCGGCGATAGGTAATCACATTTTCGGTCGTTCGCAGCGTCGCGTCGAGCAGCAAATATTCAACTGCCTCCCGGCACGACGTCCCAAACACCGCTCGAATCAACGAAATGCTCAACAAAGCTCGCTCTAACCGACGGCCAATATCCAGAAGCAACCAGCCCGCCTCGTGAGTCATACTTTCGGTGTTTAGGCCAGCAAAGGCCATCAAGTTGGTCACGAGTTGGTTCAAACGTGTTTCCAGACGTTGCAGAGCCTGCCGAGGACTATGTTTACTCGGCGTGAGGTGAGCATCCAGGCCTTCGATCGCCCGCCACGTGTCGGGGGACCACAAATCTCGGACCGCATAGGCAGACTGCGCCAACGAGTTTAGGTTAAAACGCAAGCTCCCAGCTCGGCCCATACCAAAGGCAACGGAAAGCAGTTCTTTTTCAGGCTGAACCAGATTTGGCTCGCCCTCTTCCCCGACAAAGCCAGGGTAGGTCATCGTCACATGCGTCAAGGCTCGGAACAAGACAGGCATTACATCGGCCGTCACTTCTTCATCGCCACCAAACGGTTCGCCTTCATTGAGATAGCTGAGAATGACCCGCAATAAACGCGCCGAAGCCTCAGCTCGTTCGGCGTAGCGTCCTACCCAAAATAAATTTTCAGCCGCTCGGCTCGGCAGATGATAGCTACTTTTCATCGCCTGCTCAATGCGATCTGTTTGCAACCATAGACTAGCGTGTTTTTGCGGAGTAGTTGTTTGGACCCAGGTATCTTTGCTGATGCCACCGGCTCGATTGGAGACGATATAGCCACCTTTAACGGGTGCACTCCGGGTCAAACCACCGGGCATCACAGTGTAGCCATCGCGACTAGCCACGGAAAAACAGCGCACGACGGCGTGGCGTGGCTCCAGCCTGCCATTGATGAGAGAGGGGGTGGTGGAAAAACTGACCTGCTCTTGGCCGACATACAGTTGGGGATGGGTCATAATTTGTCGCCGCAGGGTTTTCAATTGAGCTGAATCCAGCGACATGCCATATATCGTTCGGCTCTGTGCTTGCCGATGCAAGGTTTTGATCACTAGCTTTGGCAAGTTTGCCAAGACATAATCCAGCTCTTTGGGTTGCCCGCACCACCACGTTGCCGCCGAGGGTAACAGCAAGTCTTCGCCCAGCAAATGTTTTGACAAGCCCGCCATGAAGGGCATCAAGCCCGGATTCTCTAGAACACTGCTGCCTAAGGGATTGGCAATGGTCACATTTTGCCGTCGGGAGGCTTCCAGCAAACCCGCTACTCCGAGACGAGAGTCCTCGCGTAATTCGAGCGGATCGCAATATAAATCATCAACCCGGCGCAAAATCACATCGACAGGCTGGAGACCTTCTAACGATTTCAGAGAAACCTGTCCATTATGCACAGTCAAATCATCGCCCTGCACCAAGGTAAAGCCGAGATAGGCGGCGAGATACGCGTGCTCGAAGTAAGTTTCATTCAGTGGGCCAGGGGATAAGATGACCACCCGAGACTCGCTTGAGCGCTGCAAAGCTAAATCCGCCAATGCACCCTGTAACTCTCGAAAATAGTTGGCCAACCGAAAGACCTTGTTGTCCTTGACCATACTGCCCAACACCCGGGCCAGCACCGTTCGATTTTCCAAGGCATAGCCTGCGCCAGACGGCGCTTGAGTCCGATCGCCCAACACCCACATACGCCCATCAGGCCCTCGGGCCAAATCGGCTGCATAGGTGATCAGGTGATGCTTACCGGGCAACTGGATACCATCGCACTGCCGCAGAAACCCTTGATGTTGGTAAATCAATTCGGGCGGGAGTAGGTCACTTTTGATCAGCGTTCGTGGCCCGTAAATATCAGCGAGGATCAAATTGAGGAGTTCAGCCCGTTGTTTTAGACCCGCTTCAATCATTTGCCAATCCGGTTGGCTGATAATCAGCGGAATGAGGTCTAAGGCCCAGAGCCGGTTAACATTTTCAGCATCATCGTGGACGTTGTAGGTCACGCCATTCTCACGGAGCTGACGCGCCGCTTCTTGCTCCAAGCGCTCTAGCTCATCCACTTCAAGCCCGGCCAACACCTCGATGAACGTTTGCCAATGGGGCTGAACCTCCTGCGGATTGAGCCACATTTCATCATAGGTGCTTAGCTCAGGTTGGTATGTTTTTAGTATGGAATCAAGCGAAGGTTGGGTCATTTGTCTTTATCACTGTATGCAAGTTCATAGAGATGGAAATGGGAATAAATCGGTCTAGTTATTATACCTTAACTCTAACTATACATAAAGTGAGCTAAATTTATTTTCCTCGTCGCAAGTCCAATGTATATGGATATTCTGCGTTAACTTCCTCTGGTGGCAACGCCCTGAAATCGTTTGTGGTTGAGCCTTCAGCCGAAAAATTCCATGTGCCCTGAGGAACGGTCGAGTAACGTACGGTCGGCGCTGGGGTTGGGGTGTGGCCATAATCCCAGAAACGGCTGATGCGTCGTGACTCGGCCACATTGGCGTTAACAGGTACATCTTCATGCGCCCGGCCACCAGGATGTGAAACGTGGTAGGTACAACCGCCGATTGAGCGTTTGTGCCACGTGTCGACCACATCAAAAACGAGCGGGGAGTGGATGCCAATGGTCGGGTGCAATGAAGAAGGCGGTTGCCAAGCCTGATAGCGCACCCCAGCCACGTATTCATCCCGAATCCCCGTACTGCGAAGGGGCACTCTGCGGCCATTGCAGGTGATCATATAACGATCTGCGGTGAGACCCCGGGCTTTGATTTGTATCCGCTCGACAGATGAGTCCACATAGCGGGCCGTGCCAAAGCTCGACACCTCTTCGCCCAAAACGTGCCACGGTTCAATGCCCATCCGCAACTCTAGCTCAATATTTCGGACTTGGCTGGTACCATAGCGCGGAAATCGGAACTCAAAGAAGGGATTTAGCCAATCGAGTTGGAACGGATAGCCCGCCTGCTGCAAATCCTCAACCACTTCTGCTAAATCTGCTTCCACATAATGAGGCAGCAAGAAGCGATCGTGCAATTCAGTGCCCCAACGTACTAATTTTTGAGCGTAAGGCTGTTCCCAAAACCAGGCCACCAACGACCGGACCAGCAACATTTGGGTGGCACTCATCCGCGCGTGAGGGGGCATATCAAAGGCTCGGAATTCGACCAAGCCCAAACGACCACTCGGCGAGTCAGGGGAGTAAAGTTTGTCGATGCAGAATTCAGCGCGATGGGTGTTGCCGGTAATGTCTACCAACAAATTCCGCAATACTCGGTCCACCAACCACGGTTGCACTTCCTCACCGGGCTTGGGTAATTGGGAGAAGGCGATTTCTAATTCGTACAACTGCTCCTCACGCCCTTCATCAACACGTGGAGCTTGGCTAGTAGGGCCGATAAACATCCCCGAGAACAAATAGGATAAACCAGGATGATGCTGCCAGTAGGTGATCATACTGCGAAGTAAATCGGGCCGTCGCAGGAAGGGGCTATCGGCGGGAGTCGATCCCCCCAGAGTGACGTGATTGCCACCGCCGGTGCCGGTATGTCGCCCATCGATCAGATATTTTTCCGTGCCAAGTCTAGCCTGTCGAGCTTCTTCATAAAGTGTTTCCGTATTGCTAACCAAATCCTGCCAGCTATGGCTGGGGTGGATATTGACCTCAATCACACCGGGATCAGGTGTGACCATAATTTTTTGTAATCGAGGATCAGAGGGTGGCTCATAGCCTTCCAACACAACGGGCAGGGCTAACTTCGCGGCAGCCTGCTCGATGGCCGCGACTAAATGCAGATAATGCTCCAAATGACTGACCGGTGGCATAAAAATGTATAATCGGCCATGGCGTGGTTCAACGCATAATGCCGTTCGGGGTACTGAGGCCGGGGCAGGCATTGGGTTCGCTAAAGATATATCATGATAATCTGGTAACGGCGGCCGTTCGTCAAAGGGGTCTTGTTCGATGATCGGTTCTTGCTCATCCTGAGGCACTGACACCAATGAATCCAGCGGCAAACGCAGCCCCATTGGTGAGTCGCCGGGGATCAGGATCATTTCATCCCGCCGGAAGTGCCACGGCACACTGCCCCAACCCGTCCCGGTATCATTCCAGCGCAACGGCAGTAGATAACCAATCGGCTCATTTAGACCTCGACTCAGGAGGCTAGCTAGCTTTTGTCGTTCCAAGGGATCTTTCAAATCAGCCTTGAAGGGATCAACATTGGTGGGAAGTTTGCTCTCAGTCCATAAGAAGTAGAAAACATCTTCATAGCCCGCCTTGATGTTTTGGGAGTCGACCCCCAAAATTTGGCTCAATTCCGTTAAAAAACGCCGAGCCTCATCCGTGCCAAAGCCATAATCATCTTCTTCAGCCCCCAGCAGATCAGGGTCACGCCACATCGCCACGCCATCGGTACGCCAATAGCAGCCGAATCGCCAGCGAGGTAGCTGCTCACCGGGATACCATTTGCCTTGAGCGTAATGACGAATCCCCCCTGGCCCAAATGCCTTATGCAACCGCTGAATAAGATTAGCCGCTAATTGACGTTTGTGGGGGCCATCGGCAGCGGTGTTCCACTCGGCGGCGTCCATATCATCGATGGAAACAAATGTGGGTTCGCCGCCCATCGTCAACCGTACATCGGCGTCCTGTAAGGCAACATCAACTTTTTGGCCGAGAACATTAATCGCCGCCCACTGCTCATCGGTGTAGGGTTTTGTCACCCGAGGATCTTCTTGAATCCGCTGCACCGAGTTGGAGTAGTTGAACTCAAGGACCTCGCAGGGATCAGTGGCCCCGGTTACGGGGGCCGCGCTGATCGGATCGGGCGTACAGGCCAATGGAATGTGCCCCTCACCAGCGAACAAACCGGAGGTCGGGTCAAGGCCCAGCCACCCCGCGCCAGGGATGTACACTTCAGCCCAAGCGTGTAGATCGGTGAAATCGGCTTCCGGCCCAGACGGGCCATCCAGGGCTTTTACGTCGGCAGTCAGTTGGACCAGATAGCCGGAGACAAAGCGAGCAGCCAAGCCCAAACGACGCAAAATTTGCACCAACAACCAGCCAGAGTCACGGCAGGAGCCGATAGCCTTGGTCAATGTCTCCTCACAGGTCTGGACCCCCGGCTCCATTCGAACCGAGTAAGCAATATCCTGCCGCACTTTTTGGTTGAGGGCCACTAGAAAATCAATAGTTGGTGTTTTTGTTCGATCAACCCCACTCATCCACTTGTTAAGCAGCGGACCATCCTCACTTTGCTCCAGATAGGGCACCAGTTCTTTGGCTTCTTGCGCTGAGTACTCAAAGGGGAAATCGGTGGCTGACTCATCAATAAAAAACTCAAAGGGGTTGATGATCGTCATATCGGCAATCAGATCAACCTCAACATACAACTCATCGGACCGCTCTGGAAACACAACACGGGCCTGGTAATTCCCAAACGGATCTTGCTGCCAATTGATAAAGTGGGTTTCGGGGCGAAGGCGTAAGGAGTAGGACTGAATAGGCGTGCGGCTATGCGGGGCAGGACGTAGCCGAAAAATATGCGGCGACAAATTTACCAGCCGATCATACTTGTAGTAGGTTTTATGATTGATAGCCACAATGATGGACATTGAAACTCCTGAGGATTTACGATTTTTGATTTACGAAAAAAGACTGGAGATTAGAGAGTAGAGATTGGAGATCTTTAAAGACCTCTACAAACTCCATAAACTCTACGAACCCTACAAACTCTACTGCTGCTGCGCTTGGGCTTGGAATGAGGCCCCAAAGAAGGTTTCGGCGATGGCAACATCGACACTGTTCATCTCAATTTGTAGCTGGTCGGTAAATTCATGCAGCCCCTGCTCAAAAATATCTTCAATGCTAGTGAAGGAAAGTTTGGCCACTAACTGCCCCAGATTGCGCTCTGCCTTGTTGTGAGGGCGATCGGTTGAAGTTTGGGCGATACTGTGCAGCGACTGTTGGGCCTTGAGCAGACAATACAAGATGCTGCGGGGAAAATCGCGCCCAAGCATCAAGAACTCGGCCACTTGATGGGGCGTAATCCGGCCATAAAGCTGACGATACCCATTCAGGGCATCCGTGGTACGCAGCAAAGCCGCCCATTGAATATCGTCATAGGCCGTTCCCACATAATTGACATCGGGCAGTAAGATAAAATATTTCACATCCAAAATACGCGAAGTTTTGTCGGCGCGTTCCAGCAGTCGGCCCAGCCGGAAAAAGTGCCAGCCCTCGGTATGAGCCATCGTATCATCGGCCATTCCACCCAATAACATCCCCCCCAGCTTTACATCGTGACAAAAATCATAGGGGTTGTTACTCAAGCTATCCGGATTCTTGGCCATAGCTTCAATGAGATGATGCAATTTATTGATCTGTTCCCATAACTCAACCGAGATAATGTCACGCACCGTTCGGGCATTTTCCCGCGCCGCCCTTAGACAAGAAATGATCGAGCTAGGATATTCAGTATCTAACGCCAAAAACCTGATGACATTCCGTTTGATGGATTGATCATATCGTGCAGCAAACAACTCGGTGTCACCTGTGACCTGAATTAAAGGATCCCACTGTTGAAACTCTTGAATTGAGGCCTCATCCAACGACAAGTGCCAGTTGACTTCTAAAAAACGGGCCGTATTTTCGGCACGCTCCAAGTAGCGACTCATCCAATAAATCGCTTCAGCGACTCGACTTAACATACTGGCCCTCCTTCCTTAAAAATGTAAATGTTGCATCTAAAATTTGGGGATTATTGTTCGTTTTGGGCAACGGATTTGAGTAAGGAGTAAATAGTAATTGGTAATTCTTATTTCACAAGTCAATTACTATTTACTCCTTACTAATTACCAATTATAACAAAATCCATTACGCTAACCTTCCGATGTCCGTCTACCCCTCACGCATCCGCCTTCAACACCCACGTATCCTTACTCCCCCCGCCTTGCGATGAGTTGACCACGAGGGAGCCTTTCTTCAGGGCGACTCGGGTGAGGCCACCGGGCAGGACATAGATATCATCACCGTACAAAATGTAAGGGCGTAAATCGACGTGGCGACCTTCGAGTTGGCCTTCATTGGTGATGATTGGGACACGCGAAAGCCCCAACGTCGGCTGGGCGACAAAGTTACGAGGCTTGGCCTTGATCTTCTCGGCAAATTCCTCACGCTCGGCTTGGGTAGAGGCAGGGCCAATTAACATGCCATACCCCCCAGCCTCGTTGGCCGATTTGACCACCAAGGTTTCCAAATTCTCCAAAACGTGCTGTCGATCAGTCGGATTGGTACACATGTAGGTGGGCACATTGGGGATGATGATCTCTTCATCAAGATAATATTTGACCATCTGTGGGACATAAGGGTAAATGCCTTTATCATCGGCCACCCCTGTACCCGGCGCATTGGCTAAGGCTACTTTACCCTTACGGAACGCCTCCATCAGGCCCGGAACGCCTAGCATTGAGTCGGGACGAAAGACCTGGGGATCGAGGAAATCGTCGTTGATGCGGCGGTAGATGACATCGATCCGCTGCAAGCCGTGCGTCGTTTTCATACAGACTTCGCCATTTTTGATGACCAAGTCACGGCCCTCGACCAACTCCACGCCCATTTCGTGGGCCAGATAGCTGTGTTCAAAATAGGCCGAGTTGTAAATACCGGGGGTGAGTAGGGCGACCATCGGTATGCCTCGTTTACGGGGCGAGATAGCGTGCAGCATATCCAGCAATTGGGTGGGATAGGCATCGACGGAACGAATTTTGGACACGGCAAAAAGTTCGGGCAGGGTACGTTTCATCAAACGACGATTGGCCAATACATATGATACGCCCGAAGGTGAGCGCAGATTATCTTCGAGGACATACACCTGACCATCGGCGTCCCGCACCAGGTCGGTGCCTGTAATGTGGCACCAAATTGATTTTGGCGGCTCCAGTCCTTGACAGGCGGGCAGATACCCCTCAGAGGCGTGAACTACCTCAGCCGGAATGACCTTGTCCTTGAGAATTTTCTGGTCGTGATACATGTCGTGGATAAATTTGTTGAGGGCGGTGATCCTTTGTTTGAGACCACGATCAATCACATCCCATTCATCCGCGCCGATGATACGCGGCACCAAGTCAAACGGCCAGATTTTCTCGGTGCCCGCTTGATGACCATAGACACTGAAGGTGATGCCCATATCGTAGAGGGCCTTTTCTGCCGTGGCCTGCCGACGTTGTAGTTCGTCTGGCGGTAGTTGGGCCAGTTGTTGCGCCAGCGATTGGGTGCTCAGCCGAGGTTGACCCGGTTCCTCAAACATCTCATCATAAAATGAACCGATGTCATAATCCGCAAAATTATTCATACCTACTCCTTCTCAGTTGGATTTCACCAAGGCCAATCGCCAGTTACGCAACCGCGGGGATAAAAAAAGACGCCCTCAGCAGACAAAATGTATTCAATTCTGTCTTCGAGCGCGTCCCGGCTACTTAGATTGGATGTACAACCACTGTTTTGGGTCGATTGCTACTAGTTACGCGGATTATACTTGGGATTGGATAACTCCGCAAGTGGATTTTTTGGGGTGGGTTGGATGGTTGGGTAGACGATTTGCTTAGGTGGGTTTATAATGGACACGTCGGCCATAAAATTTTGTATGGAAAAGTCCACCATAAAAATTTAGAGTTGAAATGTCAGTATAATAATTGTTAGGGACTTCGTGATTTTTATCAAAAGCAGATAGATTATGACAAGAATATCTTAGAACGAGTAAATCGTTCGATCTGATTTGAGGACAACCTATGAAATTTGTGACCTGGAATATCAATGGTGGCTATGGCCTAAATCCAGACAATACTCATCAGTTTCTAGGATATGAGAATTTAGACTATTTCATTCACAAGCTCAAACAAATTGATGCTGATATTGTTTGCCTGCAAGAAGTTCATGTCAACACTGAACGCTCTCAAGCCCAAGAAATTGCGAAAACTCTGGATTACTCCGCTGTTTTTGAAAGTGTAGCTAGTGAGTCCCATATTGACCCGCGCTTTCAACTAGCAAATGCGATTCTCGCCAAACAGGATATTGATGTGACGCATAGTATTACACTACCACAGCCTCAATTTCCGCTTGAACTACCTATTTTAGCATCAGGGGAACGTGCTAGAATTCATGACAAAGTGTTACAGATAGTACAGATAAACGAACTAATGGTAAGTAATACCCATTTATTACCCTTACATATTTTAGGCGCACGTTGGGACAATGCTGATGGCAGAAATTTTGCCACTTCCATAGCAGATGTCCTAAAGGCTGAATTGAGAACTCCGCTCGTTTTGTGCGGTGACTTTAACTTTCCCAATATAAATGACTTAATGTCTGATCTAATAGCATCATTCAAACTTACCGATGCATTGCCAAATGAACCATCGCTCCCTGGCTTCGACCTACGAATTGATTACATATTAGCTTCAGATGAACTCAAAGTTCGAAGTAGTGAAATTTTTCCGTGCTATACCGATCATTTTCCTTGTGTTGTTTCATTAACGGCATAATAAA
The DNA here is from genome assembly GCA_028285035.1 of Phycisphaerae bacterium. The sequence goes on from JANQQF010000040.1 coordinate 26,546, forward strand.
GTGTTACAACACAAATATAATGGGCAAGGTTGGTTTCAATATCAACTATCATCCATTTGTAAGGATGGGCTTTCGGTTAATGAAAAGTTGAGGCAACCCGGATTTCCCTCAATTTGGGAGGCTTGATTTCAAACTCATTTAACAGATAGGTCTGTAAAACTTGTGATAATTCGAAGCTGGCTAAACAATGCCGCAGCGAAAGAAAAACCATAAGCAACCACCACAAAAATCATACCGGCATAGGGTGATATGGATCCGGCAATAAGACCGCCAATCAATGCACCAAGTGGACGTACACCATATATGGCGGTTTGGATGACAGCATTCACTCGACCAAGCATATGGCCTGGTGTTACAAGTTGGCGGATAGAATTCTGGGCAATCAACCACATCGACGGACCGAAACCAAGCAAGAAGAACGCCATGTATAGCACTTCAATGGGTCCCGTCTCCGGTATTATGAGCAACACCAAGATTGCAATAACCGAGCTTCCTGGTCCAAAAAGTAGAATAAAATTTGGTGGGATACGTTCGGAAAATCGACCAGCTATCCAAGATCCTACAATGGTTGCACTACCAAAGGTGGCCAAGGCAAAACCAAAAATGCTGGGGTCGGCGTGATAGTATTCAATGATTAATGGGACTACGACAACCAAAAGTGCGGAAAATGAAATATTCCAAAAAATCGCACAGGCAGCAATTGGCCGCAGTAAGTTGTGTCGTATCACCTGTGAGCCGCCTTCGACAATCAACACCCACAAGTTTTGTTGAAGGCGGGGCGGAGCAGGCAACTGCGGCAATCGCAGGATGACAAGCAATGCGGCTACAGCACACATCATTGCCAAAACAAAGATAAGTTTTGCAACATCTTTATCAATTGAAACGCCGATAGCAAGCGGCACAACAAATGAGGAAATCGCGCGTGGGATCTCTAGCTGTGCATTCGCTCTGGAGACCTGTTGGCGTTCAACAACTATCGGGATAATTGATAACCCTACAAGCATAAAAAGAACAATCCCAAAACCAGACAGCAGAATGGTGATCCCAAATCCTATTAGACTCTCAAAATAGACACTCAATGCAACGCCAAGAAAACCTGTTAGGGAAATGGCTGTTGATAAAATCGCAGTGATCTTTATCGATATCTTATCCACGGCTAACCCCGATGGAATAGAACCTAATAGATACGCCATCGACTGAAGCGCCACCAAAATACCGATCGTTTCTGGTGACGCCTCAAATAACAGCACCGCTACAAGTGGTACAGCGACAAGCCCGATTTGATCTGCGATATGCATCCCATAGGCTGATATTGTTAGTCGGTCGATTACATTCATTGCTCAGTTTCTCCAAGACCTCTACAGTGCAAAAATATACAAGCATTCAATCGTCGGCTAACTATAAATCAGATAGGTACCTGAATTCCACCCATTTCTTGCTGTAAAATCAGGGCGTAGGAAAGATAAAAAAGGGCACAGACCCTCATCGACATACGCTCTTTTTATTCACCACACCCAACAATCCTTACAAATAGGCTCCCCCAGAAATCTCAAGGCGTTACCCTGTAATCCAGCCAGCTTCATTCCTAGATAAGAAGGCAATCACCCCCTCGACGTCCTAACCTTTGCCTGAACCCAGGTCAAATTCAAAAATTTTTGCTTGGTTTGTTTTTCCGAATAGAATGTTCCTAACTATTTGTCCAGAATTGATTGAGATCTACTGCCGCAGACACAAGCTCTTCAAGATGGGCCATGAGACAAGGATTTTTGAGTGAGGGTATCGGGGGCACCATCATCTGCTATGAGATGTTGTTATGTCAGTTAAGCTGTCGGAAAAGAAAAAAAACGAATCAGTATCAGGTCGCCAGGCCTATCAACTGTATCTTAACCCGATAAACATGGGCCATAATCTATGGCAGCATCGAGAGCTGATTCGGCAATTCACCCGCCGAGAGGTACAACAGCGCTATCGAGGCTCTTACTTGGGATTGATCTGGTCTTTTATCACGCCTTTATCTACCCTAGTCGTTTACACCTTTGTTTTTTCAATCATCTTTGACGCTCGATGGGAAGGAGCACCATTAGAGGGGCCAGCCAGTTTTGCCCTAGCATTTTTTGCTGGCTTGGTGGTTTATAATGTGTTGAGCGAAACCATACTGGCCTCATCGGCGGTCATCACCGGCAACCCCAATTACGTCAAAAAAGTCGTTTTTCCCTTAGAAATTTTGCCGATAAACATTCTAGGGTCTGCCTTAATTCACTCTCTGTTTGGCTTGGCTATTTTGTTTGTTGGTCTTTTGATTTTTCTCTGGCAGATTCCCTGGACCGTCATCTTTCTGCCCCTGATGTATCTGCCCTTAATTTTTATCACGTTAGGCTTGGCCTGGTTTGTGGCTTCATTAGGCGTATTTGTTCGAGATCTAAACCATTTTTTAGGTATTGTCTTACAATTTTTTTTCTTTTTAACCCCCATCGTTTATCCGCCTTCAGCCGTACCAGAGCAGCTAAAATTTCTCATCTTCCTTAACCCGCTCTCATTTATCATCAATCACGTTAGGCGGGTGGTGTTGTTCGGGCAGGTGCCGGATTGGGGCGAATTTGTTATCATCGTCATCACTACGTTTGGGGTGATGCTGTTAGGGTATGCTTGGTTTATGACCAGTAAAAAAACGTTTGCTGATGTTATTTAAAGTATGGAAATGAATAACGCGATAAACAAAAATGAATATCGACCTAAATCGGATGTGGATATCGCCATTGCTGTGCAAGGTATCAGCAAGATGTACCCACTTTACCGTGACCCACTCGACAGGCTCAAGCAATCGTTGTGGCACGCCTTGCCTAAATTTATACAGGGGCCACCTCGGGAGTTTTATCAAGAGTTTTGGGCCTTACAGCCGGTATCATTTGAGGTTAAACGGGGGGAGGCTTTAGGCATCATTGGCCTAAATGGCAGCGGGAAGAGCACCTTGTTGCAAATCATTGCGGGCACATTAACCCCAACAACGGGAGATACTCAGGTCAATGGCCGTGTCGCGGCCCTCTTAGAATTAGGCAGCGGCTTTAATCCCGAATTTACAGGTCGTGAAAACGTATATATTAATGGGGCCATTCTTGGGTTTAACCGAGACGAGATAGACGAACGATTTGATGAGATTGCTGCATTTGCTGATATTGGTGATTTTATCGACCACCCCGTCAAACTATATTCCAGTGGTATGTTTGTGCGGTTAGCCTTTGCGGTACAGGCCTGTGTTGAGCCTGACATATTGATTGTGGATGAAGCGCTGGCCGTTGGTGATATTTTTTTTCAACAAAAATGTCATGCCCGGATGGAGCAGTTGTTGGCTGACAATACAGCGATTATGATTGTGTCACACGATATAGCGGCGATTGAGAAATATAGCGATCAAATTCTACTGTTGGATGGTGGGCGAACCTTGTTTTTAGGAGACCCGCAAGTTGCCATTCAAAACTATTATCGTTTAGACGAGCAAGTTCGTTTGAAAGACTCTAAAAAAACATCCATTTCTCAAGTTGATACGGATGAAGATATTGATGACGCCGTTGATGATGTCAGCACGATGGTGTGGCCTGATGAGCAGATGTTTTTAGATCTATCACAGGCGATTGTCATTGGCTCTGAAGAGATGGTTCGTTGTTTAGGGATTGCGTTATGTAATGAACAAGGGCAAGCTTGTACCATATTTCAGATTGGCGAGATGGCTCATTTTTATTACGAATTTGAGCTTTTGCAAGATATTCAAATGCCAACTGGTGGCGTCGAGATCATTAATCGGCAAAATGTTATGGTCCATAGCAAAAATTCGATGAATGTTCAAATTAAAGGGCCATCGATGACGCCAAAAGGGAGTATCGTCCGCTTTCGCCAAACGATGCAATTCAATCTGGTTCAAGGGGCATACACCTTTGGGGTGGGGTTTGGTACCCTCAGCGACCAAGGCTTTCAACGGATGATTTCTCCTCCATTTGATGCGCCGGGTCAAAATGATATTGTTATTTTCCGGGTGACACAGGCAGGGCAATTTTATGTGCTTAGAAAGAACAATCCAGTCTTATTTCACGGTTATGCTGATTTGCCCGGCACAGCCACGATGTCAATCGTTGAGCCAAATGAAACGAGTGAGACTTACTATCGAGGAAAAGTGTAGGGCGATGCCTTGCCCAAACTCAGACGAATAAGCGCATTCGTCAATCAATCATAACATCAGTGCCGTCAAGCAAAGTAATATGAACATCACCATTCACAAATCTAATGCTTCAGAAAGACCACCGAAGGTCTCGATCATATTATTAGACTGGTCTGTCAGAGAACGATTTCAAGCGTTGGAGTGGCTGCCTAAACAGGCCGTGCCTCGTGAAGATTATGAATTGATCTGGGTTGAACTCTATAATCGGTTAGAGCCAGACGTGATGGCGGTGGCTGATGTGGTCATCACGTGCAGCCAAAAAGGACAGTATCACAAACATCTTGGCTATAATGTGGGTCTGTTGCAAGCTAGAGGTCAGATTATTACCATTTGTGATAGCGATGCTGTTTTTCCACCTAATTTTATTGAGTCCATTCTAAACGCTTTTCGCCTAAGTGATGAAGAGGAGGCCCCGGTCTCTCAAGTCCTCATGCATTATCAGTGGCGCACAAAACATCTATACCCCGATGGCTTATCTGATGTGAATGACCTGTCTCAATATGAATGGCTACCGTTATGGCCCAATGTAGGGGCTTGTATGTCGGTAAGAATCAGTGATGCCATCCGGTTGGGGGGCTTTGATGAACACACCTCTTTGCGGGGCTATATGTGCGGTCCGTATGATTTGGGCTGGCGTTTAGTGAATGCTGGCCTGCCGGAGGTGTGGCACGATGAGAGTGTGGCCCTGTGGCACTTTGCCCATCCTGACCCCGTTCAATCTTTTGGCCAGAAGTTTTCTTTCAAATTGTGGCGAGAAATCTCTTACCCCCATCTTGATGGACATGCCTTAACGTGTGTTGAGGCTCTAGCGACCGGGCGCCTGCTCCCGCTGAAAGAAAATCCTCAGATCTACAACCGTCGCCTGGGGGAACGAAAAATTGGGACCAAGTTTGAGGAACATTATGCTCACATCACTGGCCCCCAAGGCTTTTCAACGTGGGATTTAGTAAAGCTCCGTCTTAAAATGTTAACACCATTATGGCAAAACTATTTGAAGGAATATAAGTTTATTAAACAATTTTCCGGTGTTCGACGATTTCGCGGCGCAGCTATTCGGTATCTGTTGTTATACGGTGGAAACATAGGGCTTTCAATTGTCGCCAATCAATTTAAACATAAGGTTTATGCCGATACCCCTCAATTGTTGGTCGAGAATTATAGTGATTTTAACATCGTTCTTTACAAAGAGCGGTTTTATGTCTCAAGCCAGTCGCTGGGGCCGATTGATCTCGATTGTTTAGATGAAGAAACTGTGCAAAACTATCAGAGTCGTGGCTTATTTGGTATCGCTGATTCTTTTGTCGAGAGTAAATACCTTGTTGATCGATTGATTGAGCCGGTATCTTTACCATAACTGAAGTGTCTGCTAGTCGCAAGGTATGAAATCAATGTAACTCAAAATTCACCAAGAGGAAATTAATCTATGACAACTCACGTACTGATCACCGGGGCGGCTGGCTATCTTGGCTCTGTTTTGTGCGAACATCTGCTGGCCAGTGGATACAAAGTAACAGCGCTAGACTCTTTGATTTACAACCAAAATTCCTTGTTTCATTTGTGTGCCAATCCCAATTTCGACTTTGTGGGGGGGGATGCCCGAGAAGAGGCACTCATCAAGCAAGTGATTAAAACGGCGGATGTTATTATACCTCTGGCGGCCATTGTCGGGGCATCAGCCTGTAAACGTGATCCTTGGGCAGCCACTTCAACCAATCTAGACGCTATCACGTTAATCAATCGGGTGCGTAGCCCCCAACAGTTGGTGCTTTACCCCAACACAAACAGTGGCTATGGAACAACATCTGGCGAATTATATTGTACCGAAGATAGCCCTCTGGAGCCGATTACGCTTTATGGTAAGGACAAAGTTGCGGCTGAGTTGGCCTTGCTAGATAGCCCCAATGTCATCACCCTCCGCTTAGCAACCGTTTTTGGGATGTCGCCCCGAATGCGAATTGATTTGTTGGTTAACCATTTTACCTATGCCGCCATCACGGATGGCTATATCACCATTTTCGAGAAAGATTTTAAGCGTAACTACATTCACGTCCGCGACGTAGCCGACTGCTTCATCCATTGTTTGGAGCACGCTGAACAGATGATGGGCCGACCCTATAACTTGGGGCTGGATGAAGCCAATCTATCCAAACAAGAGTTAGCCCTAAAAATCAAGGAGTATGTACCCAACTTTTATCTTCACTTTGCCCCCATTGGCGAAGATCCTGATAAACGAAATTATATTGTCTCCAACCAACGGTTGCGTGAGGCTGGATTCGAAGCCAAACGCGGTCTGGATGAAGGCATTCAGGAGTTGTTGAAGGGATATCAGATGTTTGGCCGGGGTAGGTTCAAAAATATTTGATAAAGGGAAAAAATGGATAATTCATCTGATCAAACTGACCATCCTCCCTTTACTGTTAACAAATTAAGCCTGTCAGTGGTTCTATCATTTCGAAATGAAGCGGAGGTTTTGCCGGAACTTATCAAGCGCTTGCGTGACGTACTTGGGGCAGAGTGCAGCAAAGGACATCTCCATACGTATGAGTTAATTTTTGTCAATGATGTCTCAACGGATCGCTCCGAAGAAATTTTATTGGCGGCAGCAAAAGAACAGAATGACATCAAAATTGTGAACATGTCTCGTAACTTTGGGGTAGCACCTTGTGTTTTGGCGGGCCTGACCTATTCATCTGGAGACGCTGTTGTTTACATGGATGCAGATTTACAAGACCCGCCTGAGGTCATTCCCCAACTCATTCAAGAATGGCAGCACGGTGACGAGGTTGATGTCGTCCACACCATCCGCCTTTCCCGAGATGGGGAGTCAAAACTTAAGTTATGGCTCACCAAATTGGGCTATAAAATTCTTAGGCGTGTATCATCGGTTGAACTTCAGATTGACTCTGGCGACTTTAAACTGTTATCCAGACGCGTGGTTAATCACCTTATTCGATTTCGTGAGAAAAGTCCGTTTATACGAGGCTTGGTCAGTTGGATTGGCTTTAATCAAACCACCGTTTATTATCATCGGGCAGCCCGTTTTGCGGGAGACACAAAATTCCCGATATACAGCCCAAAAGTCATCCGGAATTTTCTATACTCTGCCTTAATTTCATTTTCCGACATCCCCTTACAATTGGCGGTGTGGCTAGGCTTGCTGGCCTCTTTTAGCGCCTTTTTGGTTTTAGGTTATACGCTCATCGAACGAATTCAAGGATATAGCCTGTCAGGCTGGACAGCCCTTATGATCGTCGTTCTGTTTCTGGGCGGGGTCCAACTCTTATCCATCGGCATTCTGGGTCTATATATAAGCTCTATATTTCTTGAGTCTAAAAACCGCCCAAATTATATTGTAAAAAATACATTCGGCTTTGAGAATACCTCAGATCACCTTGCGCTTGACCAAGGTAACAATACCCAAATTGTCAAAGCTGAAAACGAGCATACATTTTGATGATGATTCAAAATTCAATGGAAAAGGTAAAAAATCTTAAGGTCAACAGGTGGGGTATCATTTTTTTTATCGCCTTACTTTTCTTTACCTATTTGCCTATCTTCATCATTGAATTTGGTATTCACAATGATTATTCGGCTTGGGCCTACGATAATTCAAAGTGCTGCTTGGGATATCCAGAGAGTACGCATCTTTTGGCTCTAGGGCGGCCACTCGGCGCATACCTACTCAATATTCAGTTTCTTTTTTTTGATCAAGTCGTTGATTTTGGCACAGCCCGTTTTGTGTCCTTTTTGTTCATTCTTGCTTCCGCTGGTTTAAGTTATTATTACTTAACAAGACGCTTAAGCTTGGATAAAAGATGGGGTTTAGCGCTCCTATTCTGTATTTTCACCCTGCCCTCAAGCCAAGTGTACATTATCTGGGTCACCAACTTTGCACCAGGCTCATTTAATGTATTCCTAGCCTGTCTTTCTTACTTGATGCTTGATCAAGTTTGGCAAAATCGATCATCCCCCCAGAAAACTGTGGCAAAGATTGGGTGGACCATTACTGCCAGCCTAATATTTTTAAGCTCACTGTTGATTTATCCCCCAACATCTTTATTTTTCCTGCTATTCACCCTCAAAAACATTTTATTTTCCAAAGTGTCTCTGTGGGCAACAACCCGACTAAGGGTGATCCTCGACGTTTTGTTTTGTGGTTCTCATATGGTCGCTTATTTTCTGTTAACACGATTTGTTTATTTTCCCTTAATGTCTACTTATAACGCTACGTTTCGAGAATATTTTACGGCAATCAGGGGGCCTTATGAATTCTCTATCGCTGATGATCTTCTTGGCAAACTAAATCTGCTTTACCACATCACCCGCACGGCCCTGAATGGTTGGAACACCAAGCTTCATACAGATTTTTCGACACAAGTTTTCTGGCTGTTTGTGCTAATGATCGTCGTTCTCACTTTTTTCCACTTTTTTACATTGCAAACAAGCCAGAATAATCGCCAGCCCTTAAAACAAAAGTTTGGCGTGGTTTTACAAGCGGTTATTCTCTGCGCGCTTCTCTTGATCTTTTCAGTTTCCCCACTCCTAATTGCATCAGGCGGATTTCTTGCCTATCGTACAATTTTTCCATACTCTGCGATGGTGGTTCTGATTGTATTTTGGCTTGTCAATCAGATCACTCAACTGATTTCTGAAACAAAACGCGAGATTGTTGTCAATCCCCTGCTCTTGGTTATAACGATTATCGTCGCCATTTTTACCCAAATGAACCTGCTAAATACGGCGTTATGGGCCAATATTGAGCTAAACTTTATCCGTCATAGTCTCGCCACGGCAGACTTTTCCAAGGTAAAAAATCTGGTCGTTGTCAAGCCTTTTGAGGAGAGTGTTCTGACCAATATAAATTCAAGCTACGAATTTTATCATATGGCAACAAATCTGACGTTTATCAGCGGTGTTATGGACATCACCTTAGCAGAATTGCAGGTCGATCAATCCGGTCTGCATATCACACCAATCGACCGAGCCAATGAACAAAGGCTTTATATCGATAGAAATTTGTCACATGTGATCAATATGAATCAGGCGCGAACGTTTAATCTGTCTCAAGCAAGACCCTTATCGATCGTCTATGTAGAAGCATCGCACCCTAGCAATTGTTGCTCCTTACAACTCGCCTTTGATCAGAGCGAACATAAATTTTGGGAGTATAATGACCCTCTGCCGATTTGGGGCGATATAGACTTTGGCGATAGCCCCGCGTTGATCACTCGATACGCTCTAAGTGCCTATATCTTACCTGAGCGCATGCCCAAACGTTGGGAACTTCTAGCCTCTAATGATGGTCAGAACTGGACCACGTTAGATCAGCGGGTGGACCAGATTGAATGGGATGAATTTGAAAGTAGAACGTTCCTTATTCAGACCCCAAGCCAATTCAGATACTACCAACTCGTTTTTCAAGAGGGAAATTCTGATATTATGAGAATCGGGGAAATTTCCTTTTTTGAGGATCAAGATTACCAATCTCCACCACTCTTAGTTGAGGAGGATTACAAAAGTTTCAACATCGTCCGATATGGCGTCAACTACTACATTCTGGCACAATCTTTGGGGATCATAAATCTAGAAGAACTATTAGCAGAGCACGATTCAAATGAGGTTGAAGCATTCTGCATGCAAATCGACAAACAGTGTGGCATTGCGACCTCCTTAGAAGAGGCCAGGCTCTTTGTGGACCAGTTACATCAGGTTGAAGAATAAATAACAGTAACAAAACAGTAAATTTCAAGAGTAATCATGGATCTACGTTATAAAGACCTTTCAGCCAAAGATATTGAACAAATACACCAATTCATTACCCGTGGGAAATTGGCCTATCAACCTTTTATCTTCACGGATACGCTTGAAGTTGGCGAGGGCTTAAAGTTTTACGAAGGCGAGAATTCGAGTGGCGGTGGTAATGTATATTGGGAAGGGGTTGACCCTAAAACCTGGGTAGACCCCGATCCTAGAGCCGAAAATTCACTCGTAACCGACCTTGAAAGATTTCGAACGTGTAACCAAGAGCTTAGAGAGATTTATGAGCATTTTTTAGATACTCTGGTTGAGCAACTGGGGGGTAACATCTCTGATCTGACCTTTGCCGAGATTGGTTGTAACACAGGTTATTTTTTGCATGGGCTTGCCTTGCGAGGGGCTAAAAAGTGCATTGGTTATGACTTTACCGATAATTCAGATGTGTTTGCTTGGTTTAATCAGGTACTGGGGATAAATAGTGAATTTTATTTTGCTGAATGGGATAGTTTAAGTCACTCACTAAAGTATGCAGAACTGGCCGAGGTGGATGTAATCTTAAGCATCGCCGTGACGTGTCATTTAGCCGATCCGATCCATCATTTGGCTTACCTATGCGATCATGCCAAGCAAGCCGTTTTCGTCTGGTCCCCGATAACAGCCAACAATAATGATCGATTAGCCATCACGTTTGACCCACCCGGAAAATATCCCAATGCTTTAGATTGGCCCCTAAGCTTTGATAATGATGTCAGGTTGTCAATCCCCTTACTAAGAATGTGCCTAGAGCAAGCTGGTTTTGATAAAATTTTTGAAGTGATGTGTCCAGAAGGGATGTCACCAAACTGGAAGCGTTGGTGTTCTTCCCAAAGAGGGTATATTGCATTTAGAACCAGCCCGACTAAAACCGCTTTAAGTGACGGAAAAAAATCAAGAACTGTCACCCCTTCCCTGCTTGAAGAGAATTATAATAATTTCAATATTGTGGGCTATCTAGGACGATATTATGCCCTGTCAAAAACATTGGGACCCGTCTATTTAGGTCAACTCGATGAACAAGAGATGATTGATTATCAAGCTCAAGATTTACTCATCATCGGCCAATCTTTAGAGGAGGTAAAACAACGAGTCGATCAAGTGACAATCCAAGATACCACCCCCAGATTGATTGAAGAAGATTACGCCGACTTTAATATTGTTGCTTATGGGGGGCAATATTATGCCCTGTCAAAAGCGTTGGGACCCGTATATTTAGGTCAACTCGATAAGCAATCGCTTAAGCAACATGAAAAGGATGGCCTTATTAGGGTTGATGATTCCCTAATAGGAGTTAAGAAACTCGTGGATCAGTTGCAATAAAAAACTCCATAACGGGTCTGCAACATTACTCCCGACCATCACGTGGGACTAAAGTCACCACGCTATCCTATGTAAAAGAAGGCTTAAGCCCTCTGCTAAAGAGTCTGCTTTAGCAGGCTTACACCTAAAATAGCCTGTGGCTTTAGTCACGGGCGGGGTGCGGGTACAAGTCGTGCCCCCGCCCGTGAAACACCCCTCCATAAATAATACGTTTGACAAGCCAATATCAATGATGTAGCATACGTTGCCCTGGAGACGTTGTATACTTTATGCAACCAATAATAAATATCACGGCTCTCATTTTAGCGGGGGGATTGGGCACACGATTGCGCTCTGTAGTAGCCGACCGTCCCAAGGTTTTGGCCCAGATCCACGGGCAGCCTTATCTGGCCTATCTGTTACATCAACTGGCCACCGCTGGTATCCAAAATGTTATCCTATGTACAGGATACAAAGGGGAACAGATCCAGGCAGCTTTCGGTGAACAATACCAAGGCCTAAATTTGATCTACTCACAAGAAACCACCCCCTTAGGGACGGCTGGGGCCATACGATTAGCACTTCCTTTAACCCAATCAGACATCATTTTGGGTATGAATGGGGATTCCTTTTGTCAGATCGATTTTGCTGATTTTTTGGCTTGGCATCATCGGCAGAACTGCTTGGGATCAATTGTTTTAAGCCAGGTTTCCGATGTTAGCCGTTATGGACAAGTCCAGCTAAACAACCGAGATCAAATTAAGGAGTTTATCGAAAAAGGAGTCAGTCAAGGCACAGGTTGGATTAATACAGGTGTGTATCTGTTATCACAGCACCTCCTGCAATCTATCCCACCAAACCAGACTGTATCCATTGAAAAAGAGATGTTTCCTAACTGGGCCAAACAAGGCGTATTATCCGGCTATCAAAATCAGGGCAATTTTTTGGATATAGGCACCCCTGACTCTTATGCCCAAGCTGAAACATTTTTTGCGGATTATCGGCTAACATGAAAAAACAATTCGTGGCGTTGGACCGGGACGGTACGCTGATTAAGGAGTGTCATTACCTGTCCGATCCCGATTTAGTTGAATTATTACCAGGGGCTGTTGAAGGTCTGCGCCGACTGTCTCGGTTGGGCTTGGGATTGATCGTCATAACCAACCAATCGGCCATTGGCCGGGGTTATTTTGATGAGGCCCGTCTGGCGCAAATTCACCAGCGCTTAGTTAATCTATTAACTGCCGAGCACATTCACCTAGATGGTATTTATTTTTGCCCACATATCCCAACGGATCATTGCCGATGCCGTAAACCAGAGCCAGGTATGTTGGAACAAGCAATTCGAGATTTCGAAGTTACCCCAGAGGATTGTTTTATGGTCGGCGATAAGGTTTGCGACATTGAATTGGGGCAGCGGGTTGGGCTAAAGACATTTTTGGTTCGGACAGGGTATGGCGCTGAAGTAGAGGCCAAGGGACAAGCCAAACCGGACTATGTGGTCGATAATTTACTAGAGATGGCTCAAATTATAGAAACGCTCCTGATTAGGGCCTAACCAATCATTTTCTTGCCAAATAAACAAGAAGTTTGGGAAAAATGGTGTTTTCCTATTTAGTTTTGGCTCGTCTAGGTTAGGGTCTAACACAAAACTTAAGGCAACCTCATCTTTAACTTCACCTAGAAACCAGACTGTTATAAATTTACGTTGGTAAAATAGAATGAAACAACAATCTAAAGGGTCAGACCAGACCGATTGGCGATACCAAACAAATGGGCAACACCAACCTGATTGGCAATACCAGCGTATTCAAAGGCATCTCACGGAAAGTGCGATTGTTAAGCAACAAACCGTTGAACATTGTATGGCTGCAATTCTGGCAGCAGTCGATTTGATTATTCAGGCATTTACATCCGACAAAAAGCTGCTGATTTGTGGGAATGGGGGGAGTGCCGCTGATTGTCAGCATCTTGCGGCTGAATTTACAAATCGCCTCAGTGCCGATTTTGAACGCCCCGCTCTGCCCGCAATCGCCCTAACAACCGATACCTCTTTTTTAACGGCACACACCAATGATTACGACTTTGCTAGCGTATTTGCTCGACAAATCGAAGCCTTAGGGCGGCCGGGGGATGTTCTAGTTTGTATTAGCACCAGTGGTTCATCGGCCAATATAATCCAAGCCATAGAAACAGCCCATGCCAACCAGATGAGGACGATTGCCCTAACAGGGGAGCTAGGCCATTTGATGAAGTTGGCCGATGTTGTTATTGCAGTTCCCAGCAACAAAACTCATTATATTCAAGAAACGCATCTCGCCATTGAACATCTTTTGTGTGATCTCGTTGAGCAATCACTTTTTGGGCATAATGGGCCGAGGATGTAACGATGATTATCAGTCGAACTCCATACCGTATCTCTTTTTTTGGCGGTGGCACAGATTACCCCACTTGGTATCGAGATAATGGCGGGGCTGTCTTAGCCGCAACCATTGATAAATATTGCTATTTAACCGTCCGCCATTTACCCCCCTTTTTTGAGCATCGAATTAGAGTCGTCTACTCAAAAATTGAAACGTGCCAAACCATTGATGAAATTGTTCACCCAGCAGTTCGCGAAATTTTACGCTATTTAAAGATAGAGCGAGGCGTTGAAATTCATCATGATGGCGATTTGCCAGCTCGCAGCGGTATGGGTTCAAGCTCCTCGTTCTCGGTTGGTCTTCTGCATGCTCTGCATGCCCTTAAAGGTAATATGCCAGGTAAACATCAACTCGCGATGGAGGGGATTTACGCGGAACAGACCCTGCTCAAAGAAACTGTCGGTTCCCAGGATCAAGTTTCAGCAGCCTATGGTGGCCTTAACCACATTACTTTCTCCCGTAATGATGAGGTTTCAGTCAGGCCAGTGACGATCAGTATGGAGCGTACTCGGGAATTAAACGCTCATTTAATGTTGTTTTATACGAGTATTAAACGCACCGCCTCAGATATTGCCGGAAGCTATGTTAGTGAGCTTGCCCATCGCGAAGGCCAACTTCGGCTGATGAAAGATATGGTAGAGGAAAGTATTTCAATTTTAGCCACTGACACCAATATCAAGGCTTTTGGCAAATTGTTGCACGAGGCTTGGCAAGCAAAACGCAGTTTAAGCACAAAAATCTCTAATCCTGAGATTGACGCAATGTACGAGCAGGTCAGAGCCGCCGGAGCCATTGGCGGCAAAATCACTGGGGCTGGCGGCGGTGGGTTCATGTTGCTTTTTGTCCCACCTGAACAGCAGGCTAAGGTGAGGCAGGCAATGAGCAACCTCATCCATGTCCCTATTCAGTTTGAATTTTCCGGCAGCCAAATCATCTTCTTCGACCCTGAAACAGATTATGCGGATGCAGAAAAAACTCGAGCCACCCAATCCATCCGAGCCTTTCGAGAGGTGTCGCATCATTAACGAGGCGCCCCTAAATTAACCATCTAGGTATGAAATCATTGAATAAGTCATCAAAAATTTATGTAGCTGGTGGCGAAACACTCATCGGAGCAGCTGTTCTACGACAATTAACCCAACAAGGCTATACCAACTTGGTTGGGGTTTCACCGGACGAGCCAGATTTAATAAATGCTAGCCAGGTTGAAGATTTCTTTGCCCAAACTAAGCCTGAGTACGTATTTGTTGCGGCTGGGAAATCTGGAGGTATTGCGGCCAATCAAAAATACCCGGCTGACCTGATGTTGGACAATCTCCGGGTTGCGACCCATATTATCCAAGCCGCTCACCAATACCACGTCCAGAAATTGCTCTACCTAGCCAGTTCGTGCAGCTACCCCAGAGAAACCCCGCAACCTATGCAGACACAGGCCATTTTAACCGGGCCATTAGAGCCAACAAATGAGGCCTATGCGGTGGCTAAACTGGCCGGAATAAAATTGTGTCAGGCTTACCACCAGCAATATGGAGCAAATTTTATTAGCGGTATTCCAGCCAACTCTTTTGGCCCAGGCGATGACTTTAGTCCGGAAGACTCACACGTAATTGGTGCATTAATCCATAGAATGCACCAGGCCAAAATCCTCAATCTTGACTCAGTTGAGGTCTGGGGCACGGGCACCCCCCGCCGAGAATTTATCTTTGTCGATGATTTGGCCGATGCTTGTATTTTCATTATGCGCGAATATAATGGCTCGGATTTGATTAACATTGGCGGCGGGACATATCTGTCAATTGCTGAGTTGGCCGCTTTGATTAAAGAGATTGTAGGGTATTCAGGTAATCTGTCTTTTGATACTAGTAGACCTGACGGCATGCCCCTAAAGGCACTGGACTCGAGCCAGCTCTTGGATCTTGGCTGGCGGCCAAGAACAGCCTTTCACGATGCGCTTGCCGCAACTTATCGTTGGTATCTACAAACGCAGCAAGAAAATGGAGCGTTGAATGTATGAGAAGCTTTATCGGTCGCTATACCGAATCAGACGCGTGGAAGAGGAAGTGGCTAGCATCTACCCCTCTGACAAAATAAAAAGCCCGATTCATCTTGCCATCGGGCAGGAAGCTGTGTCTGTCGGTGTTTGCCAAGCGTTGGCCCCTGATGATGTTGTTTTTGGGAGCTACCGTAGCCACGGTTACTACCTAGCCAAAGGTGGTGATCTAAAAAAAATGATCGCCGAAATGTATGGCAAGATTGATGGCTGCGCCAAAGGGAAAGGCGGCTCAATGCATCTGATCGATGTTGAGCACGGCGTCATGGGTGCTTCAGCCGTTGTCGGGACGCCCATCGCCAACGCCATCGGCTACGCCTACGCCTTAAAGTATCAGCGAAAAAAGAGCATTGTTGTGTGTATTTTTGGGGATGGGGCTGTGGATGAAGGTGTTTTTCACGAAAGCCTTAACTTCGCCGCCTTAAGGGCGTTACCGATCATTTTTATCTGTGAAAATAATCAATATGCGATTCATACCCACCTAGCCACCCGCCAAAAAAATACCAACATTTGGGAACGGGCTAAATCTTACGGCTTACCCGCTAAACGCATTGAAAACAATGACGTTTTGCAGATTTATGAAAACGTCGCAGCCGCCGTTCAAGCCCTACGAAACGGCCAACCCGGCCCATTTTTCTTCGAGTGTATGACCTATCGTTGGAAGGAACACGTTGGCCCTGGCGAGGATTATCATTTGGGGTTTCGGGATGAGACAGAGGTCCAGCCTTGGCGAGAAGATGATCAGGTGGCCCGAATGGCTGCGTTGGTGGATGCTGCCCAGCGTGAAAAAATCGAACAGGACGTAGAAGCCGAAATCAAAGAGGCATTTGCCTTTGCCGAAGCTAGCCCATTTCCAGAAGCTCACGAGCTATACACCGATCTTTTCAAGGAGAACTAACTGATGCCCCAGCGTGATCTTTCCTATGTGGAAGCAATCCGCGAAGCGACCGATCAAGAGATGGCCCGAGATGAGGCGGTGATTGAATTTGGCTTAGATGTCGATGACCCCAAAGCGATTCAGGGCACAACCAAAGGGCTGGTTGAAAAATATGGTCCTGAGCGGGTGTTTGGCACCCCTCTAGCGGAAGATGCCATGACCGGGGCGGCTATTGGGATGGCTATGGCTGGTCTTCGCCCGATCCATGTTCATATTCGCATGGACTTTTTGATGTTAAGTATGAACCAATTGGTTAATATTGCTGCTAAAAGCCATTATATGTACGGCGGTCAGGTGCATGTGCCCTTGGTCGTGCGCTCGATGATTGGCAAGAGTTGGGGTCAGGGTGCCCAACATTCGCAGGGCCTCTATGCCTTTTTTATGCACATCCCTGGTCTCAAGGTAGTGACCCCAACCACACCCTATGATGCCAAAGGGTGTCTCATCGCGGCCATTCGAGATGATAACCCGGTGATGTATGTTGAACACCGCATCCTACACTTCCAAAAAGGGCCTGTCCCTGAAGAAGCGTATACTGTAGAACCCGGCAAAGCCCGCATTACGGTTGAAGGGGATGATGTTACCCTGGTTGGCATTTCGTACATGCAGTTGGAATGCATGCGGGCCCAGCGTTATTTGGCCGATGTCGGGATCAGAGCCGAGGTGATTGACCCGATCTGGTTAAGCCCACTGGACATCGACACCATTGCCGAGTCGGTGCGCAAAACGGGGCGTTTGTGTGTGGTCGATAATGGCTGGACGACCTGTGGGGCTAGTGCCGAAATTGTGACTCAAGTGATTGAGCGCTTACAAGGGGTTCGAGATATAAAAGTTCAGCGCATGGGCTTTGCCCCAGTTTCATGTCCACCCACCCCCAGCTTGGAAAATCTCTTTTATCCCAATGCCCGAACCATCGCCGCGAAAGCCTATACGATGGTTAAGGATGAGACCAGTGGCTGGTTACCAGAAGAACGAGCAGATTTACAAGAAATTGAATTTAGAGGACCTTTTTAATGCCAGCAAATGTACAAAGTCTAAACTGGCCCTTGATGCAAAATAATATCACCCGCGCTGACCTAGACATTTTGATTGAGTATCTCAAGCAAGATGACCCCAGACTAACCCAATACAATCAAGTTAAAGCCTTTGAGAAAGCCTGGTCAGAATGGCTGGGGGTTCGCTATAGTGTGTTTGTCAATTCCGGCTCATCAGCCAATTTGCTAACGATGTCTACCCTAAAGCACCTTTACGGCCCCGGCGAAATCATCGTTCCGACCCTGACTTGGGTGTCCGACATCGCGTCGGTCATTCAGTGTGGTTTTGACCCAGTCTTTGTTGATATTAATCGCCACACGCTTGGTATGGATATTGATCAGGTCCTACAAAAAATCACCCCTAACACAAGAGCCGTTTTCTTGACCCATATTCTAGGGTACAACGCACTCAACCAAACCTTGCTAGATGAATTAAAAAAGCAAGGCATCCCTTTAATCGAGGACACCTGCGAGTCGCATGGGGCCACATTTAAGGGACAGAAGCTAGGCTCCTTTGGTTTAATGTCTAACTTTTCATTTTATTATGCCCACCATATGTCTACGATCGAAGGGGGTATGGTTTGCACCAACGACCCTGAACTGTATGAAACCGTACGTATGTTTCGCTCGCACGGTATGGTGCGCGAGGCCTCTGATGAGGCAATCAAACGATCATATCAGGATAAACATCCTGACCTAAACCCTGATTTTATCTTTGCGTTCCCGGCTTACAACATGCGTAGCACGGAGATAAATGCGGTACTTGGTTTAGCTCAACTTAAGGGATTGGATGACAACAACGCCATTCGGACTGAGAACTTAAATTTATTCCTCGACAATTTAGACCCTGAAAAATATTTTACCGATTTTGAGAGAACTGGAAGTTGTAACTATGCCTTCACCCTGGTTATCAAAGAGCCTAATCAGACCTTGTACAACAATGTGATTCAGGCCATGCGTGACCACGGGGTGGAATTTCGACGAGGGACATCAGGGGGCGGGAATCAGCTTCGTCAACCCTATTTAAAGAAACTTTTGGGCGAAGAAGAATATAAAAAGTATCCTCAAGTCAATCATATTCATTTTTATGGCTTCTATATCGGAAACTATCCTGATTTGGATAAAGATAAAATCTTGAAGCTATGTGCAATCTTGAATGATTTAGCGGCGGAATGACAGCAATCCCAAATAAAAGAGGCTTAAATAATGGCTAGGAAGAAACAGGTAGATTTAGTTCTAATCAATCCAGCCAACCGCAAAAGAATCTACCAATCCTTAAGCAACACGATGAGTGCAATTGAACCGCCTGTTTGGGCGGGCCTGATGGCGACCTTTATCAGAAAAAAGGGGCTATCCGTAGAAATCATTGATGCCACCAGCACCCATGACTTGGGACCAACAGAAGTGGCCCAGCAGGTGGCCGATATTAATCCGGTCTTGGCGGCGGTGGTGGTTTACGGGCAACAGCCATCGGCCTCGACCCAAGTGATGCCTGGAGCTGGTAAAGTTTGTACGGCGATTAAAGAACAGGCACCAGAACAGAACGTTATCCTTGTCGGCGGGCATGTGGCGGCTTTACCTGAACGCTCGCTGCGTGAAGAAGATGCCGATTTTGTAGCTGGAGGAGAAGGGTTATTTACCTTACTTGAATTGATCCAAGCCCTCAAGGCTGGAGCCACCGATTTTAGCAAAGTGCCAGATCTGTGGTATCAAGAGGGGGATCATATTAGAATGACCCAGCCCGCCCCTTTGTTTAAGGCCCTTGATGAAGAAATGCCAGGCGTCGCTTGGGATTTGCTGCCGATGGAGCGATACAGGGCGCATAATTGGCACTGCTTTGGACGCTTAAATCGAGAGCCTTATGCCGCAATTTATACCACGCTGGGCTGTCCTTATCATTGTAGCTTTTGCTGTATTCAAGCCCCTTTTAAAAGTGGCGAGAAAGTCATCGGCTTTAACGAAAATATTAATAGCTATCGTTTCTGGAGTCCCCAGACGGTGATTGAGCAAATCGATATTTTGGTCAATCAGTATGGCGTCAAAAACATTAAATTTGCCGATGAGATGTTTGTGCTGAATAAACGGCACGTGCTTGGCATTTGTGACCTCATCATTGAACGAGGCTATGACTTAAATATATGGGCGTATACGCGGGTCGATACGGTTAAGGATGGTTTAATTGACAAGATGAAACAAGCTGGGATCAACTGGTTGGCCATTGGCATTGAAGCGGCGAATGACCGGGTTCGAGACCAGGTGCAAAAGGGTGTCAACCAAGTTGATATCGCACAGGTTGTGCGTCGTGTGCAAGCCGTTGGTATCAACGTTATCGGTAACTATATTTTTGGCCTACCAGAGGATGACCATGCAACGATGCAGCAGACCTTAGATCTGTCGCTTGATCTGAAATGTGAGTTTGCTAATTTCTACTCAGCCATGGCCTATCCGGGTTCGGAACTTTACAATTTAGCGATAGAACAAAACTGGCAGCTCCCCCATACCTGGGCAGGCTATTCTCAACATGCGGTAGACACCTTGCCTTTACCAACCAACTATCTAACGGCATCAGAGGTATTACGCTTTAGAGATGATGCGTTCCAAACCTATTACAATGATCCTGGCTACCTTAATATGATTACTGAAAAGTTTGGGCCTGAAACCACGCAACATATAAAAGAGATGGCCTCGTTTAAACTTGAGCGCCATTATGCGTAGTTACCTTGTAACAGCGAAAAAATTGTTCATTTCAATACAAAATTGTGAATAAATTACCCCTAGTCTCGATTGTAACGCCCTCATTAAACCAGCAACAGTTTTTAGAAGAAACAATTCTGTCTGTCATAAATCAGGATTACCCAAATATTGAATACATCATCATAGATGGCGGCTCCACTGATGGTACATTAGACATTATTCATCAATATGAAGATTATTTGGCCTATTGGACCAGTGAGAAGGATGGGGGAACATCCGAAGCGATCAATAAAGGGTGGCGGCAGGCTACGGGCGATTATCTTTGGATATTAAACTCGGATGATCTGTTGGTTGTGCCAAATGGGATCTCGCTCTTGGTAGAATATCTAGGAGAAAGCCCATCTATCGACTTTGCTTATGGAAACCTGTACTTTATGAATGAAAATGGTGAAGTTGTCGGCGAAAGATGGTTCCCTGATTATACACTTCTCAAATTAGTGTTAGAAGATCGAAAACAGGCTCCTTTTACCGGTTGCCTGATGCGTCGACCTGTTTTAGATAACATCGGATACTTTGATACCAGCCTGAAATCAGCAAATGATCGAGATTACCTATTTCGGATTGCTCTTTATCATAAAATGGGGCATCTGCATCAGTTTACAGGTTACTTTAGAGTGCATCCAATGGCGAGTACACAAATCAACGCTTGGCTCAATGGTCAAGAGGCTGTATCTGTCCATAAAAAGCTTTTGCAATCGCCGGATGCCCCACCTGAGTTATTGCGACAAGCCAATCAGGTATTGGGTATCGCCCATCGCTACGCAGTCAGTTGTTACATTCGAAACGGCCACTCACAAAAAACGCGTTACCACATCATCCAAACCTATAAATACATTCCCAGAAAATTGTTCGATCCTCGACTTTTGGTTATCTTCTTGTCTAGTCTATTAGGTGATAGATTAATGACCCTTATACGTTCTTTGTTTCTTCGCATTTTTCCGTTGGACTACAATTCATAAGTAGGGTTAAAATGTGAAGATAGGGATCGATGTAAGCATTACAAATATTAATCAAGCTGGCACAGCCACCTACGCCCACAATTTAGTTAATGCCTTGCGGGAAGCTGAAGCTGAAGACAAATTTCACCTTTTTGCCATTAAGCAAACGTATGACATGGTAAAACAAAAAACCCTGCAAGACCGAATCGATACCCTCTATCGAGATATTGTTTGGGCGCACGGGATTCTGCCTTGGCAAGCACGCCAAGCAAAGATAGACCTATTGCATATCCCCGCAAATGTCACCCCCATCTTCTCTCCCTGCCCTACAATCATCACCATTCATGATATGATCGCCTATAAGTTCCCCCACTATGTTACCCCTTGGTTCCGTAACTATTTTCGAGCAGCACTCCCCCTAACTGCCAAAAAAGCTTCAATCATTCTGACAAACTCCGCGCATTCAAAACGTGACATCATTGAAATATTAGGCGTATCCCCTAATAAAGTAGTTGTCACGTATCTAGCAGCTTCCCCTGATTTCCAATGCCTCTCAAAAAATAAGGTCAAAGAGACCATCCGAAAATACAATCTAAGCAATTTTATTCTCACGGTAAGTACATTGGAACCCCGTAAGAATATGAAAGGTTTGTTGCAAGCCTTTGCCTTGCTTAGAGAAAAAGGCTTTCCTCACCAGCTCATTCATGTCGGCCCCAAAGGCTGGTATTTCAACGATATTTTGGCTCAGGTGCCTCAGTTGGGATTACAAGACTCCGTTCGTTTTTTGGGGCATATCCCTAGAGACGATCTCGTTGCCTTGTACAATGCGGCCTCAGTTTTTGTCTATCCCTCATTTTATGAAGGGTTTGGTCTGCCTGTTTTAGAAGCAATGGCCTGCGGTTGTCCGGTGGTTACCTCTAAGTGCTCATCTCTACCTGAAATTGTTGAGCAAGCAGGGATTATGGTTGATCCTTATGATGTAAACCAGCTCGCCGAGGCCATTCAGAATGTACTAGAAGATTTGAGTTTGGCTCAAGCGCTATGTCAACGAGGCTTAAGCCGATCAAACGCATTCACCTGGCAACGCTGTGCGCATCAAACGTTAGATGTTTATCATCAAGTGCTAGGCAGGTAAAATTAAAGCCCCCAAGATGGACTCCCTTGAGGCCAACCCCCTCAAAGAAACTGGCCCCAAAGGCATAGTAATCTTTACAAATACGCCCCACCAGAAATTTCAAGGCGCTGCCCCGTAATCCAGCCGGCTTCATCGCTGCACAAGAAGGCAATCACCCCTTCTACATCTTGGGGAACGCCGACTCGGCCCAGGGCGGTGATGGAGGCAATGTAATCGGTCGCCTGTGGCATCGACTCGAAGAGATCTTTGTTAAAATCAGTGTCCAAGGCACCCGGCGACACGGCATTGACAGTGATGTGACGTGGACCTAATTCTTTGGCTAAGTACTGCGATAGCAGCTCAACGGCAGCCTTGATAGTAGCGTAGGCAATGAGAGGGCCAAAGGCGGTGCGGGTGGTGCCAGAGCCAAGATTGATGATGCGCCCACCATCAGCCAAATCATTGACCAATTGCTGAGTGAGGAAGAATACGCTTTTGAAGTTGGTGTTGTATTGAGCGTCCAGATCAGCTTCGCTAACCACCGCAAAGGGTTTGCGCGATAAAATCCCGGCGTTGTTGATCAAGATGTGAAATTTGTCCGTACCCCACGTTTCAAGGACACCTCTAAATTGCTCTACAAATGAAGCAATGTTATCCGTTCCCTCCAAATCGACCTGCAATGCAGTTGCCTTACGTCCCATCGCTTCAATCTCAGCCACAACCGCCTGGGCCGCCTCAGCTTGTGAGCGGTAGGTGATACAGACATCAGCTCCAGCTTTTGCTAAGCGTAGCGCTACGGCTTTTCCTAAACTTCGGCTTCCCCCTGTAACTAACGCAACTTTATTTTCTAAGGTACTCATTATGATCTCCTATCTTTATCGATGAATAAATGTGATGCTTCAAAGATACGGCAGAAGATCGATAAACTAAAGGCAAATTTCTAAGGGGAAATGACCTATTTCTCAGATATTAGAATGTGATTGCTTCGCACGACGAAAGGCACCGGGAGTAAGACCTGTATGCTTTTTGAAAAAGCGGGAAAAGTGGGTCGGCTCCTGAAAGCCAAGGAGATAGGCAATCTCTTTGATTGATTGCGAGGATTGAACCAGCAGGGCTTGCGCTTCGGCAATGCTTTTTTCAGTCAGCCAAGTATTGACCGTTTTGCCCGTCTTGCGCTTGATAACCGTACTAAAATAATTCGGGTGTAGCCCTTGGAGGTTGGCAAAATCTTGAACCTGAAACAGATGATCAGCTTCACCTAAAATTAGCTGACGGAAGTGACTTTCCAGATTCTGTTTGAATATTGTGACAATGGCCGAGGTCTGATTGCCTTCTGTTTGGGGATCATAATCCTGCCAAAATTGTTCCTTCAACCTGAGCAAAAAGACCATCATCAAACTACTCAAAATCTTATACTTGTACGGAGATTGCCCTTCGTATTCACCAAGCATTTGATCACATAACGCAGCAAAGGGTTCAAAGTCAGCCGTCTCAAGGGTGTCGGGAGGAGCCGCCTCAGCCAACAAAAAAGGAAATTCATCAAAAATCGTTTCCTGAATATATTGCTTGAGAAATTTTTCAGAACAAGTGATGATATACCCACGATACGGCTCAATCAATTGATAGCCTTTGATATGACCGGGATTGTTAAAGTAGATAGTCTGCGGCCCAGTCTCAAAGGTTTGACTATCTAAAATATAGAGACCACGCCCCTCTTTGATGACAACAAAGGAGTAGTAGTTTGCCCGAAAGAGGGGCGACTTTTCGGGGTAATATTCGTGAAATCGATCCGTGGCGTGGATCGTAAATTCCGTTTCCTGGGTCAGTGGAATGCCCATCGCCTGATAAAACTCGGATAGAGTTTGATAGAGTTTGATTGGGTTAGATTCGATCATCATAGGCCCTTAAATAAAAATCGAGTGTCCAACATCATAATCGGACACTCGAAAAAGATAAAGTTTTATTGAGCAGGTTTGATGCTACAAACTGCGATGATTATCAATCTGCGCGAAGGTACCGCCGTAGACAGAGTCGATCACCCCTTCAGTTTTAAGAAAATCATGGGGGAAGCCTAGATCGATGTCACTAACCTTGTTCAAACGGGCAATATGCTCATCGGTTAGGGCGAAGTTAAGGCAACCTAAATTATCCTGAATTTGGGAGGCTTTTTTGGCCCCGATCAAGGGAATGACAACACCGGGTTGTTGGCGAACCCAATTAAGGGCGACTTGCGAGGGGGCGACATCGATCTCTTCAGCAATGTTGACCACCTCTTGGGCAATAGCTAAATTATGCTCACTAACAGTGCCCCAACTGGCAGCACGACCGGAGGCAGCGGCGTCTTTGTTGTATTTGCCCGTCAAGATGCCTGAGCCTAAGGCACCCCACGCCGTCACCCCGATATCGAGCGTACGGGCCATTGGGAGATGCTCCCGTTCGATGGTGCGCTCGATTAAGCTGTATTGGAGTTGGAGGCCAATAAAGCGGGACCAGCCGCGCAAATCGGCCAAGGTGTTGGCTTGGGAGATGACCCAGGACGGAGCATCGGAGATACCAACATACAGAACCTTACCGCTGCGGACGAGGTCATCGAGGGCCCGCATCACCTCTTCAACAGGTGTCATAAAATCCCAGGCGTGGACCCAGTAAATGTCAACGTAATCAGTCTTGAGCCGTTTGAGACTGGCTTCAAGGGCCTGCACCATATTTTTGCGATGGTTGCCACTGGCGTTGGGATCGTTGCGGTGAGTGAATAAGGTGTATTTGGTCGCTAAGACAAAGTGGGCCCGGTCTGGGGCAATAAAGTCGCCAACGTAGCTTTCACTCGTGCCCTCAGTGTAGCGATTGGCCGTGTCAACAAAATTCCCCCCCGCTTCGGCATAGGCATCAAACATTTTCTGGCTCTCCTCTTTGGAAGCACCCCAACCCCAATCCTCACCAAAAGTCATTGTGCCCAAGGCTAACTCGGACACTCGCAACCCACTTCTGCCTAATAATTTATATCTCATAACAATATTCTCTCCATTTATTGTTTGTATGTACAACTAAATATAAATCCAAAAAAATTTAGACATCCAATTTTTGACTAGCTTCGTCCAATAGTTGTGTTAGGTTAATCGCATTCTCCTCTCCCAATATTGTGCAATATTGTTTAAATAAATTTTGCCAAGCTTCATAGATTGGGGCCTGAAGGTCACGCCCTTTTTCCGTGGGATAGACCCCAACAGTTTTTCCCGAACCCTGTCGTTCCAGCAAGCCTTTGTGAGCCAACTTATCAATAAAACGCGTAACAGTCGAAGGTGCTAAATGAAGCTCGGTCGCTAACTCAGTGGGGGTAATGCCCGGTTTGGCATTGGCCAGGAGCAGGAGAAAGGCATGAGAGGGTGAAACCCCCGTCATTCTAAATTCTTCCTCCGCCATCTTGGTCATCGCCCGGGAGACGGCATTAGCGGTGAAATATAGGCAGTTACATAGGGTTGGATAATCGTTGGTCATAACTACTCTTTAATGCTTGTACATACAAATATAGTTTAGAATTTAAGATGAAGCAAATTTGGAAAAAGAAATTGAAGATTATACGGTTACGCTCTCTAAATCTTCAATCTCTAATCTCAAAACTACGACAGATTAATACTGTTTGATATCTCAAAGAAGTCAGCCCAAACATCGTTGAGCCGAGAGGTGGCTTGGCGGATGCGCTGCTCGTAACGCACTTGGTCTGGGTTGGCATCTTGGGCCAGCTTCAGGCCAACCACATCCTGTGAGGCAGCAATCACATCGATCATTGCTGTATTTAGCGCTTGGGCACAGGACGGCAAATCTTCCCGCATCTCCTCGTGGTAATGGCGAGTAGACATCAACAAGCTTTGATAAATACCGGCTGTTCTCGGATCGTCGATTGCCGAGCCTGGCGTATTAACTAAACCCAAGACCTTCACCAGCATCAACGAGTTTTCATCAAAGCTTTCTTGCTGAATCTCAGAAATTGCACACGATTGACGTGTTGGACCCGCTAGTGCCGGAACGCTTATTCCCAAAGAAATCACAAAGGCTAAAACAAGTAGCCAATGAATACGCATAATAATCCTCTCATTGTTATATACGATTGACAATTTTGGATTTACGATTAGGACTATACCCGAAGCCCATCATAAATCATAACTTGATTTTAGGGCATTCAGACGTGTGGGCTGTAAGCCAACCGACATTTAGGAGACGGGTTGAGGGGAAATGTGAAACTCGAACTGAATGCGAGTCTCACCATTCATTTGGATTTGCTGGGTTTGTGGGGTTTGGCCTGTCGCGGCTTGAATGCAAGCGCGCCAGAATTCGAGCGCGATGGCATTACCGATAAGTCCTTGCAACTCCCACGAGCCAGGGAACTGCTGCCAGATAGTAATGACTGCTTGACGGCCTAGGCCGCGACCTCGGTAGTCGGGCTTGATATAGAACTCGGCAATTTGATGTCTGGATGAATGCGTGGAGTGTGGGTCTCGCACAAAAGCGAAGCCGATAACCTGGCCCTGATGTTTAATAATAAATGGATGACGACCATACTCTGACCAATAAACATCAAAATAAGGATAATCAATCAGCCCATCATCGGAAAAAATGCGTGTTTCAAATTTATTAAGCTCCCTGAGGTACTCATCAAGCAGGGTCTTAACAAGTGGGGCATCGGTGGGCTTGGCTAAAATTAGTTCAGGGTGAGGTATCATGAGTATCACGGCTTTTGAATAGCTGGTAAATAGATAAAGATATTGGTAGGGCGAGCGGTCACTGTTTCCGTTAAAACAGCAGAGCCGGAAATCACAGCCTGCAAGGTGAGCGTATATGGCGTAAAATTAGTTAACCCAATTAGGTCATACGTCCGCATATCTGGTGACAAATTGGTCAACGGCGATGACTGCGCAGTTGAGGGACCATCGAAAGAGAGAGTCCACGTCGCATCGGTAGGCAGCGGATCGGTTTCCCAGGAAAGCAGGATCATTTGATCTGCGGCCTGAGCTGAGAAATTAAGCCAGCGTTTATACTCATACGCTCCTTGATCATAGCCACCATCTTTAGGTCGCCCTGTCCCGATGTAATCCTGATTGATCCCTAAACTACTCACATCAGTGCCACCATTGATTGCTGGCGAGCTAGACCTTAAACGATAATCTTTTTGGCTACTATTAACGAAGTCGATAGTTTCAACGCCGGCTGCCGTTAGATTATGAGAGATATCAACAGGAACATTATTATTCAGCACTTTTATAAATTCATACGCGTTATCTGCTTTGACGATGATGTTGTTTTTGATAATGTTGTCTGTCACGGCCTCATCATTGTACGTAGTAATGCCATTCCGCCCAGGGTTAATGATCGTATTATTGACAAACGTGATCCCATTCCCAACGCGACGATCATCTAAGAAGATGGCATCTTTACCACTGTTTAGAATAATATTGTTGTAAAATTTATGGCCAGTGCCAAAGATGCTAAATGCGGTGCCTACTCCTTCATCGATGAGGTTATTGTAAACCTCGGCATTTCCCTGCCCAATTTGCACCCCATTATCCTGATACAGATCAAACGGACGTTGCCCATATTTGCGAATAACATTATTGTAGACCTGCGCCCCATTGGGAATTGAGCTAATTTGAATGCCCTCCGAGCCGATATCCTCAAGGATATTATTATAAACTTCTAGCCCGTCGATGATATGCCCATACACTGTAATCTGTTTACCATCGCACGTCCGTTGATAACCATCATAGAAGGTAAAGCCGATGTAAAATCCTTCACCCCTCGCCACATTGTGGATGTAGTTATCGTGCAGCGACACATCATACATGGTAAAATTTTCGCGCCAGGTGGCTGGATCACACGTGGGGTCGGTCTTAACCATCATCCCCGCAAACCCAGCTGGATTGGGGTTAGAAATTTCCAAATGATCCACCTCAACATTTGAGGTCAACCCATCAACTTTAACCGTCCCTGTCGCCTTTATGCCATAAAAATGATCGGTGCTCCCTGTTCCTGTCAAACGAATGTGCTTGCTCTTCAAAACAAAAATGCTGGTATTGTCAGCCTCAATAAGTAGCTGTCCCCCAGAATTCTGAATGATAATCGGATTAGCTTCAGTACCAATCAATGACTCCAGCCGTAACGTACCTCGGGTGCCACTTTGCAGGCAAACCACATCGCCTGGCTGAACATTCGATTCGCTACCATCAATTTTATAGGTTGTTAGAGGAAGGGTGTGGTCACAGCCTGTGGCCTGGGCTGGTGTTAATAAGATAAGCCAATTAAAAACAAGAACGAGTCCAAGTAAAGGTAAGTTCTTAATCATGTATATTTTTTCTCTCAATTTGATCAAAGCGATTGATGATTTCTTGATACTTCAACTGTAATTAGACAACATACCAATCGCCATTAGTCTATCGCCTAAACTAAATAGATGGCAGCGTATAATTTGCGGATTTTTAGAGGAAAGTCAGTAGAAACTACGGGGAAATTGCATTAATCCAACTTAAAGTTTGCTGTCCTGATGGCTTCTAAACCGATTATGCGTATTCCGAAAAATGGGTTGGATTATGTCACTCCCGCGTGCTTTTGGCGGGAGTCCATTGTTAGCTAACCCGTGGATGCCCGACAAAACCATTCGGGCATGACACTTTGAAGTATAACAATTGCTAATTCTCATAATCGGTTTCTAACAGAAAAGCCATAACCGTTTCCCAGTTATGGCTTTATCACACAGTTGACTCAAAACTTTGATTTATCGGGAACTTATCCTCGGCCACGCTCCAGCAAGATCATCATAATCAAGCTCAGTAAGGCCCGTTCTTCCTCAGCTTCACTCAATGGGCTGTGTCTATCAATAATAAACTTCCCCTCAAAAAAGGCTGGTTGCTTCTCCATCCGCATTACCAATTCATCGCTAGAGCGGGTGACGAGATAGGCTGGATGGAAAAAGTAACCCGTAAACATCCCCAAAATCGGAATTTCACCCACCAACCCATCCACAATCTTAATCCAGGCATTCTCTTCCCGAATGGTCATGTCAACGATATCACCATCAAAAATGTTATACTCCGCCTTCCAAATCGAGCGCATTCCTTTTCGTTTCACCGAGCCGACCGACATGCCTTGATGATCGGTAAAGTGATATTGGGCCGAAAAATCAATGACCCGATCCGCTTTCATATTGTATAATGTCTGACTCCGCTGATCATCAGCAAAAACCGTCACTGCCTCTTTCAGCTTGAATATTTTCTGTCTGATATAGAGTAACAAATTGCCGTGGGCATCATAGACTGACAGTTGTGGGGCCAAAGCCACAATTTTGAATGAGAGGGTTAAGGGGTAATTTAATGGAAATTGCATAGGGTTCTCCTTTGGATTTGATCAATCATATCACAATTTTACGAAAAAAGAATAGACCTAACTTTAAATTCAGAGTTGGGCAGATAATGTGTCATAAAAATCATGGACTACCACATTCTCCGGCAAGCCAGCCACCTGCCCATCGCCGAGTTCAACGATGAGCCAATCGCCATTTTTCTGCTTGGCAATGTCCATTGTAAAAAAGCGACTTTTCACATTTTGGGTGATTCCCAAAAATTGCTCAGTGGGTGGCTGTAGGTCCTTATATTCACCTTCCTCCCAATATTCGGTGGCAAAAAAGGGCTGCCCCTCGTACACAAAGAGACGGAACTCCTTGGTCAAAGGCATCCCACTTTTGGAATGCTGGGTTAGGGCCTCAAACTCAACAAATTCTCTAAATACCAGCCCCACATTCAAGTCGGTATCCTGCAATTCAATAAAGCGATTGACTACCCGCTCGACCTCGGCTCGATTGGTGGCGGATGGGATAAAGCAGGCTTCGGTCCAGTAATGCTTTTGTGATTTGACGTAATCCTTGACAATCATAGGGCGATCACCAAAAGGCTGTAAATCAGCCATCACTCGATCTAGAGAAAAGTCGCTCATTGGCAACCAGACTGATTTTGGGGTTTTCGCCTCGATCACAGAATATGACTCTGGCAAATAATGACAATGGGTGTAAGCGGTTGGGTCATTGATCAGCCTAATTCCTTTATCAGCCAACGCCTGATAAAGCTGCTCATACTGCGGTGGCTTCATCATCCAGCCCCGAAACAAACCAGGCTGTTCGCTATCTTGTACAGGGATGCGAGCGACTGCTTTTTTGGCACTCTTTTCATAAACCAAGGCCTCAAAATTGATAATGTGGCAATCTAGCCCAATCGCCCGCACCGCATCGGCTTCAGCTTGATACATCTCATCAGGTTGTTTTGTTTGAAAGGGGTCTGCACAAAAAATAAATTTCATTTTGGTTTTTCCGGTAAGATCAATGATTTATAGATCCATATACGATTATTGTAGCATAACCGATGATACGAACCAATAATAAAGTAAATTGAGACGACTAAATAATTTGCCAAAAAATAAAGACAGCATTACGTTTCCGGCACTTTGTAAGACGAAAAATATCTTTATGGAGTTTCAACGAGGAAAACATGAACATTGATGTGGCAAATTTACGGGTAATCGTGACCGCTGGTGCTCAAGGGGTCGGGCGGGCGGTGGCTGAGTCATTTCTAGCGGACGGAGCACAGGTTCATATCTGTGATATTGATCCTGAACGGCTGGCTCGTTGCACAGCAGAGCTGCCAGGGCTGGGCACATCCGTGGCCGATGTCTCAAATTTAGCACAAGTTGATGCGTTTATGGATGAAGCCATCAAAAATTTGGGAGGTGTCGATGTGTTGGTCAACAATGCTGGTATTTCAGGACCAGCAGGCTCAATTGAAGATATCGCCCCCGACCAATGGCAACAAACCTTGGATGTGAATATCAACAGCCAATTCTACTGCGCCCGACGCGTCATTCCCCTGATGAAAGCCCAACGCAGCGGCTCGATTGTCAACATCTCCTCCACGGCTGGCCTCTATGGCTATCCCAATCGCAGCCCCTATGCCGTTTCAAAATGGGGGGTGATTGGCTTCACAAAAACCCTAGCAATGGAATTAGGCGAGTATGGCATCCGAGCCAACGCCATCTGCCCTGGTTCTATTGACGGCCCCCGGATGGATCATGTCATTGCCATCGAGTCAGCCGCAACCGGCGTCCCCACAGATGAGATCCGGCGAGGCTACGCCAAACAGGTCTCCTTACAGACCTTTATTGATCCACAGGAGATTGCCAATATGGTTTTATTTATCTGCTCGCCGTTGGGAGCAAAAATTTCAGGGCAAGCCTTGTCGGTGGATGGGCATACGGAGACGATTCGGGCTTAGAAGCTTGCTTTAGCCACTCTAAAGTCCACAGATGCACACAGATGGTCACAGATAGAACTTTTTATAAACGATTTTATCAGTGTTAATCTGTGTTGATCTGTGGATAAAGAAGCCTTTGATAAGCTCGCTTAATTTTTAATCATTTCTACCCGGCAAAGAACAAAAAGAAGTAGCCGACCAATAAAATCAGCCAGCCGATGAGCATGATCAGATCGAAAAAACGACTCCAGGAGAAGGTCAAATTCTCGCGTACCACCGCGTCAATCGTCGCCAAGTTTTCAAGCTTACGACTGACCAAATCCTTCCAGTCATCTAAAGCATAGCGCTCAACAATCAACTCATACACTTGCGCCGAATACCAATCGCCGATGAGCAGCAGGGATTGATCGATCTTCTCGAAATCTAGCAAGAGGGACAGCCGTTGCTGGACAATGGTGTGCATTGTTTTATTTCGGGTGGGCAGCCAGCGGAGGCGAACATTCGCCACATTTTGGCGCACCTGCTCCAACATCTGCTGTACTGTTTGATCGAGCATTCGATAACGTAACAGTTGATACTTACCAATTTTCAGCAAGTCAATGTCAGCCTGAAAATCACTATTCTCCGCAAAAACTAAGGCCCCACTCCAATCAACCACGGTCAAGTCGCGTTTGGAATAGCGAGCTCTGGCATTAAAAATTTCGGCGGCAGCAGCTTCACCGGGCGGTTTAACTAAAGCCCGCAACAAATGGCCTAAGGGCACTACCTGCTCATCAACATACGAATCCAGAGGTAACGTCGTACCCCGAAACAAAAGAATGGTGTAGACCTCATTCAAAGGATCAACTGCATCTGTCTCTTCCCATAGCTTCTGTTTCAAAGCGCCTTGAATGGCTAATTGTCGAGACAATGCCTCCGCTTCCAGCCCATCTTCCAAAACATATCGACACTCGGCCACCCACACCAGCTCATCTAAGACTTGCAGTTTCACCCGCACTGATGTTCCCTCGACCTCAAATTGCCGCTCCCCCCAACTGGTACGAAACTCAATATCAAGGTCATAAAAATAGGGCGCATCTTTGGGTGCAGAGACAGAAACCTGCGGGCCTAATTTTGAAGTGGCTTGGAACGGCCACAGAATTAGAAAACAGACGTCAAGATTGATCATAAGTGATTATTCCTGTGAACTTCAACACCCTTGCAAATACGTCAATTCATCCCTGGCCTGTAGCGATTGGGTCAAACGAATGGCACTGGCTTTCACCCGGCGATGAACTTCGAGCCATTCACCGCTGATCTCAAATTTCGCATTCGGCGGAAGGCAAGCCAAGGGGACAGGCTCCTCTTGACCAACAGTAATATTGACTGTATTTGGAATTTCAACAACAACAGGTTCAAGCTGCCCTTCTATCGTAACCAATAAACGTTGCGCCTGAAAAACCGAAGGGAGGGGCTGCTGAAACGTGGCTAACAACGGCAGGGTGGGCAGACTAACCGGCTCGCCTCGGCCAATCCCAGAGAACACCTTCGGGCCCCGCACAAAATAAAGGGCGACTTCATTATCCAGAGCAATGGTCGTACGCCCCATCGTTGACTGAAAGACCACGTCCCAAGCATCCACGTGAATCATTCGTTCAGCCACATCAAATAAGGTGGGTAGTCCAAACTCCTTGTAAATGTAGTCGGCCGTCAGGTACGCCGAAGCAGCGACAGTAGCCTCTGGCACTGGATTGTCAGGCGGGTAAATGATAAAAGGAGAGACCCAGCCCGCCTCGACCTCATCAAGCCATTGGACGAGCAAAGCAGCTTGGGCCTCGGGTGGCAGCAATAAATGGACGGCACTAACTGTATGGGTTGCCTCCCAAAACCGATTTAGGCCTGGCGGAGACCGCCGAGGCATCAGCGTAGGCGAAGCTAAGGGGGGGATCAAGGTTTTAGCCAAGGCCAGTCGCACCGTTGCTTCACGAGACAAGCGGCCATCGGTCGCTACAACCAAGGGAGAGTTGATGACCAACTGTTGATCCCGATATTTCGCAATGATCGGACCTTGTAAGTCTGCTGGCTCAATCAAAATTTGCAGATTTTCATACGAGGCTTGGGGACCAAGCGTTGTCTCAATGGTTTCGAAAAACAGGACTAAATCTGTCGCTAAATCCTCAGCAAACCGCTGATCGCGCGGGAAAAACCGAAGGCGTGCCCCATTGGGGAACACTAACTCAGTCTGTTCAGCCCCCCAAGCCGCAGTGGGCACAGCGGCCCGTCGCCACTGCCCACCCCGCAAACAATAGCTCTGCACCTGCAAGGTTCGCCCAATTACCACATCGACCACGGCACAGGTGCCATCAAAATCAATCGTTTTGATCTCAACCAAGTCGGCCTCAGCCGAGCGCGTGTCAAATACCTGCCAATACCCGTCACGCCACGCAGGCTGGGTATTAGGATGGATCAAATCCGCCGCCGCCTCTCGATCCTGCCTCGCTCGCAACGTCTCTTCCTCAAACATCACATTCGTTAAATCATCTCGAATCGACACTTGGCCCTGATGTTGTAGGCTTTGCAGATTGAGGTAGGTCACCACCAAAACTGCCATCAAAATAACAATAGGGAGGAAGACCCACCACCAACGATTTGAGGATCGTTTCGGCTCACTTTCTACAAGCGGGGGATCGGGAAAGTCCTCATCATCAACGATAAATTGCCAATCAGCCATCTGGACTCACTCGGGGCAAGGATGTGTCAGACTGTACCATATAAGGGGAGGTTTGAACAAGTGAGTGATAAGGCTTGCTAAGCTGGAAGGTTGGAAGGATGGGACACTCCCCAAGTCAGCGCCCCCCATTCCCGCAATTCTATTTGAGGCTGGTATAATAAAGTTTGGGAAATGAGGTTTCTTAACTCATCACTAGCCACTAACACTTGTGTTAGACCTAATCACTATTTTACAAGGAGACACTGATGATTTTATCAACAACGTCTACGTTGGATGGAAAACAAGTTGTCGAGTATCTGGGGATTGTTGAAGGCGAGGCCATTTTGGGGGCAAACATCTTCCGCGATTTCTTTGCGGGCATCCGCGATGTTGTCGGTGGGCGTACCGCCTCGTACGAGCGGGAGCTACGCAAAGCCCGCGACATCGCCAAACGCGAAATGATCGAAAAGGCCGAAAAGTTGGGGGCCAATGCCGTGATCGGTATCGATTTGGATTATGAAACCATCGGGATTAAAGATGGCGGTAATATGCTGATGGTCACTGCCAGTGGCACGGCGGTGATGGTGAGGTAGCGGGTGATAAAAAGCGAGACCGCAGAGGTCGCCGATATTACATCGGACAAAGACCTCTGCGGTCTTTTTTACATACCACCCGGTAGCTTGGATTGAGCCGAACGACGGTTTGTTACCAACTGACTATTAATTTTCTTGTTGAAACGCTTACCTGTAAACTAAGCCGTTTGGAGGAACGGCATGTTAGGTTCATTTATTCAAAGCCTTATTCTAGTTGCACTTGGCTGGTTTTTAGCGGGATTTGTAATTACCTGGGTTTTGGGTCAATCATTTAAAACATCAATAAATACGGGGCTAATGAGCCTTATTGCGGCTTTAATGTTCGTCGCAACATTTATTTTACCGAATCAAATCTTGGACCGATTATTTTCGGAAGGGCTCAAAAGAAGATGAGCCAGGTAGTCTATTTTTGGGGTGCTTTTTCAGCTTGCCCTTCATTTTAATTCTCGTTGCCTTACTGAGTTGGTTATCTATTGAGTTAGGACGATTTATCGGATTGTACCAATGAGAAGAGAGAGGATCAAAGCCAAGACAGCAAGACCAATGAGAGACCAGACCAGTTTGTACTTGGTTTTGGACTGTATATTAGGTTGAGATTGAGGCAAAACAACACGAGTATAGTGGAAGTAGATTTTGAGGAGGCGGAACATCAAACGTTTGACCGCATTAGGCAAAAATTGCTCTAATCGCTTTTCAGTATGCTCAATCACTTTGTCATTTGCAGTTTGATGCTCTTGGGTCAACATACGTGAATTATACACGATTTTGTTGAAACGCCAACACCCTTTTTTAACCTCGCTAGTTTTAGGCCAAATCCGAAACGTAGTTTCTTCCCCCACCTAAAACAAAGACACGCCTTGCAGACCCAAGAAGATGAAAGCCACCCCAACGCCAATCGAGACAACCGTGTAGCTAATCACGTGCAGGGTCACACCCGCTTGATTCCCCCAGCGAGCTTTCATCGCATCCAATTTTCCCAGCATTTCCGGCTGTTTAATCCGCGCATAGATGCTATAAAGCCCAAAAAGCAAGGCAAAACAGCCAATTGCAAACGTAATAAAGTCCATTGTTTCTCTCCAGAAAGAATATTTTTGTAGGTTGGGTTGAGCCGAACGACCATTCGTTGTATCCAAAATCGTTGGGTTTCACTCCCTCACATTCCAGCCACAGGTCCGGCGAAACCCAACACGAGAGGCGCAGTCACAGTTCAAACCCTGTTCAACCCAACCTACTCAACTACTCTACGATGGTCTATGCCAGGGTCCACGATCAGACCCTGGCTGATGATTACTTCAAGGCGATGGAGCGGATTGAGGGGTTGATGGCGGGGAAGATAGAGTAAGACTAACTGGGGCAAGAATTGGTTATAGTCCTTGCCTCAGCCTCTGAGATTATTCGACAGTATAAATAACTTATGGGGTTGGGCCAAAAAACATGTTAGATATTCTCAGCCCCCTTTCTTTTCCTGGATAGTCGATTTCTTGTACCGAGTCATTCTGGGTATTTATTATAAAAGAACCAAAAACACCTGCCACAACAATTCTTTCATTATCCAACCATTGATACGCAGAAGGTCTAGCTGAAGCCCGTAAAGGAACAAGCTCCTTTTTCTCTCCTGTCTCTACATTCAATATCCAATGAGCTAATTCATCTTTTTGGCCTGAAGCAGTGAAGTGTATCTTTTTTCCATCTGGGCTCCACCAACTAAGATTGATGTTACCACCACGTTTTTCAAACAATTTATGCTCATTTGTTATCAGATTCCAAATGACAATACCCTCAAATCTCTCGCTAAAAGTTGTAAAGGCAAGTTGTGTACCATCCGGCGACCAAATCAGATTTGTCCCATTTTCAGGCCATTTATAAGGATCGTCTACAACCGGAGCAAGCCAACTCTCAAAGTTATAAGGAGAGTGCAAGTTGGTTATATGAAGTCTACCTGTTGCACCATCATCAGCGACATACGCAACACAGCTTTGTGATGGAGATACAACCCATCGACTATTTATATTGTCAGTGATTTCGATTAACGCGTCAGTTGCTAAATCAAGTAAATAAAGTCGATTATCAAGTTCAGCAGGTTTACCAAGTGGCGATAGCAATAATGACGACTGAAAGACAAGTTGATCACTTGATAACCAATGAGCATTATCATTGACCATATCTATGTTCGGGAAAGGGGTAGTTAAACTTAATGGTTCTGGTTCGACGAGAATAGGATTAGCAATTAATAATTGTTCTTCTGGGCCATCGCAATTATAGACAATTCTATTATCGAGATCAGTAGATAATATGCCATTTGATGAAATCTGTTCAATTGATATAAACTCATCTGTTGTACCATACCAATCTCCACAATATGTCTGAAAATACAATATTTGATACTCTACTTGTGGTGTGGAATTACCATCAATTTGACAGATACGAATAACTTCAGATTCCACATCCGACAAAGTAGAGTCCTTTGAGTCCAGGGTTAAAATTTTCTTTGGTTCTTCTATAGTTGCGATTGGTGATTGTGTCATTGCTTTAGATTGTATTGGTGTTGGGACAAGTGTCTGAGTTAGCGAAATATTTGTAGCCTCAAAATTTTGATTACCACAACCAAAAAAAGAAAAGACAATTATGATTGATAAAACTCTACTGACCATACAATATCTCCACATTTTATGCATCTAGTCCTATTCACATCCGGTTGATTGACTACACCACTCATCACGGGTTAAGGGATCAACCGGATCTTTGATCACGTACCGGCGATTCTCTATTGGTATTTGAATGGAATGAGCATCATTGTATACCATAATGATACCCTGATAATTTTCTCCTTCAATAAACCCATATCCAGCTTGATCTAAGAAGTATTCTGGGGCTAAGTATGCGCTATCAGGGTTTTGGTCGAGATATTCCCTTTGCATTATCCCTGCTAAAGTATTGCGATAGGTTGGCTCATCACCGGGATGAATACTTGCAAAATATCTAGTACCACCTGTTGGGTCGGATCGGCTTCCTGTAAATATCTCATCAATCCATCCTGTATTTTCAGCCCATTGTCCGTCTTCTGGTGGTATACCATTATGATCGTTATAAAAATCTGTTAATGTATTGTATCTTCCCTTATTTTCTGGTACTAAAACATCTTCAAGTTGACTAAACCGATGATCTGCATCATCCCATATCGTATGAGCTACCCCAACCATTGCTTCTTCACCAAGTAGCGCCATTTCAGCCTGAGAAATATATTGCCATTGTTCAACAGATTCTTGATAATGAAATGCTGCCCCATAAGCAGGTGAACATCCATCTGCTCTTGGACAAGGGAAATGCCCACTCGGATCTGTATACCGCAACGGGTTATTCCGAGTATACCGATACCGATTGAATCCCCGACCATTCGTTGGATCAGGCACAATCGTATCCGGGCTAATAAACCGACCCAACACTGGCGAGTAATACCGCGCATTGTAATCCATCAGGCCGAACGACTTCTCATTCCGCTGCGACGTAAAGCCAAAGTCCGTCACGGCCACGCCATTGGTCCAGCGTTCCTGACCGTAGGGGTGATAGCGCACTTCGGACGTAACAGCCCCAACGAGCACATCAGTCCCACAATTCGCCCCACACGTGACCAAGGATGTACTACCGAGATGATCGCCGTGTAGATAGTATACTTGGTCCCCCTGACGCATGGCAACCTTTTGGCCACCGAGGGAATAGTATTTGGTTACCGCCTTGACCGTGATATTCTCGGCTAGGGCGATGGTTTGATTGTTGACTTTATCATACGCCGTGATCCTGAAGTCATAGGTTGTGCCCGGCGTGCCGACAAACTCGACTTGAGCCTCGGTCAGGCCTACGCCCCACTCAAGCCAAGGCTGATCAGCAGGGTTACTCTCCCGATATTCGACCGTGAAGTCACGGACTCCAGAACCAAGCACATCTGCCCCAGCGCCATCTGTCCCGACGATAGGATCAGTCGCTAACCACATTAGCGGGTAGCGGACAGGAATAAATTCTGGCAGGTCAAGGGTGATGGTTGGCCCCTCGCTATCAGGGTAGACCGGGAAGTCAGCCGTGCCCAAATTGCCCACCTGATCCGTCGCCTCGATAGTAATCAAGCCTGCCACGATATCACTACTATCAAAGGTATAGGTTTTATCCACGGTTGCAACATTCAAGCCGCCAACGGACTCACTTCCCCCCTCGCTAGTAACGCTGGGGAAGGTCACGGTATCAACACCCGACAGGGGATCTTCAATCAAGGCACTAACGGTGAAGTCCTCGCTCGTGGGTGCAGGCGGCTGGCCGTAGTAAAGGGTGCCAGTCAGAATATGGCTGTACAGATTGGTCTCACTAACACTCAAGCTCAAACTCAAGGTCGGCGGCGTGCCATCGACGATGAGTTGGCGACTATCCTCATCCGTGTTACCAGCCCGGTCTTGCGCTTCTACCTTAACGGTGTAGATACCTTCATCCGCGGTGCTAAAGCGGGGGTCGGGCGATAGCCATAGGGTGTCGTCTCCATTGGGTTTAAGCAGGTACAAGCGTGCCTCAAGGTTAGTGGTCCCCGCCTCAAGCACCTGAGCTGTCACCCAACTGTTCTCCATCGGGCCATCTTCAAGCACATTGGCCTCAATATTCACATCCTGCCCAACTTGGACCATCAGCGGGTCGACAATGGCTGTCACCTCTGGTGGACTGTCATCATAAATCAGAGTACGCTCTGTACTCGGCGGGGAGACATTGCCCACCTGATCCGTGGCGGTGGCGACCAGGGTGTTATCACCGGGGCCTAGTGTCACTTCAACCTGCCATTCAGCCAAACCATTTTCATCAGCATGCCCGCCAGCCTCCGTGGCGTAGGTGCTGCTGTCGTTAACCGTGACCACGACGTCAGTCCCCTCTTCAGCCAAGCCACGCACCAAGTAGGGGTTCAGGCCCGTCAGCCTGGTGCGGTCGGGATTACGAATGATTGGAGGGTTAGGAGCCTGAGTGTCCAAGGTCACGGACACGTCGCTAGTGTTGCTGTTGCCGTCGGCATCCTCACCGCGTACTAGAATCTTGATGACCTCATTGGGCAAAGTCTCATCCACGAGACGGCTTGCGGTCCAGGTTGAGGTCGGCTCAGTCTCAGTGGTGGAGCCAAAGGTGTGTTCCTCATCCCCATTCGGGGTGGGAATCCAGCCAACCACACTGGTGGTTTCACCGAGGCCATAATCCTCATCTGAGGAATCGGTTACCACACCTCGGGCGGTAGCCGTGAGTTCCAGAAGATCGTCCAAGCCTGCCAGCACTGGACTGACCGTCAGCGTCTTCAACGGAGGTAACACCGCCACAGTGACAAAGACGGAGTCCGACTTCAGGCTCTCTTGCTGGGCGGGATCAAAGGCCGTGGCCCAAATCTCTGTGGTCCCGCTACTGGCCAAGGCCACCTTAGGGATGACCCACTCGGTGCCGATCACCTCATCATTGTAATACTCCACGATGGTACTACTGTCGGGTCGTTTGACATAGACTACCACGGCCAAGCCTGGCTCAGGAATCGTCCCGCGCACCTCGGTCACGGATGAGGTTTGTGGGGGGGCATTCTTGGGAGAGGTGATCTCTGGTCGGTCTGGCAGCCCCATTCGCACTTTGATTTCCTGCGGTTGGGTCGAGCCACTCACGCCCGCTTCGCTCACGGCGCTCAAGACGAAATCATAGGTCACATTACCGCTAGGCAAGGCCCCATTGTTGTCTCGCCCATCCCAGATGATTCCAGCATCGGTCAGGGGACCAGAACCACTGTGGCTCCACACCAAGCTGCCATCACTCTGGCTACGCACCGCCAAGGTCCAATCGGCCACCTCATCGCTACCTGGAGCGTCAGCTGTCAGGATAAATTGAGTGGTGTCCAAGTCGGGATCATTCGGGGCAAAGGCATCCGGTACCGCCTCGACATTCAGTTCCAGCCCATCAAAGGCGACATCCAAGATACAGGTGGCCGTCGCCGTGTTACCCTGGCCATCATCCGCCGTCGCCACTAAGGTCGCATTGTCCTCGCCAATTATGACCCCATTGATGACGAAGTCACCGGTGCTGGGTACTGTCACGGGACCAAATGTCCCGGCCGGGTTATCCACGCTCAAGCTGATCGTATCACCCGGCTCCCCGATTCCACTCACATTGATCGAGGCATCATTCACTGGGCCACGAGGGCAGGCCAGCTCGACAAAGGTGTCAGCATCGACTGTGAAGGTCTCTGTTCCAATATGGCTCAAGCCCACTTCATCCACGGCGGTGATCTTCAAGGTGTAAGTGCCGTCAGCCAAGGTATCGGGTAAGTCTAACTTATAGCTTCCGTCCGCCTCGATCGTGGCCAAGTTTTCATCTACTGGGATGGGGCCCCCACCGAAAGGTACAATTTCTATATTATCAAGCGTAATCGTGCTCTCATCGTCTACAGTAAAGCGGAGGGTCGGCTCCCGCTCAAGGATCGTGCCCTGTGGCCGCTGGATCTTTACCACCGGCTTTTTCGTATCCACCAAAAGGTCCCGGTCAAAGAAGGCCTCATTCCCGGCCTCGTCAATATAGATAAAACGGATATTGTTCAAGCCTGGCTTCAAGAAATCGTTCGGCATCAAGTCATACACCGTACCCCCACTACTCACGTGGTAGGTGTCAAACAGATAGGTCCGACTACCAGAGGGTTCAAGCACACTCACTTTATGGGTGTTATTGATGATCAAATCACTGGCCACCTCACCGTCTCCCGGTGGGGGTGAAAGTCGTTGGATTTTGACCCGATCTATGTCAGCCCGACCGATGTCAACATTCTCAGGCTCACGTCGCCCTTGTAAGCGGGGGCTGGTCTGGTTGGTGACGACCACCTCATTAGCGGTCCAGTACCGAATAGGGTTGGGTTTGTAATCATCGGGATTAACCCCTGGCTCGTAAATGTCACCCGTTGGGGCCAGAGTGTCTAGGATAATCGCGCCTGTTTCGACGAAAACTTTAGGGAAATGCTGATCATCTGCAATCAACTCAACATAGTAATCGTTGTTGTTCGTTCCCCCAGTCCAAGTCACTTGAACCGTCTCATTGCTGGCTGGTCCATCGGTGGTGTCGGTCCAGGTCTTCACAATACCACCAGAGTCCACCCCATTTCGCCATAGATTAATGGTCCACTTTACTGGGGCCACATCATTAAACCGAGCCGTGATGATCAAGTCTTCATTGGCGCTCAAGTACCATTTATCAACAGATACACTGACACCCGTAGGCGATCCGCTGTCAATGGTGACGCTACGGATATTACTCCATTCCCCCTCATTGCCAGCCTTATCAATCGCCCGCACCCGGAAGCTGTAAGTGCCGCTTGCGTCTGGACCAAAGTTAACATTGACTCGATCATCATCTGCTTCCATAAAGACAGGAGCATTGGTATCTAAAATATTAACTGACGCCCAATCGCCATTGGTCTTGTATTGCACTTCATAAGCAGCAATTCCCGCCGACTCTGCCGGGCTAGCTGGCAGATCATTGGTCAAATCCCACTTAACCTGTACAAACCCATTTTGAACATACGGCGTCATCTCGAGCAGGTTTGGCGCTTCAGGCCCATCCGTATCAACTAGAACTTCAATATATTTATTCAGACTAACATTACCTACGTTATCAACTGTCAACCCAGCAAATTCATACGAATGACCATTTTGCCCGTTGAATAGCTTTTCTGTGGTATTAATATCACCCCCGACAACCCAAGGCGTGAAGGTGTCTGTCGGATTCTCACGATACCACAGATTGTAATACGCAATATTCGACTCATCATCACTGCCTTGCCAACTAACCATAAAATCGGTCTGGTTGGTATAACCATCACCATTTTCCAGAGTCGGCATCGTACTATTTGTGGTGAAGTCGAACATCGGCACGATATCATCTACCCTGAAGTAGCGAGTGGCTGTCGCGCCGCGATTAAAGCTATCCTTCACCCAATAGGTGACCCGATAATCACCATTTGATAGATAAGTATCGGGCAACGTTGCGTCAATATTACCTCTTTGAGGCGCATCAGTTGTTGATGAGGTGAGTTCAAATACGGCAGCTGTATAGGATGGTGGACTACTGGTTACTGGGAAAACTTGTAACCAGTTTTCATCAGCATCTTTCTTTTCCAGCTTATATTGAGCTGGTAACGTCTCAGAAAAACCACCACGGCCAGCATCCTGAGCATATCCTTCAGAAAGGTAGGTGCCAGCACCCACCCAATCCCAATTCGTTTCTGGAAGATCAATATACACAGTTGGTGGTTGGGCATCGATGTGCAAAATCACCTCGTTGGATGGACCGCTGAGGGGACCACTCTCACGCTGCACCTTAGCCGTAAGTCTACGTTCCCCTTCACTTAAGTTGGTCACATTAACCATCCAGATGCCATTAAAGTTGGAGGTGGTGTATGTTAGATAGGTACCATTGTCATAGATATTCACTCGGACTGATGACTCAGCCATCCCACTCAGGATCCGGCTATTGCTACCCCACACTGCTGTGGCATGTGGATCACTGGTCGGGCTCTGAATCGTCGGGGCCTGCAAAGTTGGCGCACACATCGCCTGCGCTTCCACATAATCTATATCAAAACCATTTCCAAGTTGGGCATTACTTACAAATTTTATATATCGAGCACTGGGAATCGGTAATTCCAGCCACATCCTTGTCGGCAAGCTATTAGCAGGGTTGTTGTCCGTCAAGAGCCAGGACCCCCAAACTGAATGCCAATTGACATTATCAACACTCACCTCTAATCTTTGTAAAGCTTCAGACCCAAATATATCCATCCCGCTGCCATCAAAGATAAGAACATCATAGCCGCCTGGATCATCACAGATGGCCTCTTCGCCCGGTCCCATATCAATCAAAAGCTCACCACGACCATAGGTATCACTATCTTTTCCATATCCCAGACTATAGGCCCCTGGATTGGTCCCTAACACATTAATCAAATCACCGCTGGCTGCATGAGCAAGTATCCGTTGGGCACAATCGGCGTAAGGGTCCAAATCCGTCGAAGGAGGAGTGATACAAACAGGGGCTGACCATTGTGTCTGTGGCCGGAGGCCCTCTGTCCCCGCTTCGATTGTCACCACGCCTGGCACACTCGCCTCAAGCAAGGGATACGCCAAACCTGCCGCCGCTTTGGTCGGGCTGTGGTTACCTGCACGTGAAGGGGCATACCCCAACGCGCCATCATCCTCAATCTTCCCTTCTGGGAGGCTATCTTGCTGCGGTAAAGGCGAATACCCCATTGGTGATCCGGCCGTAACAAATTGTTCCTCATAAATGCCACCGATATACACCGTCGTAATCTCCATTGGATTACCATTGGCATCAGGCACAGTCTCAATCTTGAGCAAGCGCGTACTATCGCCATCGTAAACAAAGCGGGTGATGTAGGCGAAGCTATCATCGCCCGTCCAGCTGACCTGCTTCAATTTGTTGTCAACCGTCCACTCCTGGGTATACGTCACCCCATTTTCGGTACGAGTAGTCATATTCCCATTATCGTCATACAAATAGCTATGCTCGGTGCCAACTCCAGTCACGGCGTGGGGGCGCACACTATTAGCCCCAGAGGGATTGTAGTCA
Source organism: Phycisphaerae bacterium (assembly GCA_028285035.1). Next base: position 71,294 of record JANQQF010000040.1, read on the forward strand.
TAAGCTAAGCCATCGCGACCTGTGATATTGCCAATTTGATTGTAAGAGTAAGAATGACTATAGCCTGACACACCATTGACCGTATCAGCATCTGCTGTTTTCAATCGATCAAGATAGTCATACTCAAAGGTCAACTCCTGGAAACTACCAGCAAACACCTCAGAGCTATCAACGATTGTTTTAATATTGCCCACGGCATCGTAGGTGTAAGCCATATCGAGTAAGGTGTCCATCGAAACAGTTCGTAGCCGACCCCCTTGGCCAACCCCGCCCACTGTTTCATTAGGGGTATAGTAGTCGTAGTTTGTGGTCTGACCATTGCCCACTTTGCGTTGGATCAAGTTGGTAAAACGATCATAGCTAGCACTTTGTACATAATTGACATCGGGCAATGTTCCCTGTGCGCCAAAACCGCTTAAGCTGACTGGTAATCCACGTAGGGTGTAGCCCATTGTAACTTGCTCCCCATCAGGGTAGGTCATCGTACGTATTTGCCCGGCCTCATCATAGAGGTTGTAGGTGATGACGTAGCTATCGTTACCAGGGTTGAGATCTTGCTCATTGTCCAAGTCATCATAAACATCAGTAAAGGTCCGAATTTGCTGGGTCACCTGTCCCCGTATGTCATAGTGCCAATCAACCTTACCCGCCTCATCAATCATACTGGTTCGTCGGCCAGTGCTGGCTCCGTGGTCACCCTCATCATAATTGTATATCAGATGTGGCGTACCACTGGCGGTGCCTGGTCGTTGGTAACTGGCTGGTGAACCAACATTAAGGCTATAGGTCTTGTCCGTCAGCCGATTTAGCTCATCATAGTACAAGTTGGTGGCTTGCTTTTCCGCATCAACCTGAGCAATCAAATTCCCTAAAGCATCATATTTGTAATACCACTGCCCCATATCTGGATCGTTCATGCTGATTTTGCGACCCAGCTCATCATAATCAATGTCAGTTACATTATTGAACGCATCCCTGACCTCAATCAAATTATCTTGCACATCATAATCATAGGCGGTGGTAGCGTAACCCGGTGCTTCCCAGAGAAGCGCGTTTGGTGATAGCTGACCAGCGGTATAATTCTCCTGATCAAACTCGGTCACTCGAATCAATCGGCCAAAAATATCCGTTTCTGAAATCTTTAGCCTTTGTTTAGGATCGATCACAGCCGTTAACAACTTATTGTAGACTGTCTCGACAGTAGTGCCATCGGGCTGAATCACTTTAATGGGGCGGCCAATCGCATCATAGACCGTCTCCGTCCGCTGCCCAGAGTTACTCCAGTTGAGGCCACTATAGCTATAACCACTTCCCGTTTGTGGCACCGAAGCATAAATGGTTCGGCCCAACTCATCAAACTTCACCCCACTGATAATTACCCCACTGCCATTATCGTTGTCAGTTCGGCCTTGAATCTTACGGCCTAAGCCATCGTAGTAAACATATGTCTGAGCATACTCACCCGGCCCATTACAGGTGTCCACCCGTTGCTCCAGTTTTTGGTAATAGGGTTGTCCCGAGGCAGGGTAGGATAAAGCATCAGCGAATTCCGCCTTAAAGGTAGGTTTCCCATCAGTACAGCCAGGCAGGGTTGCTGTTTCAAGCCGACCATAATCGTCATAGGTATAAGTCGTGGTCGCACTATTATTGACATCCGTTTCTGCCAAGGGCACTTGGAAGCGATAATCATACGCTGTCGTCATCTTATGCTGTTTGGTATTCTCGACTTCGGTGGGCAACAATCCCTCATTATCAAATTTTGTTTTGGTGATACGCGGGTTAGTTAAACTATCATAATTTGGATAGACCCACACCTCTGTAGCATTGCCATATTTATCATAATGCTGGTTTGGATAGGCGGTTTGAATATACCCATCGCTGCCAGCCCAAACGCGTTGCAGGGTCAGGTTACCTTCATCTGGAGCAACCCCATATCCGTTTCCATCATAATGGTAGAGGGTCTCGGCTAGCTTAGTCCCGTTCGTGCCGCCCGCTCGCAGCGTCTCGCTCTTGGGCAGATTTAAGATATTTTTAGCCACATTCGGAGTAAAGTCATAGACCATTGTGCGATATGGAGTGGTCGCATTCGCTTCATATAAAGTCTGACTGGTCATATTCCCTGTACTGAAATCATAGCCAAATGTTGTCCGCTGGTGGGTACATCCATTGACATTTGTGCCGGTGGTCTGACCATCACATTGATAAGCATTCTGTTCACTTTGATAAATAAAGGTACTTAACCACAATGGATGGGCCTGCCAGGTTGAGCTTGAGGCATTGTATAAGTTGCCGCTACTATCTTGCTGGTAAGTCGTTAGCTCTCGACCGTTAAGAATACCTGCTCCCCCCGACCCGCGATAGCTAGAATCATAGCTATTGTCAATGAAGGCATGACTTTGGTTGCCAGCAGGGTCAATCAGGGTCACCTGACTATAACCAAAGAATCGCGAGAAGTTCTGATGATAATCATCACGAACTCGACCTGGATCTGTGGCTTTTCTTGCTTGGATATTGGGGTTATGATACTGATACTGATAGATCATACTGGGGCTATCATACCCTGCCTTGACCTCACGCTTATCAACCACCTGGAAGAAGCGTCCCTCTGGCTCAGGCTTATAAGTGAAGATGGTCTCGCCCCCATACCCATTTTCCACCTTAGTTAAGAAGGGTTTATCATAATAGTCTGATTTCCAATCGTTAACACAGGTTTCATCACACCCTGCAGCACCACGATGCAGCCAAAATTGACCAATCTGATGATCATCATACTCAAAGGTCATCGGTGGTAGCTCATTGGCCCCGGTTGAGTCCAAAGTTTCAATCTTGGTAAGCAAGTGTCTCTTCTCGCTCGGAATAGTCAGGTAATCAAAATGGATCTGGCGAATCAACTGTGTTGTGCCAGCATCAGGTTTATAGGACACCTTGATATCCGTTAACTTTTGAGACAGATCTCCTCGTAATTGATAATCTCGCTCATACCCTTTATCTTCGGTCAGGAACTCAACCTCATATTCGTGATGGGTATCACTACCATTGGTGGTGTAACGAATAAATTTAGGATAGATTTCGGGAGTGGGGCCCTGGATAAACCGGTTAGTGTCTGGGAAATCGCGTTGACACCCTTCTAACCCAGGAATCTTGTTATACTCAATCTCCATAGTGTTGCCGTGCACATCGACCACTTTCGTCAACCTCCAACTGGTCTGCGTCCCACTACAACTACTGCCTTCACCATATCCAGAGCTGTTAACATACCCAACGATGGCATTTGGATCACCTGTGTTTGGCAACAGATCAGGCGCACCGCCAAAATAGTAGGTTGTCCCGGCACTATCTACAACCGTCCAGTAATTTCGATTACTATGTTCATCGTACCAAAGCTGGTCTGGCGGCGTAATATTCATAAATTGCTCGTGTCGAGTTTTGTAGATGCTGGGTAGCACGGGGTGGTCCGTCACCAAATCCTCGCTCACCCCATTCACCGTCAAGTGGAAGTTCTTAGTACTTTGCCACTCCCCATTTCGTCTAATAAGATGACCGGGACTATAGGTAATCTCACCCAAGGCCAAAGTCCAACCGGCTCCAACCCAGCCACTATCCGGCCAGGTTTTCCGCTCCATCCCGTTAATCATGCCGGTGCTATATTGCAGACTTACACTCGGCTTAAAGCCGTTGGGACCCGTCGGGAGGGGCACGTCATATCCATAATTTAGTGTTCCCTTTGCTTGAGCCACACTAAAAGCATCAATACTCGGTGTTACCCAAGTTGCCTTCTCCCCATCCAAGCCATAAGTACTAAAATGTTGCAGGTCTGCTTGAATGGTTAAAGTCTTAGAATGAACCGTCGTTGGTACATCCTCAAAGCGCTCAAGATCAGGATTGTAGTAAACAACGGTTAAGGTATCCTCTATATAATTTCGTATTTCCGTGCCCGTGTAAGCCGTTGTTAGCTTAACTGGCGTTTGGAATTGTAAATCCTCAACCAAATCACCATTATCACGATAGGCTGAAAAGGTGAAGAGTTTTAAGGGCATTCCGTGACTGGAGACCCGCTGAATTTCCTCACCACTGTCTGTTTCATCGATGAGTGAGTCAACTTGGTCAATGTAGATCTCCAGCGGCTCCGTCACAGCCCCCGCAGGAAACTCAAGCGTGAGTTCTCCATCATCCGTGGTCACCACTCCACCGTCTGGGGTGACCACTCCGGCTGGGGGTTCAGTGACCTCAATCAAGTTGGCCTTGACGACACTAGCCGTGTCATTAAAGCCAATTGCCGTGAGGGACACGGTATAAACGCCAGGTTCCTGGAAGGTGTGGGTAGGATTGGTCGCTGCACTGGTTTGACCATCGCCAAAGTCCCACTCATAACTGGCTGGCAGATTTGTCTGCAACTCAAACGCCACATCTAACGGGGCCTGCCCCTCTTGCGGAGTTGCGGTAAAGTCTACCGTAAGCGGGGAGGTGTCAGCCAACGCCTGAATATCACTAGGCTCCAATACGCCCCCATAAATCCGCCATTCATCTAGGGACCCCCAGGTAAATTGGGTGGTACCACCGTTGTGAAAATTCGCACCCAAGACAAAGGGAACCTGACTATCATGGAGGGTTGTGTGATTCACATCCTTTCTGCCGACTTCGACCCCATCCAGATACAACAGCATCCGCTTATTATCAGCATCAAACACAGCCGCCACATGATGCCAAACCCCGATATTCATCTGTCCGTCGACATCTGCAATGAGCACATTATCCGATGATAAGTTACCATCAGGCGAAGTGGTAAAAGCCAGACTAGCGCCATCATCTCGCGTGTCAATCTTAAAGCTTCGGTCATTTGTGCCCCAATCATACTTTGAGGCGATGATCCGATAGCCCTCACTTGGGAAATCCACCCCATTGATCCAGCCAGCCACGGTCAAACTACCCACCATCGTTGGTGGCGTTTCCAATTCCAGATATTCGCTATCTGGAGCCACAAATTCATTCGCCTGCCCAATTTTGCCGGACACAGAGGCAATACTGTTCGATGAGTGTGGGGTTAAATCGTATCCATTCCCAGAGATATCAAGACGTGGCTCATTGCCACTTTCATCAAGGGGCCAATGGGCCAGCAATTCTACCGTTGGCGGCGCTAAAATCTCAACCATAAAGTTAAAGGTATCATTACCAAGCTCATTGGTCACAATCACAACGACATTGTAAGTTCCAGCCTCAGCATAGGTGTGAGACACGGTACTGTCA
>JANQQF010000048.1 GCA_028285035.1 Phycisphaerae bacterium
AATCTAACAATTCTTGGATCGGAAATTCCATCCTGTTGTCCTATCCTTTTCTTTTTCTTTATTTTACCATCTCTGCACCTTTTCTACTCATGAGCCTTCTTTGTTTTCTGTAATGTCTTTTTTCAACTACTCATTGATTTGACGGGTTAAAATATTTTGCCTTCCGACTAAGATCAGTGGTAAACTGTGGTCCCTAAATTTCCCTAGGAGTAACGCTTCGTTATGAATACCCGGGCCTTAGTTGCCGAATTTATCGGTACATTTACATTGATTTTTATTGGGGCTGGGGCAGGGGCTTTGGGGGTTGGCGGATTACTTGGGGTGGCTCTGGCCCACGGTTTTGTAGTCATAGGCTTCATCTATGCCTATGGGCATATTTCTGGGACACATATTAACCCTGCGGTTACCATTGCTCTGTGGGTTGGACAACAAATCGACGCGACGAGTGCAATAGGCTATATTATTGTTCAATTGTTAGGTGGCATATTGGGCGCATTTGTTTTGAGTTATGTACTCAATGACCCTACCTCAACACTGGGTGTTACAGTGCTCAATGGGGTAGACCCTAGCCAAGGGTTGATTATTGAGATTTTGCTGACGTTTTTTCTAGTCAATGCCATTTTCAACACGGCTGTCAGCGGTAAAGCGGGCAACCTTGCTCCTGTCGCTATTGGGTTGACTCTGGTTTTTTGTATTTTAATGGGCGGCCCCTTAACTGGGGCGTCGTTGAACCCAGCTCGCACCTTGGGGCCAGCCATTGCCACCGGTAACTTTTCTGATCTTTGGCTTTACTTTGTAGGTCCAATAGGCGGTGCCATTTTGGCCTCAATATTGTATATTAACCTACTCAAACCCAATGACTAATTGATAGAAGTTTGTAATGTTTAGGTTTGATTTGCGATGCATTTTTGCCTCCTCACCTTAATCGTAAATCGACAATCTTAAATCGTAAATCACAAAGAGGTAAGAAACGATGACAAAATATGTTGCTGCAATCGATCAAGGTACAACCAGTACCCGGTGTATGATTTTTAACCATACAGGTGAGTCCGTAGGGATGCATCAGCTCGAACATGAACAGATTATGCCTCAGCCGGGTTGGGTTGAGCACGATGCTCTGGAAATTTGGGAACGAACCCAGGAAGTTGTCGCTGGGGCAATGCAGCAAGCGAATGTGACCGCTGCGGATTTAGTAGCCGTGGGCATTACCAATCAACGTGAGACCACCCTAGTCTGGGACAAGAACACAGGGCAACCCTATCACAATGCCGTGGTCTGGATGGACACCCGCACGGATAAAATTGTTGCGGAATTGTCAGCCAAGGGGGGACAGGATCGCTTTAGACCTCAAACTGGCTTACCTTTAGCGACCTATTTCTCTGGTTTGAAAATCAAATGGTTGTTGGATAACGTTGAAGGATTACGAGAAGCCGCCGAACAGGGTGATGCTATTTTTGGTAATATCGATACCTGGTTAATCTGGAATTTGACGGGAGGGATCAATGGTGGAAAACACATCACTGATGTGACCAACGCCTCTCGTACGATGCTCATGAATTTGGAGGGTACGAGTTGGAACAGCGAGATTTGTGAGTTGATGGGTGTGCCGATGTCAATGCTCCCCGAAATTCGACCCTCCAGTGATCCCGACTTCTACGGTCTAACAACTACGGATGGACCGTTTGGTGGTGAAATTCCTGTTTGTGGTAATCTTGGCGATCAACAGGCGGCGACGGTTGGGCAGACTTGTTTCTCAGCCGGTGAGGCCAAGAACACCTATGGCACCGGCTGCTTTATGATCTTGAATACTGGCACAGAAATCGTCCCCTCCACGCACGGCTTGCTGACCACCACCTGTTACAAATTTGGTAATGAGCCAACAGTATATGCGCTTGAAGGATCGATTGCGATTGCGGGTGCATTGGTGCAGTGGTTGCGTGATAACTTAGGGCTGATTAAAAATGCGCCTGAAGTCGAGGCTTTGGCGGAAACGGTTGAAGATAATGGCGGCATCTACTTCGTACCTGCCTTTTCAGGATTATATGCGCCCTATTGGAAGAGTGATGCCCGAGGTGTCATTGCTGGAATGACCCGTTTTGTGAACAAGGGGCACTTTGCTCGGGCCACGCTTGAAGCGGTGGCCTATCAGACTCGTGAGGTGTTGGATGCGATGAACGCTGACTCTGGAGTCGATTTGACGGCCCTAAAGGTTGACGGGGGAATGGTCTACAATGACCTCCTCATGCAATTCCAGGCCGATGTCTTGGGTGTGCCTGTTGTTCGGCCAAAAATTGCTGAAACGACCGCCCTCGGTGCGGCTTACGCGGCTGGCTTGGCGGTTGGCTTCTGGCAAAATATAGATGAAATGCGGCAAAATTGGGGTATTGATAAAACATGGGATCCCTCTGCGGATGACACAGCCCGCACCAAAAAGTATGGCGAGTGGAAAAAGGCTGTAACTCGAACCTTCGATTGGGTTGAATAAATCGATGCCATTGAAAGTATTGGTTTTCGGGGCTGGGGCAATTGGCTGCTTTGTTGGCGGTCATCTAGCAGCAGGGGGGCAAGAGGTCACCTTGCTGGGGCGTGCGTCCCTAATGGATAAGGTTAATCAGGCCGGTTTGCAACTACATTGGCCTGAACAACCACCCAAAACGGTTTTACCTAAAACCACGACCAATCTTGAAGCGTTAACTCCCCCCTATGACTTCATTTTAGTGACCACCAAATCTCAGGGAACTGCCCAAATCATTGAGCAACTCCAGGCTATGCCAGAATTGTTGGAGAAGGCCTATCTGGTCTCGCTTCAAAATGGCATTGGTAATGAGGAATTGTTGGCAGATGCCTTTGGTCAAGATAAGGTCATCGCCGGGACAGTAACTATTCCTATCCAAGTTCCCGAATTAGGGATTATTGAGGTTAGCAAAGCGAAAGGTGGGTTGGGGGTAGCGCCAATGGGGCAAGGTCAACCCGTTGATCAGTTGGCTGATGCGCTTAATCAAGCGGGTTTGACTACCGAAACCTACACCGACTATCGGGCAATGAAGTGGTCAAAGCTGCTCCTTAACATCGTCACCAATGCCTCCAGCGCAATTTTGGATCAATCCCCAGCCCAAATTGTTGAGAATCAAGCCCTATTTGATATGGAAATTTGGGCCTTGCAGGAGGGGGTTCGGGTGATGCAGGCTCAAAATATCCCAGGTGTTAAACTTCCTGGCTATCCAGTAGACTTGCTGTTTCGACTGATTGGCGCTAACTGGCTACCGCTGGCCCTAAAAAGGGCTATCCTTCGGCCATCAATGGTCAGTGGGCGAGGTAGTAAAATGCCCTCACTGCATATCGATGTCGCCGAAGGTCGTACCTCTTCCGAAGTAACGACCTTGAACGGGGCAATTGTTGAGGCCGGTCGAAAAAGTAATATTCCCACACCTGTCAATGAAGTCCTCACCACAACCTTACTTGATTTGGTCACCAAAAAAATATCTAGAGAGACATTTCAGCATCAACCAGACGAGCTGCTAGCCCGTTTGAAGTAATTGACACCCCCCGCCTTTGCGATATACTCAGACCCGAATATTTGACTGAGAATCTTTAGAGATATTGCAGACACGAATCATTATTTTACAGGAGTGTATGATTTTGAGCACTTATATTATTTTTGCTATTGCCATTTTTATCGCCTATCTAAGCGGCTCAATTCCAATGGGATATTTAGTGGCCCGAATGTACGGCATTGATGTCACCTCATCCGGCAGTGGTCGGACCGGGGGGACCAACGTTTTGCGGGCAGCGGGACCATTGGCTGCGGGGCTGACTGTGTTAGGTGATGCCTTCAAAGGCATGATCCCAGTATATCTTTTAGCGTCTGCTGGCTTTCCGCCTGTTGTCACAGCTTTGGCAGGGGGTGCGGCGGTGTTAGGGCACAACTACTCTATTTTTCTTGGTTTTCGTGGCGGTGTGGGGGCTGGCACAGCAACGGGTGCTCTCGGTGGCTTGAGCTTGCCAATCGGTCTACTGGCGGCGGCTTTTGGTATTATTGCCTTATGGCTCAGTGGATACGCCTCCTTACTATCAACCACAATCGCCATCTCTAGTCTAATTCTGCTTACAGGGTCAGCGTTTCTCGGGTTTACTCCCTATGGATATATCGTGTTTGGTGTGGGTACTCTGATTTTGATGCTATATGCTCTGCGAGGTAATTTTGCTCGCCTACGGGCTGGGACAGAGCGCAAGGTTGGTCGTAAAACGGCCACAATCGCTGAACCCTCCTAATACTAATGGCCCACTATTCGATAGATTTACACGCCCATACGCGGGCTTCTGATGGCACCAATACGCCAACCCAATTGGTTAAACTTGCTGCAAAGCGTGGCCTTACAGTGCTAGGGATCACCGATCATGACACAATTGGCGGGGTAGCTGAAGCCTTAGAGGCAGGTGAGCAGTATGGCGTGGAGGTTGTCCCTGGCGTGGAGTTTAGCCTACGCCACGAATACGATAAAGACTTTGTTGGGCTCCATCTGTTAGGCTACTTCATCGATCACCAAGCCCCTATTTTAGTAGATGTAATGGATCAGGTTCAAGAAGGGCGCATCAGTCAAAAAATTCGACAGATCGAAATTCTGCAATCCTATGGCTTTGATATTTCTGTTGATGAGGTGTTTGCCCAAGTTGATGGGGTGCCTGGTCGACCCCACATTGCGGCGGTGTTGCTCGCGCGTAATCCCAATAAATTTTCCTCTATTCAACAGATTTTTGATGAATATTTGGCGCTCCATGCCAAAGCTCACATCGGTCGATCCTTTGCCTTGACCTTGGCTGAAGCAGTCGAGACGATAAAGCAGGCTGGTGGAATTTCAGTCTTCGCCCATCCTGGGGTGTATACCAAGATTGATCCTGAATTTGCTATTCGTAACGCTGTGGCGGAAGGGCTTGATGGACTTGAGGTATATTATCCTTATGATGACGGCCACCGTCCCGCAACCGAACGCTCTCGATGGATTAGCCGGGCTCAAAACCTGGCCCGTGAGTTGGACCTGCTCCAAACAGGTGGGACCGATTTTCACGGTAAAACCGGGGAGGCCATTGAGTTGGGAGATATGGGCCTAACGCCCCAACAATTTGCTACCTTGAAGCGAGGCTGGCAACAACGTTAACGAATTGTTAAATAAATTTTACATTTCGAACGCCTGATTTTGCCAAAAATTCAACAGGTATGTTATACTTTTATCCGGTTTTGAAAACCTCATAAAAAACGATTTCGTTACTGATTACTTCATTTGGCCGGCCTTCACAAGTCCGGCAAATTTTGTGACCGCTACAACAATGGCGTTGTGGCGGTCTCTTTTTGTTAAAAAATAAATTAATATGTTTAAGAGTCTATGCGGTCATAAAATTTGAGCTACGTGCTCCGATTATCTCAAAAATAATTATTAAACTTGTGTTTTTAGGACCTTTAAGGAGAAGAAGAACACATGACGACGCAATATTTTATTACAATCGCTGGAAATATGGGCGTTGGTAAAAGTACGCTGACCCGTCTGTTAGCAGATCGGCTTGGCTGGACCCCCTTTTATGAAGCTGTAGATGATAATCCGTATATCGCCGATTTTTTTCAAGATATGCGCCGCTGGAGTTTTCACTCCCAAATTTTCTTTCTTCATCGCCGTATAAAAAGTCACCGAGAGATGGCCGGTCACGCTGGCTCTGTTATTCAAGACCGCAGCATCTATGAAGATGCTAACATTTTTGCCCGCAACCTTTATGAGCGCGGTAACTTGTCAGAGCGCGATTTTCAAGTTTATCGCGGTATCTATGACGAGTTCAATCAATTCTTGCCTGCCCCTAATTTGATTGTTTATTTGCAGGCTAGTGTACCCACCCTGATTGGCCGGGTTCAACGTCGTGGCCGCGATTATGAACGGGAAGTGTCTCCCCTCTATCTACAACAACTTAATGAACTCTACAATAGCTGGATTGAAGATTTTACCCTTTGCCCAGTTTTGACCATTCCCACCGACAGCTTGGATTTTGTTCGTTTTTCTGCGCATGCTGATGCAGTCGTTGAGCAAATTTTAAGCACGCTTGGTATTTCAGAACAGTCTTTGTTAAAGGCGGCTTAACGCCAGTAACGAACTTTATGATGAGCTAGGTTTTAGGTTAGCTCCAATAGAGTTGTTCCTGAATAAGTAATCATATCAGACTACCCTGATTTAACAGCAAATTGAGGGATGAATCGAATGAAAATCTTCGGTAAATCCTCAAATTCG
>JANQQF010000050.1 GCA_028285035.1 Phycisphaerae bacterium
AATCTAACAATTCTTGGATCGGAAATTCCATCCTGTTGTCCTATCCTTTTCTTTTTCTTTATTTTACCATCTCTGCACCTTTTCTACTCATGAGCCTTCAAATTAGATGACAATGAAATAGACCATATTGAAAATACAGAGAGGTAGGTATCGGATGGATACATTTGAACATGATAATCAACAAATACCGTTAGATGTTGAAAGTGAAACCATAACTGCACATTCCCTAAAACCAAATGAATCACAAGACTCAGGAAGTGCGCTTGAGTTGATTTTTGGTGGTTTTGCCTTACCCAGCTTTAGCCCCACCTTTTATTACCGGGCCGTACAGCACGGGTTTTGGCCTGCTTTGGGATTCTTTTTTATTTTTGCCTTCATACTCATCATCTTGCAGAGCATTAGCTTGTCCCAAACAATTGCAACCTTTCGGGTAGACATTGATGATGCCTTTGCCAGTGGCTTAATCCCCGAAGTGACTATTACTAATGGCCGGACCCAACTTCATGCGCCACAACCATTGGTTATTATTGATGATCCAGCGGAGGGCCTGTTTGTGATTGATACATCGGGCGTTTACGATGTTGGTACGGTTGATCCTAACAAATATGAAAACATCCTGATTTTGACCGATGATACAGTGATTCGTGGTGAGCGCGGTCAATTTGATGTGACCAATTTGAGTGATATTAATGCTGTTTTTGGCGACCCTATTGTCGTTGATGCTGACGCAGCTAAACAGATGATGGGCTGGCTCCAACTGTTTGGTGTGATTGGTATCACTCTGTGGCAGACAGTGATCCGCCTCATCTTTATCACCGCTTTGGCCCTCTTTGTCTGGCTAATCACGATGATTTTTCAGCGCGATGTTTCTTATGTTTCAGTGTTTGTTGTCGGCATCTATGCCTTGGTTCCGGCTGTTTACATCAACTATCTGTTTGACCAAATTTCTCTTTCATTCTGTAGCTCCCAGACCCTGATTTTGTTGGCATTTTGGGCCTTTGGTTTGGCGATGGCCCTGCCCCTTCGTAAAGGCGATTTACTCGCTGGTCAACGTACCTTACGCGGCTGGCGAACTTTAATTGCCCTCCCTTTGTTGCTCGCTTTGATTCTCCACGCTATCATTAGTTTTTCCTTTGGGCCGGCCATTTTGTGGGGCTTGGCCATTATCACCCTGCTCGCCCTGATTACTGTGAGCTATCTACAAACCGAACACGGCCAAGCCACTCTTTAGTAGGAAAAGTGTTGGATTATGTCACTCCGCAGGCTTTTGGCGGGAATCCATTGTCACAAAGCCCAATATATCCGATAAAAGTATTTAGGTAGCCCAACAAGACCATTCGGATTTGACACTCTGAGATGGAACAGATTCTAATTCACACAGTCAGTTATGTAAGGTTGAGGAGCAATCTATATGGAGTGTATTGTCTCAGACATTCCGATTTATTATGAAGTGTATGGCGAGGGACGACCTATCTTGATGCTGCATGGTGGCTATCTCGATCATCATCATATGGTCTCGGAGATGGAGCCGCTATTTGAGAGTCGATCTGGCTGGCAACGCATTTATCTCGATTTACCCGGCCACGGTCGCACCCCAGCCCCAGAGTGGCTCACAAATAATGATAAAGTCCTTGACGTACTTCTTGAATTTGTCGAGCAGGTTATCCCTGACAAACAATTTGCCATAGCAGGATCATCGCGTGGAGGGTATTTGACGCAAGGGATTGTCTACAAGCGGCCAGAACAAGTGGCTGGGGTTCTCCTGATTGTGCCTGCCTTCCATGCCATTGCCCCTACCGAGCTTTTGCCTGAGGCCGTGACGCTCGTTGAGGATGAGACCCTGACAACCAATGCCACAAAGCCAGAAGCCAGAGCCATCAAAGAGATGGTGGTGCAAAGTGCTGAGGCGCTACAAAAAATACGCGAACATCGAATTCCGGCCATCTTTCGGGCCGATAGAAAATTTCAATCCCACATCCTCCAAAACGAGCATTATGAATATTCCTTCGATGTAAAAAACCTCCCCCATCCCTTTACCAACCCCGCCCTGATTATCACTGGCCGCCATGACGCTATCGTGGGCTACCAAGAGGCTTGGCAAATTTTGGAAAGCTACCCCCGTGCCACCTTTGCCGTGCTTGACAATGCTGGTCATCTGTTGGGTGTCGAACAGGAAGGGCTTTTTCGGGCTTTAGCGAATGAGTGGCTGGACCGGGTTGAGGTGGGGTGATTTATAGTAATATGGGCTTGTCAGCTTCAGCTTTTTTCAATATTTGTTCTGGGGTTAGTTCGTCGTCTGACCAAAAAATGTAGTCGGTTATATTTGGGCTGGGAATGTTGACGGCTAATAGTTCTAACCAATAATTTAGGTGACGATCATCAGGGTATGCCATATCAACTATCCCTTTAATTAGATCTAATAACTCTTGCTCCGTAATTGTCGGATCTCTCAGAACAGGAGATTTAAAGTGTGAGGAATTTCGTTGATCAAAATCTCCGTCGAGTACTTCTTTACCTTCAATTCTTATTGGTGTTCCCTCCATATCACATGTCATTTCAATCCAAGGCACTTTTTGCGATAGGGCTTTGTAAAACTGGACGACGGGTATTTCGCTGATACCATCATTACCTTCAAACAATAGCCCTTTTCGTCGGAGTATATCTTCTAATGAGTCGACTTTAGGATTTATCCCGTCAGCCCAAATTGCATATAAAGGCCCTGTTTCATCATTGGTTTTCCCCGTCGTTCCATCTTCAAACAAAGCTGGTAGGCCATTACTGACCAAATAAATCCCTTTATCGGCAACGAGCCATAACTTTGACCCCTCAGATGTTGTCATATACGAACGTGAGAAAAATATCGATTTTTTTGCATGATTTGCCAATTGCTTTACACCTTCTTTTGGAAAATGTAACTGTAACATTGGTTTAGTTTTTGGTAAGCTGAATCTATCTAGGATATTCATCGTTTTCCTCATTGTAGTATTTTTTGGAACGATTTGGTTGACTGTATTTTACATTTTATGCTCGTAACCAACAAAACATTTGTTCTTTTGTGGGGATTAGTACCGAGATAAAATTGCCAGACGACCAATTTCATGACACCATACACCCCCTATGACCCAACCCAACCAAACCCCACAACAAATCTGGACTCAAGCGCTACGCCTGTCTGACTCTCTCAATTTGCAAACCAGCCTGATAGCCGAACTAGCCGCCTACCTTAATCAGCCATCGGAAACCATCCGAGACCGTTGCCAAAATGCTGCAATTGAGCTGGCTGATTTGTGGCGAGAGGTCAACCCGACGACGCCTGCCGAAATCGAGGCCTTCTATAGAGCGACCGATTTATACCTGTATGATCTGACCTGGTGGCACGCAGGGGGCGGGGATGATAGTGTTCTCAATCAAGTTGAGGTGTTGCGATTGGCATGGCAGTGTCGAGCTAAACGCGTCCTCGATTTTGGCTGTGGGATCGGCTCGCTAGGCCTGCTTCTGGCGCAAAATGGCTTTGAGATGACGCTGGCTGAGGTGAATGAGAAGTTGCTGGCCTACACCCACTGGCGATTTACTCGGCGTGATTTAGCCGCAACCTTTGTAAATTTGGATGAGACCCTATTGCCCCCAGCTCGCTTTGATTTGATTGTGGCTATAGATGTATTTGAGCATCTGCCCCAACCGGAACAAACGCTACATCAATTAACTCAGGCCTTGCGAAGTGATGGTACTCTCCTCATCCATCTACCTCCTCAAGCTGATGTGGATCATCCGATGCATTTATGGCATAAACCGCAGGTGTTGTATGCACATTTAGCGGAAGCTGGCTTGTGGCTGGAGCGTTTGCAAGATACGTTTCTAATTTTACGGCGAGGGACTGGCCCGACTTATCGGCTCAATCAAGGTCTGGAATTGATGACAACGGCAGCGGGTGGATTTTTGCTCTCGCGCTATCCTCTACTGGCCCTGCGCCTCAATCCCTACGCCTTTGCGCTGTTGACCAATCTCGGTGAAGGACAACTAGCTTTAGCGGCCACCCCATCCGGTTTGTCGCTGGGAGTAGCTACCACATTTTTGAATGATTTGGCCCAACGCCGTCTTTTAATAAAAAATGCCCCTGCTTTAGCCCGTACGCCTCAGGTATCAGTCATTATTCCAGCCTATAACCGGCCTAAAGAAACGCGAGCCTGTGTCGAGTCGTTGACTCGCCTCGATTATCCCGCTGACCAAGTTGAAATCATCGTGGTTGATGATGGCTCGGAGCCGCCTTTAGCGGAGACGTTGGCCGATCTACCCGCACAGGTGGTCCGTCCAGAGCAAGGAAATATTGGGCAATCGGCGGCCCGAAATATGGCTGCTCATTTGGCACAAGGTGAAATTTTGGCCTTTATCGACAACGATTGTCTCGCTACCCCAGATTGGCTACAAAAATTACTTCCCCATTTTTTTGACGCATCGCTCGATATCGTTGGCGGGCGGGTAATTTCACCACCGTTGACGGGGTGGGTATCCGCCTATGAAGCAGTCCACTCACCCTTGGATATGGGCCAACAGACGGGCCAGGTCGGACCGGACCAGGTCATTGCCTACTTGCCTGCCTGTAACCTGCTGGTTCGGCGCGAGACGATGCTGGCTTTGGCGGGCTTTACGCCAGAAATGGTATTGGGGGAAGATGTTGATCTGATTTGGCGAGCCATTACGGCTGGGGCGCAAGTCTATTATGCGCCCGAAGGTGAAATCATCCATCACCATCGCACTCATTTGTGGCCAATGCTCCGCCGTCGGGCAGATTATGCCTCATCCGAGGCCGATTTACAGCGCCGTCATCCCCACGCCCACAGAGTGATGCATTTGCCGCTGACCGGACTATTGTTGCTCTTGGCTATGCTTATGGCGTTTGTCTGGTGGCCAATTTCAGTGGGCGTATTCGTTATTGCGTTGGTCCGGCTGGGGTTAGAGTTACGAAATAAACAACAGCAGCTTGTAAAAACAGGGGTTAACCTACCACTATCACTCGTTGGCCGAGCAATCCTACAAGGGCATGGGGCCAGTTTTTATCACCTCGGGGCTAACCTCACTCGCTACTATAGTCTCCCACTATTACTTATGGGGCTAATCTGGTGGCCATTGTTGTTGGTGCTACTTCCTTTATTTTTGGTGACACCGCTCGTCGATTATTTTCGATTGCGCCCGTCGTTACCCTTGCCGATTTATGTTGGCCTTTTTTGGCTGGAGATGGTGGCCTACCAAAGTGGGGTATGGGCGGGCTGTATTCGGTGGAGAACATTTTGGCCGTTGTTCCCTCGGTTGGAGTGGCGGCGGTGAGTCTATGGCCCGACACTGACTCGATCTAGGGTCACGACAAAAGGTTGGTCGGTACACCGAACGACTTGAAATTGCACTTGAATCGTTTGGCCTTGCCACGCCGAAAGATCGGCTGTAGTGAGACTCCAGTCGGTGGTTTGCCACAGCTCACCGGAAGGAATGACAGGTTGGGTGGTGCCATCAGGAGTGATGACATTGACCCCTAGCCAAGCCTGAGTAGCGTCGATTTGGTTGGTGGCGATTTTACGAACAAAAGATAATGAGGCGGCTTGATCAGCAGGTAACATTGCCTGTTGCTGTAGGATCCATTGTTGGCCTGGCCCTTGTGAACAGCCTGTTGGCTCACCCGCCCCACGCCCCAAACGAATTGCAAAGTCGCCATCAAAGGATTGGAAGTAACGATCAATTTGCCCAGACCAGTCCCATTCGTTCCAAACGGCATTGCCTTCAAAATCTCCATAACGTATCAAATTTTGGGTAGAGGGCAAAGTTAAGAACAGTGATGTGTTTCTATGGATAGAGACCTGACGTGGGGCAAAATTGGAATTCAAATCAGACTGATTAGGTTGAATGGTGTAATCACCTGATGCCAAAATCGTTCGCCATGTTCCATCAGGGGCAACGGGTTCAATGCGTTCGATGTTGTTCCCTTGAATTAACACGCTACTTCCATCAATTGGCTGGCCAAATGGACCAAGAACGGTGCCCGATAGGGTTAAACGAGTGATTCTTCGTGTAGAAAATCCTGTTTGACTACGAATACCTTGATTTCCGGCCCGATCTCTAGCTCGAACAAAAAAGTTATAAGTTTGCCCACTTTGGCCCACATATTCGGCTTGAGTTTTGGTGGTATTAATGAGCCAAGGTTCCAATGCTCCGTCATTGATAGATACCCACACATCATAACTATCGACGCCAGAACCTAAATCCTCGCCAAGCCATTGAACCAAATAGGCGCTGTTGCTAATCGGGGATAGGCTAGTCACGCTGGCGGTGGGTGGGGTGACATCTTTTTCGACTAAAATATAGGGTCGACCGCCGATGTGATAACGGGTGTCGTATGGGTCTGGCGTATTGCGATTGGTGGCTGGTGGTAAGGTTAAGGCGTAAGCCCCATTGCGCGGTCGAAGTATTGAGTTCTGCTTGTATTGGTTTGCGATGACATTTTCCGCTTCATCAATCCACAGTAGTTCTGCCGATTGCGCTATGGCTGGAATATTAATGGTGGTCGGGCTACCCTGAATGGACCAGACCACTAACACCCGTGATTGATCGTCAGGGCGATAAAAGGCCATTGTATCCGTGGTGGAGGTTTGTTCTCGCCATAAGGGAGTCAGCCCCCGAAACTGGTCAGTGACGAGTTGATAGGCGTAGTAAGCGGGACGGGCTTTTCCTTGAGCGGGGTTACACCCGTCGGGTCCATAATTTTGTCGTAAGCCAAAGGCAGTTGTTGGGCCGTCACCGCAATCGTCGTGCAGCATAAAATGGAAATACCGTTCGACCCCAAGGTGTAAATTCATAGCAGCGTGTTGGATGACGTAAGCGGCCTGCTCATCTATTGTCCCGAGTAATGGGGTCGTCGGGCTGACATCGTAAACCGTCGCTGGAAAATCGTTCCAAATAGACATTCCGCTCTCGGTCATCCACAAAGGGATGTCAGCTAAACCATAGCCAGCTAAGGTAGCTTGAGCGTTTCGTAATCGATCTTCGCTACTGTAGACACTCCAATAGTGATGGACCGCCAACACGTCAAAATAGGCTTGATTGGGGTCACCGTTGGTGTTAATGAGCATTTGTCCTAACCAATTTGGCTGCTCATAAAACGCCAACCCACCCAAGACGACTGTGGCTTCTGGGTCTACCGATTTGACGGTTTTGTAGCTAACCTCAAGGAGGCGATAGTAGTCATCTGGCGTGCCACCCCAAAACCGACCAAAATCTGGCTCATTCCACACTTCCCAATGACGAACCCCTTCGCCCTCATCCCACCCCTCTTGCTGTGCCAAAACGCCGCCGGGCCGATATCGTTCGACCGATTCGTGGACGAACATTGCCCAAGCGTTGGAGGGATTAATGGCTTTCCCTTGACCAAGTTGGTCACTGTTATCAAAAAAAATCGGTTCATTGAGGGTGGAGGGGGGCAGGACATTGGTGTTGAGCAGGATGACCAATGGCTGGATACCGAGTTCGATTTCCTCAGCGACCAATCGATCATAGTCGTGCTGGCCGTCGGTGTGCAAGCCCGTATAACCACCTTGCTCCACCCAGCTCCAATAGAGTGGCCAGCGATCCCACCGCACTCCAGCATCAAGTCCCCCTTGATAGCGTTGCTCATCAGCCAGATGATCTGGTGAGCTGATAAAGGCCAGGCCAAATTGATCATTGGGTTCTGGCTGTTGGGCCTGGGTTGGGGCTGTTGCCTGCCAAAAAAGAAGGCTAACCAGTAGCACGGTGAGGCCGACAGAGAGGATGATAAATTTTTGAGCGGATAATTGTTTGTATTGCATTATTGAATGACTATGGCCCAATCGGTAAATCATCGAGGACCAATTTTGGCTGTAAGTCGCTTCGCCAGAGGCCAAAATGTAGGTTTTTGTTATCAAGTTGGCCGGGTGTGGGGGCAAAATCGAAAGCGGTCCACAGCATCCAGCCAACGTTGTTATCCTCTGCCAGCCCAGTAATTTGGCTCAAGTATTCAGCCTGACTTTTTTCATCTTGCGGATTGTCAACGTCCCCTGACCAGCTATGTACACCGGCATTGATCAACAGTAGTGGTTTATTAAATTGACCTTGATAGCTGATTAGTCGTTGGGCCAATTCTTCAGAAGTATCCCAATGCGCAAATGAAACAAAGTCAACATAGGGCAAACTAGGGGACGGATCTTTAAGCCAAGCCGTTGTGATTAAGTGATTGGGGTCGTGCTGACGGATCAAGGTTGTAATGTGATCAAGCCAAGCGACAACATCCGTCTCGCTGAACTGTTCGGGATTTTGCTCAAGATCAAGATCAGGTTCATTACGGACATCCCAAGCTAGCAAACTCGCCTCATTGCGATATCGCTGAACAATATAAACTGTTTGAGCATCGTAATGTCCCCAGTCGGTGTAAAGTGGACGAAATGTTAGATCAGGAACATCATTCAGCGTTATGATCAATTTGAGATTACGTTGAGTGGCTAAGGCAAAGAGCTGATCGATGAAAGCAAAAACCGCTTCGTTTGGAATTGCCTCTTCGGGGTGACAGGTGAAGAGTGGCTCATAAGTCAGAAAAATTCGCAGTGTGTTGAGGCCGGAGGCTTGGATGACATCGAACTCTTGGGTGATATCAGCCAGGTTGGCCTCTGTAAAAAATCGATCCCAAGGCGCATGGCGGGGATAGTAATTCACGCCTTTAATATTAAAAGGGCGGCCATTTAATTGGAAGGTGTTGCCAACTACTTTTACAAAACGGGCTGGGTTGGCCTGAAGAGCCGAAGCTGGGTCTGGCTGTGGAGCCGAATCAGAGAGGCAGTTAGGCGGCGTTGGTTTGGGTAAGGCCCCCAAACGAGCCAGCGCATTGAGCGCCTCTCGACGCTGAGGCTCTGTGGAAAGGGCGAGGTGATACTGTTGAATTGCCTCGTCACGCTTGCCTTGCCCCTCTAGACTGGTGCCATAGTTGAAATGGGCCGCAAACTTTTTTTGTTGAAGGGGGGCCTTGCCACAGTCAACATTACTTTGGATTAATTGATCTAGCGCGTTTAATACGGTCGGCCAATCTTTACCCCAATTGGCATCGATATCAGCACATGTCAAAAGTTGGGCGGAGGGTTGAGCTAGTAGACTTGATGAAGCATTGCCACATGCCCAAAGCAGAGGAATGGTGATTAGGGCGGAAAGCGTGATAAACCAAGCGCGATGTACCATAGCAAGAGTGTACTTTGGGTGCTGGGGATATGTCAATTTTGGGCATCGATTCCCCCACTAGTGACCGTTTCAAGTGGATTGACCAATATTCCGAATGCTGTTATAATTTTTACATAATGATGGAAAGTAATTGATTTTTTTGTCAATATTTACTTGAATTATAAAATTTTGAAGCCTCAAAACTCGGACTTTTTGTAGAGGCGTCACATCTGTATCAATGAGGAGAAGTAAAGAAATGATGCGTCTTAAGCTTTTCATGTGGGTGTTCATTCTTGGGGTATTGTTGGCCTGTGGTGACAGTTTAGTGGTTCAACGATACGTCACTGTGGAAGCCACCCGCGTCGTGACAGTTGAAGTTGAAACCGAGGTCGAGGTTGAGGTTGAAAAAGTTGTTACTGTTGAGGTCGAGGTTGAAGTAACGCCTGAACCGACTGAAACGCCTGAGGGTGGGGTTGCTGACGAAGCTATAGCCACAACAAATACAGCTGGGTCTGCATCCACAACTGCCTCGCAATCATTTTTGCCTCCCCCTGCAACAAGTAATGCGCAAACTGTACTTGAAGATGTGAAGGCTCGTGGCTTTGTCCGTTGTGGCGGAAATGGGGATATTCCAGGGTTTAGTTTGGTAGATGAAGAGAGTGGGGAATGGTCTGGCTTTGATATAGATTTTTGTCGAGCTTTAGCGGCTGCCGTACTCGGCAATGCGGATGCTATTGAGGTTATTCGAACGACCTCTACAACTCGTTTCCCTGTGTTAAAAGCAGGCGAAGTTGATGTCTTGTTCCGGAATACAACTTGGACCTTGAAACGAGATGTGACGCTAGAACTTAATTTTGGCCCGATTAACTTTCATGATGTTCAAGGACTAATGGTTCGAACGGACAGTGAAATTACCACCCTGGATGGTTTGGATGGAGAGACAATTTGTACCGCAACAGGGGGTACCTCAAAAGCCAACCTTGAGGATGTCATTCAGTTTACCGACTTGGAGATTGAACTCGTCGAATATGATAGTGAAGAAGACACCCGAGAGGCCTATATTGATGGAGAATGTACCGCTTTCTCTTCTGATAGCTCGGCTTTACTAGCCCAAAGAATTCTGTTAGATGATCCTGAAAACCATATTGTTTTTACTGATAATCGTTTGCCTCGTGAACCACTTGCCCCAGCCGTTCGACACGGGGACGATCAATGGTATGATATTGTTACTTGGCTGGTTTTGGGACTAATTCGGGCTGAAGAGTTAGGCGTTACCTCGGATAATGTTGAAGAGTTAGCCAAAGAAACTGATAAGATTAGAATTTTGAAATTGCTGGGGCAAGATGATCGATTAGGTGAGGATTTGGGACTAGAAAATGATTTTATGATTGAGGTTCTCAAACAAGTTGGAAATTATGGCGAAATCTATGATCGCCATTTGGGACCTGATACACCATTTAACTTGGCCCGTGGGCTCAATGGATTACTGATCGATGGGGGACTTATGTGGAGTCCCCCATTTAGGTAAGCTTGTTATTTTAGGACATAAAAATTAGACCTGAAGGGTGTTAGAATATTATTCTAACACCCTTATTTGTTGGGAAAAATAAAAACTTGTTATTTGGAGAGGGTAATTATGAAGCAGCTAACAATTGGCATTCAAATTACAGAAGAGGGTCTTGAGTTTTTCGGAATTGATGAAGTCAACGAATTGCTTAAAGAAGGGTATCGTGTAATTAGCCTTGAAGAGGGTGAAGCGTTGCTGGAAACCATTGAGATGGAAGATGATGAGGCTGTTGATGATGACGAGGAGGAGATTTTTTTGCTGACTGGGTGTGAAATCAACATCAACTTGGAGAAGTAATTGTAAAATCTGGGGACCGATTGAAGGATTCTTGGCCCCCAGATTTTAATTCAACCTGAATTCTTTTAATGCCGTTTCATCCACATCAATATCCCCTAAACTATCCAAATCAATAAACCCATCTTTGATCTCAATACGTCGATTAACAATATCGCCTTTGATTTTGAGAAAGAAACTTAACTCGGAAGGGTGCTCAACCCCATCAAGGCCAGCGAAGATTGCTGCCCGAACCGTACCAATTGTTGAGCTAGCCTGAGAACCAATCATCACACCCTTGTGGTGTTGCTTAGCAGCGGCGAGCATTTGTTGAGAAAGAGTGTAACCTGTTCGAGCGGTTTTGATGTTGAGAATATCGAAGGTGTCAAACCGCAATTCTCGCTTGAGGTCTCGTAGTGTGAAGGTGCTATCATCCGCAATTAAAGGGATTGTGTCGCTCTGACGAAGGTCGGCTCGTTCCTGTAATAATTCAACGGGCAAAGGTTCTTCAACATACAAAATTCCCAAATCTGCCAATTTTTTCAGCTGTGGTTGAGCCTCATTTGGTAACATGCCCTCGTTTGCATCAGCATATAGAGACAAGTTCATCCCCTCGAACTCACGCTGAAGTTGTTGAATGAGGGTGACATCGTGCTCGAAATTTCGCCCGACTTTCACTTTGAGTACCCGGACACCCTGTTCGTATACGCGTTCAGCTTCAGTCACCATCGTTTTTTGATCCGCAATACCAAGGATGTACGAGACTTTGACTTTGCGGTGGCGTGGGTTTAGATACTCAACAAGCGTTTGGCCTTGGGTCTTGGCCATAGCGTGGTGTATTGCAATATCGATGGCCCCTTTGGCCGTATAATTATTGGCAATGGCTGACATCGCGTCATTGATCGCCTCTATGTTATTGATGTCCATCCCAATGAGACGAGGGGTAAGATGTTTTTGTGTAATAATGTGAATAGACTCGGCTGTTTCGCCGTAGATGGTTGGGCGAGGTGTTGCTTCGGCGATACCAACTTGACCAGTATCAGTGATGACTTGGACAAGCACGTGCTCTAACCCTTCAAGCTTACCCGCTTTCCCCCAACTTAATGAGCCGTGCATTGGCAGACGGAAGGTGATGGTTTGAATTTCAGCAATGGCTGGCATAGCTTGTCCTTAAAAGGCGCGTAACCAATCGGTAATCTGTTGGGCCACCTCTTCGATGGTGTATTTACTTGTATCAATCACTAAAACGGGATTGCTTTTTTGATGACGCATCAAGAAGACTCGGGCTGTATCGGGGTCATAGTTTCGCCTCTCTTCGACGATAATCCTGGCCTTTTTCACCAAATCCTCGGAAGACAAACCTGCGGCTCGGGCAACTCGAGCCAATTGACGTAATTGTTCTTCGTCAAAGACCGCCTCAATATTGGGGATATCCATAAAAGCAGCGATAAGGTTTTGACCAGCCAAGGAGGTGGTATTGACCGCCGTAGTGTCAAAGGCATCATCGCGTTTGAGTAGACGTGTTAATCGGATCATATCGGATGCATCCAACACGATAAAACGAGCATTAGGGAAATATTCAACCGCGTGCTGAACTTCATTTAGGCCTCGCAAGCCGTCAAATAGGATCAAGGGGCGTAGCTTGCTTGGGTCAGCGATCAGTTTACTAAGCGCAAAAGCCATTCCACCATCATATTTTTCTCGATAGCGGGCCGTGTATTCAAATCGTTTGATTCGATCAAGGACCGGATGAAAGGTCTCACCGTCCTCCTGCTGTAATGAGGCTATAATGACATGATCCGTAATTTCACGGCGATTAGGGAGTAGGCTAAAAAGGATGCCATTTCGTTTGACGATGTCTAATGTCGTTGATTTTCCAACACCTGTTAACCCGACAATAACCACAATAGGTAAATCAGTTAGGGCTTGAAACTCTGATGGATAATCTTCTCCATCGATAGGGAATGCTACAGCTTCACTGAGGTATTTCATAGGACCATTGTACCTAGCGCGGAACCAATCGTCAATTGATGAAGAACGAAGCTGTTATCCAGCAAATGCTGCTGTAACGCGATATCCCATATAACCAAAATAAAGAATGAGCAATAAAACGCCGCTAAATCGGGAAATGCGATGGGAAAGACTAATAAGCATAATAAAGAAGAGCGAAGCGCCAGTAACGACCGCGTAATCAATCAAAATACTTTGATTCCCCAACAAGCCTTGGTTAGAGAACAGAAGCGTGGTGCTGAGAATGAGGAGAATGTTGAAAATATTGCTCCCCAACAAATTGCCGACCGCAATGTCGGTTTCCCCCTTGCGAACGGCAATGATGCTAGCTGCTGCATCGGGAATCGAGGTCCCAATCGCCACAATCGTGAGGCCCAAAATGGCTTCTGAGATGCCGATTACCTCTCCGATAGTAACTGCATTTCGAACGACAAATTCGCCGCCAGCGTAAAGCCCAACGCAGCCTGCCAAAAACTTGAAAATCGCCCAGGGGAGGTTGCTTTCCTCATCTTCATTGCCCACCTCGTCAATGGCTCGACCACTAATGAGGATCAAATAAACAACAAAGAGTATATATAACGGAAAGACGCTCCAATATGGTAACGTGTCGCCGCCAGCCACAAGCATAAATGAAAAGATGAGGAGAGGCGTTAGGGCGAAATAAAGTAGGTCAAGCCAAAATTGTGAACGATGAATAATCAGAACACCCAGCAAGGCACATAGTCCAAAACCAATGCAGATATTGGTTAAATTGCTGCCGGAAACATTGGATAGCGCAAGCCCTGTGCGACCATCCAAGGCGGCGATAAGATTAACAAACAATTCAGGTGAGCTGGTGCCAAAGGCAACAAGTACTAAACCAACCACTGCTTTTGCAATTTTCAATCGAGCAGCAATTTTGATTGCCCCATCAACAAGCCATTCTGCACCAAAGTATAAGCTCACAAATCCAAGTAACATCAAACTAACTGCAATGGTAATTGTCATTTTTGATTAAGCCTCGAAACTGTAACAGGTAGTATTGGAAAAAGATATCACTCAATCATATCGTATTCGGCCAGAAAATCCAAAAGAAAAAGTACATTCCATCTTTAAGGGCTTGACAGCTTATTTTTTAGAGAAATTTTAGCGGCATAAACCGCCAAACCTTGAGGTATCACAGTTTCTTTTCTCTAATTTTAACCTATGACACACTTAATTTCTGTTTGCTACGGCCATCTATCCGTGCTACAATTTAAACCTGTTCAAAGGCTGTGCCCAGCACAGTCACACTTTATAAGGAGTATATGGGACCCCCCCTTTAGCGATATTGACGTTTGTGTTTTTCCTTTCGTCTTCATCCATAATCTTTGACAACTGGCCCCAAAAATAAAAATGCAAACGATTTTAAAGGTGATGGTGACTACGCTGCTCGGCTTGATCATATTTTTTAGCGGAACAGGAGTTGGCTATTACGTGCGTGATACACTCCTCAATAATCAACCCAGTGAAGAAAATGAAGAAGATTTCTCTTTGTATTGGGAGGTTTGGAATCGGGTAGAAGAACAATTTTATGGTGAAATTCCCAAGGATCCAGATACAACGTATGGGGCAATTCGGGGGGCTTTAGCCACACTTGAAGACCCATACACCATTTTCATTGAGCCTGAACCGGCTGCCCAAGAAAAAGCCCAGCTTGAAGGTCAGTTTGGTGGAATTGGGGCTTTTGTTCGAACAGACGAAGAAGGTCGTATCCTCTTAGAACCGATGCGAGATCGCCCTGCGGCTATTGCGGGTTTACTTGATGGCGATATCCTTATTGCTGTTGATGGCAATGATGTTAGTGATGGAAAAACGGTCGATGAAGTGGTTCTCCTAATTCGGGGTGAGGTTGGTACTGAGGTGGTTTTAACGGTAGAACGGGTCGAGGCAGATGAGCCGATTGATATTACTATTGAGCGAGCTATCATTGAAACCCCCAGCGCAAATTGGCGTGTTTTAGAAGAAGACGAAACGATTGGCTATATCCAATTGACTGCCTTTACTGAACGGAGTAATGGCGAAGTGACGCAAGCACTTGAAGAACTGACGGCTCAAGGGGCTGAGTCCCTAATTTTCGATCTACGAGGTAATGGTGGTGGCCTGTTGGAGGCTGCGGTTGATATTTCTAGCCAATTTTTGCGAGAAGGCGTAATCCTACGGGAAGATCGCACCAATGAAGGGGAACGGATCTATGATGTACGGAGCGGGGGGAAGGCTCTCGATATTCCATTAGTCCTGCTTGTTAATGGTGGGACGGCCAGTGCTAGTGAAATTGTAGCGGGTGCTTTGCAAGACTACGAGCGGGCAACCCTCATCGGTGAAAGGACCTTTGGCAAGGGGAGCGTTCAATTGATTTATGAGTTGTCCGACAGCTCTCGGCTTCATGTCACCGTTGCTAAATGGTTTACCCCCGAAAATAATGAAATTGATGGTATCGGCCTTAGTCCAGATTTTGAAGTGTTGTTTACCGAAGAAGATCATGCCAATGGCCGAGATGTTCAACTAGAACGAGCCATTACATTTTTTCAGAATGGGGAATAAGTATACAAAGCCCCAAAGTAGCAAGGTAACAGGATAGCAGAGGAGTAGAAGCTCGAGATTGTAGAAGATTAGGAGCCCAGGATAATAGTAAACTCATCCTTCCAATCTTTGAAACAACATACTTTTTCTGATTTCAATGTTTATAATATGTAGGGTTTTTGTGCTTATAGTGGTTCTTAACAGGAAGGTATAAGAGTATCTAATGAGTGGTATGAGTAAAACACTAATTATCGGATTGTCAGTAATTCTTTTGATGTTAATTTCTTTTGCCTCAGGGATGCTATTTCAGTCGCGGCTCGCAGGGTCAGGTGAAATTTCAGCTGCCTCCATTTTGCCCTTAAGTAGCGGGGAACGGGCTCGCACGTCAGATTTAGCATCGAACGGCCCGGCTGACCTTGATGTATTTTGGGAAGCTTGGTCATTTTTGAATGAGCACTACTACGGTGATATTCCCCAAAATGATGAGCGTGTTTTTGGGGCAATCCGGGGAATGGTCAATTCATTTGATGATCAACATACCGCCTTCATCGATCCTGTTCGGGCAGCTGTCAGCAGCGAAAATATCAGCGGTAGTTTTGAGGGGATTGGTGCTTCCATTCGACTAGATGATGCGGGCCGCCTGGAGATTGCTCACCCTTTCCCCGATCGGCCTGCTTTTGAAGCCGGTTTACGCCCTGGAGACATCGTACTTGAAGTTGATGGGCAATCATTAGAAGGGTTGAGCCTATATGAGTCAGTGTTGCTCATTCGTGGCCCCGCAGGCTCAACCGTAACTCTGCTCATTTTTAGAGAGGGTGATTTGGAACCCTTTGAAGTTCCGGTGGTTCGAGCCAAAATAGAGATTGAAGTTGTGCAATCAGAATTGTTGGAAAATGAGATTGGTTATGTGCGTTTGACTCAATTTAGCAAAGGGGCTGCAGAGAAGATTACCGAAGCTATTGAAGATTTAGTGGCCCAAGGGGCGACCCATCTTATCTTTGATTTGCGTAGCAATCCAGGGGGGCTACTCTCAGAGTCAGTCAATGTTAGCTCTGTCTTTTTGGATGACGGCCCCATCGTTATTGAAAAATTAAAAGGTGGCGAGGAAAAGGTCTTTGAGGTGAAGCGAGGCTTTCAAGCTGCGGTGGATATGCCTTTAGTCATTTTAGTTAATGGTGGGAGTGCCAGCGCCAGTGAGATTGTGGCTGGGGCTATTCAGGATTATGAACGGGGTCACGTTATTGGTGACCAGACTTTTGGCAAAGGGACAGTGCAACTGCCCCATACCCTCTCAGATGAATCACAGTTACGGGTGACAGTTGCCGAGTGGCTCACCCCCAACAATCGCCAAATTCACGGCAATGGCATCACCCCTGATACCGTGGTTGAGATGACCTTTGATGACGTCGAACAAGGGCTTGATCCTCAACTGGATGAAGCGATTGAATTTTTGAGTGGAACGGTTGTAAATTAAGATGAGTAATGAACCGGTTAAAGTCATTGCTACAAATCGAAAAGCACGGCACGATTATCTCATCGAAGATACTCTTGAGGCAGGGATGGTGCTCCAGGGGAGTGAGATCAAAGCCATTCGAGCGGGTGAGGTTAATCTCCGAGATAGTTATGCTGCGATTCGTGATGGTGAGCTATGGTTGATGAATGTCCATATCACCCCCTACAAGCAGGCCAGCTATCAAAATCACGAGCCTCGTCGTCCCCGCAAGCTTCTGGCCCATCGCCGGGAGATCAATCGGCTGACGGGTAAGCTGCAAGAAAAAGGACTAACCTTGGTGCCCCTGCGACTGTATCTCAAGAATAGTCGGGCCAAAATTGAGTTAGGTTTAGGCCGAGGTAAGAAATCACACGATAAACGTCAAGCTCTCAAAGAACGGGACGATCAACGGCAGATAGATCGAGCTTTGGGCCGACGGCAAAAGGGCTGGTAGGTTTTCTGATCACTTAAAAAATGAGCCGACTTTAGTTTGGCTCTTTTTTTGCTTAAAACACCAACAGGGGCTAGATGATGGAACAAGAGCAACAAGATCTTGAGGTGCATAAAAAAATTGCCCAATATACAGCTCTGATCCTTGCTGGAGTACCACTTGGATTTTTTGGATTTCTATCTCTCTTGAATCCTCAGTACATAGGACGGCTCATTTTACCCTGCCCTCCAGACCAGGTATTGTGTTCTCAGCCTTGTGGCTGGATGATGCTCGGTGTGATTCTCTTTTTAGTGGCTGTGTCCTACTTTGGTGTTCGAGGAAGTTTTATTTTGCTACAAAAGTATTGGTGGATCACTGCGATTTTTGTTTTTCTTCTGTTTAGCTTGCCAGCTATATTCGTTATTTTATTAGGTCCAGCGGTGTTGATTATTATGGAAACGAATTTTTGATGATATATATCACCCTGACATAGAATGGATGAGCAATTAGGTAAGTCCACATAAACGAACCCCTTTAGGTGCGAAGCAAAAATGAGCCGAAATTTAACCTCGGCTCATTTTTTATTGTTCTTAAAAGACTAAAGAAAGACTAAAGAATATGCTCTATAATTGAGCTTGTACATACACACCAACCTGATTTTCCACTAAAGATTACAAGACTATGACCCAACTCATAAACGGTGTAGTTTTTGATATTGATGGGACGTTGCTACGTGGCGGACAAATTTTACCTGGTGTTCAGGATGTTTTGACGGGATTACGTAAACGTCGTCTGCCCCTTGCCCTTTTTACAAATGATAATCGAGGCACGATTACGCAATGGGTCGCCCGTTTAGCGGATTTAGGGCTTGAGGTTGCCCCTTCTGAAATTTTGACTTCAGCCGTAGTCGCAGCGTATACGACGGCTCAGTTGTATCCCAAGGCACGGATTTTACCGCTCGGCGACGTAGGGTTGATGGAGGCCTTGCAAAAGCAAAATTTGCACCTGCTCGATTTAGCCAAAGCGGACCAAGCGGAAGTAGTTGTGATGGGAAAAGACCCGCACTTTAATCAGGACCGACTGAATTTGGTTTGCCAAGCAATTTGGCGGGGCGCGACGTTTATTGCAACCAACTACGATGGCAAAATGCCGGTTGCGGACGGCTTTATTCCAGGCACGGGAGCAATGGTGAAAGCCGTTGCCTACGCCACGGGCGTTGAGCCTTTAGTGACGGGAAAGCCCTCCAAGTGGGCTGGCCGTTTGATGTTGGATAGGCTAAGTATTCCTGGGCCAGAATTGGTAATGGTTGGCGATCAATTGAATACTGACATAAAAATGGGTAATGAGGCAGGGATGACGACGGTGCTGGTGTTAACGGGAGCCACCAAACCCGACGTCATTTCTGGAGCAGCCTCACCCCCTGATGTTGTTCTGTCAGATTTAACGACATTTTTAGAATGGCTGGATACCAATCAACAATCTAACTAATCACTAGTACAGTTGGGCGTAGATGGCTATACAGTAACGAACATCTCAACGCCCAACTGTTTAAGTATTTCGCCCTTAATCCCTGTTGCTCTATTTATGCCGCGAAATACTAGCCACTCACCACTAAAAACTATCGACTAAGGAGACAACCAAGCAATGACGCTTTCCCCTTACACCCTGCCTTTTGAGCAATGCAATAGTGATGCAGTCAACCAAGTTGGTGGTAAATGCGCGAGCTTGGGGGCAATGATCCAGGCCGGTGCGCCTGTCCCACCCGGCTTTGCCATCACCACTGAGGCCTACAAAGCCTTACTGTCTACCGAGAACCTTGCTGAGAAAATTCACGAACAGTTAGAACAACTTGACCCAACCGATGTGGTGGGTGAAGAACAAATTAGCCAAAATATTCGAGCATTGATTGAAGAAACACCCTTACCCGCAGACATTGAAGCGGCTATTCGAGATGGCTACGCTGAGTTAAGCGCACAGGCTGAACTTGAGGCTGTGCCTGTAGCCGTTCGTTCTAGTGCGACCGCTGAGGATTTGCCTGGGGCAAGCTTCGCGGGCCAGCAAGATACATTCCTGTGGATTGTCGGCGCAGATGCCGTTATTGCCCATATCCGCAAATGTTGGTCCAGTCTCTACACCGCCCGGGCCATCGCCTATCGCAATGACAACGGGTTTCCCCACGAAAAAGTGTACATGAGCGTAGCTGTGCAAAAGATGGTCAATGCTAAAGCCGCAGGTGTAGCGTTTACCCTTAATCCCATCAACGGGGATCGTTCTAAAATCGCCATTGACTCAAGTTGGGGTTTAGGCGAGGCGGTGGTCAGCGGTGAGGTGACGCCTGACAATTATCTGATCGATAAAGTCATTTTCGAAGTCGTGCATGAGACTATTTCCCCCAAACATATCGAATATGTTGTGGATTTAGACAACCAATGTACCATCAAACGTGATGTTGAAACAGACCGTCAGAGACAGCCTTCACTGACAAAAGAAGAGTTGATTGAAGTGGCGAAAATGGCCAAACAGGCTGAGAAATTTTACAAACATCCACAGGATGTCGAGTGGGCCATTGATTCTGACCTGCCTGCCCCAAACAATGTGGTGGTTTTGCAGAGCCGCCCAGAGACAGTCTGGAGCCGGAAAAAACGGGTGTCTGTCTCCACTAGTCGGCCTGCTGGAATGGCTGGGATGATTAGCACCCTGATTCAAGGCGTAAATACCGGTGTTAAGCGAGAGGCAGATGAGTAGCCCTGATAGTGGCGGTTTTTTACAGCAAGTCTATTCCGCTCAGAATAATGAAGATTTAAAGGACACCTTCAATCAGTGGGCTGGAAAATATGATGAGCATGTCAATGGCTTCGGTTATATGATCCCGGCAATTGCTGCAGGCTTATTTAGTAAATATGTGCCGCCTGATACTTCACCTATTCTTGATGCAGGCGTAGGCACAGGTTTGATGGGCAGCATACTTGATGCGATGGGATATGGCAATCAAGTTGGTATTGATCTGTCTGCTGGAATGCTGGAAATGGCAGCTAAACGCAAGATCTATATAGCCCTTCACGAGATGACACTTGGTGAGGAACTGGATTTTCCCTCTGGTCATTTTGGGGCCTGCCAATCTGTGGGTGTGTTTACCACCACACACGGGCCATCCGCTGCTTTTGATGAATTAGTCCGTGTCTTACGCCCAGATGCCTACATCATTTTTAGCGTGTTGGAAGATGCTTACATCACAAATGGATTTAAGGATAAGTTTGAGTCGTTGACTCAGGCTGGCAAATGGCAATTGATTGAGAAAACAAAAGCGTTCGCAGGCTTGCTGCTTGTCAACCCAGATTTATTGCATCGTGTATATGTGTATCAGGTGATTTAACTAATTCTGAGATATCAACAAATGATAAAGGCGCTTCTACTCGATTTCGGTGGTGTTATCGGCAAGACAAATTTCGAACTCCATGCCTTGACGGAAAGCGTTTTAGGGCTATCACCAGGTACCTTGACCTGGCGCGGTCCCTTTGATCCGGACAGTGATCTCCTGTGGCAGGCGATGCAACGGGATGAAATCACCGAGCGTGACTATTGGGCCCAACGCGCTCAGGAACTCGGCGAACTGGTTGGTGAGACGTGGACGGTGAACGATTATGTTTTGGCCACCAACTGCACTTCACCCGAAGAGGCGGTTCGCCCCGAAGCTGTCGAAACCGTTAGCCTAGCCAAGGCAAAGGGCCTCAAGATCGGCATTCTCAGCAATGAGTTGGAACTTTTTTTCGGTAAGGAATGTATGGATCATATGTCGATTTTGCGTGAGATTGACGTGTTGGTTGATGCCACTCATACAAAAATTCTCAAACCTCGCCCCGAGGCTTATCAGTTGGCGATTGAGGCCTTAGGCGTGGCCGCTCACGAAATCCTGTTTGTGGATGATCAAATGCGTAATGTGATTGGCGGTCGAGAAGCGGGACTGGAATCAATTTATTTTGACATCACCCGTGCCTCAGAGAGCTACATCCAAATCCAACAAAGATTGGGTTTGGCATAATATAGCTGGAAGATTAATGCAATGATTGCAGGGTAAATTATCAAACCATAAATTTCAATTGAGTCAAAGGAGACAAACTATGGCAGCAAACAATGGTCGTTTTCCAAGTCCATTTGACCTTGAGACCCCACCTGGGGCTGAAGGCTGGGAGGAATTGTATCCGTACAACCTTGTGTTCAGTGACGATCGCAAGGAGTATGAGGATCAGATGTTTTGGTTTCAGGATGGGATGCACTGGCGCGAGGTGCTCTACCCATTCGATAGCATCTTTATGGAATTTGCACTCACCTCGCTTTCTCAATACAACTCCCGATTTTATATCATTCCTCCCGCACAGGGGATTGATTATCGAGTGATTAATGGCTACACCTATTTGACCCCGGTCCCCGTGCTGGATGGACCGACGATTGAAGCCCGTGTGCCTCACTTTATGGAACGAGCTGGCTATTACTTCCAAAATTGGGATGATCTTTATGATAAGTGGAAAGCCAAGACTCGTGAGTTGATTCAGGAAATGGAGGAGATAAACTTTACCAAGCTGCCAGAGATGGTTGATATGGAGTGGATCACCAATGGGCGTGGGGTTGGTAGCAACTTTGATATGCAGGCTGAGTATAATCACTTGATAGAGATGGGGTATAAAGGCTGGCAATATCACTTTGAATTCCTAAATTTGGGCTATGCTGCCTATCTGGATTTCTTCATGTTCTGTAAGCAGGCATTTCCCGATATTCCCGAGCAATCTATCGCCAAAATGGTGTCCGGGATTGAAGTTGATCTGTTCCGCCCTGATGATGAATTGAAACGACTGGCTAAGATTGCGGTTGATGAAGGTGTGGCCGACGTGATTAAGGCAAATACTGAGGTTGAAGCCTTGCACGCAGCCCTGCAGGGCAGTGAAGCGGGTCAGAAGTGGCTGGCCGAGCTTGAGGTCTCAAAAGACCCTTGGTTTAATTTCTCAACGGGGACGGGTTTCTATCATCACGATACGGTGTGGCTGGAAGATCTGAAAATCCCTCTAAGTTTTATTCGTAAATACATCGAAGAGATTGAAGGTGGGGCTGATTTGTCTCGTCCGTTGGAGCAGCTGCGGGAAGAGCGCGAAAACATTGCCAATGAATATGCATCCCTGTTAGGCAGCGATGAAGATCGCGAAGCCTTCCAAGGTAAATTGGGCTTGGCCCGAACAGTGTTCCCCTACATTGAAAATCACAACTTCTACATCGAGCACTGGCTCCACTCAGTCTTCTGGCGAAAAATGAAAGAGTTAGGCCAAGTATTTGCTGAGGCCGGCTTCTGGCCGGAAGCCAATGATATTTTCTACCTCCGCCGCGATGAAATCCCGACGGCCATCTTTGACCTATCAACTGGCTGGGCTGTTGGCGCGGCTGACCGTGGCTCAAAGTACTGGCCCCCTGAAATCGAGCGCCGCAAGGGTATCGTCAATGCCCTACGCGCCTGGACTCCGCCTCCTGCATTGGGAACACCACCAGAAGTGGTGACCGAACCCTTCACCATTATGCTCTGGGGGATTACCAGCGAAAGTATTGGTACCTGGCTATCAGGTGGCTCTGATGATGCCTTGTCAGGCTTCGCTGCTTCACCGGGTACGGTGGAAGGTCCGGCTCGGGTCATCACCAGCTCTGCCGAAATTGATCAAATTCAACCCGGCGAGATCTTGGTCTGCCCCATCACTGCCCCAAGCTGGGCACCGGTCTTCTCGACCATTGGTGCGGCTGTTACGGACATCGGCGGGATGATGTCTCACGCTGCGATTGTCTGTCGTGAGTACGGTTTGCCAGCGGTAGTTGGCACTGGCTTTGGGACACAAAACATCAAAACGGGCCAAAAGGTTCGGGTGGATGGCACGGCTGGGACTGTGACGATATTGGACTAGAGAGAATATAAGAGATTGGAGATTGGGGCTTAACGTCCCCCTTCTCCAGTCTCTCATCTCCATTAATCTATAAAATGAAACTTTACTTTACCGAAATATATTTAGCCTCACGGAAGTATTGGAATACACGATTTAATGATATTCATGTGCCACTGGCCTATGAATTTGCCTTACAACTCTTGTTGGAACACCCAGAAGCGGATGAAGATGTAGTTGTCCCAGCGATTTTGATGCACGACAATGGCTGGAAGATGGTGTCAGAAGAGCAACAGACGCAAGCGTTCGGCCCAAATATGACTCGACAAGATCTGCGTCGATTTCACGAAACGGAAGGTGCTCGACTGGCTAGTGAAATTATGACAGCCACTGACTACGATACAGCGAAACGAGCCGAAATTATTGAAATTATTGATGGTCACGACTCGCGTTTGGAAGCGCTATCGCTTAACGATCAATTAGTGAAAGATGCAGATAAACTTTGGCGGTTTACTCCCACCGGTTTGGGGATTGACCATCTTCGTTTTGAGCGCGATTTGATCGAGCACGCTCGCTGGACTCGTGATCAAATCGAGGACTGGTTCTTTACTGACAGTGCTAAGCAACTCGCTCATTACGCCATCGCTCAAACATTATCAAAACAAACTTGATTGTAATATTAAACAAAATTATCTAAAAGCAGTAGATAAGAAATATAAAGCACAACGTGTGGATTTTTGATTAGCATTTATGTTTATTCACTATCCGCCAATCACTAGCCACTAAGCACTAATGAGAGGTTGATGATGCACGAGACAGCAACGACAAAAGATTTATTGTTGGAACAATACGACCCCTTTGATTTGGTCAACCCTTTTCCGTTTTATGAGCGAGCGCGTAAAGAAGCGCCTGTCTTTTACAGCGAGGAACTCGGCTACTGGATTATCACTCGCTATGATGATATCCGGGCAATTTTCAAGGACTTGGATACCTTTTCTTCGGAAATTACGGGCAAGCCTTTGCGTGAACAAAGCCCAAAGGTGAAACAGATCCTAAAGGATGGGGGGTTTGAGGTGTACTCTGGGATGTCAGGGCGAATGCCACCAGACCATACCCGTATCCGGGCTTTTATCAACAAAGCCTTCACCTCTCGTCGTATTAAAGTGTTGGAAGAGCCGATCCGAAATCGGGTTATTGAATTGATTGGCGAATTTGAGGAGGGTAAGGCTGATTTGGTGAAACAACTCACCTATGATTTGCCCGCCTTGGTGGTTTTTATGCTACTTGGGGTGCCGGATGAGGATGTGAAGGATGTCAAGCAGTGGGCCTACAGTCGCACGGCGATTACATGGGGCGACCTAACTGAGGAGGAGCAGGAATACCATGCCCACAATATGGTCAAATACTGGCAATATTGCAAGCAGTTAATTGACCTGCGGTTTGAAGAACAACGAGATGATCTGCCCAGTGATTTGGTCCGCATTTATAAAGGTGGCGACCAAACAATTACCCGCACCGAAATGGCCTCGGTCTGTTACACGATGCTCTTTGCAGGCCACGAAACCACTAGCAATATGTTGGCCGAAGGCCTTAAAACCTTGCTCACCTATCGTGAGAGCTGGGAGCAAATCTGTGCTGACTCGAGCCTCATCCCTGGCGCGGTTGAAGAGATTTTGCGTTATTGCCCCTCCATCTTTGCTTGGCGACGATTGGTCCGAAAGCCTGTCACCTTGAGTGGCGTTGATTTGCCAGAGGGCGCCCATTTGATGGTCGTAATGGGGTCAGGCAATCGAGACGATCATTTTGAGAATGGTGAGTTCTTCGACATTCTGCGCAAAAATGCCAAAGATCATATGTCGCTAGGGCACGGCGTGAAATATTGCTTGGGTGGTCCCTTAGCTCGTATGGAAGGGAAAATTGTGCTAGAAGAATTGACCGCCAGACTGCCCAATATGCGCTTGGTTGAAGGCCAGACCTTTGAGTATCAACCCAACACCTCTTTCCGAGGCCCGCAGCATGTGTGGGTTGAATGGTAAGCCAAGCAATGAAATAATTAATTATTCATCAGGAGGTTCAGTAGAAAATGGCATTACAAACCGAAACCGAAGCACCTGAAAATCAAGCTGTCCTGGCCGAAGCCGTCGAGCGTATCAAAGCTTTGGCATTAAAAGGTGGCGCACCGATGGCGGGGGTGGCCTCTGTAGAAGCTATCAATGAGTACGCCCCACCCGGCGCGCAACCGACCGATATTTTGCCTGAATGCCGAACCGTAGTGGCGGTTGGCGTTGAGTCTTCGCCGGGTGGGGCTTGGCATACGCCTGAACCTCGGATTATGGGGATTGTCAGCAACAATCGGCTTTCCAAGGCCAAAGATGTAGCCTGGAAAATCGCCGAGCTCATCGAGTCGGAGTATGGCTATTATGCGATGCCGTATGGGACGTACGCCCTTGGCTCGGGCGGCTGGGACCCTGTGCTTAGTTTTAAGCTTGTTGGTGAGTTGGCTGGGCTGGGCTCCCGCTCGTTGGCGGGGGGGATGATCCTCAACGCCGATCACGGCTTCCCCTACATCGGCTTATGTTTGACCTCGATGCCCCTCCCGGCGACTGGGCCGGTGGAGGAAGATGTCTGCCCCCATCCGTCCTGTTTCAAAATGTGGGAGCAGTATGGCACCACCCCTTGTATCAACATCTGCCCGATGTGTCTGTCTGGCTCTGTTGATGAGGAGGGAAAAATCGAGTATTGGGCCTACGACCGTCATCGCTGCGCTCCCCGAGCCAACTACTCCCGCCCCCGTTTACTCAATATGCTGGCCGAGGTGATGACCGAGGAAGATCCAGATCGCCGAAAAATCTTGATCCACGGTCCCGAATTTTCCCATCACATCTCCGCCGTCGCCAACTCCACCGAAATTTCGGGCCAATGTTTCGAATGTATTCGCGTTTGTCCCGTTGATCGAAATCGCCGTCTAAAGCAGCGGTCGTGACAGAGTAACAAAGTGACCAGATAACAAGGTGACAAAGTAATAAGGCTGCAAAAATATTGATACCCTGCGACCTGCGACTTTGCTACCTGTACCTACACAGAAAGGAAATCCTATGAGTGATGCCATTCCGCTTTATGATAATGGGCCTGAGCCGGAGGAGATGGTTGAGACCTCTGGCGTGCACGAACCGAACCCTAACCATTCCCCAGAGGAGGACATCAAAGCTTTTGCCTTGAGCAAGGGCGCGGTTGTAGTGGGGATTGCAGATGCCGAGGAGATCAAACGGCACACCCCCGAGGGCCACCGCCCCTCCGATTTGATGCTTGAAGCCCGCAATGTAATTGTGGTCGGGGTCGAGCCGCTCCTGGCCGCAGCGTGGCGTACCACCAATCCGCGAATGATGGGCGTGACCGGTAGCTTCAAATTGAAAAAATTAAAAAGCGTGGCTGTCGGTCTAGCCGAGTATATTGAGCAACATCATCAATATTACGCCACCGACTACAACACCTACACAATGGCCACGGGCAGCTGGGACCCCGCTTTGAGCATCAAGACATGTGCTGAACTGGCCGGTTTGGGCACTCGCTCACTGGCTGGGGGGATGATTCTCAATCCAGAGTGGGGCTTCCTCTACTACTCCCTCGTGGTGACCAGTATGCCGCTTAAGGCCGATGGACCGATGACCGAGGCCGCTTGTCCTGCCCCGGCCTGTGTTGATATGTGGCAGGAGAGTAAGACCACCCCCTGTCTAAATATCTGTCCAATGTGTCTCTCTGGATCGCTGGATGATAAAGGGCAAATTGATTACTGGGAATACGATCGCATTCGTTGTTCGACGCGGGCCGACTACACGCGGGTTGGCTTCCAGAAGTTGTTGTATGAGGCCCTGGAAGAGCCGGATGCTGAGAAACGAAAAATGATCATGTTGGGTAGTGATATGACCCGCTACGTGGCGGCAATTGGATATAGTACTGAAATTGCGGGTGAATGTTTTGAATGTATTCGGGTTTGCCCTGTGGGTGCCCATCACCGAGAGAAAAGTTAGGGGAACACAATGCCAATTTCACCAGAGTTGTATAAAAAGTATAAAACCGTTGTTTTAGAATATAGCAACGCTGTTCACGATAGCCGCCAGCGGGGATTGACTCCCGGCGAAATCGCCGAGAAGCTCGATTTGGAGGAGTGGGAGGTCAAGGAGATTTTGGCGGTGGCCGAAAAAGATTTGCCCTTGGCTTGGTGGCAGGAAGCAGATGAGTTTAAGAAGCGCAGCACCCTGAAATCGTTGGGGATGGGTGGGGGCCGGGGCTTGGGGAAAAGTCGTCAGCGTCGTGCCCAGGTCGCCAAAGCGCAGAAAGAGGAGGATGAATCGTGAAATGTCCTCACTGCGACCACAATATCAACCTCAGTCGGGCCAACCTGCAGGGAGAAAACCTCTTTCAAGCTGATTTGACGGAGGCCAACTTAGAGGGGGCCATTCTTTACAAGGCCAAGATGAGTGGCTCGGATTTTCGCGAAGCTCAAATGGGCGAGTCGGACTTTACCGACGCCGACCTCAGCCGCTCCTGGTTCCATCGGGCCACCTTTTTCCACGCTATCTTACAAGAGGTTCGCTTTGGTCTAGCGGACCTACGTGACGCGATGTTGAACCGCGTCGATCTCCGCCGCGCCAGCCTCATCAACGCCGATTTACGAGGCGCTTCGCTCGCTCTGGCCGATTTGCGTGAGGTGGATTTTGATGAGGCAAAACGGGATGGGGTCGGGCAGGCGGATTGAGGCTGTATTCTTTTTGAGATGGCATTATGTTTCTCCGATGAAACGTGATACGTGACCCACAAATTTACGCATCCTGTATCACGTTTTAAACCGGATTTAGATTCGTGGTAAGAATCACGTCACACCCAACAAAGCCCCACAAACCAAAAACGGAATCCAAAAATGAGTCACTTTGAATTAACTGATAACGTTGTGATTATCACCGGAGCAGCGGGTGGCTTAGGTCGAGCTTTTGCCCTTGCCTTTGCCGAGGCAGGCTGTCGAGTCGTCTGCGCCGATTTGAACGAAGCAGGTGTCCAGGAGACAGCCCAATTAATTGCCGAGCAAGGCAGGCAAGCCCTCCCCCTGGCCGTCAATGTTACTGACCCCGACTCCACAGTGCAGATGGTACAACGTGTGCTTGATCAATGGGGCCAGATTGATGTCCTGGTCAACAACGCGGCCATCTATGCAGGTTTGGTTCGCAAGCCCTTTTGGGAAATCGATCCCGCTGAGTGGGACAAGGTGCTGGCGGTCAACGTCAAGGGCGTTTGGCTGACCAGCAAAGCGGCTGTGCCCCACATGTTCGAGGCGGGTGGCCGGATCATCAATATCTCCTCGGCCACCTTTTTCAGCGGCTCGACCAACTGGCTGCACTATGTCGCCAGCAAGGGCAGCGTCATCAGTATGACCCGCTCGATGGCTCGTGAATTGGGCGACTCCAACATCGCCGTTAACGCCATTGCCCCCGGCTTCACCCTCACTGAAGCCAGCAAAGGCATCGTCCCCAATGCCGAAAACTACGGCATCGACCGTGGTGCCCTCAAGCGCGGCTCCCACGCCGACGACATCGTCGGCACCGCCCTCTACCTCGCCTCCCCCGCCAGTGCCTTTGTCACCGGCCAGACCATCGTGGTCGATGGCGGCCGGGTGTTTAACTAGGAGCATTTGATCATTTCGTCATACCCGTTTCCGTAGTCTCCGACAAGTCACCCTTTGCTAGGGATAGACAACTTAGGGGAATGATTTTATAATGGGCAACGACCTATTCGCTAAATCATTTTACGATTAGTTGGACCTGAAAAGGATAGGATGCTTCTATGCTTTCTATAAACTTGGTGGTAATGGTTGCCGGTGTACTGCTTTTGATCGGAATCGCGTCGAGTAAATTCTCCGCACGGTTTGGGATGCCTGTTCTGGTATTATTTTTGGGTGTGGGGATGTTGGCTGGCTCGGAGGGACTTGGTGGTATCCCGTTTGAGAACTATGGCTTTGCAAATAGTGTTGGCAGTGTGGCCTTGGCTCTCATTCTTTTTGATGGTGGGCTTCGTACATCTTTGGAATCGGTCCGTCTAGCCTGGCGTCCTGCCCTCTCGCTTTCGACGGTGGGTGTTCTGTTTACCTCAACACTGACCGGGCTGGCAGCGGCCTGGGTCTTAGATATATCGCTGCTTCACGGCCTACTTCTGGGGGGCATCATTGGCTCCACTGACGCGGCAGCCGTATTCTCTATTCTTCGAACAAGTAGATTGAAGATGCCGCAACGATTGACGGCTACGCTAGAAGTGGAGAGTGGTTCAAACGATCCGATGGCCATCTTCCTCACTGTAGGCCTCATTGGGATCATTACAGGGACAGCGAATTCAGCGGGTGCGCTTTCGCTTTTGTTTGTACTCCAATTCGGGGTGGGTGCTCTGGTCGGTATCGGTGTCGGACGTGTTGCAGCGTGGGCCATTGACCGAATCAATCTTGACCATCCCGGCCTGTATCCGATTCTGGCATTTTCATTTGGTCTACTCGCATTTGGCTTAGCCGCTGTACTCGAAGGAAGTGGTTTCCTCGCTGTGTATATTGCTGGCATCGTGGTTGGCGACAGGCTCGTTGTATTCCGGCGTGGAATTTTCCTTTTTCACGATGCAGCGGCCTGGCTCGGTCAAATTATGCTTTTTGTGATGCTGGGGTTGTTGAGCTTCCCCAGCCGTCTTGTGGCTGTTGCCGCTGAGGGACTGATCATCGCCCTTGTCTTGATCTTTGTGGCCCGCCCGCTGGGGGTGCTAGTCTCGGTGTTTCTATTTCGATTTCGTTTGAAAGAGATGATGTTTCTTTCTTGGGTTGGTCTAAAGGGAGCCGTCCCCATTACACTTGCCACATTTCCCCTCATGGCCGGAGTTGAGGGGGGCGAACTCCTCTTCAATGTCGTGTTTTTTGTTGTGTTCGTCTCTGCCTTGACACAGGGGTGGTCGCTGCCGATCGTGGCACGGTGGTTGGGTATAGGGGAACCGGCTGCTGCCGCTCCCTCGCTTTCTGTTGAGGTTAACGCCCTCCGACACGTGGATGGTGAAATTATTGATTATACGGTGGTACCCTCAGCTCGTGTTGCAGGGAAAAAGCTGTCCGATCTAGTGCTGCCA
This sequence comes from Phycisphaerae bacterium, assembly GCA_028285035.1. The sequence continues at coordinate 30,576 of JANQQF010000050.1, forward strand.
GAGGGCGCAGTCGTAACCCTTGTGGTCCGTGGTGATGAGGTCATTATGCCGCAGGGATCAACTATACTTAAGCCTGATGATCATGCGTTTGTCGCGACACGCAGTCAACTTAAGCCATTCATTAATTGCTTATTTGCCCCTAATTTAGAAATGGTGCGGTTGCCCCCTGGACTAAAGCTCTCCTTTTCTGGCCAACGGACAGTGGGGCAGATTCACCACTATCTCGGCAGTCCCGATCCAGCATTATCGACCACGATAACCCTAGCCAAACTATTAGAGACAGAATCAAAGGAACAGTCACCTATTCGACTTGGCTCGTTTCTAGTTACCCCCAGTGACGACCCAGATTATGTGACATTGACGTATGTTTCGGAAACGAACTCTTAGACCAAGCGGCATCTTGGACTATCCCGGTGACATCGTCGGCATCGCCCTCTATCTTGCCTCTCTCGCCAGTGCCTTTGTCACCAGCCAGATCATTGTGGTCGATAGCGGGCGTGTGTTTAATTACTCAGGCTTGAATTCTACATTCTGTTATATGACTAACTTCAAGAGATTAATCGAAAATGTTGGTTGGCTTCCCATCGATGCTGACTAGGTTCTTCTTATGCCAATATTTTTTAACACCATCTTCGCCCATCTCGTCATAGAAAGGTAAAAGTTCGTCACGTTGACCGAGGTATTGATAAAGCGGTACACCGGAGCCACAAGATCCTGCCGAAGATTCTACCTCAATATCAAAAATCTGTCGTGACCCTGCCATTTTAGGAAAGAGGGTAATTAGTTTAGACCAAGCCTCATCACGTGGGTGAATGATAGTGGCGTTTCCATAAACACGCACAATCAATGCTGGACCCTCAAAAGCACAAAACATCAGTGTAATACGATTATTCTCAAGCACATGTGCAGCAGTCTCATTACCACTTCCTGACAAATTAAGCCAGATGATGCGGTTCTCAGACAGAATACGAAGTGTATCAAGCCCTTTGGGGGACACGTTAACACGCCCATCGGCTGCTGCGGTAGCAACAAAAAACATCTGTTGAGCCTTTATAAATTCAATAATTTTGTTGGGGAGTGGTGATCTTTTCATATCTATAATCCTCCATTAAAAATGATATATTCCATCATTTACATAAATTAATAAATTGTGTTTCAATTCGACCTTTACAATCATTAAGCTGGCTATATAGAAGGTTGATATGTGATAATCGATACTTCGGCCCATAAATTGAAATCGCAGCAATCATTCCGCCTGCTTCATCCACAATCGGAACGGCTATACCAACGACCTCCAAGGCAAATTCCTCATCGCTGAGTGCATATCCTTGGCTCCGAATCAAACTTAGATTTGCAATTAATGCTTTTTTCGTTGTGATGGTTTTTGGTGTGAACTGAGGTAGTGGCCGTTGCAGATATTTGTCGAGAAATGTGTCGTCAAACTGTGTCAATTGAGCCAAAAAAAGTTTACCTGAAGAGATGACATGCAGTGGAACTGATTTTCCAGTCCAATCAACCACTTGCACAACTGATTGACTTTCCAGATAAAACAAATAGGTCACTTTTTCATTGTTCAAGACACTTAGTGTTACAGATTCTCCAGTTTTTTCGTTGAGACTTTCCAAGGCCGGCTTAGCAGCTTGAACAAGACAGCTATATTCGCCTTCTGGTTGAGTGAGGTGATACAGTTGCTGCCCCAATGCAAATCGATTATTGTCTAGGCGGCGTACTATCCCTTCCGCTTCAAGCGAATTGAGAAAGCGGCTGATCGTGCTTTTTGAAAGATGTAGCTTTTTAGCAATTTGACTTAGACGAATCTCACCATTGCCCTGAGCAATAAGGCGTAAAATCAAAAAGGTTCGTTCTATAGTTTGCATCTGATTTGTAAGTTTTATTTCTACTTTTGGGTTTGGATCATTGAGTGAAACAAAAATAAAAAATGTTTCGTTCAGTGGGGCAATTGTACAACAACCCCTACCCTTTGTCAAGCGAGGTATGTTTGGGACGGACACACTCCTTACATCGATCTATCCTTTCCCTATGCCTGAAAAAGGAGATAACTGTGACTACATCCATCCATCCATCAAACAATTCAATGCACCTCACCTCCCCCTCAACCTTACGACTGCCGTTTCACATTTATGCCCCACTCTTCGAGGCTGGGGTCTACTGCGGTGGACACCCGATGGCTACAGGGTGTGTAGACAGTTTAGATGAATGAACTTATAATTGAGACCGTCCATCATAAAAAATTAGGATAGGCTGTTTGGATTAAATTATGTCCAACGCAATTGAGATTAACATCAGTAGACGCTATCGCCTTCAGGAAAAGCTTGGTCAAGGGGGGATGGGGGCTGTCTACCGGGCTGTTGATCGCCTGACGGCTGAAACCGTTGCCCTCAAGCAAGTGTTGGTTCCGGACGAGAAATTGCAGTTTGCCTCAAAAGCGTCGATGGGCAAAAGCGACAACTTCCGTTTGTTTTGTTGATCCAATTGCTGCAAGCGCTGGCCTACCAATGCTGCTTCAACAGCTTATAGATAAATCAGATAAACACCGGAAAATGAAACCCGTCATGTCATGCCCGAATGAATTTGTCGGGCATCCACGAGGCCTTGTAGCAGTGGATTCC